>NZ_JASGFS010000036.1:0-66501 GCF_047605465.1 Bradyrhizobium sp. | reverse complement strand
CGCCGGCATCTTCCACCACCTGATCACGCTGCCGACCTATCACACGGCCGCGCTCTCGACCGACAACCTGGCGCGAGAGTATTTCGGCGAGCAGGGCATGCTCGGCTACGTGAAGAACGTCCAGCGCGCCGAGATCCGTCAGGGCATCGCCTGCGTGAAGCATCAGAACATGGCGGGCTCCGACATCGGCGACGATCACAAGGAATACTTCGCCGGTGAGGCTGCCCTGAAGGCGGGCGGTACCCACAACACGATGAACCAGTTCGGCTAAGCAAAATCCAAGACAACAAGCCCAAGGAAGCGGTCTGGAATCCCTCGGGATTCCAGACCGGTCCTGGACATCCCGCCTGCGGGCCCCGGCCCGATCCCGACGGCGCAACCAGTTACGGGCGCGCCTGCCCAACTTGCCTGCTCGGCTAGATCGTCGCCAGATAGAGGCTTGGGTCGAAATACTCCGTCGCCGGCTTCGCACCGGTCGTCCCGGCCTCGGCAATGAAAAAATCGCTGGCCTGCTGCAGCCATTTCGTCACCGAGCCATCGGCATAGAGCCGCTTCCACTCGCGCGAGGAAAACATCTTCTGCGCCTTGAGCGCCTCCGCGATGTCGGCAACCGTCGCCTGCGGATAGTGGTTCTTCTGCAGGGCCTCAGTGACCAGCCTGACATTGCGGATCATGTAGTCATTGGCGTCCGCCCAACCGCGAATGACCTGCGCGAACACATCCCGCTTGGTATTGAAATGGTTCTGGCGGGCGACCCAGCCGCCGACCACGGCCGACTGCGGGTAGAAGGCCGACGCGTCCACCAGCTTGATCGCCGTCGGCACCTTCTCGCGTACCGGGATATTGAAGGGCACCCAGAGCGCAACGGCGGGCACGTCACCTGCGATGAATGCATTGACCGCCTGGGACATGTTGCTGTTCACGATCTCCACATCCGCGGGGACGAGCCCGTTGGCGCGGAGCGCCCGATCGAGAAAGATGTGAGCCGTGGTCCTGATTGCTGTCGCGATGCGCCGGCCGCGCAGATCGGCGAACGTCTTCACGCCCTTGTCGGGCCGTACCCAGAGCTGGGCGGTCGCGATCTCGACGTCGTTGACCAGGAATGCGGTATAGCCGCCGAGAGGCAGGAAGCTTGAAATCACGGCGCCGGCCGAGAGAACATCAAGCTGTCCCCGCACCATCGCCTGGACCGCCTCGAGGCCGGTGTCGAACGCGACCAGGTCGAAATCAATCCCATGCCGCGCGAACGAGCCACGGTCGATGCCGGTGAGGATCTGACCATCGACGGCGACCGTGTGGAGATAACCGAGCCGCAACCTGCTCCGCTCCTGCGCGATCGCGGGAATGGCAGGCGCGGACGCCGCGAAGACAAGGCTGCCGGCCGCTTGCAGCAGCCGGCGCCGGTCGACGATCATACGGCGCGGGCGCGCAGGCGTCTTTGTGTCGACGTGCCGGCAGCTCACGCTGCCACTCCCGGCGCACCGGCATCGCGCAACCGTTCGGCATGATATCGCGCGACTCCGTCCTGGGGATAGTCCGCCAGGAAATCGGCGATCCGGAGCAGAGCCGTCGCCTGCGCATCGCGGCGGATGGATGCATAAACGGCGTCCCATTTTTCGCAGAGCGACACATCGGATGTCGCGCGTTCGCCGACGAGTTCGTAGATCGTCACGGCCTCGGCGAACCCTTTCGGCTTGATCTCGTCGACGCTGCGAAACGCGAAGCGCGGCTCGGCGCGAGCCTTGACCGCGGCGCTCACCAGAACCTGCGTGCCGTAGTTCTTGTTGAGGCCTTCCAGCCGCGAGGCCAGGTTGATGGTCGCGCCGAGGGCCGTGTAGTTCATGCGCTCGGCGGAACCGACATTGCCGACCACGGCGTCTCCCACGTGCAGCCCGAACCGCGTCGTGTAGGCGGGCCACCCCTGGCTGTGGAACGCGCTGTTCAGGCCCGCGACGCGGCGCTGGCACTCGAGCACGGCTTCGCAGGCGTGGAGGACGTGATCCGGATCGTCGGCCGGCGCATTCCAGAGCGCCATCACGGCATCCCCGATGAACTTGTCGATGGTGCCGTCGTGGCTCATGATCGCCTCCGACATCTCGGCGAAGTAGCGCGAGGTGAAGATCATGACCTGCGTGGGGTCGGCCTTCTCCGTCTTCGCCGTGAAATCGGCCACGTCGGTGAACAGGACCGAGACCTCGCGCCGCGTGCCTCCGAGCTGCAGGGACGCCCCGGATTCGATCAGCTGGCGCACGATCGGCCGCGGGATGAAGCTCGCGAAGTTGCGCACCACTGTGCGCATCGTGAAGACCGAGCGCCCGAGCTCGTCGATCTCGCCGATTGCCGATCGGACCGGCGGACGATCGGCAAGCTCGAAGCTCTGGATCTCGTCGGTCTGCCGCGCCAGATCGCGCAAGGACTCCGCCAGCAGCGAACCGATCCAGAATGCAAAGGGCAGCATGGCCAGCACGAAGCCGAGCGCCAGGGCAAACAGCGCACGGCGCTCCGAGATGATCTTGGCAAAGAATTCATCGAGCGGCGCGATCACCGCCAGCCGGATATTGGCGCTGCCCGTGGTTTCGATGCGATGGAAGGCGGCCACGAGCGTTCGCCCGTCCTGGTCGGCGAAGAATTGTTGCGCGGCGCCGTGCTTGCGCCAGGCATCGATCGCCGCGGACAATCCGGTCAGCCCGATCGCCGCGACCTTCGGCAACTCCTCGCCGCGCCCCGGCATCGCCTCCATCAGGCGATGCATGCGGGGATGTCCGACGATCCGGTCGTCGTCGTTGAAGAGAAACGCGACGCCGGACTGACCGAGCCCCTGCTTGTCGAGCAGCTCCTCCAGCCGGTTGAGCAGAAGGTCGGCCGCGACCACACCGCGGCGTCCCTCCTTCAGCGGCATGCGCAACGTGTAGCCGGGCTCGCCGGTCGCATAGAAGACGTAGGGTCCCGTGAGGAACGTCTTGTCATCCTTGAAGGCGTCGACGTACCAGGGCCGCCGGCGCGGATCATAGTCCGTAGGTCCCGCCGCTTCAGCGACCTGGATCAGGTTCTCCGACAGGAACAGCGTGACAGGTGCGACCGCGGCAGCGCCGGTGCGGGAGATCACGACGACCCGGTAGACGACGTCGTCGTCCACCTTCAGGCTCGCCCGAAACCTGGGATTGGCCCGGTCGATCACGTCCATTTCCAGGAACGAGCCGTCCTCGTAACCGACATAGAGGCTGAAGAGCTGCGGATTGTTGTGCAGCATCGATGCCATCAGGCCGTACAGCCGCGCATTGTCGGCTATGTCCGCTTCCTGGATCGACGGCATGCCCGCCAGCAGTTCGAGCGCATCGCGCACGTTCTTGAACTGGGAGTCGATCCGGTCGGCGCCGAGCTGCGCCACCTTCTCGATGAAGGTGCTCGCCGCCGTCCGGGTGATCACGGATACGCGCTGAAAGCTGAGATAGACCAGCGTCAGCCCGACGATCAGCACCGCGGCGACGAACACCGTGATGATCGAGGTGCGGAAACCGATACGGACCGGCCTCCGGCTGGTCGCGCGCGTATCGCTCATCGCAGCATTCGCCCGCCTCCCTCAGTATTTCCGCACGATCGGTTTCGACGACGCGGTCTCCGGCATCGCCGGCGAGAGCTGGAATGTCACCCAGGCCGTCCATCCCTCGGGCCGGTTCTCGGCGGCGAAATCCTTGTAGCCTCTCAGGTTGAGATAGCCCTGATAGCCCTGGGCCACCGGAAACAGGAAGCCGATCTGAGGCCCGATACCGGCGACACGTCCCTTGAAATCACCCAGCGTGGCGCCGGCTCCGCTGTCGCCGGTGAGCTGCTGGAAGTAGTAACCGGCCAGTCCGACATGCACGTTCTTGGCGATGAACTGCGACAATCCCCAATCGAGATGAAAGTCGATGCCGTTCTGATACTGAAGATCGCTGTTCTTGCCGTTGTAGGTGACGCCGGCGAGGACGGAAAACTCGTGTCCGGATTTCGGATCGAGATAGGTGTAGGCGCCGCCGACATCGACCGCGACGAAGCCAAAACTGAGATTGGCAAGCCGCGTGCTGTCATAAGTCCCGCTCGGGATGTTCCCCATGATGTAGAACATCTCGTTGTGCACGCCTTGATTCCACTTCAGGGTGCCCTGATAGAGGACGTCCGAAACCGTCGTGCGATTGTCCGATGCGGTGCCCGAGATCGTGTTGCCTCTCGGCCCGGTCAACGTCGCGTCTACGCCGACACCAACATTTCCGGGCGCGGCAAGCACGGTCAGGGCGGCCTGTGCTCCGAGAACCGACTGAGCCCAGGTGTAGGTGACGCCCTCGACGAGAACGTCCGCATGCGCATTGATGCCGGCAACGACCGATCCGGGTATGCCGTTGCTGGTGACGAAATTCTTCCCCGCACCCGCACTCTGCTGCAGATGAATGTAGATCGTCTCATAGGCCCAACCCGGCACGGCCGGCGCGGCGGACAGGCTCGCGAATGCGCCGGGCAGCCAGAAGCTTATTCCGCCGGAATCAGCCAGCGCAGGACGTGGCACTGCCGACAGGGCCAATGCACAGATCGCTCCGAACGCAACCGGCTTGCAACGATTGATGGTTTTCATGCTCGTCTCCCCACGCTTCGCAGATTGGTATCCGATCTCGACATGCTTGCATTCCGTTCGCCCCCAACCGGACGTTCGAACCCTCGATGGTCACCCCTCCCCTGGCCGATCCGTATCGGCACAGGAGCGATCGTTCGATTGTTGCGCGACGCTCCTCACTTCGATCCGCTCCCGGTCGTCGTCGCATTCACCTCGGTGAAGTCACCGGGCTTCCAGCTCCGGTCGAAGGCGGACTCCTCCGGCCCGTAGATGCGGATATAGGCGAACCAACCCTTGCCAGGCTGCGTCTTGATCCAGTGCGCTTCGTGACCGGCGGGCGCGTCGGGACCGAAATAGAGCGTGGCCGGAGCCGAGCCCTTGATGTCCTTCAGCTCGAACATCGAACGCAGCGCGCCTCTGTCCTGGTCGGTCTGGACCTGCGAGCGCGTGGCGGTGTCGTAGACGGTCACGGACCAGAACAGCTTGCCCGGCACCGGCTGCGGCATGCTCAGCGTGTAGTTCCTGCCGCCGTCGAGAAACGCACCGGCATTGTCGCGCACGCTCATCCAGTAGAGCGACCCGGCGCCGGCCGTGCGGCGGAACATGGCTGGGGACGTGACGATGGCTTGCGCGAACCAGCGATCGCGCGCCTCCAGGTCCATCCCGGCCGGCGTCTCGAATTGGGCACTGCCGGGCGTGAGGCCGACCCACTCCCACCTGCGATCCGGCCAGTTGACGCGATCCGGGCGCGCACTGTCGAAGGCGGACACCAGCATCTGGTCCCGTCCCGCCTTGGCCGCGCGCGTGAGAATGTCCGTCATGCGTGCGTCCGGGGCGAACGGCTTGCCCTTCTCGATTCCGAGTTCGGACAGCAGGCCATACATCGGCAGGAAGGACGAAACGATCGGTTCCTCGTCCACGATGCGCTTCAGCACCTGCCAGAACTGGATATTGTCCTCCCAGCGCAGGGATGAGCTGTCGAGCTTCTCCTTCGTCGTATCGACGACCACGAGGTCGGCGTTGCTGCCGAGCGGATGGATCTTCAGGGCACGCAACGCGTCCATCGCCTTGTCGACGTCGCCGCCGACCGGCAGCGCCCGGACTGCCAGCAGGTTCTTGTACGATTTCGAGCGCGCGACGTGATAGCCGGCAGGCACCTCGCCCCTGTAGTCCGGTCCGAGCACGAGATGCTTGCCGCCCTTGCCGGCATCGGGACCGGGCAACCCCATATCGAGCACCCATCCCTGGTCGTGGTCGTTGACGAGCCCGATATACGGTCCGGGCGGCACTTCGATCACCACCGGGTTCTTGCTCACGTCGATCACGGCGGAGCCGTAGGGCGTGTCGGAATTCAGCGTGAACCCGATCTGGCGTGGCCCTGCGGCGGCGATGCCCATCTTCTCGCCGTCCTTGATGCCGGCTTCGCGGTTACCGTTGAAGATGCCCTCGACCGATACGGTCGGATACCAGAAGCGATAGGCCGTGATCGCGCGCTCGAAGTCCGCATCGTCGCGTGCCCTCCTGGTCGTGTCGGCCGTCGGGTAGCCGCGTTCGAACGCGTAAGGCGTCGGCGTCTGCGCGGACGCAGGCATTGCGCCGGCGATTGCCAGCGCGGCGGCGGTCAAGAGACGGGCTTTCATCGCACAACTCTCCGTTGTCATCTGTAACTGATTCTGTCGTGTCATTTGGTCGAACCGCCTGCCGTTACAGACATTCGTTCGACGTCGGGCAACTTCCAGCTGTGGTCGAACAATGGCTTCTCGGGTCCATACAGGCGGAACAACAGCTCGAACTTCCGGCTCGGGTCGGTCGGGACCCAATTGGCCTCCTTGCCGTCCGGCGCCTTCGGGCCGAAATAGACGTCGATGGACCCGTCCGCGTTTTTCTGGATGCCGTCGCTGATCGAGGCCCGGCTCGCGCGCGGCATGTTGCGGACCAGCGCGTGGGTCTCGCGATCGTAGACCGTCGCCGACCAGTATTGCTTGACCGGCGCGTTGGGCGGCACGATCAGCCGATAGGTGGCTCCGCCGTCGAACGGCTGGCCATCCCTGTCCTTGCCGACCATCAGATAGAACTGCGCGGTCCCGATCCGCTTGATGCCGGTGAAGCCGAGCGTGTAGGTCACGCCGCGTACGTCGACCGGATAGGCATTCGGATCGGCGTAGCCACCCTGCGCGGCTTTCACCATTTCCGGCATCGCCGCCGGGAACCAGCGGATGCCCGGGTTGATGACCGGAAAGCCGGCGTCGTACCATCGCGACAGCAACGCGTGCGCCTCGCGCGCGGCGGAATCGAGGATCTCCTCGGTCTTGCGATCGGGATCGTACCGCTTGCCCTTCTCGATGCCGATCGTCCTGAGCTGATCGATCATCACCCGGTCGCGATCGAGCCAGGGTTCGTTCTGCACCACGCGATCGAGATTGCGGTAGAAGCGCGCATCGTACGGGATGGTGGCGTCGAACATCGTGTCGTACGCATCCGTGAACCTGGTCGGGGGCGGATTGGCGGCCTGTGCCAGCGGATAGACCCTGATCCGCTTGCCGTAGGCGGCGGACTTGTCGATGTCGGACTCGCGGTGACTGGCGAGGCTCGAGCGCAGCAGCGCGAACCCGCTAGACGTGTCGGACCGCAGCGGGATGTACCCGGCGGGCACCTTGCCCTTGTAGTCTGGCGACATGATCAGATATCTGCCGCCCCGCCCCTTGTCGGCTCCCTCGGGGCCGGCATCCTCCAAAGGCATCTGCCAAGCGGTGACGATGTTGCCGGCGATCGAGCCGCCCTGCGCGGGCGGAATGTCGATGACGATGGGGCCGTCCTTCACGTTCCAGAACGACATGAAGTAGATCGAATCCGGGTTCGGCGTCAGCGTCTGGTTCTTCCAGTTCACCGGCTTCGACCAATAGACGACCTCGTTGACCCCGGCCTTCGTGGTCGCGAGCATCGCCTGCAGCATCAGGTCGGTATTTACCGCCGGCATCGCCCAGATCATCGCTTCGACGGCGCGGCGATGGAGATCGCGCGCCGCGAGGTCGTCGGGCGTCGCTTGCGCCTCTGCGGACGCGATCCACAGCATCAGTGCCAATGCTCCGAAGACGCCACGCTTCACGATGATGCCTCCTGCTCAGAACGGGTTGACGTAGTTGAGGATCGCGACCTGGCGAAGGATCACCCGTCGCACGACATGGGTCGGCTTCAGGCGATCGGTGTAGATCGCCGCCGTTCCCGTCGCGCCCGCGGGCAAGCGTGCGGCGAAGGCCGCATCGTCCAGCTTGACGCGCACGACGAACGGAACCGCCTCGATCGCCCTCGGAGCGACGGCCGTGCCCGACGTCTGCGCCTGCCCCGTCGCAACGGCCTGCAGCACGCTTTCGACCTTTCCCGGGAAGATCCGCCCGGGCGCGAACTTGAAGGTGGCTTCGACCTCCTGTCCGGGCGCGATGTAGCGCGCGTCGATCTGATTGATCTCGACACCGATGATCGTGCTCGCCGTGTCGATGAACGCCATCACCGGCGACAAGGGCAGGTTCGACACCCGAGCGCCTTTGCGCAGCGCAAGGTTCGTGACGTAGCCGTCGGCGGGCGCCTTCACCACCGTCTTGTCGAGATTCCACTGCGCGGCCTGAAGCTGGCCCTTGAGCTGGTCAACCTCGGATTGCCGCTGCTCGACGTCGAAGGCGCGGCCTGCATCGCGCTCGTACAGCGTCGTCATCTGCGACAATCGCATCGATGCCAGCTTGAGCTGCGCATTGATCACCTGCACCTGCGCATCGTAAGGCTGCGGATCGATCGTGAACAGCATGTCGCCGGCCTTCAGCGGCGCGTTCGCTACGACCGGCACCTCCGTGACCTCGCCGGCGACATCCGGCACGATCGACACTGCGTTGCGGACGACGAGCGCCGATCCCTGGGGAGCGCCCCATCCCATCGGAACCAGGAGGCCGAACAAGGTCAGGAGCATCACCAGGACCGGCGACACCTTCCAGAACAGGTTGAACGGCACGATCTTGAAGTGCACGAGCAGGAACAGCAGCACGAGATAGCTGTTGATGATCGCGATACCCATCACGCGTCCTCCATCTTGCGTGGTGCGGGCACGTCGACATAGGCCCAGATCAATGCGAGCGGCCAGAAGGCGAGGCCGAAGATCAGCGTGACCCAGCCCGCCACCGTCACGGCCTGCGCCCATGGATGGCCTCGGGTCCTCGCGATATGCCCCGGCAACCAGCCGGCGATGCAGAACACGCCGACGCAGCTCGCCAGCAGGATGAGGAGGACGATCCAGGCAAAGATGTCGTAGCCGCTCATGGCTTGCCTCCTGCCGTCGCGGCGGACGCAGTCAGGGATGGAAAGACCACTTTCCAGTCCCGCTTCATGTCGACGACGGTCCAGCCGGCGGACGCTGCGGCATCGAGGGCCTTGTCGAGCCTGCCGAACTTCGCGTTCCTGTCATAAGCGTATTCGCGCTCCGCATCGGTGTGATGCACGAGACCGGCGAAGCGCGCGCCGGGGCCTGTCGTCGTCCATTGCAGCATTTGCAGGTCACCATCGGAGTTGCCGAACGCAAGGATCGGACGGCGGCCGATGAAACGATTGATTCCGACCGGCTTGCCCGGCCCATCGTCGATGAACTCGACCTTCGCTTCCTTGATCAGTTCAGGTCTGCCATTGGCGCCGGCCTGGAATGTCACGACGCCGGAAGAGCCGATCACCTGCTCGGGTGGGACGCCGTACACACGCTCCATCCACGGCCGCATGAACTCGACGCCGCCCCCTGACACGACGATCGTCTTGAAACCGTTGGCGCGCAGATAGGCCAGCAGCTCCAGCATCGGCTGGTAGACGAGGCTGTCGTACGGACGATCGAAGCGCGGATGCCGCGCCGAAGCGAGCCAATCGCGCACCGAATCCGCGAACGCTTCGGTGGTCATGCCGGCATGCGTGGCCGCCATGATCTGCATCAGGCCCTTCTGGCCGGAGGCCGCGAATGCCCCGGTGTCATGCTGGAGCAGCGCCTTGAACGGTTGCCGCGTCGCCCAGTCCGGATGCTGTGGCGCCATCGCCTTGACCCGATCGATCGCGAAGGCGAGCTGGACATACATCGGCTGCTCAACCCACAGCGTCCCGTCATTGTCGAAGGTCGCGATCCGCTCGGACGTCGGCACGAAATCCGGCGTGCCTTGCGTGGTGACGCGTGCGACGAAGTCGGTCATCGCCTTCTTCGCCGCACCGTCGTTCCAGGATGGCAAGGGATCGGCCGGCTGCGCCATCGCAACGGAGATGGCCGCAAGACACGCAATCAGCATGGCGCCGAACCGGCTCATCATGACCCCTGTCCTTCCCTGCTCGTTGCTTCCTCTCCGAACTATTGCGGCGTCATCCGCTCGAGCTCGTTGAGCCGTTTCAAGGCGGCTTGTTGCCGGAGCAGGCCGTAGTTGATGCCGGAGGCATTGAGCGAACTGCCTTCCTGGTAAGGGTACTGATCGAAGTCGGAGAAGAACTCCTTGATCTTGCCCTGCACGGGCACGATCAGCCACATGTTGCGGGCGAGGAATTCGACGGCTCCACCGCCTTCCTCCAGACCGCGCTCATACGGATCCATGCGCAGGTTTGCGATCAGCGACCATGCCGGCACTTCGCGGGTCGCCGTTGCGATATTGCCCTTGGACGCCGTCGCGAAACTCAGCTTCCAGTCGTTCCACCTGATGGCGTTGAGATTGCCGCCCTGGTCGAAGTAGTAGATCGCATCGCGTGGCGGCGTGGTGGCTTCTCCCTTGAAGAAGGGCATGAAGTTGTAGCCGTCGAGATGGACCTTGAAGTTCTTGCCGCCCGCGCCGGCAAACCCCGTCTTCATCTTCTCCTTGACGTCGGGCACGCCGGCTGCCGCGCAGAGCGTCGGAAACCAGTCGATCAGCGAGATGATCTCGTTGTACTGCGTGCCCGGCTTCACGACGCCCGGCCACCGCACCATCATCGGGATGCGCATGCCGCCTTCCCAGGTGGTGCCCTTCTCGCCGTGGAACGGCGTCTGCGCGCCATCGGGCCACAGGGCGAGTTCGGCGCCGTTGTCCGTGGTGTAGAGGACGATCGTGTTGTCGGCGATGCCGAGATCGTCGAGTTGCTTCAGCAACTCGCCGACCATGCCGTCGTGTTCGACCATGCCGTCGGCATGGATGCCTTTGCCGGTCTTGCCGAGCGAATCCTTCTTCAGATGCGTGAAGACGTGCATCCGCGTCGAGTTGAACCAGACGAAGAAGGGACGGTTCGCCTTGGCTTGCCGGTCGATGAAATCCTTGGCGCCGCCGAGGAACTCCTCATCGACGGTGGGCATGCGGGCGGTGTTCAGCGGCCCCGTATCCTCGATCTTTCCGTCCGCGGTCGACTTGATGACGCCCCGCGGTCCGTACTGTTTCCGGAAGTTCGGGTCCTTCGGATAGAAATAGCCCTCGGGCTCTTCCTCCGCGTTGAGATGATAGAGATTGCCGAAGAACTCGTCGAAGCCATGCTTGGTCGGCAGATGCTCGTCACGATCGCCGAGATGGTTCTTGCCGAACTGGCCGGTGGCGTAGCCCTGGGTCTTCAGGACATCAGCGATCGTCGGCATCCAATCCTGGATGCCATGGGGATCACCGGGCATGCCGATGGTGAGAAGACCGGTCCGGAACGGCTCCTGGCCCAGGATGAAGGAGGCGCGGCCGGCGGTGCAGCTCTGCTGACCGTAGGAATCGGTGAAGATCGCGCCTTCCCGCGCGATGCGGTCGATGTTGGGCGTGCGATATCCCATCATCCCCATCGTGTAGGCGCTGATCTGGGGAATGCCGATGTCGTCACCGAAGATGACGAGAATATTGGGCTTGCGGCCATCGGCCGGCGCTGTGGCAGGCGCGGCCTTCTGGGCTTGCGCGATCGCCTGCGAGGTCAGAGTGGCCGTCGCGACGAGCGCTGACGTCCCGAGCAGCACGGCTCGCCGACCGATAGCCGAATTGTCACCGCATGTGGAATCGGCGACGATGTCATCTCGCTTCTTCATCTCACTGCTCATTTGACACTCCTTGCTGAGGTTGGCCGCTCGCGACTACGACTGCTAATCCTGCGTTCTGCCTGATTGGTCTCCGCCCTGGTTCACTCATCTGGCGGGTGTTCTTCCCGCGTATTCCCGAGTCCTCGAAACGCCGTTCGGATTGAGGTCCCGGCGCGCCGCGTCGCCTCGCCCGCTGCGCCTTCGCAAGTCGCGCCGCGCGGCAGCCGCGTGATGCAACAGCAGACGCGGCGACCAGCGGCTGTGCGGGTCACGCTGCCTTGCGAACAGCTCTGCCTCGATCACGTCGATCTCGCGATCCAGCGCGGGATCGCGGGCGGCGCCCTTGAATGCGCTGAGGGTGTCCAGAGGTTCGGCTGCGTCGAGATGCGGCAGCCAATCGAGCAGCGCGAAATAGGTGCTCCTGGCATCGCGGCGGCGCGCCGCCCGGCGCAGCCGGCTGAATGCGAATGCCTCGGATCGACGATAGGCTTCGCGCCGCCGGCGTCGTGCATCCGTGATGCGTCGCGCGATGCCGGGCGTGAGCCAACCGAGCCCCGCAATGCCGACGGCACCGAGCAGTATCAGCCGCCAATGGTCGGCGGCGAGATCGGTGAGAACGGCCCAATTCCAGCGCTGGTCCGCTCGGTCGGCGGGCGCGGTGCTTCCGGCCGCCGGATTCGCCGCGGCATCGAAAGGCACGGCATCGAGATGAGCCTGCTCAATCCGTCCGCTGCCGATGTTCCACCAGCCGATGTCGATGGCAGGCAGGGCGTATCCGCCGGCACTCTCGATCATGTAGACCGCGCTGTCGACGCGCGCCGATGACAGCATACCGGTGCGCCCCTCGTCCTTGTCCTGCAACGAGGGTTGCGACGGATAGAGCTTGAGCCCATGGATCGCCGGGAATGTCAGCGGCGGCAGCAGCATCGCCGGGGTGCCCTCGGCCCTCACGGTCACTGTCCGCGTGACGGCGTCTCCGACCTTCAACTGGTCCGACGAGCGAACGACGGTCTGCTCGATCGTCAGCTTGTGCGCGGCCAGGAATGGTTGCAGGGCGGATGCCGCATCGGGAATGAAGGCCTGGAATGCGATCGGCGGCAACGCAAGCGTGGCACGGCGCGTCGCCGGCGGTTCGGCGGCGTATTTGACCGTGACCGCTTGAGTCGCGATCGCGTAACTGCCGGGCTCCTGGGGATGGATCGCATATTCGAACCGTACGCCGGCATAGGTCACGCCGTCGTGCTCCTCGGTCTCATTGACGCTCTGAAGCTGCCGAGTCACGGCATTGCGAACCTGGAAGTCCGGCAGTTCCGGCGGCGCCGTCATGTAGTTCGGCGCCAGCACCTCGATCCGCAACGTCGCGGCCTGCCCGACTACGACACGCGATGGATCGATCGTCATCCGCAGGATCGGCTCCGCGCCATTCTGCTGGGCCACCGCCGCCGAAGGCAGAAGCAGGCCGAACATCAAGGCCGCGATGGCGAGCGCATGCTTCATGGCTTCGCCCCTGCCGGTTGCGTTGCGGCCTGGATCGCGAATTTCATCTTGAGGAAGGCCGCCGGTGTGGTCTGGATCTGGCGCATCCAGGCTTCGGCGGCGCCCGCCGTGGTCAGGTCTTCGGGCGTCACCTTGATGGTCTTGCCGCCCTTCTGGGTTGGATCGACGCGCATCTCGTCGGCCTTCTCGTCCGGCGGCGCGCTGTCGTCCTGCTCCTGCTTCTTGCGCTTTTCCTCCTTCGCCCGCAGCGCTGCCATCACGATGGCCCGGTTCGTCGTCGCGGCGGCGTTGCCGGGAGAGATCTTGAGCACCTCGTCATAGGCGGCGATCGCCTTCTCATAGGCATGGTTCTGGGCCTGGGCGTTGCCCAGCGCGAAGCGCCCCTCGGGCGTATCGACGTGCGCGAACGCCTCGGCCGCCGCCAGGAAGTCGAAGGCACGATAGGCGGCGATGCCGCGCCACATCGGATCGGAGAAGCGCTTGGCAGCTGTCGCATAATCGCCGCGCTCGAAGGCGATGCGCCCCTGCTGGTCCGGCGTCAGCCACAGATCGGCAAAGCGGCGTGTCTCCTCCGCCTTTGCGGACGAGATTTGCGCAAGACAGATGAAGGCAACGACCCAGGTCACCGTGGTGCCGCGCCGGAACCAGAGCAGGCTGAGCAGCGCAATCGGCAACAGCAGCCAAAAGCCTTCATCGCGCCATTGCGTGCCGAAGGCATCACCCTGCGCGGCCCGATAGCGTGTCTCGATCCGGCGCTCGAGCGCCCCGATATCGGTGTCGTCGACGCTGACCGGAACGACGTCGGAACGGAGTGCGAGCCCCCCGCCAGCATGCTGCGGCGTGACGCTGAGCTTCACCAGACCATTCCGCCCGGCAGCCTGGCGGACCGCTCCGTCCTCGCCGGCAACGTCGTCGGCAACGACGAGGATCGTCCCCGGCACCGTCTCGGGCGCAAGCGCCTCCGCGGCGAGCGCGACCGCCGCCGTCGTGTTCCTTCCCGCCGCCGGCATCAGTCCGGGTGCGAGCGCCGCGAGGAAAGGTTCGATCACGGCGCGATCCTCGGTCAGCGGCATGACCAGATGTGCAGTGCCCGCGTAAGCGATCAGCCCGGTTCGCGCGCCGCTGCGCGCGGCGAGCAAGTCCCTGATCTTCTGCTTGGCGCGTTCGAGGCGTGTCGGCGCGACATCGCTCTCGCCCATCGATGCGGCGAGCGCCAGCGCGATCATCAACGGCGCCTTGTCCTCGACGAAGGGAGGCAGTTCGCGCCGCCAGGTCGGGCCTGACAACGCGACGATACCGAGCGCGAGCCCCGCGGCGACGAGATAGAGCGGGCTGACGCCCCGCGCGGTGCCCGGCTGCACCACGAGATGGCTGAGCAGATGCGGCGCGATCACCCCGCCCCATTGCGCCTGTGGGCTCTGCCGCCAGCGGATCCATACAAAGACGACGGCCACCGGGATCAGGGCGAGCAGCCAGAGCGGCCGCAACAGATGGAACTGGAGGGCGTCAGGCATGGCCAACTGCCCTCCTCCGGCCAAGCCCGCTTTCCAGCGACAGGCCGAGCCACAGCAGCAGCGCCAGCAACACCGCCGCGCCGAGCGGCCACTGGAACAGCGGCAGCTTCGGCCGCCACGACAAGGTATCGAGCTTCGTTGGCGCGAGACGATCGATATCCGAGTACACCTCCTGCAACTGCCCGCCATCCTCGGCCCGGAAAAAGCGGCCGCCCGTCGTCTCGGCGACGGATCGCAGGACGCCGAGATCGACGCGGTTCTCGCCGCTCGCGGTGGGATCGCCGACCCCGATCGTGTCGACGACCACGCCGTTCTGGCGCGCGATATCGGCAGCGTGCTCTGGCGGCACACGGCTCGCCGTGTCGTTGCCGTCGGTGAGCAGGACCAGGAGCTTCTGCCGCGCCTTGCTTGCCTCGAAGGTCTTGATCGCCAGTCCGATCGTGTCGCCGATCGCAGTCTGCTGGCCGGCCATGCCGACGTCGGTCTGCGCGAGCAACGCGGTCGCGGTCTGCAGATCCTGCGTGAACGGCACCTGCACGTAGGGTCTGGTGCCGAACAGAACCAGCGCGACCCGATCGCCATGCCGCCGCGCGATGAAATCCGTCACCACGCGCTTGACGCCGTCGAGCCGGGTCAGCATCGCGCCGTCCGCGCCGCGGAAATCGCGCTGGTCCATCGATCCGGAGATGTCGATCGCGAGCATCAGGTCTCGTGCGGAGACTTCGCGCGTCACGGGATCGCCGACCCATTGCGGCCGCGCCAGCGCGGCGACGACCAGCATCCAGATCAGGGCCGCCGTCACCATCTGGACTCGCCGCCGCTGCAGGACGACGGCGCCGCGCTGCGGCGTCTGGCCGGTCGCAGCGGCAAGACGGTCGAAGAACGGAACCATCACCGAGGCTTGCCGCGCGCGATAAGGCGGCAACAGCCACCACACGAGCAGCGGCAGCGGCAGGATCACCAGCATCCATGGCCAGGCGAGCTCAAGCATGGTGCCCCCTGATCCAGCGCCGTACGAGATGCTGCAGCGATTGCAGGTCGCCTGCATGCACAACGGTCCGCCCATAGGGCGCGCTTGCCAGCAGGCGTCCCGGACCGTCCGAAAATTCGTGTCCCCCATAGCTACGGTCGAGGAATGCAAGCCAGGACGCGCCCATGAGCGGCGCGACGGTTTCCCGGGGAAAGGCATCCAGTGCCGTCCGCCGCACCAGCAGTGCAAGACTTGCCGCAACGCGATCCGGAACGGCGGAGGGTGTCCGCATCAGCCGATCGAGCTCGGTGAGCGCCGCACGCCGATAGCGATTGGCACGAAAGCGGGCGAGCAGCGACCAAGCCGCGACAGCAAGACCGATGACGGCGAACGCGATCACGATCCGCAAGCTCCATGTCGCGGGCAACAGGCTCACAGGGTGCGGCAGCGGGATATCGACCAGGCCCGCGACGGGATCGGTGATCACTGGTTGAGCCTCAGCCAAGGGCGGCCTCCGGCTTTGCATGAGCACCACCACGACCGTGCCGGGCCGGCAGGCCGCCGAGCATGCGCCGGAGCTGCGGCACGGTCTCCTCCGCCGCGCTCAGGGGCAGCACCGGAATGCCGAGTTCGTGCGTCCACGCGAACACGCCCTGCAGGCGGTCGTGCGAGGCCTGCGCAATGCTTTTGCGGACGTTCTCGCGGCCGACCTCGAGCTGGATCTGCAGCTCGCCATCGGTGATGGTCATCCGGCTCGAGACCGGCAGGTCGCTTTGCAGGGGATCGTGAACCAGGACCGCGATGACATCGTTGTGCCGGGCCATCGCCCCGATCATCTTGCGTGTCGCGTCGTCGGCGCCGTCGAAATCGCTGATGATGACCACCACGGCGTCATGCATCGCGCGCCGCGTGGCGTGGTCGAGCGCATTGTTGAGCATGCCGGAGGCCGTGGTGATGCCGCGCCCGACGCCGAGCGCCTGGTTCTGTGCGACGATGGTCGACAGGATCTGCAGCACGGTCGCGCGGCTGCGCCGGGCTGCCAGTTCGACGACATCGCTGTCGTTGAACACGATCGCACCGACGCGGTCGCCGACACCAAGGATCCGCCATGCGCCGATCGCGGCGGCTTCCGCGGCAGTGACCGATTTCAAGGCGCGCCGGCTGCCGAAGAACATCGACAGGCGCTGGTCCACCACCAGCAAGGCCTGACGATCTCGCTCCTCGTTGAAAACCCTGACATGCGGCTTCTGCAGCCGCGCCGTGACCTTCCAGTCGATCTCCCGGACATCGTCGCCGGGGCGATAGTCCCTGATCTCCTCGAAGTTCAGCCCGCGACCGCGCATGCGCGAGGCAAACCGTCCGGACAGAAGACTATGCGCCGGCTGGCGCGGCAGGAACGACACCCTGCGATCCCTGTATTCGAGCGCTATCAGATCGTCGAGATCGACATAGACACCCGGCGTTTTCGCTGATGTCCCGGTCATCCCGATCCTCACGCTGCGGCAACGAGTTCGGCGATCTTGTCGATCACCTGGTCGGGGCTGACGCCCTGCGAAACGGCCTCGTAGCTCAGGATCAGCCGATGCCGCAGGCAGTCGTGCATCACGGCGCGGACATGGTCGGGCGTCACGAAGTCCTGCCCGTCGAGCCATGCCCGCGTTCGCGCGCAACGGTCGATGGCGAGGCTGCCGCGCGGGCTGGCCCCGATCTGAATCCATTTGCTCAAGGGCTCGCCGTAGCGGCCCGGAAATCGCGTCGCATAAATCACGTCGACGATGTACTTCTCGGCGAGATCGGAGACGAAGATGCCGTCGATCTCGCCGCGCGCGTCGAGAATCGCCTGTTGCGGCACCGGCGGCGGGGTGGCGGCACCCGCTTCCGCCTTCTGCGCATTCTCGGCACGATTGAGCTTGATGATCTCGCCTTCGGTGGCCTCGTCGGGATAGGTGATCACGACGTGCATCAGGAACCGGTCGAGTTGCGCCTCCGGGAGCGGATAGGTGCCTTCCTGCTCGATCGGGTTCTCGGTCGCGAGCACCATGAAGAGATCGGGCATCCGGTAGGTCTTGCCGGCGACGGTAACCTGACGTTCCTCCATCGCCTCCAGCAGCGCGGACTGCACCTTGGCCGGGGCTCGATTGATCTCGTCGGCGAGGACGAGGTTGGCGAAGATCGGCCCCTTCTGAAACTGGAATTGGCCGCCCTTCTCGGTCTGCAGGTAGATCTCGGCGCCGGTCACATCGGACGGCAACAGGTCTGGGGTGAACTGTACGCGCGACAGATCCGCAGCAAGATTCTTCGCCAGCGTCTTCACCGCGCGCGTCTTCGCCAATCCCGGCAGGCTCTCGATCAGGAGATTGCCGTTGGCGAGCAGGCCCATCAGCATGCCGTCGACGAGGTGATCCTGTCCGAGCACGGACTTGCCGATGCGCGCCTTGAGCTCGAGGATGGCCCCGCGCGCAGGCGACGGCACGCCCGCCGTCGGCGACTTTTCGGTGGTCATCGCGCTCGCCTCGGCCATGCCCTCATCGCCTCGGTTCATTGCCGCCGATTCCGCCACGCCGGTTCGGTCCGGCGTGGCGCGGCGGAACGCTACTTCGCGCCCGGTTTGGCGAAATTCGCCTTGATCTTCGCTTCGACGTCGCGCGCGACCTGGTCGATCGAGAAGCTCGCGGGCTCCTGGCTCGGCGGATATTCGACGAAGGATTGCAGGAACACCGCCGCATGGGTGGTGACCTGCGCGATGATGAAATCGTTGCGCGCCAGCCAGTCGAAATACTGATCGGATACGATATCGGCCCGCTCGAACGGATCCATGCGGAGATGGAACAGTTTCGGGACGCGCAACGAGGTGAATGGCTCCATCCAGACCTGAAATCCGCCCGGGTGCTTCATCTCGACGAAGACGGCCTTCCAGTCGCCCAGACGATAACTCACCAGAACGCCATCGTCGTTGAAGTAGGCGAATTCGTTGCGCGCACTCTTCGGCTGCTGTCCCGTGAAGAAGGGGAGCTGATTGTAACCGTCCAGATGCACCTTGAAGGTCTTGCCGCCAATGTCGGTCCCCTTCAGCAACCGATCCTTGATGTCAGCGTCGCCGGCAGCCGCGAGAAGCGTCGGGAACCAGTCGAGGCCGGAGACCATCTCCGTAGAGACTTCGCCGGGCTTGATGCGTCCCGGCCAGCGGATGATCGCCGGCACGCGGAAAGCGCCTTCGAAGTTCGAGTCCTTTTCGTTGCGGAAGGGAGAGGTCGCCGCGTCCGGCCACGTCCACCGGTTCGGGCCGTTGTCGGTCGTATAGATGACGATCGTGTTCTCGGTGATCCCGAGGTCGTCCAGCGTCTTCAGCAGCCTGCCGACGTCGCCGTCATGCTCGATCATGCCGTCCGCGTAATAATTGCCGGGCATGCCGCTCTGACCGATCATCGAGGGGCGCACATGCGTGAAAAGATGCATGCGCGTGAAGTTCATCCAGCAGAAGAACGGGCGGCTGGCCTTGACCTGCCGCTGGATGAAGTCGATGCAGGCGTCGGACGTCTCGTCATCGATCGTCTCCATCCGCTTCTTCGTCAGCGGACCCGTATCCTCGATCTTGCCGTCGGCGCTGCATTTCAAGACGCCCCGCGGGATCTGTTTGAACAACGGGTCGTTCTTGGGGAATGTCGGATTCTCCGGCTCTTCCTCCGCGTTGAGGTGATAGAGATTTCCGAAGAACTCGTCGAAGCCATGCTTGGTCGGCAGATATTCGTCACGGTCGCCGAGATGGTTCTTGCCGAACTGCCCGGTGGCATAGCCGAGCGGCTTGAGCGCCTGCGCGATGGTCACGTCGCGGTCCTGCAGTCCGACCGTCGCTCCGGGAACGCCGACCTTGGAGAGGCCGGTGCGCTTGCAGGACTGGCCGGTGATGAAGGTCGACCGCCCCGCCGTGCAACTGTTCTCCCCGTAATAGTCGGTGAACATCATGCCTTCCTTGGCGATGCGGTCGATGTTGGGCGTCTTGAATCCCATTACGCCGAACGAATAGCAGCTCAAATTCGTCTGCCCGATGTCGTCGCCGAAGATGACGAGGATGTTCGGCTTCCGCTCGGATGATGTCCCTGAAGGGGCAGCCGCCGGCGCCGCCTTCTGCGCCTGCGCCAGGGCTTCCGATGTCAGCGCTGCTGCGGCGACGATGGACGTCGTTCCGAGCAGAACCTTCCGGCGGTCGATGGTCTGGTCCGTGTCGACGTCGGTCTTCTCGCTACTCATGCGGCGCTCCCTGTTCTTCTTCAGACGCTTTTCATGGTGGTCGGGGACGAGGCGGGCCGCGCTGGCCGGATGACGCAGCGGAAGCCGACATGGCTGGTCGAGGTGTCGACCGGTTCGGCGTGGCGCGCGGCGGGGCGATAGCGGCGGCAATAATTCGGGGCGCACAGATGCGAGCCGCCCTTCAGGACCTTGCGCGGGATCCTGATCGCGGGCTGGCACGGATCGTAGCTCGCCTCCTCGCCGCCGCCGCGCGGGTTCTGCGGAATGCAGCAGGGCTTTGCGGCATCGGCTTCATGCCGGGCGGACCACCAGTCCGCGGTCCACTCCCAGACGTTTCCGATCATGTCGTGAACGCCATAGCCGTTCGGCGGGAATGCGGTGACCGGCGACGTGCGATCGAAGCCGTCTGCGCAGATGTTCTGCGTCGGGAAATCGCCTTGCCAAATGTTGGCCATGTGCTTGCCGCCCGGCATCAGCGCATCGCCCCACGCAAACTCCTGATCCTCGAGGCCGCCGCGCGCGGCGAACTCCCACTCCGCTTCCGTCGGCAGGTCCTTACCGGCCCAATTCGCATAGGCCAAGGCGTCGGCGTAGGCGACGTGCACGACCGGATGGCTGCCGAGGACGTTGATGTTGCTTCGCGGTCCGTAGGGATGACGCCAGTTCGCTCCCTTCAGGAAGGTCCACCACTGACTCCAGTCGCGAAGCGAATGGACTCGCCGAGGCGGCTGGAACACCAGCGAGCCGGCATAGAGCATATGCGGCAGCGCGCCGGGATAGTCCGCGGGATTGGGCGGCCTTTCCGCGACGGTGATATGACCTGTCTCCCGCACGAAGGCCCGAAATTGCGCATTGGTGATCGGCGTGCGATCGATCCAGAAGCCGTCCACCGTCGCGCGGTGGGACGGCGCCTCCTCCGGATAGTGATGGTCGGAGCCCATGCGAAACGTGCCACCGGGAATCCAGACCATATCCGCGGTCGGAATGTCCGGAGAAGCGTCATTGGCCGCGATGTTGGCGTGAGACATGGCGAGGCACCCGTCCGTGCACTACCGAGGACAATCGCTCCGGAAATCCTGCGTCCTTGATGGATCGGTGTCGCCGCACGGTCCGACCGCGACCTCGCCGCGTCGCACAACAGCGCGCTCGTCGATGACGTCACTTTCTCGTGCGTCGCGCTTCACTGGCGACCTTGGCGCCAGGGAGTCGAAGTGCAGCACGGACGCAGGACTCATCGCCCGTGCGCCTGGTCCAATGGGTGTCGTTCGAAAAAATCGGTCGAAGGTTAATGTCTGATGTTCTTGGCGATCGAACGTTGTTGTCTTCAACTGCATTGCTACGCCTCCCATTTCCTCCGCCAGCAGCCCCTGACGGGTCTCGATACGTCAGCCCTTCTTCCCTTCCTTCGATTCCTTCATGCGCACGCCAGCGTGCACAGCCGCCATTGAGGGCAACTCCACCTGACGTTGTTACAGGCAAAATTCCCTTTGAGCTTCAAACGATACCTCAACTCGCCTTGCATGTGATGTGCAGTTTGTGCCAATCATTCGAGCACCACTGCCAAGCTTAACGGAGAATGTTCCGAATTCATCAACCTGCCGATGCGCGCGCCGATTTCTCTGAAAAATAAAGACAAATGCGCGCGCTCGCCATTTCAGGACATGATGCTGCCATTTGAATCAGCGCTGTCATGACAGGTTGTTAAATAAAGTGGTTCATTGCTGATTGCGATCTCTTGGCTTCGACATCTTAGTCGCGTTGCAGTTGCAGGTGAGGAGATGGGCGAACATCTCTCGGTGAGCACGGGCGTTCTCGACAGTTTTGAAGGGCTTCATCAGGCCGTGAAAGGCTCGCATGTCGACGTCATGCAGCTTGAGCGCGGCAGGCTTCACGGCACCCTGTCCCATGTCGGGATCGGCGGCTTCTCGCTCAGCATCGGTACCTTCAATGTCGGTGTGCGCACGCAGCGCATCGCCACCGACGAGAAGCTCATCATCGGCATGCTGCTCAGTGCGAGGGGCCGCGTCACGCACTGGTCTTTCGACATGCAGCCTGCGGATGTTCTCGTCATTCCTCCCGCGACGGAGCATGACGGGATTTTCCAGAGCGCCTCCTCTTATGCGGCGATCCGCTTCGACCCCGCAGAGCTCCCCGACGTGTTCGCCGGCGAGCCGCGGCTCTGCGATGCCGCCGCCTGGCGCGAGAAGAACCATTATCGCGCGCGTGACACGATCGGCATGGTCGCGGCGGACAGGCTGTCGCAGATCGTCGCGCATCTCACGCGATATGGGGACGCGCTGTCGGACTCGTCGGCTGAATTCTGGAAACGGGCGATCATCGAATGCGTGACCGCGACCGTGGTCACAGCGCTTCCGCCTGACGATTTCGGCCACCTGCCGTCGGCGATGAAGCTGGTTCGAGATACCGAGGATTATCTGCAGGAAGCGGGAACGCGGCCGGTTCACATCTCGGAAATCTGCTCGGTCCTTCGCCTGTCCCGGCGCAGCCTGCATCGCGCCTTCCATGAGGTGTTCGGCATCGGTCCGGTGACGTTTCTGCGTCACAAGCGGCTCTGCACGATTCACTCCGTCCTGCGCGAAAGCAGCCCCCGGGATACCACGGTCACGGAGGTCGCCCTCCAGCAGGGCTTCGTCGAGCTCGGCCGCTTCTCGCAATATTACCGCGCCATGTTCGGCGAGTATCCGTCGCAGACGCTCGGCGCGTCCGGGCTGACGGTGTGCTGACATCCGACCTTGCGGGAGGTCGGGCGCCACGACGGTCCGCCGGCGCGCGGATGACCTTGCGCATCGGCCGCACCTCTGCCACATCGGCCTGTCTCACGGGCGGATGATCGCCCCGCGACCGGGACTCGCGGCGGCTGGCAGGCGGAAAGCACGATCGATGGATTGGGAGAAGGTTCGTGTCTTCCTGGAGGTGGCGCGGGCGGGCAAGATATCCAAGGCCGCGACGAATTTGCGGCTCAATCATACGACGGTCGCACGGCAGCTGACGGCGCTGGAATCGAGCCTGAACACGAGGCTGGTCGAGCGGCACACCACCGGGTGCACGCTCACCGCGGCGGGCGAGGCGCTGGTGGCGGCGGCCGAACGCGCGGAAAGTGAATTTCTTCGCGTGGGATCAAGTCTCGGCAATGTCGCCGAGGAGCTCGTTGGCACAGTTCGCGTCGGCGCGCCGGACGGGCTCGGCAACTATTATCTGGCCAACCAACTCGGCCTGCTGGCGGAACGACATCCCGGGCTCGTCATCCAGCTCGTGCCGCTGCCTCGGACTTTTTCCCTGTCCCGGCGGGAGGCCGACATTGCAATCACACTGGATCGGCCGAAGCAGGGGCGGCTGATCGTGTCGAAGCTGACCGACTACACGCTCAGTGTCTACGCATCCAGGCGTTATCTCGAACGAGAAGGTCCGATCGACGACCAGACCGATCTGGCCAATCGCCTGTTCGTCACCCAGGTTGAAGACTTGATCTATAGTCGCGCCCTCGAGTACACGGCCGTCCTTGGACGCCTGATGTCCCGCCGCTACGAATGCGGCAGCGTCGTCGCGCAATTCGAGGCCGTCAGGAATGGGCACGGCATCGGAATCCTGCACGATTATGCCGCCCAGCGTTGTCCGGAACTCCAGCGTCTGCTGCCCAGCATTCGCTTTGTCCGAAGCTACTGGCTGGTCTCGCACCCCGATACGCATGAGACCGGGCGCGTGCAGGAAGTCTATCGCTTCATCACCTCATCGATCAGGGCCGCGCGCTTCTCGTTCGATGAAAGCTGACCGACCGGGGACGGAGGAATGACGGCGACGCAGACCGGCGCCCATGGCCACGACGTCATGCCCCGGACGGATTTTCCGGTGACGCCGAACAGGCTAACATCCAGCTCGGGCGCCACGGACGCAGGAATGTGCCATAGGTCACGCCCGCCCCTACAACATCATCGGTGACTTTATGATCAAGCGTGTCTTGCCGTACGAAGGATTGCTCCACGAGGTGGTCGAGCACAATGGCGTGCTCTACATCGGCGGCATCGTTCCGGAGGACAGGAGCCTCGACATGGCCGGTCAGGCAAACGACGTGCTCGGCCAATTGTCGCGTTTGCTGGAGCCTCTCGGATCCGACCTTTCCTGCGTCCTGCAAGTTACCATATTCGCAACGGACCTTGGCGAGAAGCCCGCCTTCAACACGGTGTGGAAAGCACACTTTTCCGAGGCTCATCTGCCGGCACGCGCCATGATCGGCGTCGCGGACCTCGGTCAGGGCGTCAAACTCGAGCTGACGGCGATCGCGGCGCGCCGAAGCCCGGGCTGAGAGCAAGCGGCACCGGTGAGACCGGCACACCTCGCAGTGTGTTGTAACGCGGTTGCCGCCTTTGACGTTGGAACGGGGGAGACGCTGTCCAACAGTCCGGTGGCGACCCGCTAGCTCATCCAGCGCGGTATCGGCAGGTTCTTCCCGCGCAGGAAATCCGGGTTGAACAGCTTCGATTGATACCGCTGCCCACCGTCCGCAAGAACGGTCACGATGGTTTTTCCCGGACCCAGGTCGCGCGCCAGTCGCATGGCTCCGACGATGTTGATGGCGCTCGAGCCACCGAGCACCAGTCCTTCATGCTCGATGAGGTCGAAAAGGACGGGCAAGGCTTCCTCGTCCCTGATCTGGTACGCCGTATCGATCGGCGTGCCCTCCAGATTCCTGGTGATGCGGACCTGCCCGATGCCTTCGGTGATCGAATCTCCTTCCGCCGTCAGCTCGCCTTTGGTGAACCAGTTGAAGAGCGCGGCCCCCATGGGATCGCTCAGCGCGATCTTGATGTCGGGATTTCGCTCCTTGAGAGCTCGCGCGACGCCGCCCAAGGTGCCGCCGCTTCCGACGGCGCAAGTGAAGCCGTCGATGCGTCCGCCCGTTTGCTGCCAGATCTCCGGACCGGTCGTCCGATAGTGGCCCTCCCGATTGGCCACGTTGTCGAATTGATTGGCCCAGAAAGCGCCGATCTCTTCGGCGAGTTGACCGGAATAGCGCGCATAATGACCGGGGTTGGAATACGGCACGGCGGGCACGAGGCGCAGGTCCGCGCCACACAACCGCAGCATGTCCTTCTTCTCCTGACTTTGCGTGTCAGGCATCACGATCACGCTCCGATAGCCGCGTGCATTCGCCACAAGCGCGATGCCGATCCCGACATTGCCGGCGGTCCCCTCGACGATCACACCGCCGGGCTTGAGCTTGCCCGTTCGCTCGGCATCATCGATCATGGCGAGTGCCGCGCGATCCTTGATCGAACCGCCGGGATTGAGAAACTCGGCCTTGCCGTAGATCTCGCACCCTGTAGCCTCCGACGGCATTCTCAGCCTGATCAGCGGCGTGTTGCCGATGGAGTCCAGAAAACCCGTTCGGATACCGTTCATCGCCTGCCCACCTTCGCGCACCCCGAACTTTAGGCTGCCAAGCGAGCAATTCGGTTCTCTAGTTCAGGCGAAGCGCGCGAGGTTTTGCACGCCAAACCGATAGAATCAGAAATTCCGTTTCCCAGGGGCCTTTCATCTCCGCCTTTGACATGCCCTGGAATGCGCTGACCCTCAGCCGGCCGGGCGAGGCAGGCCGAGCGAATCCCGCAGGGTCGAACCATCGTACTCGGTGCGGAACAGGCCGCGGCGCTGCAGCTCCGGCACGAGGCCGTGGACCAGCTCCTCCAAGCCGCCCGGAAGATAGGGGACCTGCAACATGAAGCCATCGCAGGCGCCGGCCTCGAACCACTCCTGCATGCGATCGGCCACCGTGCCCGGCGTGCCGCTGAATCCGCTGGTGGTTCTCCCCGCACCATAGCGTCGTCCCAGGTCGGCGAGGCTCAAGCCGGAGCGCCGCGTCAGCTCGGAGACCTCGCGATAGTGGCCTTCGACTCCGGGGACATCGAGATTCTCCGGCAGGACCTGATCCTGCGGGAAGCGCGAGAGGTCGACGCCGAGATGATAGGACAGGGTCGAGAGACCGGATTCGGGATGCGAGAGTTCGTGGAGCTCGTCGTGCAGCGCTTTCGCCTGCTTGTCGGTGTCGGCGATGACCGGAACGATGCCGGGCAGGACCTTGAGCGTGTCCGGATCGCGGCCGAACCGCACGGCGCGGGCGCGCAGATCGTTGCGGAATTCGACCGCAACGTCGATCAGGCCCGGCGTCACGAAGATGACTTCCGCCCATCGCGCCGCGAAATCGCGGCCACGATCGGAGGCGCCGGCCTGGATGAAGACAGGGCGGCCTTGCGGGGGCCGGCTGACATTGAGCGGGCCGCGCACGTTGAACCATTTGCCGGAGTGATCGATCCGGTGCACCTTTGCGGGGTCGGCGAACAGCGGCGCCTGGCGATCCCGGACCAGCGCCCCGTCCTCCCACGAATTCCACAGCTTGGTCACGACTTCGAGGAACTCGTCGGCGCGCTCGTAACGCTGGTCGCGCGAGAGCTGCTCGGTGAGGCCGAAATTGCGCGCCTCCCCCTCCTGGAACGAGGTGACGATGTTCCAGGCAGCACGGCCGCCGCTGAGATGATCGAGTGTCGCGAGTGCGCGCGCCAGCGTATAGGGCTGGGCATAGGTCGTCGAGATGGTCGCGCCGAGGCCGAGATGCTTCGTCGCTCCCGCGATGATCGAGAGCACGACCAGCGGATCGAGCCGCAGCGCGCCCAGCGCACCGTAGCGGAGCTGGCTGTCGAGGCTGCCGCCCAGCGTATCCGGGATCGCCAGGATGTCCGCAATGAAGAGCAGATCGAAACGTCCCTGCTCCAGTAGCCGGCCGATATTCTGGTAGTAGGCGGCGGACAGGAGATCGCCGTCCGCTTTCGGATGCCGCCATCCGGCGTGGCTGCCGGAGACCGGCCCCGCGGAGACGAAGGCGGCGAGATGAAGCTTCTTGTCAGGCATGGGTCAGCTCACTGTCCACGATATCTCGACGGGGCCGCCACGCTTCAGCGTGTTGTAGATCGGGCAATTGGCGGTGAAGCCGGCGACGAGTGTCTCGGCTTCCTGCGCCGTCACGCCGGACAGGCGCAACGTGATGCGTATCCACTCGTACTGCGTCGGATCGGTGGCGTGGCGGCGGAACGAGACCTCGGATCCGGCCTCGCGCAGACCGATCTCCTGCTCCTTCGCCGTCTTCTGGATCAGACCGAGCGAGCAACTGCCGAGAGACGACAACAGCAATTCGCCGGCGGTGATCGCCTCCCCGGGGCCGCCAACAGCCACGCGTTGATCGGAGATGAAATGGTTCTTTCCTGCACTGAGCAGGTAGCGGCCGAACTGGCCGATGGTGGCAGACGTAATCGAAACCGTCTCGCCGGCTTGCGCGTTCATGATGCTTCTCTGTTTTGTTGGCGGGTCGGCGCTGCTTATGCGCCGAGCTCCAGCGCGACCGCCTTCTTGGCAGCGTCGAATTGCGCACCGAGCAGGAACGATCGAACGTCGACCTTGCTCGGCAGCACGCCGAGGGCCTGGAAATTGTCGGCGAGATCCTGGGTCGACGCCGCGGCGGCTTCGTCGATCGGCTTCAGAGACACGGCGGTCGATTCGGACAACCTGGCATCGCGGACGAGCTTCTCGTAGACGGCCTGTTCGGTCCCGTTCGGCGGGAAGCCGCCCTGCGACGCCCACAGCGCGACGGATTCGGCCGGATGCGCGAAGATGTAGGCCTGCGTCTCCCGGATGATCTTCACGAACTTGGCGAAGACCTGCGGATACTTCGTCGCGACGTCGCTGCGCGCCACGTAGAAGGCGTAGTCGTAGGTCTTCACGTCCGGCAGCAGGCGCGCCTTGCCGCCGAGCTTCGTCAGCGCGAGCGCCGTCGCCGGCTGCCAGTGGATCCAGCCATCGATGCTGCCTTGCGCGAAGGCTGTGAACGCGTCCGCCCCGCTCAGGCTGACGGCCGTGACATCGGACAATCTCAGCCCCGCAGTCTCCAGATATTTGATCAGGCTGTAGGTGCCGGTCGTTCCGTTCTGATGCGCGATCTTCTTGCCTTTGAGATCGGCCGCGGTCTTGATCGGGGAATTGGCCTGCACCAGGAAATCGACTTCGTGGACCGGCAACGGATAGGCCGCGAGCGGCACGATCGGAACACGCGCCGGAACCGCGTTCACGACCGCGGTCGCGGTGGCGAATGTGAAATCGACGGACCCTGCCTTGATCGCCTCCATCACCGGAAGCGACGCCGTGAAGCCGGGCTGCCAGACGATCTTGGTGCCGAGCTCCTGCTCGATATTGCGGCCGCCCACGCCGGCGCGCAGCGAAGCCCAGACGCCGGTGCGGCCGTCTCCGATCACCGCGACGGTCAGCTGCGGCGGCGCCGGCTCGGCCGCCTTCGCGCGCGGCATTCCACCCAGACCTGCCGATGCTGCGGCAAGTCCCGCGCCGACCGACAACACCGTTCGCCGCGAGACGCGACCGTTCGTCGAGCCACTGGAAGTCATATCGTCATCCTTTCGTTTCTTATGCAACGGCAGCCAGGTCGCGCTCGGCCGTCAGCAAGCCGTCGAGCAGCTCTTCCTTCAGGGTCGCCAGCGCCGGATCGCCGCGATGCCGGGGACGCGGCTGATCAAAAACAAGGTCGCGCGCGATGCCGCCGTCCTTCACCAGGAGCACGCGATTGGAAAGCAGCAACGCTTCCTCGACGTCGTGCGTCACAAGTACGACCGTACGAGGCCGCGCGATCAGCAACTGCCCCAGCAGCAACTGCATCGCGGCGCGGGTGATGGCGTCGAGCGCACCGAACGGCTCGTCGAGCAGCAACAGGTCCGGCTCGTGGATCAGCGCCCGCGCCAGCGCCACACGCTGGCGCTGGCCGCCGGACAGTCCGATTGGAAACTCGTTCTCGCGTCCCTGCAGCCCGACCGCCGCCAGAATGCGCATCGCCTCGTCCCGCCGCCCCTTGAGGCCCAACAGGACATTGCCGAGAACCGTCCGCCACGGCAGCAGGCGATCCTCCTGGAACATCAGGCGGACGTCCGCCTTGTGCCCCGTCGTGCGCAATTCGATGCGGCCGCGCGAGGGCAGGTCCAGCCCCGCGACGAGGCGCAGCAGCGTCGACTTGCCGGCTCCGCTTGGCCCGATGATCGAGACGAACTGACCGGCGGCGATATCGAGATCGACCCCGTCCAGAACCGTGCGACCGGCGAACGATTTGCCGATCGAGCGCAGGGTGACGCTAGCTCCGCTCATGCCTTCACCCGATCCGCATAGTTCGGATGCCAGCGCAGCAACCGACGCTCGATCAGGCGCGTGATGAAGTCCGACAGCCAGCCCGCAATGGCGTAGAGAACGATGGCCAGCACGATGATGTCGATGCGCAGCAGTTCGCGGGCGTTCTGCACGAGGTAGCCGACGCCGTCGCGCGAGGCGATCGTTTCACCCACGACGAGCGTGAGCCAGGCCACGCCGAGCGCATAGCGCATGCCGACCAGGATCGGCTGCAGCGCCGCCGGCAGAATGATGGACCAGACCAGCTCGGCGCGGCCGAGACCGTAGGATTTTCCAAGCTCAACCAGCTTGGGATCGACATTGCGGATACCGCCGACCGTGTTGATGTAGACCGGAAAAAGCGAACCCATCGCGACGAGAATGAGCCGGGGCTCCTCCCCGATCCCGAACCAGAGGATCATCAGCGGCACCAATGCCAGGTGCGGAATGGTCCGGATCATCTGCAGCGACCGGTCGAAGAGATCGTGCACGGGCTCGAACAGCCCCACGGCAAGACCAAACAGCAATCCGCCGATCGCGCCGATGCTGAAGCCGATCGCAACCCGGCGCAAGCTGACGAGGATGTCGTGCTGCAATTCACCGCGCTCGGCAAGCTGCCGGGCGGCTTCCCAGATGTCGGATGGAGCCGGCACGATCGCCGTCGACACGATCCCGGTCGCCGACAGGAATTGCCAGATCAGCAGCAGGCCGAGCGGCAGGAGCCAGGGCAGAAGGAATGAACGCCATGCGAAGCCGCGGCCGCGCGACGACGATTTCTCGGACAGATGGGCAATGTCGGCAACCACCGTCACCACGACTTCGCCGGCGCGCGGAATCGAGCCCGTGCGAGGGTCCGCGAGCGCCGCTGTCGCATCGGCGGACCTGGAAATTAGCGACGCATCCGTCATGAAATCGAACTTGCTCCGTCTCACTTGAGACGGCGCCACCATCGCAAACTACGGCGCGCAATTCGATGGTAGCAAAATTCATTTTTCGCGCGCCCGCACGAATGCCGTTCTACGTTTCTCCGCCCTTCGCAGAATGTCTTTTCAATTTGACGAAGTGCGACGCGAATTAACCGAACCGGCAAGGCACGTTTCGAATCCGGGTCCGAGCCCACGCGCGGCCGCAACGGCAACTGATGGGTATTCAACGAAAATCTTGCAGCGCCTGGGCGAGTTGGTGCCGGTCGGCCGATGAGATTTGGGCGTGCTCGGGGCGCTGCGGCCGAACAACGCATGGCGCCGTGCGGCCGGCGGATGTTGACATCCGCAGGGACGGTCGATTGGATTGCAGAAAACATAAAACCGCGAGCATACACGCCGATGTCCGACGCCAATGCCGATGGGAAGCCCCGCCGATTGATGCACCGGCGTTCGGTCGAGTGCCTCGGTTACCTCAGGGACGACGGTCTCTGGGAGGTCGAGGCGCGACTGGTCGACACCAAGCCCTATCCGCGGCAGGACCGCTATCGTGGCGAACAACAGCCGGGCGACCCCGTGCACGACATCCGATTGCGACTGGCGGTCGACGAGACGTTCCTGATCCACGAGGCCGGCACGACGATGCAGTCGACGCCCTACCCCTCCTGCCTCGACGTCGAAGGGATCCTTCAGCGCCTGGTCGGCGAACGTATCGGCAAGGGCTGGCGCGACACGGTGCGACACAAGATCGGCCGGCTCGAGACCTGCACCCATCTGCAGGAACTTCTGGGCCCCGCGGTGACGACGCTGTTCCAGACCGTGTCGTCCAGCAAGGATCCGGAAAGCCGCGGTGCGCTGGAGCGCTCGCACGAGGCGACCAAGCCGCCATTCTTCGTCGGCGGCTGCTATTCATGGCGGCTGGACGGGCCTGTCGTCGCCGAGATGTTTCCGCAATTCGCGACCGGCCCGAAACCCCAGAGCTGAAGCCGGCATGCGCGCCCGGCCTGTCGATTTCAATCCGCGAGTTCGGCAAAGACCGGCTGGTGGTCGGAGGCATCGGTCCTGCCGTTGACCTCGACCCGCTGGACGCGGCTCATCAGGTCCGCCGTGGCGAAAATGAAATCGCGGCAATCGGGACCGTCCTTCCACTGCGCGTGATCATATAGTCCACAGGTTGGTGCCCGCTCGCGGCCGGGTTGGCCGGCCGGCCAGGCGTCGCGATAGTTGAGGCCCGGCCGGTTCGATCGGTCTATCAGCGCGTGCTGCGGATCTGTCACGTCGAAATTGAAGTCGCCGCACATCAGGCTCGAGCCCACGACCGTCTGGCTTTCATAGGGCTCGTCCGACCGTCTCGTCGGTGCCTTGGGACTGGTGGAAGCATCCTGCTGCAAGTCCAGCAGGCGCGCGATCTGCGCCTCGCGTTGCTCGACCGAGTGATATTCGAGATGCGTGTTGACGATACGCATGGCCCCGAAGGCGGCATGAACCGTCACCTCCAGAGCGTGGCGACGCATGCTGCGTCCCGTCCCCGCACCCGGCCATGGCAGGATGTGATTGTTCACCTGGACGACCGGCAGGCGCGAGAGGGTCATGTTGCCGAAGCGACGCACCTCCCCGGCTTCATCGACGGTTTCGATCGCCGGCCGGAATATCGGCATATAGCCGGGCAGCAGCGCAGCGAGCTCCGCGCTCTGATCGCTACCTCCGTCATGCCTGGTGAAATTGGAGCTCACCTCCTGGAAACAGAAGACGTCCGCGTCGCACGTCTCCCTGGCGACGCGCACGATCCTGGCAAGGTCGGTCACGCCGTCGCAGCCCTTGCCGCATTGAATGTTCCAGGTCAGGAGCCGCATCAGCGAATACCCGCGCGCATGAAGGATTGGACGAACTGCCGCTGGAAGAGGAGGAATGCGATCAGCAGGGGCGCCATGGTCATGACGGTCGCGGCCGTGATGATCGACCAATCCACACCGGTCTCTGGCGCGCCGAAGACTGCAAGGCCGACTGTCAGCGGCCGCGCATCCACCGAATTGGTGACGATCAGCGGCCACAGAAAATTGTTCCAGTGGTAGCTGACGGAGACGAGGCCGAATGCCACATAGGTCGGACGCGCGAGCGGGACATAGACCCGCCAGAGGATTCCCAACGGGCCCGCGCCCTCGACGCGGGCGGCTTCGACCAGCTCCTGCGGAACGCTCTTGAAGGTCTGCCGCAGCAGGAAGATCCCGAAGGCGCTGGCGAGATAGGGCAACGCGATCGCGGGGATGGTGTCCAGCAGGCCGAGCTTTGCGATCGCGCGGTAGTTCTCCACGATCAGCACGTCGGGCATGATCATCAGCTGGAGCAGAACGAGCGCAAAGGCGATGCCGCTCCCCCTGAATTTGAAGCGCGCGAAGGCATAGGCGGCCAGTGTCGACAGGACAAGCTGCCCGACCAGGATCAGCGTCACCAGGACGATCGTATTGAAGTAATAGCGGGCGAACGGCGCCTGCTTCCAGGCACGGGCGAAATTCTCCAGCGTCCACGGCGCGGACAGGCTGAACGACGTCGCATAGGCGGCCGGATGCAGCGCGCTCCAGAACGCATAAGCCAGCGGAGCAAGCCAGATCAGCGCAAGGAGCCACGCGGCGACAGCCTCGACGGGATGTGTCCGGCCCCTCATTGGTAATGAATCCTGCGATCGAGATAGCCGAATTTGACCAGCGCAACCGCACTCAGCAGCACCAGAAGTACGACCGTGAGCGTTGCCGCGTAGGACGAGTCCTGGAAGGTGAAGGCGACTTCATAGATGTAATACAGCAGCAGCGTGCTGGCGTTGTTCGGACCGCCCTTGGTCATGATGACGAGGTGATCCACCAGCTTGAACGAGTTGATCACCGCGTTGATCGCCACGAACAGCGTGGTCGGCATCAACAGCGGGAAGGTGATCCGGCGGAACGTGTACCAGCGGCTCGCCCCTTCGATGGACGCGGCTTCCTCGAGATCCGGCGAAAGCTGCTGAAGGGCCGCGAGGTAGAAGATCATGAAGAAGCCGGCCTCCTTCCAGATCACCATCACGATCAGGCAGCCCATCACCGTCGAGGGATCGCCCAGCCAGTTCCAGCCGCCGAGACCGAACAGCCCGCGCAACTGGTCGAGCAGGCCGTAGTCCGGCGTGTAGAAGAACAGCCAGATGTTGGCGACCGCGATCATCGGCAGCACGGTCGGCGTGAAATAGGCGAGACGCAGAAAGCCCCGGCCCCGCATGTTGCGATTGACCCAGATCGCCATCACCAGGGCCAGCGCGATCGATGCGGGAATGGTGCCGAGCGCGAACCAGAAATTGTTGACCAGCGCCTTCCAGAAGATCGGATCGGCCGCCATGGCCTGATAGCTTTCGAGCCCGACGAAGACTTCGGTGCCGTTCCTCTTGGTGATGAACAGTGAATGCCGGATCGTAGCCAGGATCGGATAATGCGTGAAGGTGATGAGCAACACCGCCGCCGGCAGCAACAGCAGCCACGCGTTCACGGCATTCCACCACGCCTGCGATCCGGCGCGGTGTTCGGCAATCGGCGATGAGGCTGCGGTGTCGGACATCCCTTGAACAGCGGGATGGCGGCAAACCGCCACCCCACCGTTTCCCTTTGCTTGCCTTACTTCGAGGCGCGCAGCACGCGGTCGGATTGCGCCTGCGCGGCGGCCAGCGCTTCCTGCGGCTTCTGCGACCCGGTCACCGCGGCCTGCACCGCATCGTTCACGAACTTGTAGATGCGGCCGTTCTCGTGAACGGAGAGCTCAGGCACCGCATGTTCGAGCTGGTCCCGCGCGACGATCGCCTGCGGGAAACCCTTGGCATATTCTTCCATTGCCGGCGTCTTGTAGGCGGCCGGCGACACGGCGACATAGCCGGTCTTCATGCTCCATTCCGCCGCGCGCTCGGGCGTCGTCATCCACTGGATGAACTTGACGGCCGCCTTCTGCTGCTCGGGGGAAGCGCTCTTGAAGACGTAGAAGCTGCCACCGCCGGTCGGCGATCCCCGCTGTTCCTTGGCGGGAAGCATGGCGACGCCGAACGGGAATTTCGCGGCGTCCTTGACGGCGGTCAGATTGCCCGTGGTGTGCCACATCATCGCCGTCTTGCCTTCGAGGAAGTCGGTGCGCAGCGTGGCCCAGTCGATGCTGCCGGACGGCATCACATTGTGCTTACGGGAGAGGTCGACCCAGTAGTCGAGCGCCGCGACCGTCTTCGGCGCGGTCAGATGGACCTCGGTGCCGGCCTCGTTCATCATCCTCTGGCCGTTCTCGATCGCCAGCGCCTGCAGCATCCAGTAGCCGTAGCCGGTCGTGGGAATCTCGACGCCCCAGCGCGTGGTGTTGCCGGAGCCGTCCTTCTTGACCAGCTTCTTCGACATCTCGACCATTTCGTCCCAGGACGCCGGCGCCTTCTCCGGATCGAGGCCGGCTTCCTTGAAGGCCTCCTTGTTCCAGTACAGCACGATGGTCGAGCGCTGGAACGGAATGCTCCAGGTCTTGCCGTCGATCTGTCCGTTCGCCATGAATGCGGGATAGAATTCCTTGAACCACGCCTTGTCGCCGACGAGACCGTCGAGCGGGACGATCGCGTTCTCGTCCATCAGCGTGAAGACGTCGGTCGACAGCAGCACCGACAGTTGCGGCGGCTGGCCGCCCTTCATCGCCGTCATCGCCTTGGTCATCGTGTCGGTGTAGTTGCCGGCATAGACCGCCGTCACCTTGATGTCCGGATTGTCCTTCTCGAAGCGCGAGACCATGTCGTCGATGATCTTCGTGACGGGGCCGCCCACCGCGACCGGATAGTACATCGTCAGGTCCACCGCGGCCGCCGGACGGGCGGCACCCATGGACAGCGCAGCGAACGCGGCTGCCATCAACATTGTTCGTCGAGCAAACATCTTGGTCTCCTTCGTTGTCTCGTGATCGTTGCGCGGTCGCCGCCCCTATCGGTCGGAAGCAGCCAGCCGCCCTTGTTGGACAATGGTTTCGAGCCGCGTTTCCGATTGCGGATCGAACCGATGTTCGTGGTCCGCATCCCAGGCGATCCGGACATCCTCGCCCGGCTGGACCTTGCTGAAACCGTCGAGCCGCACCGAAATCGGCTGTCCGTCGATCTCACACAGCACAATGCTGTCGGCGCCCAGATGCTCGACGGCCTTGACGCGAACCGCATGATCGCCACCGGAGACGATGCGAATATGCTCCGGCCGCACGCCGATGAGCCGATCACCCTGGCGCACGAGGTTCATCGGCGGCGTGCCGATGAACCTCGCCGTGAACGCGGTCGCGGGGCGGTTGTAGAGCTCTTCCGGAGAACCGTTCTGCTCGATACGGCCGTCGCGCATCAGCACGACGCGGTCGGCCATGGTCATGGCTTCCGTCTGGTCGTGTGTCACGTAGACCATGGTCATACCGAGGCGCTGTTGCAGCGCCCGGATCTCCGTTCGCATCTCGTGCCGCAGCTTGGCATCCAGATTGGAAAGCGGCTCGTCCATCAGACAGACCCGCGCTTCCGCGATGATGGCACGTCCCAGGGCGACGCGCTGGCGCTGGCCGCCGGACAATTGCGAGGGCTTGCGCTCGAGCAGATGGCCGAGGCCGACGATGTCTGCGACACGCTTGAGCCGCTCGTCCCGCTCGGCGCGCGACACGCGCCGCACGCGCAGGCCGAACACGATGTTCTCGGCCACGCTCAGATGCGGGAACAACGCATAGGACTGGAAGACCATCGAGATCTTCCGTTGTGCCGGGGTGAGATGCGTGACGTCCGCGCCGCCGATCGTGATCGTCCCGGCATCGGCCTCTTCGAGGCCGGCGATCAGGCGAAGCGTGGTCGACTTGCCGCATCCGGACGGCCCGAGCAGCACCAGCAGCGAGCCTTCATCCGCCGTCAGGCTGATGTCGTCGACGGCGCGCATCGATCCCCACGACTTGGAGACGTGGCTCAGCGCGATCGCTGACATGGCCGGCCCACTCCCCGTTGCGATGATCTGTGCAAGGCGGAGATGCCGTGGCGCGAACGCGCTGCGGCTGGCTCACGCGGAGCAGCACAAGGTCGGTCACGACGCGCAGACCGATGCATCCGTCCCTCTCCCCATGACCACGCCACACTCATCGGTGTAGCGACTATTATGTTCATATGAACATAGTGTGACAGCATATGAAACAGAAATTTGCGCGACGAATGTTCGAATGATACTTTGATGCGGATGGAGAGCCCATGCTCAGCACCCCCACCGAACGTCAGGCCCACATTCTCGAGATCGTGCGCGAGGAAGGCTTCGCCTCCATCGAGCATCTTGCAACACGCTTCGACGTCACGCAGCAGACCATTCGTCGCCTCGTGAACGCGCTCTGCGACCAGGGATTGCTCCGGCGAATCCATGGCGGCGTCAGCCTGCCGGTGCAGAACCAGAACCTCGCCTATGGAAGCCGGCAGGGCCTCAATGCCAACGCCAAGCAGCGTATCGCGCATGCGACCGCCAGGTTCATTCCCGATGGCGCCTCGATCATGATCGGGCTCGGCACGACGCCCGAATACGTCGCGCAGGCGCTGTCCCGCCGCCAGGATCTGCGCGTGATCACCAACAATCTGAACGTGGCGGCTGCGTTCGCGCAAAATCCCGATGTGGAGATATCGATCGCCGGCGGCACGCTTCGCCCGCTCGACCGCGACATCGTCGGCGAGGCGGCCGCACGCTTCTTCGCCGGCTTCCGGGCCGATTACGGCATCTTCGGCGTCGGCGGCGTCGACCAGGACGGCACGCTGCTCGATTTCCACGCCGGCGAGGTTCAGGCGCGCCAGTCCATCGTCGCCAATTCACGCACGGCCGTGCTCGTTGCCGACACGACCAAGTTCGGTCGCAATGCGACGGTGCGCGGCGGCCATCTCGACGATTGCCATCATCTCTTCACCGACGGCCCGCTGCCGGCGGCCTTTGCGCCGATCGCCGGCAAGTACGGCGATCGGATTCATGCGACGGGAGACACCCGCGCGGATCTCGAGCCGCGCGGACACGGCTAGCCGCGTCAGCCGATCTCCTGCCGAACCCTGGCCGCCGCGTCGCACATTGCCTTCAGCTTTCCGAACGCGGTCGCGCGCGGCATGTACTTCATGCCGCAATCGGGCGCCGGGACGAGACGATCCGGCGACACGTATTTCAGTCCGTTGCGAATCCGGTCCGCCACGGTATCAACGCTCTCGATCGCGGGATCGGCGAGGTCGAGCACGCCGAGCATGATCTTCTTCGACGAGAGGTCCTTCAGGACTCCGAGGTCGAGCTTCGGCTGCGCCGCCTCGATCGAGATCTGGTCGGCCGTGGTGTCGTCGAGCTCGGCGAGGAAGGAATAGCCGGCCGGCTTGTTCGAGCCCGGCACGACCGCGGCATAGCCGAAGCAGAGATGCACGACGGTCGGCACCGTGATGCCCTGCAGCGCCCGGTTGATCGCCTTGACGGCATAGCGCTTGGCAAGATCCGGATTGTTGCGCACCCAGGGCTCGTCGAGCTGGATGACGTCGGCGCCGGCCTTCTGCAGATCGAGCGCCTCGGCATTGACCGCCTCGGCCAAAGCCATCGCGAGTTCTTCCTCGTCCTTGTAGAACTCGTTCTTCGCCTGCTGGCTCATCGTGAACGGGCCCGGCAGGGTGATCTTGGCGGCGCGGTCGGTGTTCTTGCGCAGGAACTGCATGTCGTGCAACTCGACCGGCCCCTTGCGCCTGACCGGACCGACGACGCGCGGCACCGGGGTCTGGGTGTTACCGGTGCGCGCGACGATCATCGCGGGATTGTCCCCGTCGATGCCGTCGAGCGCCGTCGCGAAGCGGTTCGAGTAGCTCTCGCGGCGGATTTCGCCGTCGGTCACGATATCGATGCCGGCGCGCTCCATGTCGCGGATCGCAACGATGGTGGCGTCGTCCTGAGCCTCCTCCAGATGCTCCGCGGGCAACCGCCACATGTCGTGCAAGCGGGTGCGCGGCACCACCTTGGACAGCATGGCGCGGTTCACGAGCCATTCCGGCTGCGGATAGCTCCCGACCACGGTGGTCGGGAGGATGTGTTTCGGCACGGGCATGGATGTTCTCCTTGTTCTTATTGATCGCCGCCGTCAGGCCGCGCGCGTCGCAGTGAGCGGCTGCTCGTCCTTCACGGGATTGCGCAGGATGCCGATGCCGGAAATCTCGATCTCGACCACGTCGCCGCCCTTCATCCACAGCGGAGGATTGCGATAGGCGCCGACGCCACCGGTCGTGCCGGTGACGATGACATCGCCCGGCACGAGTTCAGTGAAGGTCGAGCAGTAAGCGATGAGGGCCGGTACGTCGAACACGAGATCGGAGATCGGCGCCTTCTGTACCTCGACGCCGTTGAGCCGCGTGATCAAGGTCTGCTTGCTGACATCGGCCAATTCGTCGGTCGTGACCATCCAGGGTCCGAAGCCGCCGGTGCCCGCGAAGTTCTTGCCGGGGGCGAACTGCGAGGTATGGCGCTGCCAGTCGCGGATGCTGCCGTCATTGTAGCAGGCATAGCCGGCGACGTGGCTGAGGGCGGCTTCACGCGAGATGCGGCGGCCGGCCTTGCCGATGATGACGGCCATCTCGCCCTCATAATCGAAACGCTCCGACTCCAGGGGCCGGATCATCGGCTGGCCATGGCCGACCTGGCTGTTGGCGAAGCGGGTGAAGATCATCGGATGCGCCGGCGTCGGATGGCCGCTCTCGGCCAGATGCGTGGCGTAGTTGACGCCGATGCAGAATATCTTGTCGGGATCCGGCACCGTGGGCAGCAACGCGACATCCGTCAGCGCATGGTCGGACTGCTCGCCGGCGAGTTTCTTCAGTTCGGCGAGCGATCCCTTGGCGAGCAGCGACTTCAGCGACGGGAGCCCCTTCAGGCGCCTGCCGGCATCGATGACGCCATTGTCGGTGACGATGCCGTAGCTCGCCGTGCCGGCGACCGTGAAACTGGCGATTTTCATGACTGAACACTCTCTTCGATGGAGGACACGTAATCGTTGATCGGAAGTGCGACCTCTCCGCTGCGGATTGGAACGCATTGCGGCGGGAAATCCTGACGAAAGCGGGCGCCGGATGCCTCGGCGCCATCAAGGAATCGCTCCAGGTGATCCATCGCGCCGGTCGGAAGATCGTGCAGCACCATCAGCGTCCAGAGCTGACGGCTGCATTGGTCGAGCGCACGCTCGGTCCAACCGTCGGGATCGTCCCAATCGCGCGGGATTGCATTCCAAAGCACGCAGCTGTGCTTGTTCCGGGTGAGATAGTCGACAACGGACGGCTTCAACAGCCGCGCGTCCAGATTGCCACCGCCGCCGAACGGCCGGAACCAGCGCTCGTGATGCGCGAGACCGCCGATCGCGGCTTGCGTGCGACCGATTTCGTTCTCCGCCGCATTGCGATCCGGCTGCTCGCCGAGCGGGACGCTGTGCGTAAAAGTGTGATTGCCGATCCAGTGCCCCTCTCCGTGCGCACGCACCGCAAGGCTGCGCCGCGCGGGGTCAGCGAGCTTCTCGCCGATGACGAAGAAGGTGGTCTTGATCCCGCGTTCGCCGAGGATGTCGAGCACGCGCGGCGTCACGGCAGGATCGGGGCCATTGTCGAATGTCAGGGTCAGATCGTACACGCGGATACCTCAGGTCGCCGGCTGCATCGCGCCCGACGTGACGTCGTCGTTGGCCTGGCCGGCGCGCGTGCCGGTCTGCCAGATCGCCGCCTTGCGCTCGATCCACCGGATCGCTGCATTGAAGGCGATCGCCAGGAACAGCACGAGCAGCACACCCGCGAACACGTGCGGGCTGTCGAGGATCGTGCGGTAACGCGAGATCAGATAGCCGATGCCGGCCGAGGAAATCAGCATCTCCGAGACGACGACACCGACGATGACCAGGGCGCCGCCGACGCGCAGACCCGACAGCACCGTCGGGATCGCCGCCGGGATGATGACGCGCACCAGCCGCTGGCTCAGCGTCGCGCCCATGCTGCGCGCCGCGAGCAGGAGTTGCGGATCGATGGTCTGGATGCCGGCGGCGGTCGCGAGCATCGTCGGCAGGAAGCCGTAGATCGAGGCGAACGCGATCTTGGACTCCGAGCCGATGCCGAGCCAAACCGTGAAAACGGGATAGAGGATCACGAGCGGCACCGCATAGAGGCTCGACACCATCGGCATGATGAGGACGCGCGGGCGCGGCAGGCTGCCGACGATGGCGCCGAGCAGGATGCCGCCGCCGCAGGCGAACGCCATGGAGACCACGACCTCGTAGAGGGTCACCGCGAGCGCATGACCGTATTCGGGCGCCTCCGTCCATCCGGCCATCAGCGTCGCCGACAGCGAAGGGAGGAACAGTTCGGGAATGAGGCCGGTGCGCGGCAGCAGCTCCCACAGCGCAATCAGGCTGATCACGATCAGATAGCGCAGCGTCTTCGCGCTTATTCTGGCGCTCATGTCCGCCTCACGCCGATTTACGGATGTGACGCCAGATGCGGTCGCGCAGCGCCCCGAAGGCGTCGCCGCTCAGCATCTCGTAGGTGCGGGGCCGCGGCAACTGGACCTGAAGATGATCGACGATACGGCCGGGCCGTGCCGACATCACGATCACCTCGTCGGCGAGATAGACGGCCTCGGTCAGGCTGTGCGTGACGAAGACGACGGTCTTGCCGGTCGCGGCCCAGATCCGCAGGAGCTCGTCGCCCATGGTCATGCGCGTCTGCTCGTCCAGCGCCGCGAACGGTTCGTCCATCAGCAGCACCGGCGGGTCCTGCACCAGTCCGCGCGCGATCGAAACGCGCTGCTTCATGCCGCCCGACAGCTCATGCGGATGACGCCGGCCGAAACCATCGAGACCGACCAGCTTGAGGGCGTCCTGCGCTTTGGCCCGGCGCTCCGCCTTGGGTACGCCGCGCAGCGCCAGCGGAAATTCGACATTGTCCTCGGCCGTCAGCCAGGGAAACAGGCTGGCCTCCTGGAACACCACGCCGACCCTGTTCGGATCGGGCTGCGGGATCGGCGCGCCGCTGATGGTGATCGTACCTGTCGTCTGCTGACGCAGGCCGGCCATCATCATCAGGAGAGTCGATTTGCCGCATCCGCTCGGACCAACCAGCACGACGAAGCGGCCCGGCTTGATCTCCAGCGAGACGTCGTCGAGCGCGACGACGTCCTGCGACTTGGACTTGAACACCTGGCCGACATTCTTCACCTCGATCGCGCCGGCGCGCGCCGATGGTTTCAAAGGGGTCACGTTCGCCAATGGCTGCATCGCGTTTCCACCCATCTGACAAGTTCGTTGAAAGTCATTGCGATCGCGGCCACCATCACCACGCCGGCGAGGAGCTGCTTCATCTGGAAATTCTCGCCCCAGGTCGCGATCTGATGGCCGATGCCGTCACGTGAGGCGTACATCTCGGCCAGGATCACGCCGGTGAGGTTGAAGATCATGGAGATCCGCAGAGCTTCCAGCAGCACCGGCAGCATGCTCGGCAGATAGACCCGGAACGCGGTCTGCATCGGCGTGGCACCGTAGGAGCGCGCCACAGTCAGATGCTCGACCTTGACCGACTCCACCGCGGTCGTGGTCGACATGATCACGATGAAGATGGTGGAAAAGAAACCGAAACCCACCTTCTCGGCAAAGCCGACGCCGAACACCAGGATGAACATCGGCAGGAAGATCGACTTCGGGATGCTGAAGGCGAAGAACAGCAGGGGCTTGGCCACGTCGGCGAAGTAGCGGTTCTCCGCGACCAGGAAGCCGATCACGGCACCGAAGGGTACGGCAAGCGCAAACGCGGCCAGCACTTCCGTCGCGGTCACCATCAGGTCCTTCTGCACGGCCGTGCGCTGGAGCAGATCTCCCAACGTCGCGAACGTATCGGACGCCGACGGCAACAGGCGCGGATTGACGATGCCGGTGCGCGACAGCACCTCCCACAACGCCAGGACCGCGATGACGATCGCGATCCGCGTGAGGTTGATGACGAGCGTGCTCTGCATCGTTACGGCTTGGTCGGAACCGGCTTGAACTTGGTCGAGATCACGTCCTCGACCGGCACGATGTCCTTGAGACCGCCGAGCTTGGCGAGATCGAGCGACAATTGCACCGCCGCATTCACGTTCGGCGCACCCATGTCTCCGCTGGTTTCAAGCTTCATGATCGTGTTGTCGTATTCCATGCCGGCGATCTCGGCCGGCATTTCGTAGAGCTCGGCGATCAGCTTGACCGTGACGTCGCGATTGGCGCGCATGAACGCGACCGCGCCGTAAAGCGCGTTGACGGCCTTCTGCACCAGTTGAGGCTTCGTCTCCGCGAGCTTGTCGAGCACGATCCAGCCTGCGGTGAGGTTCGGCGGAACCGCGGTGGAATAATCGAGGATGGTCTTGGCCTCGCCCGACTTCGAGATCTGGAAGCTCAGCGGCGAATAGACCACGGCCGCCTCGACATTGCCGGCCAGGAGATTCGGCACCAGGCCGCCGCCACCGACGGGGACGCGTGTGAAGTCGATCTTCTTGTCCTGAAGGGTCCACAACGCCAGCAGGTCGGAGCCCGATCCGGCCGCGGTGATCGCCACCTTCTTGCCGTTGAGATCCTTGACGTCCAGCGTCGACTTGGTCGGCACCATCAATTGCCAGCCGAAATTACCCATCGCGGCATTGGCCACGATGCGCGACATCACGCCCTTCTTGCGCCCGGCGGAGACCAGCGACGGCGGATCCAGAATGATGTCGGCCGCGCCCGCGGCCATGCCCTCGAACGTCTCGGCGCCGCTGCGATAGATGGTCAGCTCGGCCTGGATGCCTTCCTTCTCGAACAGCTTCTGCCGCACGGCCGTTTCCGCGATCGTCGTCGGCCAATAGGTCTTGGTGGGCAGGCCAACGCGAATTGTTTCGGCTGCGCTTGCGGGCCCGGCAAGGATTGCGGCGGCAACGAGCGATACGAACGCGTGACGGCGATTGATTTTCATTATTGATTTCCTCCAACTCTCTGCTTTTTGTTTGCCGGATACCGGACCGTCAGATCGCTCCGCTCACCTCCGCAATGCGCGAGGCAGCGAGCTCGACGAACTCTTTGGTGATACCGAAGTGCTTTGACAATGCGCGAACTGCCGCATCCGCATCGCGCTTCACCACGGCAGCGACGATCGTCTTGTGTTCGGCCTCGACGTCGCGCGGCTTGCCACCGAGCTCGCGACGGATGGAGAGCCGGCGATATCTCTCGCTCTGCTCGTGCAGAACGTCGCGGAAACCGAGCAGCCAGGGCGAGCCGCATGCATTGACCAGCGCGCGATGGAAGATGCGATGACGGATCACCCATTCCTCGTAATGCACGGTCGGATCGTCGGGATAGTGATACGGAACGGCCTTCAGATCGGCCCAGGCCGATTTGACCGACGCAAGCCAGGCTTCGTCGCCCCGTTCGATCGAGCGCCGGAGCGCAAGCCCCTCGATATCGATCCGGGTCTGGGTGACATCGGCGAGATCGGCCAGCGACACCGGGCTCACCCGAAAGCCGCGCTGATCGGACGCCTGTACGAGCCCGTCGGCGACCAGCCGCGAGAGCGCCTCGCGCACGGCCGCGAGGCTCACGGAAAACTGCTTGGCGAGTCCCGCGATGTGCAGCTTCTGCCCCGGAAGCAACCGCGTCGCCAGAATGTCGGCGCGCAGACGCTCGTGCAGCGCCGAGGTCAGGCTGCGCGGACCATCCCCGGGGCTTCCGGACATCTGGAACTGAAGCGGACCCATCTCCGGATGATCGCAAGACGGCGGACAGGGGTCAATAGAAAATCGAAAATCGATTTTTCTACCTGAGAGCGCATTCTAGGCCCGCACGACGCCGTGACCGAGCGTCGTGGCCGGTCCGTTTATGCTGCCGCGGGACGATCAAGTCGAGCCGTCAGGGCCTTTGCCCGCTCATCCGCCGCGTTCATCCCAGCTTCCTTCTTCAGGCCGAAGCCGCGGATGAGGCCAGGCAGCGAGGCGAGCTCAACAGCGACCGGCAACGAGCTCGGACTGAGCTTCGACAGAATGAGCTCCAAGCGCGCTTCGTAATCCGTGATGAGCGTCCGTTCGCGGCGCCGTTCGGCAGTCCATCCGAATGGATCGAGAGAGGTGCCGCGCACCCCCTTCAACCGCGCAAGGACACCAAAGGCAGACAGGACCCACGGACCGAACTTGATCTTCTTTGGACGTCCCCGGGCCTTGTCCATGGGCGCAATCAGCGGCGGAGACAGCCACACCGATATACGCTTGTAGCCTTCGAACGTTTCGTCGAGCTGCGTCCGCCAATTGCCCTCCGCGTAGAGCCGGGCCACCTCGTATTCGTCCTTGTAGGACATCAGTTTGGCGAGATGAACGGCGACCGCCTTGGAGAGCTTTTCCGAACCCGGCGCGACGCGGGCTTCCGCTTCGCGCACGCGCTTGACCCATCCGGCGTAGCGATCGGCCCACTTCGCATTCTGATAGCGTGTCAGCAAGCCTGTGCGATGCGCGAGAATGGCATCGCAGGTGTCGGCGACAGCAACCGCACGGCGGCGCACCTGCACGGCGGCCGGTTCGACGACCGCGAGACGGCCAAGATCGAACGCGTCGAGGTTGAACTGCACGGCTGCGCCGTTCAGCTCGATCGCCTTGCGAAGAGCGGCCAGCGGCAGAGGCAGCCACCCCTGCTGATAGGCATAGCCGACCATGAACATGTTGGCGCCGATGCGATCTCCAAGCATCTGCTCGGCGATCGCGCCGGCATCGGTCAGCATGGTCGCATGCGAGGCCGTCCTGATGAGGTCAACGAGCGCGGCTTCGTCGATCCGATAGTCGCCATTGGCCTGAAACGCGGCTGTCGGGGTCGGATCGGCCGAAAGAAGCGCACGCGTCTTGGACGTCGCGCAGGTCTTGAGCCCGTCGGCGCTCGCCGCCGCGACGAGATCGCAACCGAGCAGCAGGTCGGCGCTGCCGGGTCCCACCATCGCGCTGGCGAGTTGATCCGGCGACGACGCCATGCGCAGATGGCTGAAGACGGCTCCCCCCTTCTGCGCAAGCCCGGTCATGTTGTAGGCGTTGGCAGCCTTGCCCGTCAGGTTTGCCGCCATCGCCAGCACGCTGCCGATGGTGACGACACCGGTGCCGCCGACGCCGGTGACCAGCACGCTGTACTGGTCGAACTCGGCGTAACGCGCCTCTGGCAGTTTGGCGAACCGGCTACGATCGATCTGCCCGGCTCCCTTGCGCAGCTTGCCGCCCTCGACGGACACGAAGGAAGGACAGAAGCCCTCGACGCAGGAGAAGTCCTTGTTGCAGGAGGACTGATCGATGCGCCGCTTGCGGCCGAGATCGGTGTCGACCGGCACGATGCTCACGCAGTTCGACTGGACCGAACAATCGCCGCAGCCTTCGCAGACATCCTCGTTGATGAAAACCCGCCTCGGCGGATCCGGCATCAGCTTGCGCTTGCGGCGGCGCCGCTTCTCGGCGGCACAGACCTGCTCATAGACGAGAACCGTGGTGCCCGGGGTCTGGCTCAACTCGGTCTGGATGCGCTGAAGCTGGTCGCGCGCGACCACATCGACGCCGGCGATACGGACCGATGTGCGCTCGAGGTCATCGGTGGCGACGATCACGCGCTTGACGTCTTCGGCCAGAACCTGCCGCACGATCGCCTCGGTGGTCAGGGCTCCTTCCACCGGCTGGCCGCCGGTCATTGCGACGGCGTCGTTGGCGAGGATCTTGTAGGTGATGTTGACGCCGGCCAGCACCGCCGCGCGAATGGCGAGCAATCCGGAATGGGAATACGTGCCGTCTCCCAAATTCTGGAAGACATGCCTGGTGCTGGTGAAATGCGAAAGGCCGATCCAGTTCGCGCCTTCTCCGCCCATCTGCACCGGCTTGACGGTGTCGCGGTTCATCCACATCGCCATCGAATGACAGCCGATGCCGGACATCGCCACCGAGCCCTCGGGCACCTTGGTCGAGGTGTTGTGCGGGCATCCCGAACAGAAGTAGGGCACGCGCACCGCCTGCCCCGGGGCCGGCGTCGGCGCCGTTCCGGAATCCGATTTCTCGAGAGCGTTCTTCAGGGCCTGGTCGGCCATGCCGAGCGCGGCGAGACGTGCGACCAGCGCACGGGCAATGACCACCGGATTGAGCTGCACGTCCGAGGGCAACAGCGCGTTGCCGTCGAGATCGTCCTTGCCCGTCAGGCGCGGACGCACCGGCCGGTTGAACAGGATCTTCGCCGCCTGGTCCTCGAGGAATGCGCGCTTCTCCTCGACGAAGAGCAGTTCCTCGCACCCCTCGGCGAACTCGGCGAGGCCGGTCGGCTCCAGCGGCCAGATCAGGCCGACCTTATAGACCGAGAGCCCCAGCGCTTCGGCGCGGGACTGGTCGATCCCCAGCAGGTTCAGCGCATCGACGAGATCGGCATAGGCTTTACCCGCGGTCACGATGCCGAGCCGGGCGCCAGCCTTGCCGAAGCGCCTCGCATCCAGCCGGTTCACGCGGGCGTAGTCGTGGATGCGGGGCAGCCGGTGCCGGATCACGGCGGTCTCGTCGCGCTGCGGTCCGTAGTCCGGTTGCGGACGTATCGCAGGGTTCGACTCGTCCGCATTCAGCGGGCTGATGAGAGGTTCGCCATCTGCGAGCGCAACGGTCGACGTGGTTTCGACGGTTTCGTTGACGGTCTTCAGCCCGACCCAGAGCCCGGTGTGCCGCGACATCGCCCAGCCATGAAGGCCGTACTCGATGATCTCTTGCACGTTCGAGGGATACAGCGAGGGAATGAGATTGGCGGCGAGCGCCTGCTCGCTCTGGTGCGCAACCGTCGACGATTTGCCCGGATGATCATCGCCATAGACGACGAGCACGCCACCATGGCACGTCGTGCCGGCGTAATTGCCGTGCTTGAACGGGTCGCCGGAGCGATCCACGCCAGGCCCCTTGCCGTACCACATGGCGAACACGCCATCGACGGTCTTGCCCGGCAGGCTGTCGATCTGCTGCGTGCCCCATACGGACGTCGCGGCCAGATCCTCGTTCACGCCCGGCTGGAAGATGACCCCCGATTCCTTCAGGAATTTCTGGGAGCGCCACAGCTCCATATCGAAGCCGCCGAGCGGCGAGCCGCGATATCCCGACACGAACCCCGCCGTGTTCAGCCCTGCCTTGCGGTCCCGCTCGCGCTGCGCGAGCAGGAGCCTCACCAGCGCCTGCGTTCCGTTGAGAAAGAGCACACCCGATGACTGGGTGTAACGGTCCAGCAGGGAGACGTCCCGCAGCGGGATATTCATGGGGAATTATGCCTTTGGGATTTATGCCTTGGCTGGCGATGCCGCCGGGCCGGTGCCGACGACGCCCTCGCGCACGAGCGCATCGATATCGCCGCTGCTCCAGCCTGCGTCCGCAAGAACGTCGCGCGTATCGGCGCCGAGACCTCGCGGCATGCGCCGGAATTCCGGGACCTTGCCGTCGTAGCGCACCGGATGGGCCACGACGGTCCCCTTCTGGTCGCCGATCGCGAATTCCTGGAACGATTCGTTGTGGATGACCTGCGGGTCGCGACGCACGGCATCGTAGTCCTGCACGCGTTCGTACCAGAGCCCATGTGGTGCGAGCGCCTTGTCGAGCCGCTCATAGGTCCAGCTCTTCAATTCGTCGCCGAGCACGCGCATGAAGGCGTCGCGGTTCTCCATCCGGTCGCTCGCGAGCTCGATCAGCCTGGGGACGCCGATCGCGCCTGCAAACTTTTCGATATCGCCGCCGAGGCTGATCACCGCGTGGCAGTCGGCCAGTTGAAACACCCCATAGGGCGCCGGCAGGAACCAGGACGCCAGCCGGTGATCGCGCGCGATGCGATCGGGGCCGCGTCCGCCGGAATAATAGGCCGCCATCGACTCGCACTGCAGATCGAGCCCCGCGCTGAGCAGGTTCGACTCGATCCTCGTCCCCTCTCCCGTCGCGAGCTTCTTCGCATAGGCGGCGCTCACGGCCATCGCGAGCAGCGCGGCGCCGTGCTGGTCGACCACGGGAACGCCCGTCACGGTCGGAGCTGCGTCGAGATTGCCGGTGACGGCGATCAGCCCGCAACGCGCCTGGACCAGCAGGTCCTGTCCAGGTGCCGAAGCCATGGCACCGGACGACCCCCATCCCGTGGCGGAAGCGTAGATGATATCGGGCTTCACCGCCTTCACCGCGTCGTAGCCGAAGCCAAGACGATCGAGCACGCCGCCGCGATAGTTCTCGATGATGACGTCCGCCGTCTTGATCAGCGAGAAGATCACCTCGCGGCCGCGCGGGCTCTTCAGGTCGACCGAGATCGAGCGCTTGTTGCGGTTCACTGAAAAGAACGTCGCGCTGAAGCCATCCACGAAGACGGAATCGGCGGCGTAGCCCCGCTCGAACGCGCCGGTGAGCGGTTCGACCTTGATCACGTCGGCGCCGAGATCGGCGAGGTATTGCGACGCGGCCGGACCCTGCACGAAATGGGTGAAGCCCAGCACCCGCATGCCTTTAAGCATCGTATTGCCCTCGTCTCTCTGGGATCAAAGGGCCTGACGGCCGTTCTTCAGGAGGCTGCGCGCGATCACGACGCGATGGATGTCGGAGGCGCCGTCGAAGATCCGATAGACGCGCGCGTCACGATAGAGCTGCTCGAGCGGCATCTCGCGGCAATAACCCATGCCGCCGAAGATCTGCACAGCCTTGTCGGCGACACGGCCCAGCATTTCGGAGGCGTAGTACTTCACCATCGACACCTTCTCGCGCGGGTCGAAGCCCTGGTCGGTCTCCCAGGCGGCGTTGAGGACCATCATCCGCGCGGCGAAGATCTCGGTCGCCATGTCGGCGAGCATCGCCTGAACCATCTGGAACTGACCGATCGCCTGCCCGAACTGCTTGCGCTCGTTGGCATAGTCGATGGACATCTGCAGCAGCTTGCGCGCCATGCCGACGGACCGACCGCCGACCATGCCGAGACGGACACGGTTGATGGTCGACAGCGCCTGGAACAATCCCGAGCCTTCGGGACCGAGCATCTGGCTCTTGGGCAGCCGGACGTTCTCGAACACGAGCTCGGAATGGTTCGTCGCGCGCAGCCCCATCATGTACTGGATGCGGCCGACGGTGAAGCCGGGCGTCCCCTTGTCGATCAGGAACGCGCTGATGCCCTTCGCACCCTTCGACGGATCGGTCACGGCGGTGATGATGAAGGCATCGGCAACGTCGGAGTCGCTGATGAAATGCTTGGACCCGTTGATGATGAAATCATCGCCGTCGCGCCGGGCCGCGGTCTTGATGCCCGCCGCGTCCGAGCCGGCATTCGGCTCCGTCATACCGAGGGCGACGTTGATGTCGCCGCGCACGGCCGGCAGCAGGTATTTCTCGCGCTGCTCGCCGACGCAATTCTCCAGCGAGCCCGGAATGGCGCCGAAGGCACGGCGAACAAGCGCATCCTTGGTGAAGCCGAACTCCTCCTCGCAGAGGCACATGTCGACCGCACTGAGGCCGCCGCCACCGACATCGGCGGGCATGCCCATCGCGAACAGGCCCAGGCTCTTGGCCTTGGCGCGCAGCTCCTTCGCGAGTTCGGGACGGACATACTGCACTTCCTCGACCTCGGCCTCATGGGGCGCAAGCTCTTCCTTGATGAAGCGCCGGACGGACTCGAGCAGCATCTGGGTTTCGGAGGGAATGGAGAAATCGATCACGGCACGTTTCCTTCACGCACGACGGCGCTGCTAGTGGCTTCTGTTCGGGATTTTCGGATGGGCGGCGACTGCGTCAGTCGGCGGGCGGAAAGGACGTCACGTCCAGCGCGTCCGCGAACCTGGCCGGCCGCTTGGCGATGAAGGCATTGACGCCTTCCGAGAAGTCGTGCGTCCGCGACAGCGCCTCGCTCAGATCGAGCGTTCGCCGGACCGCCTCGCCTTCAGGCAGATCGACCGCGTATCGAAGCGCCGTCTTGCAGGCATAGGTGGCCTGCGATGGGCCCACCGCGAGCCGTGCCGCGAGCGCACGGGCGGTGGCAAGCGCCTGCCCCTTCGGCGCGATGCGATTGACGAGGCCCCACGCCAGCGCGGTCGGCGCATCCAGCATGTCGCCGAGCAGCATCATCTCGTTGGCCCGGCCGAGTCCGATGCGGCGCGTCACCCGCACCGTTCCGCCGCTGCCGGGAAAACCGCCGAGCTTCACTTCGGGAAGACCGAGTTGCGCATCCTCCGAGGCGACGATGAGATCGCAGCCGGCGGCAAGCTCGAGTCCTCCGCCGAGTGCGAGCCGCTCGATCGCGGCCACCGTCGGCTTGGGGAAGTTCCCGACGAGGCCGTAGGCCTCGTTCTCGAAGCCGAGCTTCTGCGAAACGATACCCCGCTCGGCGACCAGCCGCGGAAACTCCTTGATATCGGAGCCGGCGCAAAACGCCCGGTCGCCCTCGCCCGTCAGCACCAGCGCACCGATCGCGGGATCGGCCGCGAGCTTGTCGAGCGCCTCGTGCATCTGCCGGGTGAGCGACAACGTCACGACGTTCATCGGGGGGTTGCTGAGAAAGAGGGTCGCGACACGACCATCGATCTCAACGCGAATTTTCCTGTCATCCATTAGCGTTCCTCCGGACCAAACTTGACTTATACTGACTTGCACGTCAATAAGTTTTTGGAGGCCGCGGGACCACCGAGACGCGGCTCGAACCGCCATACGGGAGGAAAAACCAGTGCCAGCCATTGTCGTCGCGAAGGTGCGTGTCACCGATCCGGTCAAGTACGAGACCTACAAGCCGCTGGCCAAGAAGGCGATCGAAGCCTTCGGCGGCCGCTATCTCGTGCGCGGCGCCGAGCCGCACGCCGTCGAAGGCGATGCACCGGCGGCGCGCTACGTCATCGTCGAGTTCGACTCCGTCGAGACGGTTCACCGCTTCTACGACTCGCCCGAATACCGGGCCGCACGCGAAGCCCGCGCCGGTGCATCGATCGCCGAGATCATCGCGCTCGAAGGCGTTTGATCAGCAACTCCAGACAAGAAGAGAGGACCGAACCGATGGCCAAGAAGAACTATGACTGCTCGGGCGTCATTCCAGCCTGCCTTTTGCCGCTCAACAACGATCTCTCGATCGATCAGAACAGCTACCGCAAGCATCTGCGCGACCTCGCCGCCGTTCGCGGCCTTGGCGCAGTGACCGTGAACGGCCACGCTTCGGAAGTCTCCTCCTGCACTTTCGAAGAGCAGGAGATGCTTCTCGACGTCGCCGTCGCCGAGATCGGCGACAAGCTCCCGATCGTCAACGGCGTCTACGCCGAGAGCGCGCTCGACGCGGTCAAGATCGCCCGCATGGCCGACCGCAAGCAGGCATCCGCGCTTCTGGTGTTCCCCCCGAACGTGATGATGCTCGGCTGGCGTCCGGACATGGTGGTGGATCACTACAAGCGGATCGCCGACGTCACCGACCTTCCCCTCATCATCTTCCAGTTCCCCGTCAGCCTTCCGCTGAGCTACTCGCACGATCTGCTGGCGCGGCTGATCAGCGAGGTGCCGACGATCCGCGCCATGAAGGACGGTTGCGGCGATCCGGTCCGGCACGAAATCACGGTGCGCAGCTTCCAGTCGAAGAAGTTTCAGGTGCTCAGCACGCACAGCGCCTGGCTTCTCAGCTCGCTGGTCACCGGCTGCAACGGCCTCCTCTCCGGCGCCGGCAGCACGATCGCGGACTTGCAGGTCGCGCTGTTCGAAGCCGTCAAGGCCAACGATCTCGCCAAGGCCAAGGCGGTCTCCGATCGCATCTATCCGACCACCCTCGCCTTCTACGGGCCGCCTTCGGTGGATATGCACAACCGGATGAAGGAAGCACAGGTAATCCTGGGGCGCCTTCCCTCGGCCGCAGTGCGGCCGCCGCTGCAGAAGCTGGATGCCGCGGAGATCGAGCGTATCCGCAAGGCCATGGAGAGCGCCGGCATCAGCCGCGAAGGCGCACTACCGGCGGTGGCATAGCGCTTCCAACGTTGCGCAGCTCCCGCAAAGCTGGGATAATGAAACCATCAGATCAAAGCGGCATTGATTTCCGCTGAACAGGATTTCGCGGTTTCAGAATGCGTGAGCGCATTAAAGTCGTCGCCGAGGAGCTTCTCGTCAAATTTGGCTATCGTGGCTTCAGCTTCGGCCAGATTTCGGAGATCCTCGGCACGACACGGGCCAATTTGCACTACCACTTCGGCAGCAAGGACGGCCTGGTCGAAGAGGTGCTGGAGGACTACGCCAACAAGACGCTCGATGCCTATCGCGAGATCTGGACCGATACGGCCACCACGCTGCGGCAGAAGGTGGAAGGAACGGTCCAGATGGCGCACCGGCGCTATCTTCGCTACAATCCGACTGGCGACAATGGCGAGCCGTGGAGCCTGATGATTCGCCTCCGCAACGACACCGATGCGCTCACGCCGAAGATGCGTACGAAGCTGCAGCAGGTGACGCGGGAATTCGAGATGCTGGTGCGCGCCGGCGTGCGCACGGCGATTCAATCCGGCGAGCTGGCCGCCGACAGTCCACAGGAAAAGCTCGTCATCCAGCTGGTGAATATCATTCACTATGCGGGCTCCGTGACGCGCGACCACGGCCATTTCGGCCGCCTCGCCGACCTCTGGGAGGCGACGCTGTCGACGATCGAACGCGCCTACACCAGCAAGAAGATCCCGGCCAAAGCCAAGGCCTAGTCTTTGGCCGCGCCGTTTGCGATCAGGCTCCGCAGCGCGACATTGTTGTCCTTGCGATCCCAGGTCGAGGTCGTCACGCCGGATGCGCGCAGACCGGCTTTCTGAACCTTCTGCGTCGGCGTACGCGGCAATTCGCCGAGGCATTCGATATAGCGCGGTACCATATGGTGCGGCAGCTCCCGGGCGAGATAGGACAGCAGCTCCGCCGGTGCGATCGTCGCGCCGGGGCGCGCAACCACGCAGAGCTTGACGTCATCGTCCGATGAAAAGCCCGAGGGCACGCCGACCGCCGCGCTCTCCAGAACCGACGGATGCGCGTTGGCCGCGACCTCGATGTCGTAGGACGAGATATTCTCCGCCCGGCGCCGGATCCGATCGCCGAGGCGATCGACGAAATAGACCCAGCCATCGGCATCGACGTAGCCGCTATCGCCGGTGTGAAACCAGAAATTCCGCTGCGCCTTCGCGGTTGCTTCCGCGTTGCGGAAGTAGCCCGGCGTCACGATCCAGGGCAGCTTGGGGCGGATCACGAATTCGCCGACCTCACCCGGCGGCAGGGGCAGATCGCTCTCGCTGTCGATCACCTGGAAGTCGTACCACTCCTGCCTGATCTTGCCCGCCGATCCCACCCGCAGGGGTTCATCGATCGGGTGCCAGCAGGGAATGTTGATCTCCGTCATTCCCCAGGTCTCTATCCCCTTCAGGCCGAACCGCCGCTCAAAATCCCTGGCGATATGCCGTGGAAACGGAGACGTGCCGAGACGCGTGAGCTTCGTTTGCGCATCATCCGGCCGCTCCGGCTGCTGATGGATCATCTCGATCAGCGGGCCATGACCGATGGTGACCGTCGCGCCGCTCTCGCGGATACGGTCGATCCATCTCTCGGCCACGAACTTCCGGTCGAAACAGATCGCAGCTCCCGTCAGCAGCGCAGCGTAGACCACGCAGAAGCGCGGCGACATGTGGAACAGGGGATGGGCGCAGTAATAGACGTCGTCGGAACCGACCCACAATCCTTCGACCGTCTGGCGAGCGGTGAGGAACGCCTGCGCGTGAGTCACCACCACGCCCTTCGAAGGGCCGGTCGTCCCCGACGTGAACAGGATCGACGCCGTGTCGGATGGCCCCAGCGACGGCAGGCTGTCGGCGGCAAGCGGCGCGGCTGAACCATCGAGATGCACGAGGGTGACGCCGTCCAGGGCCGGCAGGCCCTGCTTGGCCGATCCGAACCAGAACACATGGTTCAGACGCCCGAGGTCGAGACCGTCGCGTGCCAGCACCGGAAGCAGTTCGGCATCGGCCACCAGCAGCTTCGGCTCGACCAGATTGATCGCATGCGCGAGCGTACGCCCACGCAGCGCCGGATTGATCGGAGCGTCGCTGGCGCCGAGAAGATTGATGGCGAACCAAAGGGCAATGTGTTCGGCGGAATTTCCGGCAAACATCGCAACGCGGTCGTTCCGGACGACGCCGGCCTCACGGAGCGTGGCGGCAAATCGCAACGCCATCGCATGCACGTCCGCGAAGGATCGCGCGGCCTCGCCCTCGAACCGGACAAAGGGCCGGTCCGGCGTCAGTGCGACGCGGCCGGCGAGGACCTTGTCGAGCGCCCATTCGGCGAAAGGATAGTCGAGAAACGAACCGGTCATGACTTCGTCTTGAAACGAGAGAGAGGCGCAACATGTGCGCCTCTCTTCCGTGTTGTCTACTTCACCGTCTTGAACTTGCCGTCGTGGACCTCCACGGTGATCAGCGTGTCCTGGAACACGCCTTCGTGCTGGTCCTTGGAGTAGCAGAGACTGCCGTCGAGATAGGTGTCCTTGTATTCGCAGATCGTCTCCAGCGCGTCCCGAATGGCCGGTCCCGTGACCTCGCCCTTGACGCGACGGATCGCTTCGAACACCGCGATCGCACCCGTGGAGCCGATCAGTTCCGCGTAACCCTTGGGCGTCTTGCCGGCCGCAACGATCACTTCACCGAGCTTCTTCTGCTTCTCGGACGGATCGTCCCAATTGCCGATCGAGACGATCTGGATGCCTTCGGCTGCCGGACCCGCGGCATCGAGGAACGGCCGCTGGTTGAGGCTGCCGGTCCCGATCACGGGCGCGGTAATGCCGACCTGCTTGGCGGCCCGAACGAACGCCGCGCCGAGCGCCGGCGCCGAGGTCTTCACCAGCACGACATCCGGATTCGCATTGCGGATGTTGGTGGCCGCAGCGGTGAGATCGATCGCGGTCAAGGGGGCGCCGACCGCGGCGACGATCTCGAAATTCCGCTCCTTCGAGAGCTGCGTCGCAAGCTTCATGCCGGCCTCGCCGTAGGCGTCCTCCTGATAGAGGATGCCGATGCGCTTGCGCTTGGGCTGAAACACGGCGCGCTCGAACAGCGCGTTGATGATGAGCGTATCGGACGGCGCGGTGCGGAAGACCCAGGGCCAGAACGCATTGTCCTTCGACGTCACCGGAATGGTGCCGACGGGCGAAAGCAGCGGCACCTTGTTGGCGAGCGCGATCGGCGCCAGCGCCAGCGCGCCGGTTCCGAGCGTGGGGCCGAGGATCGCAACGACGCGATCCTGGCGGGTCAGCTTCGTCGCGCAGCGCGCCGCTTCCGTCGGGTTGGTCTGCTCGTCGCAGATGATGAGCTCGATCTTCTTGCCGTTGATGCCGCCCTGTGCATTCAGGTTCTTGGTCAGCGCCTCGACGATGTCGCGCTCCGGAACGCCGAACGGCGCGGCGGGGCCGTTCAAGCTGTAGATCGCACCGATCTTGATCGTGTCTTCCGCCTGCGCCGCGGTGGCCATCGCGACAGCAACGGCGCCGCCGGCAAGCGTCCTCAACCAACCCAACTTCATTCCTTCACTCCCTCAATAAAAGATTGCAATCGCGTTCTTCAGGCGCGACCGGTTCCAAGAAAGGCTTGTGCGATCCGCTCGGGATCATCGAGATCCGCCCGCTCGCCGCCGCTAACGATGTGACCGTGGGACAGCACCACGTAACGATCGACGATCCGCGCCGCGAACGGCACGTTCTGCTCGGCGAGCAGGAGCGCGAGACCGCTCTTCTTCAAACGCTCGAAGGCCGATGCGAGAATGTCGAACACGGCCGGCGCCAGTCCTTGGCTCGGCTCGTCGAGCGCCAGCACCGCCGGCTTGCGGCCGAGGGCGAGACCGATCGCGAGCATCTGCTGCTCGCCACCCGACAGCATCCCGGCCAAAGCGGTCTCACGCGTCTTGAGGATCGGAAACAGATCGACGATGAACGCGCGCTGCGCTTCGCGCTCCGCCGCCGGCAGCAAAGCCAGGCCGATATCGATGTTCTCCCGCACCGTCATGGTCGGGAAGATGTTGCCGCGCTGCTCGGGCACCAGCGACAAGCCGTGGAGGGCGCGCCTGTGAGCACTCATGCCCCCGAGGTTGCGGCCATTCACGACGATGTCGCCGCCACCGCTGACGATGCCGGCGATGGCCCGCAACATGCTGCTCTTGCCGGCACCGTTGGAGCCGAGAACGGCGAGCATTTCGCCGGCACGCAGCGACAAGTCGACACCCGACACCACCGTGACGCGATGGTAGCGCGCACTGAGCCCCTTGCATGACAAGACCGATCCGCCCGCGGCGGTACCGAGTTCGAGGCTCATCGGCCGGCACTCCCGAGATAAACGTCGATGAAGGCGCGATCCTTCGCGATCGTCTCCGGTTCGCCCTCGAGAAGTTTCGCGCCGTCCTTCAGGACGACGACGTGCTCGGCCAGTTCGCGAATGAGACCGAAATTGTGCTCGACGAGGAGCACTCCGACCCCGCGATCGGCGAGCTTGCGGATCTCCTTCGACAGCATCCGCTGCTCCTCCCGCTCGAGACCTGCGGCCGGTTCGTCGAGCAGGATGTATTTCGGCCGGTTCGCGACGGCGCGCGCGACCTCGACGAGGCGAACGCGGCCCATCGGAAGCTCGTTCATCGTGAAGGAACGGAAATCCGACAGACGAAGGTCATCGAGGATCGCGGTGCAGCGCGATCGAAACTCCGCTTCCTCCGACACCGCCCCAGGCAGCCGAAGCATGGCGCCGAAGATTCCGGTCTTGTGGACCGGATAGAACCCGCACATGACGGCTTCGCTGACGGTTACCTTGGGGTCGAAGCGAGGCGTCTGGAAGGTTCGCGCCAGACCCAGCGCGATGCGATCATGGGGCGGCAGCGTATCGATCCGCGCGTCATCCACAGCGATGCTGCCGGAGGCAGGCTTCACCATGCCGGTGATCGCGTTGAACAGCGTGCTCTTGCCCGACCCGTTTGGTCCGATGACGGCAACGATCTGGCCCGGCTTCAATTCGAGGGATACGTCCTTGACCGCCGTAACGCCGCCGAAGCGCACGGTGACCTCGTTCACATGAATGGTCATGCCGTGCCCTCTCTGGTCGCGACCGGCCGGACCGCGACCGACTTTTGCGCCGTCCGCTTGACCAGCAGCTTCTTCCAGTCGGTGCCGAGCACGCCGTTCGGCGCCACCAGCAGAACAAAAATGAGCACGCCGCCGAAGATCATGCCCTGCGTTTCGGCCGCAGGGAGATAAAGCGTGAGCAGCGTGAGGAACGCGGCGCCCAGGATCGGACCGAGCAGCGTCGACGCGCCACCGATGACCGCCATCAGCACGACCTTGATGGACACGTGCATCGTGAGCGAGTCCGGTCCCATGTAGGTGAGGTGGTGGGCATAGAGCCAGCCGGCGAGGCCCGCGACCGACGCCGAGATCGCGAAATAGGACGCGAGCAAGGCCGGCACGTTCACGCCATCCGCGGTGGCCCGCAGCGGATCGTGCCGCGCGGTCTTTACGGCCCGTCCGATCGCGGAATCCGTGAGGTTGGCGTAGAGCACGAGAACGACGACGACGAGAGCCCATGATAGCACATGCATGGCGAAGATGCTGTCGGCGAACCAGAGCGGCGGAATGCCCGAGATGCCGATATAGCCGCCGGTGAAGCTGCCGCCCTCACGGATCGCAAGCTCGAGCACAAGGCTGAGCAACAGGGTGGCGATGGACAACGGCAGCGGCGACAGGCGCGTGATCGCCCGCGCCATCGGATAGGCCAGCACGGCCGGCAGCAGCAGGGCCAGCGCCAGGCCGATCAACGGCGAGACACCGTAGCGGGTGGTCACGATGCTGGTTGCGAACGCGCCGATCGCCCCGAATGCCGCCGGGGCCATCGAGAGAATGCCGGCCTGCCCGTAAGCCATGCCCACCGAGAGCGCGAGCAGGGAGAAGATCGCGACGAGAACCGAATTGTCGAGCCAGAATGCGCTTCCCGCGATCACCGGCGTGATGGCGAGAACAATCAGGGCAAGGACGGCGATGGGAGCCAGCCGGGAGCGGATCGAACCGAGCATCACACGCGACCTCCGGTGGCCGCAATCTGGTTCATGCGTCCCATGGACAGAATGACGAAGATGAAGACGAGCGGGATCGCCGTCGCCCACGCGCCGGGCAGGTAGCCGGCGCAGACGGCCTGAACCATGCCGATGATGAGTCCGCCCGCGAAGCCGCGCAGCGGGCTGTGCATGCCGAAGATGATCGCCGAGCCGAAGCCCCAGATCGTGAGCGTGAAGGCGGAGCTGTAGTCGGCGCCCGTGGTGTAGAGGATCAGCACGCCGGCAACACCGGCGAGCAGGCCGCCGAGCAGATATGTCGCGAACCAGATCTGCCGGACAGGAATTCCATTCAGCGACGCGCCGACCGGATTGGCCGCGCTCGCCCGCATCGAACGACCGAACGGCGTCTTGCGCAGCACCACGAAGAGCGCCGTGAGAATGACGAAGCAGACCGCGACATTGATGCCGGTCTGGGGGCTGATGCGGATCCCGCCGAGATTCCAGAACGTGTCGAAGGGCTGGCGTATCATCGGATTGGTGCCGAAGACGCTCAGGATGAACGACTCCAGGAACATGGCGAGGCCGAACGTTCCGAGCACCGCGGTGATGTGATCGATCGAGCCCGGTCGATTGAGACGCATGGAGATGACGCCCACCAGAAAGGAGGCGAACACGGCAGCGAGGATCGCCGCCAGAATCCCAAGCGGACCACCGATCGTGTAGGCGACCGCGACGGCAAGTACCGCATAAGCGCCCAAGGCGACGTCGACGGACCCGGTGGTGGAAAACAGAAGGCTGACCGGAAATGCGAGCAGCCCATAGGTGACGCCGAGCAACGCCCCGCGCAACAGATACTCGACGAGTTCGTACAACCTTTTCCTCCCTGCACCGGGCGCGCTGCGCCTCGGCCGTCTTTACTTACTCGCTAGTAAGTAAGATTGCGTGGAATATGTCAACCCCGGCGCCGCGACCAAAATGCCTCAGTTCATCCAAAGGCCGCCGGTGACGTTGATCGACTGCCCCGTCATGTAGCTTGCCTCGTCGGAAATGAGAAACGCGACGGCGCGCGCGATGTCTTCCGGCTGCCCCAGGCGCTTCAGCGGAATCAGATGCTGCCGCTCGGCGGCCGGCGGGAGACCGAGCACCGCAGCCTCGGCGTCCGCCTGCTTCCGCATGTCAGTGTTGTCGATGGTTCCCGGACAGACCGCGTTGACCCGGATCCCGTGCACGGCGAGATCGATCGCCATCGACTGGGTCATGCCGATGATCGCGAACTTGGAGGCGCAATAGGCCAACGAATTCGGCCGCCCCGACTTGCCGAACCAGGAGGCCATGTTGATGATCTGTCCGCCGCCGCGCTCGCGCATGGCGGGCACGACCACGTGGCAACAGTTGAAGGTGCCGCCGACATTCACGTCCAGCGTGCGATCGAACTCCGCCGGAGCGACATCCAGGATCGAGGCGAGACGGCCGATGCCGGCGTTGTTCACCAGAATGTCAGGCGTCGCCCCCCAGGCCGCGGTCGTCGCCGCGAAAGCGGCCTTCACCGCATCGAGGTCCGAGACGTCAACGACCTGCGCGTTATGGCCGCGACCCTCGCCGAGTTCCTTCAGGGTCGATTGCAGCCGCGCCTGATCGAGATCCCAGAGCGCCACGGCACAGCCCTCGTCGGAGAGGCGCACGGCAATGGCCTTGCCGATTCCATGCGCCGCACCAGTGACGATCGCCCGCTTGCCCGCGTAGTTGTACATTGCGTGTGTTCCTGTTCTGCGGCGCGACCGCGCCGAGCTCGTCGTAACGCCGGGATCAAGTCCGACGGATGTGCATGCCGCCGTCGACGTGGTACGCCCCGCCCGTGACGTAGGGCATCAGCCCGGCAGCAAGGACGCCGACAGTGCGCCCGATATCTTCCGCCTCGCCCCAACGCGCCTGCGGGAAACCGCGCGACTGCACCCAGCCATCGTACTTGTCGAAGACATCGGCGGTCATATCGGTCCTGATGATGCCGGGCCGAATCTCGTGCACGGCGATGCCGTGTTCCGCGAGACGCAACGCATAGAGGCTGCTCATCATCGCGATGCCCGCCTTCGAGATGCAATAATCCGCCTGACCCGGGGTCGCGATCACAGCATTGCCCGACGAGATGAAGATGATCGAACGATCCGGGCGCGTCATGTCGCCGGACCGGTCCGCGATCATGCGGCGCGCCGCCTGCTGCGTGAGGAAGAACGTGCCACGGACATTCACGCCCAGCAGGCGATCGAGACTTTCCGGCGGAATGTTCAGCATGTCGCCGCGGAAAGCGGTCTGCACGCCGGCATTGTTGACGAGGCAGGAGACCGGGCCGAGGGCATCCCACACCTTTGCAAGCAGGCTCTCATGCTTGTCGAGGTCGGCGATATCGCCCTCGACGAACGCGCCGCGCACACCGCGGCCTGCGATCCCCTCGAGGGTTTCCTCGGCGCTGTCGTCGCGAACGACGTCGTTGACGACCACATCGAAGCCATGGCCTGCCAGCGCATAGGCGATTGCGCGGCCGATGCCGCGGCGTCCGCCGGTGACGAATGCAACTTTTTTGGTGTCGCTCATCGCGCCACCTTCTTCAGCGATTCAGCCGGCACCCAGCGCATGATATGCACGGCGGACGCCACGGCTTCGCCGCGCTGATTGGTCGCAACGACGTCGGAAAGCGCCCGGCGGCGATCGCCCTCCAGCACGTTGACCGTGTATGTCACGGTGATCGTATCGCCGAAATAGATCGGCGCCATGAAGCGGACGCGGTCGTAGCCCTGCGACACCGCGGTCAGCCCGACATATTTGTCGACATGCGGTCCGAACATGACCGTCGACGCGGTCGACATCAGGCCAAGCGCAAGAACACCATGGGCGATGCGGCTGCCGAACGCCGACTTGCTCATGTACTCCTCGTTGCAATGAACGGGAGCCAGATCGCCCGTGACGCCGGCAAACAAATAGACGTCACTTTCCGTAAGGGTTTTGGCGAAGGTGATCTTGTCGCCCACCGCGACGTGGAAATCCGCTTCTTGCATGCTTGTCCTCCCGAGTGTTTTGCCTCAATAATACTGACTTACACGTAGGTCAATATCGACGGGACACCCTTTCCATGACTTTGCGGCCCCTCCAGGCGGCGGATATCGCCAAGGCCATCGACGCCCTGCGCCCGATCCTCGGCGATCGGATCACGACCGCCGCCGCGATCCGCGAGCAGCACGCCAGCCAGCTCACATGGCTTCCTTCCCAGCTTCCCGACGCGGTCGCGTTTGCGGAGAGCACCGAAGAAGTCGCGGAGATCGTCAAGATCTGCGCCGCGCATTCGACGCCGATGATCGCGTTCGGCACCGGAACCGCCTTCGAGGGACACGTCAACGCGCCGGCGGGCGGCATTTCGATCGATCTCAGCCGGATGAACCGCATCATCGCGGTCAACGCCGAAGACATGGATTGCGTGGTCCAGCCGGGCGTGACGCGGCAGACGCTCAACAGTTATCTGCGCGACACCGGCCTGCTCTTTCCCGTCGATCCCGGCGCGGACGCCTCGCTCGGCGGCATGGCCGCAACGCGCGCGTCCGGGACCAATGCGGTTCGTTACGGCACCATGAAAGACAACGTCGTCGCGCTCACCGCCGTGCTGCCGAACGGCGACATCGTCCGCACGGCGCGGCGGGCACGCAAGAGTTCGGCCGGCTACGACCTGACGCGCCTGCTGGTCGGCTCGGAAGGCACGCTCGGCATCATCACCGAGCTGGTGCTGAGATTGTCGCCGCTTCCCGAGGCGATCGCCGGCGGGATCTGCCCCTTCCCGACCGTCCGCTCGGCATGCGACGCGGTCATCTCGACGATCCAGAGCGCGATCCCCGTGGCCCGTATCGAACTGCTCGACGAGGTCACGGCCGCTGCCGTCAAGGCACATTCCGGCCTCGACCTCGCGGCAACCCCGCTGCTGCTGCTCGAATTCCACGGCTCGCCACAGAGCGTTGCCGAGCAATCTGAGCGCTTCGGCGAGATCGCCGAGGCCTTCGGCGGCGGACCGTTCGCATGGTCCGACAAGACCGAGGAGCGCGCGAAGCTCTGGCAGGCACGCCACGATGCCTACTGGGCCTGCCTTGCGCTGCGCCCCGGCGCGCGCCCGATCCCGACCGATGTGTGCGTGCCGATCGCGCGGCTGGCGGACTGCGTGGAGGAAACCAAACAGGAAATCCTCGAGCTGGGCCTGATCGCACCGGTGGTCGGTCATGTCGGCGACGGCAATTTCCACGTCCAGCCGATGGTCGACATGACCAACCCGGCCGAGATCGAAGTGGTCAAGCGGTTCATCGAGCGCATGGTGGAACGCGCCATCCGCATGGACGGCACCTGCACGGGCGAGCACGGCGTCGGACAGGAGAAACGAAGATACCTCGACCTCGAGCACGGTCCGCAGACGCTGGCGATGATGCGCAGCATCAAGCGCGCGATCGATCCGCTCAATCTCATGAACCCCGGCAAGCTCGTGGACAACTCGCTATGAACGTGAAGCCCGTCATCACGCCGGCAACGACGGTGGATTTCGTCAACGGCCGGACCCGCGTCTACGCGATCATCGGCCACCCCATCGAACAGGTGCGCTCGCCCGAGGCGATCACCTACGAATTGCGGCGGCGCGGCCTCAACGCGATCCTGCTCCCGTTCGACGTCTCGCCCCAAGCCTTCGACGAGCTGTTTTCCCAGCTTCTGGCGGTCGAGAATCTCGACGGACTGATCATCACCGTTCCTCACAAGGTCCGCGCGCGCGAACTCTGCACGCGGGTCGGGCCGCTCGCGGAGATCAGCGGCAGCGCGTCCGTCATTGCCCGGACCGCCGACAGCAAGTGGGTCGGCGAACTCTTCGACGGCATGGGCTGCATCGCGGCGATCCGCAATCGCGGCGTCACGTTCGACCGCAAGCGCGTCCTGCTGCTCGGCGTCGGCGGCGCCGGAGCGGGCATCGCCGTCGAGATCGCTCGCCAGGCGCCGGCCGAGATCCACATCCACGATCCGGACGGCGAAAAGGCGGCGCGGGTGATGGCGCGGCTGTCGCCGCGCTTCCCCGCGCAGCGCTTCAGCGTCGGCATGCCTTCGCTCGACGGGGTCGACATCCTGATCAACGCTTCGCCGGTCGGAATGCTCGACCCGACCCGCACGCCGATCGAAGCTTCGCACTTCCCGCCGCATCTCGTCGTGATGGACGTGATCACGGACCCGGCGCCGACCCGGCTGTTGCGTACCGCCGAGGAGAGCGGCTGCATCGCCGTCTACGGGCGGGAGATGTTCGACTCACAGATCGCCGGAGCCTGCGATTTCCTGCTGAACACCCGCAAGATCGCGGCAGCGGACGTGCGCTTCGATCACGCGCTGCCGCCGGTCAGTCGATGCGGATGATCAGCTTGCCCTTGTTCAGCCCCTTCAACAGCCCGAGGAATGCGGAGGGAGCATTGGCAAGCCCCTCCACGACGTCCTCCAGGGAGACGATGGCGCCCGACTTGACCTTGGGCGCAACCAGCGCGAGGAACTCGTCGCGATAGGCGTTGTAGTCCGTGACGATGAAGCCGCGGACCAGCAACCGCTTGACCAGCGTATCCTGCATCAGCTGCGCGAGCGGCGTGGCATCGCTGCGCTGTTCGAGGCCGTTGTATTGCGAGATCAATCCGCAGACGGGCACGCGCGCGAACGGATTGAGCAGCGGAATGACGGCGTCCAGCACACGCCCGCCGATGTTCTCGAAATAGACATCGATGCCACGCGGACAGGCGATGGCGAGCTTGGCCGCGAGATCAGGGTCGCGATGATCGACCGCGGCATCGGCTCCGAACTTCTCGACCGCAAGCCTGCATTTCTCGGCCCCGCCGGCGATCGCCACCGCACGGCAACCGGCCGCCTTGGCCAGCTGGACGACGAGTGAGCCGACCGGTCCCGTCGCGGCGCCGACCACGACGGTTTCGCCGGGCCTCGGCTCGCCGATCTTCATGAGCCCGGCATAGGCGGTGAATCCGGGACCACCGAGCACGCCAAGATAGGCCGTCTCGCTCGCAGCGGCGGCATCGATCTTGCGCAAGGCCTCCGACCGGACGACCGCGTAGTCCTGCCATCCGCCGCCGGCCAGCACGAGGTCGCCCGGCACGAACGACGGGTCATTCGAGCGAACGATCTCGCCGACGGTCGCTCCGACCATGACTTCGCCGATCCCGACCGGCCTCGCGTAGGACTTCGCATCGTTCATGCGCCAGCGCATATAGGGATCGAGCGAAAGGAGCCGATTGCGGACCAACACCTCGCCGGCCTCGCGCGGTTCGGGAATGTCGAGGGAAACGAGACGGAAGTCATCGACGGTGGGTTCTGCCTCGGGCCGTCTGGCCAACTGCCACTGTCGATTCATTTCTGCTCCGTGCTGCCTCTCGAGAACCAAGTCTCTATTCAACACTCTGCCGGTTCGAGTCAATCACTCCCCGTGGCGACACGCCGTCGATCGGGATGACAACCGGTTCGCCCGCGACATTGCTTCCAGCGCAACGATCGAAATGCCGCGCGATCGAATGCCGCGCACAGCTCGCCCGTACGGCTGGCGCGACGATCAGCCCTGTTGTGCCTTCTCGGCGGAGAGAAACAGGCGATAGGCGGGATTGTCGCTCTCGTTCCAATAGGGGTAGCCGAGCGCATCCAGCGCTTGAACGAACTTGGCGCGTTCCTGCGGCTTGACTTCGATTCCGGCGAGGATGCGACCGTAGTCGGCTCCGTGATTGCGGTAGTGGAAGAGCGAAATGTTCCATTCGGGCGCAAGGCTCTCGAGAAAGGTCAGCAACGCGCCCGGCCGCTCCGGAAACTCGAACCGATAGATGAGTTCGTCCTTCAGGAGCGGGGCGCGTCCCCCGACCATGTAGCGCACATGATCCTTTGCCATCTCGTTGTCGGTCAGATCCAATATGGGATAGCCCTCGCGCTGAAGCAGCTCCATGACTTCGCGCTTCTCGGCTTCGCCGCGGGTCAGCGCGATGCCGACGAACAATTGCGCGGGAGCGGCCGTATCGGCGAAGCGATAGTTGAATTCGGTGATGGCCCGCGAACCGAGGATGCGGATGAAGTGCCGATAGCTGCCCGGCTTTTCCGGAACCGTCACGGCCAGCAGCGCTTCCCGATGCTCACCGACTTCGGCACGATCGGCGATGGTACGCAGGCGATCGAAATTCAGGTTCGCCCCGCTGTTGACGGCGATCAGACTTCCCTCGTTCCGCGCGCCGCGCTCGGCATAGGCCTTCAGTCCGGCAAGCGCCAGCGCGCCGGACGGTTCGGCAACCGATCGCATGTCATCGAAGATATCCTTGATGGCCGCGCACATGGCGTCGGTATCGACGGTGATGACCTCGTCGAGCAGGTCGCGGCAAAGGCGGAACGTCTCGGTCCCGACCTTGCGGACCGCGACGCCATCGGCGAACAGTCCCACCTGATCGAGAGCCACTGTCTCACCTTCCGCGAGAGCTGCCGCCATGGAAGCGGCGTCCGTCGGTTCCACGCCGACGACCCTGATCGAGGGGTTGAGGAATTTCACGAAAGCGGCAACACCTGCCGCCAGTCCTCCCCCACCGATCGGCACGAAGATCGCCTCGATCGTATCGGGATGCTGCCGCAGGATTTCCATCCCGACCGTCCCCTGGCCGGCGATCACATCGGGGTCGTCGAACGGGTGCACGAAGGTCAGGCCGCGCTCGGCCTCGATCTCCCGCGCCTTCGTCTGCGCGTCGTCGAAGGCATCGCCGTGGAGGACAACCTGGCCGCCCAGGCGCCGAACGGCTTCGACCTTGATCGCGGGAGTCGTCCGCGGCATGACGATCGTCGCGGGAATGCCGAGCTTGCGCGCGGCCAGCGCCACGCCTTGCGCGTGATTGCCCGCCGATGCGCAGATGACTCCCAGCTTCCGCTGGTCGGGCGGCAACTTGACGATCTTGTTGTAGGCGCCGCGCAGCTTGAAGGAGAAAATCGGCTGAAGGTCTTCCCGCTTCAGCAGGACGGTTCGTGACAGCCGTTCCGAGAGCCGCGGCATCGGGTCGAGCGGGGTTTCGATCGCCACGTCGTAGACGCGGGCGGTCAAAATGCCCTGGGCGTAATCTCGAAGTGCGTTGGCCACGGCAGTCATTGGCAGTGTTTCTCTCGATGGGGCGGCATCCAGATCAGCCGCACCTGCCCATCGTCGGTGCCGATCCCAGCGCGCGAGCGGAGCTGGCGCACGTATCCAACCCCAACATCGCATGGCCCGAACTTAATTCAAGCGCGTCCGGCGCCGGTGCCGCATGATCGAAATGATTCCAAACTGGATGCGGGCCGCAAAGGCTGAACGATATGCAGTGGCGATTCAGGAGCCGACACGGCTTCGCGATCTCGCGGCGTGTTCGCCCGAGCTTTGTTCGTCTCGCCACCCTCTCG
>NZ_JASGFS010000035.1:0-66814 GCF_047605465.1 Bradyrhizobium sp. | reverse complement strand
CGATCTTCACGTGATGGGTGAACTCGTATTCCGACTTCTCCATCCAGCCGACCTGTAGAATCGCCAGCTCCCGCAGGCGCGGGTCGAGCTTGCTCTTGAACCGGATGTATCCGCCGATGCCGTTGAACGCACGCGCCATCTCCGGCGAGTTGACGAGAAGCTTGTGCAGATTGGTGTTGCGCTTGAGCATGTCGCGATATTCGGGCGCGACCTGGTCGGCCTCGAGATACGGTAGTCGTGCCATTCGTGTTTCCTTCCGTCAGTGTTCCTGCGACTCGCGCTCGGGTGCCTGCAGCGTCACGCCGCCGTCGACCACCAGCACCTGGCCGGTGATGTAGCGTGCGAAGTTGCTCATGAGGAATTTGACGGCGTGGCCGACGTCCCAGCCGGTCCCTTCCGTCTTCAGCACCGATGCCCTGGCGCGGTTCGCCCGGGCCTGCTCGCTCATGCCGCGGGCATAGACCATCGGCGTGTACACCGGCCCGGGGCAGATGCAATTGACGCGGATGTTGTCGCGGCCGTGATCGACCGCCATCGCGCGCGTCAGCCCGATGATCGCCGCCTTCGAGGTCGAGTAGGTCGTCAGGCCGCGTGGCCGCAGCGCCGAGATCGATGAGATATTCACGATCGCACCACCCTTCGCGGTCTTGATCATGGCGGGGATCGCGTGCTTCGAGAGCAGGAACATGGTCTCGACATTGACCTGCATGACGCGGCGATACTGCTCGGGCGCCTCGTCGACCACGTTGCCGCGGCTGCCGATGCCGACGTTGTTGTCGAGGAAATCGAGCCGGCCCCAGCGATCGAGCGCCGCCTCGACCAGCGTCCTGCAATCGCCCTCGCTCGTGACGTCTCCGGCGTGGGCCGCGGCACTGCCGCCCTCGGCGGTGATCATCTCCACGGTGCGCTCGGCAAGCCCGAGCTCGCGGTCGGCCACCAGCACGCTCGCGCCGGCGCGGGCCAGCAGGATTGCTGCGGCGCGGCCGTTGCCGATTCCGTCGCCCGCGGCACCGCCGCCGCTGATCAGTGCCACCTTGCCGGCGAGGCCGGCATCGTCTTCAGGGCCCTGCATGTCGCTCCTTCCCGTTATTTTTCTCCGACGATAGCAACGGCATGCCGAGGTGAGAAGGCCGGGCGTCCCGCGCTCATGTCATTGACATCGCATGGAATTGCATGCCGCCAGGCGAGATGGAGCGGAGCAAGCATGACTGTTCGGCGGAACTGATCTCACGCGATCGCGTTTGGTGCGGAGCCTTTCCCGGGTTAGGCTCCGCTCCGGGGTTTCCCAATCGCCAGTGGCTTGCCGATGAATCTGCTCGATCCACAAGGGCCTGTTGCTGCCGCCAACAGCACGATCCTGGTTGATTCCGTTTTCATCATGCTTGCGATCGTGGTGCCCACCATCGTCGCGATCCTGGCGTTCGCCTTCTGGTTTCGTGCCTCGAACCCAAAGGCGCAATTCCAGCCGGACTTCGTCTATTCGGGACGTGTCGAGATGGTGGTGTGGGCCATTCCGGCGCTCACCGTCATCCTGCTCGGCGGCGTTGCCTGGATCGGTTCGCATCAACTCGATCCCGCGGCGCCGGTGCCCGGCACCGGCAGTCCGGTGAGAATTCAGGCCGTTTCGCTCGACTGGAAATGGCTCTTCATCTATCCGGACCAGCGCATCGCCACCGTCAACACGCTGACGGTGCCGGCGGGTGCCGAGCTGAATTTCCAGCTCACCTCGTCCAGCGTGATGAACACGTTCTTCATCCCGCAGCTCGGCAGCATGATCTATACGATGAACGGCATGGTCACACGGCTGAACCTGCGCGCCGACAACGAAGGCAAGCTGCAGGGCATGTCGGCGCATTTCTCCGGTGACGGCTTCCCCGACATGCTGTTCGACGTCAACGTGATCTCGCCGCTGGCGTTTCCCGGATGGGTGGCGAACACGGCGAAGAGCGACGCCGTGCTGAACGAGGACAGTTACAAGAAGCTGATGCAGCAGGGCATCGAGAGCGGGCGGCCGACCTACCGCCTGGACGATCCCCGGCTGTTCGACCTGATCGCGACCCAGCACATTCCGCCAGGGCCAGGCCCGGAGCTGATCTCCGACGCCGGCCGGCCGCATAGTGGAGGCCATGATGCTCGGTAAGCTCGATTGGTCGGCGGTTCCGTTCGATCAACCAATTCCGCTCGTCGCGGGCGGGGTGGTACTGGTCGCGATCCTGGCCGTGCTGATCTGGGTCGTGGTGAAGGGGCATCTGCCCTATCTCTGGCACGAATGGATCACCAGCGTCGATCACAAGCGCATCGGTGTCATGTATGTGCTGCTCGCCTCGGTGATGCTGCTGCGCGGCGGCAGCGATGCCATCATGATGCGGATCCAGCAGGCGGTCGCCTACCAGTCGCAGGGCTATCTTCCCCCGGAGCATTACAACCAGATCTTCTCGGCCCACGGCACCATCATGATCTTCTTCGTGGCGATGCCGTTCGTCATCGGATTGATGAACCTGGTCGTGCCGCTCCAGCTCGGCGTGCGCGACGTCGCCTTTCCGACGCTCAATTCGGTCGGCTTCTGGCTGACCGCCACCGGCGCGCTGCTGGTCAACGTCTCGCTGGTGGTCGGCGAGTTCGCGCGCACCGGATGGCTCGCCTTTCCGCCGCTGTCGGAACTGTCCTATTCGCCGGGCGTCGGCGTCGACTATTATGCCTGGTCGCTGCAGATCTCCGGCGTGGGCACGCTGGTCGCAGGCATCAACCTCGTCACCACCGTGCTGAAGCTGCGCACCAAGGGCATGAATTACCTGCGGATGCCGATGTTCTGCTGGACGACGCTGGCGTCCAACCTCCTGATCGTCGCGGCGTTCCCGATCCTCACCGCCACGCTCGCGATGCTCCTGCTCGACCGCTATCTCGGCTTCCACTTCTTCACCAACGAGGCCGGCGGCAACGTCATGATGTTCATGAACCTCATCTGGGCCTGGGGCCATCCCGAAGTCTACATCCTGGTTCTGCCGGCCTTCGGCATCTTCTCCGAGGTGGTGTCGACCTTCTCCGGCAAGGCGTTGTTCGGCTATCGATCGATGGTGCTCGCCACCATGGCGATCTGCGTCATCTCCTTCATGGTCTGGCTGCATCATTTCTTCACGATGGGCGCGGGCCCCGACGTCAATGCCATCTTCGGCATCGCCAGCATGATCATCGCGGTGCCGACGGGCGTGAAGATCTACAACTGGCTGTTCACGATGTATGGCGGCCGTATCCGCTTCGCGACGCCGATGCTGTGGGCGGTCGGCTTCATGGTCACCTTCATCATCGGCGGATTGACCGGCGTGCTGGTCGCTGTGCCGCCGGCCGACTTCATGCTCCACAACAGCATGTTCCTGGTGGCGCACTTCCACAACGTCATCATCGGCGGCGTGCTGTTCGGCGCCTTCGCCGGTTTCGAATACTGGTTCCCGAAGGCGTTCGGCTTCCGGCTCGACGAGCGCTGGGGCAAGCGCGCCTTCTGGTTCACCTTCATCGGCTTCTATGTGACGTTCGTTCCGCTCTACACCGCCGGGATGCTCGGCATGACGCGGCGGCTGCAGCACTACGACGTCGCGGCATGGCGTCCGTGGATGATGGTGGCGGCGGTCGGCATGGCCGTGCTGACCATCGGCGTCATCTGCCAGGTCATGCAGCTCGTGGTCAGCATCCGCAATCGCGAAAGCCTGCGCGACCGCACGGGCGACCCTTGGGATGGACGCTCGCTGGAATGGGCGACCTCGTCGCCGCCACCCGTGTTCAATTTCGCCTTCCATCCCGACGTGCGCGGTGAGGATGCCTATTGGGACCTGAAGGCCCATGCCAAGCAGCAATTGCTGGAGCACGTCGAGCCTGAATACCGGGACATCGAGATGCCCAAGAACTCTCCGACCGGATTCGTCTGCGCGTTCTTCGCCACCATCATGGGCTTCGCGCTGATCTGGCACATCTGGTGGATGGTGATCCTGGGCGGCATCGGGGCGTTCGCGACCTTCGTCGTGTTCGCGTGGCGCGATCATGACGAATACGTCATTCCGGCCGCGGAGGTCGCCCGCATCGACCGGCTCAACGTCGAGGAACGGCGCAGTCTGGTCAGCATGGCGGGAGCGGTCTGATGTCGATGACCGCAACCGTCGGGCGCGCACATGCCGATCCCCATCACATCGGCGTCGTGATCGAGCATCCGGGCCCGGCGTCGAAGCGCATCGTCACCGCTTACGGCTTCTGGGTGTTCCTGCTCTCCGATATCGTGATGTTCTCGTGCTTCTTCGCCGCCTACGCGGTGCTGGTCGACCAGACCGCCGACGGCCCGAAAGGTTCGGAGATTTTCGAGCAGAGGAACGTCGCGATCGAGACCGTCTGCCTGCTGCTGTCGAGCTTCACCTGCGGCATGGCCAGCATCGCGGCCGATGTGCGCAACCGGTTCTGGTTCTATCTCGGCATGGCCGTGACCTGCCTGCTGGGGCTGATCTTCCTCGTCATCGAGTTCCGCGAGTTCGCCGACCTCGTCTCGCGCGGCTACGGCCCGTCGCGCAGCGCCTTTCTGACCGCGTTCTTCTCGTTGGTCGGATGCCACGGTCTGCACGTCTCGGCGGGCGTGCTGTGGCTTCTCACCATGATGGCCCAGGTGTTCGCGAAGGGCTTTCGTGCCGACATCCTGCGCCGGATGATGTGTTTCGCGCTGTTCTGGCACGCGCTGGACATCATCTGGGTCGCGGTGTTTTCCGTCGTCTACCTGCTTGGGAGTGGCGTATGAGCGATATGACGCACGAGCCGGTCGAGCATGATCTCGCCCCGGGTGAGGAAGAGCAGCACAGTGTCGGCGCCAGGATCGTCGGTTACGTCGTCGGCCTTGCTTTGGCGCTGCTGCTCACGGCGACATCGTTCTTCATCGCCGGCACCAATCTGGTCTGGCAACCCTCGATTCCCGTCGCGCTGATCGTGCTCGCGATCGCGCAGATGGGCGTGCATCTGGTGTTCTTCCTGCACATCACGACGGGTCCGGACAACACGAACAACGTGCTGGCGCTGGCCTTCGGTCTTCTGGTGGTTTTCCTGGTGGTCGGCGGTACCGTCTGGATCATGTCGCATCTCAACCAGAACATGCCGGCGATGGATCAGATCATGCAGATGCGCAGTTAGCCTCGCACAAAGAAAAAGAGCCGCTTGTGATGACAAGCGGCCCAAGTCTAGGGAGGAAACGCCCAAGCAAGGACAATCGGCCGAAGCCGGATTGCTGCCAAGGAGGCGGTCGCGCCAGGCGCCACCGCACATTTTCCTAAATGCAACGACTCCCGATAGAGATCAATTCCGGATCAATACTGCTTCCGGCAAATGCTCACGGAAGCGTGAGGGTCTCTCACTTCGGGCGACGGCAATTATAGGCCTTGCGGAAACCCGCGGCCTGGGCGTCATCCTCCGAGCAGAACCACCGATCAGGCTTCGTCGTGGCCGGATAGCTCGGGCAGCCCCGCAAATGATAGATGCCGATGTTGCCGGTGACGCGCGCGCGCACCGCCAGCTTGCCCTTGATGCTGCAGCTCGGCGGCATCGTCAGCTCGTCCGGAAACAGGACCGTACGAATCTCCTTGTCGCGATCGGGACGGCAGGCGGCTCCCAGCAGTGCGCCGTCCTTCTTGCCCGTGCGGAATTCTTGCGGTGCAACAAAGCAGCCTTTCCAGATGCCGGCCGATGCGGCCTTGGCATCGGCGGCCGCCGGCTTGACGTTCGCCTTGATCGGCTCGCGCGCGATGGCAAAGCCGAGCCGAACCAACTGCTCGTTCAACGTCGTCTTGTCGCCCTGGACCGTACAGATCGCGCGGTGCCGCTTGCCGAAGCTCTTTTCCGGTCCCACGTCGTCGCAACGCACCTGCCGTCCGCCGATCAGCTTCGTGAGCTGGTCGCGGGCCTCGATGCCGCAAGTCCAGGGATCAGCGTGATCGTCGATGCAGACCTGGTCCAGTTCGGGGGCGTCGACGCCGTCGAGCCGATAGGTGATGTCGCCAAGCTGGATGGAATTGGCGTCCCGGACGGTCGCGGCGGCGGTCACCGCGGAAGCCGATCCGGATGCTCCCAGAAACGCGGACAGAGCGAAAAACAAAACAAGCGCGAAAGCGCGGGCGGCAGCAAAGGAATTCTGAAGGGACATACGGTCTCGCTATCGATTGCTCTAGCGCCTCGTTCCTAGCATCCGGGCGTGGCGATACCAATGGTCTGCGCCGGGCGAAGTATGACATTCCTTGCTCGTGGCTTTACTCGCCGGCCGCTCTGCCCCTATCGTTTGGCGGCCTTGCGAGCCGCGATGGCCGAATCGCCCGGGAAGCGGCGAGGGCGGGAGGACTGCTTCGATGAACGATCCCGTGGACGTCCTGATCATCGGCGCCGGCGCTTCCGGTGCGGCCGTCGCCTGGTCGCTGGCGGAGACCAAGATGCACATCCTCTGCCTCGAGCAGGGTGGCTGGATGAACCCGGCGGAATATCCGAGCACGGGCCGGGACTGGGAAGCGAAGTTCTACGGCGAGTGGTCGTCGAGCCCGAACGTCCGCGGCCGGCCCGAGGACTATCCGATCAACGACGACAATTCGCCGATCAAGGTCGTCAACTATAATGCCGTGGGCGGCTCCACGGTGATGTACACCGCGCACTGGCCGCGGCTGCATCCATCGGATTTCAAGGTGAGGACGCTTGACGGCGTCGCCGACGACTGGCCGATCGACTACGACGCGCTGACACCGTTCTTCGAGGAGAACGACCGGATGATGGGCACGTCCGGCCTCTCGGGCGATCCGCTCTCGCCGTTGACGCATCCGCCGATGCCGCAGCAGCCGCTCGGATTGTCCGGCGCCATCATCGGCAAGGCCATGAACAAGCTCGGGTGGCATTGGTGGCCGTCGGATACGACGGTCGCGACGACGGACTACGAGGGCAGGGCGCGCTGCATCAACCTCGGTCACTGCACGCCGGCCTGCGCACAGGGGGCGAAATCCTCGACCGACATCACCTATTGGCCGCATGCCGTCCGCGCGGGCGTCGAGCTGCGGACCCATTGCCGTGTGCGCGAGATCACCACCGACGAGAACGGGATGGCGTCCGGGGTGGTCTATTACGACAAGGACGGTGCCGAGCAGTTCCAGCCGGCCCATGTCGTCATCATCGCCTGCAACGGCGTCGGCACTCCGCGGCTCCTGCTCAACTCGAAATCCAGCCGCTTCCCGAACGGCCTCGCCAACTCGTCGGGCCTCGTCGGCAAGAACCTGATGTTCCACCCCTATGCGCAGATCTACGGCTATGTGGAGGAGCCGACCGACAGCAACCGCGCGCCGCCGACCTGCCTGTGGAGCAAGGAGTGGTACAGCACGGACTTGTCGCGTGGCTTCGTGCGCGGTTTCGGGGTGCAGTTCGTGCGCGGCGCGGGACCGGTGTTCGAAGCCGTAGTCAGCGAGCAGAAGGGGATTTTGCCCTGGGGCGCCGATCACCACCGCGTCTTCCGCAAGCTCAACGGACATCGGCTGGGTTTTTCGGCGATCTGCGAGGATCTGCCGGAAGAGCACAACCGTGTCACGCTTGATCCCGTACTGAAGGACAGCCACGGCATTCCCGCGCCGAAGATCGATTACACACTCAGCCAGAACAGCCTGAAGATGATGGAGCATGCGCTGGCCCGCGGCCGCGAGGTTCTCGAAATGGCCGGCGCGACCGACATCTGCATCAACTCGCCGATCCCGTGGGGCGGCTGGCACCTGCTGGGCACTGCGCGGATGGGCACCGATCCCGCGAAATCCGTCGTCAACGAATGGGGCCGCACACATGATGTGAAGAACCTCTTCATCGTCGACGGCAGCGTGTTCGTGACGTCCGGCGGGGTCAACCCGACCTCGACCATCCAGGCTATCGCGCTCTATGTCGCCGACCAGATGAAGCAGCGCCTCGCCAATTTGTTCGATTGAGCCGCCGATGTTTGCACCGAAGCCGCTACGGGCTTGCTGCACCTCCTCCGCTTGCGGGAGAGGTCGGCGCGCTGCGCCGGGTGAGGGCTCTCTCCTCTCGCGGGCACCTTTGCGGAGGCAGCCTCGTCCCAGCTCTTTCCCGCAGGCGGGAGAGGCAGCGCGCTCTCACTATGGCCGTAAAATTCCGACGCGAGGACACAATGACTGATCAACTCTCCCTCACGCCGCGGCAGCGCGACGATCTCCGTACCGTCGCCGCGATGATCATTCCGGCCAGCGACGTGTACAACGTGCCCGGCGCCGACGATGCTGCGATCCAGGCCGACATGCTCTCGACGCTGGGGCGCGATACGAGATTGGTGGCGATGGCGCTGGAGCATCTGGCGCGGCTGGCGGGCCGGCCGCTCGCCGAGCTCGATGCCGGCAAGCGCGATGACGTGGCGCAGGAGTTTCGCAGCTCCGGCGGAGCCGCCGCGGCAACGCTCGTCCGCGTCGTGTTGCAGTGCTATTACCGTGATGACCGGGTGCTGCGTTCGCTCGGGCTCGAACTGCGGCCGCCCTTTCCCAAGGGCTATGTGTTGCCGGACGGCGACTGGTCGCTGCTCGATCCGGTCAAGGCAAGAGGCGGCACGCTGTGGCGGGCGCCATCGTAGTCCGATGCAGTGGTAGCCCAGTTCTCGGAGTCCAGCCCCGGCAGCCCAGCCTTGCGCGCCGAGCGGGGCACTTGCGCCGGAGGGAACAGGCCACCATCTGTGTGAGCCTTCAAGGACTTCTGCCATGCTGGATTTCACTTCAGATACCGCCGATGACGGCCCGTCGTCGCGAACTGATGCGGCTGCCCCGGTCGATGACCGAGCCCTGCTGGATGCCTACTCCAATGCCGTGATCGACGTGACCGACCGGGTCGGCCCCGCCGTCGTGCGGGTCGAGACCGGGCCGAAGGTGCCGAACGGCCGCGAACGCGGCGGGCTCGGCTCGGGCATCGTGATCTCGCCGGACGGTCTCGTCCTCACCAACAGCCACGTGGTCGGCTCCTCCCGGGAGATCCGGCTGCGGGACGTCGAGGGCCATGTCGGCGACGCCCGGGTGCTCGGCGTCGATCCCGACACCGATCTCGCGCTGCTGCGCGCCAACGGCGTGCGTGACTTGCCCTATGCCGCGCTCGGCAATTCCAAGAGCCTGCGGCGCGGGCAACTCGTGATCGCGATCGGCAATCCGCTGGGTTTCGAGTCGACCGTGACCGCCGGGGTGGTCTCGGCGCTCGGGCGCTCGATCCGCTCGGTCAGCGGGCGCACCATCGAGGACGTGATCCAGACCGATGCCGCGCTCAATCCCGGCAATTCCGGCGGCCCGCTGGTGTCGTCGAATGCCGAGGTGATCGGCATCAATACCGCCATCATCAACGGTGCGCAGGGAATCTGCTTCGCGGTCGCCAGCAACACCGCGCAATTCGTGCTGTCGGAGATCATCCGCCACGGCTACGTCCGCCGCGCCTATATCGGCGTGGCCGGGCAGACCGCGCCGGTGCCGCGGCGGCACGCGGTGCTGGCCGGCGTCGAGAACAAGATGGGCGCGCTGCTCGCGCAGATCGAGCCGGACGGTCCGGCCGCGAAGGCGGGCCTGTTGCCGGGCGACGTCGTCATCAGGCTCGACGGTGTCGAGATCAACGGTGTCGACGACCTGATCCGCGTGCTGGATCGCGACCGGATCGGCCGGCGTCTCGCCATGGACGTGCTGCGGCTCGGCCGCCTGCGGGAGATCGACATCGACCCGGTCGAGCGCAAGCCGGCGCGGAGCACGTGATCCGGAAAAGCGCAAAGCGGTCTTCCGATACGATCATGTGCAAAAAATAGAGCGCCGGGCAGGCGAGGCGGGGTATGACGGTGTCATGCCTCACCTTCGGAATTCTGCCGCATGATGCCGGCGCACGAGACCTACGACGTCATCGTCATCGGCGCCGGTGCCGGTGGCATGACGGCGGCGGCGGTGGCCGCAGCCGAAGGCCTGCGCGTGCTCGTCCTCGAAAAGACCGCCTTCGTCGGCGGCACCACCGCGTGGTCCGGCGGCATGGTCTGGATTCCCGCCAATGCCAGGATGAAGGAGGCGGGGCTCTCGGACAGCGTCACCGATGCCGTCCGCTATCTGTCGAGCACGGTTCCTGAGCCCGCGAACGCCGGCTTGCGCGCTGCCTTCCTCGCGCGCGGACCAGAGGCGATCGCGTATCTCGAAGCCAATACCGAGGTGTGCCTGCAGCCGGTGAAAGCCTATCCGGACTATTATCCGGAGCGCCTGGGCGCGACGCCCGGCGGTCGCGTCCTGGAGCCGGTGGCTTTCGACGGCACGCGGCTCGGCGCCGGCTTCGCGCGCCTGCGCGCGCCGCTGCCGGAATTCACGCTGTTCGGCGGGATGATGGTCAATCGTCAGGACATCCCGCATCTGCGCAAGGCCGGGAAATCGTTGCGTTCGACCTTGCGCGCGGCGCGGCTCGTCTGCGAATACGCCTTGCAGCGGCTGCGGGCACCACGCGGCACGACGCTGCATCTCGGCAATGCGCTCGCCGCGCGGCTCTATGCCTCCCTGCTGGTGCGCCGGGTTGAAATCCTCTTCAGCACCGACGTCGAAGATCTGTCGATCCAAGGCGACCGCATCGGCGGCGTCGTGATCCGTCACGGCTCCCGCGATCGGCTGATCACCGCGCGCCGCGGTGTGGTGCTTGCGACCGGCGGCTTCTCGCACGACGCGGGCTTGCGCAAACGCTTCTTCCCGGCCGCAGCGGGCTTGATCTCGGCGACCAGCACATCCGGCACCGGCGATGGGCTCCGGCTTGCGACCGCAGCGGGCGCTGCGCTCGACACGGACGCGACGAGCCCGGCCTATTGGGTGCCGGCCTCGCTGTTTCGTCGTGCCGACGGCAGCCGTGGTGTCTTCCCGCACACGGTGACCGACCGCGCCAAGCCCGGTGTGATCGCCGTCAACGTCGCCGGCCTGCGCTTCGTCAACGAGGCGCTGTCCTACCATGAGTTCGTGCTCGCCATGATGCGCGACGGCAATGGTGAGCCGGACCGGCCGTTCTATCTGATCTGCGACCGCCGCTTTCTCTGGAACTATGGCCTGGGCCGCATCAAGCCGTTTACGCGCAATGTCCGGCGCCACGTGTCCAATGGCGAGTTGGTGGAGGCTGCCGACATCGCGCAACTCGCGGCCAAGATCGGCATCCAGCCGTCCGCGCTCGCTGCGACGGTCGCGGACTACAATGCCGGCGCGAAGGACGGCCGTGATCCCGAGTTCGGTCGTGGCAGCACGATCTATCAGCGGCATCTCGGGGACGCCGCCCACAAGCCCAACCCCTGCGTCGCGCCGATCCTCCGTGCGCCGTTCTTCGCGATGCGGATCTATCCGGCCGATCTCGGCACCGCCATCGGCATGAAGGTCGATGCGCAGGCGCGCGTGCTGCGCGAGGATGGAACGCCGATCCGAGGCCTCTACGCTTGCGGCAACGACATGGCCTCGATCATGAACGGCAATTATCCGGGGCCCGGCATCACGCTCGGGCCGGCGCTGACGTTCGGTTACATTGCGGGACGGCATCTGGCGGAGGGGAGCGCGATGGTCGCGGCGGAGCCAGGCATCGCGGCGACGTCGACCTGACCATCCCCGTTGCTGTCATGCCCCGCGCAGGCGGGACATCGCGTACGTCGTGACCTATCGCTTCAACCACAACGGTCGCGGCGTACTGGATCACCCGGTCAAGCCGAGCGATCACGCTGAACAGGGGCACAGCCGTCCTGCAATCCCGTCATTGCGAGCGTAGCGGCAATCCAGACTGTCTGCGCGGAAAGACTCTGGATTGCTTCGTCGCTTCGCTCCTCGCAATGACGAAGGAGAGAGCGTGGGCTTCTCCTCGCTACTCCGCGGCTGCCGCGAAGCGGCTGTTCTCCAACTCGGCTTCCAGCCGCGCTTTCTCGGCGGCGGCCTGCTTGATGTTGGCTTCCTTGACGTGGCCGAAGCCGCGGATGGTCTCGGGCACGCGCGCCAGCCTTGTCAGCAGCGGGATCTGTTCGGCCTTCAGGGCCGCGCTCCGCTGGTCGACCATCGCGATGTAGTCCTCGATCAGCCTGCGCTCGGTCCTGCGCTCCTCGGTACGGCCGAACGGATCGAACGCGGTGCCGCGCAGGAATTTCAGTTTGTTCAGAACGCGGAAGGCGTGGATCATCCAGCCGCCGAATTCCTGCTTCTGAAGCCGTCCCGTCGTCTTGTCGCGCTTGGCGAAGATCGGCGGAGCGAGGTGATACTTCAGCGTGAAATCGCCGTCGAACTTCTCAGAGACCTTCCTGGCGAAGCTGCCGTCGGTGTAGAGCCGCGCGACCTCGTATTCGTCCTTGTAGGCCATCAGCTTGAACAGGTTCTTCGCAACCGCTTCGGTGAGCTCCGTGGATGCGGGCGAGGCGGCCGCCTCTGCCTTCCGCACCTTCGCGACGGCGACGAGATAGCGATCTGCATAGGCCTTGTCCTGGTAGCTGGTCAGGAATTCGGCGCGGGTCGCGATGACGTCGTCGAGCGACTTGGTCGGTGCCGCGGCCCGGCTCTTGAACTGGAGCACGCTGCGCACCCGCGACATGTCGTGGGCGGCGAGGCGGCCCCAGGTGAAGGCGAGCTTGTTCATCTCGATCGCGGCGCCGTTGATCTCGATGGCGCGGAGCAGCGCCTCCAGCGACAGCGGGATCGCACCCTTCTGGAAGGCGAAGCCGAGCATGAAGGGATTGGTCGCGATGCTGTCGCCCATCAGCGCCGCGGCGATGCCGGTGGCGTCGATGATGTCGAGGTTCTTCTCGCCGATAGCGTCGCGGAGCACGGTCTGCATCGCGCCCATCTCGAAATCGAGATCGGGATTCTGCACGAAGCTCGCGGTCGGCTGCAGGTCGGCGTTGATGTAGGCCTTGGTCACGCCGCGCTCGGCGCGGATCAGCGCCGTCGGTCCGGCGGAGACGATCATGTCGCAGCCGAGGATGACGTCCGCGCCGCCATTGGTGATGCGGACGGCGGAGATGTCCTCCGGCTTCGGTGCGATGCGCACATGGCTCATCACCGCGCCGTTCTTCTGCGACAGCCCGGTGAAGTCCAGCGCCGAGCAGCCACGGCCGTCGACATGGGCGGCCATGCCGAGCAACGCGCCGATGGTGATGACGCCGGTGCCGCCGATGCCGGTGACGAGGATGTTGTAGGGAGCGTCGAGCTCACGGGCGGGCGGCAGCGGCAGGTCGGCGAACAACTGCCCGGAATCGACCGCCGAGGTCTTGATCCGCTTCAACGAGCCGCCATGGACGGTGACGAAGCTCGGGCAGAAGCCTTCGACGCAGGAGAAGTCCTTGTTGCAGTTCGACTGGTCGATCTGGCGCTTGCGGCCGAATTCGGTCTCCAGCGGCTGCACCGAGACGCAGTTGGAGGCTTGGGAGCAGTCGCCGCAACCCTCGCAGACGAGCTCGTTGATGAAGGCACGCTTCGCCGGATCGGGATAGAGCCCGCGCTTGCGGCGGCGGCGCTTTTCCGCCGCGCAGGTCTGGTCGTAGATGATGACGCTCAGGCCCTTGATGTCGCGCAATTCGCGCTGGACGGCGTCGAGCTCGCGGCGGTGATGGATGGTCGCGCCTTGCGGGAAGTAGTTGCCGTCCGGGTACTTGCCCGGATCGTCCGACACGATCGCGAGCCGCTTGACGCCTTCGGCCCAGACCTGATGCGCGATCTGGGCGACGTTGAAGCTGCCTTCGGCCGGCTGGCCGCCGGTCATCGCGACGGCGTCGTTGTAGAGGATCTTGTAGGTGATGTTGATGCCGGCGACGGATGCGGCGCGGAGCGCCAGCAGCCCCGAATGCGTGTAGGTGCCATCGCCGAGATTCTGGAAAATGTGCTGCTCGCTGGTGAAGGGCGATTGCCCGATCCAGTTCACGCCCTCGGCGCCCATGTGCGAGATCAGGTCGGTGCGGCGCGTCGGCATGCTCAGGGCCATGCCGTGGCAGCCGATGCCGGCCATGGCGCGACTTCCCTCGGGCACGCGTGTCGACGAATTGTGCGGGCAGCCGGAGCAGAAGAACGGCGTGCGCGCGAGCTTGATCGGCGCACTCGCGGCGACGGGGTGCTCGAAAGCTTCGAGGCGCGCGAGGCGCTGCTCCAGCACGGGGCTCTGATGGCCGAGCTTGCGCAGCCGCGCGACCAGCGCGGCCGCGACGAGGGTCGGGGTCAACTCGCCTTCGCTCGGCAGCAGCGGCGCGCCGCTCTCGTCGCGCTTTCCGGTGACAGTCGGCCGCTTCGACGCATCGATGTTGTAGAGGATGCGCATCAGCTGGTCTTCGATGAAGCCGCGCTTCTCCTCCACCACCAGAACGTCCTGAAGACCTTCGGCGAAGCGGCGCGCGCCGCTTTCCTCGAGCGGCCAGGTCAGCGCGACCTTGTAGATGCGCAAGCCCAGGTCCTGCGCATCCTTGTCGCTGATGCCGAGATCGGCAAGCGCCTGGCGCAGGTCGAGATAGGCCTTGCCGGTGGCGATGATGCCGAGCCGGGCCGGCTTGGAGTCGAGCACGATCCGATCGAGCTGGTTGGCGCGGGCGAAGGCCTGCACCGCGGCCATCTTCGGCCCGAACAGGCGCCTCTCGGCTTCCAGCGGCGGATCGGGCCAGCGGATGTTGAGGCCTCCCGGCGGCATCTCGAAATCATCCGGGAGCTTGACCTGAATGCGCTCCGGATCGCTGTAGATCGATGCCGAACTCTCGACGGTCTCGCTGATGGCCTTGAAGCCGACCCAGCAGCCGGAGAAACGCGACAGCGCGAAGCCGTAGAGGCCGAGGTCGAGATAGTCCTGCAGCGTCGCCGGATTGATCACGGGGATCAGCGCGGCCGCGAACACCTGCTCACTCTGGTGCGCCAAGGTGGAGGACTGGCAGCCGTGGTCGTCACCGGCCAGCGCGAGCACGCCGCCATGGCGCGAGGTGCCGGCCGCGTTGGCGTGCTTGAGCGCATCGACCGAGCGATCGACACCGGGGCCCTTGCCGTACCAGATGCCGAAGACGCCATCGACCTTGGCGCCGGGAAACAGGCCGACCTGCTGACTGCCCCAGACGGCCGTCGCCGCCAAATCCTCGTTCAGGCCGGGCACGAAGGCGATGTCGTGCTGCGCGAGGTGCGACTTTGCGCGCCAGAGCGCGTGGTCGTACATGCCGAGCGGGGAACCGCGATAGCCCGAGATGAAGCCGCCGGTGTTGAGCCCCTGGAGCCGGTCGCGTTCGCGCTGCAACATGGGCAGCCGAACCAGCGCCTGGGTGCCGGACAGGAAGATCCGCTTCGATTCGAGCTGGTATTTGTCATCCAGCTCGACCTGCATCAGCGTCATTTCGGAAGTCCTCGTCTTTTGCTCGGCGTGGAATTTTGCGCTGCGGGAGGGAATGCGGCTGCGCGAAGCGGATTGTGACAGTCAAGAGCATGGGTGGCCGAAGTCAATATGGCTGGTCGCATCCGTGGCGCTCCTGCTAGTCATGGCTTGTGACGGAGGAAGCCATGACTGCGAATGCGTTCGATACCGAGATCACCGAAACCGCCGACGCCCTGATCGGGCCGTGGCGCCGGCCACGTCAGATGTTGCAGGCGCAGATCTACGACGCGCACAGCTCGATCCACGACGATGCCACCGCGCAGAAGCTCGGTTTCAAGGGCGGCACCATCGAGGGGCCGACGCATTTCAGCCAGTTCGTGCCGCTCGGTGCGCGGCTTTGGGGGCAGGCATGGTTCGAGACCGGCTGCCTGTCCGCGCATTACCGCAGCGTCTGCTACGAGGGTGAGGAGGTCCAGGCTGTCCTGTCGAAGCCGCTGCCCGGCACCAGGCAATGCCAGATCCAGATGGTCAAGCGCGACGGCACGGAAGTGCTCCGCGGTACGGCCTCGGTCGGAGACCCGTCTGCCGCGACCGCGCTCGAGGCACGCCTTGCCGAACTCAAGCCGCTCGCCGATCCCGTGATCCTGCATGATGTGAAGGTGGCGCAGACGAGCAAGCGGCAGTCGGCGCGGATGGCGTTCGACCAGAACATGGGCGACCTCTATCCCTTTTCGCTGCGGCAGAAGCTCGCCGTCATCACCGAGAACTCGCCGTATTATTCGGGCGCGGACAATCCGTGGGGAAAGGCCATCATCCCGATGGAGATGCTGAGCGTGCTGTTCCAGTACCGCTCCAAGGACGATCCGCTGCCGGCCAGGGGACCGGCGGTCGGCCTGTTCGCCGACCAGGAGATCAGGCTCGTGAAGGGGCCGCTCTTCGTCGACGAGGCGTACGAGCTCGAGCGCGAGGTCGTTGCGCTCTCCGGCAGCCGCCGCACCGAGAGCGCGTGGACGAGGACGCGCGTGTTCGACAAGGCGAACGCGCTCGTTGCGACCATGCTGCTCAACATGGCGACGCTGAAGGATTCCTACGCGCCTTATGAGGAAGAGCATCGTCAGCTGTATGGGGCGGGACGGTAGGTCTCGCCTGTCATTCCGGGGCGACGTGAAGCGTTCACCCCGGAATCCATTTCCACTCGTATTACCGCGCGATGGAGTCCTGGCTCGCGACTTTATCGCGCGCCTCGCAATGGCGGCGGAGAGGAAGTCCGGCCGCTCATCCTTTGAGCAACTGCACGTCGCAAAGTCGTCGCACAGCGAATAAGCAGGCGCCCAACTTTTTCCTAAAGCCCTGACGACGCAGCGAATTCCTTTGCGGTTCAGCTCCCACCGCAATTGTACACAATGGCATGGCGCTTGCAGAACTCCCGACAAAGAGAATTCTCGCGGGGCCTGCGTCATGTTGAACTCAACCAAGCCGACACTGGGCGTCATCGGCGCCGAGCCAGAGCCGATCAAGCTCGACTGGTCGAGCACCGCGCTTCTCATCATCGACATGCAGCGCGATTTCATGGAGCCCGGCGGCTTCGGCGAGACGCTCGGCAATGACGTCGGTCAGCTCGCGCGCGCCGTGAAGCCGATCGGCGCGGTGCTGAAAGCCGCGCGTGACACCGGCATGCTGGTCATCCACACCCGCGAAGGGCATCTGCCCGATCTGTCCGATGCGCCACTCGCCAAGGTCGAGCGCGGCGCGCCCTCCTTGCGGATCGGCGATCCCGGCCCGATGGGGCGCATCCTGATCCGCGGCGAGGCCGGCCACGACATCATTCCCGAGCTCTATCCGCTCGACAGCGAGGTCGTGATCGACAAGCCCGGCAAGGGAGCGTTCTACGCCACCGAGCTCACCGACGTGCTGGAGAAATACGGCATCGAAAACCTGCTGGTGTGCGGCGTCACCACGGAAGTGTGCGTCAACACCACGGTGCGCGAGGCCAACGATCGCGGCTATCGCTGCGTCGTCATCTCCGACGGCTGCGCGTCCTACTTCCCCGAGTTTCACGAGATGGGCCTGAAGATGATCAAGGCCCAGGGCGGCATCTTCGGCTGGGTCGCGAGCTCGGCCGCTGTACTGGAGGCGTTGAAGGTTTCGACCACACAGGGGTAGTACCATGAGCACTTTGACGGGAACGGTCGGCAAATCCGGCATCGACAAGTCCGAATTCAAGCCGGTACTCTGGACGCCGGGCGACTGGAACGCGTTCTTCGGTTTCGGTACCAATATCCTCGTCAACATGCTGGTGCTCACGGGGCTGCTGCGCTTCGTGCTGAAGATGCCGGACAGTCTGGTGTTCGGCCGCATCCTGCCCGCGCTCGGGCTGATGATGTGCCTGTCGACCTTCTACTACGCGTTCCTCGCCTATCGTCTGGCGCAGAAGACCGGTCGCAGCGACGTCTGCGCGCTGCCGTCCGGCGTCAGCGTGCCGCACATGTTCATCGTCACCTTCGTGATCATGCTGCCGATCACGCTCAGGACCGGAGATCCGCTCAAGGGCTGGTCGGCCGGCCTCGTCTGGGTGTTCTTCCAGAGCTTCATTCTCATGATCGGCGGATTCATCGCGCCGTTCATCCGCAAGATCACCCCGCGCGCCGCGCTGCTCGGCACGCTCGCCGGCGTCTCCGTCACCTTCATCGCGATGCGTCCCGCGCTCGAAATGTACATGACGCCGCAGATCGGCCTGGTCTGCTTCGCCATCATTCTGGTGAGCTGGTTCGGCGGCGTGAGATATCCGCGCGGCATTCCCGCCGGTCTCGTCGCGATCGCGGTGGGGATGATCATCGCCTGGGGCTCGAACCTCTTCGGCCTCGGTCTCGGCGGCCTGAGCCTGAAGGGCGTCGGTGATGCCTTTGCCAATTTCGGCTTCTCGGTGCCGATTCCGGCGGTCGGCTACGTCTTCTCCGGTTTCGAATTCCTCGGCGTCATCATGGTCACCGCCATTCCCTTCGGCATCTATGACCTCGTCGAGGCCATGGACAATGTCGAGAGCGCGGAAGCGGCCGGCGACGAATACCCGACCACGCGGGTGCTCACTGCGGACGGCATCGTCAGCCTGATCGGCTGCCTGATGGGCAATCCCTTCATCAACGCCGTCTATATCGGTCATCCCGGCTGGAAGGCGATGGGCGGCCGCATCGGCTATTCTGCCGCGACCGGCCTGATGGTGGTCGTGCTGGCATGGTTCGGCATCATCTCGGTGCTGCTGGCGCTCGTGCCGGTGGTCGCGATCTCGCCGATCCTGCTCTACATCGGCATGCTGATCGGCGCGCAGGCGTTCCAGACCACGCCGGTCAAGCACGCGCCCGCGATCGTGCTGGCGCTGACGCCGCATCTGGCAGCCTGGGCCAAGCTTCAGATCGACACGATGCTCGGCTCGACCATGAATGCGGCGACGACCGTCGGCGGGCTCGCGGCCGACAAGGCCGATGCGGTCAAGGCGGCGGCGATCGCAGCCTTGCCGCAACAGGGGGTGTTCTATCACGGGCTCGAGGTGATGGGCGGCGGCTCCATCCTCGGCGGCCTCATCCTGGGCGCGATCGGCGTCTTCATCATCGAGCGCGACTTCGAGAAGGCATCGGCTTTCGCCCTGGTCGGGGCCGTGCTCACCTATTTCGGCTTCATGCATGGCGAAGCCGTCGGGATCGGCGGCGGCTTCGGCGTCACGCCGGCTGTGGCTTTCGCCTATGCCGTGATGGCCGCCGGACTGTTCGCGGCGGGCAAGCTCGGCGTCAGCGAGCATTATGCGGCGCATCCGGAGATGCATGCCGCACCGGCGGAATAGCTATCCGCCCTTGACGGCCCCTGCGGTGAGCCCGGCGACGATCTGTCGCTGGGCGAACACCGTGAGCAGCAGCACCGGCACGGTGACGATCAGTGCGGCCGCGGCGAGCGGTCCCCAGCTCAACTGGTCGAACGAGATCATGTTGTAGACGGCAACCGGCAGCGTGCGCGTTTCGCGTCCCGCCAGCACGATGCCGAAGACGAAGTTGTTCCAGGAGAAGATCACCGCGAGGATGAAGGCGACTGCGATGCCCGGCCGGGCGATCGGCAGCGCGACGTGGCGGAACACCTGCCAGCGCGTGGCGCCGTCGATGAGGGCGGCTTCCTCCAGCTCCATCGGCGTCGTCTCGAAATAGCCGATCATGATCCAGATCACGATCGGCACCGTCACCACCAGATGGATGATGATCTGCGGCACCAGCGTCCCGAGCAGTCCCAGCCACTGGAACAGGAGGAACAGCGGGATCAGGTAGGACAGGCCGGGCGTGATACGGGCGATCAGGATCACGATCGCGGATTTGTGCGCGGCCATGCGCGCGATGCCGTAGCCGGCGGGGACGCCGACAAGCAGCGCGAGCGCGGTCGCGCTGCCGGTCACGATCAGGCTGTTGGTGAAATAGGTCAGGAAGCGGTTGGAAGCGACCACGTCGGCGTAGTTCTTCCAGGCGAAATGTTCGGGAATGAACACGGGCGGGTAGGCGGCGTTGTCGACCTCGAACTTGAGCGAGAGCGAGAGCATCCAGAGGAAAAACAGGATCGCCGGCGACACCATGACGAACACGGCGAGCCAGAGTCCGATCCTGCCGATGATCTGACGCGGGTTCATGCCTGGCTCGCGATCTCGGTCCACAGCATCCGCTGACGCATGTAGAGCATGACGGCCGCGAGCGCGACGATCAGCAGGAAGAACACCACGGCGATCGCCGATCCGTAGCCGAGATCGTAATAGGTGAACGCGACGCTGTAGAGATAGATGTTGATCGTCTCCGATGCCGAGCCCGGGCCGCCCTGCGTGATCGCGAAGATGATGTCGAAGCTCTTCACGGCGTCGATCATGCGGATCATGCCGGCGATGAACAGGAAAGGCATGATCAGCGGCAGCGTGATGAAGCGGAAGACCTGCCAAAGGCTCGCACCGTCGATCTGTGCGCTCTCATAGGGCTCGGCCGGGATCGCAGCGAGGCCGCCGAGCACGATCAGCATGACGAGCGGCGTCCATTGCCAGGTCTCGACCAGCACCAGCGAGGGGATGACGGTTGCGGGATGAAAGACCCAGAGCTGCGGCGGGATCCCGACCAGCGACAGCAGATAGTTGAGCACGCCGAGTTGCGGATGGAACATCATGGTCCAGACCAGCGCGATCGCGACGGGAGTCGCCATCATCGGCATGATGAAGATGCCGCGCAGGAAGCCGCGGCCGGCGAACTTCTGGTGAAACACCACGGCCGCCAGCGTGCCGAGCACCAGCGGCAGCAGCACCGACAATATCGTGTAGAGCATGGTGTGGCCGACCGCTTCGATGAAACGGGGATCGCTCGTCAGCCGCAGATAGTTGGAAAACCCGACGAAGGTGGTCGACGAACCGACCTTCCACTCGTTCAGGCTCATCCAGATGGTGAAGACCCACGGGAAGATGATGATGGCGAGCACGACCACGAGCGCCGGCACCACGAACGGCCAGTAGGACGGCGGCCGCAGCTCCTTCTCCGGCGCGGCGTCGGACCGTGCCGCGGCCGGAGACGATTGTATCAACGCGCTCACGCCTTCTCGCTACGCTCCAGAATCGGACGGTACTGGTCGTTCGCCTTCTTGAGTTCGGCGGCGGGATCGGCGCCCGACAGCGTTGCGGTGAGCGCCGCGCCGACGATGTCGCGGAATTCGGCGACCGGGATCACGACGGGCAGGCCGAGCTTGCTGATCTTGCCGCAATCGATCACGGACTGCAGCCACTCCTTGGTCTTCACGCCCTTCTGGACTTCGGCATCGTTCAGGATCGAGTTGCGGAACGGCACGCCGCCGCCGGCCTGCAGCAGCCGCGCGCCCTGCGTCTTGGAGACGACCCATTGGCAGAGGAGGTAGGCGGCCTCCTTGTTCTTGCTGGCCGCAGCGATGCCGATGCCGTCGCCATAGGTCGACGAATATTGCCCCTTGGGGCCGGCGGGTACGACGGTGTAGCCGACTTTGCCGACGACGCGCGAGGCGGCCGGATCTTCCAGCGGCGGCGCCCAGCCGACGCCGTCGATCCACATCGCGGATCGGCCCTGCGTGAACGAGGCCATCGACTCCATCCAGTTGAAGCCGGCGACGCCGGGTGGTGCCGACTTCGTCAGGAGGGTCTGGTACAGCTTGGTCGCGGCAATGGCCTCCGGACCATCGGTCAGGATGTTGCCCTTGGCGTCGAGGAATTCGCCGCCATAGTTGAGGAAGAAGTTGCTCCACATCGCCATGTTGGCATTGCGCAGGCCGCGCCCGACGAAGCCGTAGGTCCCTTCCTTGGGATCGGTGAGCTTCTCGGCGGCGGCCGCCATTTCGTCGAGTGTCTTCGGGACCGCGACGCCCTTCTTCTCGAACAGCTCCTTGTTGTAGTAGAGGATGAAGTAGTCGACCGACCAGGGCAGCGAGAGCATCTGGCCCTTGTCGTTCCTGGCGTATTGCAGGCCGGCGGCCGAGAAGTCGCTCTCGACGAGATCGGGCGCGGTCAGCGTCGGGTCCTTCAGGTACGGCGTCATGTCGGCGAGCCAGCCGGCCTTCTCGAACTGCCGCTTCTGCACGTGATAGCTGAGATGGACGACGTCGAAGCTCGGCCGGCCCGAGGTCAGTTCGATCACCACCTTCTGCCGCTGCTGCTGCTCGGGGATCTGTTCGGATTCGACCTGGATGCCGGTGAGGTCGGTGAACTCCTTGACGTATTTCTGCAGGTTGTCACCGCGTGGGCCCTTGGCGAGGATCACCTCAAGCTTGGTCCCGGCGTATTTCTTCCAGTTGACCTCGGCGCGCGCCGGCATTCCGGTCAGGCTGAGCGCGCCAGCCGCGGCCGTGCCGGTCAGAAGCGTGCGACGCGAGATTTTGTGGTTGACCACCTCAAGTTCCTCCCTTTGACTCGTTTTGGAGAGGATACTAGCGGCCGTGCCGCGCCTGCCTAGCCCCAATCTGCGGAATTAGGGTCGCACCGCGGGCGTCTCCACAGTCAGGCCGCGCGCCCGCGACATCAGATAGAGCTCGAGAGCAACCAGCTCCGGCGCACCGTAGTCGAAGGCCTGAGCGCGAACGCCGGTCATGCAGCTGCGCAGCCGGCGCTCCAGCGATCCCAGCGTCTGCCATTCCAGCCGATAGAGCGGATAGCCGGTCGGCTGCCCCTGCGTGATCGGCGAGCCCGCGAGGCGCTTGTCGTACTGATCGTCGTGGCAGTTGGTGCAGGCGAGGTTGAGCTGTCCCTCGCGTTGCATGAACAGCGCGTGGCCCTGTTCGACGAAGGGCCTCAGCTGCGGATCATCGCCCGCCGTGATCGGGACGCCGCGCGACTGATGGCCGACATAGGCGGAAAGCGCCAGCAGGTCATGGCTTTCATAGGGCATCGGTGAGGCCTCCTGATGGCGGACCCGGCAGAGATTGATGCGCTGGTCGAGCGTAACGGGACGCGCTTGCGTCTTGTCGAACGCCGGGTAGCGCGCCGCGACGCCCTTCATGCTGGTTCGCGCATCGCCGTGGCAATCCGCGCAGGCTTTCGCCGCACTCCCGGTCTTCGTTATCCAGAGCGCTTCGCCGTCGAGCACGAACAGCATGCCCGGATTGGACGTGTCGTCATCCTGCATGGCCCGCGTCTGTGGCCCCATGAACGAATAGCCCGAGCGGCGCGCATCCGGCTGTATGTCTCCGGCGCTCAAGGCGGGAGCCGTGGCGAACAGCGCCGTGACCGCGATCGCGCGCCAGCGGTTCATTCGACCGTGATCGACGCCGACGCCGTCGACGAATAGCCGTTGTCGCCGACCCATTCGAACTCGAACTTGCCGCTCTCCTTGGCGATCGTGAAAAAGGACAAATAAGGATTGGCCGCGATCGCGGGGAAAAGCTCCGCGCGAAAGATCTCGGCGCCGTTGTAGCGGCAGGTGAAATTCGTGATGATGTCGCGCGGCACGAGCGCGCCGTCGGCGGTACGACGAAATCCGGTTTCCATGATGTGCGAGGTCAAGGTGCGGATCTCGATGACGTCGCCGCGCCTGGCTTTCGCCGGAACGTTGATGAGGGCGGCCATCAGTTCACCTCCTCGGTACAGGCGGCCAGCGTCACGACGACGTCGACGGCAACCTGCCAGAACGTATCGTCGGAGAGGCGCGCAATCGCCACGACCTTCTGGGTATCGGCGAGCCGGATCCGGGTCGAGACCTGGGCGCGGCCGGAGGAGGCGCCGAGATGGAAATTGCCGATGTTCGGCTGCGGATTCTTCTCGTTGAAGACGTGGATGCTCTTGACGTAATCGTCGGGTGTCATCGGACTGGCAACGCTGACCGTCATCGGCACGGTGTTGCCGTTCTCGACCAGGGGCGGAATGTCGAGCTTGACCTTGCCGGTGCGGATCGCGGCTTCGCCGACGACGTTGCGGATCGCGCTGTTGAGCATGGCGGGTGTCGCCTCGAGCGGTCGCAACGTGACGATCGGGACCGTCCCGGCGGCTGCGATGCCTCCGGCCAGACTCAGGAATTGTCGTCGCGTGGCTGGCATGGACGTCCTAGTTCCGAAGTGTTGCAAGATAGGCCACGATGTCCTCGATCTCGGGTGCCGACAGGATCGGCTTGCCGGCGACATTGCGCCCGACGCGCACGAGCCCTTCGATGCGGTAGTAAGACGGCATGATGGTCTGCGCGTTGAAATGCGACGCGTCGACCAGACGTAGCCGCAACTGGCTGACCGTCCAGCGGTTCCCCGCGCCCGCGAGATCGGGTGCGAGGTCGCCCTGGAAACGGGTCTCAGGAAATGGTCCGGAATGGCAGAGGATGCAGGTCGTGGTGCGCGCCAGTACCAGCGCGCGGCCACGCGCGGCATCTCCGGGCGAGCCCGTGAGCGACTCCGGAATGCCGTCGCCGACGATCCTGTAGGAGACAAGCTCATCCGCATGCGCAGCGCAGACGAGAGTGGCGGCGACCAGCGCTGCGATATGGATGGGTGATCTAGCCAAAGCTGTCCGCCGTGATGCTGTGAAACCACCGCTCCGCCTCGACCGCCTCACGCGCGCGAAGCTCGCGTGGCGCGTCGACCGGGCTCGTCATGCCGCCCTCGACCTCGGCAAAGATGTCGCCCTTGGGCTGGTAGTTGCCGGCAAGGGAAAAGCCGTAGCCGGGCGCTACGGTATTGTAGCAGACGCCGGTCAGGCGCGGCACCTCCGGCGGACGGCCGGCGAGCAGGTCGATGATCGCGGCAGCGCAGGCCTTGCCCTGTGCACTCGCGGCCGATGCCGATTTGGGAATGCCGCCGCCGAGGCAGGCGTCGCCGATGACGTGCACGTTCGGAACGAGCTTCGACTGGAACGTGCCGGGATCGATCGGACACCAGCCGGTCGTATCCGCGGCACCGGCGATCTCTGCAATGCGTCCAGCGCGCTGCGGTGGAATGACATTGGCGACATCAGGCGTGTAGTTGCCGAACTCGGTCACGATGGTCCTGGCGGAGGGATCGACCGACGTCACGCGACCGCCTTGGGACAGCGCCACGCGCTCGATCATGTTGCCGTAGAGTTCCTGCCATGCCTTCTCGAACAGCCGCTGCTGCGTGAAATTGTCCTTTGCGTCCAGGATCAGGACTTTTGAGCGCGGCTTCCTGTTCTTCAGGTAGTGCGCGATCAGGCTGGCGCGTTCGTAGGGCGCGGGCGGACAACGGGATGGATTGGCCGGGATCGCGATCGCGACGAGGCCGCCATCCTTCATCGCCTCCAACTGCCTGCGGAGCAGCAGCGTCTGGGCGCCGGCCTTCCAGGCGTGCGGCATCAATTCCGAAGCGGCATCGTCGTAGCCGGGCAGCCCTTCGACGTGAAAGTCGATGCCGGGCGAAAGCACGAGGCGGTCATAGGTCAGCGTCGTGCCGTCGGACGTAGTCACCTCGCGTTGCTGGATGTCGATTTCGGTCGCGGCGCGATCGACGATGGTGATGCCATCGGAGGCGAGCCTGTCGTAGCCGAATTGCTGCGCCTCGATGTCGCGCAGACCCGCGATCACCTCGTTGCTGAACGGGCACGCGGTGAAGACCTTGTTCGGTTCGACCAGAACGACCTGCAACGCCGGGTGTGCGCGCGTCAGCGCACGAGCACAGGCGGCCCCGCCGAAGCCGCCGCCGACCACGACGACGCGAGCCGCGGATTGTGCGCGCGTCAGCGAAGGTCGCGCGAGCGCCGTGGCCGCCGCGGCGATGCCGAGGACGGCGTTCCGCCGTGTCATCCGTCGCGTCGTCATGCGCGTCATCCGGACCGGGCTGCGGCGGCCGGGACCGCCGCAACCCGGCTGTCAGGCGAGGGTGATGTTCTGGTCACGGAGCGGCACCGACCGGATACGCTTGCCCGTCGCGGCGAAATAAGCGTTGAGCACCGCGGGGCCTGCAACGCCGATCGTCGGCTCGCCGACACCGCCCCAGAAGCCTCCGCTCGGCATCACGATCGAATCGACCTTCGGCATCGCCGCCATGCGCATCGAGTCGTAGGTGTCGAAGTTGGTCTGCTCGATCGCGCCGTCCTTCACCGTACATCCGCCATAGAACAGCCCGCTGAGCCCGTAGACGAACGAGCCTGCGATCTGGCGCTCGATCTGCGCCGGATTGACGGCATAGCCGGGATCGGTCGCCGCCACGATGCGATGCACCTTGATCTTGGTGCCGTCGGTGACAGAGATTTCCGCCGCGGCGGCGACGTAGCTGCCGTAGGAGGCGAAGTGAGCGAGTCCACGGAAGATGCCCTGGGGCGGCGGCTTGTCCCAGCCGATCTTGTCGGCCACGGCCTCGAGCACCGCGAGATGTTTCGGGTGGTCCTTCATCAGCTTGCGCCTGAACTGCAGCGGATCCTCGTTGGCGGCGTGCGCAAGCTCATCCATGAAGCATTCGACATAGATGGCGTTCTGGTTGACGTTCACGCCGCGCCAGAAGCCCGGAATGATGTGCGGATTGCGCATGGAGTGCTCGATCAGCAGATTGGGCACCGAATATCCAAAGGGAGCGTCGCCCTTGGCGTTGAGGCCGGCGAAGGTCGCCTGATCCATGCCGTTGACGAGAGCTTCCGGTCTGAGGCTGGCAAGGATCGACTGGCCCGAGATCCGCATGTGAAACGCCGTCAGATTGTTGTCGGCGTCGAAGCTGGCGGTCAGCCTGCACTGCGTGATCGGATGGTAGCGGCCGTGCGTCATGTCCTCTTCGCGCGTCCACAGCAGCTTGATCGGCGTGCCCGGCATCTGCTTTGCGATCAGCACGGCCTGGCGGACATAGTCGGTCTGGCCGCGCCGTCCGAAGCCGCCGCCGAGCAGCAGCTTGTTGACGTCGCATTTGTCGGCCGGAAGCTCGGAGGCCTCCAGCGTGGCGGCGAGTGCCGCCTCGCCATTCTGCGTTCCGCACCAGACCTCGCACTTGTCGGCGGTGTAGAGCGCGGTCGCGTTCATCGGCTCCAGCGTGGCGTGGTTCTGGTAGGGATAATTGTAGGTGGCCTCCACGGTCTTCGCGGCGCCCGCAAGCGCAGCCTTCGCGTCGCCGTTGGAATTGCCGACATAGGCCGGACCGCTGTTGAGGCCTTCCGAGAGCCATTTCGCGATCGAGCCGCTCGAGACTTTCGCGTTCTCGCCTTCGTCCCAGACGATCGGAAGCGCGTCGAGTGCGCTCTTGGCGTGCCAGAAGGTGTCGGCCACGACCGCGACCGCGCTGTCGCCGACCTTCACGACCTTTTTCACGCCCTTCATGCCGACGATCCTGGCCTCGTCGAAGCTTTTCAGCGTACCGCCGGTGACCGGGCAGTCCTTGATCGCGGCGTTGAGCATGCCCGGCAGCTTGACATCGATGCCGTAGACGGTCGTGCCGGTGACCTTGTCCGGGGTGTCGAGCCGCTTGACGCCCTTGCCGATCAGTTTCCAGTCCTTGGGATTCTTCAGCTTGACGTCGGCCGGCGGCGTCAGCTTGGCGGCGGCCTCGGCGACCTTCCCGTACGTGGTGGTCCTGCCCGATGCGGCATGGGTGATGACGCTGTTCGCGGCCGTGCATTCGGCCGCCGGCACCTTCCATTCGTTGGCCGCGGCCTGGATCAGCATCACGCGCGCGGTGGCGCCGCCCTTGCGAACGTAGTCGTGCGAGGTGCGGATGCCGCGGCTGCCGCCGGTCGAGTAGTCGCCCCACACGCGCTTGCGGGCGACGTTCTGTCCCGGCGAGGGGAATTCGGTGGTCACCTTGCTCCAGTCGCATTCGAGTTCCTCGGCGACGAGCTGGGCAAGTCCCGTCAGCGATCCCTGGCCCATCTCGGATCGGGCAACGCGGATCACGACGGTGTCGTCGGGTTTGATCACGACCCATGCATTGATCTCGGGCGAACCATCGGCCGCCCGGACCACGGCGGGGCCGCCGAAGGGAATGTCGAGGCCGAGCGCGAGGCCGGCGCCGGCAGCCGCGGTGCCGATGACGAAGGCGCGGCGATTCATCTGGGGCGAGACATGCTTGTTCATGGTCATCCCCTCACGCGTTCGCGATGGTGTGGATCGCCTCGCGCACCTGCTGGAAGGTGCCGCAGCGGCAGATATTGGTGATCGCCTCGTCGATGTCGGCATCGGTCGGCTTCGGCTTCTCGCTCAGGAGGGCCGCCACCGCCATGATCATCCCGCTCTGGCAATAGCCGCATTGGGGAACGTCCTGCGCGATCCAGGCTTCCTGCACCTTGTGCAGGGAGCCACCCGAGGCGAGCCCCTCGATCGTGGTGATCCGCTTGCCCTCGGCCTCGGCCACCGAAACGCCGCAGGAGCGGGTGGCGGTGCCGTCGATGTGAACTGTGCAGGCGCCGCATTGTGCGATGCCGCAGCCATATTTGGTGCCGGTCAGGCCGGCGTTCTCGCGGATCGCCCAGAGCAGCGGCGTATCCGGCTCGACGTCGAACGTGAAGGTTTTCCCGTTGATTGTAAGATTTGCCATCGCAAGTCCCCTGATTGGCCAATCCACCGATTGGACGCAGGGGTGCAGTCTGTCCGGGAGACTGGAACTGTTCAAATCAATAGTGCGAGCGGTGCCTGCGAAGATTTTTGCGGCGGCGGGAAGATGACGTCGCGACTGGTGTTGCGCCTTCTCCACGAAGCTGGTGCTGGCGCGGAACGTGCCGTCTCAGGCAGACGCGCGGATCGCTCCGGCCAGGCTTGATCGGCCGCGCCAAACGCGACACGTCATCGGCGCGCGGCGCGGCTGCTATTTCACGGCGAGCCGCAGGAAGCTCATGATGCTGCCGAGCGCGGCAAAGCCCGCGCCGAGGGCGAGCGCCATCGTTGCGCCGTTGTGGCCGGCAAGCGCGAAACAGAGGGCGGCGAGCGCCGCGCCCGTGGTCTGGCCGGTGAGGCGCGCGGTCGCGACGATGCCCGACGCGCTGCCGCTGCGGTGCGGCGGCGCGCTTCCCATGACCGCCTTCATGTTGGGGGCCTGGAAGAAGCCGAACCCCATGCCGCAAATGGCCATTCGCCAGATGATGTTGAGGATGCCCGGATTGGCCGGAAGCATCGCGAGCAGCGCCATGCCGATGCAGAGCAGGACGAGCCCGATGCCGCCGAGCAGGCCGACGGGGTAGCGGTCGGCGAGGCGGCCCGCGATCGGCGCCATGATGGCGACCACCAGCGGCCACGGCGTCAGGAAGAAGCCGGTCTCGACCTGCGAACGGCCGAGCACGTCCTCGAAATAGAACGGCAGCGAGACGAAGCCGAGGCCCTGCACGGCGAAGGAGCACACGGCGGTCGCCGCCGACAGCGCGAACATCGGGCGGCTGAACAGATCGATCGGCAGCATCGGCGCGGGATGATCGGCGTGACGGCGCGTCAGGATGAAGCCGAGCACCAGTGCCGTGACCAATTCGGCCGCGACGACGGCCGGCGGGAGATTGTGTGCGGCGCTGCCGATTCCCGTGATGAACAGGCCGAGACAGATGGCGGCCATGATCGCGCCGAGAAAGTCGAAGCCGTGATCCGCCCGCGGCGTCTTCGGCAGCATCGCAAATCCGATGCCGGTTGCGATCAGGCCGAACGGGATGTTGATGGCGAACAGCCACGGCCACGGGCCGATCGCCAGGATGGCGGAGGCGACCGACGGCCCGAAGGTGAAGGCGGTCGCGACCACGAGCGCGTTGTGGCCGAAGCCGCGGCCCTGCATCCGGCCGGGATAAACGAAGCGGACCAGCGCCGTGTTGACGCTCATGATGCCGCTGGCGCCGAGGCCCTGCAGCGTGCGGGCGAACAGCAGGCTCGGCAACGACCATGCGATGGCGCAGAACAGCGATGCGATGGTGAACAGGATGAGGCCGCCGAGATAGATGCGCTGGTGGCCGACGATCTCACCGAGCGCGCCGAGCGGCAGCAGCGTTGCCACCAGCGCGATCTGATAGACGTTGACCACCCAGACAGACTGTTCCGGGCTGACATGCAGATCGGCGGCAATCGCGGGCAGGGCGATGTTGGCGATTGCGGTGTCGAGCGAGGCCATCGCGAGCGCGGTGAAAATCGCAGCGACCGCCCAGCGTCGCTGCGCCTCCGGCAAGCCGTCGGTGACGGGATGGCCGGGCTCGCGCGCGGCGGCAGGTAACGTGATTGTCATTGCCTGCGCTTCTCTCCGGCGGCGTGGCGAATGGGGTCTCCGGCATGTACTACGGCGGGACGGCCTGCCACAGGCATATGCTTGCATGCTGTGTATGCGCCAGGGCCGGGCAATGGCGGTGTGGACCGGCGTATGATGACATGGCGCGGGCAATTCGAGGGGACCATCATGCATATCGTCGTTCTGCCGGGAGACGGAATCGGACCGGAGATCACGGCCGCCACATCGGGCGTGCTGCGCGCGGCCTCCGAACGCTTCCAGCTCAATCTGCGCCTGGAGGAGCATGCGGTCGGGCATGCCAGCCTGAAGCAGTTCGGCACGACCGTCCGGCCCGAGCTTCTCGATATCGTGCGCGCGGCCGACGGCCTCATCCTCGGTCCCACCGCGACCTTCGACTTCAAGGATGAGGCGCGCGGCGAGATCAATCCGTCGCGATACTTCCGCAAGAGCCTCGACCTCTTCGCCAATGTCCGCCCCGCGCGCACCTATGCCGGCAGGCCGGGCCGTCTCGGCGATTTCGATCTCGTCGTGGTGCGCGAGAACACCGAAGGGTTTTATGCCGACCGCAACATGGAGCAGGGCAATGGCGAGATGCTGGTCACGCCCGATGTCGTGATCTCGCTGCGCCGGATCACGCGGCTGTGCTGCGAGCGCATCGCCCACGCCGCCTGCCGTCTGGCGATGAAGCGGCGCAAGCATCTCACCATCGTGCACAAGGCCAATGTGCTGAAGATCGGCGACGGGATGTTCCTGGACATCTGCCGCGAGGCGGCGAGGGCCTATCCGGGCCTCGCGGTCGACGACATCCTCGTCGACGCCATGATGGCGCATGTGGTGCGCAGTCCCGACCGGTTCGACGTGATCGTCGCCACCAACATGTTCGGCGACATCCTGTCCGACCTCACGGCGGAATTGTCCGGCAGTCTCGGCCTCGGCGGCTCGCTCAATGTCGGCGACGGTCATGCCATGGCGCAGGCCGCTCACGGTTCGGCGCCGGACATCGCGGGGCAGGACGTCGCCAATCCAATCTCGCTGATCCTGTCGACCGCGCTGCTGCTCGCCTGGCATGGCGAGAAGAGCGGAGTCGTGCGCTACGAGGAGGCGGCGCGCGCCATCGAGAATGCGGTGGCCAGGGCGATCGGCGAGGGCAGGGCCACGCGCGATGTCGGCGGCAGGCTCGGCACGATCGCGGCGGGCGCGGCGATCGCCGAGATCCTGCAGGCGGGGTAGGCCGCTTCCGCGCGCGCCGTCCGCCTCTCCAAGGCGTCCAGAACAAAACGTCGAAAACAACCCCATGCACAGTAGAAATCGTCTCGCCGCCGGGACGGAATTCGCTCCGCGGCGGCGTTGACACGTCGGGCAAAACACCAGCACGATGCGATCATGGCGCCGATCGGGGAATGGAATCGGCGAGCGCTCCTGGGGCATGCGACCTCCGCTTCCGCCCGTGGGCAAATCACGCAGGCAAATCACAGCGAGCAGGTGATCGCACTTGCGGCAGGCCATCCGTAGGCCGACGTGGTGATCGACGCGAGCTAGGCCCGCTGCGATGCATCAGCGGTGCACAGGTCTTTCGTGACGCGTGATCCCGATCAATCGGAGCTGTCACCACGCGAGCAGGAGACAGGCACTAGAAGCCGACACCTATGATGGCATGGCTTCCCCGGCCGCTGACGATGCTCGGGCGTGCGACGGCCTGTTGTTTGGCACGAGGTGCCGCCGCGTTCGCCGGCTTGGACCGACGATCCTCGCGATCCGCCTGGGTCTTGTTTGATTTGCGGCGCGAGGCATCGTCCGCCTCGTCGTTCGGCCGTGCCCCGACGGGGGCGGAGCAGGCGCCGTTCTCCAGCGTTTCGCCGGTCCTGCATTGGACCGGGCACACCCGCGTCGCGTGCTTGGAGAGTTCGCCGACGAACGCTTCGGTGACGCTGACATTCTCCGCGGTCTGCCCCTGGATCGTCATGTAGCGCCGGAGCGCCTCGCCGGTGGCGGGGGTGAGGACGCCGTCGATCTTGTCGGCGAAACATCCGAGACGAACCAGCTCCGTCTGCGCGGCACGGATCAGTTCAGGTGAGTTCGGTGCGCGCGCGGCGCGCGCCGCCGCTTCCATCCTGAACCTGTCGAGCGTTGCGGACACGAGACCGTTGAGGCGGCCGCAGGTGACGCTGCGGCCGAAGGCCGTCAGCTCGTCGAGGCCCGTTCCGTCGCTGCCTTTGGCGATGATGTCGTCGAGCTTCGCCTGCTCGGTCTTGCAGATGGCCTCGCGAGCCGCTGCGGCCTCCGCCGCCTTGCGCGCCTCTTCGGCCAGCTTCGCCTGTTTCTCCGCGGCCGCACGCGCAGCAGCCGCATCGGCCGCGGCCTTGTCGCGCTCGGCCTGCTCCGCTTTCTGCCTGGCTGCCGCCTCCTTGCGTTCGGCTTCAGCGGCCCTGGCTCTCTGCTGCTCCTCGAGGGCCTTGGCGCGCCGCTCGTCTTCGGCGCGCTTCCTTGCCGCTTCCGCCTCCGCGGCGGCTCTGGCCTTTGCCGCGGCCTCGGCTTCGCGCGCGCGTCGCTCGTCCTCCTCGCGCTTGCGGGCGGCCTCCTGGGCGGCACGCGCCAGTTCGGCGCGCTCCCGTGCCGCGCTCTGCAGGACTTCTGCACGCCGCTGTGCGGCGATGGACAGGGGCGAGTCCGGGAAGCGCCTGATGAAGCGTTCCAGCGCCGCGACGTCGGTGGAGTCCTTGATCTTGTCCCACTCGATGGCGTCCCTGGCCGGCGTGTCGCGACCGGGGGGCGGCTGCGCGGGCAACCCGGTGAGGATCACGTCCGGAGCCTGATGACCGAGCCTTTCGATCTCCGCGCGGGCGAGGTCCGCATGGAAGCCGGTGGGATGATTGGCGAGAAACACCTCCCATGCGCGTCTCGTGCCGATCTTCTGCACCAATTCGAAATCGGCTTTGACTTCGTTGATCGGCGTATCCTGCGGCGTGACCGGTGCCGGCACCAGCGAAATGCTGCCGCCGCCGAGCGCGCCGTAGACGAACGGTTCCTGCCGATTGCCGGTACTCCTCAGCACGTCGTCCCGGACACGTCCGAACGCCAGCCGGACGTCGAGGCCGGGCACCGTGAGGTTCTTCAACACCGCCATCGTGAACGGGCTGTGTTCGCCGTCGCCGTCCTCGGCGGTCGAGCCGGCCTTCGCAGCGTAGGCGATCAGAGTGTCGGTCGAGGTCGGCTCGACCCGACCGAGTCCGGCGCTGACGGCGCGGTTGGCGGATTTGCGTTCGCGCCGCATCGTCGTCACGAAGGGATTGTCGCGGCATGCATCCAGGATGATCAGCCGCAGGCGCCGGGCACCGTCCGCCGACGATACCAGCCGTTCCAGCGGGATCGCCTCGTCCTCGGCGTCGCGATCGGAGGCGAGCCGCGCGTCGACCGGGATCAGATAGTTGATCCCGCCGATCTCCAGCCCGTGACCGGCGTAGTAGACGATCGCGATGTCGGACTGATCCGCCATCGTCTCGAACTTGCGAATGGCGCGCTTGAACTCAAGATTGCCGAGGTTGAGCTGCACGTCCACCGTTTCGAAGCCGGCGTCCTTGAACATCTTCGCGATCGCGCCGGCGTCGCGCGCCGGGTTGGGGAGCTTCGGCACACTCTGATAATTGGCGTTGCCGACGACCAGGGCGACGCGCTTTTCCGCGCGCGCCGCACCGCAGGTCGCGGCCATCATCACGACAGCTGCCCCGATCGCAGTGACCATCTGCATCACGCGCTTGATCATCGCTCTTCCTGCACGGACCGGCGGTCCGCGCATCTGCCTCGAGCCCTGCGGCCGGTGCGCCGGCCTGCTCGAACGTCGACCGCGCCGGCCGAGCATTATCGCTGCGACGTGTCGTTATCAATCGGATCGGCGTTGGTCCCGGCGTGACCGATGGAGAAGTGTGATGCACGTAACAGTCTGTCGCAGGGGTGTCGCATGTGACGCACAAGACACAACCGACTTCTTACCGAGGTGCCTATCCAAACGGGTAGTGTGGGATGGAAAGGAGTCCCTTAGCCATTCAAGTCGGTACTTTTTCGATTCCGTTGGTTGGGGACTGGAATGACGTTTGCTGAGGGTGTGAAATCGAACCTGCTGTCCGGTATTGTCTTTGCAGGTCCCGTCGCCGTGTTGTTGACGTTCGCCTCGGGAGGAGCGGTCGCGCAGGTCGCGCCGACGCCGGCGGCGCCTACGACCCCGAACTGTACGTCGAACACGGTCGGGCCGGTGCTCAACCTGAACACGCTGGCCGCACCGTCGAGTGCGGTCGCGAGCTCGCTGACCGGCGCGATCGGCAACATCAACACCATCTTCCTGACCCAGCAGGGCAGCGCGTTCGTTTCGGCGCCGCCCAATGCCGCTCCCAATCAGCCCGGCGGCGGCGTCTGGGTGCGCGCGGTGGGTGGTGAAGCCACTCTGAAGAGCACCTCGTCCTCGAACGGCACGTTCACGGTTCCGACCAACCCGGGGCAGAACTCCACGGCCACGACGAACTGCAACAACAGCCAGGCCAACAACTTCTATGGCGTGCAGGTCGGTCAGGACGTCGCGCGCCTGAACTGGAATGGATGGAACGTGCATGTCGGCGCGACGGCCGGCTACGTGTCGTCCGATTCCAAGGACAATCTCGCCGGCTTCGGCACGCGGATCGAAGTGCCGTTCGCAGGCGGTTACGTCGTCCTGACCAAGGATCGCTTCTTCGCCGACGTGATGGTGCGGCAGGAGTTCTACAACATGCGCCTGAACGATCCGGCGCTCGGCTTCTTCAACCAGCCGACCAGCGCGCGTGGGATCTCCGTCTCGGCGTCCGCCGGCTACAATTTCGCGTTGGCCAACAACTGGTTCATCGAGCCGTCGGGCGGCTTCGTGTGGTCGAAGACCCGCGTCGACGATTTCACCTCGGGCGGCACGGCCAATCCGGGCATCGCCGGCATCAACTCGGTCGATGACATCACCAGCACGATCGGCCGGCTGAGCCTGCGCGCAGGGACGACCGTCAGCTCGGGCAACATGATCTGGCAGCCGTTCGCCTCGGTCAGCGTGTTCCACGAATTCGCCGATCCCGTGATTTCGCGCTACGCATCGATCAACGCGGTGCAGACGCCGGTCGGCGGCGGACCGCCCTTCAACCCGGCGACCTATCTGCAGACGACCTCGACGTCGCGCGTCGGCACCTACGGCCAGTATTCGCTCGGAATCGCCGGTCAGGTCGCCAATACCGGCTGGCTCGGCTTTGCCCGCGTCGACTACCGCAACGGCAGCAACATCGATGGCTGGACCGGCAATGCCGGCATCCGCTACCAGTTCACGCCGGACATGGTCGCCTCGGTTCTGCCGACGAAGGCTCCGGTCAAGGCCCGCGGCGCGGTGCTGGGCCCGGTGAACTGGACCGGCTTCTACGCCGGCGGCTTCTTCGGCGCCGACTACGGCACCACCGATGTCCGCTTCCCCGGCGCGGCGAACGACGGTTCCAAGATCTGGGCATTCGGACCGATCGGCGGCGCGCAGGCCGGTTACAACTACCAGGTCAATCAATGGGTGTTCGGCGTCGAAGGCGAGATCGGCGCGGCTGCCATCAAGGGCGGCCGGACCTGCGGCACAGGCACCGGCATCGATCCCGTCACGCGGATCGCGATCCCCGGCGCGTTCAGCCCGGCCTCGTTCGCCTGCACCGTCAAGAGCGACTGGGTTGCGACCGCGACCGCGCGTATCGGCTATGCCTATGAGCGGACGCTCTACTACGTGAAGGGCGGCGCCGCATTCACGGAGACCAGCGTCAGCGCGGGTTGCGTCACCAACGCTCCTGGCGGCAATCCGCCCTGCAACAACGTGGCGGGTGTCGCGACCAACGGCTTCGGGACCTCGTCGAGCCGCACCGGCTGGACCATCGGTTACGGTGCCGAGTTCGACCTCGGCAAGAACTGGTCGGCACGCGCCGAGTACGACTATATCGACTTCGGCCGCAAGACGAGCGTGGCCGGAGACGGCACGCTGATCTCGGATCACCCGACCACGAGCCAGGCCAAGATCGGCCTCAACTATCGCTTCACTCCGGGAGCAGTGGTCGCCCGATACTGAACCTCGACCTGGCTGGCAGGTTCGCCGGTGCTGCCGCGTGACGACGCGGAGCACCGGTTTCCTGTTTCGGCGCGTCTTTATGCGGTTCTAGTTCTTCGGCGCGGGCCGATCGGGGAGCGTCGCTTTCGCTCCCGGCCGCGCCGGCTTGGCGACATCGGCCGGCTTCGCCTGCCGCGTCGGGGAATCGGCCAGCGCGAAATCGCGTAGCAGCCGCACTGCGATCCGCACCAGTTCGGCCTGGGTCTTCGCGCCGGTGCGCGCCAGCGCCGCGCGCAGGTGAAAGCGCGCGGTGTGGATGGTGACGCCTTCGGCCTTCGCAAAGCTCTTCAGATCGTCCGCGGCGGCAAGCGAGGCGACGAGACGCGCGGCGCCGTTCGGCAGTCCGAGGCCCTGCGCGAGAATATCCACGGTGGGCGCCGCTCCGATTTCCGGATCATGCACGACCACGGTCGAGCCGACCGGGCCACGCCGTTCCCATTCCGACCGGGTGGAGGGCTGCGGTGCCGGCGCGACCAGCATGACATAGTCACGTCCGCTGCTTCGCGGCACCGTCAGAATCCCGCCGACACCGCCCTTGGCGACGTCGTCCACCAGCGCATCGAAGCGCTGGCGCGCCTCGACATTGGCCGGCAGCGGGCGCCCGTTGCGATCGAGCGCGAACCCGTCGCCGCGTTGCGCGATGGCCCGCATCGCGGCATTGACGAAGAGCGCCGCGCCTTCGTAGCTCAGCAGGATGAAACCGGCCTGCAGGCGGTCGAGCGTGGCCTGCAGCCCGAGGCTCCTTGCATCGATCCGGAAGAACGAGCGGCGCAACTGCAGCGCGCGCGCGATGTGCGGCATCAGCCGTTCGAGCCGCGCGGCGTCCTCATCGTCGAAAGGCCGCCGGTCCTCGCCGCGTATCAGCGCGATCATCGCAAACGAACCCTGCTCCGAATAAAGCGGGCCGCCCAGCGTTTCGACCAGGCCGATCGGACGGAAGAATTCATTGAAGAAGCGGTCCTTCTCGCGCTCCTCGGGCGAGAACATCCGATTGGTGCTCAGTGCCTTGCCGACCGGCTGGCGCAGGTAGAGCGCCGGGGCCGGATCCATCTGCGCGTAGTCCCTTTGATAGCGTTCGACGTGCTGCTCAAGGACCCCCGAGGTCCACACGAAACTGGCGGTTGGATCCTGTGCGTCCACGGTGACCAGTGCGGCACCGCGGCATCCAAAACCTTCCTGGATCAAACGAACGGCGTTTCCGAACTCGTCCGCGTTCGTGACGCCGCGAAAAAGAACATCCAGGAAGCGCTCGTCAGCGTCATTCCCATTCACGCGCGACCAATCCCCAATCAGTCAATGCAAAATCAATGAGTGGCACAAGGCAATTGCGGTGATGCTATCCGTTTGAATAGTTTGTTGCGAATTGTTTCTGGAAGTGCCCTGGGACGTGTTGCCACAGGGGAGCCAACGAGCGTCCGCCAGCCGGAAGGTTCCGATGACCATTTTCGAAGCACTGTCGCCGGCCGAACGCGCGCGCCAACTCGCCAACCCGGAGGGTGCGATCGGGCTTGCCCTCGCCGAATGGTTGAACGACACCAACAGGCAGGCCACTACGGAACTGATCCGGCTTCTGGCCGTGGAGGCGGGGCACCGCGTCCTCGAGATCGGCTTCGGAAACGGACGCGCGGTGCCGATCGTGATGGCCCAGGCGGCGGACGTGCATTACGCCGGCGTCGATATCTCTCCGACCATGGTGGCCGAAGCACGGGACTTCAACGCCGCCCTGGTGCAGGCGGGCCGCGCCGGCTTCGATCTCGCCTCAAGCCATGCGATGCCGTTCGATACCGGGAGCTTCGACCGCGTCTTCGCAATCGGGGTCGTTCACTTCTGGGCCGAGCCGCTGGCCTCGCTCGCGGAGGTGCGACGTGTGTTGCGGCCGGGCGGCCTGATGCTGATGGGATGCCTTGCGCCGGAGGGCGCGCCGGACTTCGCGCAGGTCGAATACGGCTTTCATCTGCGCGCAGCACCCGAGTGGGACGATCTCTGCCGGAGCAGCGGCTTTGCGGATGTCGACGTCCGGCTCCTCGAGATCAGCCAAAGCGTGCCTGGCGGTTCGCCGATCAGGAGATCTTCGATCAGACTACAGGCCCGCGCCTGATGGTGCGAAGCCGCATGCAGCGTTCAAGAACGCGCGCCGCGCAATGCGCGTCGGTGCTGTCGTCAACATCCGATCACAGCGCGAAATAGACGGTCATCGCCATCACGACCAGTCCGAGGACGACGGCGAGCACCAGTTCCGCCTTGATGCCTCCGCCGGAATGCGATCGCGCGTCGTCGATCATCCGGCCGGTCCTGACGAAGCGAAACAGCGCGATGACGATGATCGCGATCCCGATCAGGATCAGCACGAGGCCGTCATAGTGGCTGAACGGGCCCGTGAAACGATCCACCTGCAGCCGGGAGCCGCCATCCAGCTTGCTGGCTTCGGCCATCGTCCGCACGAACAGATTGAATTTCTCGACGACGAAGCCGAACGCGATGATCGCAATGCCCGTCCTGACCCAGGCGAGAAAGGTTCGCTCGTTCGCCGCGTGGTCTGAGTATCGCTCGATCATCGAGATCTCCCTGGAGGTGTTGGAGGTGTTGCCTCTGCCATCGACTGCAATGTTCGCCCGCGAAACCGCGTAGGCCGTGCGAGCAATGTCACTATACCTCTCGTCGAACCGCGACGAGACTGCACGCGGGCCACGCCGGCAACGGTCCGCCGCAAGTCTTGTGGCAAGGCGCTATGCGAGGCGATTGACCACGGCTTGAAGGCTCATTCGATCGTCGCAGTCCCGAGTTAATTAGTTGCTTGACTAACATCATCGCCCGTTCTCATATCGAAAAAAATAGCAGGCGCATCGCGCCTCAGGGACGGAAATGCTGGATTTCACGCAGCAATTGATCAGTGGCGTCGCGCTCGGGTGCGTCTATGGCCTGATCGCGCTCGGATTCGTGCTGATCTACAAGGCGACCGAGGTGGTGAATTTCGCGCAAGGCGAGATCATGATGCTCGGCGCCTTCATGTCGGTCACTTTCATCACGACGCTCGGGCTGAACTACTGGCTGTCGTTCCTGCTGTGCGTGATCGCGATGGCCATTCTCGGCGCCGTCATGGAGCGGCTCGTGCTCCGTCCCATCCTCGGCTATCCGCAATTCTCGATCGTGATGGCGACGATCGGTCTTGGACTGGTGATCCGCGCGCTGGTCGGCATCATCTGGGGCACGGACGATCTGCGGATCGAGACGCCGTTCACCGACGGGGTGTTCAAGATCGGCGCGCTGGTGATCGCGTGGGACGCGCTGTCCATCATCGTCGCGACGATCCTGCTCTGCGCGGCGCTCTACGCGTTCTTCCGCTTCACGCGCGTCGGCATCGCGATGCAGGCGACGTCGCAGAACATGCTCGCGGCGTATTACATGGGGATTCCGGTCAAGCGGATGTTCTCGCTGATCTGGAGCCTTTCGGCGATGGTGGCCTGCGCCGCCGGGATCCTGCTCGCGCCGATCACGCTGATCCACGCCAATCTCGGCTTTCTCGGCATCAAGGCGTTTCCGGCGGCCGTGCTCGGCGGCTTCGGCTCGATCCCCGGCGCGGTGGCGGGCGGCATCACGATCGGCATCGTGGAGTCGCTGTCGGGGTTCTATTTGCCGGAAGGCTTCAAGGACGTCGCGGCCTATGTCGTCCTGCTCGCCGTGCTGCTGTGGAAGCCGCAGGGCCTGTTCGGCCTCAACGCCGTCAAGAAGGTGTAGGCATGGCGCATCATGTCCGCACCGATTACGGCGACAGCGATCCGCTGTTTCCGTCGAAGGCCGCAGTCTTCTGGTATGCCGTGCTGATCGCAGGCCTGATCGCCGCGCCTTACCTGCTGGAATCCTATTATCTCAGCCAGCTCGTCTTCATCATGATCTACGCCATCGTCGGGGTAGCGCTGAACATCCTCTCGGGCCAGGCCGGGCAGGTCTCGATCGGCCACGCCGCCTTCCTCGCGATCGGTGCCTATTTCACCGCCGTTGCGCAGAAGCATGGCGTTCCGCTGGTGCTTTATCTGCCGCTCGCCGGCGTCTTCACCGGAATCGCCGGCTATCTCGTCGGCCTGCCGGCGCTGCGCCTGCACGGAATCTATCTCGCCATCGCGACGCTCGCCTTCGCTTTCATCGTCGAGGAGATCATCGCGCGGTGGGAGAGCGTCACCAACGGCAACGAGGGCCTGATGCTGCAGCCGCCGTCCCTCTTCGGACTGAAGCTCGGCACGGAAGGCTTCTACTACCTCTGCCTGCTCGTCACGGTGCTGGTGATCCTCGCCGCCATCAACATCATCCGCTCCTCGACCGGGCGCGCGTTCATGGCGATCCGGGACTCCGAGACCGCCGCGCGCAGCATGGGCATCGACACCGCGCGCTACAAGACCACCGCCTTCGCGCTGTCCGCCGGCATCACCGGAATCGCGGGCGCGCTCTATGCGCACAAGATGTCGTTCATCTCGCCCGAGATGTTCAGTCTGTCGGTGTCGATCGACTTCGTCATGATCATCATCATCGGCGGGCTGGTCAGTCTCAGGGGCGCGGTGTTCGGCGCGATCTTCATGATCATGGCCGATCCGCTGCTCATCATCCTCAAGGACAAGCTGCCGCTGTGGACCGACATGGTGACGCACGGCCTGTACCTGCCCGACGCCGCGACCCAGGCCGTCCAGGCCGGCGTGCTGCGCGTGGTCAACGCGCCGGGCCTGAAGTCGCTGATCTTCGGCATCATCATCATCGTCTTCATCATCCACGAGCCGCTGGGCCTCGACGGCCGCTGGCAGCGCGTGAAGGCTTATTTCAAACAGTTCCCGCTGGCGCGGCAACGCAGCGCCCGTCCGCCCCGCATGTTCCTGAAGTCCGAGCGCCGATGACCTTCTTCGACGTCAAGAACCTGACGGTGAAGTTCGGCGGCCTCACGGCCGTGGACAACGTCTCGTTCGGAATCAACGAGGGCGAGGTCTTCACCATCATCGGCCCGAACGGCGCGGGCAAGACCACGCTGTTCAATCTCATCAGCCGGCTCTACACGCCGAGCGCGGGCCAGATCATCTTCCGCGACGAGGACGTCACGCGGCTCTCGGCCCAGCAGATCGCCGGGCGCGGCATCGCGCGCACGTTCCAGAACATCGAGCTGTTCGAGAGCGCCTCGACCCTGCAGAACCTTCTGGTCGGGCGCCACCGGCATTCGACCACGCGCGCCTGGCAGGACATCCTGCGCACCGGGAAGGTCCGCGCCGAGGAGGTCGCGCACCGGCGCGCCGCCGAGGAGGTGATGGACGTATTGCGGCTGCAGAGATACCGCGACACCACGATCGGCAATCTGCCCTATGGCGTCCGCAAGGTGATCGAGGTGGCCCGCGCGCTGTGCGTCGGTCCGACGCTGCTGCTGCTCGACGAGCCTTCGTCCGGGCTCAACGTCGAGGAAACCAATGCCATGGCGGAATGGATCCTGGAGATCAACCGCCGCCTGCGCGTCACGGTCCTGATGGTCGAGCACGACATGTCGCTGGTCAGCCGGGTGTCCGACCGCGTGCTCGCGCTGAACTACGGGAAGATGATGGCGCTCGGAACCGCCGCCGAGGTGCAGGGCCATCCCGACGTCATCGCGGCCTATCTCGGGGCATGACGATGGGCAGCACGCAACCGATCCTCCGACTGGCCAATGTCGAAAGCACCTACGGTCCGATCACCGCGATCCGCGGCATCAGCCTCGATCTCATGCAGGGACAGATCGTCACCGTGCTCGGCGCCAACGGCGCCGGCAAGACCAGCATCCTCAAGACCATCTCCGGCGTGCTCGATCCCGTGAAGGGGACGGTCGAGTTCGAGGGCCGGAAGATCCGCGCGATGGAGCCGGACAAGGTCGTGCGGCTCGGCATCAGCCATGTGCCGGAAGGACGCGAGGTGTTTCCGTTCCTCTCCGTTCGCGACAATCTGCGGATGGGTGCCTACATCCGCAACGACAGCAAGAACGTCTCCGACGACCTGGAGAAGGTGTTCGACTATTTTCCGGTGTTGCGCGAACGGCAGAACCAGATCGCGGGGCAGTTGTCCGGCGGCCAGCAGCAGATGCTGGCGATCAGCCGCGCCTTGATGAGCCGTCCCAAGGTGCTGCTGCTGGACGAGCCGTCCCTCGGGCTCTCGCCGCTGCTGGTGAAGGAGATCTTCACGATCATCCGCCGCCTCAACGCCGAGGAGGGCGTCTCGATCCTGCTGGTCGAGCAGAATGCGAAGATGGCGCTGGAGACGGCGCATTATGGCTATGTGCTGGAGGTCGGCCGCGTGGTGATGCACGATACCTGCGCCAACCTGCTGCAGTCCGATCAGGTGCGCGAATTCTATCTGGGTATGCACAGCGAAGGTGGTCATGGGCGGCGCTGAACCCGAGGCCCTGTCGGCACGTCTTGCGGCGGCGCTCGCGGCCCATGGCGGCGCAACGGTGATGCGCTCGAAGCGCTATGGGCTCTGGCAGCCGCTCAGCGGGACCGAGACGGCGGCACGCATTGCCGCGATCGCGCGCGGCTTGCGCGCCTCCGGCCTGCGGGACAAGGACGTCGCGGCCGTCTGCGGCGACACCTGCGCGGATTGGGTGCTGGCCGATCTCGGCATCATGGCGGCCGGCGGCGTCTCGGCGGGTCTCGACGCCGATGCCGACAGCGACGAGCTGGCGCGTCTCGTCGATCTCTTCGGCGTCTCCATTCTCTTCGTCGCCGGGGACGCGCATCTGCACAGGGCGCTCGGCATTCGCGGCCGCTGCCCGGGACTGCGGTTGATCGTCGTCATGCACGACCAATGGGACGATGGCGCGCGCGTGGATCATGTGATGACCCTGGCGGAGCTGCAGGCGCGCGGTGGGGACGCCGAACCCGTTGCCGTACCCGCCGACGCGGCGATCGCGGCGATCGTGATGACGTCGGGCGTCACCGCGCCGGCGCGCGGCGCTTTGCTGACCCAGGCCGCGCTTGGCCGGCAGGCCGCGCGCGCGGCCCGCGAGTTGCAGCTCGGCCCCAGCGACGAGCGCCTGTCGCTGACGCCGCTGCATCACGTGATGGAACGCGTCGTCGGCGTCTACGCCTCGCTGCTGGCAGGCTGCATCCTCAATTTCCCCGAAAGCCGTGAGACCGCGCTCGCCGATCTCCGCGAATTGCAGCCGACCGTCGTGCAGGCGCCGCCGCGCTTGTGGGGGAAGCTGAAATCCGGAGTCGAGCTGGCCGCGGCGGAGGCGACGGCGTTCCAGCGCCGCATGATCGGGCTCGCCCTGAAGCCCGGGAGCGACGGGCCGAATCCGCTTCTGGATGCGTTGGTCCTGGCGCCGCTCCGCAGCCGTATCGGCCTGTCGCGTGCTCGGCTCTGCGTCACCACCGGCGCACCGTCGCGCGCCGATGTCGGAGCCTGGTTCGCGGCGATCCGGCGGCCTTTGACCGATGCCTATGGCCATGCCGAGTCGGGCGGGGCCGTCACGCTCGCGGTGCATCGCGGCGCGTTCAGAACACTCGACGGCGTGACCCTGGAGACGCTCGCGTCCGGCGAGATCCGGCTGCGGTCCGATACACTCTTCGTCGGTTATGCCGGCGAGGGCACGAACGCGGTCCGGGACGGCTGGTGGCACAGCGGCGATGTCGTCCATGCGGGCGCGGCCGGGCAGGCCAATCCCGCCGGCCGGCTCGCGGATCTCCTCGATCGCAGCGGCGGCGCCGCCTCGCTCGCGAGCGAAGCCGATCTCGTGACATCGCCCTATGTCGCCGATGCCTTCCTGCATCGTGACGCGCGCGGGCAGGTGATCGCCGCCGTCCTGATGGACCCCGATCCCGTGATCAAGTTCGCGCAGGACAACAGCATCCCGTTCACGCACTTCCTTAGCCTTTGCCGTTCGCAGGACATCCGCGCGCTGATCGGCCGGGTGATCGCGGAGACCAACACGCGCGCACCCGTCAGGATCGACGACTTCACCCTGATCGAGCGCTCGCTCGGTCCCGGTGATCCCGAACTCAGCGCGATGCTCGTCCTGCGCCGCCGGCTGCTGTGCCGGGAAGATCGTTCCGTCGAAGAAGGCGCCATTTCACAGAGCGCATAACCAGAAGCCCCAGGGAGGATTATCAGCCATGACGTCACGTTTCCTTTTGTCAGCCGCGATCGTCGCGCTTACGGGACTGGCGGCGCAGCCCGCGCTCGCACAGTTCAAGACGCAGGGCGTCACCGACACGGAGATCGTGATCGGCACGCACATGGATCTCTCCGGACCGATCAAGTCGTGGGGTGTTCCGGCTTCGCAAGGCATGAAGCTCGCGGTCGAGCAGATCAACGCCGCGGGCGGCATCAACGGCCGCAAGATCAAGCTGATCCTCGAGGACGACAGCTACGATCCGAAGAAGGCGGTGCTGCAGACGCAGAAGCTGATCGAGCTCGACAAGGCCTTCTCGATCGTATCGGCGATGGGCTCGGCGACCACGCTGGCGCCGATGCCGCTGGTGCAGGGCGCCGGGTTGACGCATCTGTTCCCGATCACCGCCGCCGAATTCACCTTCAAGATGGACCCGGCCAAGCCCGAGGACAGGCTGAAGTTCAACATGTTCAGCCCGTACTACGACACCATGCGGCTCGGCATCAAATACGTGATTGAGCACAACGGCATCAAGAAGCCCTGCATCGTCTATCAGGACGACGAGATGGGGAAGAACTTCACCGACGCCTATTCAGACCAGCTCAAGGACCTGAAGGTGCCGGAGGCAACGCGCGTGTCGTTCAAGCGCGGTGCGACCGACTTCAATTCGCAGGTCGCGCGCATGAAGGCTGACGGCTGCGATCTCGTCGCGCTGGGCTCTGTGGTCCGCGAATCCGTCGGCATCGTCACGGCCGCCAAGAAGCTCGGCTGGACGCCGCTGTTCGTGGTGTCGTCGCCGAGCTACGTGCCGGACCTGCATGAACTCGGCAAGGACGCCGCAGAGGGCATTTTCGGTGTCGGCCAGACCGAGATCTTTTATCCGGATACCGCGACCGGCAAGGTGAAGGAATTCATCGAGGCCTACCGCAAGATGTTCGGCGTCGATCCCAACCTGCAATCGACCTCGGGCTATGACGGCGCCATGGCGTTCGCGTTCTATGCAGGCCTCGCCGGCAAGAACCTGACCACGGATTCGCTGATTGCCGCGATGGAATCGGGCAAGGTCTTCGATGACATCTTCGGCGGCGCGCCGGTGTCGTTCTCCAAGGACAACCATCTCGGCGTCTCCGCGGCGACCATCGGCCAGATCAAGAACGGCCGCTGGGTCACGATCGCGAAGAATCAGTCCTACAAGACCGAGAAGTAGTCGATGACGACGGCGATGCCTGATGGAAGACGTCAGGCATCGCCGCCGGCGCCTGCATGACTTCTTGTGCCCGGCTCTGCGAAGCACGTTGCGCCGCATCGCGTCCGGGATACGAGAAGCGCGGGACGTGGAAAAGGCGCGGTCAGCGGCCGCGCCTTTGCCATTGCTGCATTGTTCGCCTTCGCGCGGGCCCGTGAGGCCTTAGAACTGATACCTCCGCAAGCCGCCATCCACCGGGATCACCGTCCCCGTGATGTAGCGCGCCACCGGTGAGGCCAGGAACACCGCGAGCGCCGCGAGGTCCTCCGGCTCGCCCCAATACCCCACTGGAATTTCTTCCTCCGCGAAACGCTCGCGATAATCCGGCGGATAGTTGCGGCGGATCTGCTCGCTCATGATGCGGCCGGGCGGGATGCAGTTGATGGTGATGCCGTGCTCGCCGATCTCGCGGGACAGGCCCTTGGCCCAGGCATGCACTGCGGCCTTCGCCGCGAACGCCGCGTTGAGCCCTTCCGGCTCGGACTTGCCGGTGATGTTGACGATGCGGCCCCATTTGCGCTCGATCATCTGCGGCAGCAGCGCGTGCGCGATGCGGCGGTAGCTGGTGAAGTTCAGCGCGATCGCCTCGTCCCATTTGCTGTCGGGCGCATCGACGGGCAGGGGACGGCTGCCGCCGGCATTGTTGATGAGAATGTCGACATGGCCGAGTTCCCCGAGCGCGAAGGCGGCGATCTTCTCGGCCGCGTCCTTGGCCATGACGTCCTGCTCGAGCGGTGTGATCAGCCCGCCGCCGACCTCCTTGACCAGTTCGGCGAGCAGATCGGTGCGCCGGGCCACGCCCACCACGCGGACGCCTTCGGCGGCCAGGCCCTTTGCGATGGCGCGGCCGATGCCGATGCTCGCTCCCGTGACGACTGCGGTTTTCGATTTGAGCCCGAGGTCCATGTTCACACGCTCTCTTGTTCGCTTTTCGCGTTTTGGCGTTCATTTCCTGATGTGTCCCGGGTGCGGCGATTTGCCCGACCGGGAGGAGCAGTGGTAACCAAGGGGCCTCGCGAAGGAAATACGAAAAAGAAAAGGCTTGAACGATGGTATGGGATCCGCAGCAATATCTGAAATTCTCGGGCCACCGCCTCCGGCCCGCCATCGACCTGCTGATGCGGATTCCGGATTTCGCGCCGCGCGCGATTGCCGATCTCGGGGCAGGGGCTGGCAATGTCACGAAACTGATCAAGGAGCGTTGGCCGGGCGCCGTCGTCACCGGCGTCGAGGGCTCGGCCGAGATGGTGGCCGCCGGCCGGAAGGCCGCGCCCGACGTGGAATGGTCGCATGAGGATCTCGGCCACTGGCGTCCCGCGAAGCAGTATGATCTGGTCTATTCCAATGCCGCACTGCACTGGTTGCCCAATCATGCGGCACTCTTCCCCTCGGTGATGGAGAAGGTCGTGCCCGGCGGCATGCTCGCGGTGCAGATGCCGCGCAACTTCACCGCTCCCTCGCATGTCCTGATCGGCGAGACCGCGCTGAACGGACCCTGGCGGGCCAAGGTCGAACACCTCGTCACCCCGCCGCCGGTCGAGGGACCGGCCTTCTATCATGACGTGCTCGCGCCGCTCTCGGAGAACATCGATATTTGGGAGACCGAATATCTCCAGGTCCTCGAAGGCGACAATCCCGTGAAGGAATGGACCAAGGGCACCTGGCTGACGCGCTACCTCGACGTGTTGCAGGGCGAAGAGAAGGCGGCCTTCGAAGCGGCCTATGGCGAGCGGGTGGCAAAGGCCTATCCGAAGAATGGAGCGGGGCAGACGCTGTTCCCGTTCCGGCGTCTTTTCATGGTCGCCCAGCGCAAGGGGTAATCGCGCGGCGCCGATGCCGACATGCGCTCGCCCCACAAAGCTGGGCGGGCGCCTGTCGGTCAATACAACACTCGTCAAGACGGTCTGACTGCGTCAAATTGGGCTTAGGTCTAGTTGTTCGTGTGGCCGATTGCTGCCACTACTGAAGCCGGAAAACAAAAAAGAACCCGGTTTCCGAGGTTGTTGGGGAGGTCCTTCATGCGCAAACTGCTTCTTGCGGTCGCCGCGGCCGCGCTTGCTCTGGCTCCGGCCATGGTGCAGGCCCAGAGCCCGATCGTCATCAAGTTCAGTCATGTCGTCGCCAACGACACGCCGAAGGGCAAGGGTGCGCTGAAGTTCAAGGAACTGGCTGAGAAGTACACCGACGGCAAGGTCAAGATCGAGGTCTATCCGAATTCCTCGCTCTACAAGGACAAGGAAGAGATCGAGGCGCTGCAGCTCGGTTCGGTGCAGATGCTGGCACCATCCACCGCGAAGTTCGCTCCGCTCGGCGTGAAGGAGTTCGAGGCGCTCGATCTGCCCTGGCTGTTCAAGGACGACGCGACCTATTCCAACGCGATGAAGGGAACGGTCGGAAAGTGGCTGTTCCAGAAGCTCGAAGCCAAGGGCATCACCGGGCTCGCTTATTGGGACAACGGTTTCCACATGGTCTCCGCCAGCCGCCCGCTGATCAAGCCGGAAGACTTCAAGGGCCTGAAATTCCGTATCTCCGGATCGAAGATCGCCGACCAGTATTTCCGTATCCTCGGCGCGATCCCGCAGATCATGGCGTTCTCCGAAGTCTACCAGGCGCTGCAGACCGGCGTGGTCGACGGCTGCGAGAACACCGCGTCCAACTACCTGACCCAGAAATTCTACGAAGTGCAGAAGGACATCACCGTGTCCTATCACGCGCATCTGCAATATGCCGTCATCGTCAACTCGAAGTTCTGGTCCGGCCTGCCGCCGGACATCCGCACGCAACTCGAAAAGGCGATGGCGGATGCGACCGAATACACCAACCAGATCGCGCATCAGGAAAACGAGGACGCGCTGGCCGAGATCAAGAAATCGGGCCGGGCGACGCTGCACTACCTGACCGACGCTGACCGCAAGGCATGGCAGGATGCGATGCGGCCGACTTATACATGGGCAAAGGGCCGGGTCGGGCAGGAAGTGCTCGATCTGGTCGCCAAGGAACTCGACGTCAAGATGAACTGACGCGTTTTCCGGGAGAGCAATACGAACGGTCGGGAGTGTGCGCACTTCCGGCCGTTTCGCATCGATAGGGGGACTTTGATTTGCTTCGCGTGCTCAATCAGGCGCTCAATCATCTCGAAGAGTGGTTGATCGCGACGCTCATCGCGGCTGCAACCGGCCTGATCTTCATCGCCGTCGTGCACCGCTACGGCGCGGGCGAATCGATCGTCTTCGCGAGATGGGCCAGCGCGCACGGACTGACCTGGCTTGCCGCCCTGGCGCAGGGCCTGTTCACCTTCCTGTCGGAGCTCGACCTGTCCTGGGCGCAGGAACTCTGCATCTACATGTTCATCTGGATGGCGAAGTTCGGCGCGGCCTATGGCGTGCGCACCGGCATCCATGTCGGCGTCGATCTCCTTGTCAACCGGCTGCCCGAGCATTCGCGCAAGCACGTGATCCTGTTCTCGCTGCTGTGCGGCGCGTTGTTCACCGGCATGATCGCCGCTTTCGGCGCCTCCTTCGTGCGCGAGATGTTCCACACCGGCCAGCAGTCGAACGACCTCGAAGCGCCGATGTGGTTCGTCTATCTGGCGATCCCGCTCGGCTCGGGCCTGATGTGTTTCCGCTTCCTGCAGGTCTCGTGGTCCTATTACTGGACCGGCAACCTGCCGCATCACGACGAAGCCCACGTCGATGGCGTGGAAGCCGATGTCTCGCCCGCGCTGCATCCGCAACCCGCGGGCGCCGCCACCCGCGCCGCCGCACGGAAGGTCTCGCCGCTGGGCGTGATCCTGATCATGGCGCCGATCCTGATCTTTGCGCTGTGCCTTGCCGAGAAGACCGGAATCATCCTGCTGCCGCACTGGATGCGCGCCGTCACGGTGTTCGCGCTGCTGATCGCGCTCATGCTGACCGGCATCCCTGTCTCGATCGCGCTCGGTCTCACCGTGATGACGTTCCTGTTCACGCTGACCACGGTGCCGATCGAGGCGGTCTCGATGAAGCTCTTCACGGGCATCGAGGGCTTCGAGATCATGGCGATCCCGTTCTTCATCCTCGCCGGCAATTTCCTCACCCACGGCGGCGTCGCGCGACGGATGATCAACTTCGCGACGTCGCTGATCGGCCACTGGCATGGCGGACTGGGCCTTGCCGGCATCGTCGCCTGCGCGATGTTCGCGCTGGTCTGCGGTTCGAGCGTGGCGACTGTCGCCGCGATCGGCGCGATCGTGCTGCCCGAAATGGTTCGGCACGGCTATCCCATGCGTTTCGGCGCCGGGATCATCACTGTTGCGGGCTCGCTCGGTATCCTGATGCTGCCGTCGATCCCCAAGATCGTCTACGCGGTCTCGACCAACACCTCGATCGGGGCGCTGTTCGTCGCCGGCCTGCTGCCCGGCATCCTGCTGACGACCATGCTCTGCATCGTCACCTGGTGGCTCGCGCGCAAGCGCGACTATCCGCGGCTGCCGAAGGCGAGCTGGGGCGACACGGTCCGGACCTTCCGCGAGAGCATCTGGGGCTTGATGCTGGTCGTCATCATCATCGGCGGCATCTACAGCGGCCTGTTCACCGCAACCGAAGCGGCGGCAATGGCTGCAGTCTACTCCTTCGTCATCGCCGTGTTCGTCTACAAGGCGATCAAGTTCTCTGAGGTGCCGCGGGTGCTGCTGCGCGCCGCCAACACCAGCGCGATGCTGCTCTACATCGTCACCAACGCGGTGCTGTTCTCCTTCGTGCTCTCCAACGAAAACCTGCCGGCGACGCTCGCCGACTGGATCGCAGCGCAGAATCTCGGCTGGGTCGGCTTCCTGCTCGTGGTCAACGTGCTGCTGCTGCTCGCCGGCAACTTCATGGAGCCGAACTCGATCATCCTGATCATGGCGCCGATCCTGGCGCCGGCGGCCAAGAAGCTCGGCATCGACCTCGTGCATTTCGGCATCGTGATGGATGTCAACATGGAGGTCGGCCTCTGCCATCCGCCTGTCGGCTTGAACCTCTATGTCGCGTCCATGATCGCGCGCATGCGGATCACGGATCTGGCAGGGGCCGTGATGCCGTGGCTGCTCACCATGCTCGGCTTCCTCGTCATCGTGACCTATTGGCCCGATTTGACGCTGTGGCTGCCGCGCGTGCTCGGCATGCACTGAGTTGCCGCACCCTCTCCCCTGTGGGGGAGGGTGGCCTCGCGGTCGCAAAGCCGGGCGAGCGGGCATCTTTCCCCGAGCGCCTCTCACGACTGAGTTTGCGCAGCGATACCGCTGATCCGGCGCTTCGCGTCAGCCCCTCCGGCGAGCGGAGAAGGGAAATACATTTCTGCTGCCTCCACTGGCGATGGCAATCGCCCATGAGATGCGATTAGATGCCGCCCGACAGGCCGGGAGGACAGACATGACCGAGGCATCCAGCTTAGAGCCGAAGGACGCAACGCCATCCGTCATCGCGCAGCAGGCGGCGATGTTGAGCGCGCTGCCATTTTCCGACACGCGGGATTTCGACGACGCCGCGCGCGGCTTTCTCGGCACGATCGAGAACGCGGAGATCACCAGCCCGCAAGGACGGACGGTCTGGAGCCTGAAGCCGTATGGCTTCCTGTCCGCCGAGCAGGCACCGCCGACCGTCAATCCGAGCCTGTGGCGGCAGTCGCGCCTCAACATGCAGCATGGCCTGTTCGAGGTCGTGCCCGGTGTCTACCAGGTGCGGGGTCTCGACATCGCCAACATGACGCTGATCGAGGGTGATACCGGCGTCATCGTCGTCGACACGCTGACCTCGATCGAAGGCGCCCGCGCCGCGCTCGACCTCTACTACAGCCATCGCGGCACGAAGCCGGTCGCAGCCGTCATCTTCACCCACACCCACACCGATCACTGGGGCGGCGCGCGTGGCGTGCTGGAGGAGGACGCGCTCGCCACCGGCCGCGTGCCGATCGTCGCGCCGAACCTGTTCATGGAGCACGCGGTCTCCGAGAACATCATCGCCGGCCCCGCGATGCTGCGCCGTGCGCAATATCAGTTCGGCCCGTTCCTCGCCAAAGGTGTGCGCGGGCAGGTCGATTGCGGCCTCGGCAAGTCGATGGCGGCGGGCAGCGTCGCGCTGCTGCGCCCGACCGACCTGATCATGGCGACCGGGGACCGGCGCGTGATCGACGGTGTCGAATTCGAATTCCAGATGGCGCCGAACAGCGAAGCCCCCGCGGAGATGCATTTCTTCATCCCGCGCTACAAGCTGCTGAACCTCGCCGAGAATTGCACGCACAATTTCCACAATCTGCTGCCGTTCCGTGGCGCGGATGTGCGCGACGCGCTGGCCTGGTCGAAATATCTCAACGAGGCCTTGCGGCTGTGGGACGGCAAGGCGGAGGCGATGTGCGGCCAGCATCACTGGCCGGTGTGGGGGCGCGAGCGGATCGGCACCATGATCCGGCAGCAGCGCGACCTCTATAAATTCGCGCATGATCAGACCATCCGGCTGATGAACCACGGGCTGACGGCCGCGGAGATCGCCGAGACGATCCAATTGCCGAAGAGTCTCGAGGGCGCCTGGCACGGCCGCGGCTATTACGGCCACATCCGCCACAATGTGAAGGCGATCTATCAGAAATATCTCGGCTGGTACGACGCCAATCCGGTCAATCTCGATCCGCTGCCGCCGGTGGAGTCGGGCAAGAAGTATGTCGAGTATATGGGCGGCGCCGACGCGATCCTGGCGCGCGCGCGGACCGATTTTGCCAAGGGCGAATTCCGGTTCGTCGCGCAGGCGCTCGGACATCTCGTCTTTGCCGAGCCGGACAACGCGGCGGCGCGTGCGTTGCTCGCCGACACGCTGGAGCAACTCGGTTATGCCGCCGAAAGCTCGACCTGGCGCAACGCCTATCTGTTCGGCGCCCAGGAGTTGCGGCAGGGCATGCCCAAGACCCCGGCGCGCCCGCCGATGCCGCGCGAGACGCTGGCGGCGCTGCGCACCGAGCAGCTCTGGGACGTGCTCGGCGTCCGCCTCAACGGCCCGAAGGCCGAGGGCAAGCACATCGTGCTGAACTGGAGCTTTTCCGATACGGGCGAGACCTTCGTGCTCAATCTGGAGAACTGCGCGCTCACCTACACCGAGGGCGTGCAGGCGGGCGGGGCCGATGCCAGTTTCACGCTGGCGCGCGCCACGCTCGATGAGGTGATTGCGAAGCTGACGAGCTTTCCCGAGGCGGTGGCGGCCGGCAAGATCAAGCTCGCGGGCAATCCGATGCGGCTCGCCGAGCTGATGGGGCTGATGGACGAATTCCCGCGCATGTTCGAGATCGTCGAGCCTAAGCGCGCGGTGGTGACGTAGCGCACCATCGCCTTCTCGTCATTGCGAGCGTAGCGAAGAAATCCAGAATCCCTCCGCGGAGAGACGCTGGACTGCTTCGCTGCGCTCGCGATGAAGTCTTGATGGGGTGGGGCGGGATGCCAACGGCCGGGCGCCTTGAACAGGCTGCGCCCGGCCATCGCTCTTGGAAGAACTCGCCCGCTACTCCGCGCTGCTCACCAGCTTGATGCGCGGCGACTGGGTTTCGGTCAGGCCGCGATAGGCCGCCAGATAATCCAGCGCCATTCGCCGCGCGGTGAAGCGCGTTTCGAACTGCTTGCGGATGGCGGTGCGATCCAGCTGTGCAAGACGATTGACGACACCGGCCGCGCTGATCACGTCCTCGACCACGAAGCCGGTGAGGCCTTCATCGATGATCTCCGGTACCGAGCCTCGGTTGAAGGCGACGACCGGCGTTCCGCAGGCCATCGCTTCGATCATCACGAGGCCGAACGGTTCCGGCCAGTCGATCGGCAGCAGCAGGCCGAGCGCGCCACTCAGGAAATCCGACTTCTCGTGATCGCTGATCTCGCCGATGAAGTCGACCAGCGGATTGTTCTCGATCATCGGACGGATCAGCTCGTCATAGTAATCCTGGTCGGCGCGATCGACCTTGGCTGCGATCTTCAGCGGTATGCCGCAATGGGTCGCGATCTTGATCGCGCGATCGACACCCTTTTCCGGGGCGATGCGGCCGAGCACGGCGAGATATTCCTGCTTGGCCGGCTTCGGGGTCAGCAGGTTCTCCGGCAGGCCGTGGTGAATCGTCGTCACCCAGTTGGCCTGCGGCACCGGCCGCCGCTGCGCATTCGAGATCGAGATCACCGGGATCTTGGAGAAGGTGTTGAACACCGGCTGATGCTCGGGCAGATCGAGCCGGCCGTGCAGCGTGGTCACGAACGGGGTCGGCTGACGGTAGAACAGCGACCACGGATAATAGTCGAGATGGAAGTGGAGGAAGTCGAACTCCTCGTCGTCGCATTTCCGCCGGACGCGCTCCAGCATCACCATGTGCAGTGCATTGGGATCGCGCACGGAACCGTCGAGGCGAAGCGCTCTCGGCCAGAGCGCATCCAGTTTTGCCGACGTCTGCGAGTCGCCGCTTGCGAACAGCGTCACGTCGTGTCCCAGGGCAACCAGCTCCTCCGTCAACCAATGCACCACCCGCTCGGTGCCGCCATAAAGCTTGGGTGGAACAGCCTCCGTCAACGGAGCTACCTGCGCGATGCGCATCTCACCATCTCCTTTGCGATCATGATCGTTGAAACCCCCAGCGTGTGCGGCACCGGCAATGCCAGCCAAGGGAACGTTCCCGCAGTTGCGAAGTTCCTCTCACCAATCGTTACTTATTCGACACGTCACGCGCTCTGTCTCGATGCTGCCATCACATCTTCTCAGAACGTCCGCATCCGCATGACGTGATGGCTGCGCCCGGGAACCGAGGCGAACTGATCGATGTTCAGTCGGTCAGCAACAAAACTGGAAACATCACGACGGGGTTGCAGTCATATGGATCAGCTTTCCGGATACGCGCGCAGGCCATTTGCCTTTGTCTTGCGCTATCTTAAGCGGCGTCTTGCGTCGCATTTGGTGATCCTGACCGCAGTCGTGGCAGCCGTTGCCTGCTCGGTGGGCACGCAGTACGGCGTCAAATCCCTCGTCGACAGTTTGTCAGCGGGAACATCGCATGGTGGGAATGTATGGCTGGCATTCATTTTTCTCATGTCGCTCATCGCCGCTGACAATTTCCTGTGGCGCATCGCGAGTTGGACAGCGAGCTTCACCTTCGTCCGTGTCACCGGCGATCTGCGGCGTGACATTTTTCGTCATCTGACAGGGCACGCGCCGAGTTACTTCTCGGACCGTATGCCGGGCATGCTCACCAGCCGCATTACCGCCACATCCAACGCCGTCTTCACGGTCGAGAACATGTTCGTCTGGAATGTGTTGCCGCCGTGCATCGCCACAGTTGCGGCCATCGCACTGATTGGAACCGTGAGCCCCTATATGGCACTCGGTTTGATCGTGATCGCGGGCGGCATGGTGATCGCGATGTTCCACCTGGCCGCTGCCGGCAAGCCGCTGCATGACGATTTTGCGGACAAGGCGGCCGTGGTCGACGGCGAAATGATCGACGTGATCAGCAACATGCCGTTGGTCCGCGCCTTTTGCGGCATCGGTCACGAGCACGAGCGTTTCGATGCCACCGTCAATCGGGAACTCACCGCGCGTGGCCGAAGCCTCCGATACCTGGAGAAGCTCAGGCTCACTCACGCCGGCGTGACTGTCGTCCTGACCGTCGCGCTGATGGCCTGGGCCATCACCCTTTGGCAGCAGGGCGAGGCGACCACCGGCGACGTCGTGCTGGTCTGCACGCTCGGCCTGTCGATCCTGAATGCCACGCGCGATCTCGCCGTGGCCTTGGTCGACGTTACCCAGCATGTCGCGCGGCTGACCGAAGCCATCGCCACGCTACTGGTGCCGCACGAACTGCGCGACCATCCCGAGGCGGAGCCGCTGGTCAAGAGCGGCGCGGCGATCGCCTACAACAACGTGACGTTCGGCTATCCCGGCAGCGAGAAGATCTTCGAGCGGTTCAGCCTGCGCCTGCAGCCCGGCCAGCGCGTCGGCCTGGTCGGACAGTCCGGCGGCGGCAAGTCGACATTGTTCACGCTGCTCCAGCGCTTCTACGATGTCGACGAGGGCAGCGTGACCGTGGACGGACAGGACGTCGCGATGGTCACGCAGCAGAGCCTGCGCGAGGCCATCTCCGTGGTCCCGCAGGACATCTCGCTATTCCATCGCTCGATCCGCGAGAACATCCGCTACGGCCGGCCGAATGCGACGGACGATGAAGTGCTGCGCGCGGCGATCGCGGCGCGCTGCGATTTCGTGGAGAGCCTGCCCGACGGCCTCGACACCATGGTCGGCGACCGCGGCGTGAAGATGTCGGGCGGCCAGCGTCAGCGCATCGCGATCGCGCGCGCCTTCCTGAAGGACGCGCCGATCCTGCTGCTGGACGAAGCCACTGCCGCGCTCGACAGCGAATCCGAGGAAGCGATCCGCGAGGCGCTGACGCGCCTGATGCGCGGACGTACCGTGATCGCGATCGCGCACCGTCTGGCGACGCTGCGCAATTTCGACCGCGTGGTGGTCCTGAGGGCCGGCAAGATCATCGAGGACGGGGCGCCGGACCGGTTGATGCAGACCCACGGGCCGTATCGCGAGCTCGTGACGCAGGAAATGAGCCGGCTCGCGAAGTTCGCGGCATAAACTCAACGTTCGCGTTTGCGTTGGTTGCGTGTCGACACAAGGCGCAGGGGAGCAGCTCATGGCAGCCGAAGCCGTAACCCAGATCATTTCCGTGTCCCAGACAGTGGAAGCGGTCGCGGAACAGTCGTTCTACATTCCGATGACGGGCCCCGCCGCGCGGCCGCGGCGTTCGCTCAAGCACGACGACACCTTCATCGTGCTCGACAGCCATGGCGACATCGGCGCCTCGGCGGGCGGGCCGGACGGCCTGTTCCATCACGACACCCGCTATCTTGCCCGGCTCGAGCTCGTGCTCGACGATCTGCAGCCGCTGCTGCTGGGCTCGAATTTGCGTGACGACAATTCGGCGCTGACGGTCGATCTTACCAATCCCGACATCTATCGTCAGGGGCGGATCGTGCTGCAGAAGGATCTGCTGCACATCGTACGCACCATCTTCCTGTGGCGCGGCACGGCCTATCAGCGCATCGGCGTCCAGAACCATGGCGAACAGCGGGCCAGCTTCGAGCTGACGCTGCTGTTCGACAACGATTTCGCCGACCTGTTCGAGGTTCGCGGCGAGCGGCGCCCGCGCCGCGGTATCGGCGCGAGCCGGCTGCTGGGGCCGACCGACGTGCTGTTCGAGTATCGCGGGCTTGACGACACCGAGCGCACCACGGGCCTGCACCTCGACCCGCGACCGTCCCGGCTCTCGGTGAATGCGGCGACATGGGAGCTCGAACTGGAGCCGCACGAATCGAAGTCGCTGTTCGTGGCAGTGTCCTGCAACCGGCCGCTGACGCAGAAGCCCGCGCGGTTCTTCGCCAGTCTGCTGGCGCATCGCCGTGAGATGCGCCAGTCGACGATGGGTGCCGCCAGCGTCGAAACCTCCAACAACATCTTCAACGAGGTGCTGTGCCAGGCCATGGCCGACCTCAACATGCTGATGACCGAGACGCCGCAGGGGCGCTATCCCTACGCCGGCATTCCCTGGTACTCGACCACGTTCGGCCGCGACGGCCTGATCACCGCGCTGCAGATGCTGTGGATCGACCCGCGGGTCGCGAAGGGCGTGCTGCGGCGGCTGGCGTACTTCCAGGCCACCTCAGTCGATCCGCTCGCCGACGCCGCACCCGGCAAGATCCTGCACGAGATGCGCGGCGGCGAGATGGCCGCGCTGCGCGAGGTGCCGTTCGCACAGTATTACGGCAGCGTCGATTCGACCGCGCTGTTCGTGCTGCTGGCCGGACGCTATTTCGAGCGCACCGGCGACGAGAAGACCCTGACCGAGCTGTGGCCCGCGATCGAGGCGGGGCTCGCTTGGATCGACGGGCCCGGCGATCCCGACCAGGACGGCTTCGTCGAATACCAGCGCGCCACCGAAAAGGGGCTAGCCAACCAGGGCTGGAAGGATTCCTACGACGCGATCTTCCATGCCGACGGCCGGCTCGCGGAAGGCAACATCGCGCTGGCCGAAGTGCAGGGCTATGTCTTCGCCGCGAAGCATCTCGCCGCGCGCTGCGCGCAGCGGCTCGGCAAGCTCGACCGCATGAAGAAGCTCGAAGCCGAGGCGCAGGCGCTGGCGGAGCGCTTCGAGAACGCGTTCTGGTGCGAGGAGCTCGGCACCTACGCGCTCGCGCTCGACGGCAAGAAGAGGCCATGCAAGGTGCGGACGTCGAATGCCGGGCAGGTTCTCTTCAGCGGCATGGTCCGGGAAGACCGCGCCCGGCAAGTCGCCGCCGACCTGATGCGGCCGCATTTCTTTTCCGGCTGGGGCATCCGTACGGTCGCGCAGAGCGAGGTACGCTACAATCCGATGTCCTATCATGATGGCTCGATCTGGCCGCACGACAATGCGCTGATCGCGCTCGGGCTCGCGCATTACGGGCTGAAGCATGCGGTGGCGCATGTGTTCAAAGGGCTGTTCGACGCCGCGACCTACATGGATCTGCGCCGTTTGCCCGAATTGTTCTGCGGCTTCCGGCGCGAGAAGCGGCGCGGTCCGACGCTCTATCCCGTCGCCTGTGCGCCGCAGGCCTGGGCCAGTGCGACGCCGTTCACGCTGCTGGAGGCGGCGCTCGGGATCGAGTTCGATGTCGCGCGCAGCGAAATCCGGCTGCGCAATCCGCATCTGCCGGCGTTCCTGAACGAGGTCATCCTGCGCGACCTGCATCTGGGTGATTCCAGCGTCGATCTACGGGTCAGCCGCCACGGCGACGACGTTGCGCTGGAGGTGCTGCGCACGCGGGGCCGTATTCAGGTGTCGATCGTGCTGGCGCGCTAGCGGCGCGCAAGGAGGGTGCATGCGTTCCGTTGGGTTGTTGATCCTGGCTATGGCTATCGTCGCGGGCTTGACGAATGCTGGCTCGCGCGCCGCGGATGATCAGCCTGCGCCCCAGAGCGAGGTGAATGTGCCGGCGCCGCCGCCGGCCTCGACCGTGACGGTCACGCCGAAAGACGCCGCGCCGCCGCCGTCGGTGACCATCATCGGCGCAAGCGACGTCCACGGCGTGCTGGGCCGTGATGTCCGCAGCGCCGCGGACGAGGACATGGGCCACATCGTCGACGTTCTCGTTGACCGTGATGGTCATGTTCGCGCCGCCGTCATCGATTTCGGCGGCTTCCTCGGTGTCGGCAGCCGCAAGATCGTCGTGGACTGGAACGCGTTGCGCTTCGGCAAGATCGCCAACAAGAAGGACAGCATCACCCTGGAACTGACCAAAGCGCAGGTTGCGGCCGCACCGGAGTACAAGGAGGAAACGCCGATCGTCGTTCTCGGTGCGTCGGGCAGCTTGCAGCCGCTACAAGCAGTTCAGTGAGGCGCGAGGAGGGCTGGGCGCCTGTGTTGTTGTCGAAAAAGCCGAATCGTGCAGTCGACGATCGCGGTGGCCGCGTTGAACAGGACGACGTTGCCGGCGCGCCGACGGCTGCGGCCATTCCGGCGCCGTCGCGCCAGAGCCTGCGCGGTCTCGACTGGTTCATCTTCTTCCTCGCCGACGTCCAGACCGGATTTGGCCCGTTCATCTCGGTCTATCTGACGACGCAAAAATGGACCCAGGTCGAGATCGGCCTCGTGCTCTCGATCGGGGGGATCGTCGCCCTGATCGGCCAGATGCCGGGTGGAGCGATCATCGACGCCGCCAAATCCGAGCGGCTGGTCGCGGGGCTTGCGATCGTGACCATCGGCTGCTGCGCGCTCGCCTACGCGGCGATGCCGATCTTCCCCGTCGTGGTGGTCGCTGCGACCCTGCATGCGGCGGCGAGTTGCGTGCTCGGACCGGCGATCGCCGCGATCAGCCTCGGTCTCGTCGGTCCATTCGCGATCGGCGAGCGGCTCGGCCGTAACGCCCGTTTCGCGTCCCTCGGCAACGGCGTTGCCGCCGCGGTGATGGGCACCGCCGGCTATCTGCTGTCGAGCCGCTCGGTATTCCTGGTCACTTTCCTGCTCGCGATTCCGACGCTCATCGCGCTGTCGCGGATCCGCGAGCATGAGGTCGACATCGCGCGTTGCCACGGCGAGATGCCGCGCGAGTCGAGGGATCGCGGCGACACCAACATATGGCATCTGATCCGGCAGCGACCGCTCGTGATCTTCGCGCTCAGCGTGCTGTTCCTCCAGCTTGCCAACGCGGCGATGCTGCCGCTGATGGCAAGCGCGGTGACGGCGCGGTCGAGCCAGTGGGCCACGGTCCTCGTCGCCGCCTGCATCATCGTTCCGCAGGCGATCGTGGCGCTGCTGTCCCCGCTGGTCGGGCGCAAGGCCCAGACCTGGGGCCGGCGGCCTCTGCTGTTGATCGGGTTCGCCGCTCTGACGATTCGCGGCCTGCTATTCGCGACGGTGCGAGATCCCTACGCGCTCGTGCTGGTGCAGGCGTTCGACGGTCTCACCGCGGCCGTGTTCGCGGTGATGATCCCGCTGATCGTGGCCGATGTCGCCTTCGGCAGCGGTCATTTCAACCTGGCACAGGGCATCGTCGGCACCGCGACCGGCATCGGCGCATCGCTGAGCACGGCGCTTGGTGGCTATGTCAGCGACAAGTTCGGCAACGCCACCGCCTTCATCGGGCTGTCATGCGTCGCCGCAACCGGGCTCCTGCTGATCCTGCTGGTGATGCCGGAAACCCGGCGCACGCAAATGGTCGCGACAAGGGAATTGGCCGGCTGAACGCATCCAGCCGGCCAAATGGGGAGAAGAAGAAAGTCAGGCGTCTAGATTGTGCAGCCGCTGACGGTTGCGCAGGACGATCTGGCGGGCGCCGGAGAAGCCGAGGATGCCCTGGGCGTGAAGCTGCGACAGCGCGCGCGACACGGTCTCGAGCGTGAGGCCGAGATAGTCGCCGATGTCGCGGCGGCACATCGGCAGCGCCATCATGCCGGCGACGGCGAGGCGGCGGTCCATTTCGAGCAGGAACGTCGCGACGCGCTCCATCGCGGTCTTGCGGCCGAGCAGCAGCATGTGGTCCTCGGCATGGCGCAACTCGGAGGCCGTCATGACCCAGAGCTTGCGGGCGACCTGCACGTCGGCGCCGGCGGCCTTTTCGAGGCTCGCGCGCTTCACCAGGCGCACTGTGGTGTCGATGATGGCTTCGGCGGCGAGGCGGTGGGTCGGGCCGGATTCGAGCCCGAACACGTCGCCGGGCAGATGGAAGGCGCCGATCTGGCGGCGGCCGTCGGAGAGGAGCTTGTAGCTGCGCACCGCCCCGGTGACGACCTGGTAGACGTATTCCGACGGTTCGTCCTCGCCGTAGATCTCCTCGTCCTTGCGGTAGGAGAACTCCGTGGCGACGAGGCCGACATGGCCGGTGATCGCGCCGAACTGGTCGGAGACAGGCTGGGCAGGGGCAGCCCTGCTGCCGCCGATCTGGGTCTTGATCGCCTGGGTGTTGAGCGTCTGGGTCAGCATCTGCGCCATCTCCGTTGTGATGACGACGTGCTACGCGGTATCGGGAGGCGGGGAAATTTCGAGCGATATCTTAAGGAGGTCTACCTACGTAGAATCCCGTAGGTCAGTTGCCGCGCCGGCCCTGGATGGCGTGGCGGATGCGCTTGACCAGGTTTTCGTCGAGAAGCGGCTTCAGGATCACGTCCCTGACGCCTGCCGCGGCGGCCCGGGCCGAGATGTTCCCATCCGGATAGCCTGTGATGAGGATCACCGGTGTTTCGCTGTCGGACTGGCGCAGCCGGCCGGCGAGCTCGATGCCGTTGATGTCGGGCATCTTGTAGTCGATCACATAGCAATCCGCGCCGGGCGTGCCGCTCGCATTGAGGAGCGCCGTCGCGTTCCTGAAGGTCCGCACGGCAAAGCCGTCGGTTTCCAGCAGGAACCGCAGGGAGCCAAGCACGGCGGCGTCATCGTCGACCACGTAGACCATGGGTGTCGCGAACGACGCGGGCCGCTGGTGGTGCGAACCGATCTCGATCATCCCGCTTGGCTAGCACAGCCGAAACCGACGATCTTGACTTGGCTCAATACGGTTTGGCTCAATCCAACCCGGTTCAATCCGGCTTGGCTCGATCCGTGCCGGTTCAATCCTTGAGCATCCCGGCGCGCATCGCCAGTCGTACCAGTTCCGACAGGCTGTTGGCCTGCATCTTGGTCATCACATTGGCCCGGTAGACCTCGATGGTGCGCGGGCTGATGTCGTATTCGCGGGCGATCAGCTTGTTGGAGAGGCCCGCGATCAGGCCCTCCATGACCTGGCGCTCGCGCGGGCTCAGGGATGCGACGCGGGCGGCGACGTCCTGCGCGATGGCCTCGTTCTTGGCCGCCGGCTCGGCCTGGCGGATCGCGGATTCGATCATGGTGGTGAGGCGATCGTCTTCGAACGGCTTCTCCAGGAAATCGACGGCGCCGAGCTTCATCGCCTCGACCGCGAGCGGCACGTCGCCATGGCCGGTCATGATCAGGATCGGGAAAGGGCTGTGCTGCGCCTTCATGCGCTTCAGGAGCTCGATCCCGTCGAGGCCGGGCATCCGCACGTCGGAGACGACGCAGCCGAAGGCAAGGCCAGGCAGCGTATCGAGGAAGCCTTGCGCGCTGTCGAACAGCGTGACGTCGAAGCCGGAAGAATCCAGCAGGAAGTTCAGCGAGTCCCGCATCGCCTCATCGTCGTCGATGACATAGACATGGCCCTTGGTCGTCATGATCAGTTCTCGTCGGCTGCGGGCAGGGTGAAGCGGAATGTCGCGCCGCCCGATGCGTTGCTCTCGGCCGTCATGCGGCCGCCGTGAGCTTCGATGATCGAGCGGCTGATCGACAGTCCCACGCCCATGCCGGTTTCCTTGGTCGTGAAGAAGGTCTGGAACAGGTTTGGAATGACGTCGTCCTGGAAGCCGGAGCCGGTGTCGGACACCGTCACCTCGATCATGTCGTCGGCCGCGAGGCGATTGGTGACGACCAGTTCGCGTCGTGGCGACTGCGCCATCGCTTCCAGCGCATTGCGGAACAGATTGACGAGGACCTGCTGGATCTGCACCCGGTCGGCGAGCACGAGATCGGCGCCCGGATCGAGATTGAAGCGCAGCTGCACGTTCTGCTCGCGCGCGCCGGCAAGCCCGAGCGCGCCGGCCTCCTCGATCAGCTTGGACAGGCTCTCGACCCGCTTCTCCGATTCGCCGCGGGAGACGAAGTCGCGGAGCCGGCGAATGATCTGTCCGGCGCGAAGCGCCTGTTCGGCAGCACGGTCCAGCGCGTTCTCGATCTTCGGCGTGTTCGGATCGCTGCTGCCGGCAAGCAGCCGCCGCGATCCCTTCATGTAGTTGCTGATCGCCGCGAGCGGCTGGTTGAGCTCGTGGGCGAGGGCGGAGGCCATCTCGCCCATCGCGGTCAGCCGCGAGACGTGGACGAGTTCGGACTGCAATTCCTGGAGCCGGGCCTGGGTCTGCTGGTGCTCGGTGAGGTCGCGGACGAATCCCGTGAAATAGGGCTCGCCGCCCGACTGCATCTCGCCGATCGACAGGTGCATCGGAAAGGTCGTTCCGTCGCGGCGCCTGCCGGTGACGATGCGGCCGATGCCGATGATGTGCGGATCGTGCGTCGTGCGATAGCGTGCGATGTAGCCGTCATGGCGCGAGCGGTCGGGCTCCGGCATCAGGAGGTTGACATTCTGGCCGATCGCTTCGTGCTCGGGCCAGCCGAACAGGCGTTCGGCGGCCGTGCTGAAGAGCTGGATGGTGCCTTGGCCGTCGATGACGATCATGGCGTCGGGAATGGTCTGGAGGATCGAGCGCAGGTGGCTCTCGCGGGTGCGCAGGGCTTCCTCGACCTGCTTTTCCTCGTCGATATCGAGGAAGATGCCGCTCAGATGGTTCGCATTGCCGGAATCGTCCCGAATCAATCCGGCGCGGGCGCGGATCCATTTGCCCCGCCCGGACGTGCGGGACACCCGGAACGAGACGTCGAAGCCGCCGCTGCGGTCGGTCACGCGCTTGATGTCGTGCTCGACCCGTTCGCGGTCGCCAGGCTCAAGACGTCCCAGGAAGAGATCGAAGGTGACCTTCTGCTCGCGGCTGAAGCCGAACAGCTCCTTCGCCGCGTCGGACCACTCCAATTCCCACGTCCGAAGGTCGAGATCCCAGGTGCCGACGCCGAATCCCTCGATCCGGACCCGGAAATGCTCGCCGCGACCGTCGTCTTGCGGATGGGTCACGTAGGTCGGCGGCACGTCAACACTCCAATCGCTTTGGCGGCGGTCCGGTCTCCGCCACCACAACGGCAATTTCGCCCAAGGCTCGGCCGGAGGCAAGTTCGGCCGGCTGATTCCATTGGCGGATTTCCCGCGGACGGATGCCCGGCGGTTTGATCTATCTCATCCCGCCCGGCGATTGCGTAGCTAGATTCCGCGACAGTTCATAGCCGTGGGGAGTCCCGATGACATACGCGACCGTGATGGTCAGCCTGGCGCTCGACCAGTCCAACGAGGCGCGTCTTCAGGTCGCGGGCGAACTCGCCGACCGCTTCGAGGCGGCCATCGTCGGGGTCGCCGCAGCCCAGTTCGCGCCGCCGCTCTATTTCACCGACGGCACCGAAGCCCAGGGTCTGATCGATCAGGGCGAAGCCTCCGTGAAGCGGCGGCTTGCCGATCTGGAGGCGCAATTCCACGCGGTGACGAGATCGCGCGGCGGGCGCGCGGAGTGGCGCAGCGCGCTGGATTTTCCGGCGCGGTTCGTGCCGGCTCAGGCGCGATGCGCCGACATCGTCGTCAGCGGCGGCCATAGCCCGGCTTTCTCCGATGCCTTCGCGCTGGCGAGCCCCAGGGATCTCGTGATGCAGGTCGGCCGGCCGCTCCTGGTCGTCCCGGACAAGGTGAACTGGCTCGATCTGCGTAGCGTGCTCGTGGCGTGGAAGGATACGCCGGAGGCGCGGCGGGCCGTGGCCGACGCGGTGCCGATGCTGCGCAAGGCGAGGAATGTCACCATCGTCGAGATTCCCGAGCGCGACGACGACGATTCTGCCGTGACGTCGCGCGTCGCGGACGTGGCGGCCTGGCTCACCCGTCACGGCGTCGTCGCCACCGCACGCACCGCGGAGGGCGTCCGGAGCGAAACCGCCGCGGAGCAATTGGAGAGGACTGCCGGGAATGTCGGGGCCGGTCTGATCGTCGCGGGCGCCTACGGTCACTCGCGGTTTCGCGAGCTGATCCTGGGCGGCGTCACCCAATATCTGGTCACTCAATCGGCTCGTTGCGTGCTGCTGTCGCGCTGACGGCCGGACGAAGACCCATCGATGAGGATGCGCCGTGTACAAATTCCTTGAGCAAACCGTCGACGGCTACATGACGCGCAACGTCAGGACGGTCAATCGCGACCTCGACCTGCTCGAGCTCAGCGCCATGTTCGAGCGTGACGATTTCAACAGCTATCCGGTCGAGGACGACGGACAGATCGTCGGCATCGTCACCAAGTTCGACATCCTCAAGTGCTTCGCCTTCACGCCGAGCCAGATGCTGCCGCGTTATCACGACCTGATGAGCCGCAAGATCGGCGATGTCATGACGCCGGAGTTCATCTATGTCAGTCCCGATACGCGGTTGACCCGCGTTCTCCAGATCATGGTCGAGCACCGGATCCGGAGCATCATCGTCCTCGACGGCGCACAGAAGCTGGTCGGCATCGTCGCGCGCGAGGACGTCATCGCCGCACTGAAGGCGACCGCGAACGACTGACGATCGCCCCGCAAATGGTGGGATAAAGGCATCCGTGGTTTCACGGAAGCGATGCATCGCCGTGCGTGCGGGGCCGGCACAAGCGATTGATATCGCTTTCCGATCGACCCGCGTTCCAGATTAACAGAAATCCATCTGTCTTGATTTCAATCAATTCCCCGCGAGGGTGAATGTGGTTTCTGGCCTCGTGTTCTTTCAGAGAGAATCCGCATGAGCCAGCCCTCCATCTCCAAATCCATGACCATCGGTGAAAGCGGCCTGGCTGTCGTGTTCGCAATCACCGCCTTCCTCTGTGTGATCGCCTCGGCCAAGGCGCTCGACGCACCTTTCGCCTTCCACGCCGCGCTCAGCGCGGCGGCGAGCCTGGCTGCGGTGTTCTGCATCCTCAACCGTTATTTCGACCGTCCCGCGGCGCTGCCGCCGGCAGAGATCAATGGCCGCCCCAATTACAACATGGGACCGATCAAGTTCTCCTCCTTCATGGCGATGTTCTGGGGCATCGCCGGTTTCCTCGTCGGCCTCATCATCGCCTCGCAGCTGGCGTGGCCCGCGCTCAACTTCGATCTGCCCTGGACGAGCTTCGGACGGTTGCGGCCGCTGCACACCTCGGCCGTGATCTTCGCCTTCGGCGGCAACGTGCTGATCGCGACCTCCTTCTACGTGGTGCAGAAGTCCTGCCGCGTGCGCCTCGCCGGCGACCTCGCGCCCTGGTTCGTCGTGCTCGGTTACAACTTCTTCATCCTGGTCGCCGGCACCGGCTATCTGCTCGGCGTCACCCAGTCCAAGGAATACGCCGAGCCGGAATGGTACGCGGACCTGTGGCTGACCATCGTGTGGGTGACGTACCTGCTCGTCTTCCTCGTCACCGTCATCAAGCGCAAGGAACCGCACATCTTCGTCGCCAACTGGTTCTATCTCGCCTTCATCGTGACGATCGCGGTCCTGCATCTCGGCAACAATCCGGCGCTGCCCGTCTCGGTGTTCGGCTCGAAGTCCTACGTCGCCTGGGGCGGCATCCAGGATGCCATGTTCCAGTGGTGGTACGGCCACAACGCGGTCGGCTTCTTCCTCACCGCCGGCTTCCTCGCCATCATGTACTATTTCATCCCCAAGCGCGCGGAACGACCGATCTATTCCTACCGGCTGTCGATCATCCATTTCTGGGCGCTGATCTTCCTCTACATCTGGGCCGGTCCTCACCACCTGCACTACACCGCGCTGCCGGACTGGACGCAGACGCTCGGCATGACCTTCTCGATCATGCTGTGGATGCCCTCCTGGGGCGGCATGATCAACGGCCTGATGACGTTGTCGGGTGCATGGGACAAGCTGCGCACCGACCCCGTGCTGCGCATGCTGGTGGTCTCGGTCGCCTTCTACGGCATGTCGACCTTCGAAGGCCCGATGATGTCGATCAAGGTGGTCAATTCGCTCAGCCACTACACCGACTGGACCATCGGCCATGTGCACTCCGGCGCGCTCGGCTGGGTCGGCTTCGTTTCCTTCGGCGCGCTCTACTGCCTGGTGCCGTGGGCCTGGAATCGCAAGGGCCTCTACAGCCTGAAGCTGGTCAACTGGCACTTCTGGATCGCGACCCTCGGCATCGTCCTCTACATCTCG
>NZ_JASGFS010000034.1:0-68354 GCF_047605465.1 Bradyrhizobium sp. | reverse complement strand
TCAGGCGTTCGGCCGGTGGCCGCGGGCTGCTGCTGGGCGGCGTGCCCGGCGTGCCGCCGGCCCGCGTCGTCGTGCTCGGTGGAGGCGTGGTGGGCGCGCAGGCGGCGCGCATGGCCGCGGGCCTGGGTGCAGACGTCGTCGTGATCGACCGCTCGATCCCACGGCTCCGCGAACTCGACGACCTGTTCGCCGGACGTGTCCGCACGCGGTTCTCGACCATGGAGTCGGTCGAGGAAGAGGTCTTCGCTGCCGACGTGGTGATCGGAGCGGTCCTGGTGCCGGGCGCCAGCGCGCCGAAACTGGTCACGCGTGCGATGCTGTCCTCGATGCGGCCGGGCGCCGTGCTCGTCGACGTCGCGATCGACCAGGGCGGCTGTTTCGAGACTTCGCGTCCGACCACGCACGCCGATCCGACCTACGAGGTCGACGGCATCGTTCACTATTGCGTCGCCAACATGCCGGGCGCGGTGCCGGTGACGTCGAGCCAAGCGCTGAACAATGCCACGCTGCCGTTCGGATTGATGCTCGCCAACAAGGGCTTTGCCGCGGTACTGGACAATCCCCATTTGCGCGATGGGCTGAACGTGCATCGCGGCCGCATCACCAACATGGCGGTGGCGGAGAGTCTCGGGCTGGAATTTGTGCCGGTGGAGGGCGGACGCGCGGCGTAGAGGCGCGAACCTACGCCGGCTTGCGGTGCCGGCTTCCGAGCGCGGCCTCGATCGTCTCGGGCCTTTCGATGCGTTCGAGCAGCATGTCGATCCGGTCTCCGCCCCAGAACAGCTCGCCGTTGAAGACCATCGTCGGCACGCCGAACACACCGAGTGCTTCGGCCTCGTCGATGATGCGATGGTGCTCGGCGCGCGCCGGGCCGGAGACGTAAGCCTCGAAGGCGCCGGTCGATCCACCGCATCCGACGATGACGCCGGTGATGTCGCCGAGATCGTCGATCTCGAGTTCGTGGCTCCAGAAGCGGCGAAATACCGTGTCATGGTAGGACCGGAAGAAGCCATGGCGTTGGGCGAACAGCATCCCGACGCTGGCATGGAAGGCGTCGTAGATCCGCCGCGGCCCTTTCATGACGAGACCTTGCGCATTGGCATAGCGGCGCGCGTCCATATAGGCGTAGCGGACCTTGCGCCAGAAATGCGGCGTGCGCTCCTCCACCGTTCCCATGAATTCCGCGACGCGCAGCGTGTACGGCAGCCATTCGAGCTCGACGCCGTGCTTATCCTCGAGTTCGAACAGGCGCCTGTTGGCCACGAACGCGTAAGGACTCTTGTAGTCGGTGTAGACGCGAACGACCGGCTTCGGCATGGCGAGCTCCCTCTGGCCTACGCCTGCGTCAGTCGGTACTGCCCGAGATCGGGATCGTGCGTCATGCGCCAGTAGTCGACGAACCGCCAAGGCATCGCGGAGAACACGCGGCCGCTCGAATTGCGGTAGTAGGTCGTCATGCCCGGATGGGTCCAGATCATGGCCTCGTGCTCGGTGTCGACCCTGCGGACGTAATCGTCGAGCACGTCCTGGCGGACGTCGATGGCGGATACGCCGTGCTCGATCATGTCGACGAGACAGGCCGAGATGTAGCGGCTCTGGCACTCCGACTGGAAGATGACGCTGCCGCCATGGGCAGGGCCCGCGTTCGGACCGAGCATGCAGAAGAAATTGGGAAAGTCCGGCACGGTGAGGCCGAGGAAGGCGGTCGGGTTGTCGTTGGCCCAAGCCTCGCGCAAATTCTTGCCGCCGCGGCCGCTGATGTCGAGGCGGGCTGCCATCTGCGTGACCTTGAAGCCGGTCGCGACCACGATGATGTCGGCGGGGCGGTGCTCGCCGTCGGCGGTGACGATGCCGTCGCGGTCGAAATGGTCGATCGGGTCCGTGACCAGCTCGACATTCGCACGGGTCAGCGTCTTGAACCAGTTGTTGTCGAGCAGGATTCGCTTGCCGTAGGGCGGATAGGTCGGCACGCATTTGGCGATCAGGTCGGGGCGGTCCCGAAGCTCGGTGAGGATGAAGTCGGTCAATTCCTGGCGGTGCCGGTCGTTGCCCTTGTTGACGGCTCGCTCCGGATGCGGCCAAGCCGGGTCCTTGCGCAGGAAGGGCAGCAGCCCGTCGCCATAGCGCCAGAACATGTTGAAGCGGTACCACTGCACATAGAAGGGCAGGTGCGCGAGCAGCCAGCGCGCGCCCTCGCTGATCGGATCGGCATATCCCTTCACCGGCCGCGCCCATTGCGCGCTCCGCTGATAGACGGTGACCGAGGCGACGCGGCCGGCGATCGACGGCACAAGCTGCATCGCGGTCGCGCCGGTGCCGATCACGGCGACATGCTTGCCGTCGAGCCTGATGTCGTCCGACCAGTGTGCCGAGTGCAGGATCGTCCCCCCGAAATCCTCCTCGCCCTTGAACTGCGCGCGGGAGGGATCGTTGAGCTGGCCGATGGCCGAGACCAGCACGGTCGATTCGAATGTCTCCTCGCCGCTGGGAGTCCTGAGCGTCGAGATCCAGCGTCGCTTGCTGTCGTCCCAGCGCGACGACGTCAGCTCGGTATTGACGCGAAGATGCTTGCGAATGCCGTGTTCGTCGGCGACTTTCTGCAGATATCCGAGCAATTCCTCGCGCTGGCAAAAGTAGCGCGTCCATTCGTTGTGCGAACTGAAGGAATAGGAATAGGAATGGTTCGGCGTATCCACGCCGCAGCCGGGATAGCGGTTGATCCACCAGGTGCCGCCGAGCTCGGCGTTCTTCTCGACGATGGTGTAGGGAATGCCGAGATGGCCGAGCGTCACGCCGAGGGCAATGGCGCAGACGCCGGCGCCGACGATCAGGACGTGCTGCTCCGAGAGGCTGTCGTCCGCGGGGCGCTCGTGCCAGCGTGCCTCGCGCGGCACGAAGCCCATTTCCTCGCGCATCAGCGGCGCATATTCCGGCGCGACGTTCTCGCCGAGGCAGGCGCGCATCATCTTCAGCAAGTGCTCTTCGCCGGGATCGGCGATCACCGGCTTCGGTTTGCCATCGGCAAAGAGCCTGACGACGGCCGCGCGGATTTCGTCCTGGATGTCCTTCGGCATGCCGGCTTCGGGGTCCGGGATGAGGCGGATGTCGCGTTTGGGCAAATAGGGCGGCTCGAGCCAGCGTTCATCGCCGGTCATGTGAACGAGGACCATCAGGAGACAGCGAATGTCGCCCTCTGCGATCGCCGAGGCGAGGTCGAGCGGCTTACGTGGAGATTCGATGTTCATGGCGTTTCCTGATCTCCGGATGAACTGAACAGCCCGCGTGTCATCAGCTTGCGGTAGGCGGAGATGACGTGGTCGGGCACGGCCGTGACGCCGCCGGCGGAATAGGAGTAGCGGCGGCTGAGATAGCCGCGCGAGCCCATCAGCACGTGGACGATCGCCTCGAACTCCTCGTCGCTGTAGTCCTCGATCGCACCGGCGAGCCGGGCACGGCGCAGGATGCGGACATAGGCGGTCGAAATGTTGTCGAGATGCTTCTGGTAGCCTTTGGGCGCGAAGAACTCCGCCTCATTGAGGATGCGCAGGAATTCCGGCACGTGGCGGATGAAGTCGAAGAAGGCCGAGAACCGCTCGATCTCCTGCCGGGCCGCATCTGCCGTCCCCGTGCGGATGCGGATGAACTCGACCATGTCGAGGCCGATCTTGGGCAGCAGCTGGTCGAGCAGCTCTTGCCGGTTCTCGAAGTGATTGTAGAACGTGCCCTGCGCGACGCCGGCTTGCTCGGTGATGCGGGCGACCGAGGCTTCGGCGTAACCGTGCTTGCCGACGACCTTCGTGGCGGCATCGAAGATCTTCTGCTTGGTCCAGGCATTGCGCTCGACGCGATTGAGCTTCGTTACCTTGGCCGTGGCGTCTGCTTGCGTCATTCAGCGGTCTCCAACTCGGCGCGCAGCACGCGCTTGAGGATCTTGCCCGAGGGGTTGCGCGGCAGGCTGTCGCGGATGATGAGCTGCTTCGGCACCTTGAAGCTCGCGAGCCGCGCGCGGCAATGCTCCGTGAGGGCCCCCAGTTCGAGTGCCGCGCCTTCGGCGAGCACCACGATGGCCACAGGCCGCTCGCCCCAGCGCAGGTCGCGCAAGCCGATGACCGCGACTTCGCGCACCTCCGGCAAATCGTAGATGACGCGCTCGACCTCGGAGGAGGCGATGTTCTCACCGCCGGAGATGATCATGTCCTTCTTGCGGTCGGTCAGGTACAGGAAACCCTCGTCGTCGAGATAGCCGACATCGCCGCTGCGGAACCAGTCGCCGAAGAACGCCGAGGCCGTCTTCGCCGGATCCTTCCAGTAGCCGCGCGTGATCTTCGGCCCGCGCAGACAGATTTCGCCGTCGACGTTCGGCGGCAATGTCTTGCCGTCCTCGTCGCGGATTTCGATCGCCACGTGGGCGATGGCGCGGCCCGTGGAGCCGATCTTCTCGATCTCGCGGCCGGCTTCCATGAAGGTGTCGCCGCCGACGGTCTCGGTGAGCCCGTAGGCGTCGATGTAGCGCGCATTGCGGAAATACTCGGAGAAGGCGCGGATACGGACCTCCGGCGTCTTCTCGCCGCCACCGATCGCCCATTTGAGGCTCGACACGTCGTAGCTGTCGCGCGTGGGGCAGGTGAGCATCGCCGTGGTCATGACAGGGGCGAACCAGGCCGCGTTGAGCTGGTCTTCGGCGATTGCCGCGAGCGTGCTCTCCGGCTCGAAGTTGCGCTGGATGGAGATGAAGCCGCCATGCCAGAGCACGGCGATTCCGGGCAGGTCGAGCGCGCCGACGTGATAGAGCGGCCCGACGACGAGCAGTCGTGTGTCCGCGCCCAGCGAGAGCGCGACCGTCTGGTCGGCCGATTTCCAGTAGAAATTATCGTAGGTGAGCATCACGCCCTTGGGACGATCGGTCGTGCCCGACGTGTACATCAGCCGCATCAGATCGGACGCCTGTCGGTGGTGCATGGCCGCCGGCGGCACGCCACCGGCGAGACGCGTGACGCTCTGCTGCGCGTCTTCGTCGAGCACGACCACGGTTGCGCCGGCCGCGTTCGCGGCCAGTTCCTCATCGACGATCAGCAGCCGCGCGCCGGCATTGCCCGCGATATAGCCGACCTCGTCACGGGAGAGCCGGAAGTTGATGGGCAGGAACACCGCGCCGAGATGGCTGGTGGCGAAGACGAGTTCGAGAAATGCCGCGCTGTTCTTCATCAGCACGGCCACGACGTCGCCGGGGCCGATTCCGCGCGCCGCGAGCCAGCCCGCGACCTTCCGGAGGCGCGCGTCGAAGTCGGTGTAGGAGATCTGCTCGCCGCGATATTTCAGCGCGGGCCGGTCCGGGGTGCGGCGGGCATGAAAGGCGATGAAGCTCGACAGATTGATCATTGCGTGGGTGCCGGGCCGATTCCCGGCCTCGTTTTCTCCCTGATGAATTCTGACTCGTAATTCATCTTTGGCTTGACGTCACCCCCTTACGTCTGAAATCCTCGGGAACACGGAGACGGGACGATCTCCGACAGGGATCAGGACAACGCCGACCCGACAGAGGGAGGGGAGAATGACGAGAACCCGCACGCCGGGCATCAGCCGCCGTTCAACGCTGGCGCTGATGGGGACCGGCGCGATGAGTGTTGCCGCGCCCTGGGTGGCGCGTGCGCAAGCCAAGACCATCAAGGTCGGCATGCCGACGATCCTGTCCGGCCGCGTGGCGCAGCTCGGCACGTCCTCGCGCAATGCGGTGATGCTCGAGGTCGACAAGGTCAACGCCGCAGGCGGTCTTGCCGGACGGCAGATCGAAATGGTGATCCGCGACTCCAAGGGACAGCCGCAGGAGGCCGCGCGCGTAGCCCGCGAACTCGTCAACACCGACGGCTGCGAATGGCTGATCGACGGCGAAGCGTCGTCCGGGTCGTTCGCGGTTCACGAAGTGGCCCGCGATCTCGGTGTGCTCTGCGTCCACACCTGTTCGGAAGCCTCCTCGCTCACGGCCGATCCGAAGCAGCACATCCCCAACGCGTTCCGCTGCGTGCGGCAGGGCATCCACGACTCCATCGTCGGCGGCAGCTATGCGGCCTCGATCGCCAAGGCCAAGGGCCTGAAGAAATGGGCGACCTGCTCACCGGACTATGCCTATGGCCGCGACACGACCGGCGAGTTCGCGCTCTACCTGAAGCGCTTCGCCCCCGACGTCGAGATCATCAGCGAGGCCTGGCCGAAACTGTTCCAGCCCGACTACACCGAGGTGGTGACGAAGATCCTGCAGGCGAAGCCGCAGGCGCTCTACTCCTGCCTCTGGGGCGGGGATCTCACCTCATGGATCGATCAGGCCAACATCTACGCGATGTTCGGCCAGATGGAGGTGTTCGCGGTCAACATGGCCGACTACACCGCGCTCACCGTGGTGAAGAACCTGCCCAAGGGCATCCACTCCGGCAACCGCTACATCAAGACGTTTCCGGCCACGCCGGAGAACGCCGCCTGGGGCGATGCCTACAAGGCCAAGTACAACGAATATCCGACCAACTGGTCGTGGCAGAACGCCGCCGCGGTCATGTTCTTGGCCGAGGCCGCCAAGAAAGCGAACTCGACCGACGGCAAGAAGCTCGCGGAAGTCTTGAAGGGTCTCACCATCAAGTGCCCGTTCGGCGCCGACGGCACCGTGACGATGCGCGGCGACGACCACACCCTGGTCGGCTACGCCATCGGCTGGGGCACGACGATCCCGCAGGAACCTTACGTTCCCGAAGTCAAGGCCGGCGACTGGAAGACGATCTTCGAGCTCGAGGCCGAGTGGAAGAAGAGCAAGGGCTACACCTGATCCGTCAGGAGGCGGAGACGGATGTCCGTCTTCGCCGTCGACGTCTGGCTTTCCGCGCCCGGCCGGGCGCACGACAATGAAAGAGCTCCCGTGGATCTCGCCGCGCTCACCGGCTGCCTCTCCAGTTCCGCCTGCCTGGTGACGCAGACCACCAGCGGCCTCATCATCGGCATGCTGCTGTTTTTGGTCGCGGTCGGGCTGACCCTGATCTTCGGCGTGCTCAAGATCGTCAATTTCAGCCACGGCGCGTTCTACATGTTCGGCGCCTATTTCGCGATGACGGCCTATCAGCTGACCGAGAGCTTCGCACTGGCGATGCTGGCGGGTGCTGCCGGCACCGCCATCCTTGGTCTGGTCTTCGAGCGCGTCTTCATGAGCCGCGTCTATGGCGCCGACGTGCTGATGCAGCTCCTCGTCTGCTACGCCTTCGTGCTGATCTTCGACGACGTCGTGCGGATCATCTGGGGACCGGAATTCAGGTCGATGGGCATGCCGGCGGCCTTCCAGGTGGCGCCGCTGTTCATCGCCGGTGGCGTGGTGCCGCCTTACTATCTGCTGCTGATCGGCGTCGCGCTTCTGGCCGCGATCGTGCTCGGCATCGGTCTGGCACGCACGCGGATCGGCAAGGTCGTCCGGGCCGCGGCGCTGAACCCGGGCATGGTCTCGGCGCTCGGCATCAACACCGGCCTGATCTATGGCGGCGTATTCGCGCTCGGCGGCATGCTGGCGGGCCTTGCCGGCGCGCTCGCGGCGCCCGTGCGCTCGCTGACTCCCGGCATGGGATTCTCGGTGCTGATCGAGTCCTTCATCGTCACCGTGATCGGCGGCATGGGCTCGATCCTGGGCGCGTTGATCGGAGCGCTGCTGCTCGGCCTGATCCGCTCCTTCGGCTCGCTCGGCTTTCCCTTGTTCACGGAGGGCTTGATGTATCTCTTCATGGTGATCGTGCTGGTCTCCAAGCCTACCGGCCTGTTCGGCAAGGAGGCGGCGTGACCGAGCTCGAGGCCGGGCGTGCCGGGAGGCTGGCGCGGGGACATGGCGGCGCGGCGGTGCAGCGCTATCGTGACGTGCTGATCGCGCTGATCGCGTTTGCCGTGCTGGCGAGCCTGCCGCTGTTGTCGGGCAGCAAGGCGCTGCTCGATTTCGTCATCCGCTGCTCGGCCTACGGCCTGTTCGCGACGTCGCTCAATCTGCTTGTCGGCTATACCGGGCTGACGTCGTTCGGCCACGGCATGTTCTTCGGCATCGGTGCCTACAGCTTCGGCCTGATCATGCAGCGGCTCGGCGTGCCGATTCCGGTGGCATTCGTTGCGACACTGGCCGTCACGGCGATCGTGGCGGCGCTGATCGGCGCGATCTGCGTAAGGCTGAAGGAAATCTACTTCGCTTTCGTGACGCTGGCGTTCCAGATGCTGATCCACTCGACCATCCTGTCGTGGGCCTCCTTCACCGGCGGCGATCAGGGATTGCGCGGCGGCATCCCGCGGCCGGCCTTCCTGGGCATCGATCTGTCGAACCACGTTCACTTGTACGTCGCGAGCTGCGCGTTGCTGATCCTCGGCCTGCTCGCGATGCGGCAGATCGCGCAATCGCCGTTCGGCTACACACTGCGCATGATCCGGGACAACGCCGCCCGCGCGAGTTTTCTCGGCATCGACGTCTGGCGCGCCAAGCTGACCGTCTTCGTGCTGGCGGCGCTGTTCGCGTCGATGGGCGGCATGGTGATGGCGCTGTTCGTGTCCGGCGCGTATCCGGAATTCGCCTACTGGACGATTTCGGGCGAGGGCATCTTCATCAACATGCTCGGCGGCGTCTCGACGTTCCTGGGGCCGATGGTCGGGACCGTGCTTCTGTTGCTGCTGAACGACACGGTGACGCGCTTCACCGAATATCACGGCATCGTGCTCGGCGTGGTCATCCTGTTCTTTGCGCTCGGCCTGCGCAAAGGCTTGCTCGATTTCGTCGCCGAATGGTTCGCGCACCGCCGCGATGCGGGCGAGGAGCGCTGACGATGCTCGAGATCCGGAACCTCGCGAAATCATTCGGCGGCGTGAAGGCGACCAACGACGTCTCGCTGGAATTCCCCGATGGGTCGCTCACTGCCGTGATCGGTCCCAACGGCGCGGGCAAGAGCACGTTCTTCAACCTGATCACCGGCGCGCTGAAGCCGGATTCCGGCCAGGTTCTGCTTGATGGCGTTGATCTCGCCGGATTTGCGCCGCCGGCGATCGTTCGCCACGGCATCGGCCGCGCCTTCCAGGTCGCGAGCATCTTCCGCTCGCTGACGGTGCAGGAGACCATGCTGGCCGCCGTCAGCGCCGACCAGCGCACAGCCGCGGTGCTGCACAAGCGCTTTCCGTTGCCGGAGACGCGCGAGCGCGCCGAGCACGTGATGGAGCTGCTGGGTCTTGCCGGCAAACGCCATCGCACGGCCGCGACATTGTCGCATGGCGACCAGAAGCTGCTCGACATCGCTCTGGCTCTGGTGCTCCAGCCGAAGGTGCTGCTGCTGGATGAACCGACCGCCGGCATGGGGCCGGAGGAGCGCTGGCGCATGATCGACAAGGTGCGCGAGCTCTGGGAAACGCAAAAGATCACCGTCGTCTTCATCGAGCACGACATGGACATCGTGTTCAAGATCGCGCCGAAGATCGTCGTGCTCTGCTACGGCCGCATTCTGGCAACCGGAACGCCCGACGAGATCCGCAGCAACAGCGCCGTGATCGACGCCTATCTGGGCACCGAGCATGCGGGAGCGGCGGCATGAGCGCAGTGGTCATCGAGGTCGCCGATCTCGAGGTCTATTACGGCACCAGCCAGATCCTGTTCGGGGTCGGCCTGTCGGTGCGGCAGGGTGAGACCATGGCGCTGCTGGGACGCAACGGCGCCGGCAAATCCACCACCATGAAGGCGATCATGGGACTGGCGCCGCCGCGACGGGGCAGGGTGAGCCTGCGCGGCGCCGTGATCTCCGGGCTCAAGCCGCACACGATCGCGCGTGCCGGTCTGGGCTTCGTGCCGGAGGACCGCCAGATATTTCCCGAGCATACGGTCGAGGACAATCTCGTCATCGGCAGGAAGCTCGGCCCGGAGGGCCAGGACGAATGGCCGATCACGCGCATCTATGAGGTGTTTCCGCTGCTCGAGCCGCTGCGCCATCGCATTGCCGGGCGCCTGTCGGGCGGGGAGCAGCAGATGCTCGCGATCGCGCGCACGCTGATGGGCAATCCGGCGTTGCTGCTTCTCGACGAACCGAGCGAGGGGCTCGCGCCGATCATCGTGCAACGAATCGGCGAACTGCTGCGGCAGCTGCGCCAACTCGGCTCGACCGTGCTGATCGCCGAGCAGAACATGCACTTTTGCCTGGGGCTGGCCAGCCACGCCACGGTGATCGACAAGGGTCAAATCGTCTATGCCGCCGATATCGACGCGCTGAAGGCCAATGACGCGATCCGGCGCCGTTATCTGGCGCTGTAGCTGTGGTCGCGGCTGCTCCCCGGGCCAAAAGAAGAAAACTATTGCCTCAGGTCTGCCCGACGGAAGGAGTTTCCCCTCCGAAGGGCAAAAAAGCCAATCGCTTCCATTGCCGTTTGCGGCCGAAACGACGACATTTCACCCAGAAATTGATGGATTGGTCGGCTATGGAACGCATCGGATTTGAACCCTTCGGAGAGCGCCTCGTGTCCGCGACGGACGCGCAGCCGCGGTCCCGTGCGTCAAAATATCTGCTGCGGGCCGGCACCGGGCTGTTCTGGTCGCTCGTTGCGGCGATCGTACTGGCGCGCGCCGCCTTCTTCGAGCCCGGCATCTATGACGGCTTCAGCCGCGTGGCTTCGCTCGCCAAGAGCCTGATCTTCTAACGGCGTTCTATTCCGGCTGGGGATAGAAATTCCCTCGGCCCTGCCATGTCGAAAACTTATTTCCCTATCGAGCGGCGCTGCGTATAAATCCTTCTCCTCTGGGAGAGATTTGTGTCGCAGAATCAAGCATCCAGCCAGGCCGACGCCAAGCCGACCACCGCCGCCAGCCGTATCGTCGCGCTGATTCCCGGGATTCTGCTCTGCATCGCCGTGGCCGGGGTTTCGGCCCTGCTGGAACATGCGGAACTCGGTGTCTTCGAGCATCCCTATGTCGAAGCGCTGGTGATGGCCATCCTGCTCGGCATGGCCCTGCGAAGCTTCTGGAAACCCGCGCCCCGCTGGCAGGCCGGCATCGCCTTCAGCGCCAAGCAACTCCTCGAAGTCGCGGTGATGCTGCTCGGCGCTTCCATCAGCTTCGCCGCGATCGCAGCGTCCGGCGTCGCTCTGTTGGCGTCGATCGCGGCCGTGGTCGTGGTTGCGCTGTGTGCCTCTTTCGGCCTCGGCCGCATGCTCGGCCTGTCGACGCGGTTGTCGATCCTGATCGCCTGCGGCAACTCGATCTGCGGCAACTCCGCCATCGCGGCGGTGGCGCCGATCATCGGCGCGAACAACGACGAGATCGCATCCTCCATCTCCTTCACGGCCATCCTCGGCGTGATGATGGTGCTGGGCCTGCCGCTCCTGATCCCGCTCCTGCAATTGTCGGCGACGCAATACGGCATCCTCGCGGGCCTCACCGTCTACGCGGTGCCGCAGGTCCTGGCGGCGACGGTGCCGGCCGGCCTCGTCAGTACGCAGATCGGTACGCTCGTGAAATTGATGCGCGTCCTGATGCTGGGGCCCGTCGTCGTCGGTCTGTCGCTGCTCGCCCCGCGCTGGCAGACCGGTGCCAAGAAGACCAATGTCGGCTTCTTCCGCCTCGTGCCTTGGTTCATCCTCGGCTTCCTCGCGCTCGCGACATTGCGCTCGCTGGAGATCGTGCCGGCGACAGTGGTCGGCCCGGTGACCAGGATCACCGGCTTTCTCACGGTGGTGTCGATGGCGGCGCTCGGTCTCGGCGTCGATGTGCGCGTGCTGGCGAATGTCGGAGGACGCGTGACGGCCGCGGTGACGCTGTCGCTGCTGCTCCTGCTCGGGATCAGCATCGCGCTGGTGCACTGGTTCAAGTGAGATTGAGCTGCCGCGGTTTACCCTCTCCCGCTGTGGAAGAAAGTGTCTCGCCGCGTGAGCGGCGAGACGGGTGAGGGGTGTCTATCCGCGTGTGACTCTCTTGATAAGTCAGCGCTGACAAGGACGCCTCATCCGGCGCCGTAGCCGATGCGAAGCGTCGGCGTTCTCAGGAACGGCAGCCAAGGGCCGCCTGTGCCACCCTTTGCCGCAGAAAGAGAAGATCGGGCCCAAAAGCAGGGCGCGGTCAGATCAAATCACATCCGCCAGCGAATGGCCGTGCAGGTCGATGTTCAGTCCCTGCATGCCCATGTCGTTGATCTCGCCGCCCATCGCCTTCAGGCTTTCCTCGCGGATCAGCGACATCAGTCCGCGGCGCAGCGCCAGGAATTCCGAGGACATCATCATCGACTGCTGCCGCGGCCGCTCCAGCGGAATCGGGATTTCCGCCTTGATCGAGCCCGGACGCGCCGTCATGCAGTAGACGCGGTCGGACAGGAAGATCGCCTCGTCGATGTCGTGGGTGACGAACAGGACCGAGATCTTCAGCCGTTGCCACATGTTGGTGAGGATCTGCTGCATGATGACACGGGTCTGCGCGTCGAGCGCGCCGAAGGGCTCGTCCAGCAGCAGCACCTTCGGTCCGGTGGCGAGCGCACGGACGATGCCGACACGCTGCTTCATGCCGCCCGAGAGCTTCTCCGGATAATGCTTTTCGAAGGCTTCCAGCCCGGCAAGCCCCAGCAACGTCCGTGCGGCGCGTTCGCGCTGGGAGCGCGGCATGCCGCGCATCTTCAGCCCGAATTCGACGTTCTCTCGCACCGTCTTCCACGGAAACAGCGAGTATTGCTGGAACACCATGCCGCGCTCGGCGCTGGGGCCGCTGACCCTTTCGCCGTCGACGGTGACGATGCCGGTGGTCGGCTTGAGGAAGCCTGCGACCGCATTGAGCAGCGTCGATTTTCCGCAGCCGGAGGGACCGACGATCGAGACGAACTCGCCGGGCTTCACATGGATCTGCGTGTCGGTGACGGCCTGGACCGGACCCTCGATGCTCTCATAGCTCAGGGAGAAGTTCCTGACCTCGATATGGCCCTTCGGCGGGCCGGCCGATATTTCGTTCATTTCGCGCTCCACGGCATCACCAATTGTCCCGCGCCCCTGATGAGCAGGCTCGATCCGAGACCGAGCACGCCGATCGCGATCATGCCGAGTGCGATATCCGGATACTGCACCAGCGAATAGGCTTCCCACGTGAAGTAGCCGATGCCGTACTGACCCGAGATCATCTCGGCGGCGATCAGCGACACCCAGGCCACGCCCATGCCGACCGTAAGGCCGGTGAAGATGTGCGGCAGGGAGGCGGGAAAATACACATCGCGGAAGATCGAGCGTTCCCGCGCGCCGAGGCATTGCGCGGCGCGCACCAGCACGGGGTCGACCAGCGACATGCCATGCAGCGTGTTGACCAGGATCGGGAAGAACGAGCCGAGGAAAGTGATGAAGACGATGCTCTGCTCGTTGGTCGGCCACAGCATGATCGCCATGGGCACCCAGGCGATCGCGGGGATCGGCCGCAGGACTTCCGCGACCGGGAAGATGATCTCATGAATCAGCTTGAAGCGGCCCATGATCAGGCCGAGCGGCACCCCGACGATCGCGGCCAGCGAGAAGCCGATGAAGATACGCCGGCAACTCAGGACGACATGCATCAGGAACTTGGGATCGTGGATCGCCTTGGTGAAGCTCGCATAGACCGCGAGCGGCGAGGGCACGTTGGTGAAGCGCACGAAGAACACGACACGATAGGTCGTGAGCAGGTGCCAGACCAGCAGGAACGCGAGCAGCGAAATGATGCCGATCGCAGTTGCGCGCAACCGGCTCCGGTTCAGTCGATACCAGCGCAGCGCGAGCGTGCCGAAGGACGGCGGGGCCGCTGGCGTGGTGACGGCGGGCACCGGGCCCGCCTCCGCAATTGCCGGCATGCTGTCCTCGGGATGTCGGAGGATGGCGGGGCTGCTCACGTCTTGCCTCCGCCGACGGCCGCCTTCACCGCGTCATCGAAGCCGAGCACCTTGCCGCTGATCTTGGCCGCATAGGCTTCGGCGTCCTTTTTCAACAGGAACGGGGCGACCTCTCCGTTGCCGACCGCGAAGAAGGCCTGGTCAGCGAACAGCTTGATGCCGCGGGTGCTGTCGAAGACATAGGCGACGTTGATCTTCTTGCCCTTGGCCTTGAAGTCGGCATAGGCACCGAGCGTGCAGGCCGCCGACGAGAACGGCAGGATGCCGGCGTCGTCGACCCAGACCTCGCCGGCCTTGCGCGGATCGGTGATCGGCTTCTTGCAGAAAGCGTCCTCACCCGAGATCTCGTAATTCTTCGTGCTGGCCAACTGCGCGTCGTAGTCGAGCTTCATCTCGGCGTAGGCCTTGCGGATGTAGCTGTCGTCGACCCATTTCTTCGGATCGAACTCCTTCATGCGGCCGAGATTCTGCAGAACCTTGACGTCGGTCGCGGCCGCGTCGATCAACGCGGGCTTGACCGTGGGATCGGTGGTCATGTTGCCGCTCGGGCCGAGGAAGATGTAGACGACTTCCTTGTTGATGCCGGTCCATTCCTGGATTTTCTCGGCGGCGAGCTTGGGGTCGTCGCGCAGCCACTGGTTGGCGGCGATCAGCGCCTTCATGTAGGCGACCACGACTTCCGGATATTTTTCGGCGAAGTCGGTGCGGACCACGATGCCGTGGAATGTCGGCAGATTGGTCTCGACGCCATCGAAGATCTTGCGCGCGAAGCCGCGGAACGGAAGCAACTCGGCGAAGGGAACGAAGTCGGCGTGCGCGTCGATCTTCTTCTCCTGGAGATTGGTCGAGCCGACCTCCGGGCTCTGGCTGACGAGCTGGAAGAAATCCGCGGGATAACCGCGATCCTGCATCGCCTTCAGTACCATTCCGTGCGCCGCGGAGCCGAACGGAACGCTGACGAGCTTGCCCTTGAGATCGGCGAGATCGTAGTAGGGCGAGTCCTTGTGGACGACGATGCCGTTGCCGGATCCGGACAGGCTGTAGGCGGCGATGCCGATCAGCCGGCTCTTGCTCTCGGGATTGCTGTCGAAGGTGAACCCATTCACGATCAGCGGATAGTCGCCCATCATGCCGATCTGTAGCTTGTTCGCCATCATCGCATTGGTGACGGGCGGACCGGAGGTGAAGTTCTGCCATTCCAGCTCGAACTTGATGTTGGCATACTTGCCGTCTTTCGGCAGGTATTTTTCGAGGAGATGAAGCTGACGGATGACGACGCCGGCGGTCACCGTGTTGGTCGTGGTGTCCTGCGTTCCGATTCCGAGGGTGACGGTTTCCGCCGAGGCCGGCTGCGCAACGAAGAGCGCAAGCGACGTCACCGACATCGCGATCGAGAGCGTGGGAAGATGGCGGACCATTCTCATCCTCATTCGGTTGGATGTGCTGTGGTTGCCATGATTGGGTGACGGCGCGGGCAGGGCAAATCCGGAGTGACCGCCGCAGTCGATTAGTTGCCGGGAAAAGCTGATTGCATACTCCTTGAGCAGTTCTGCACTATAAAGCCCCTTGCCTGTGCATGGGCGGTGGTCGCACATTCTCAGTCGGATGCGTGGCCGCGCATCTCCTCCAGCACGTCGGTTCGGCAGACGACGATCTGCGACCGCTTGGTCTGCACGATTCCCTTTTCCTGCATGCGCTTCAGGCTGATGGTGACCCACTGCCTGGTGGCGCCGACCATGTGGGCGATGTCGGCATGGGTGAAGGCTGCGGCAATCACCCGGCCGTCGGAATCCTCGACGCCGTAGAGTTCGACGAGATGCAGCAGGAGGTGCGCGAGGCGCTGCGTGATCGATCGCGTTCCCAGCATCTGCGCCAACGCCGAATAGCACTTGCCCTTGAAGGTGAGACCCTCGATCAATCCGATGGCGAGGTTCGGGATCTCCGCGGCAAGCGATCGCAGCTCCTTGCCGGGCAGGTGCACGACGCTGCAATTGCTGGATGCGACACCGGACCATTGATGCACGGTGCCTTCGAACACCTCCGGCCCGCCGACGAAATTGCCGACATGCCAGTAAGCGAGCGTGATCTCGCGTCCAAGCGGGGACGTGTAGAACACGCGGATACGGCCGCTCTCGATCAGCCAGATGCCGTCATGCTTGCCACCCTGGCTGAACAGGGTCTGTCCACGGTTGAGCACCTTGCGGCGGCCCTGCCTGAGCACCAGTTCCCGCTCGCGCTGACTGAGCTTGTCCATCAGCGGCGGTGGGCCTCCGATCCATTGCTGGTTCTCGGTGAGCAGCAACGAGGAGCTGCCGGCAGGCCGGATCGTTACGGGAACCGTCCCGCGCCCCGTATTTGCCGCCTGCAACATCATTCGCCTCCGGAACGTTGAAACCGTTCTAAAGAGGAGCAATGTCCGTGCCAGATGAGGGGGAACGGACGGCGGTTGGATGCGGGGGTGTGGCAGGTTGGCGCCGCTCACTCTGCGGTCATCGCCGGCGTAGTCGGGCGATCTCGTCTCCCAAAGACCGCAAGAGGATACGGAGGCGATGCGGCGTACTGGATTCTCCGCCTTCGCGGGGAATGACGGCGGGGTTTGCTGCTGCTGGGCCGATCGCGACTTTGCGCCCTAACGTCCCGCCAGGCTCATCAGGTACGGCTTCGGATAGATGCCCCGGTTGTGGCCATCCGAGAACGAGATGTTCAGCCCGTAGCCGAGATCACCGATCTCCGTGATCGCGATCCCCGGAAACCGCTCGGGAAAGCGGCCGTCGAAGCGGGCGCGCGTGCAGTGGGCGCATTTGCAGGAGAGGCGGAGTCGCTCCGCGGGTACGTTGAGCTGATCGCCAAGGGTGGTGCGGACCTGCAGCGTCGCGAGATCGGCGCTTGCTTCGTAGTTGGCCACTGTCGGTGCCACCAGGGTCATGCCTGCTTCTACGCGATCGCGGGCGAATGCGAATAGCAACTAATTGCCAAAGCAGTCGCGGTTGCGGTGCCTCCTCTTCGATCCCCGCCGGCCAAATGTGAAACTAATCGACCGGCAATTCCAGTTCCGCGTTGCCGGAATGCCGTCACTCCGAAACCTTGTGCGCGATCGAGGCATGGAGAGACGACGGATGAGCGCATTTCAGAAGGAAACGGTTTTGTCGGTCAGGCACTGGACCGAGTCCCTGTTCAGCTTCACCGCGACGCGCGATCCCGGCTTTCGTTTCCAGAGCGGCCAGTTCGCGATGATCGGGCTGGAGGTGGAAGGCAGGCCGTTGATGCGGGCTTACAGCATGGCCAGCGCCAATCACGAGGAGGCGCTCGAGTTCTTCTCGATCAAGGTACAGGACGGCCCGCTGACGTCGCGACTGCAGAAGATCAGGGAAGGCGACATCATCCTGGTCGGCCGCAAGGCAACGGGCACCCTGATCACCGGCAACCTTGTTCCCGGCAAGCGCCTCCTGCTGCTTTCGACCGGCACGGGCCTGGCGCCTTTCGCCAGCCTGATCAAGGATCCCGACGTCTACGAGAATTACGAGACCATCGTGCTCGCCCATGGCTGCCGGCAGGTCTCCGAGCTCGCTTACGGCGAACATCTCGTCGATGGCCTGCGCAACCACGAATTCTTCGGGCCGCTGATCCGCGACAAGCTCGTCTACTACCCGACCGTGACCCGCGAGCCTTTCAGGAACCGCGGCCGTATCACGGACCTGATCGCCTCGAACCAGCTGTTCGACGACATCGAACAGCCCGGCCTCGATATCGAGACGGATCGCATCATGCTGTGCGGCAGCCCTGGGATGCTCGAGGAACTGCACGCGATGTTTTCCGCGCGTGGCTTCGTCGAGGGCAATCACAGCCGGCCCGGCCATTTCGTGATCGAGAAGGCCTTCGTCGAGCGCTGAGATCAAATCGCGTCCCGGCGACAACTAATTGCTATCGCCGGAAGGCCAATTCAACAAGTCTGATGCAAAGGCGCCGGACCTGCCGGCGAACCAGGAGCAAGCGATGGCACTAGATCAGATCGTCGACGGACTTTCGGAGGTTTCCTGCGATGTGCTGGTCATCGGCGGCGGCACCGCCGGACCGATGGCGGCGCTGAAGGCGAAACTCAGGAATCCGAAGGCCAACGTCGTCCTGCTCGAAAAGGCCAACGTCAAGCGCTCCGGCGCGATCTCGATGGGCATGGACGGCTTGAACAACGCCGTCATCCCGGGCTATGCGACGCCGGAGCAGTACACCAAGGAAATCACCATCGCCAACGACGGCATCGTCGACCAGAAGGCGGTCTATAAATACGCACAGAACTGCTACAAGATCATCGAGGAGCTCGATAGCTTCGGCATCCGCTTCCTCAAGAACGAAAACGGCGACTACGCCGTCAAGAAGGTGCATCACATCGGCACCTATGTGCTGCCGATGCCGAACGGCGAGACCGTGAAGAAGGCGCTCTACCGCCAACTGCGCCGCGCCCGCATCCTGATCTCCAACCGCTACATGGCGACGCGGCTCCTCAAATCCGCCGACGGCCGCATCGCCGGCGCAATCTCCGTCAACACCCGCACTGCCGAGATGCTGGTCATCAAGGCCAAGGCCGTGATCCTGTGCATGGGCGCGGCCGGCCGGCTTGGTCTGCCGACCTCCGGCTACATGTTCGGCACCTACGAGAATGCGGCGAATTCCGGTGACGGCTATGCCATGGCCTATCATGCGGGCGCGGCGCTGGCGAACCTCGAATGCTACCAGATCAACCCGCTGATCAAGGACTACAACGGCCCGGCCTGCGCCTATGTCGCCGGTCCCTTCGGCGCCTTCACGGCGAACAACGAGGGCTCGCGCTTCATCGAATGCGACTACTGGTCCGGCCAGATGATGCTCGAGTTCTACAACGAGCTTCTGTCCGGCAAGGGGCCGGTGTTCCTCCAGCTCAAGCATCTCCACCCCGAGACCATCTCGGAGATCGAGTCCACGCTGCACAAGGTGGAGCGTCCCACGCGCGGGCTGTTCCAGCAGGGGCGCGGGGTCGACTATCGCAGCGAGTCGATCGAGATGCATATCTCCGAGATCGGACTCTGCTCCGGTCACAGCGCCTCCGGTGTGTTCGTCGACGACAATGCGCGCACGACCGTGCCCGGCCTCTACGCCGCCGGGGACATGGCGAGCGTGCCGCACAACTACATGCTGGGTGCGTTCACGAACGGCTCGGTGGCCGGCATCGACGCAATGGAGTTCGCAGATAGCCACGATTTCGCCGAATTCGACGCAGCCGAGGTCGCCAGGGAGCGTGACCGCGTGATGGCGCCGACCAGGCGCGAGGACGGCATCCCGCCGAACCAGGTCGAGTACAAGACCCGCCGTCTCGTCAACGACTATCTCCAGCCGCCCAAGGTCACCCGCAAATACGAGCTCGGCATGCGACGCCTCGCGGAAGTTCGCGAGGACATGCAGGAGCACATGATCGCGCGCAATTCGCACGAGCTGCTGCGCGCGCTCGAGGTGCAGTCGATCATGGACTGCGCCGACATGGCCGCGCACGCCTCGCTCTACCGCGAGGAGAGCCGCTGGGGTCTGTACCACTGGCGCACGGATTTTCCGGAGAAGGACAACGAGAACTGGTTCTGCCACACGCTGCTGAGCAAACAGAACGGCAAGATGACCAGCGAGAAGCGCGCGGTCGAGCCCTATGTCGTGCCGATCGCAGACGACGAGAAGGACCTCTACGACAAGCAGCGCATCCGCGCCACCGCCTGATCCACCGCCAAACGCAAGCAACAGGAGACCAACGATGCCTCTCGCTTCCTATCAGACATCGGTTCCGGTGGTCGTCGACGACGCCAAATGCATCGCGGACAAGGGCTGCACCGTCTGCGTCGACGTCTGCCCGCTCGACGTGCTCCGCATCAGCGACATGACCAACAAGGCGTACATGGCCTATGACGAGTGCTGGTACTGCATGCCCTGCGAGGCGGACTGTCCGACCGGCGCGGTCACCGTCAACATTCCCTATCTGCTGAGGTAGTCATGTCGAGCCCGTTCGAGTCCTATGACGACCTCGAAGACGCCGACGAGCGGCTCCAGGCCGCCGATCCCGCCGAGCGCCGCGTCGCCATCATCGCGCTCGGTCATTCCGGCGATCCCGCCGCGGTCGGCCACCTCGCCAACATGGTGTCCGATCCCGATGCCGGCGTGCGGCAGCAGGTCGCGATGGCGCTCGGCGAGTTCGACGGTCCGGAAGCCGCGACCGCACTGGTGAAGCTGCTGGTCGATCCGGAGCGCATCGTCGCTGCGGCCGCAGCCGACAGCATGGCCGAGTTCAAGGATCCGGCCTGTGCGGACGTCATCCTGCCGCTGGTCAAGCACGCTCATGCTTTCGTCCGCATGGGCGCGCTGCGTGCGCTGAAGGAGCTGCGCCGCAAGGATACGCTGAAGCCGGCGCTGGAAGCCCTCCAGGATCCCGATGCCGCCGTACGCGTGCAGGCGATCGGCGTGATCGGCTTCCTCAAGCTGGAAGAATCCATTCCGGCGCTGACCGCGCTGATCGGCGATCCCGACGCTCATGTCCGCCGCGCGGCCGTCAGCGCACTGGCGTTCTCGCAGATGAAGCCCGCGGCCGAGACGATCACGCGCGCGCTCAGGGATGCCGACTGGATGGTGCGCGAGATGGCGGCAGAGACGCTCGGCCTCAACGTCAACGGCTCGCTCGCCGCCGAGCAACTCGTCGGCTCGCTCGCCGACGACTTCTGGCAGGTGCGTCTGAAGGCGATCCGCAGCCTCGGCAAGATGAAGATCGAGCGCGCTGTGCGCCCGATCGGCAATTGCATCAATCACGATCAGGCCAATCTGCGCAAGGAAGCCGCCGCTGCGCTTGGCGAGATCGCCCATCCCGATGGCGAGGCGTTTCTGGCCGTCATCGCCGACGATCTGGACCCCGACGTGCGCAAGAACGCGCGGTGGGCGCTGCAGCAGATCGCGGCACGAAAGGCGCGGGCGGGGGCTTAACCGCGCGGCGCGGTGCCGCTCTGGACTTCCCCTGCCAGACGTTTATTGGTCTTCGCCAATGTGATCGGCCGCCGGGATGCGGCCGATCCGAAAAACAGCGAGGGCGCGGCCATGACGACACTGACTGTTCGGGACCTTCTCCCCGAGGACGGAACGAAGGGGACGCTGGCCGGCCGCGTCTGGCTGCCGCAGGTGAACGGTCCTGCTGTCGTTGCGGTGCGTGGCGATGGCGTCTTCGACGTCACGGCGACATTTCCGACCATCAGCGCGCTCTGCGAGGAGAATGATCCGGCCAAGGCGCTGGCGGCCGCCAGGGGCGAGTGCATCGGCGACCTCGAAGCCATCGTCGCCAACACCCCGCCGGACCGTCGCGACCCGAAAAAGCCGTGGCTGCTCGCGCCGGTCGATCTCCAGACCCTGAAGGCCGCCGGCGTTACCTTCGCCATCTCGATGCTGGAGCGCGTGATCGAGGAGCGGGCAAAGGGCAATCCCGCTTCGGCCGAGGCCATCCGGAAGGAAGTGACGCGGCTGATCGGCGACGATCTGTCGAAGCTCAAGCCGGGCTCGGACCAGGCGATGCACCTGAAGCGGGTGCTGATCGACCAGAATGCCTGGAGCCAGTATCTGGAAGTCGGCATCGGTCCGGACGCCGAGGTCTTCACCAAGGCGCCGACCCTGTCCTCGGTCGGCACCGGCATGGATGCCGGCCTTCATCCGAAATCGACCTGGAATAATCCCGAGCCCGAACTCGTGCTGTTCGTCTCGAGCCGCGGCAAGATCGTCGGCGGCGCGCTTGGCAACGACGTGAACCTGCGCGACTTCGAAGGCCGCTCGGCGCTGTTGCTGTCGAAAGCCAAGGACAACAACGCCTCGTGCTCGATCGGCCCGCTGCTGCGGCTGTTCGACGACAGCTTCTCGCTCGACGATGCGCGCAAGCTGGACATCAGCCTCAACGTGAAGGGTGCGGACGGTTTCGTGCTCGACGGTCATTCCTCGATCAGCAAGATCAGCCGCGATCCGACCGATCTCGTCGAGCAGACCATCGGCAAGGTGCATCAGTACCCGGATGGCTTCGTGCTGTTTCTCGGCACGATGTTCGCGCCGGTCAAGGATCGCGATGCGCCGGGGCAGGGGTTCACCCACAAGCGCGACGACATCGTCACGATCTCGGCGCCGCAACTCGGCAAGCTCGTCAACCGCATGCGCACCAGTGACGAGTGCGAGCCGTGGACCTTCGGGATCGGCGCGCTGATGAAGAATCTTTCTCAGCGGAAGCTGCTCTAGGCCCCATCGCATCCCAGACCGGCCGAACATTCCGGCCGGTCTGCACGCGTCCATATCTCTTCATCTTCGCGTTGCGGAGCTGGAACAAAATCGCGCAGCGCGTGTCATAGGACAGTCGCCCGGCAGGTCTCAGCGGCGGCCACTAAAAGTCAGATAATATGACTAGTAAGTCCGCCGCTCCCATGAAATAGTACCTCAAAATGCCCGAACGGGCGGCGCGTAGGTGCCATCATACCGAGATGGCGCTCGCTGGCATTCTGGGAGAGGCGCTTCATGACGTCGCGCATCGTGGTCATTCCGACCAAACGGGCGCATTCCAATCACGCGGAAGTCGCGCGCTCGATCGGCGTCGACATTATCGCCGGCCGTCACGCGGAAGGCGCGCGGTTACCGGGCGACGCAGAGCTGACGGCGACGTTCGGCGTGTCGCGTCCTGTGTTGCGGGAGAGCGTGAAGACGCTGGTCGCCAAGGGGCTGCTCACCACCAAAGCGCGGGTCGGCACCGTCGTGCGCGAGCGCGGCGCCTGGAACATGTTCGATGCCGATGTGCTCGCCTGGCATCTGGACGCCGGCATCGACAAGCGCTTTCTCAACGATCTCGCCGAAATCCGCCTCGCGGTCGAGCCGCGGGCGGCTGTGCTCGCGGCTTCGCGGCGGACGGAAGAAGACGTTGCCGAACTTCGCCGCAGCATGGAGCACATGCGGCTCGAAGCTTCCAATTCGGCCGGCTTTGCCGACGCGGACCTCGCGCTTCATGTCGCCGTGGCCCGGGCATCCGGCAATCTGTTCATGCGCTCGATCGGTCACGTCATCGAGGCGGCCCTGCGCACGTCGTTTCTGCTGAGCGCGCCGGTCGAACCGGCTGACCGCGACACCGTGTTGCTCTGGCACCAGAAGATCGTCGATGCGATCGCGGCCGGCGATGCCGAAGCAGCTTCGGGTGCGATGGTCTACGTCATCCACAACGGCATGCGCCGCCATGAGGGCACGGTGATCGAGACCGCGACGGCCGAGGCGTCCGTTGAGACGGGAGGGGCGGCGTGACCGAGCTTCGCATCGCCATCGTCGGTTTCGGCAAGATCGCACGCGACCAGCATGTCGGCGCGATCGCCGCGACGCCGGGTGCGACTCTGGCGGCGGTTGCGAGCCGCAACGCCTCGCTGCCGGGATTGCCGCACTTCGAGTCCATCGAGGATCTCCTGGAGAAGGGACCGCCGATCGATGCGGTGTCGCTCTGCACGCCGCCGCAGGTGCGGCGCGCGCAGGCGGCCGCAGCGCTCGCTGCCGGCAAGCACGTCATGCTGGAGAAGCCGCCCGGCACCGGTGTCGCCGAACTCGATCCGCTGGTCGCGATGGCGGCGGATATGAAGCGGACGCTGTTTGCGACATGGCATTCACGCTACGCATCGGCGGTCGAGCCGGCGCGCGCGTGGCTCGCCGCGCGCCGCATCGTCTCCGTGCATATCAACTGGAAGGAAGACGTCCGCGTCTGGCATCCCGGGCAGGCGTGGATATGGGAGCCGGGCGGGCTCGGCGTGTTCGATCCCGGCATCAACGCGCTCTCGATCCTGACCCGCATCCTGCCGAAGCCGGTCTTCGTCACCTCGGCCGAACTCGCTTTTCCGTCCAACTGTCAGGCGCCGATTGCGGCGGACCTGACCCTCTCCGACATTGACGGCCTGCCTGTGACTGCGACGTTCGATTTCCGTCAGACCGGCCCGCAGAGCTGGGACATCGTCGTCGAAAGCGACCGGGGCCGGATGACGTTGTCGCGTGGCGGCAGGCGCATGGCCATCGACGACGAGGCCGTTGCCGAGGCGCCGGACGAGGAATATCGCGAACTGTACCGGCGCTTCGTCGAACTCGCCGCGACCGGTGCCAGCGACGTCGATCTGGCGCCGCTTCGTCTCGTTGCCGATGCATTCCTGCTCGGCAGGCGCAACGTCGTCGAACCATTTGTGGATTGAACATGGCTGGTTCCAGAAGACTGGAAAAAGACCTCTTCGGAACGCTGCCGGATGGCCGTGACGTCGAGCGCATCGTGCTCTGCGGCGAGGGCGGGTTCGAAGCGCGTATCATCACCCATGGCGCGGTGCTGCAGGCTTTGATCGCGCCGGACGCGAAGGGGAGCTGCGACGATATCGTGCTGGGACACGATGCGTTCGCCGGCTATCTCGCCGAACGAAAGTTCTTCGGGGCCACGGTCGGCCGCTACGCCAATCGCATCGCCGGGGGACGGTTCTCTCTCGACGGCGAAACGGTGCAGCTTCCCGTCAACAACGGCCCGAATGCGCTGCATGGCGGGCTGGACGGGTTCGACCGCAAGCTCTGGGACATTGCCGAACTGCACGGTGGTGCGGAGCCCGGCGTCACGCTCTCCTATGTCAGCCCGCATGGCGAAGAGAACTATCCCGGCCGGCTCGATGTGCGCCTCACCTACCGTGTCACCGGCCAGGCCGAACTCTCGCTCACCATGGAGGCGCGGACCGATCGTCCGACCATCGTCAATCTGACCAACCACAGCTTCTTCAATCTCGAAGGCGCGACATCGGGTAGGTCCATTCTCGACCATCGCCTGATGGTCGCCGCCGCGCATTTCCTGGCCATCGATCCGACCGCCATTCCGCTATCCGAACCGCCGCGCGCGATCGCCGGCACGCCGTTCGATTTTCGCGAGGCCCGGCCGGTGGGCGAACGAATCCGCGAGAGCGATCAGCAATTGCGCAACGGCAAGGGCTACGATCACACCTATTGCCTCGCGGGCGACGGCAAGCTTCATCTTGCCGCGCGGCTGGAGGCGCCGATCTCGGGGCGGATCATGGAGCTCCTGACCGATCAACCCGGCCTTCAGGTCTATTCCGGCAACTATCTCGACGGCACGATCTCGGGCAAGGGCGGCAAGCTGTACCGGCAGTCGGATGCCATCTGCCTCGAGCCGCACATCTGGCCGGACGCGCCGAACCGTCCTGATTTTCCGAGCCCGCGCCTGGATCCCGGCGAAGCCTATCGGCATCACACCGTCTATCGGTTCGCAGCGAGGAGGCCATGATGGAAGAGGTGCCGATTTCGGTGCTCTCCGCCGAGCATTGCCATCTCGGCGAAGGGCCGACCTATGACGTGACGACCGATACCGCCTGGTGGTTCGACATCCGCGAAGGACGGCTGTTCGAAGCGAAGCTCGGCGGCGGCGGCATCCGCACCCACGCGCTCGGCCGGATGGCGAGCGCGCTCGGGCGCATCGATGCCGATCGACAGTTGATCGTCGCGGATGATGGTCTCTACATCCGCCGGCTCGCCGACGGCGCGATGACGCTGTTCCAGCCGCTCGAAGCCGACAATCCTGGCAACCGTTCCAACGATGCCCGAGTGCATCAGTCCGGCACGTTCTGGATCGGGACCATGGGCCGCAAGGCCGAACCCGGCGCCGGCGCGATCTATGCGCTGCATCGGGGCAAGATCTCGACGCTGTTCACCCGCATCAGCATTCCCAATTCGATCTGCTTCTCGCCGGATGGCGCCATCGGCTATTTCGCGGACACCCCGCGCAACGTGCTCTACGCGGTCCCGCTCAACCCCGCGACCGGCTTGCCGCGCGGCGAGCCGGAAGTGCTGTTGCGCCACACCGGCATCGGCGGCCTCGATGGCTCCGTGGTCGATGCCGACGGGCTGATCTGGAATGCTTGCTGGGGCGCGAGCCGCATCGATATCTACAGTCCGCTGGGCGAGCGGCTGCGCTCGCTGCGCGTGCCGGCACGACAGGCGAGCTGTCCGGCTTTCGTCGGCTCCGATTTGTCACGGCTCCTCGTCACCTCGGCCTGGCAGGGCATGGATGATGCGGCGCGTGCCGCGGATCCGCAGGCCGGCTGCACCTTCCTGCTTGAAGCTTCCGCGCGCGGCCGCGCGGAGCCAGACGTCAAGCTCGCATAGGAGATCGCGGAACGGCACACACGAGCGTTCTCGAACGAAACGAAAAAATACCGCACCCAAGGGAGTGAAACATGCTGAGACTGAAGACGACGTTCCTCGCGCTGGCGCTGGCCGGTGCCGCGACGATGGCTTCGGCCGTGATCGCCGACGCTCAGGAAAAGGCGACGATCGGCATCGCCATGCCGACCAAATCCTCCGCGCGCTGGATCGACGACGGCAACAACATGGTCAAGGTGCTGAAGGACCGCGGCTACAACACCGACCTGCAATACGCCGAGGATGATATCCCGAACCAGCTTTCGCAGGTTGAGAACATGGTGACCAAGGGCGCCAAGGCGCTGGTGATCGCCGCGATCGACGGCACCACGCTCTCTGATGTGCTCAAGCAGGCCAAGGCCAAGGGCATCATCGTGATCGCCTATGATCGCCTCATCCGCGGCACGCCGAACGTCGATTACTACGCGACCTTCGACAATTTCCAGGTCGGCGTGCTGCAGGCGCAGTCGATCGAGAAGGGACTTGGGCTGAAGGACGGCAAGGGCCCCTTCAACATCGAGCTGTTCGGGGGCTCGCCCGACGACAACAATGCCTACTTCTTCTACAACGGCGCGATGAGCGTGCTGAAGCCCTACATCGACAGCGGCAAGCTCGTCGTGGTGTCCGGGCAGATGGGCATGGACAAGGTCGCCACCTTGCGCTGGGACGGCGCCACCGCGCAGGCCCGCATGGACAATCTGCTGAGTGCCTATTACGGCAACAAGAAGCTGAACGCCGTGCTGTCGCCCTATGACGGTCTCTCGATCGGCATCATCTCCTCGCTCAAGGGGGTCGGCTACGGCAGCGCGGATCAGCCGATGCCGATCATCAGCGGCCAGGACGCCGAAGTGCCCTCGATCAAGGCGATGCTGCGCGGCGATCAGTACTCGACCATCTTCAAGGACACCCGCGACCTCGCCAAGGTGACCGCCGACATGGTCGATGCGGCGCTCGCCGGCAAGGAAGTCACCGTCAACGACAGCAAGACCTACGAGAACGGCGTCAAGACCGTGCCGTCCTACCTGCTCAAGCCCGTCGTGGTCTACAAGGACAATTGGGAGAAGCTTCTGGTCGACAGCAACTATTACAAGAAGTCGCAGTTTCAGTAGGAGTGACGACCCCGTCATTCCGGGCGATGCATAGCGTCGAACCATGGTGCGCCCTCGCGCACATGGGAGTCTCGAGGTTCCGGGTTCGCCCTTCGGGCGTCCCGGAACGACCGCTGTCTTGGCACAACGAGGACGATGGCCGAAATGCTGGAGATGCGTAACGTCAGCAAGAGCTTTTCCGGTGTGCAGGCGCTGCGCGACGTCAATTTCTCGGTTGAGGCCGGTCAGATCCACGCCCTCGTCGGAGAGAACGGTGCCGGCAAATCCACCCTGATGAAGGTGCTCAGCGGCGTCTATCCGCACGGCAGCTACGAAGGCACCATCGTCTTCGATGGCGAGGAGAGGCGCTTCCGCGACATCAACGATTCCGAGGCGCTCGGCATCATCATCATCCACCAGGAGCTGGCGCTGATCCCGCTGATGTCGATCGCCGAGAACATCTTCCTGTCGCATCCGCCCTCGCGGCTCGGCGTCATCGATCGCGACGAGGTCTACCGGCGGACGCAGGACCTGCTGGCGCAGGTCGGCCTCAGGGAATCCCCGGATACGCTCATTACCGATCTCGGTGTCGGCAAGCAGCAACTCGTCGAGATCGCGAAGGCGCTCTCGAAGCGTGTGCGCATGCTGATCCTTGACGAGCCGACCGCCAGCCTGAACGAGGCCGACAGTGCGGCGCTGCTCGACCGCCTCACGGCGTTCCGGGAGCAGGGCATCGCCTCGATCCTGATCTCGCACAAGCTGAGCGAGGTCGCGCGCGTCGCCGACCACATCACGGTGCTGCGCGACGGCCGCACCGTCGACGGCATCGATTGCCGGGCCGAGCCGGTCGAGGAAGACCGCATCATCCGCAGCATGGTGAACCGTGATCTTGCCCATCGCTTTCCGGAGCGCCACGCCCGGATCGGCGAGGCCGTCTTCACCGTGGCGAACTGGTCGGTCCATCATCCCGTTCATCCCGAGCGGCAGGTGATCAAGAACGTCGATTTCAGCGTGAAGCGCGGCGAGGTCGTGGGGATCGCGGGGCTGATGGGCGCCGGCCGCACCGAATTCGCCATGAGCCTGTTCGGCCGTTCCTGGGGCACCAATATCAGCGGGCGCCTCAGCCTCGAGGGCAGGGAGATCGTGTTGCCGAACGTGGCGGTCGCGATCGATGCCGGCCTCGCCTATGTCACCGAGGACCGCAAGCAGCTCGGGCTGATCCTCGCCGACGACGTTCGCAAGAACATCACGCTGGCGAGCCTCGATCAGGTCGCGCCCGGCCGGGTGATCGACGACATCGCCGAGTTGAAGGTCGCGAGCGATTATCGCAACCGCATGCGCATCCGCTGTTCCGACGTCTACCAGGAAACGGGCCAGCTCTCCGGCGGCAACCAGCAGAAGGTCGTGCTGTCGAAATGGCTGATGACCGATCCGAAGGTGCTGATCCTGGACGAGCCGACACGCGGGATCGACGTCGGTGCCAAATACGAGATTTACTGTATCATCAACGAACTTGCGGAGGCCGGCCGCGGCGTCGTTGTGATCTCGTCCGAGATGCCCGAACTCCTCGGCATCTGTGATCGTATCTGCGTCATGAGCGACGGCGCCTTTGTCGGCGAGTTTGCGGGCGCAGAGGCGACCCAGGAAAAGATCATGCGTGCGATCATGCGCAATGACAGAAACTTTGCCGGCGGCTCGCCGCGCACCGCCGAGATGGGAGGATCGCAGCCATGACCGACAAGACGGTTTCGCTGCCCGAGGAGCGCCGGCACGGCAGCTTCATCAAGAACAATCTGCGCAACTACGGCATGTTGTTGTCGCTGATCGCGATCATGCTGTTCTTCCAGGTCATGACCGGCGGCACGCTGCTTCAGCCGCTCAACCTCACCAATCTGGTGCTCCAGAACAGCTACATCGTCATCATGGCACTGGGCATGCTGCTCGTGATCGTCACCGGCCATATCGATCTCTCGGTCGGATCGGTTGCCGGTTTCGTCGGTGCGGTGGCCGCCGTGCTGATGGTGACCTACAAGATCGACTACACGCTCGCCTTCATCGCCTGCCTCGCGGTCGGCGCCGCCATCGGCGCGGCACAGGGCTATTGGGTGGCCTACTTCAAGATCCCGTCCTTCATCGTGACGCTGGCCGGCATGCTGGTGTTCAAGGGGCTCGCGCTGGCTGTCCTGCAGGGGCAGTCGCTCGGGCCGTTTCCGCCGACCTTCCAGAAACTGTCGTCCGGCTTCATCCCGGAGCTGCTGCCCGAAGCCGGCACGCTGCATCCGACGTCGATGCTGATCGGCGCGGTGCTGGCGCTCGGGCTGGTCTATGCCAGCGCCAAAAGCCGCACGCGGGAGCAATCGCATGGCATCGAGGTCGAGCCTTACGCATTCTTCCTGGGCAAGAGCGTCGTGCTGGCTTGTGCCGTGCTCTACTTCACCTATCTGATCGCGACCTATCGCGGGCTGCCGAACGTGCTGGTGATCATGAGCGCCCTGATCGCGCTCTACGGCTTCGTCACCCGCCGCACCGTGATCGGGCGGCAGATCTACGCGGTGGGCGGCAATGCCAAGGCGGCGAAGCTGTCGGGCATCAAGACCGAGCGGCTGACTTTCCTCACCTTCGTCAACATGGGCGTGCTCGCGGCCCTGGCCGGCCTCGTCTTTGCCGCTCGCCTCAACACCGCGACCCCCAAGGCCGGCCTGGGCTTCGAGCTCGACGTCATCGCCGCCTGCTTCATCGGCGGCGCCTCGGCCTATGGCGGGGTCGGGCGCGTCGGCGGCGCCGTGGTCGGCGCCATGATCATGGGCGTGATGAACAACGGCATGTCGATCCTCGGCATCGGCATCGATTATCAGCAGGTGATCAAGGGTCTCGTGCTGCTGGGGGCGGTCTGCATCGACGTTTACAACCAGCGCAGATGATGTCCCGCATCCCGGATGAAGCGGGTGCGCGGGAGGAAGGCTTCCTCCGCCCTCTGCGCCATGCGGCCGACTGCGGCGGAATGTCGTGGCCGGGGTGAGCTATTGCTCACGACTTGAGTATATGATCGAATGACCGGATGGACCACGGCCGGCCAAAGCCCGATCTCGTCATCTTCGATTGCGACGGAGTCCTCGTCGATAGCGAGTTGTTGAGCTGCCGCTGCCTGTCCGAGGTTCTGGCGGAGTCCGGGATCGAACTCTCGGTAGAACAGGCGCTCGAACTCTTTCTCGGCCGCAGCACGTCGGCGATCGGGCAGTATTACCGGGAGCGCGGACGGATCCTGCCCGACGACTTCCTCCCGCGTCTGAAGTCGCGTGTGCTGGAGCGATTTGCAGGCTTGCTGCAGCCCATTCCAGGGATCGGTGCGGTGGTCTCCGAATTGGACAGGCCGTGCTGCGTTGCTTCTTCGAGCGATATCGATCGGGTCTCGCTGTCGTTGAGCGTGGCGGGTCTCGCGCGATATTTCGACGGCAGGCTCTATACGGCGCAGATGGTGAAGCACGGCAAGCCGGCCCCGGACCTCTTTCTCTACGCAGCGGGAAAGATGGACGCGCAACCTTCGCGCACGCTGGTGATCGAGGACAGCGTTAGCGGTGTGGCGGCCGCCAAGGCCGCAGGCATGACCGTCTGGGGATTTGTCGGTGGCAGCCATTATCGGGCGCGTGACGGGCACGCTATACTCGCCGACGCCGGAGCCGATCGGGTCTTCGCGCATATGAGCGATTTCTGGAAAGAGGCGTGAGGCCGCCATGGCCGCCGAGAACGAAAAATCAAGGCTCGACGACGCGGCGCGCGCCGGCTGGCTCTATTTCATCGCCGGCCATACCCAGGACGAGATCGCCAGGATGCTTCAGGTGTCGCGCGCATCGGCGCAGCGGCTGGTGTCGCTATGCCTCGCAGAACGCCTCATCACGTTCCGGCTCGAACACCCCATCGCGGCCTGCATGGAGCTGGCGGCGCGCCTGAGGGAGCGTTTCGATCTTGCCCATTGCGAGGTGGTGCCGGCCGATCCGGCGGCGCCTCAGGCGGCTGCGGGGATTGCCGAACGCTGCGCCAACCTGCTGGACGCGACGCTGCGCTCGGAGACGCCGGTCATCGTCGCGCTCGGGACAGGGCGCGCGGTGCGTGCCGCGGTCGAGCGCGTCACGCCGATCGACCGGCCCAATCACCAGATCGTTTCGCTGGTCGGCAACATTTCGGCCGACGGTTCGGCGAGCTTCTACGACACCGTCGGCCGGCTCGCCGACCGCACCGGAGCGCGGCATTACCCGATGCCGCTGCCGTTCCTGATGTCGTCCGAGGACGAGCGCAACAAGATGGTGCGGATCGAGCCGATCGCGAAGGTGAAGGCGATTGCCGCGAAGGCCGATTTGCGCCTCGTCGGCGTCGGCCAGATGGACCAGAAGGCACAGGTCCATGTCGACGGCTTCGTCAGCCGGGATGAACTGTTCGAGATGATGCGTCTGGGCGCGATCGGCGAGATCACCGGCTGGGCCTATGACGGCAGGGGCCGCCTGTTGAAGGCCGGTACGAACAAGCGCCTCACCAGCATTCCGCCGGAGGTCCCGGCGAAGACCACCACGATCGCGGCGGCGATCGGTGCGGCGAAGGTGCCCGCGATCGCAGCTGCGCTGAACGGGCGCCTGATCAACGGCCTGATCACGGACGAGACCACCGCACGCGCGATCCTGGAACGCTAGGGCCGGCGGTCCACGCGGCCAATCCTCCATCAACGTTGGCGAAGGCGCGCGGTCTCGCACGCCGTGGATCGGCTTTGGGCGAACCGGATGACGGGGAACTGCAGGCTTCGTGCGCGTGACAGCGCATGCATGACGACCCCGTTCCCTCCCGCAGCGCAGCACTCAGAAGTTGCGGGAAGGCGCGTGCGCCTGCTTGACAAGGTTGACCTCTCGGTTGAACATACGCTCAACGCGTGGGCATATGCTCAAAAGCGCGAGCTTAGAGGGAGGTCACCGTGAAACACGTTCTGGGCGCCGTCTGCGGCGCGTCTTGCCTGCTGCTGTCCGTCCCGGCGATCGCCGAAACCACCCTGACCATCGCCACCGTGAACAATGGCGACATGATCCGCATGCAGGGGCTGGCCGGCGAATTCACCAAGCAGAATCCCGACATCTCGGTGAAATGGGTCACGCTCGAAGAGAACGTGCTGCGCCAGCGCGTCACGACCGACATCGCCACCAAGGGCGGCCAGTTCGACGTGCTCACCATCGGCACCTACGAGGTGCCGATCTGGGCGAAGAAGGGCTGGCTGGTGCCGCTTGCCAATCTCGGCGCCGATTATGACGTGGCCGACCTGCTGCCGAAGATCCGCGATGCGGTGTCCGTCGACGGCAAGCTCTACGCCGCGCCGTTCTACGGCGAGAGCTCGATGGTGATGTACCGGACCGACCTGTTCGAGAAGGCGGGCCTGAAGATGCCGGAAAAGCCGACCTGGGACTTCGTGATCGACGCCGCCAAGAAGCTCACCGACAAGAGCGCCGGCGTCTACGGCATCTGCCTGCGGGGCAAGGCCGGCTGGGGCGAGAACATGGCGTTCCTCTCGGCAATGGCCAATTCCTACGGTGCGCGCTGGTTCGACGAGAAGTGGGAGCCCCAGTTCAACACGCCGGAATGGAAGACGACGCTCACGACCTACGTGAACCTCATGAAGGAAGCCGGACCTCCCGGCGCGAGTTCGAACGGCTTCAACGAGAATCTCGCGCTGTTCAACGCCGGCAAGTGCGCGATGTGGATCGACGCCACGGTCGCGGCGTCCTTCGTGACCAATCCGCGGGAATCCCGGGTCGCCGACAAGGTCGGCTTCGCGCTCGCGCCCAACACGGGGCTCGGCAAAAACGCCAACTGGCTGTGGGCCTGGAATCTGGCGATCCCCGCCGGTTCGAAGAAGACGGAAGCGGCCGAGAAGTTCATCGCCTGGGCGACGAGCAAGGACTACACCAAGCTCGTGGCGTCGCGGGAAGGCTGGGCCAACGTGCCGCCGGGAACGCGGACCTCGCTCTACCAGAACCCGGACTATCTGAAGGTCGCGCCGTTCGCGAAGCTGACGCTGGCCTCGATCGACGCCGCCGATCCGAACAAGCCGACCGTGAAGGCCGTGCCGTATGTCGGCGTGCAATACGCCGCGATCCCCGAATTCCAGGGCATCGGCACGCAGGTCGGCCAGCAGTTCTCGGCGGCGCTCGCCGGCTCCACCACCGTCGACGCGGCCCTCTCCGCCGCACAATCCTCGACCGAGCGCGAGATGAAGCGCGCCGGCTACATCAAGTAAAAGCAAAACCCGAGCTCTTTCTCTCCTGAGCTCAAACCTGCGGCCATCCTCCATCCCCGGATGGATGGCCGCCTTCTTCCCGCAAGCGGAGAAGCGTGGATGGCAACCCGGCAGACGCAGTTTCTCGCGCGGTCGCTTCTGACCCCGGCCGTCGGGCTGCTGTTCATCTGGATGATCGTCCCGCTGGCGCTGACGATCTATTTCTCGACGCTGCATTACAGCCTGCTCGACCCCGGCTCGGAAGAGTTCGTCGGGCTGGAGAATTTTCGCTACTTCCTCACCGATCCCGCTTTCCTCGCCTCGCTCCGGAACACGCTCGTGCTGGTCGGATCGGTGCTGGCGCTGACGATCCTGCTCGGAATTCCCCTGGCATTGCTGCTCGATCAGCCGGTCGTCGGGCGCAATTTCGTGCGGCTGATGGTGATCGCGCCGTTCTTCGTGATGCCGACGGTGAGCGCGCTGGTCTGGAAGAACCTGCTGATGCACCCGGTGTCGGGCCTGTTTGCGTGGCTCGCCTCGCTGGTCGGGTTGACGCCGATCGACTGGTTCAACGACGTGCCGCTGTTCTCGGTGATCCTGATCGTCGCCTGGCAATGGCTGCCGTTCGCGACGCTCATCCTGTTGACCGCGCTTCAGTCGCTCGACGAGGAGCAGAAGGAGGCGGCCGAGATGGACGGCGCCAGCGCGGTTTCGACCTTCATCTACATCACGCTGCCGCATCTGGCGCGCCCGATCACGGTGGTGATCCTGATCGAGACCATCTTCCTGCTGACCGTGTTCGCCGAAATCTTCGTCACGACCGGAGGAGGGCCGGGCCTGCAGACCACGAACATCGCCTTCCTGATCTACTCGCAGGCATTGATCCAGTTCGATGTCGGCAGCGCGTCCGCGGGCGGTCTCGTCGCGGTCGTGATCGCCAACATCGTCGCCTTTTTCCTCGTCCGCATTGTCGGCCGCAACCTGGAGACCTGAGCCATGGCGCGAATGGCGACGACGCGGCAGGTGGTGATATCGACAGCGGCGGCGTGGCTGTTCGGCTTCCTGATCTTCTTCCCGATCCTGTGGATGGTGCTGGCGAGCTTCAAGACCGAGCTCGAAGCCTTCGCCATTCCACCGTCGTTCCTGTTCTTCCACTGGACCACCGAGAACTACGCGACCGTGCAGGAGCGCAGCGACTATTTCCACCACGCGCTGAACTCCATCGCCATCGCCGGCGGCTCGACCTTGATCGCGCTGCTGATTGCGATTCCGGCTGCCTGGTCGATGGCATTCTCGCCGACCAAGCGCACCAAGGACATCCTGCTCTGGATGCTCTCGACCAAGATGATGCCGCCGGTCGGCGTGCTGGTGCCGATCTACCTGATCTACAAGACCTTCGGCCTGCTGGATTCCCGGATGGGCCTCATCTTCATCCTGTGCCTCGGCAATTTGCCGATCGTGATCTGGATGCTCTTCACTTATTTCAAGGAGATTCCGCGCGACATCCTGGAGGCTGCACGGATGGATGGCGCCACCATCGGCCGCGAGCTGGTCTATGTCCTGACGCCGATGGCGATCCCGGGACTGGCATCGACGCTGCTGCTCAACCTGATCCTCGCCTGGAACGAGGCGTTCTGGACGCTCAACCTGTCGACCTCGAACGCCGCGCCGCTCACGGTCTTCATCGCGTCCTATTCGAGTCCCGAAGGACTGTTCTGGGCAAAGCTGTCGGCGGCCTCGACGCTGGCAATCGCGCCCATTCTCGTCCTCGGTTGGTTCAGCCAGAAGCAGCTCGTGCGCGGGCTCACCTTCGGCGCGGTGAAGTAGGGGGCTGCCGGATCATGGGTCAGATCACACTTCAGGATGTGCAGAAATCCTTCGGGCCCGTACACATCATCAAGGGCGCCGACCTCGACATCGCGGACGGCTCCTTCGTGGTGTTCGTCGGCCCATCGGGTTGCGGCAAGACCACGTTGCTGCGGCTGATCGCCGGGCTCGAGGACGTCAGCGGCGGCAAGATCCTGATCGACGGCAAGAACGTCGTCGATACGCCGCCCGCCAAGCGCGGCCTGTCGATGGTGTTCCAGTCCTACGCGCTCTATCCGCATATGAGCGTGCGCGGCAATATCGGCTTCGGCCTGAAGATGGCGGGCCTCTCCAAGGACGAGATCAACCGCAAGGTCGAGGCCGCCGCTGCCACCCTGAATCTGACGCCATATCTCGACCGCAAGCCGCGCGAGCTCTCCGGCGGCCAGCGCCAGCGCGTGGCGATCGGCCGCGCCATCGTCCGCGAGCCGAAGGCGTTCCTGTTCGATGAGCCGTTGTCGAACCTCGATGCGGCGCTGCGTGTGCAGATGCGCATCGAGGTGACGCGGCTGCAGAAGCAGCTCGGCACCACGGCAATCTACGTCACCCACGACCAGGTCGAGGCGATGACGATGGCCGACAAGATCGTCGTGCTCAACGGCGGCAAGATCGAGCAGTACGGCTCGCCGCTCGAGCTCTACGAGAAGCCGGCCAATCTGTTCGTCGCCGGCTTCATCGGCTCTCCCAAGATGAATTTCGTGACGGGCGAATCCGCCGCGCAGCGCAATGCCGCGACGATCGGCGTGCGGCCGGAACATCTCAAGATCGAGCGCGACGGTGCCGGCGGATGGCCGGGCACGATCGCGGTTGCCGAGCATCTGGGCAGTGACACCTTTCTCTATGTCGATGCCGGTCCGCTCGGCATGCTGACAGCGCGCTACATCGGTGAATTGAGCCTGCATGCCGGCGATCGGGTGTCGCTCGTACCGGATCCCGCACGCATTCACCGCTTCGATGCGAGCGGCAACGCCATTCGGGGCTGACCGGCTGGAACGAACAAGAAACGGGAAGACCACCATGTACCTGGAAAAATTCAAGCTCAACGGCAAGACCGCGTTCATCACCGGCGGCGGGCAGGGCATCGGCCTTGCCTGTGCCGAGGCGCTGGCCGAAGCGGGCGCCAAGGTCGTCATCGGAGACCGGGACGCCAAGGTCGCGGACGACGCGCGGGCCAGTCTGAAGGCCAAGGGCTATGACGCCGAGACTGCGATCATGGATGTCACCGATACCAAGCGTGTGGCCGAGGTTGCCGGCGACCTCGTCGCCCGCCACGGCAAGGTGGACATCCTCGTCAACAATGCCGGCATTGCCCGCAGCGAAACGCCAGCGGAGACGGTTACCGACGAGCACTGGCTCAACGTCATCGACGTCAATCTCAACGGCACCTTCTGGTGCTGCCGCGAGTTCGGCAAGCACATGCTGAAGGCGAAGAGCGGAGCCATCGTCAATATCGGCTCGATGTCCGGCTTCATCGTCAACAAGCCGCAGGAGCAGTGCTTCTACAACGCCTCCAAGGCCGGGGTGCACCACCTGACCAAGTCGCTGGCCGCCGAATGGGGCGCGCGGGGCATCCGCGTCAACGCGGTGGCGCCGACCTATATCGAGACGCCGCTCAACGCCTTCGTCAAGAGCAATCCCCGGATGTATGACGCCTGGATCGGCGGAACCCCGATGGCACGGATGGGGCAGGTCGACGAGATCGCCTCGGTCGTGCTGTTCCTCGCCTCCGATGCCGCGAGCCTGATGACCGGCAGCATCGTGCTGGTGGATGGCGGCTACACTTGCTGGTAGGCTTGCGTCAAAACTGACGAAGCGACCGGGAGTGACAATGCCGCGAGCGTACATCGGCGTCGACGTAGGGACCACGAGCACGAGGGCAGGGGTCTTCGACGCAGCCGGAACCCTTCTGGCGACCGCGCGGCATCCGATCCGGACCTGGCACGAGGCCGGCGATATCGTCGAGCAGTCGTCTTCGGACATCTGGCAGGCTTGTGCGACCTCGGTAAGGGCCGCGATGGCGGAGGCCGGCATCGCACCAAATGATGTCGGCGGCATCGGCTTCGACGCCACTTGCTCCCTCGTGCTGCTCGATCCCCGCGGCGAGCCCGTCACCGTCAGTTACTCCGGGGACAGCCAGCGCAACGTCATCGTCTGGATGGATCATCGCGCCACGGCCGAAGCACGGCTGATCAACGAAACCGGCGATCCCGTGCTGCGCTACGTCGGCGGCTCGATCTCGCCGGAGATGGAGATGCCGAAGCTGTTGTGGCTCAAGCGGCATCTGCGTGCGAGCTTCGATGCCGCCGGTCATTTCTTCGATCTGGCGGACTATCTGACCTGGCGCGCGACCGGATCGCTGCAACGCTCGACCTGCACCGTCACCTGTAAATGGAACTATCTGGCACATGACGGCGGCGGCTGGAGCGCGCCATTCTTCCAGCGCATCGGACTGGCTGATTTCACCGACGAGAAATATGCCCGGATCGGCACCGAGATCGTCGCGCCGGGTACGCGGCTCGGCGAAGGCCTGACCAGTGCCGCGGCCGCGGAACTCGGCCTGTCGCCGGGCACGCCTGTCGGCGCGTCCCTGATCGATGCGCATGCCGGCGGCATCGGGGCGATTGGCGGACGCGACGGAGCGGGCGGAGCGGCCGACGTTTGCGACCGGCTCGCCTACATCATGGGGACGTCGGCCTGCATCATGGCAACGACGAAAGAGCCGTGCTTCGTTCCCGGCGTGTGGGGGCCGTATTACTCCGGCATGGTGCCGGGCTTCTGGCTCAACGAGGGCGGGCAGTCGGCCGCCGGTGCTGCGATCGACCATCTGCTCAAGTCGCATCCCGGCTTCGGCGAGGCGAGCGCTGCGGCGCGCAAGGAGGGGCTCGATATCATCGAATTCCTCGAACGGCGCATCATCGCGCGCGCCGGCAGCGTGAGCCGCGCGGCGCTGCTCGCCCGCGACGTCCATGTGCTGCCCGAATTCATCGGCAACCGCTCGCCCTATGCCGACCCCGAAACGCGCGCGGTGATCGCGGGCCTCGATCTCGACACCGACACCGGCTCGATGGAACGTCTGTTCGTTGCCGGTCTCTGCGGGCTCGCCTATGGGCTCGCGGAGGTGATCGAGGCATTTGCCGCGCACGGCGTTCATTCCAGCATCATGATCATGGGCGGCGGGGCAAGCCGCAGTCCGCTGGTGCGGCAGATCATGGCGGATACGACGGGACTCACCGTGGCGCTGCCACAGACGAAAGAACCCGTGCTGCTCGGCGCCGCGATGCTCGGTGCCGTTGCCGGGGGGGCCTATGCCTCGATCGGCGAGACCATGGCGAGGATGTCGGCGCTGGGCAAGAAGAGCGAGCCGACCGCGCCAGACATGGCCGCGTTTCACGCCCGCAAACGCGAGGTCTACGGACTTCTGCGCGAGGTCGACCGCAGCAGCCGCGCAGCGATGCGCGACGTCGCGAAGGGTTGACGACATGCTGATTGCCTGCGGCGACGCGCTGATCGATTTCGTGCCGACGCGAAACGCCGAGGGGCGGGAAGCGGTGATGCCGGCGGTCGGCGGCTCCTGTCTCAACGTCGCGATCGGCATGGCGCGGCTCGGTGCGCCGACCGGTTTCGTCGGCGGCATTTCGACGGACATGTTCGGCCGGATGGTCGCCGATCATGCCACTGCCTCGAATGTCGAACTCGGATTTGCCACGCGCAGCGATCATCAGACCACGCTCGCTTTCGTCCGCATCGTCGCGGGCGAGTCGCACTATGCATTCTACGATGCCGAGACCGCGACGCGGAACTGGACCTACCGGCGCGGGACGATTCCGTTCGCGAATGCGGAAGCGGTCCATGTCGGATCGACGACATTGGTGAACGACCAGGGGGCCGCGGAGACGAAAGCCCTGATCGCGGAGGCGCGGGCGTCGTCGACGATCTCCTTCGATCCGAACTGCCGACCCAATCTCGTCAGGGACAAGCCGGCCTATCTCGCGCGCATGGCGGAATTCGCCGGCAGCGCCGATCTCATCAAGATGTCGGATGTCGACTTCGCGTATCTCTTCGGCGAGGAACCTTATCAGCAGCGCGCGAGTGCGCTCTTGCGGCAGGGCACGAGCCTCGTGGTCATCACCCGCGGCAACAACGGCGCGGTTGCCTGGCATGCGGGAGCAGGGCAGATCGAAGTGCCTGCACCGAAGGTCGAGGTCGCCGACACCATCGGAGCCGGTGACAGTTTCCAGGCGGCACTGCTGTTCGCCCTCTACAAGCAGGGGCGCCTGCCGCGGCAGCAACTGAAGAACATCGGCGCCGACGAGCTTCGCCGCGCTCTGGCCTTTGCCGCCAATTGCGCCGGCCTGACCTGCACCCGTCCGGGCGCCGATCCGCCCTGGAGCCACGAGGTCGCCGCGAACTGGTAGGCGGCGCGTCAAGGTCGCACGATTGCCGAGATGTCCCGGTGGACTGCGGCCATGCGCCGGCCGAAATGGACAGGACCGGCGCAGGCTGGCAAGGTTCGCGCATCCTGACGCGAGCCTGTCCTTCATGAGCAACGATCTCTGTTTCCTGTCCGCTACCGAACTTCGCGCACGTATCGACCGCAAGGAAGTGTCCCCTGTCGAGGTCACGCGCGCCGTGCTCGCACGTGCCGAGGCGCTCCAGCCCGAATTGAATTGCTTCATTACGATCTGCGGCGACGAGGCGATGGCGGAGGCGCGGGAGGCCGAGCGCAAGGTGATGGCGGGCGAGCCGCTGGGCCTTCTGCATGGACTTCCCGTCACGGTGAAGGACATCGTCAACACCAGGGGCGTGAAGACCACTTTCGGCGCCGTTCCCTACAGGGACAATGTCCCGGCCGAGGATGCCGTCGCGGTTGCGAAGCTGCGGGCCGAAGGCGCGATCCTGATCGGCAAGACCACGACGCCGGAGTTCGGCAGCAAATGCCTGACGGATTCGCCGTTGTTCGGCCGTACCCACAATGCCTGGAGCGCGGAACGTTCCTCCGGCGGCTCCAGCGGCGGCGCAGCCGTGGCGGTGGCGAGCGGCATCGCGCCGCTGGCGATCGCGACCGATGGCGGCGGCTCGACGCGCATTCCGGCTGCCTGCAACGGCGTTGTCGGACTGAAGCAGAGCAATGGTGTGATCGCGCATAGCCAGGCGCTGGATGCTTTCGGCAACCAGACCTATGTCACGCCGACCACGCGCACGGTTGCCGATACCGCCCTGATGATGCAGGCGATGGCCGGCGAGGACGCCTGCGATCCCTGGTCGATCGGTGTTCCCGTGCCGGACTTCATCGGCACCGCCGTCCCGCGCGGCGACCTACGCGGGCAGAGGATCCTGTTCTGCGCCTCGCCGCCCGGCCGTCCGGTATCCGCCGATGTCGCAGCCGCCTTCAAGGCGAGCCTCGATCGTCTCGCGAGCCTGGGTGCCGAACTCGAGGAATTCTCCGGCGAGGGATATGATGTCGAGCCGATCTGGCGCGCCATCAACCACACCGTCTGGCGTTCGCGATTCCTGAAGCTGGTGGCGGAGCACCGCGACGTCCTCAGCGAGACCTTGGTCAAGCAGATCGCGCTGGCGACGAATGTCAGCGGGGTCGACTATCAGGAAGCCATGTTCGCGCGCACGGCGCTGTTCCGCCGCGTGCAATCCCTGCTGGTGCGCGGGCATTTCCTCGCGATGCCGACCATCACCCGTACCGCGCTGCCGATCGACCAGGATCTGTTCGGCACCATCGAGATCGACGGCAGGCACTTCGACAGCGTACGGCCGCACTGGTTCCCCTGGACCATGCCGTTCAACATGACGGGACATCCCGCCGTCAGCCTGCCTTGCGGCTTTGGCGGAGACGGCCTGCCGATCGGGCTTCAGCTCGTCGGCCGCTTCCGTGCGGACGCGGAATTGCTCCGCGTCAGCGCGCTGTTCGAGGCCTCGCAGGATCTCCTGTCCCGGCGGCCCGGCTGAAGCGTTGATGACGTGCCGCAAGGGGCTTGCGTCCGGCGCCCGGACATGTTGATCGTCCGCGGGTGAGCCCTGAATCCGAGCGCGCATGAGCGTATTTGTCCTCCGACGTCTGTTGACCCTGCTGGCGACGCTGGTCGGGGCATCCGTGATCATCTTCCTGGTGCTGGATGCTCTTCCCGGTAACGCCGCGCAGATGCTGATGGGCGCCGACGCATCGGCGGACGCGGTGCGTGCGCTGACCGTCAAGCTCGGGCTCGACCAGCCGCTGGCCGTCCGCTACCTGCAGTGGATCAGGGGCCTCCTCGTCGGCGATCTCGGCAACAGTTATGTCTACGGCACGCCGGTCGCGGGCCTGATCGCGGAACGTATGGTGCTGACCATCCCACTCGCGATCATGTCCATGCTGATCACGGTGGTCCTGGCGCTCTCCGCCGGCATCTACACCGCCGCCAACCACAACAAGATCGGCGACATCGGCGTGATGTCGCTGACGCAGGTGGGCATCGCGCTGCCGAATTTCTGGTTCGCGATCCTCCTGGTCCTGCTGTTTGCGGTCAGGCTGCGATGGCTTTCGGCGGGCGGCTTCGCAGGCTGGGACGAAGGCATCTGGCCCGGCATCAAGTCGCTGCTGTTGCCGGCGGTCTCGCTCGCGGTGGTGCAGGCCGCGATCCTTGCCCGCGTCACGCGCTCGGCCGTGCTGGAGGTGCTGCGCGAGGATTTCGTCCGCACCGCGCGCGCGAAGGGGCTCGGCAAGCGCGAGGTGCTGTGGCGCCACGTGCTGCGCAACGCCATGATTCCGGTGATGACGGTGATGGGACTGCAATTCGCCAATTTGCTCGCAGGCACCATCGTGATCGAGAACGTGTTCTATCTGCCCGGCCTCGGCCGGCTGATCTTCCAGTCGATCGCCAACCGCGACCTGATCGTGGTGCGCAATTGCGTGATGCTGCTGGCGGCCATGGTCGTGATCGTCAATTTCGTCGTCGACGTGCTCTATGCTTTTGTCGATCCCCGCATCAAGGTCCACGACCTGTGAGCACGCCGCTGACCACTCCGATCGACGCGCCGATGGCAACGCGTCCTCTGCCGGTCCGAACCTTCTGGCGCCGGGCCCTGCGTCATCGCAGTTTCGTCGTCGGCGGCCTGCTGAGCCTGATCGTGCTCGCATCGGCGTTGTTGTCTCTGGTCTGGACGCCGTGGTCGCCCTACGAGATCGACATCGCCTCGAAGCTCAGGCCGCCATCGGCTGCGCACTGGCTCGGCACCGATTCCTTCGGCCGCGACATCGTCTCGCTGCTGCTTGCCGGGGCGCGCTCGACCATTCTGGTCGGCATCATCGCGGTCGCCATCGGCCTGACCTTCGGCGTCTGCCTCGGCCTGGTCGCGTCCGCCAGGCGCGGCTGGACGGAGGAGATCATCATGCGCTTCTCCGATTTCACCTTTGCCTTTCCGGCCGTGCTCTCCGCCATCATGCTCGCCGCGGTGGCGGGGCCGGGCATGGTGACGTCGATCATCGCGATCGGCATCTTCCAGATTCCGACACTGACCCGGCTGACGCGCGGTTCGGCCAACGCGATCTGGGCCAGGGAATTCGTGCTGGCGGCGCGCGCTGCGGGGAAGGGGACGTTCCGCATCACCATCGAGCACGTGCTGCCGAACATCCTGTCGATCCTGATCGTGCAGGCAACCATCCAGTTCGCGCTCGCGATTCTCGCCGAAGCCGCCTTGTCCTATCTCGGTCTCGGAACGCAGCCGCCGCAGCCCTCCTGGGGCCGGATGCTGAACGACGCACAGACGCTGCTGTTCCAGTCGCCGATGCTGGCGGTCTATCCGGGTGTGGCGATCGCGATCGCCGTCCTCGGCCTCAATCTGCTCGGCGACGGGTTGCGCGACCTGCTCGATCCAAGACTGGCGCGGGAGCGATGACGATGAACGCGCCGCTGATCGAGGTCGATAATCTCGGTGTCCGCCTGAACACCAGCCGGGGCCCCGCCCAGGCCGTGCGCGGCGTCAGCTTTGCCCTGAAGCGTGGCGAGACGCTCGGGCTCGTCGGCGAGTCCGGTTGCGGCAAGTCGGTCACCGCGCTGTCGCTGATGGGGCTGTTGCCCGACAGCGCCGTCATCACCGGCAGCATCAAGCTGGACGGCAGCGAACTGGCCGGGCTTGCCGACGCGGATTACTGCCGCCTGCGCGGCAACCGCATCAGCATGATCTTCCAGGAGCCGATGACCGCGCTGAACCCGATGCACACGATCGGCCATCAGGTCGCGGAGCCGCTGCGGCGTCACAAGAAATATTCGGCGGCGCAGGCGCGTAAGGAAGCGATCGCCTTGCTCGACCGGGTCGGGCTGCCCGATCCGGCCAGGCGCGTCGATGCCTATCCGCACCAGTTTTCCGGCGGCCAGCGCCAGCGCGTCACGATCGCCATGGCGCTCGCCTGCGAGCCCGATCTCCTGATCGCGGACGAGCCGACGACCGCGCTCGACGTCACCATCCAGGGCCAGATCCTCGACCTCATCGCTGATCTCGTCGAGGAGCGCGGCATGTCGATGATCCTGATCTCGCACGATCTCGGCGTCATCGCCGAAAACGTGCAGCGGATGATGGTGATGTATGGCGGCACGGTCGTCGAGAGCGGGCCGACCGACGCGGTGTTCCGCCGCATGGGACATCCCTACACGCAGGGCCTGTTCCGGGCGCGCCCGCGCCTCGGCGCGCGCAAGGGAACGCGGCTGCAGACGATCTCGGGCACGGTGCCCGAACTCGCAGACCTGCCGGCCGGTTGTGCGTTCGGCGATCGCTGCGCGCTGGTCGAGGACAAATGCCGCGCTGCGCTGCCGCCGATGGTCGAGGTCGGCGCCGGCCATGTGGTACGCTGCGTGCGCACCGACGTCTCGATGGCCGCGAATGTCGGAGCGACCTCCGCATGAGCGCCGCAGCCGAGCCGCTTCTCGACGTGAAGGACCTGGTGCAGCGCTACATGCTGCCGCGGGAGAGCCTGTTCCGGCCGCCGGGGCAGGTGCATGCGCTCAACGGCGTGAGCGTCCGCGTCGAAGCCGGCAGGAGCCTCGGCATCGTCGGCGAATCCGGTTCGGGCAAGTCGACCTTCGCGCGGGTGGTGATGGCGCTGGAGCGGCCGACGTCAGGACAGGTCGCGTTGCTCGGACGCGATCTCAACCGCATCTCCGCCGACGAACTGCGCCGCGCCCGCCGCGACTTCCAGATGGTGTTCCAGGATCCCTACGGATCACTCGATCCGCGGCAGACCGTCGCGCGCATCGTCGCCGAGCCCCTGAGCGTGCTGGAGGATGCCGACCGCTCGACGTTCCGCGAGCGAGTGGCCGCGGTGCTGCGTCAGGTGGGCCTGCGCGATGCGGACATGGACAAATACCCGCACGAATTCTCCGGCGGCCAGCGGCAGCGCATCGCGATCGCGCGCGCGCTGATCACCCAGCCGAAGCTGATCGTCGCCGACGAGCCGGTCTCCGCGCTCGACGTTTCCGTGCAGGCGCAGGTGCTGAACCTGATGCAGGACCTGCAGGAGCAGTTCGGCCTGAGCTACATCCTGATCAGCCACGATCTGGCCGTCGTCGACTATCTCTGCGACGAGGTCGCGGTGATGTATCTCGGCCGGATCGTCGAGCAGGGCCGGGCGGAAGACCTGTTCGAGCGCTGCGCCCATCCCTACACGCGCGCGCTGCTCGAGGCGGTGCCGCGCGCCCTTGCCGGCGGCGGCCGGCGGCGGCGCGGGGCCCAGGCGATCGCCTCGCAATCGGCGGCCGCGACCGGATGTCCCTATGTCTCGCGCTGCGCGTTCGCCGACCAGCATTGCCGCGAGGCTCCGCCTGAGTTACGCAAGGTCGGCGAGGCCCATCTCGCCGCCTGCCACAAGGCGGAGGCGATGATGGCGATGCCGCAGCCGGCCATGGACGGTTAGTGTCCGGGGCCGGATTGGCGTAGGCTGGGAAGAGAGAAGTCCGGGGAGTTACGCATGTTCAGGAAACTATCCATCGTCGCATTCGCCGCCGCGTTCGCCGCGACGTCCCTGCCGGCGCTGGCGCAGGGCAAGAAAGACAGCGTCGTCATGGGCATGGCGCTCGAGCCGCCGGGGCTCGATCCGACCAATGCGGCCGCGGCTGCAATCGCGGAAGTCACGCTCTACAACATCTACGAGACGCTGACCAAGATCAACGAGGACGGCTCGGCCTCGCCCCTGCTGGCGGAGAGCTGGACCGCATCGCCGGACCTGAAGGCCTACACGTTCAAGCTGCGCAAGGGCGTCAAATTCCACAACGGCGAGCCGTTCGATTCCGCGGCGGTGAAGTTCTCGTTCGAGCGTAACGCGGTGCCGACCAGCACCAACAAGGACAAGAGCCTGTTCCAGGGTTTCGAGAAGGTCGAGGCGCCCGATGCCGACACCGTCGTGATCACCCTGAAATATCCCGAGCCGAACCTGCCGTTCCTGCTCGGGCAGGCGAGTGCGTCGATCGTCGAGCCGAAGAGCGCGCCGACCGACGTCACGCAGCCGGTCGGGACCGGTCCCTACCAGCTCGGCGCCTGGGCGAAGGGATCTTCGATCACCCTGAACAAATGGGCGGACTACCGCAACGCTTCCGCGATCAAGCTGTCGAAGGTGACCATCCGCTTCATTTCCGATCCGGCCGCGCAGACCGCTGCGCTGCTCTCGGGTGACGTCGACGCGTTTCCGCGCGTGGCGGCTCAGCGCACCATCGACCAGTTCAAGGCCGATCCGCGTTTCAACGTCATGGTTGGCGGCTCGCGGGCCAAGACCATCGTCGGCATCAACGAACGCAAGAAGCCGCTCGATGACGTTCGCGTGCGCCGCGCCATCCTCGCCGCGATCGACCGCAAGGCCATGATCGACGGCGCGGTCGACGGCTTCGGCACGCCGATCGGCAGCTTCTACGTGCCGGGCGCGCCCGGCTACGTCGACACCACCGGCATCAACCCCTACGATCCCGAGAAGGCCAAGAAGCTGCTCGCCGAGGCCGGCGTGACCACGCCGCTCGAACTGTCGCTGAAGCTGCCGCCGCCGTCCTATGCGCGGCAGGGCGGCGAGATCCTCGCGGCCCAGCTCGCCAAGGTCGGCATCGTCGCCAAGATCGAGAACGTCGAATGGGCGCAGTGGCTGTCGCAGGTGTTCGCGCCGAACGGCCCGCACAATTTCGATCTCACCATCGTCAGCCATGTCGAGCCGATCGATCTCGTGAAGATCACCGAGTCCGACTACTATCTCGGCTACAACAACGAGGCCTTCAACGCGCTCTACAAGCAGATCGTGTCGACGCCGGACGAGGCGGCCCGCGCGAAGCTGCTCGGCGATGCCCAGCGCATGCTGGCCACCGATGCGGTCGCGGGCTTCCTCTTCCAGCCGCAACTCATCACCATCACCAGCAAGAAGCTGAAGGGCGTCTGGAAGGAAGTCCCGCAGTTCGAGAACGACTTCTCGACCTGGTCCTGGGAGTAGGGACCGCGCGAGCAGGTCGATCCGGCCGCCTCGACATTGGCCTCTTCCCGCCCGGGAAGAGGCCAATCGTTTATGATGGGTGGGAGGAAGTGCGTGTGCTCGGCCTGCATGGTTCGAGACGCCCGCTTTCGCGTGCTCCTCACCATGATGGCCTGATATTTCGTGGTGAAAGCTGATCTCATCCTGAAGAACCGGCGCAGGTGGGCATCTCGAAGGATGGCCAAAAGCCGGCTTTCAGCCAGGCTCTTTTCGCGACAGCTGTGCCGGCGGGAGCCGATCGCCAGCGCTCCAAACCAGAATCTGAAAAACAACCCCATGCACAGTAGCCGGGGGAGGCATTTCAACGGCTGGCATCGTCCGCTCAACGGCGTGCGCGGCCGGCTCGATGGTTCGGGCCGTTCGCGGCGCCATTGACCCGTCGGGCAAAACACCGGCATGATGCCATCATCGCGGCCTCATGGTTCGAGACGCGCCGTCAGGCGAGGCAGCCATGAAGAAGCCCATCCGCAGCGACGCTGAATTCGCCGCGGCCGGTGCCGCGCCGCCGACCGATCCGCAGCTCGATCATTCCCCCCTGAGCGAGATCGCCGAGGCCCTTGCGAGCGGCCGGATCACGGCCAGCGCGCTGACCGAGAACTATCTCGCGCGCATCGAGGCCTATGACCGCGACGGGCCCAGGCTCAACGCCGTCCGCGCGCTCAATCCGGATGCTCTTGCGATCGCAGCCGCGCTCGACGGCATCAGGCCCTCGATCGAACGTCCGCTGTCCGGCATCCCGATCCTGCTGAAGGACAACATCGCGACGGGTGACAAGCAGCCGACGACGGCGGGCTCGCTGGCGCTGGAGGGCGCGCGCGCCAGGGACGACGCCACGGTCGTCAAGCTCTTGCGCGACGCCGGAGCGGTGATCCTGGGCAAGGCGAACCTGACGGAGTTCGCCAACATGCTCGCGATCGACATGCACGCCGGATATTCCTCGCTCGGCGGCCAGGTGAAGAATCCCTACGCGCCGGCGCTGGAGGGCGATCACGGCATTCCGGTCGTCTCGCCGGGCGGATCGAGCTCCGGTTCGGCTGTCGCCGTGACGGCCGGCCTGTGCGCGGCCTCGATCGGCACCGAGACCTCGGGTTCGCTGCTGTATCCCGCCAGCCAGAACGGCCTCGTCACGGTGAAGCCGACGGTCGGGCTGATCAGCCGTGCCGGCATCGTGCCGATCTCGCACAGCCAGGACACCGCGGGCCCGATGACGCGGACGGTGCGCGACGCCGCGCTGCTGTTGAACGTGCTGGCGGCGAAGGATCCGCTCGATCCCGCGACGGAGCGGCAGAAGCGGCCCGCCGACTACACCGCAGGCCTCGCAAGCGATGCGATGAAGGGCGCGCGCATCGGTGTGCCGAGCGACCCCTCCGACCCGCTGAACGACTGCTATTACGGCAAGCTGGCGCCTGGTTGGGTGAAGGTGATGACCTCGGCGATCAAGGTGCTGGAGGATCTCGGCGCCGTCATCGTGCGTGCGAACATGCCGACGGCTGGGTGGATCGGCGGGCCGGGCACGACCATGGCCGTGCTCAACACCAATCCGCTGAGCCGCCACGCGGGCACCGTGGCGCGGCCGCCTGTCGTCTTCCTCTACGAACTGAAGCGCGACCTGAACCTCTACCTCAGGGATTGGGCGACCGACACCGGGATCAGGACGATGGCCGACATCGTCGCCTTCAACGCGGCGCATGCGGACAGGGCGTTGCGCTTCGGCCAGGACCATTTCCTCGCCGCCGAGATGACGCGGGGCGATCTCAGCGAACGCGAGTACAAGTCGGCGCGCGCCATGGACCTGCTCTCCGCCAAAACACGCGGCATGAACGCCTACATGAACCGGCACAGGCTGGACGCGGTGCTGTTCCCCGGCAGCGCGGGCTGCGTGATCAGCGCGAAGGCGGGCTATCCCAGCGTCATGGTGCCGGGCGGTCTCGTCTCGGAAGTCGATGGCAAGGACACCCCCGACTATCCGCTCGGCATCACCTTCGCGGGCCGGGCCTGGAGCGAGCACAAGCTGCTGCGCCTGGCCTACGCCTTCGAACAGGCCTGCAACATGCGCAGGCCGCCGCCCGGCCTGTCCGCAGCAGCTAGGTCGCGCCGGCGGTCGACTTGAAGACAACGACGGCGAACAGCAGCATCGCGCCGATGACGGCGAACGATCCCACGATGGGAAGCACCACGAGAGCGTGACCGAACAGCATGACCGCGCCGATTCCGACCGGGAAGATGATCGCGGCGACGATGTGCAGCATGCCTTGCGTGAATGCGAGCCTGCTCCGGCCCGCCCGTGGATTGAGATTGTAGAAGAGCCCGCAGATGAAGAGCAGGACGCCGCCAATCAGATTGAGATGCGCATGCGCCGATGCCAGCCTGAAATCTTCGGCAATGCCCATGGCGATGCCTGCCACCATACCAACGCAAAGAATGACTGCGCTGACGCGCATCATCAGAGTTCCGATCATGATTTTTCCCGGGAAAGAATGAACGCGCCGTCAAGGGCTGAATATCCTTGGTATGGCCGCCAGCCCAAAAGGTTCAATGCGGAATCAACGAATCGCGCCCGCGATCGATCGACCTGTCTTGTCGTGAGGATGAGCACGAGCGGGATTTTCGGCCTGCCGTCGCCGGGATCATCGGCGAGGCGAGACCAGCGAACGTCTCCGTCGGCATATCTGCGTTGAACGTTTGGAACTTTCGTGCGTTAGCGGGGCGGATCATGATCCCGACTCGCGATCCGGCGCTGACGCAACCAAGGAGTTCGGTCGTTGCTCAAACTGCATAGATGGCCGACCGACGACTGGCACGATATCGGCGCGGAAATGCCCTCGGAGGTCATCTGGGCCGATCTCCTCAACGCAACCGACGAGGAAAAGCAGTTCGTCGAGCGATTGCTCAGGATACGCATTCCCTCCGAGCAGTCCCTCAGCGAGATCGAAGCTTCCAGCCGCCTGATCCGCGACCACGGCACGCTCTATCTCAGCTCACCGGCGGTCCGGCTCAACGAGGACAAGGAGGCCGAAATCACGCCGGTGGGATTCGTCATCGGCCCCCATGTGCTGGTGACGGTGCGCTTCGCAGCGCTGCCGATCTTCGACGAGGTCAGCAAGCGCGTCGGCTCGGACGACAGTCTCGAAAACGGCATGTGCGTGTTCACCAGCCTGCTCGAGGCCATGATCGACCGCGGCGCCGATGTTCTGGAGCATCTCGGAGCGCGGGTCGACGAACTCTCCCGCGGCGTCTTCAAGGGTGGTCTCGTTCGCACCAAGCGGCCGGTCCGCTCCAGCCGCAGGATGCGCGAGGCGCTGGAAAACATCGGGGAGCTGGCGGATCGCCTCGCCAAGGCGCGAGATGTCCTGCTCGGAGTCGGGCGCATCGCCTCCTATGCCGGCGATGTCGGCAACGAGTGGATCACGGCCGGGTCGAAGAAGCGCCTCGAGGCCGTCACGAAGGACGTCGCCTCGCTCAGCGACTACGAGACGCGATTGACCGACAAGGTCCAGCTTCTGCTCGACGCGGTGCTCGGCTTCATCAACATCCAGCAGAACGAGCTGTTCAAGATCCTGACGATCGTGTCCGTCGTCGGCGTCCCGCCCACGATCCTGGTCGGCATATGGGGCATGAATTTCAAGAAGATGCCGGAGCTCGACTGGACGTTCGGCTACCCGCTGGCCTGGCTTGCGATCATCGCAAGCGGCCTGTTGCCGCTGATCTGGTTCAAGCGACGGGGATGGTTCGAGTGAGCACCGGGCGTGCGGATTGCGCGGCGAGCCTCCGGTTCATGGGACGATGCGGCTGAGGACCCGTGTCGCCATCCATAAAGGCCTTCCATTCGGTCCGCAGGATACAGGGGAAGGCGGCAGCAGCAGCCGTCTTCCCCGTTCGCGGTTTTGACTGGAAGGATGCGCGCTCGCGGCGATGGCTGCCGGCGGACCGCACTTCGCGTACGGCCGGGCGTCCTTCGAGCGGCTAGTTCTTGTAAGTCCCAACCAGTCGCGCTTGCTCGATGATGTTCTGGCCGTACCGCTCCAGGAATTGCTCACGCGTGGGCGTTCCGTCGACACGGACATCCAGCGCATAGACCCAGAAATAGTAATGGTGGAGGCCGTGACCGGCCGGGGGCTGCGGGCCGTAATAGCTGTGCTGGCCTGCGCCGTTCGGCCCGACCGAATACCGCTGCTCGGCCTGGTCGAGGTCCGTCACTGACGGCGGCACATTGTACAAGGTCCAGTGCGTGAACCCGTGGGCGAGCGGCGCGTCGGGGTCGTGGCAGATGACCGCGAGTTCGACCGTGCCGGACGGCACCCCGGAGATGTGGAGGCGCGGAATCACGTTTCCCTTGTCGCCCGCATGCTTGTCGGCCATGAGGCCGAGCGGCGCGAAATCCGGGCTTTCGATCTTGAGGTCCTTGATGTTGAGAGGCACTAAACACTCCTTGGGTTATGCGGACGTACGGATGCCGGCCTCTGCGAGGCCGGCAGGTTGATGCGATCTGGGGGGTGGGATCAGCGGGCGACGGACCAAGTCACCAGGAGAACAGGCGTCGGGTCGGATCGTAGCGAGCCGCTTCCAGTGCCCTCGGCGTGAACATGTTGCCCTTGGACAGCGAACGGTTGGCGGCGTATTCGCCCGAGATTTCCTGACAGCGATCCGTGATCGGCCGAATGCGCTTCTCCCATGACGGCAACGCTTCCTGAACGTCAGCGATGTCGTCGAGCTCCATGGCCAGGCTGTAGGAGTTGACCATCGCGCAGCCCGCGCCTTGGGCCAGGGCCGGGCACATCGCGTGCGCGGCGTCGCCGACCAGGGCGACTTTTCCTTTCGTCCAGACGTCGAGCTTCGTCGTTTCGTAGCGGTCGTAGCGAGCGGTCTGCAGCTTGGCGGCTTCGACCAGCACGGGTTCGAGAAACGGAAACATCTCGATCCAGCAATCGAGGTGGATGGGCACGCGGGAGCCGTTGGGATCGGCCGCCGGAGCCATCAGGCCCAGATAGAGTTCATCCTTGCTGCAGGGAGAGTAGAGAATTCGCTGCACACGCGGCCAGAAATTCCACATGTCGATGGTGTTGTCCCACTCGCCGTGGCCGAGCTCCTTCTTCTTGCGCGGGACGATCAACCGTATCAATCCGTCGGTCGATATCCAGCGGTCCTGTTCGAAGCCGATGGAGTCGCGGACCTTGGAGCCGACGCCGTCCGCGCCGACGACGAGGTCGGCCTCGTTGACCTCTCCGGAGGCGAGCGTGATCCGGCCGGACGGATCGGCCTTCACCACCTCGGAGTTGACCGAGATGTCGACGCCTTCAGCGCGTGCCTTTCGTGCCAGCGCATCGTGCAGGTGCTGACGGGTCATGATCCGCCAGGGCAGGCCGTTGAACGTCTCGCGCGAGACGCTCTTGTTGTGCATCCAGGTCTCGTAGGTCGGCGGCGTATGGGTTCCCGTGAGCACGTCCTCCAGCACGCCGAGCCCCTCCAGGACCCTGAGGCCGTTGTGCCAGAGGTAGATGCCGGCACCGAAGGCCCGCAGCTCCGGTCCCTTCTCGTGCAGCCGGACGCTCCAGCCGCGCTGTCGCAGTGCGATCGCCGCCGTCAGGCCGGCGAAGCCTGCGCCGGCGATTTCCGCGTGTCGTGTCTTGCCGCTGTGTCTGTTTACGTTTGTCATCACTCTTCATCACCGAGATATGAAACGAAGTGCCGCGCGGACCCCGCGCGGCGTTTGCGCTCACTTGTCCTGCCAGACCAGGGTATTCAGATCGGCGGTGTCGCTGATCACGCCTTCCTTCTTGGCGGCGTCCACCCAGAACTGCATCTGCTCCGCGGGAACGCGGGTCTGCCACTTCCCGAGGCCCATCTTCTCGATCACGCTCGGCGGGACCTTGGTGTTGGCCTCGATCGTCTTGCGTGCGATCGCGGGGTCCGAGTTGTAGTCGTCGATCGCGTGGTTGATCGCCTGGACGAAACGCCTGACGACGTCCTTGTTCTTTTCGATGTAGGGCGTGAGCGCCACGATCCCCGAGAGAACGATGGGGCTCTGGACATCCGTGAAGTAGTAGCCGAGCACGCGCGCGCCCTGTTCCTTGCCCATCGTGACGAAGGGCTCGCTCGCTCCGACCGCCGCCACGGTATTGTTGCGCAGTGCGGCCAGCATGTCGGGGAAGGGGACTTCGCGGAACGTCACCGACTTCAGGTCGACGCCGTTCTTGCGCAGCCACGCGCGCATCATGGTCCAGTCCGTGTTGTAGCTGAGATTGGTCGCGACGGACTTGCCCTTGAGATCCTCCGCGGTCTTGATGTTGGGGTCGGTCGTCAGGACGGCGTGCACGGGGTCGCTCGACGCCTGCGAGAAATTGAACGACACGTATGTCGCGGGAATGCCGCCGTTTCGCGCGTTCAGCAGGCCGAGCGCATCGGAGATGCCGAACTGAAGCGAGCCGGACTGCAATGCCGGAATGATCTGGCCGCCGCCGGCCATCGGCACGAGCTCCACGTCAAGCTTTGCGTCCTTGAAATATCCGGCATCGCGCGCGCGCCAGAAGTACGAATAGATGCCGATGGGAATGTAGCCGACCCGCAGCTTGGTGACGGCGGTATCCTCGGCGCTGGCCCGCTGGGCCGGCAACAGGGTGAATGCCGACGCCAGCAGAGCGAGACCAACGCCAAATGCTCTCAGATTCATGATAGCCTCCAGATTGTAGATCGTTGTCAGTTACGGATCTGCTGGCGGACCAGCGTGTAGACCTGGTGCCGCAGCCGCAGGAATTCGGGTGATTCTTTCGTTGCGAGTTGATCGCGGGGATAGGGGATATCGATCGCGACCTCGTCGACCACCCTTGCGGGCTTGGTCGACAGGACGACGACCTTGTCGGCCATGAACACCGCTTCCTCCATGTCGTGGGTGACCAGAAGGGTCGACAACGACATGTCCCTGCAGATCTCCATGACGAGATCCTGCAAGTCGAACCGGGTCTGCGCATCCACCGACGCGAACGGCTCGTCCAGCAGAAGCAGCTTCGGCCGGACCACGATCGAACGGGCGAGCGCGCATCGCTGCTGCATGCCGCCCGACAATTGCCAGGGATAGAGCTCGGCGGCGTGTTCAAGGCGGACCGCGCTCAGCGCCGCGGCCACGCGTTCGTCGCGCTCGCGCTTGCTCACATGGGCGAGGCCGAAGCCGACATTCTGCTTCACCGAGAGCCAGGGGAACAGGCTCCTGTTGTAGTCCTGAAACACGATCGACAGCCATGGCGGCGGGTCGCGCAGGATCTGCCCCGCGTGCAGCACGCTGCCGCCGTCCGGCTGCATCAACGCCGCGCAACAGCGCAACAAGGTGGTCTTGCCGCATCCGGAAGGACCGACGATCGCGACGAATTCGCCCGGCTGCTGGCGGAATGTCAGCCCGTCGAGAATCGGCACCTCGGCGCCGGGATAGGTCCGCGAGATGTTTTCGACCGTCAGGATTGCGCCGTCCGCTTCCATCGTCATGGTGCACGCTCCCTAATTGACCGGCAGTCCGCGCCAGCCGCGATGCCAATGGAGAACGCGTTTCTCCACGAGCAGCAGTCCGGCAGTCAGCATCCAGCCCATGGTTCCGATGACGAGAACGCCGGCATAGACGCCCGCGCTCTGGAACAGGCGTTGGCTGCGGAGGATGAAGAAGCCGATGCCGTCGTCCGCGGCGATGAGCTCGGAAATCACCATCATGATGAGGCCGAGCCCCAGTGCGATGCGGAGTCCGGCGAACAGCGACGGCATCGCCGCAAACAGCACGACGCGGCGAATTTGCTCGATCTTGCCGAGGCCGTTGATGCGGGCCGTCTCCAGAAAGGTCGGCTCGACCCGCCGCGCGCCGTCGATCGCGGCCAGAAGCACCGGAAAGATGCATCCGAAGGCGATGACGAAGATGCGCATCGTGTCGGTCGGACCGAGAATGAGAAGCGCGGGCGGCAGTATGGCGATGGCGGGGATGTATCTGAGATATTCGAGCATCGGGCGCGACCAGGCATCCAGCGTCCGCGAGCAGCCGATCGCAAGGCCGAGGACGGCGCCTCCGGCTGCGGCGATCAGGAATCCGACGACCAGCCGATACAGGCTCGGCAGAACGGCCGAGTGGAGCAGATCACCCTGCACCAGCCGCCAGTACACCCGCCATATCGATTGCAGCGAGGGCAGCGTAGGGCCCGGAAACGTGGTGGACGCCCATTGCCAGATCGCCAGCAGCCCCGCGAGCAGGACAATCTGCAGAGACAGCGCGCGGATGCGTTGTGCACTAATTGTCACGGTTGTCAGCGCTCCAGGGCAGAAGGCGGCGTTCGGCAGCCAGCATCACCGCGTTCACGAGATAACCCACGACCCCCGTCATGAAGATCGCCGCCCACATCTGCGCGACGAGGCCGTTCAGACGCGCCTCGTCGATGTAGCGGCCGATGCCCGGGCGGCCGGTCAGCATTTCGACGGTGATGGTCAGGACCAGCGCAATCGCGGACGCCGTGCGGATGCCGGTGGACAAGGCGGGCAGCACGCTCGGAATGATGATCCTCCGAATGCCGGCTCCTCCGGTCACGCCGAAGATTCGCCCGGTCTCCTGAAAGCGCGGGTCCACTGCTTCGACGCCCGCCTTGACGCTGAAAACGATCGGCCACACGCTGGCGAACACGATCATCGTCAATTGCATCTCGATGCCGATGCCGAGCGTCAGCAGCGCGATCGGGATGAGCGCCACGGACGGAATCGGCCGCAGGAATTCGAGGATCGGCCGGGTGGCGATCTCGAGGGTCGGCAGCAATGCGAGGGCGATGCCCACCGCGGTCCCGATCACGACGGCAAGCAGCAGCCCCGGCGCCCATGCGGCGAGGCTCGACATCACCGCCAGAAGCAACGGGCCATCGGCCAGCTCTGTTATCGCCGTGCGCACGATGGTGACGACCGACGGCAGATCTCGCGGGTCGATCAACTGCAGGGCGCGAACGATCTCCCAACAGAGGATGCAGATGCCGAAGCCACCCAGGGCCCTTGCATATTTGACCACGGATTTATGGCGCAGGACGCCCGACATTGCTGCTCCCGGATGGTGGCGATTGACCGTTGCCCTCGCTCCAAAGGCCGCGGTCAGAGGCGACGATGCCTCTGCCGTTCCGGCGTGTCTCGGAGAAGGGCTGATCGGCGCCACGATCAGGTCGCCGCCGCGTTCAGAGTGGCAGCGGCGATCGCCGCCGGTGCTTCTTCGGGAACATAGTGGTCGGTCGAGCCGACCTCGACGGCGGGAAGGTCCGGCCGCAGCTTCTTGGTGCGGTCCCAGGCCGCCGGGGAAACGAGCTTGCTCTCGGCGCCCCTGACGAGCTGCACCGGCACCTTCACGGCCGTGAACGCCGAAACCAGATCCTCGCGAAGGCCGCGAGCCGTCGCGGTCATCGCGGAGGGGCTCGCGAGGGGGCGGTATTGCTCGCCGAGCCGATGATAGGCATGCATCGCGCGCCGCCGCACCGCATCGGGCGGCAGGTTGACGTATCTGTTCTGCAGGTAGTGTTCGATCTCCTCAACCGACGCGAAGGGGCGATCGCCGCCATTGACCCGCGCTTCGAGCGCCTCGAACACCTCGTCCTCGATATAGGGCGTGAAATCGACGGCGACCGCGGCGCGAACGAGGTCGGGACGCTGCACGGCGGCGACGACCGCATTGCGCGCACCGAGCGAATGGCCGACCACGATGGCCGGCCCGCTATCGAGAGTCTCGATGAGAGACACGACGTCCTTCGCGAACGCGTCGGCCGAATAGTCGCCCTCGGGCTTGCCGCTGCGCCCGTGCCCTCGCTGATCGACGGCGATCGCCCTGACGGTGCCCCCGACCAGTCGCAGGATGGGGTCCCAGACGGCGCCGACGGCGGTGATGCCATGCAGGAAGATGGCGACGGGCCCGCTTCCGGCTTCGCGCACATTGAGGGCGATCCGGCCCGTGTCGATGACATGCTCCTTGATCGGCAATTCGGTCGGTGCAGGGGCGGTCGTGAGCATGCGGCAGTCCTTCCTCAGATGGTCCTCACCTCAGAGCAAGGCACATGCCAAGCCCGGCGACGCGCGAGATGAAGCCGTTTCCTCAACCCAGTCAGCCGGTTGGCCCGGATCTGACTATTTTTGTTATTGTCCGACAATCGGACATGATGTGATTATGCTGCACAGATTTTCAGCGTAGTGCAACATTTTTTGTCGCGCATCGCGCGGGCGCTGCTATACATTCGCGTGCGACCGGTTCGCGCAGGCATCATGTCGCTTGTTCGCCGGCGACGGGCCAACAAGACGAGACGATTTGAAGATGGACCTGCGTGTCAGCCGGAAAACCGTGCAGCAAGGCACGTTCGAGAAGCTCAAGGACGCGATCATGGCCGGCGTCTTCCAGCCGGGAGACCGTCTGGTCGAAACGGATCTGTGCGAGCAACTCGGCGTCAGCCGCGCCTCTCTCCGCGAAGCGCTCCGCAGTCTCCAGTCGGAGCGGCTCATCGATTTCATTCCGAACAGGGGACCGCAGATTCCGGTGCTGTCCTGGAAGGAAGCGGAAGACATCTACGAACTGCGCGCGCTTCTCGAGGGAGAGGCGGCCGCTCGGTGCGCAACCGCCATCAGCGACGAGGACATCCAGTCCCTCTCGGTGACGGTGCAGACGCTGCGCCGGGTCGTGAAGACCAACGATGCCGCCGACAAGCTGAAATGCGCGACGAATTTCTACGAGGTTCTGCTGCGCAATTGCGGCAACGAGATCATCAAGCAGACGCTGCATGGATTGCACGCGCGGATAAACTTCCTGCGTGCCAGGTCGATGTCGCTGTCCGGCCGCACCAAGGCGAGCTACGAGGAGATGAACGCTCTCTATCTCGCGATCAAGGACCGGGATCCCAAGGCGGCCCGGAAGATCGCGCAGCTGCATGTGCAGAACGCCCGCGAGGCTGCCCGCGAGGCGTTCAAGGAAAACCAGCCGGACAACCAGGCCTAACCCACAGGACTCGTCGATGCATTCGTTGCTCAGGATTCGCCGCTCTTATTCGCAGATCGAGGACAGGAGCGAACTGGCCGGCCGCAGGATTGCCCAGCCCGTTCGCAAGGTGTCGGTCGTTACCGTTCTCGAGAATCCCTATGTCGGCCGTTACGTCGAGGACCTCAGCCCGCTGATCGAAGCGAGCGTCGATCTCGGAAAGCACATGGCCCGGATGGCGCTGGATGCGCTGGGCCCGCACAAGGCGCAGGGTTACGGCAAGGGCGGCCTCGTCGGTCTGCTCGGCGAGGCGGAGCATGCGAGCGCGCTGTTGACGACGGCCTACGCCAACCCGATCCGCGAAGCGATCGGCGGCGGCAAGGCCTGGATCTCCTCGATGGTGAAACAGGCCTCGCCGGGCGCCGCGATCGACATTCCGATGAACCACATCGACGACGTCTACGTCCGCTCGCACTACGACGGGGTGACGCTGGCGTTGCAGGACACTCCGATGCCGGACGAGATCGCGATCATCTTCTGCATGGTCAGCGGCGCGAGGTTGAACGCCCGCGTCGGAGGGCTGACCCACGAAGAAGTGGCAAGACGCGCCTAGTCCGGTTCACGCCGCTTTCACCTCCATCTCACCGATCCAGTTGCGGGCCAGCGTGACGTCGGCCTGCGAGAGCTGGTGACCGGCCGGCAGCACCTTCTGCACCACGTCCGCGCCTGCGTCGGACAACAGCGCGGCGAGCTTTGCCGAATTGCTCGGCGGCACGATCGGGTCGGCCTGACCGGAGAGCAGCAGGACGGGCTTGCCGCCGAGTTCCGCGCTCGGCGGCTCCGACAGCGGCACCATGGCGCGCAGCAGGACGGCGCCCGCCAGCACCTCGGGCTTCAGCAGCAACAGCGCAGCAGCGATGTTGGCACCATTGGAGAAGCCGACCGCGATCGGCGCGGCGATGCCGTATTGCTGCCGCGCTTCCGCGACGAAGTCGCCGAGCTCGAGCGCGCGGCGGCGCACGTCCTCCTCGTCGAACACGCCTTCAGCAAGGCGGCGGAAGAATCGCGGCATGCCGTGTTCGAGCACGCGGCCGCGCGGCGACAGCAGGGCGGAGCCAGGCGAGATCATGCGGCCGAGCCCGAGCAGGTCGTTCTCGTCGCCGCCGGTGCCGTGCAGCAGCAGGAGCGGGGGAGAGCCCGCGTTGGTCGCGGGCTCGAAGCGGTGGATGAATGAACTTGAGGTCATGACACGCTCTCTTCCAGGCTCGGCAGCACGTCCTCGATCTGCTTGCGCTGTGCTTCGAGGAAACTCGGCAGCTTCAGGTCTCGTCCCAGCGTCGCGACGGGCTCGTCGACGGCGAAGCCGGGAATGTCGGTTGCGATCTCGAATAGCACGCCGCCGGGCTCGCGGAAGTAGATCGAGCGGAAGTAGTTGCGGTCGCGCTGCTCGGTCGGATGCAGGCCGTGATCGCTCACGAGCTTCTGCGCCATCCGGCCCTGTTCGGCGTCGTCGGCCGCGCGGAAGGCTATGTGATGCACGGAGCCGCCGCCCTGATGCCCGCGCAGGAATCCCTTGGCTTCGTAGATGTCGACGACGCTGCCTTCGGCATCACCGGGCGCCTTGAAGCGGATCACGGAGCCCTCGCGCGCCGTCTCCTTGAAGCCGAACACGTCGGTGAGGACGGCAGCCGTCTTCGCCGCGCTGTCGAGCAGCAAGGTCACGCCGTGGAAGCCGCGGATCGCATGTTCGGCCGGCACGTCGCCGTTGCTCCAGCCGGGCTCGTTCTCGGCGCCGGGAATGCCGACCAGCGCGAGCGCCATCCCGTCGGGATCGGTGAACGGCAGCACGGATTCACCGAACCGCTTCTCCAGCGCCTCGTAACGAATGCCCTTCTCGGTGAAGCGCTGCGTCCAGTAGCCGAGCGAACGCTGCGGCACGCGGAAGGCGGTCTGATGGGTCTCGCCGACGCCCCGCCGTCCCGCGGGCACACCGGCCCACGGAAAGAAGGTCAGGATGGTGCCGGGGCGGCCGGTCTCGTCGCCATAATAGAAATGGTAGGTGCCGGGATCGTCGAAATTGACGGTCTTCTTGACGAAGCGCAGCCCAAGATCCCGCGTGTAGAAGCTGAAATTGCGGATGGGGTCGCCGGCGATGGCGGTCACGTGGTGCAGTCCAGACATTGTCGTCCTCCAGAATTCGGGGAGCGGTCTTGCTCTGCCCGGAAATATCGTTCGGCTTTGGATTGGAGACAATCCATGCAAATATGACGGCTATGTCTACGATTTGGAAACAATCGCCGGGGCAAAGCCTTGGATAAGGTCGCCAGTCTCCGGGCCTTCGTGAAGGTGGTCGAAAGCGGCAGCTTTGCCGAGGCGGGCCGGCAGCTGCGGCTGTCGCGCTCGGCGATCAGCAAATACATCGCCGATATCGAGGAGAGCCTCGGCGTACAGCTCCTGAACCGGACCACCCGGCATGCGAGCCCGACCGAGAGCGGCCAGCACTATTTCGAACGGGCCGTCGTGATCCTGTCGGAGATCGAGGCTGCCGACCAGGCGGTGACGCAGGCCCAGTCGGCGCCGCGCGGGCTGTTGCGCGTCAACGCGCCGATGTCGTTCGGCACCATGCGGCTCGGACCGGTGCTGGCCGATTTCATGGCGAGATATCCGGAACTTCAGCTCCAGCTCGTGCTCAGCGACGATCTGCTCGATCCCGTGCAGGACGGCTTCGACGTGACCCTGCGCATCGCGGAACTGGAATCGTCGAGCCTGATCGCGCGAAAAATCATGCCGGTTGCACGCATGATCTGCGCTTCGCCGGATTATCTGGCGCGTCACGGCACGCCGAGGCATCCGCAGGATCTGCGCGACCACGCCTCGCTGACCTACGGTTTCCTGCTCACCGGCAATCAGTGGAAGCTGACCGGTGCCGACGGCGATCACTGGATCCAGCCGGCCTGGTCGCTCTGCGTCAACAATGCCGAGGTGCTGCGCGATGTCGCGATCAAGGGCAGGGGACTCGCGCTGCTGCCGGGCTTCATCGCCGCCGATGCCCTGAACAAGGGAGAGCTGCGCGCCGTGCTCGAGGATTATTCGGCGCCGCCGCTCGCGCTCTATGCGGTCTATCCGCCGACGCGGCATCTGTCGGTCAAGGTACGGCTCTTCATCGACTTCCTGGTCGAACGGTTCGCCCGCGAGGACGAGGCGGCCGCCGCGATGCGCTGACGGCAGGTGATCGCGTCACGCGGCCGTCAGCGGGCGCCGGCACGCGCCGTTTCGGGATAGGACATCGTGAACTTGTAGGCGCCATACAAGGCTCCGATCGTCAGGAACACACTGATCTTGTGCGGCACGTCGGGCAGATAGAGAAGGATGAGGTCGGCAGCGATGATGGCCGCGAACGCGGCCAGCCAAACCAGCGTGATGACCTGATTGGTCCGGAAGAATTGCGGGCTTGCCCACAGCTCTTGGGGCACAGTCTCGCGCGCGTACTGAATTGTGAAGGGACGCCGGATCAGCAGCGAGATGAGGACGATGGCGAACAGCCCGGCATCGACCGCCAGCTTGACACCCACGATCGGCCAATCCGCGTTGGTCAGAAAGGCATAGGCGGCCAAGCCGCCGAACAAGACGCAAGTTCCGACTTCGAGCATCTTGGCCGAGTGCCCGGACAACAATTCCTTCCCGATCAATCCAAACGAAACCAGGGCTGCCACGGTCAATGCGGCGGTCGGCGACAAGAAATGATTGAGAACTGCGAAGGCAATAAACGGCGCAAAGGCTAGCAGCATTCCAGGCTCCCGCGCGAACTTCCTCACTTCGGGCCAGCGTAGACAGTTCAGAGCGCTTCGTCGAACGAGAAATGTCCGGCTTGGTCAAGAGCGGAAGACGCGCCTCGGCTCATTCGACGCCCCTGTCGAGGGAAGAGCCGAGCTGAGACATGTCAGCCCGGCTCGTCGTCCTATTTCCCGTCACCGACGAACTGACGAACCGCCTTCACGGTCGCCGCCGGATCCTCCTCCATCAGCCAGTGTCCGGCGCCGGGAACGACCACCTCGGTGACGTCGGTCGCCGCATTTCGCATCACGACGGCCTCCATCTTGCCGAAGGATTTTTCGCCGCCGATGGCGAGCACGGGAATCGTCAGCTTGGTTGCGATCGCCTTCTTGTTGTCCTCGGCGTCGGTGCGGATCGCCCTGAACTGCGCGAAGGCGGAATGCATCGCGCCCGGCCGCGCATAGAGCTCCGCGTAGTGACGCCGCGTCGCTTCGGTGACCTTGGAGGGCGTGCCGGCGAATTCATTCCAGAAGCGGTCGAGATAGATGCGCTCGCGGCCCTTGACCAGCCGTTCCATGTCCGGCCCGCCGAAATCAAAGTGCCAGAGCTGCGGGCTGCGGACGATCTCGTCCCACGGCGGCACCCCTGGCACCGGGGCATCCATGACGACGAGCTTCTCGGTCAGGTCGCGATACCGCGCCGCATAGGCATAGGCCACCATGGTGCCGATGTCGTGTCCGATGACGACCGCCTTGTCGATGTTGAGCGATTGCAGAACGGCGCGCATGTCGGCCGCCTGATTCCATTTGTCGTAGCCGCCATCGGGCTTGCTCGACAGACCCATGCCGCGCAGATCCGGCACCACGACGGTGTGATCGCGTGCGAGGTCCGCCCCGAGCTTGGCCCACATGTCACCGGTATCGCCGAAACCGTGGATCAGGATCACGGCAGGCCCCTTGCCGCCGACGCGAACGTGAATCTGGGCGCCGTTGGCCGCGACCGTGCTGGTCCGGAAGCCGGCGGGGAACTGATCGCTGTCCGCGCGGGCGGCGGGTGCGAGCAGCATGAAGATCATTGCGAGGCAACTTGCGCGCACCGGCGGCTCCCATCATCTTGTGTTTCAGCAAGCGAGGTCAATTGTAGATCGATCGATCTATAATTGGCAAGCGGGACGATGTACAAGGGTGGATCATGAGCGCAGGACGACCTCGCGAATTCGACATGGACCAGGCCGTCGAGCGTGCCCTGGGACTGTTCTGGCGGCAGGGCTATGAGGGAACGTCGCTGTTCGACCTCACCGCAGCGCTCGGCATCACGCGCGCGAGCCTCTATGCCGCATTCGGCAGCAAGGAGGGCCTGTTTCAGCGCGTGATGGACCTGTACGAGGCGAAGGCCGGCGCCTACAGGGCCGAAGCCGACCAGGCGCCGACGTCTCTCGAAGCTGTCCAGCTCTGGCTGAACGGACCGGTCGAGCTTCACGGCGACAAGAAGAACCCGCCCGGGTGCCTCGGCGTTCAGGGAGCGCTCGCCTGCGGCGTCGAATCCGAACCGATCCGCCGGGATCTGGCCTCACGCCGCGATCGTGGCGAGGCGACGATACGGCGCCGGCTGCAGAAGGCGGTGAAAGACGGTGACCTGGCCGACGACGACGATCCCGCCGACCTCGCGCGTTATCTTTCGGCCCTGATCTACGGCATGGCCGTGCTGGCGGCAGGCGGGGCCACGCGAAGCCAGCTGCAGGGAGTTGCCGACGTCGCTCTCAATCACTGGCCGAAGACGAACCGCGCCCGCCGGAAGCGGAACGCATCGTCCTGATGCGCGGGGTCAGTCGAGCGGACGCTGCTCGACCGGCCGCAGCAGTTCATCCAGCGTGCTCATCGAGGCCTGTCGTAGCAATGCCAGCTCGCGGGCTGCGCCCTCGCACGCGGCGAGGGACATCGATGCGGCGGCCAGCTCGACGTCGCGGCAACGCTCGAACAGGCGGACGAGGCCGAGCGCACCTGCGGCGCTGCCGAGCTGGTGAGCCATGCGGGCAAGCTGGCTGCGATCGCCGATCGCAGCGGCCTCGATGATGTCCTCGATCAGCTCTTCGCTCGTCTGCTGCAGGAGCAGGTGCAGTTTGGCGATCTGCGCGGCGCCCAGCAGCGCCCTCTGGTCGTCGAGAAAGTGGCGGTCGATCAATGCGCCTGCCGCGAACGGTGCCGCGGCCGCCTCGTCGCCGGAATCGTCCTCGATGGCTTCGCGGAGCGCATTGATCAGGATCGGCTTGCTGACGATCCTGGCGATGCCGGCACCCGCCAATCGCTCGCGGGCGCCGCGCGACACGTCGGCCGTCACGGCGATGATGCGCGGCATTCGCGCCAGTCCGAGCTGGCCGATGCGGGATGCCGCCTCCACGCCGTCCATGTCGGGCATGTGAAGGTCCATCAGAATGACGTCGAAGGATTGATCGCGCGCGAGAGCGACGGCGGACGCGCCGTTCCGCGCGATCGTGGTGCGGTGGCCGAGCCGGTTCAGGATGGCCTCGCCGACCTCGCAATTGACGGGATCGTCGTCGACCAGCAGCACGCGAAGCCGGCGCGACGATGGCTGAAGGTTACCTTGAGCCATGCCGCTCGCGGCATGGCCGAGCGGCACTTCGAGCGTGAACGCGCTGCCCATGCCCGGCGTGCTCTCGACCTTCAGTTCGCCGCGCATCAGGTGCGTGAGGCGGCGGGCGATAGCGAGCCCGAGGCCCGTTCCGCCGAACCGCCGGGCGATGCTGTCGTCGGCCTGGACGAAGTCCTCGAAGATCCGCTCGTGCATCTCGGGCGCGATCCCGATGCCGGTATCACGAACCACGACGCGAACCAGCACGTGGTCGTCGTGCTGCCGCGCGGTCGCGCTCAGGCTGATCCCGCCATGCGGGGTGAATTTGATCGCGTTGCCGATCAGGTTCAGCAGGATGCGGTTGAGCCGCACGGGATCGCCGTGCACGGAAGTGTCGATCGTCGGATCGCAAGCGAGGTCGAAGGCGAGGTGCTTGCCGACCGCCTGCGGACGCATCAAATCGGCCGCCGTCTCGATGAGCTGGTCGAGGCGGAAGTCGCGTGTCTCGAGTGTCTCCGCGCTGGCCTCCAGGCGCGCATATTCGAGGATGGCGTCGACCAGCGCGACCAGCGTTTCGCCCGATGCGGCCGCGGTGGCGAGGTGGCGTCGCCGGACCTCGCCGAGATTGCCGTCGTCGAGCAGTTGCAGCACCCCCATCACGCCGTTCAGCGGGGTGCGCAGCTCATGGCTGACGACGGCGAGAAAGCGGGATTTGGTTTCGTTGGCGTCAACTGCGGCACTGCGCGCGCGCTCGGCGGCGTCATGCTCGGCAAGCGCGTGATCGCGCGCCTTTTCGAGCTCGGAGGTCCGTTCAGCCACCTTGCGTTCGAGCGTGGCATAGGACTCGCGAAGATGCGCAGCCATCCGGTTGAACTGGTCGCCGAGCGCCTCCAGTTCGTCGCCCGTCCTGATCGCGAGCCGCTGGCCGAGATCGCCGTTCTCGATCCGCCGTGCGCCCTGGGTCAGCATCTGGATCGGCACGGTCATGCGGCGGCTGAGCAGGAAGGCGACCAGGACGGCGCAGGCCAGCAGGACGATCAGGAGAAATGTCGATCGTCCGATCGATGCGTAGATCGGCTCATAGGCTTCGCTGACCGGAAGCTCTACGAACACCAGCCAGCCGAGCGAGGGCACCGTCGCATATGTCGACAGGACGCGCTGACCGGACAGATCCTGCTTGACCAGACCCGCCGCGGGCGGCGGCGCGCCATCGAGCGCGGCGCGGACGTCCGGATGCGTGGAAAGATCGGTGCGGCGCAGCGCCGGCCACAGGTCGGGATGCGCAATCAGAAGTCCCATGCGATCGACCACATAAGCCTTGCCGGTATTGCCGACCTTGATCCCGGCGACGAGGTCCCAGATGAAGCGCAGATTGACCTCGGCGACGATCACGTTGGGATCGCGCCCGGTGCCGCGCGCGGCGAGCGTCATGAACGGCTCGGTGCCGCCGAAGAAGTAGACCGGCCCGTAATAGGTCGCGCTGTCATTCGCGCCGCGGAAGGCCGGCGAGGCCGAGAGGTCGTCGTGGCTGCCGACCCTGTCGGCGACACGGCGCGAGACGCGGACCTGCTCGCGGCCTTGCGAGTCAAGCTGCGCGATCTCGGCGATCGCGGGCGAGAGGCGCAGGAGGCGAATGGCATTCAGGCGATCGTCTTCGTGTGTCGAGAGCTCGGCGGGCAGGCGCGACAGCCATTTAAGCTGGTTCTCGATCTGGCTGATGAACTGGCCGATCTGGATCGCGGCGGATGCGGCCTGCTCGCGCTGGGTTGCCGCAAGAAGCTGCTTCTGCTCGCGGTACGAGAACCAGACGTCGAACGCCGTGTTGATGGCGAGCGAGGCGAAGGCGAGCGCCACGATCGAATAGAGGTATTTGCGGAACAGCCGGCCGAGCGGCGTTCGCATCCGTTTCTGGTCGATCGCCTCGTTCACTCGCGGATCTCGTCGGCGCGCGCGAGCAGGGTGAAGGGCAGTTTCAACCCGAGCGAAGAGGCGACCGTGCGATTGATGATGAGCTCGTATTTGCGTGGCGATTGCACCGGCAGGTCGCCGGCCCTGGTGCCGCGCAGGATGAGGTCGACATAGTCGGCCGCGCGCACTTCGAGCGTCGGCCCGTAGCTCATCAGCCCGCCCGCATCCACGAAGTAGTGAAACGGGTAGATCATCGGGACGCGATATCTGGCCGCAGCCGCGACGACCGCCTGGCGGTTGATGACGAGGAAGCTGTCGACCAGGGCGATCATCGCCGCCCTGGGCGGATTGGAGAAGCGACTGATCGCCGCGTCGATATCTGCCGCGCTGTCGACGGGCACTGCCTCCACGGTCATGCCGGACGCGGCAGCCTCCTGCTCGATGGAGTCGAGGAAGAACCGTCCGGCACGGGGCGTCGTTGCCGGATTGAACAGGATGCCGACGCGCGTGAGACCCGGAACGGCCTCCTCGATCAGCTGAAGCCATTTGCCGCCCATTTCGGCGGTGCTGCTCGTGAAGCCGGTGACGTTGCCGCCGGGATGCGCGAGGCTTGCGACGAAGCGGTTGCCGACGGGATCGTTGGCGGTCGCGAATACGATCGGGATCGTCGTGGTGGCTGCCATGACGGCAGCGGTTTCGATCGTGGAGCTTGTCAGGATCACGTCCGGCTTGAGGTCGAGCAGCTCCCGGATCGCGGCCTGCAGCTTCGCCGGCGCGCCGAAGCTCGAACGGACCTCGAAGCGGATATTGACGCCTTCGACCCAGCCGCGCTGTTTCAGGCCTCCAATGAGGCCGCCCAGGCGGGACGTCGTCGTATCCGTCATGTTGCGCCGGGTCAGTTCGTCGTCGAGCGGCAATCCCGTGATCGAGGCGACGACCCGCATGCGATCCGCCGCTGCGCCGAGCGCAAGCCAGCCCGCGGCAGTCGCACCGGCGAGCCGGATGAAATCGCGGCGGCCGACCGCCGGCATCGCGCGGGCAGGAGCGGACCGCTCGGTCATGACATGTTTCGCAAGATGATCCCCGCGGACGTGAATAACGCGAAAGGCTGACGTCCACAATTGATCAAAGAAAGCGCCTGTGAATGTTCGTTCGCAAGGTCCGGCAGCGGGATACCGAGGACTGCGCGCAAAGAGTCGGCGTTTCGAGCTTTGTCGCCTCCGTCACGCTTCGTGCCGTGCCGTACAGGCTGTGGGCAAGGGCCGATCGCAGCCGAGAACTGCGTCCTCTCTGTTGTCATTGCGAAGAGCTCTTGCGACGGAGCAATACAGACTGTCTCCACGATGGGATTCCGGATTGCTTTGCTGCGCCCGCAGTGACGGAAGCCGACTAGCGCCGCAGCGTGACGTCGTCCGCGCCGCGCCGGTGTTCCCACTTCGCCTGCTCGAGTTCGGGCTGGTCGCATTCCGCCTCGGGATAGCCGATGCAGAGATAGGCGACGAATTTCCAGGAAGCCGGCACGTCGAGGATGACGTGGATGCGCGCGGGATTGAGGATCGAAACCCAGCCGAGTCCGATGCCGTCGGCGCGCGCCGCGAGCCACATCGCGGTGATCGCCGCGACCACGGAATATTCGGTGGTCTCCGGCATGGTCGCCCGGCCGAGGCCGTGGCCGATATCGCTGGCCTTGTCCGCGAACACGGCGAGATGGCCCGGCGCCTGTTCGAGGCCGGACAGCTTCAGCGCGGCGTAGCGCGCCGCGCGTTCGCCGGAGTAGCAGCTCAGCGCGTCGGCGTTGCAAGCCTTGAAGTCGTCGATCACGGCCCGGCGCCTCGCGGCCTCGTCGACGGTGACGAAGCGCCATGGCTGGCTGAGGCCGACGGATGGCGAAAGGCACGCCGTCTCGATCAGCCGGTCGATCGCGCCGGCCGGAAGCGGATCGGTCCGGAAACGGCGCACGTCGCGACGCCAGACGAACAATTCGCGCAACTGCCGGCGAAATGCGTCGTCGAAAGCGGCCATCGGCTCATCGTCCCATCTGGATGGAGGCGGCCACCAGCAGGATCACGATCTCGCCGGCCTGCTCGAACGTGCCGAGGATGTCGCCGGTCTGGCCGCCGATCTGGCGAATGGCAAGCCGCGCCAGGATCAGGCCCGTGAGCGACAGCAGGATCAGACCGGCGAGCGCCTTGCCGGGTCCGAGCGCGAGGGCGAGGGCGAGGATTCCGAGCGCAAAGGCAATGGCGACGCTGCGGCCCGGCGGTTGCCCGGCGCTGGCGGACAGTCCGTCGGGCCGCGCCGGCGGCACCAGCGACATGAAGGCCGGGACGCCGGCGCGGGCGGCGGC
>NZ_JASGFS010000033.1:0-68777 GCF_047605465.1 Bradyrhizobium sp. | reverse complement strand
CCGGCGGAACGCATCGCCGCTGCCGCTGGGGCGCGGGCCGCCCGAGCGGGAGGCCTCGCGGGCGCGCTGGGCAGCTTCCGACTCGACCTTGCGGACGGCCTCTTCCAGCGACAACCGCTCGCGGGTGATCTCGGATTCGGACAGCGGGGGCTGCACGCTGCGCAGCTGCGCGATCAGCGCGGTGCGCGCGCGCTCATAGAGCGCGCGACGGCTTTCGCCGGGAGCGTTGGGGTCCAGGGCGGCAATAGCGCGGGCGATCAGCGGATAGTAATCGGCCATTTCAACTCAACTATACGCGCGTCCCGGTAAGAGATCGTTAAGCCTCAAACGGATTTTGCACCAGGATAGTATCCTCGCGTTCGGGGCTGGTGGAAAGCAGCGCGACGGGGCAGCCCACCAATTCCTCGATCCGACGAACATATTTGATCGCCTGGGCCGGCAGGTCGGCCCAGGACCGCGCATTGGCAGTCGGCTCCTTCCAGCCTTCGATGGTCTCCCAGATCGGCTCGACCCGGGCCTGGGCCCCCTCGCCGGCCGGCAGATGGTCGATCTCCTTGCCGTCCAGCCTGTAGCCGATGCAGACCTCGATCGAATCGAAGCCGTCGAGAATGTCGAGCTTGGTCAGCGCCAGGCCGTTGATGCCGCAGGTGCGGACGGTCTGGCGGACCAGGACGGCGTCGAACCAGCCGCAGCGGCGCTTGCGTCCGGTATTGACGCCGAACTCGCGGCCGCGGCGGCCGATCTCCTCGCCGATCTCGTTCAGCAGCTCGGTCGGGAACGGCCCCTGGCCGACCCGGGTCGTGTAGGCCTTGCAGATGCCGAGCACGTAGCCGACCCCGTTCGGGCCGAGGCCCGTTCCGGTCGCGGCCTGCGCCGCCACCGTGTTGGACGAGGTGACGTAGGGATAGGTGCCGTGGTCGACGTCGAGCAGCGCGCCCTGCGCGCCTTCGAACAGGATGCGCTTGCCCGCGCGCCGCTCGATGTCGAGCAGGCGCCACACGGTCTCCGCGTAGGGCAGCAGTTGGGGCGCCAGCGCGCTCAGCTCCTTCAGGATCTCCTTGCCGTCGAATTCGGGAAGGTTGAGGCCGCGGCGGAGCGCGTTGTGATGGGCCAGCAGGCGATCGATCTTGTGCGGGAGCGTATCGAGATCGGCCAGGTCCATCAGCCGGATCGCGCGGCGGCCGACCTTGTCCTCATAGGCAGGCCCGATGCCGCGGCGCGTGGTGCCGATCGCGGTCGCGGCGTTGGACGATTCGCGAAGCGCATCGAGCTCGCGGTGCAACGGAAGGATCAGGGTGACGTTCTCAGCAACGCGCAGATTCTCCGGACCGACCGCCACGCCCTGGCCGCGCAGCTTGGTCACCTCGTCGAGGAAGGCCTGCGGATCGAACACGACGCCATTGCCGATCACCGACAGTTTGGACTGGCGCAGCACGCCGGACGGGAGCAGCGCGAGCTTGTAGGTCGCGCCGTTGATGACCAGCGTATGGCCCGCATTATGGCCGCCCTGGAAACGCGCGACGATGTCGGCCTGCTCCGACAACCAATCGACGATCTTGCCCTTTCCCTCGTCGCCCCACTGGGCGCCGACGACGACAACATTGGCCATTCGCGGGTAATCCCTATGCAAACTGTCTCTAAGAGGCATGATCCTCGCGGAAAACCGGTGCCGACTCTTCCGGGATCATGCCTGCGCCCAGCCCAATCCGCGGCCGGGGCCGCTCGCACGCGAGGCAGCCAACCGGATAAAGGAAGCGGCCTCTCTAGGCAAGCAAGAACGGGGCTTTTTGACGGCCTGAAACGGTATCCAAGCCTTTGATATCCCCTGAAAATCCAGAAAGCTTCCAGGCCATCGCGGCCGCCTCGGGCACGACATGGGCTGCCACATCCGCTGTTGCATGGTGCCGATGCATCGCCACCCCGTTGATGCAGCCGCGTTTTCCGTGTCTTTGAGCGGGGCCGGGCTCTGAGCCGGCCCGGACGTCGCCGGGCCGGGGCCTTTGGCGTACTCCATGCGGGGCCACCACGATCACAATGTCCGCCACCGGCCAGACCACAGGCGCCGAATCGCCCGGCCACAACTGGATCGCCAACCAGCCCTATCTGCTGCTCGGCATCACCGCGCTGTGCTGGGCCGGCAACGCCATCGTTGGACGGCTCGCCGCCGGCCATATCCCGCCCGTCACGCTCTCCTTCCTGCGCTGGACCTTCGCCTTCCTGCTGGTGCTGCCGTTCGCCTGGAAACACCTGGTCCAGGACTGGGGCGCGATCCGCAGCAGGCTCGGCCTCATGACCCTGCTCTCGATCACCGGCATCGGCGCCTTCAACACGCTGCAATATTGGGCACTGGAGCACACGCAGGCGCTCAACACGCTGCTGCTGCAGTCGGCCGCGCCCCTCGTGGTGGCGCTGTGGTCGCTCGCCATTCTCGGCGTCCGCCTCACCGCGGCGCAGGCCTTCGGCGTTATGCTGTCGATGTGCGGCGTGCTGACGATCCTGCTGCACGGCGACTTCACCACGCTGTCGAACATCGAGTTCAACAAGGGCGACCTGATCTTCCTCGTCGCGCTGATCATCTTCGCGCTGTATTCCGTGCTGACCTTGAAGCGCCCGCCGATGCACGGCCTGTCGTTCCTCGCCTTCACCTTCGGCGCCGGCGCCGCCTGCCTCATCCCGCTCGAGATCTGGGAACTGTTCGCGCGTCCCGTGATGAAGCTCGACCGAACGAATCTGCTCACGCTGTTCTACGTGTCGGTATTCCCCTCGGCCCTCGCCTATCTCTGCTTCAATCGCGGCGTGCGGCTGATCGGGGCCAACCGCGCCGCGCCGTTCTTCCATGTCGTGCCGGTGTTCGGCTCGATCATGGCGATGGCGTTCCTCGGCGAACATCCGCAAGCGTTCCATTTGATCGGCTTCGCGCTCGTGCTATCCGGCGTGTTCGTCGCCTCGCGGAAGCAGGCGGCGGCCTGACCACTCGGGGAACTCGCGCGCGACCACAAGCCGCGCGCGCTCGTCCCCCTCCCGCCTTGACGCATCCGCCCATATCTGCGGTGCTTGCGTAAACCAGATTGCTCGCGACTTTCGCCTCCGCTTCCGGCGGCATTATTTTGAACGTGGAATATTGTGAATTTCTTCAGTGACATTCACCACCAGGCCGAACGAAACCTGGTCGAGTGTTTCGAGCAAACCGTTGCAGCCTTCTCCGAACGTCCGGCGCTGATCTCCGAGGGCTTCAACCTGACTTACGGCGAGCTCGACGTCGTATCGAACCGGCTTGCCAACGCGCTGCTGGCGATCGACGCCACCGAGCACAGCCGGGTCGCCGTTCTGATGCGGCACGACACGCCGATGGTCGCGTCGACGCTGGCCATCATCAAAGCCCGCAAGATTGCAACGGTCCTCAACAACAGCTTTCCGCCAGAACGTCTGCGGCTCACCCTCGACGACGCCGATGCGTCGATCCTGCTGACCGACCGGCACAATGCGGCGCTCGCCCACGAGATCGCGCCGCCGGGTTGCAGGGTCAGCCTCTGCGAGGATCACTTCCTGGTCGGCCCCGCAGACCCCGTCAGCATGGCGCGCGATCCCGGGGACATCGCCTTTCTCGCCTACACGTCGGGAACGACGGGACGGCCGAAAGGCGTAATGCTGTCACATCGGATGATCCGCCGCTGCGCGATCGCGTATTCCGACGTGATGAAGTTCGCGCCGTCCGACAGGATCACCCTGCTGGGATCGCCGAGCGGCGCGCAGGGCGTCTACACGATCTGGTGCGCGCTGTCGCACGGCGCCGCGCTCTGCCCTTACCCCATCATCGAAAAGGGCCTCGCGCATCTGCCCGCCTGGATCGACGAGCGCGGGATCACCGTCTTCATCTCGTCGGCATCGGTCTGCCGCGACCTGCTGCGATCGATCTCGCCGGCCACCCGGTTCGACGGAGTTCGCGCGATCCGGCTCGCATCGGAGGGGATCACCGACCGCGACGTCGAATCCTGCCGGCAGCATTTCCGCCCCGACTGCCAGTTCCTGCACTCGCTGGCATCATCCGAATCGGGCGTCATCGCCCTCAACAGCTTCCGGCTCGACGCTCCGGTGCCGCCCGGACATCTGGCCGTCGGACAGGTCCTGCGCGGCATCGCGGTGCGGCTGCTCGACGAGCAGGGCCAGCCGGCCGGCGTGAACGAGGCCGGCGAGATCATCGTGAGCGGACGCTATATCGCCAGCGGATATTGGCGCGACCCGCAACTGACCGCCGAACGCTTCGGCACGGAGCCAGGCGACGGCGAAACCCGGAGTTTCTTCTCGGGCGACCTCGGACGGATGAACGGCGCGGGTGTCCTCGAGATCATCGGCCGCGCCGACAACCGCGTGAAGATCCGCGGCAACCGGATCGAGATCACCGAAGTCATCGACACGCTGCGCGATGTCGCGGGCGTCGCGCTTGCCACCGTGTGCACCGACCGCACCGATCACCCCAGGCAATTGCTGGCCTTCGTGGTGCCGAGCGAGGGCAACGCGCCGTCCAGCAGCGAATTGCGAACCGCGCTCCGCACCTCGCTGCCCGAATACATGGTGCCGTCCCGCTTCGTCTTCCTGCCGAGCCTTCCGCTGACGCCGCACGGCAAGATCGACTACGCAACGCTGCGCGGCATGGCGGAAGACAATCGCGGCACGGGCGTACCGGAAGCACCGCAGTCCGCGACCGAGCGGCTGCTCTGCGACATCTTCCGCGAGACCTTCGCGATCGATGCGATCGGCGCCGGCGACGACTTCTTCGACCTCGGCGGCGATTCCCTGACCGCGGCGATCATCGCCGCCAGGATTCACGCCGTGCTGAAGGTCGAGCTCAACCTGCGAAGCTTCATCGCGCACCCCACCGTGCGGGACCTGGCCGGAGCGATCGACAATCTGCTGACGCTGCCGCCGGCTCTCGATCTGGACATTCGCCCCGTTGCGCCCGGCGGCGATTCTCCGCTCTCCTTCTTCCAGGAGCGGATCTGGAAATACTCGCAAAACCTGGCGAACGCGGCGGGCTACACGATCGGCAAGCGCTATGAGCTGGCCGGCCCGCTCGATGTCCGCGTGCTGGAAGAATGCCTGACCTATATCAGCGGCCGTCATGAGATCCTGCGGGCGACCTTCGTCGAAAGCAACGGCCAGCCGCGCCAGCGCATCGCGCCGCTGACCCGCTTCGATCTTCCCGTCTTCGACCTCAGGCACGCGAGCGCCCCGACGGAACACGCCGAGCGCGCCTACCAGCGCGAAGCCACGCGCATCTTCGACCTGGAATCGCCGCTGATTCACTTTTCGCTGGTGCGGACCGGCGAGGAGGAACATCAGCTTCTCTGCGTCAGCCACCATATCCTCTCCGACGGCTGGTCGTGGAAGCTGTTCGTCAACGAACTCGCGATGCTCTATACCGCCGGCATCAAGGGCGAAGCCTTCCCGCTTCCCGCCAGGGCGGAGCTGCAATACAGCGATTTCGCGGTCTGGCAGCGCAAGGAAGTCGAAAGCCGCAGCGATGCGTTCGAGGACCTGCTCCAGGCTTGGCGCCTGAGACTCGAGGGCAGCCACAGCGTGGCACTGCCGTTCTCGCGCGAGACGGCGGCGACGGACACACGCCATATCGACGGCGTGCAGGCCTATACGCTCGACGCCGATTGCAGCGAGCAACTGAGCCGCATCGCACATGGCAGCCAGGCGACATTCTTCACCTTGCGCCTGTCCGCGCTCGCTCTGCTCCTGACGGCCGAAACCGGCGCGACGGATCAGATCGTCGGCGCCTATTTCTCGCACCGGAACACGCTGTCGCGCCAGCGCATCTTCGGCTTCTTCGCCGACATCACGATCCTTCGCCTGTCCTGCCCCGACCTGTCCGAGACCTTTCCGGCCTGGCTCGAAACCGTGCGCGACCGCACCGCCGATACTTTGGCGAATTGCTGGCTTCCGCACGAGATGCTGCACGACATGCTGCGCCAGCGCGGCGTCGAACTTCCCGACATCCGCATGATCCTGTCCGTGACCACGCCGTGGGAAACCCAGAGCTTCGGCGGGATCACGATGAAGCACATCGAGAAGCTGCGCGAAAAGGCGCAGTGGGGCTTTACGCTCTATTGCGACGAGAGCGTGCAGCAGCACAGGATGGAAGCCGTCTTCGACGCCAAGCTCCACGATCCAGACAAGGTCCGGGATTTCGTCGACCGCTACATCGCCCTTTTGCGGGCGATCGCCTCGTCGCCCGAAAAGACGCTCGGCGAACTGCTTGCCCAGGCGGGCGTCACGCCCAAGCCGATCGTTCCACCGAAACCGAAGACCGAGCCCGCACCCGCGATCGAGCCCCGACCGTCGCGGCGCGCGATCGCGGCCATCGCCATCGGCAACGCGATCGAATGGTTCGACATCCTGATCTACGGCTTCCTGGCCGTGACATTGGCTGGCGTGTTCTTTCCGGCGGACAATGAGACGATATCGCTGCTTCTGGCGCTCGGCTCGTTCGGCGCCGGCTATCTGGTGCGGCCGTTCGGAGCGGTCATTCTCGGCAACTACGCCGACCGTCACGGCCGCAAGGCCGCGCTGACGATCTCAGTGCTGCTGATGTGCGCCAGCGCGCTCGCGCTCGTGCTCGTGCCCGCCTACGCGACGATCGGAGTAGCAGCCCCGATCATCGTCACGCTGGCGCGGCTGGTCCAGGGTTTCGCGGTCGGCGGCGAATTCGGAAGCGCGACGGCGTTGCTCGCCGAGCAGAGCCCGCGACGGCGCGGCTATTACGCCAGCTGGGTGACGTCCGGACAGGGGCTTGCCGGCGCGATGGCCTCCACCTGCGGGCTCGCCCTGTCGACATTGCTCGATCCCGCGCAACTGGCGGAGTGGGGCTGGCGCGCCGCCTTCGCGTTCGGGCTGATCCTCGCACCGGTCGGCTGGTACATCCGTTCGCGCCTGGTCGAGCCCGCGGAATTCGTGCGGACACCGAAATCGGAATCTCCCGCGCGCGAGGCCGTCACCAACCATTTCGGCCGGCTGCTGGTCGCCTTCGCCGCGGTGATCGTCAACACCAACGCGAACTACATCCTGCTCTACATGCCGACTTTCGCGGTCAAGGAACTGCACCTGCCGCAGTCGATCGGATTTGCCGCGACGCTCGCCGGCGGCCTGGTGGTCGCGTTCGGAGCCCCTGTTGCGGGCTGGCTCTCGGATCGTGCGGGACGCGTCCACCTGATGACGATCACGGCGGCGCTGTTTGCGCTCACCGCCATCGCCTGCTTCAGCTTCGTCACCGCGATGCCGTCGTTCGGCTCGATGATGCTGATCGTCGTCTGGCTCAACCTCGTCAAGGCCTTCTACGCCGGGCCGCTGCCCGGATTCATGGCCGATCTGTTCCCGACCCGCATCCGCAGCTCCGGCATCTCGATCGCCTACAGCCTGTCCGTTCCGGTCTTCGGCGGGCTCACGCCGGTCTTCGTCGCATGGCTGATCTGGACCAGCGGCAGCGTGCTCGCGCCGGCTTACTACCTGATGCTCTCGGCGCTGATCAGCCTGGTTGCGCTGGTCTTTGCCCGGCGGACCTTCAAGATGCCGTAAGGCACGCGCTGCGATGTGCGCCGCGCGCTATCCCGTCCTGAACTTGCTGTACGCCTCGCTGGTGGCGATGATCACGTGCTCGGCACAGCCGTTGCGACGATGGGTGTCGGCCGCCGTTTCGTAGGCCTCCGACGTCATCATGTCGAGGAAGGCCGCGACCGAGGGGTAGTAGACCAGCGCGACGAAGTCCCAGTCGTTGCCGTCGTGCGGACCGAGCGCGATCGCCTTGGCTTCGCCGGTCCAGAGCAGCGTGCCGCCGCGCGCCTTGATCATCGGCACGGTGATCGCGCTGTAACGCAGATAGGCATCCCAGCCGGATCCGTCGCCGTCGCGCGACTGCGCGTGGAAACGCATCAGATTCAGCATCACCACCGGCGCCTTCGGATCGAGCTGCTCGAGGCCCTTGATGTTCAACATATTGACCGCCAACGGCGCCTCCTCGGTTGATGCCTGCATTGTAGCATTGCGGCAGCGTGACTTGTGTCACGACGGCAATCCGGCGCAAGGTCCTATGTGACGCCAATGACGATTGCATCGCCCGCGCCACCAGCCTCGAATCCGGCCAGTTGGCTCAACAACCAGCCCTATCTGCTCTTGAGCCTGAGCTCGCTGTTCTGGGCCGGCAACATCGTGCTCGCGCGCCATGTCGGCGCGCATGTGCCGCCGTTGACCTTGACGACGATCCGCTGGTTCGGCGTGTTCCTGATCCTGCTGCCGTTTTCCTGGCCGCATCTGAAGCGCGACTGGCCCGCCCTGCGCGAGAGCCTGCCGCTGATGCTGTTCCTGTCGCTGGTCGGCTTTGCCTTCAACAACGCGATCTCCTACTGGGCCCTGCAATACACGGAGGCGCTGAACGCGCTGCTGATCCAGTCGGCCGGTCCGCTGTTCGTGGCGTTGTGGTCGCTGATCCTGTTCGGCGTGCGGCTGACCGGTGCGCAGCTTGCCGGCATCGCGATCTCGCTCGCGGGCGTGATGATCATCATCCTGCACGGCGATTTCGCCGCGCTGGCGAGCATCAGCTTCAACAGGGGCGACATCATGTTCGCCTCCTCTCTGGTCGCATTCGGGATCTATTCGGCCTTCATTCCGCGCCGGCCCAAGGTTCATCAGCTCTCGTTCCTCTCCTTCACCACCTGCTGCGGCGCAATGATGCTGGTGCCGACGGCGATCTGGGAGGGATGGAGCGGCCGCGTCCTGCAGTTCGACACGTTGACGCTGGCGACGCTGAGCTACATCCTGATCTTCCCGTCCACGCTCGCCTATCTCTTCTTCAACCGCGGCGTCGCGCTGATCGGCCCGAACCGCGCCGCGCCGTTCTTCCATCTGGTGCCGGTGTTCGGCTCGGCGATGGCGATCGTGCTGCTCGGCGAGAAGCTGCAGCCGTTTCACCTCGTCGGCTATGCGCTGGTGCTCGCCGGCGTCGTGATCGCCTCGCGGCAGGGGTCAGCGGTCAAGTAGATTCGCGGAGCGGACCGAGGAGCTCTCGCACGGTTCAGCGCACAAGCAGGTCGTCGCAGAGCCGGGATCGGCTGCCGCAGGCTCCGGTTCTGCAACGCATCACTTGCGTGCTGCGCTCGGGGCACGAGCCATGGGGGCAAGGCCGCGCGCGCCCGCCATCAACTCTCGCGAAGAACAGACATCGCGAACAAAAGAGAAAGGTGGGCACGGCGCTCGCGCGCCCTGCCCACCTGATGCATTCAAGCGGATGTCTAGGCCGCGCGAACCTTGGCGAGGAAGCCGTCGACCGCGCTGCGCAGCGCGCCGGACTGGTTGTCGAGCTCGCGGGCATTGGTCAGGACGTCCGTGGCCGCGGTTCCCGTGGCTTCCGCGGCCGAGGTGACGCTGCCGATATGGGCGTTGATCTCGCTCGATCCCGCCGCGACCGACTGGATGTTGCGGGCGATCTCGCGGGTGGCCTCACCCTGCTGCTCGATCGACGCGGAGATGCCGGCCGTGATCTCGCTCATCTCGGCGATGGTCTGGGTGATGCCGGCGATGGCCGCCACCGCGTCGCTGGTCGAGGTCTGCATCGCCACGACCTGGGCCGAGATCTCCTCGGTGGCCTTCGCGGTCTGGTTCGCGAGCGCCTTGACCTCCGACGCGACCACGGCGAAGCCGCGACCGGATTCGCCGGCGCGCGCCGCCTCGATAGTGGCGTTGAGCGCGAGCAGGTTGGTTTGCGCCGCGATGGAATGAATGAGCTTGACGACCTCGCCGATCTTCTCGGCGCCGCTGGAGAGCTCCTGCACCGTGGCGTTGGTCCGCTCGGCATCGTTGACGGCCCTGCTCGCCACTTCGGTCGAGCGCGTCACCTGGCGGGAGATTTCAGTGACCGAGCTCGACAGCTCCTCGGCAGCGGCGGCGACCGTGCCGACATTGCCGGAGGCCTTCTGCGAGGCCGCACCGACGGTCGCAGCGCGCGACGACGCGTCGCTCGCCGTCGCGGTCATCGACTGCGCCGTCGACTGCATGCCGGCAGCGGCCGAGGAGACCGAGCGGACGATGCCGTTGACGCTGCGTTCGAAGTCGTTGGCGATATCCTCCATCGCGGTACGACGGTCCGCGGCGGCGCGTTCCTTCGCCGCAGCGTCGGTCTTCTCGAGATCGCGGATACGGACTGCATTGTCCTTGAAGATCTGGACGGTCGAAGCCATCGCACCGACCTCGTCGCCGCGACCGACGCCGGGGATTTCGCCCTCCAGCTTGCCGTCGGCGAGCTCCTTCATGCGGTTGCCGAGCTGCGCCAGCGGACCGCTGATGCTGCGGCCGAGCAGCCAGGCGACGCCGCCGGCCACGATGACGATGGCGAGCATGGCGAGGCCGAGCGACCAGAACACCGGCGCCATCTTGGCGTCGATGTCGTCGAGATATGCACCGGTGCCGAGATACATGTCGAGGCCGGGGACGGACACGGCATAGCCGATCTTGCGGATCAGGCCGTCCACGCCCGGCTTCGCGTACTCGTAGGTCAGCAGGATCGAGCCTTTGGTCTTGGCGCCGTCCATGAGCTCCCAGGACAGCTTGCGGCCGTTGGTCAGGACGTCCATCCGGTTGGTGCCGATCTGCTTCGGATCGGGCGCGAGCTGGGTGATGCCGTCATAGGACGTGCCGAACAGGTAGCCCGAGCCGTTGTCATACGTCATCGAATTGCCGTAGCGGCGAAGATCCGCCATCGCGGCGTCCTTGGTGATCTCGCCGGCATCGACGCGCTTCTTCAGCGCGAGGGCATAGTTGCGGCCCATTTCCACGATCGCCTTGGCCTGATCGATGCGCGCATTCACCATTTCGCGCTTCATCAGGTAGCCGGCGAGGAATCCGGCGACGCACAGGCCGAACAGGGTGACGCCGACGAGGATGCCAAGCTTGGGGGCGATCTTCAGGTTGCTCAACTTCACGAGGTGGCTCCGGAAATGGGGGATAACGAACACACGGGTGAAACGATAAGATTTGATTCAACCTTTAGTGGGTGACCCATTAGCAACCTGTTACGAAGGCCCCCGTAGAAGCCCGGAGAGACGCGCGAAAACTTGCGGACAAACCGTCTCACCGGCAACCGGGAATTGTACGCACTTACCTCGATTTCGCGTAAAAGAGGCAAAGGCCCGCCCAAGAAGGCCGGGTCGCAACAAGAACCGACAAACCAAATCGGGAGCAGGAAATGCCGAAATACAGGGTGGTGACGCCGAAGGGCGCGAGCTTCACGGTCGCGGGCAGCGACTACTCCTTTGAGCGTGAGGCACTCGATCCGATCGACGCCGAGATCATCGAGGCGCCGGCCAACGAGGCCGAATTCATCGCCGCCGCCAGGACCGCCGACGCCATCTATGCCAAGGGTATTCCGATCACCAAGGCCATCATCGACAGCCTGCAGAACTGCAAGGCCATCACGCTCGGATCGGTCGGCGTCGACAGCGTCGACGTGAAGGCCGCGACCGCGCGCGGCATCCCCGTCACCAACATTCCCGACACCTTCATCGAGGAGGTCGCGGACCACGCCATGACCCTGTTGCTGGCCGGCTTCCGCCGCCTGGTCGAGCAGGACCGGATGGTGCGCACCGGCCACTGGGCCGAGGGCCGACCGGCGCTTTTGAAGATTCCCCGCCTGATGGGCCAGACGCTCGGCTTCATCTCGTTCGGCCGCGTGGCGCGTGCGGTTGCGAAGCGTGCCGCACCCTTCGGTCTGCGCATGATGGCCTACGACCCCTTCATCCAGGAAACGCTGATGTACGACCACGGCGTGATGCCGGCGACTCTGAACGAGGTGCTGTCGCAATCCGACTTCGTCTCGATGCACGCGCCCGCCCGCCCCGAGGTGCATCACATGCTGACCGAGAAGCACTTCCGGCAGATGAAGAAGGGATCGATCTTCATCAACACCGGACGCGGCGCCACGGTGGACGAGGAAAGCCTGATCAAGGCGTTGCAGGAGGGCTGGATCGCGCATGCCGCCCTCGACGTGCTGGAGACGGAACCGCCCTCGCACAACAATCCCATCCTCAGCATGGAGAACGTGACCCTGACCGCCCATGTCGCCTCGGCCTCGGCACGGTTCGACGAGGCACGCAAGCGCCGGGTGGGCTACGAATTGTCACTGGTGCTTCAGGGCATGTGGCCGGTAAGCTGTGTCAATCCGTCGGTGCTGCAGGACACCGCGCTCCGCCGCTGGCAGCCCGTCAGCATGGATCGCGGACCGAACAGCTAGGCGGACGGCGCGCAAAGGCGTCCGAGACCGGAACGGCCCTTCACCGGCGAACAACGCCGGGAGGGGAGACATATCAAGGGAGGAACTGATGAGGAACGACATCACACGTCGTGATGCCTTGGCGCTGGGCCTGTCTGCCGCAGCGCTCGCCACCACCGGTGCTGCAGCGCAAACACCGGGATCGCAGATCAAGGCCGCCGACGTTGCGGCGCCCAACCTGCCGATCGAGAAGGGCGCGAGCCTGCGCATGCTGCGGCCCGTCCGCTTCGTCCAGCCCGACGAAGACGTATTCCGCGCCAACGCGAAACGCTTCACCGACAAGACCGGCGTCGAGGTGAAGGTCGATTTCGTCGGCTGGGAAGACATCAACCAGCAGACCGCGGTGACTGCGAACTCCGGGGCCGGCCCGGACCTCATCATCGGTTTCGGTGACGCACCGCATATCTATCTCGACAAGCTGATCGAACTGACCGACGTCGCCGATTATCTCGGCAAGCGTTACGGCGGCTGGCTGCCGCTGGCGGAGAACTACGGCAAGCGCGCCAAGACCAACAGCTGGGTCGGACTGCCCTTCGGCGCCACCGGCGGCCCGCTGGTGTATCGCAAATCGATCATCCAGGCGGCCGGCTTCGACAAGGTGCCGGAAGACCATGCCGGCTATCTCGACCTTTGCCGCAAGCTGAAGGCGGCCGGCAAGCCGGCCGGCTTCGCGCTCGGCAACGCGGTCGGCGACGGCAACGGCTTCGCCAACTGGCTGCTGTGGTCGCACAACGCCTCCCTGCTCGATGACGAAGGCAATATCTGCATCAACAGCAAGGAGACGATCGCGGCGCTGAAATATCTGAAGGATCTCTATCCGACCTTCATCCCGGGCACCCCGTCCTGGAACGACGTCAGCAACAACCGCGCCTATTCCTCGCAGGAAATCTCGCTGACGGCGAACGGCGTCTCGCTCTACTTCTCGCTGAAGAACGACCCCGCGACCAAGGCGATCGCCGACGACACCGAACATCAATTGCTGCCGAAGGGCCTCGCCAAAACCTCGCCGATGGCGGGCCTGACCATGAACGCCATGGTGTTCAAGCACAGCCAGTATCCGAATGCCGCCAAGGCCTTCCTGATGTTCATGCTGGAGCGGGAACAGTACGATCCCTGGCTGACCGCCAACAGCGGATACTGGGCACAGCCGCTCGCGGCCTACGCCGATTCCGCGGTGTGGCAGAGCGATCCGAAAGTCGCGCTGTTCAAGGACACGATGGTGAGCCCCTATTTCAACGGCTACAAGGGGCCGATCTCCACGGCGACCGGCGCGGTCAACGCCGACTACGTGCTGGTGCAGATGTGCGCCGCGGTCGCAACGGACGCCTCGACGCCCGAACAGGCCGCCGCCGAAGCCGAACGCCGCGCCAAGCGGTACTTCCGCAGGTAGCAAGCACAGCGACCGTCATTGCGAGGAGCACTTGCGACGAAGCAATCCAGACTGCCACCGCAGAAGCAGACTGGATTGGCTCCGCCTTCAAGGCTTCGGTGAACCAGCCGCTTCGCTCGCAATGACGGTGTGGTGACATTTCAGACAGGACGCCGACCCCGATGTCCGTGACCACTCTTTCATCTGCTCCTTCGGCGTCGCGGCAGCCGTCCTGGCTGGTGCGGCTGTTCGACTACAAGCCGTTCCTGATCGTGATGTGCCTCGCACCCGCGATCGGCCTGCTGGCCGTCTTCCTCACCTATCCGCTGGGGCTGGGCATCTGGCTCGCCTTCACCGACACCACGATCGGCAGAAAGGGCGTTTTCGTCGGGATCGAGAACTTCCAGTATCTGCTCACCGATCCCCTGTGGTGGAATGCGGTGTTCTACAGCGTGTTCTATACGGGCATCGCGACCTTCGGGAAGTTCGCGCTCGGGTTCTGGCTCGCGCTGCTGCTCAACAACCATTTTCCCTTCAAGAGCCTGCTGCGCGCCATCGTGCTGCTGCCCTGGATCGTGCCGACCGTGCTCTCGGCGCTGGCATTCTGGTGGATCTACGATCCGCAGTTCTCGATCATCTCCTATCTGCTGGTGGACGTGCTGCACTGGCGATCGAGCAACATCGACTTCCTGGGCTCGCCCTGGCCGGCGCGCTTCTCGCTGATCGCCGCCAACATCTGGCGCGGCATTCCCTTCGTCGCGATCTCGCTGCTGGCGGGACTGCAGACCATCTCGCCCTCGCTGTACGAGGCCGCGATGCTCGACGGCGCCAGCGCCTGGCAGCGCTTCCGCTACATCACCTTCCCGATGATGATGCCGATCCTCGCCATCGTCATGACCTTCTCGATCATCTTCACCTTCACCGACTTCCAGCTCGTCTACGCCATCACCCGCGGCGGCCCGGTCAACTCGACCCATCTGCTGGCGACGCTCGCCTTCCAGCGCGGCATCGCCGGCGGCGAGCTTGGCGAAGGCGCGGCGATCGCCGTGTCGATGATTCCGTTCCTCGTGTTCGCGACGCTGTTCTCCTATTTCGGTCTCGCGCGCCGCAAATGGCAGCAGGGAGAGAGCAATGACTGACACCGTCGCGCAACCCTCGACCGCGGCAAAGGCGGCGCCGGACACCATGGCCTGGGATTCCGGGCTGCGGCGGCTGATGATGATCTATTTGCCGCTCGGCTGCTTCGTGCTGATCCTTCTGTTCCCGTTCTACTGGATGGCGATCACCTCGTTCAAGCCGAACGCGGAACTGATGAACTACAAGGACCACAACCCGTTCTGGATCACCTCGCCGACGCTCGCCCACATCAAGCACCTGCTGTTCGAGACCGCCTATCCGCGCTGGCTGTGGACCACGATGTGGGTCGCGATCGGCTCGACCACGCTGTCGCTGATCGCAAGCACGCTTGCGGCCTACGCGATCGAGCGCCTGCGTTTCCGCGGCAGCCCCTATGTGGGCCTCGGCATCTACCTCGCCTATCTCGTGCCGCCGTCGATCCTGTTCATTCCGCTCGCGACCGTAGTGGTGCAGTTCGGCCTGTTCGACAGCCCGCTGGCGCTCATCCTGGTCTATCCGACCTTCCTGGTGCCGTTCTGCACGTGGCTGCTGATCGGCTACTTCAAGTCGATCCCCTACGAGCTCGAGGAATGCGCACTTGTCGACGGCGCGACCCGGCTCCAGATCCTGCGGCGGATCACGCTGCCGCTCGCCGTGCCCGGCCTGATCTCGGCCGGCATCTTCTCCTTCACGCTGTCCTGGAACGAATTCATCTATGCGCTCGCCTTCATCCAGAGCGGCGCCAACAAGACCGTGCCGGTCGCGATCCTGACCGAGCTCGTCACCGGCGACGTCTACCAATGGGGCGCGCTGATGGCGGGCTCGCTGCTCGGTTCGCTTCCGGTCGCGATCTTCTATTCACTGTTCGTGGACTATTACGTGTCCTCGCTCACCGGCGCGGTCAAGGAGTAACCGGCCGCCGCGACGTTTGGCCCGGCTTCACAATACTGCAATATGCCATCCGCATAAGGCGTGCGTCCGCCAACAGGAGACGCACATGCGCGCGACTTTTCTCAGCACCGTCGCAACGATCATTCTCATTGCGAGCCCCGCGCTCGCGCAGAGCGAAGGCGAATTCCCGGCCAAGCTCGCCGGCCACGTCGTCATGCCGGCCGCCACCTTCATCGACGCACCGGCCGATGCGCCGGCCGATCTCAAGACTTCCGGCAAGTACACCACGGGCAAGCGCGTCGAGGCGCTCGGCACCGTGATGGGCAAGTCCTACGAGCGCCCGACCGGCCTCTCGCTGCCGTTCAAGGGCCAGCCGCTGCAGGGCCATTCCGGCATCAAGACCATGCCCGACGGCACCTTCTGGGTGATCACCGACAACGGCATGGGCGCGCGCGCCAACTCGATGGATTCGATGCTGTACCTCAACCGCTACAAGATGGATTGGGCGAGCGGCAAGATCGAGCGCGAGGAAACCGTCTTCCTGCACGACCCCGACAAGAAGGTGCCGTTCCGCATCGTCCACGAGGACACGCAGAAGCGCTACCTCACCGGCGCCGACTTCGACACCGAAGGCTTCCAGATCGTCGGCGATACGTTCTGGATCGGCGACGAGTTCGGCCCCTATGTCCTGAAGGCCGACAAGACCGGCAAGATCCTCGGCGTGTTCGAGACGATCGCCGACGGCAAGCCGGTGCGTTCGCCCGACCACTGGGCGGTCGCGACACCGGGCGCGCCGGGCCAGACCTACACCAACGTCAACCTCCGCCGCTCCAAGGGCTTCGAGGGCTTTGCGTCCTCGAAGGACGGCAAGTTCCTGTACGGCCTGCTCGAAGGGCCGCTGTGGGACGCTGACAAAAAGGACTGGGAGAAGGTCGACGGCAAGGAAGCCTCCCGCATCCTCGAATTCGACGTCGCCGCGGAGAAGTTCACCGGCCGCTACTGGCAATACGTGTTCGAGCAGAACGGCAATGCGATCGGCGACTTCAACATGATCGATCCGACCAGCGGCCTCGTCATCGAGCGCGACAACGGCGAAGGCACGTCCGACAAGGCCTGCCCGCAAGGCCAGCGCGGCGAGAACTGCTTCCCCGACATCGCCAAGTTCAAGCGCGTCTACAAGATCGAGATGTCGGACGCCAATGTCGGCAAGCCCGTCCGCAAGATCGGCTATATCGACCTGATGAAGATCAAGGATCCCGACAAGAAGGCGCGCAAGCCGCTCAATGACGGCGTCTACACCTTCCCGTTCTTCACCATCGAGAACGTCGATCGCGTCGACGAGACCCACATCATCGTCGGCAACGACAACAACCTGCCGTTCTCGTCCAGCCGCGATCCGAACAAGGCCGACGACGACGAGTTCATGCTGCTCGAAGTCGCCGACTTCCTGAAGGCCAAGTAACCTGCGAAGGCCAAGTAACCTGCAACACCCTCCTCTCCCGCCCCGCGGCGGGAGAGGAGTTCGCGACTTCTCTAATTCCCGAACCGTACCCCGACGTTGATCGGGATCGTGGCATAGGTGATTTCGGATGGCACCGGCGGGAACGGCTGCGCCTGCCGCAACATCGCCATGGCCTGAGCGTCGAGAACCGCGACGCCCGAAGAGCCGCCGAGACGGCTGGACAGAACCTGGCCGCCGCGCCCCAGCGTGAAGCTCAGCTTGACCACGCCCTTCTGACCATTGGCACTCGACGGATATTGGTGGAAGCGCATGAGATGCGCGCGGACGCGCTGGTAGTAGGTCGCCATGGCCGAGGCCACCGTGCCGGCATTGACGGCGGAGGCCAGCGGGGCTTCGCGCTCGGCACGCGGCGGCGCGCTCGTGCGCGGCGCCGGCATGGCGTCCGACGGCTTCCTCGCGTCGGGGCGCACCACCTTCGGCTTCGCCGGAGCCGGCTTCTCGACAGGGGCGATTTTCGCCGGCTCGGGCTTCGGAGGACTTGGCTCGAGCTTCTGCTCCGGCGGCGCCACCACGTCCGGCTTTTCCTGCGGCGGCGTCGGCGGGAGCGTCTCCTCGACGACCTGCTGCTGCACCGGTTCCGGCGGCGAGGCGTCCGCCTGCTGCATGACCGGTCCCGGCGCGATGTCGAGCGGAGTCGCCTGCGGCGCCGATGTCTCCGGGGTCATGTCGATGAGGATGGCGGGCATGTTGACGCCCTCGTCCGGCACCTGCTTCAGCCAGCCCATCGCGAGCAGCGCGGCGCCGACATGCAAGGCCACGATCACCGCCGCCGACACGCTCCAGCGCGTCGTCTCGCGTTCGCCGAGCGGTTGGTGCAGGGCAAAGGCGTTGGCGGCCATCAGCTGCGTCCGTCGAGGCCGACGAGCGCGACCTTGAGATAGCCGGCATTGCGCAAGGTGTTCATCACCTCCATCAGGTCGCCGTAGCTCACCGCCTTGTCGGCGCGCAGATAGATGCGCTCGTCCTTGCGACCCTTGGTGATCCCATCGAGGGATGTGCCGAGCGCCTCGCGGCCCACCACGTCCTCGCCGACGGCGATCGACAGGTCCGGCTTCACCGTCACGAAGACGGGCTTGTCCGGACGCGGTGCCGGCTCGGCCGCGGTCGCCGGCAGCTCGACGCCGATGTCGACGGTCGCGAGCGGCGCGGCCACCATGAAGATGATCAGGAGCACCAGCATCACGTCGATGAACGGCGTGACGTTGATCTCATGGGTGACATCGAGATCGCCGGGATCGCCGCGCGACCCGCGCCGCAATGCAGAGCCTGCGCCGAGCTTCGCGGCCATGGCCTACTCCGCCGCCCGCGCCAGGCGGAAGTCCCTGTTGTCGCGCTGGCGGCTCACCAGCAGCATCAGTTGCGCCGAGGCATCGCCGAGCAGCGCGCGGTAATTGGCGATGCTGCGCACGAGCTGATTGTAGATCACGACGGCGGGAATCGCGGCGACGAGGCCGAGCGCGGTCGCGAGCAGCGCCTCGGCGATGCCGGGGGCAACCACCGCGAGGCTGGTGGTGTGGCTCTCCGAGATGCCGATGAAGGAATTCATGATGCCCCAGACCGTGCCGAACAGGCCGACGAAGGGCGCGGTCGCACCGATGGTCGCGAGCACGCCGGTGCCGCGCGCGATCTGCCGCGACATGGCCGCTTCGACCCGCTCCAGCCGCAGCGCCACCCGCTCCTGCAGGCCGTCGTCGAGAATGCCGCCGGAGAGCTCGGCCTCCTTGGCGCAGGACTGGATGAGCTGCGCGACCGCGTCACGGGCCTCACCGGCCCGCTCCGCCGCCGCCGCCAGCTTGATGTTGCCTTCGAGCTCGCGCGTCCGCCGCAAGGCCAGCGAGCTCTTGCGGCGCAGCTCCACGGTCTTCGCCAGCCACACGGTCCACGTCACGAACGAGGCGCAGGCGAGCCCGATCATCACCGCCTTCACCACGATGTCGGCGCTGACGAACATGCCCCAGGGCGACAGATTGCGCGGCAGCAACGCTTCGTCGGTCGCGGCAAAGGCGGGCACCGGCGCCAATGCGGTCAGGACGACGTATCCGATCATGTGCCGAAGCCTGGACTTGCTGAGCATCCCGATCTCCCGACAGGCAGAAAGAAGTTACGCGGCGGGCTGGGCCGCGACCCGGTCGGCAAGCTGCCGGAACCGCGCAAGCTGGTCCGCACGCAGCGCCCGGGTCTCGTCGCGCCCGACGAACACCTTGAACATGATGCCGCCATCGGCATTGACGAAGGCGACGAAGGCCGAGGTCTTGCCCATGAAGGGGCGCTCGACGAAGGCGACGGCCGCGCAGCGCTCGTGGCGCAGATGGCCGTGCAATCCCTTCGGCTGCATCAGGTTGAAATAGCCGCGGCCGATCTCACCTGCCGGAATCGGACCGGTGAATTCGAAGATCGCATCGTCGGTGTGCACGATCAGCGTCACCTCGCCCCATTCGGCGATGTCCTGCATGGCGGCGGCAAAGTGCTCGCCGCCACCGATGCGCGCCATGGACGACGGCAGCGCCTCGATCACGGCGCGCGGGGAGACCTTGCGCTCGCGCGCCACGTCCTCGATCACCGCGCCGGGATTGTCGGCCATGTGGGCCCTGAGATCGGCGAGATCCGTGCTCAACATGTCAGTCTCCTCTCGTTCGAGGCCGCCTCAGGCGGCCGCGGCCTTGCGCTCGCTCTGGATTACCTCGAAGCCTTCGAACTTGGGATGGCCGAGATAGAGGCTCTCGCCGGTCCTGTTGTCGGCGCGCGCATGGGCGCGGCGGAATTCCTCCGAACGGGTCCAGGCCTCGAACGCCGCCTTGTCGACCCAGGTGGTGTGCGACGAATAGAGCGTGTGATCTTCGGCCTCGGGGCCCTTCAGGAGGTGAAACTCGACGAAGCCCGGCATGCTGCCGAGATAGGATTCACGCGTGGCCCAAACGGTCTCGAACGCGGTCTCCGCGCCCTTCTTCACCTGGAAACGGTTCATGGCGATGAACATGTCAAGTCTCTCCTTCTCATCAAAACGACAAACGCGCCGAAGCCGCGTTGGAGCATCAACGCGGCCCGGCAGAGGTTGATGGTTTTCAGCGGTAGCGCTTACGCTCCTCCGAAGTGAATCTTGAGGCCGGCCTTGTAGACCCTGCCCGGGCCCGGGCTCGACCACAACGCGTCGTTCTGCGTCGTGCCGTCCGCTGAGCTGCCGGGAATGGCATAGGGCCGGTAGTACTGATTCAGCAGATTGTCGATCGAGGCCGAGAACACGATGTCCTTGGTCGCATTGTAGGTCAGGTAGAGGTTGACCAGCTCGTATCCGGTCGACGGCAGATAGCCCGCGGGCACGTCGTTGTTGGGACCGTACGAGGCCCACTGCGCCGTCAGGATCAGGGTACGGTCGAGCAGGCGTACACCACCGGTCGTGACGACCTTGCGCGGGGTGATGGTCGCAAGCCCGATATTGGTCGCGGTGTTCTTGCCCTGGATGTAGTGACCGGCGACACCGACGAACCAGCTGCCGGCATCGTACATCGTCTCGGCCTCGAAGCCCTGGATGCGGGCATTGGCGATGTTCTGGTACTGGTAGTATTGAGGGTACGAGCCGAAACCCGGGAATGTCACGAACCCGAACGAGACGGCGTCGATGTAATCGCTGACGTCGTTGCGGAACAGGTTGATCTTGCCGCGGAACGAGTCGGACGCGGTGAAGATATTGTCGTATTTCAGGTTGATGCCGACTTCCTTGTTTTTGCCGACCTCGGGACGAAGATTCGGATTGGGCAGGAAGCAGAACACGCCGGCGGTGCCGTTGGGACAGGTGAACAGGGCCGGTCCGCCACCCGTCGCATGCGCGCCCGAAATCACCGTCTCGGTGATCGACGGAGCACGATAGCCTTCGGCGTAGCTGACATAAGGCTGGAAGCCCGGGACCGGCGTCACGCCGAGGGTGATCTTGGGCGAAAAGCGATCGCCGCTCGAATTGGTGGTGCCGGACTGCAGGTTGTAGCGGTCGTAGCGGATCGCACTCACCGCCTCGAACCAGGTGTTGTAATTCTGCTTCAACTGGATGAAGCCGCCCGACACAGTGCGGATGCCGCTCGGCGTCGTGATGTTGGAGTTGCCGCGGCTGTCGGTCGTGATCACGTCGTCCTGGAACGCATCGGCACCATAGGTGACGGCATTGCGCCAGTCGCCGACGTTGAAGCGCGTGGTGTTGTTGGCATCAAAGCCGTAGGTGTCCAGCGTGTAAGCACGACCGGTCCCGACGCAGCCCGAAATGTTGTTTCCGAGACCGCCATTGCAGTACGTCGTGGGAGAGCCGTAATCGTAGGTCTTGGTCTGGTCGTTCTGGGTGCGGTTGCCATAAACCGACACGTGCGAGTCGAACAGGTTGTCGCTCGGCAGCGAATAGTTCCAGGTGACGATACCCGTGTAGTTTTTGGCATCGGACGCGTAGACGGACGAGCCGCGGTTCAGCGCGATCAACGCCGGGGTCGTCGTCGGACCGCGATTCATCTGACCGATACTGTACTGATAGTCCTGGAACACGGCGCCGAACTTGACCTCGTGACCGAGGGCCGGCCGCACCGTGAGCTTCAGCAATCCAGCCTCGACCTGATTGCCGGTGTTGCCGATCTCGGTGCCGTTGCCGTCTTTGTAATTGCCCTGCGTGCGGTAGACCGCGCCGCCGAAGATATCGACATCCGGCGTGGCGCGCACGCCGCCGAACACCGAGCCGAGACCGCGGTTGTTGTTGGAGCCGTAGGAGCCGCTGAGGTCGACGCCCCAGCGCTCGCCGGGACGCAACACGTCGTTGATGTCCTTGGTGCGGAACGAGACCAGGCCGCCGATCGCGCCGGAGCCATAGATGTTGGCGGTCGGGCCGCGCACGACATCGACGCCGCCGATCAGTTCAGGATCGAGGAAGAAGGAGCCGTTGGCGTTGTGGCCGGTGCGCTGATAATTCTGCCGCGCGCCATCGACGACCACGGCGACGCGGCCGAAGTCCTGCAAACCGCGGACATTGATGACGGTCGCGGGATCGTCGCCGCGTTCCTGGAACGACACGCCGGGAACGCCGTATAGGACGTCGGACAACCGGTTCGGCTGAAGTCCCTGGATCTTGTCGAGCGTCACGGTGCTGACCGGCGCGAGCGCATCGATGGCGCGCTCCTCGGTCTTGGTCGCGGCGACCGTGATGGTGTCGAGCGTCTGAACGGGCGCAGTGCCACCGGCCTGCGCACGGGCGTTCATGACGTCGGGAGTGGCCTGCGCCACCTGCGGCTTGGCTTGCTTGCGCTTGGTCTGCTTCGGACGTTCCGACGATGCGCGTTCGGACTGCGGCTCGGCGGTCTGCGCGAGGGCGCTGTCCGTCATCATTGCCGCGATGGAAACCACAGACGCGCCCAAAATCAGGGCGCGCGAATACCTAGCCCCGTCAGCCATATCACCCCAGCCTGCACTTAACTTCGTTGGTTGGCTGGCGTGCGTTCGCAACGCGAACGGCTGGCTGGCTGATTTTCTCTAGTCGCGGAAATATTACCCCGCCGTCATGATTGGTTACGTGCCAATGTTCCGACGGTCAATGACGTCAGGTTGCAGTTTATATCGATTGTAAATTGCCGCCGTTGGAATGCGCCTCGCGCCGCCTATACAAGCAGGCAGCATCCGCAACCTCGAAGGCGCGTCACCTCAACAATGTCAGCAGCATCCGGAGACAATATCGGCGGCGCGGCGGGGCCGGCAGGAAGCCCTTCTGCGGCAACGAGAACCGTGACCGTGCGCGGCAGCAGGATCGACAGCCGCGAGCTCTTCGCGACCGAGCGCGAGCTGATCATCGCCCATGGCGAAGAGGCCTACCGCCTGCGCCTGACCTCGCAGAACAAGCTGATCCTGACGAAGTAGCCTACAATGACATTTTGTCGCACCATCACACGTCTCCTGCTCACCGGTACGATCGCACTTGCCTCGACCGCGCACGCCGCCGGTATCACCGTGCATGATGCGCGCAACCGCGACGTTGCCGTGGGCGACTATGCGCGCACGGTTGCGATCGGCGGCGCCATCACCGAGATCCTCTACGCGCTCGGGCTGGAGAACCGCCTCGTCGGCATCGACGCGACGAGCCTCTATCCGAAGGCGGCTCTGCACGACAAACCGAATGTCGGCTACATGCGCCAGCTGTCCGCCGAAGGCGTCCTCGGGCTCAATCCGACGCTGATCCTCGCGATCCAGGGATCCGGCCCACGCGAAACCATGGACCTCCTGGAGACGGCGAAGGTGCCGCTGGTGCTGGTGCCGGACACCTTTTCCGAGGAAGGCCTGATCGAGAAGATCCGTCTCGTCGGCCATGCCATGGGCGTGGACGCCCGGGCCGAATGCCTCAGCGCCGCGGTGGGCGCCGATCTTCAGCAGCTTCGCACCCTGCGCGCCAAGGTGACGAAGCCGATCCGCGTGATGTTCGTGATGTCGCTCCAGAACGGACGGGCGATGGTCGCCGGCCACAAGACCGCGGCCGACGAGATCATCCAGCTCGCGGGCGCCACCAACGCCGTCGACGATTACGACGGCTACAAGACCATCGGCGACGAGGCGATCGTCGCGGCCAGGCCCGACGTCGTGCTCTCGATCGAGCGCGGCAAGGATTCGCTGCAGGCCGACGCGGTCTACAGCCACCCCGGCTTCGCCTTGACCCCCGTCGCGGCCAACAAGAGCTTCATCACCATGGACGGGCTCTATCTGCTCGGCTTCGGGCCGCGCACGGCGGCAGCGGCACGTGATCTGTCGGTGAAGCTCTACCCGGCTCTGGCCGAACAGGGTGCCACGTTCACATCGGCGCTGTCGGCGGCGAACTGCCGCCAATGAGCGTGGCGGTCGAGACACGGACGCGCCACCCGCATCGGCAAGCAGGCGCGGGACGACGCCTGGCGCCCTATGCGATTCCCCTGCTGCTCGTCGTGCTCGCGGCCACCGCGATCGTCGCGCTCACCGTCGGCGCAGCCGGCATTCCCCTGGCGCGATTGCCGGCGGCGCTCGGCTTCGCCCGCGACGGTGCGGCCGATGCCATGACCGCCCGCGACCAGCTCGTGCTGTGGTCGATCCGCATTCCCCGGATCGCCGCGACCGCGATGGTCGGCGGCCTGCTCGCCGCCGCCGGAGCGATCATGCAGGGACTGTTCCGCAATCCGCTGGCTGATCCCGCGCTGGTCGGCGTCTCCAGCGGCGGCGCGTTCGCCGCGGCCACCGCGATCGTCTTCACGGACTCGCGCTTCGGCGAGGCCCTGCACATGTTCCAGACCGAGCTGCTGCCGCTGGCCGCGTTCGCGGGATCACTGCTCACGACCGCCATCCTCTACGGCATCAGCAGCCGCGCGGGGCGGACCTCGATCGCGGTCTTCCTGCTCGCGGGCGTCGCCATCACCGCCATCACCAATGCCGGCATCGGCCTGCTCGTCTTCGTCGCCGACGACCGCCAGCTCCGCGACATCGCCTTCTGGCTGCTCGGCTCCATGAGCGGCGCGACCTGGACCAAGGCCGCCATCCTGGCGCCGGTCCTCGTGGTCGGGCTCGCGGCCTGCGCATTCATTGCACGCGGCCTCGATCTGCTGGTGCTGGGCGAAGCCGACGCGTTTCACGGCGGGCTCGACGTCGAGCGGCTGAAGCGGATCTCGATCGTCGTGGTCGCGGCCATGACCGGCGTCGCGGTGTCGATCAGCGGCGTGATCGGATTCGTCGGCATCGTCGTGCCGCATGTGCTCCGCATCGTGATCGGACCGGCGCATCGGCTGCTGCTGCCGGCTTCGGTGCTGCTCGGCGCGATCCTGATGGTCGGCGCCGATTCGCTGGCGCGGACCATCGTGGCGCCGGCGGAGATGCCGATCGGCATCCTGACCGCGGCGGTCGGCGCACCGGTATTCCTGGCCATCCTGCTGCGGCAGCGCGGGCTCGCCTCGCTATGAACGCCGTGATCGAGGCACGCGCCCTGGGCAAGCGCGCCGGCCGCGCGACGCTGCTCGATGGCGTCGACCTGAGCGTCACGGGCGGCGAGATGGTCGCCATCATCGGTCCGAACGGCGCCGGCAAGTCGACCCTCCTGCGGCTGCTGTCCGGCGACATTCGTCCAAGCCAGGGCGACGTGCGGTTGAAGCAGCGCGACATCCGCAGCCTGACGCCGCGCGAACTCGCCAATCACCGCGCCGTGCTGTCCCAGCACATCAACGTCACGTTCCCCTTTACCGTCGAGGAGATCGTCCTGATGGGCGCGGGCGACCGCAGCCCGCGCGAGGCGGGCGGCCTCGTGGATGCAGCCCTCGACGAGGTGGGCCTGACGCATTTCCGCACGCGGCAATTGCCGACGCTGTCCGGCGGCGAGCAGCAGCGCGCCCATTTCGCGCGCGTGCTGGTACAGCTCGCCTGCGGCGAGGCTGCGCAGGGACCGGGACTGCTGCTGCTGGACGAGCCGACATCGAGCCTCGATCTGCGCCACCAGATCGACCTCGTCGAAGCGGCCCGGCGCCGCGCCGCGAACGGCACCGCGGTGATCGCGATCCTGCACGACCTCAACCTGGCGATCCGCTTCGCCGACCGGCTCGTCGTGCTGAACGGCGGCCGGCTCGCCGCCGACGGTCCGCGCGCCGCTGTCGTCACGCGCGAGATCATCCGCGACATCTTCGAGATCGACGCCGTCGTGCACCGGGCCGACGACGGCATGCCCTACGTGCTGCCGCAGTCGATGCAGGCGGCGGGGTCATTCCGCTGACGGCGGATGTGCGCCCTCAGAGGCAAGTGCCCGAGGCATTGAAGCTTCCGCTGCGTCATGGCCGGGGGTGTCCCGGCCATCCATGCCTTGGCCGCGACGCAGGGAACGTGGATGCCCGGGACAGGCCCGGGCATGACGAGCGACGTATTCACTAGCCAGCCGGCACGATCACCATGCCCTTGTCCTTCGGCCAGCGGATGCGCCAGGCGAAGTTGATCTCCTTGCTCTCGCCCGGCTTGGCGTCGAAGGACCATTCCAGCACGCCACGCTTGTCGCGGATGTTGCTCGCTGTCGGCGGCGTGGTCGCGGGCAGCATCTCGACCAGGATGTCCTCGGTCTCGCTGACCGGCAATTGATCCTCGATCGCGACGCGGATCGGGAAGTCGTGACCATTGCGGACGGTGGTCTTGAATGCGCGCTCGTCGGTCTTCGACGTCGTCACCAGAAGACCGGCGGAGCCCTCGTTGCGCCTGAGCACGGCGCGCTCGACCTTGATCTTGTCGTCGGCGCCGAAGCCGAGCCGCACGGTATCGTCCTTGGCCGACGCCGCGATCCGGCCACGACCCACGAACACGCCGTCGCGATAGATCGCGACCTTGCCGGGCAGCAGCGCCGCGTCATCGGTCTGCTTGAAGCTCGCTTCGAGGAAGGCGGTCGGATCCACAACCGGCGCGGCGCGCACGGTGAGATCGGCGGGCACGCTCATCGAGGCGATGCGCAGGCTCTTGGCACCTTCGGCAGCGCCGAGGCTGACGCGGCCGGGAATCCTGAAGGTGGCCTGGAAGTCGCTGATTTCGGCAACCGCCTGCTGCTCCTCGGCGCGCTCGCGCGTGTTGTTCGCATCGGCCAGCTTCGCCGCAAAACTCGGCGACTGCAGCTGGCGCGTCGAAGGCCGCGCCAGCTCCGCGGCCGGGCTCATCGCCAGCGGCTTCGGCGGCTGCGGATATTGCGCCACCAGCGAATTCAGCTCCGGCGCGCTGCCGCCGCGGCCGATGCGGACCGTCGAGACGCCGAGCGTGACATTCGACCAATCCTCGCCGGTCGATTGCGTGATCTCGGCACGGCGGACCAGCTCCAATTGCGGCTTGCGATCCTTCGCGCCGGTGTCGAGCCGGGCGTCGTAGAGCGGCAGCCAGCGCGCGTTGCGCACGGCATAGGTCACCCGCAGCGTCGCCTTCGTCGGCGCCGCAGCGGCTACGTCGATCCGCACCTCGAGCTTGCTCGGCGGCTTGGCCGAACGCTCGGCTTCGAGCTGCGCGATCTGGCGATCGATCTCGCGTTGCTTGCGCCCGGCATCGCGGATGGTGGTGTCGGCGATCGCGATTTCCTCGGCCACAGCCGCGAAGGCCGCGCGCCATTCGGTGATCGGCCGTGCCTCGCCCTTGTCGCCGATACCGGTGGGAGAGTTCTCGGCAAAATGCCGTACGAATTCCCGCCGCGCGGTCGCGGCATCGATCGAGCCCTGCAGATCGGCGCGCTGATCCTTCATCGCCTCGATGCGCTTGTCGAGCTCGGGCAGATTGACCGGCGGCGCAGCACGCGGCGGCCGCGAATCGATCGTGCCGATGGTGAGCCTGGCGCCCGCCTCACCTTCGACGCGGAGCGAGGACGGATCGAGCGAGAGCGGAAAGTCCTTCGCGACCAGCGTGCTCTCGCCGGACGCAAGGTCCAGCGTGATGAGCCGCGTGACGCTGGCGCCATCGGGATAGACTGTGACGTTGTCGATGGTCGACGAGGCGTCGACATCCGCGGCCCATGACGGCAGCGCCGCCACCGTGGTCACCAGGACCAGGCTCGTGGTCGCCAGATGTTTCGCGATCATACGCATAAAATTCCCTCCTGCCGCGCCGCCAACCGGACGCGCAAAAACCGCACCATCGTGATGAGACGCGGCAGGGAAGGAACTGGTTCGATTGAGGTATCCGTGGGGCCGCGCTGAGGCGGCAGCAAGGCTGCAGAACGCATCGCCCTGCGACGGCGCGTCGCGGCCCGGACTGGAGATGGTCAGACCAGGCTGGTCGGACCTTCGCCGGGCAGACCCTGGACGAAGATGCGACGGAGCAGGTCCGTCACGTTCCGCGCGCCCGCCTTCCTGAGGATGCTGGCACGATAGCCCTCGACGGTCCGCGCACTGAGGTTCATGCGCCGGGCGATCTCCTTATTGGTCAGGCCGGCCGCAAGATGTTCGAGCACGTCGTTTTCGCGATCCGTCAGAGCCGCGCGTCCCGGCAGCCAGCGCTTCCGGCCGGAGGCAGGCGAAACGAACTCGTCGATCGCGGCATCGATCCGCTCGACGACGTCGCGGGTGCGGAACGGCTTCTCGATGAAGTCGGATGCGCCGCTCTTGATCGCGTCGACAGCCATCGGGATGGTGCCGTTCGCCGAGGTCACCAGGATCGGCGCCATGCAGTTTTCCTCGCGCAGCCGCTTGAGCACGTCGAGCGCGGAGCGATCGGGCGGCATCTCGAGCAGCACGCAGGCCGGCATCCGCGCCTTCGCTTCCGACAGGAGAGACGCGCCGTCCGCGAAGCAGATCACGTGATATGCATTCTGCCGAAGTGCAGCCGAGAGTTGTTCACGCGAGGCGGCGTCGGTGTCGATGACGAATACCTCACCCTTGGAAAGCGTGTTTCCCGGCATAATTCCGATCCAGCAATGTCTTTGGTCAAATGATTCGAGACGGCCGCGGGCTTCGTCGCCCTGCTGCGCCGTCGTGAGCGCGGCATTCGCGCCAGCGCTTCGGTCTTCCTTATGTACGTGCCCGGCTGTTCCCGGATTTGACGGATCGGGACAGAAACTTTACATTTCGGGACATCTGCGGGAATGGCTGGCAGGAACGGTTCGCATGACCGACCTCATTCGCAGTGCAGGCCTGACCTATTACCCGGAGATTGCCCGGTCGGTCGGGCTCGACCCCAAACAGATGATGCGCAAGGTCAGGCTTCCGCTGGCCTGCCTCGACACGCCCGATACTCCGATCGCGGTCGCAGGCCTGCGTCGCCTGCTCGAACTGTCGGCCGCGACCTCCGGCGCCGAAGACTTCGGCCTGCGTCTGGCCGAGCGCGGCGGCCTGACCAATTTCGGCTCGGTCGGATTGATTGTGCGCGAACAGGCCACCGTCGGCGAGGCGATCGACGCGCTCTCGCGCTTCATCCACGTCCATCACGACGGCATGCGGCTCGACGTCGCTCGCAACAAGCAGACCGTCACCATCACGCTGCATCTGCGCGGGCGGCAGCCGAGCGCATCGCGACAGTCGATCGACATGGCGCTGGGCAGCATCCACCGCATCATCCAGTCGCTGTTCGGCCCCGACTGGCGGCCGCTGGAGGTCCATCTGCATTACCCGCCGCCGCACGACCGCAAGCGTTATCGCGAGTTCTTCGGCTGCCCGGTGACGTTCAACGCGGACGACGACGCGATCCTGCTGTCGGCGCGTGACACCGAGCGCCGGATTCCCAGTGCGCATCCGCTGATCGCGAGCTATCTGCGCAAGCGGATCGAGGCGATCGAGACCCGGCCCGCGAGCTGGGAGGAGAAGGTCGACGAGGTCGTGCGCATCCTGCTCGCGAGCGGCGACTGCACGGTCGACCGCGTGGCGGAGTATCTCGCCTGCACCCGTCGCACCATCCACCGGCACCTCGCCGAAGCCGGCACCACCTTCTCGGCCATCCTCGACGCGCAGCGCGCCAACCTCGTGATCCAGTTGATCGAGGATCCCGACCGGCGCCTGGCCGACACCGCGGTCCAGCTCGGCTTCTCCGCGCAGAGCGCCATGGCCCGCTGGTTTCGCGGCCGCTTCGGTTGCACCATCACCGCGTGGCGCAAGGGCGTGCGGCCGCTGGCGGGCTCGGTCAACGTCCCCTCCGCGTCGGCAGCCTAAACTCAGCGCGCTGGGCCCGCGCGCCCGTGATGACATCCAGGGGCGCCACGATCCACGCGATGGAGCCGGGCTCGCGCTTCGCGCGCGGGAATGACTGGGTGTGTCTACACCGCCCGGCTGTGCAATTGCTTGGCCGTATCGAGATGCGCATCGAAGGCGGCCGCGACGCTGCGGACCAGAAAGCGCGAGTCGCGGGAGACCGCGAGATGGTCGCCGTCCAGCCGGACGACGCCATCGGAGATCAGCGGCTTCAGACGCGAGGCCGCGTTCAGCATCGCCTCCGGCCTGGCACCATGGCGCGCGCAGATCTCGCCGAGATCCGCGCCGAACTCGCACATGATCCGTTCGATGATATCGGCGCGCAGCCGGTCGTCGGCGGTGAGGCCATAGCCCCGCGCGGCGGCCAGGCGACCATCGGCCACGGCGTCCGAATAGGTGCCGAGCTGCACGTCGTTCTGGACATAGCCCTGCGGCAGATGTCCGATCGCGCTCGCCCCGAAGCCGAGCAGGACCTCGCTCCGGTCGGTGGTGTAACCCTGGAAATTGCGCCGCAGCGTCCGTTCCCTGAAGGCCACCGCCATGGGATCGTCCTCCCTCGCGAAATGGTCGAGCCCGATCTGCACGTGGCCGGCCTCGTTCAGTGCATTCGAGATCGCGCAGGCCTGGTCGTGCCGCGAAGGACCATCGGGCAGGACGCTCTCATCGATCATGCGCTGATGCTTCTTGAATCCCGGCACATGCGCGTAGCCGAACACGGAGAAGCGGTCCGGCGCGAGCGCGAGGCTGCGCCGGACCGTGTCCAGGCACGAGGCGATGGTCTGGTGCGGCAGCCCGTAGATGAGGTCGAAATTGATCCGCGCGATGCCGGCGCCCCGCAGCATGCCGACGACGGATGCGGTCTGCTCGAAACCCTGCACGCGGTTGATCGCGCGCTGCACGACGGGATCGAAGCTCTGCACCCCGAGGCTCGCGCGGTTGACGCCGGAGAGTTTCAGCGCCTCCACCATGCCCGCGGTCAGCGTCCGCGGATCGATCTCGACCGCGATCTCGGCCGACGGCAGCACGAAGAATGCGCGGCGCATCGCCGCCATCAGCCCGATGAAGGCCTCGGGCGCCATGATCGTCGGCGTGCCGCCGCCGAAATGGATGTGCTCGACCTTGATGCGGCGGCCGATGGTATCCGCGACCAGCGCGATCTCGCGGCGGAGCGTCTGCTGATAGGCCTCGACGAGTTCGTCGCGACGGACGATCTGGGTATGGCAACCGCAATACCAGCACATCTCGCGGCAGAACGGCACATGCAGATACAGCGATGCGCTCGCCGTGGCGGGGAGCTCGGCCAGCCAATTCGCGTAGGTGCCGGCACCGATCTCGGGCGAAAAGTGCGGCGCCGTCGGGTAGCTCGTGTAGCGCGGCAAACGCTCCTCGCCATAGCTCGCCGCGAGATCAGCTCTCATGTCCTGCCCATTCGTGAATTCAGGCCGCGCATGGCCGCGGCAAGCTTCGGAACAGGCTCAGCTAGCGCGGATTTGCGGACGGGACCTTGCGCTTCCTCAAAGTGGGAGCGCCTGATTTGGGCGATGGTGACGTTCAAGCCTATGCCTTCTGGAGACAACGCCATGGCGCCGTTCGCGCTCGACCTCGTTCTGTGGCTCATCGGCGTTCGCGGCCATATCCCGCGCTTCGACCATTTCCGTCCGGGTCCGGCGGGAGCCGCGGCCGGCGCGGGTCATCTGATGCGGGTCATGGCCATCCTGGCCGCGGTCGTCGCCGCGCTGTCGCTCGCCATCTGGGGCACGGTGTGGTTTGCGATCGAGTTGCTCTAGCCGGCATCACCGGGACGGAGTCGATTCGGCGCAAATGAAAGTGCGAAGGGGCTACCGCCGTCGACCGGCGCATATGGCACCCCATCGCCCAAGCCAATTCAGAGGAAGGATCGCTCGGCTATACCGCTCGCGCGGCGCGATCACATCGCGCGTGCGAACATGCGAAAGCCGGGTGCGCCGATGATCGCCTCGAACGCGGGATCGCGCTTCTCTTCCGCGAAGACGAAGCCGGCCTTGGCGTAGGCGCGTTCCGCAGGCTCGTTGCCGATCAGGAACGATATCGTCGCGCGGGCAAAGCCCGCCGCCCGCCCCTTCTCCAGCGCGTCCGCGATCAGCGCCTGGATCAGCCCGCGACCACGATGGGCGGGATCGGTCGCGACATGCTCGATCATCCAGTCGCCCTCGCCGCCCTGCACCCAACAGGCACGCGAGTAAGCGCCACGTTGGCGGATGGCGTCGAGCTCCGGCGTGGTGAGCCCGATCGCAGCACCGACCTCCTCGATCGCGCCCCACGCCGAAGGCCCGGCGCCCGCCGCGGGCAGGGCGCAGAGCGCCACAACCGGCTTGCCGCCGATCTCCGAGAGAAGAAACTGCGAGACATGCCACATCGACACCGCGCGCGCCGTCGCGACGCGCGCGATGAATTCGAGGCACTGGGCTTCGGGCCAGCCGAGCGCAACGTCGAACCAGCCGCGCGGCCGATAGCCGCGCGTCGAGTCGAGAATGATCCTTGCGATGAAACCGGCGTCATCGAGGCGCGCAGACCGTATCGTCATGCGCGCCCCCTGTTGAGATGACCTCAGGTGTTCTTGAGCGCGACGCGGAATTCCGCTTCGGTCTTGGACTTGACCTCGTCGAGCGAGACGCCTTCGGCGAGCTCGATCAGCGCCATGCCGCCGTCGCCGTGCTTGTCGATGGTGAAGACGGCGAGATCGGTGACGACCATGTCGACCACGCGCTCGCCGGTCAGCGGCAGGTTGCACTGCTTCAGCAGCTTGGCGCCGTCCTTTGCGGAGTGCTCCATCACGACGACGACGCGCTTGACGCCGGCGACGAGGTCCATCGCGCCACCCATGCCCTTGACCATCTTGCCGGGGATCATCCAGTTGGCGAGATCGCCGTTCTGGGCCACCTGCATGGCGCCGAGGATCGACAGATCCATGTGGCCGCCGCGGATCATGCCGAAGGAATCCGCGCTCGAGAAATAGGAGGTCGAGGGCAGTTCGCTGACGGTCTGCTTGCCGGCGTTGATGAGGTCGGGATCTTCCTCGCCCTCATAGGGGAACGGGCCCATGCCGAGCATGCCGTTCTCACTCTGCAGGCTGACGTCCATGCCGTCGGGGATGTAGTTCGACACCAGCGTCGGGATACCGATGCCGAGATTGACGTAGTAGCCGTCACGCAATTCCTTCGCGGCGCGCGCAGCCATCTGTTCACGGGTCCAGGCCATGTGGGCTCTCCTGATCTCAAGCTGCCGGGCGCGGGCGGGTGTTGCGGAATTCGATGCGCTTCTTGGCCTTGCCGACCTCGACGATGCGCTTCACGAAAATGCCGGGCGTGTGGATGTGGTCGGGATCGAGTTCACCGGCCGGAACCAGATGCTCGACCTCGGCCACCGTGACCTTCGCGGCAGTCGCCATCATCGGGTTAAAGTTGCGCGCGGTCTTGCGGTAGATGAGGTTGCCGGCGGTGTCGCCCTTCCAGGCGTGCACGATGGCGAGATCGGCGAACAGGCCGCGCTCCATCAGATATTTCTCGCCGTCGAACTCCTTCACTTCCTTGCCCTCGGCGATCAGCGTGCCGACGCCGGTCTTGGTGTAGAAGGCCGGAATGCCGGCGCCGCCCGCGCGGATGCGCTCGGCGAGCGTGCCCTGCGGATTGAATTCGAGTTCCAGTTCGCCCGCGAGGAACTGCTGCGCGAACAGCTTGTTCTCGCCGACATAGGACGAGATCATCTTCTTGATCTGCCGGGTTTCGAGGAGACGGCTCAGCCCGATGCCGTCGACGCCGGCATTGTTGGAGACCACCGTCAGGCCCTTGACGCCGGATTCCCGGATCGCGTCCGACAGCTCTTCGGCGATGCCGCAGAGGCCGAAGCCGCCCGACATGATCATCATGTTGTCTTTGAGAACGCCGTCGAGCGCCGACTTGGCGTCGGGATAGACCTTATTCATGCAGATAACCTTCGACTGAAGTTCGGCTCGCAGGGCGCCGCGCCTTATTGGCGGCGATTATTAGGCGAAATCGTCCGAAGCCGTCAATGATACAGGGTTCTCCCGCTCGCCCGTGGGTGGTAGAAGCTGCCCACGCCGCGGGCAGACCGGCTTCGCGGCCTTGAAAGCGACAAGAAAACCCATCAAGTTGCGGGGGTTGGGCGTGGGGTGCGCACGTCTCCCGGCCCACCCTTCTGGCTCCAACGACCAACCCGATCAGGACATGCCATTGACCATGGCTCAAGGAATGAAGCGCCTCGGGACGCCGATCGCGGCGCTGCTTGGCGTGGCGCTGATCGCCCTGGTCGCGACCTCCTGGCTCATCAACCGCGACGCGTTGCGCAAGGCCGTCGAAGCGCAGATACGCGACGTCACCGGGCTGGAGCTCAATGTCGCAGGCGCGATCGACATCGCGGTGCTGCCGGCCAGCTACATCTCCTTCCACGACGTCGGCCTCAAGGGTGGCGGCACCACCGACCCCGCACTCCATGTCGACGTGCTGACGGCCAATCTGCGGCTGCTGCCTCTGCTGCTGCAGCGGTTCGAGATCGCCGACCTGACGCTGCTGCGGCCGCACATCCATGTCAGCCTGAAGCCGGACGGCGAGAGCAACTGGACACCTTTCATCCAGACCATCGCGCGCACGATGAAGCCCGGCGCCGACCACCAGGTCTCGTTCTCCGAGATCAGGATCCAGGACGGCGTGCTCAATTTCGAGGACGCCGCCACGCACGCGGCGGAGCAGTTCGACGACATCGACCTGTCGCTGGCCTGGCCTTCGATCTCGCGCTCCTTCGCCGCGACCGGACAGTTCGACTGGCGCGGCGAGCGCGTCGACGGCTCGATCAGCTTCGCCGATTTCGTCGCGGCCCTCTCCGGCGACCGTTCCGGCCTGAAGGCGCGGATCGCCAGCGCCCCGCTCAAGCTCGCCTTCGACGGCAACGTCGCCAACCGCACCAGCCCGATGATGGAAGGCACCCTCACCATCGACAGTCCGTCGTTGCGCAACGCGCTGCGCTGGACCGGGCAGCCGCAGCCGGGCAGCGGCGGCTTCGGCCGCTTCGCGCTGAAGGCCCGCGCCAACGTCGTCGGCGCATCGATCGCGCTCACCAACGTCAACGTCGAACTCGACGGCAACACCGCCGAGGGCGTGATGACCTACGCCAACAACGGCCGGCAGACATTGCAGGCCACTCTCGCCGCCGACGCGCTCGACTTCACGCCCTACATCTCGACCTTCCGCCTGCTCGCCAGCGGCGCACGCGACTGGAACAGGCAGCTGTTCGACCTCAACGGGCTGTCGACCACCGACCTCGACATGCGCCTGTCGGCGGCGCGGCTGACGGTCGGGCCCTCGAAGCTCGGCCGCACCGCGATCGGCGCGAATCTGCGCAACGGCACGCTGGCGTTGTCGGTCGGCGAGGCCCAGGTCTATGGCGGCATCGCCAAGGGCTCGTTCGGCATCGCGCGTTCGGACACGATCGCCGACGTCAAGGCGCAATTCCAGTTCACCGACGTCGACCTCCAGGCCTGCGCTTCCGAACTGTTCGGCATCAACAAGCTGTCCGGCCGCGGCAACATCAACGTTTCGCTGGTCGCTTCAGGATCATCCCCGTTCGGCCTCGCGCAGTCGCTCGACGGCACCGCCACCGTAACCGGGCATGACGGCGCCATCTCCGGCTTCAACGCCGAACAGCTTCTCAAGCGGCTGGAGCGCAGGCCGCTCTCGGGCGGCGGTAATTTCCGCAACGGCTCGACGCCGTATGACAGTCTCACCATCGCGGTGAAATTCGCCGACGGGGTCGCCACCGCCGAGGACATCCGCATCGAGGGACCCGCGGCGAAGATCACGATGACCGGTACGGCATCGGTGCCCACGCGCGAATACGACATGAAGGGCGTGGCGAGCCTCAACACCACATCCGGCTTCCAGCTGCCGTTCGTGGTGCAGGGTCCGTGGGACGATCCGCTGATCTTCCCGGATCCGGAAAGCCTGATCCGCCGCTCGCCCGCATCCGCCCCGCTGCTCGACATGCTGAAGGACCGCAAGGCCGGCGACGCCGTGCGCTCCGCCATCGAGCAGATCACCGGCGTCAAGCGTCCCCAGACGCCGGAATCCCCCACGGCGGAAAACGCCAAAGAGAACGCGAAGTCCAACTGAGGACGACGATCGGCCGACGCAGCGGCCGACGCGAATTGATCCGGGCGAATTGATGCGGCGATTGCATCGATGCGCGCGTTGCGCATTTCCGCGCCATCCCCCCTCGACCTAGGTCTGACAACATGCCGCTAGATCGAATAGCGGCCATGCGCTAGTGTTTTACCTAACCGGTTAAAAAGACCGGCAGTTTGAGGGAGAAAAACGTGAAATCCAAGGTTATTGGCGCATTTTCGCTCGCGCTCGCTGCGGCCGGTCAGCTCGCGGCCACCGCACCGGCATTTGCGCAGCAGAAGACGATCACGGTCTGGTGGGGCAAGGGATTCTATCGGTCCGAAGACGACGCTCTGCTCGATACCATCAAGAAATTCGAAGCCAAGACCGGCATCAAGGTCGAACTGTCGCAATACGCGATCCAGGACATGATTCCGAAGACCGTCGCAGCGCTCGATGCCGGCACCGTGCCGGACGTCGCCTATTCCGACAGCTACGACGTGCAGGCGCAGGGCAAGTGGGCTTACGAGGGCAAGCTCGAGGACCTCACGGACATCATGGATCCGATCAAGGACCGGTTCGTGCAGAACACGCTGGACGCCTCGATCCTCTACAACGACGTCGCCAAGAAGAAGGCCTTTTACGGCTTCCCGCTGAAGCAGCAGAGCATGCACGTGCAGATCTGGGGCGACATGCTCGAGAAGGCCGGCTTCAAGCAGAGCGACATCCCCAATGACTGGGAAGGCTATTGGACGTTCTGGTGCGACAAGGTGCAGCCGGGAATCCGCAAGGCCACCGGCCAGCGCATCTACGGCGTCGGCCAGCCAATGGGCGTTGAATCCACCGACGCCTTCCAGTCGTTCTACACATTCATGGACGCCTACCACGTCAAGCTCGTCGACGACGACGGCAAGCTCCTGGTCGACGATCCCAAGGTGCGCGACGGCCTGATCCACGCCCTGAAGGACTACACCGACACCTACATCAAGGGCTGCACGCCGCCCTCCTCCACGACCTGGAAGGATCCGGACAACAACGTCGCCTTCCACAACAAGACCATCGTGATGACCCACAACTTCACGATCTCGATCGCGGCGAAGTGGTACGAGGACTCGCAGAACCAGGCCCTCACGCAGGAGCAGCGCGACGCCGGCAAGAAGGCCTACGAGCAGGACATCATCACCGCGTCCTTCCCGAAGGCGCCCGACGGCACCACCATCCGCTACCGCTCCGACGTCAAGACCGGCCTGATCTTCACCGCGGCGAAGAACAAGGCCGAGGCCAAGCAGTTCATCAGCTTCCTGCTGCAGGAAGAGAACGTCCGTCCCTATATCGAGGGCGCGCTCGGCCGCTGGTTCCCGGTGACGAAGGAAAGCCAGGAGAGTCCGTTCTGGCAGGCCGATAAGCACCGCAAGGCTGTCTATGCCCAGTTCAAGGGCGGCACCGCGGCGTTCGACTTCACCAAGAACTGGAAGTTCACGATCCTCAACAACGAGAACGTCTGGGCCAAGGCGATGAACCGCGTGGTGAGCGAGAAGGTCCCGGTCGACAAGGCCGTCGACGAACTGATCGTCCGCATCAAACAGGTCGCGGGCTAGTCGTCATCCCTCCCTCTCCCCGCGCGCGGGGAGAGGGAGGGCCCGGAAGCTCCATCCGCGAGCGACGCTCGCGGTGAATCCGTACCGCCTCATCCCGCGAGCCGGGAGAGGTGAAGAGGCAGCAGCACCGATCGCGCTGTGCGGTCCGCAGACGAGTATCGAACGATGGCGATCACGCTCTCCGGCGAACAGGCAATTCCCGCACCACCTTTGTCGTCGCGGCTGACCCCGGCGCAGGTCTGGGGCATCGCGCTGCTCACGCCCTATCTTCTCGTCTTCCTCGCCTTCGTGGTCTATCCCGTCGGCTACGGCCTGTGGCTGGCACGCGCGCCATCGAACTACGTCGCGCTCTACAACGACCCGATCTTCGCGCGCGCCGCGGTCAACACGCTGATCTTCCTGGTCATCGGCATCAACATCAAGATGCTGATCGCGCTGTTCCTGTCCGGCTTCTTCGCGCAGCAGCGCCCCTGGATCAGGTGGCTCTCGGTGATCTTCATCCTGCCCTGGGCGGTGCCGTCGATCCCGACCATCCTGTCGGTCCGCTTCATGCTCAATCCCGAATGGGGCGTGATCAACCACATCATCTTCTCCTTCACCGGAGACGACGGCCCGAACTGGCTGAACGATCCGACGGTTGCGCTGACGATGGCGATCGGCGTGCACATCTGGAAATCGCTGCCGTTCTGGACGCTGATCCTGATGACCGGCCGGCTTGCGATCTCGCAGGACCTGTTCGAGGCGGCCGAGGTCGACGGCGCGAGCTGGTGGCAGAAATTCCGCTTCATCACCTGGCCGTCGATGCAGACGCTCTACATCACCTGCACGCTGCTCTCGATGATTTGGACGCTCGGGGACTTCAACAGCGTCTACCTGCTCACTGGCGGCGGCCCGGCCGACCTGACGCATGTGCTGTCGACGCTCGGCATCCGCTATCTGCGGCTCGACCAGCTCTCGCTCGCGATGGCCTCCATCGTCTGCGCGATGCCGTTCGTCCTGCCGCTCGTGTACTTCATGATGAAACGGTTGTCGCGATGAAGCTTCCCGGCGTAGGCGAATTCTCCTGGCGTGACGTCGCGACCGAAACGCGGCTGCTGCTGATCGGCATCCCCGTCTTTCTCTGGACGATGATCCCGATCTATCACATGTTCCTGTTCGCCATCTCGCCGAAGGAGGACGCGTTCTCGGGCAAGCTCTGGCCGGATCATCCGACGCTGCACAACTTCGAGATCGTGTTCAAGCAGCAGCACTATTTCCTGCGCGACTTCTACATCCAGTTCTGGAACTCGACGGTGATCGCGGTTGCCGTCGGCGTGCTGACGCTGTTCATCGCCACGGCCGCGGCGTTCTCGATTTCGCGGCTGCGCGTCCCCGGCGGGCGGATGGTGATGAACCTCGCACTCTTCACTTATTTCATCCCCGCGGCGTTCCTGGCCGTGCCGATGTACCGCACCATGGGCAATTACGGCCTGCTCAACAATCACTGGTCGCTGATCCTGGCCATGGTCACGATCGCATCGCCCTATGCGATCTGGGTGCTGAAGCAGGCTTCCGACAAGCTGCCGGTCGAGCTGGACGAGGCCGCCGTGATGGACGGCGCGACGACGCTGCAGATCTTCCGCCTGGTCTACCTGCCGCTGATGATGCCCTCGCTGGTCGCGATCGGCACCTACGCGGTGCTGCTCGCCTGGAACGAATATCTTTACGCCTTCCTGCTGCTCTCGAACGACCGCGAGATCACGCTTCCCGTGGCACTCGGCAACTTCCTGGCCGCCGACGATTCTCCGTGGGAGCTGTTGATGACCACCGGCTTCATCTACGCGCTGCCGCCGGCCGCGGTCTATTACGCCTTCCGCCGCTACATGGTGGGCGGGCTCACGGCGGGTGCGGTGAAGTCCTAGGCACCCGCGTCACGCTTCCTGCGATAGGCCAACAGCAGCGCGATCGCCGACCCCAGGAAATAGCCAGCAGTCGCGCCCGAAATGGCGCGGCCGACGATGATCGCCAGCGCGCGATCGCCCGCATCGATCGCCGAGATCACCCCGACCGCGTATTGCAGGGAAAACACGACGAGGTTGCGGATCAACGCGAAGGCGCTGCCGGGGCGGATGATCTCTCCCGTGCCGCGGTCGATGTCGAAAGGACGCGGCGTCAGGACCCCGAGCGGCAGCAGCGCCAGGGCGGCCGCGATCCACGCGGCGAGCGGCCATGCACTGTCCTGATGGCCGAGGCCGATCCGCGACACGCCCCAGACGATGAACACGGCCGGCACGATCAACGCGCGCCACACCGGTGTCCTGCGCGGTTGCATCGCCTTGATGCCCTGCCACGTCAAATAGGCGAACAGAACGAAGACCCAGGGCGGCGTGTGGGTCAGGATCTGGTAGGCCATCGTCATGATCGCCTTTCCGGCTCACAGGGGAGCCGCGCTCTCGCCCTGGGTGCTCGACAGTTTCGACGCCAGCGAAGCTACGACGATGACCACCGCGATCAGGGCGATCACCAGCGTGCAGATCGCGTTGATCTCGGGCTTCACTCCGAGCCGTACCTCCGAATAGATCCGGATCGGCAGCGTCGCCGAACCCGGGCCGGTGGTGAAGCTCGCGATCACGAGATCGTCCAGCGACAGCGTGAAGGCCAGCATCCAGCCGGCGACGATCGCGGGCGCGATCAGCGGCAGCGTGACCGCGATGAAAGCACGGACGGGATTGCAGCCGAGATCCATCGCCGCCTCCTCCAGCGAGCGGTCCAGCGAACCGAGACGGGACTGCACGACCACCGCGACGAAGCACATCGTCAGCGTGGTATGGGCGATCGTCACCGTCCAGAAGCCGCGCTCCGCGTTCAGGGCCACGAACAGGAGCAGCAGCGACAGCCCGGTGATCACCTCGGGCATCACCAGCGGCGCGTAGAGCATTCCGGAGAACAGCGTGCGGCCGCGGAAGCGCTCCCCGCGCGACAGCGCCACCGCGGCCAGCGTGCCGAGCAGCGTGGCGATGCTCGCGGACGAGACCGCGACCCTGATGCTCATCCAGGCCGCCTCGATCATGGCGCGATCGTTGAAGAACTCCCGATACCAGCGCAGCGACCAGCCGCCCCACACCGTCACCAGCCGCGAGGCGTTGAAGGAATAGATCACGAGGATGAGGATCGGCAGGTAGAGGAACGCCAGCCCCAGCGCGAGCGAGGCGACGTTGAAACGGGACAGGCGGGAGATCTTGCGCATCCCCTACCGCCCCTGCTCGAGTTGCCGCTTCTGGAGCCGTTCGTACAGCAGCAGCGGCACCAGCAGCACCACCAGCAGCACGATGGCCGCCGCGGACGCCACGGGCCAATCCTTGTTGGTGAAGAACTCGAGCCACAAGGTCTGGCCTATCATCAGCGAATTGGAGCCGGCCAGCAGGTCCGGGATCACGAACTCGCCGACGATCGGAATGAAGCACAGCAGCACGCCGGCACCGACGCCCGGGAGCGACAGCGGAAAGGTGACGAGCCAGAAGATCTGCCAGGGCGGCGCACCGAGATCGCCGGCCGCTTCCTCCAGCGCCGGCTCCATCTTGGCGAGCGTCGCGTAGAGCGGCAGGATCATGAACGGCAGATAGGAATAGACGATGCCGACATACATCGCGCTGTCGGTGGAAAGCCACACCACCGGCTGGCTGACCAGATGCAGCGCCAGCAGGATCTTGTTGAGCAGGCCGTCGTGCTGGAGGATGTTGATCCAGGCATAGATGCGGATCAGGAACGAGGTCCAGAATGGCACGATCACGAGCACCATCGCCACCGCCTGCCAGCGCCGCGGCAGGCGCGCCATGCCATAGGCGATGGGATAGCCGATCAGGAGCAGCAGCGCCGTCGCCGTGATCGCGACGGTGAGGCTGCGCAGATAGGCGAACACGTAGATGTCGTCGGAGGCGAGCAGTTTGAAATTGTCGATCGACAGCACGGCAAAAGCGGCCTTGAGCGATGACCATCCCGCCGTGAGGTCGAGCACGGGCTCGTAAGGCGGCTGCGCGATCGCCGTCTGCGACAGGCTGATCTTCAGCACGAAGCCGAACGGCACCAGGAAGAACAGCACCATCCAGACATAGGGGGCGATCGCGGCGAACCGCGCCGGTCGCGCGAAGATGCGGCGTGCGCTCATGGCGGCAGCACCACGCAGTCGTCGGGGGAGAACCAGGCTACGACGCGCTGGTTCGGGCTGTAGGCATCGACGTCGAGCCGGGCGCTGTTGGCCACCGATGCCTGCACCATGCCGCCGGCATCGAGCCTGACCTTGTAGACCGTCGAACCGCCGAGATAGCAGATGTCCGCGATCACGCCGTCCAGGCTGTTGATCGCCGTGGCGTGGCCGGCCTCGCTCACCGGGCCGCGGCGGGACAGCTTGACCTTCTCGGGCCTGATCGCGACCGACAATCCGGTCTCGCCGACCGCCTCGCGCGGCTCGGCCGTCACCAGCGTCCCCGCGTCGCGGGTGGCGATCACCAGGCGATGACCATCGCGCAGCTTGAGCTCGCCGTCGAACAGGTTGATGTCGCCGACGAACTCCGCGATCCAGCGCGAGCGCGGCGATTCGTAGAGCTCGCGCGGGTTGGCGACCTGCTCGAGCCGGCCGGCCTTCATCACCCCGATCCGGCTCGCCATCGTCATCGCCTCCTCCTGGTCGTGGGTGACGATGATGAAGGTCATGCCGAGCCTGCGCTGCAGCTCCATCAGCTCGGCTTGCGTGCTCTCGCGCAATTTCTTGTCGAGGGCGGCGAGCGGCTCGTCGAGCAGCAGGAGCTGCGGACGGCGCGCCAGCGCACGGGCCAGCGCGACGCGCTGGCGCTGGCCGCCGGAGAGCTGGTCGGGCTTGCGCTTCTCCAGCCCCTCGAGCTTCACCAGGGCGACCATCTCCTCGACGCGCGCGGCGATGTCGGCGCGCGCCATGCGGGCACGCTTGAGGCCGAAGGCGATGTTGTCGCGCACCGAAAGATGCGGAAACAGCGCGTAGCTCTGGAACATCATGTTGATCGGACGCTCATGCGGCAGCGCCTGCGCGATGTCCTTGCCGCCGAGCAGGATGCGTCCCTCGTCGGGCGCCTCGAAGCCCGCGAGCATGCGCAGCAGCGTGGTCTTGCCGCAGCCGCTGGGGCCCAGCAGCGCGAAGAACTCGCCGGCCTCGATGTCGAGCGACACGCCGTCGACCGCGCGGTACGTCCCGAACGTCTTCGCCACGCCCTCGATGCGCAGCAACGGCAGATCCGTCACGGGATGCGCAACTCCGCCGACCGCATCGACCGCGCCGTCTGTTCCGGACAAGTCTTCAACCATGTTTCCAGCCAACCCCGATTCCGCCGCACGCTAGCCGCCGGGCGGCCTTTGCTCAACCGGTTCGAGACCGGTCGTTCACACCCGCCATGAACGCGCTGAGCGCCTCGATGTCGTCCTGCGCCATGGTCAGGCCGAGCTTGGAGCGACGCCACAGGACATCCTCCGGAAATCGCGCCCATTCGTGGCTCATCAGATAGCGCACCTCGGCGCCGGTCAGATCGGAACCGAAGACGGGGCCAAGCTCGCCGCGGCCCTTCGTCTCACCGAGCACCATCGGCAGCCGCGAACCATAGGCCGCGACCAGGCGCTGGGCCTGCGGCTCCGACAGGAAGCGCCAGCGGTCGCGCGCGATGTCGACCTCGGTGTCGAAGCGGTCCCAGGCGAAATCCCCGCCGGGCAGCGCCGATCCGGCGGTCCAGCGCCGCGACATCGGATAGAACGGAGTCAGCCGGGTCACGGCCCGCTCCGCGCGCAGGCGCACGGTGGTGACGTCGCCGCCGAACATCGTGATCAGGGGCGCCTTGTGGCGGCGCGCGTGGAACAGCGTCGTGCCGTCGCGCCCGCGCGCGGAAGCCCAGGTCAGGTTGACGCCGGACACCGCGCGGATCACGTCCGTCGGCGCAACGCGTTCGCGGAAATAGCGGCTTGCCGCGTCACAGAGATAGACGATATCGGCGCCCGCCATCGCCACGATCGCCGGATCGCCCTTGAACTCGCGCATGGTCGTGCCGATCAGCGTGAAGTCGCGCTCGAACGGGCTTGCGAAGATCAGCCGTCCGTCACTGTTCTGGAAGACATAGACATTGTCGGAATCGAACAGCCGCCGCACCACGATCTGGTTCATCTGCATCGCCGCCGTCGGCGGGGTCGGCTGCCGCAGCACGGTCTCGGCGACCATCGACGTCCAGCCGCCGCCGGCATTCGCCAGCGCGCGGGCCGTGACCACGCGACGATGGCCGCGATCGACCATCGCGAGCCGCCACACATCGCCCCTGTCGGCGCGAACGCACCGCGCCCCGGTCCGGATCGCGGCGCCCCGCTCGGCGGCGTCGAGCGCCGTGAGCACGACGAGCCTGGAATCGTCGACGACGCAATCGGCATATTCGAAGGCGACGCCGAACGGACGTTTCAGGGCGTTGCCGACCGGATGATGCGTGATGTCGAGGGTCGTCGCCGCAGGCAGGCCGCTTCGGCTCGTGAGGCTGTCATAGAGGAACAGGCCGGCGCGCAGCAGCCATGGCGGACGCTCGTCGGCATGCGCGGGGATCACGAAGCGCATCGGCCGGACCAGATGCGGCGCTGTCCGGAGCCAGATCTTCCGCTCGGCCAGCGCCCGGCGCACGCGGCGGAATCCGCGCCGCTCCAGCACCGACAGATCGCCGTGGATCAGTCGCGGCGTCGCGGACGATGCGGCGCCGCCGAGATCGCCCTGCTCGATCAGGATGACGCGCAGGCCGCGACCGGCGGCATCGCGCGCCAGGCTGACGCCGTTCAGGCCGCCGCCGATGATCGCAAGGTCGTAATCCGCCATGAAGCCGTCGGAAGGAAGCCGGAGAGAGCGCCAGCCATCACTAGAGCGATTTCCGCTCCGATGGAATCGGAACGGGGCGCCGGACTATGGTTTCAACGTGATTTCTTCGCGCCGGCCGATGTCCGCTCCGCGCGAAGGCGCGCTAGCCGGTCTTGAGCGCAAGCTCGATCGTTTCGGCGCGGCCGACCAGGCCGGCATACTGGCCGATCGTCAGCGGTTTGCCGAGCAGATAGCCCTGCACGCCGTCGCAGCCTTCCCCGGCGAGGAAGGCGAGCTGGTCGAGCGTCTCGACGCCCTCGGCGATGATCGACATTTCGAGACCGTGGCCGAGATCGATCACGGCGCGCACGATCGCCGCCGATTGCGGGTTGCGGCCGAGATTCATGATGAAGGTACGGTCGATCTTGATCTTGTCGAACGGAAACGCCTGCAGATAGCTCAGCGAGGAATAGCCGCTGCCGAAATCGTCCATGGAGATGCGCACGCCGAGCGCCTTCAGCCGCCGCAGCAGCGCCAGGCCGCGATCGAAATCCTCGATCAGCACGCCCTCGGTGATTTCGAGCTCGAGCCGGCCGGGGGCAAGGCCCGTCTCGAGCAGGATCGAATGGACCAGCCCGACGACGTCGCCGTGGAGGAACTGGGCCGGCGAAAGGTTGACCGCGACCTGCAGCGGATTCGGCCAGGACGCCGCCTCGCGGCAGACCTCGCGCAGGATCCATTCGCCCATCTCGACGATCAGGCCGCTCTCTTCCGCGATCGGAATGAACTCGGCCGGCGAGACCTGGCCGCGGACCGGATGCTGCCAGCGTGCCAGCGCCTCGAAACCGATGATCTCGCTCTCGGCGACGCTGTGGCGCGCGACCGCCTGGGGCTGGAAGGCCAGCGACAGTTCGCCATTCTTGATCGCCTTCGACAGGTCCTGATGCAGCACGCGGCGGTCGCGGATCTGCTGGTCCATCTCGGGCTGGTAGAGACTGATCGTACCGCGTGACTTCTGCTTGGCACGGAACAGCGCGGCGCCGGCATTGGCGAGCAGCGAGGCGCCGTCCCTGCCGTTGTGCGGGAAGATCGACATGCCCGTGGTGACGCCGGCGCGGACCGCGCGGCCGTCGATATGGAATTCATGGGCCAGCGCCTCGCCGAGCTGCTGCGCCAGCGCTAGGCCAGCGGTCGGCTGCTTGCCGTCGATGATCAGGCCGAACTCGTCGCCGGACAGACGGGCGACGACGCCGCCGCGCGCGGCATCCTGGAGCCGCTGGGCCACCTCGACCAGAAGCTTATCGCCCAGCGCATGGCCGAAGACGTCGTTGACCTCCTTCAACCCGTCGAGGTCGACGCAGAGGACCGCGAACTCCTCGTCCGTCCCCTCGCAGGCCTCGATCATCTGGGTGAGCGCCTGCAGGAAGGCGGCGCGGTTCGGCAGGTCGGTGAGACCGTCGTGATAGGCCATGTGCGCCATCCGCGATTCCGTCTGCCGGCGGTCGGTGACGTCCTCGTGGGTCTTGATCAGATATTGCGGCTCGCCGGTATCGCTCAGCACGGTCGCGCGGCGCGTCAGGAACAGGCGCAGGCCGTCCTTGGTGGAGATCGGGTGCTCCTCGGTGATCATCCCGCGCTTCTTGATCGCCGCCTCGTCGCGCGCGATGATCAGCTTGGCTTCTTTCGGATTGAAGATGTCGGCGGCGGTGAGCCCGGTGGCGTCCTCGCGCTTCCGGTTCAGGATCGCTTCCGCACTGCGATTGGCGAGCAGATAACGGCCGTCCTTGACCTGCTCGACGATCAGCGCGACCGGGATGTTGTCGACCACGAGCTCGAGGAATTTCTTGGTGCGCTCCAGCTCCTGCGAGAGCGAGCGGTGGTCGGTGATGTCCTCGAACACGAGCAGCAGGAATTCCGGCTCGTTGCGCTCGTTGCGGACCACGATCCGGATCGAATCCACCATGCGGCGCTCCGCGCCGCGCTCGACCTCGAACTGGTTGCGATACTGGCCGTCGGCGGCCTCCAGCGCCGCCCGGTCGGTCGCCTCGATGCGGGCCGCCGAGGCGGCCGCGAACAGCTCGCGCGCGTCCTTGCCGACGACGAAGTCGCGGGAGAAGCCCCAGAACCGGGCATGGGCGCTGTTGGCGAAGATGTAGCGGCCGTCCTCGATGGTCTTGGCGGCGACGCAGGCCGGCACGTTGTCCAGAACCATTTCCAGGAACTGCTTGGTCGAGGCGAGCTGCCGCGACAGCTTGCGCTGCTCGCTGACGTCGAGATGGGTCGCCACCGAGCCGCCGTTCGGCAGCACGAAATATTTCGCCAGGATGGCGCGCCCGTCCGGCAGTTCGGTGATGAGCCCGTTGGAGCTTGCCGCCTTCTCGTAGAATTCGTCGTCGGTGACGCCCAGCGCCCCGCGCTGTCGCCGCAACTCCAGGATGTCGTTGCCGGTCATGTTGGGCCACAGGTCCGACCGCGACAGGCCGTAGATGTCGAGATAGCGATCGTTGCAGAACATGATGCGGCGCTGCGCATCCGTCATCACCACGCCCTGGTTGAGATTGTTCATGGCGGAGGAGATGAAGGCGTTGCGCCGCAGCTGCGACCGCTTTGCCCTGCGCAGCGCGGAGTGAATCCACAGCGCAATCGCCGCGAGGAACGCGCACACCACGATGCCGCCGATCAGCGCTTCCCAGATCAGATTGGGGTCGAACTCGCCGGCGGGGCCGGCTGACGGCACGAAGGCATGCGCAGGCACAACCGAACCGGCCAGGCATGCGACGGCCTGTACAGCAATCGGAATCGTGCTGCCCGCATGCCAGTTCTTCTCAGCCATCAGCCACCCGCGATTTCAACTCCGGATTGTCTGGCTTCGCGGGTTTGGATCGGGTAAACGCCTGTAAGCGCAACAGAAAAATGTGACGCAAAAAACGGCAATTGGCCTGACATGATAAATGCTTCGTTAACGGAAAACGGCTTCAGGCCGCCGGTCCCGGGCAGACCGATCCCGACGCCATCGGCGCATCCGACGAACCTCCTGCGCAATCATGGATAGGGTCGACTGCGTCGTCATCGGAGCCGGCGTCGTCGGGCTCGCGGTCGCTCGAAAGCTCGCCCAGGCCGGGCGCGAGGTCATCGTGCTCGAGGAGGCCGAGGCCATCGGCACCGTCACCTCCTCGCGCAACAGCGAAGTGATCCATGCCGGGATCTATTACCGGGCCGGAAGCTGGATGGCGCGCATGTGCGTCAGCGGCAAGCATGCGCTCTACCGCTACTGCGCCGAGCGCGGCATCCCCCACAAGAACTGCGGCAAGCTGATCGTCGCGACCAGCGCCAAGGAAACCGAGAAGCTGCAGTCGATCAAGGCGCATGCCGAAGCCAATGGCGTGCTCGACATGCAGTTGCTCTCGGGCGAGGCCGCACGTGCGTTGGAGCCGGCGCTGGCCTGCGACGCCGCACTGCTCTCGCCGTCGACGGGCATCATCGACAGCCACGCCTACATGCTCTCGCTGCGCGGCGAGGCCGAGGCAGCGGGCGCCGCCTTCGCCTTTCACACTCCGATGATCCGCGCCAAGGTCACGGCCGGCGTCATCGAGATCGATGCCGGCGGCGAGGCACCGATGACGCTGCAATGCGACCTGCTCGTCAATGCGGCCGGCCTTTCGGCGACGACGGTGGCGCGCAACATCGACGGCATGCCGCTCGATCGGATACCGCCGGCCTACCTCGCCAAGGGAAACTACTTCAGCTGCAACGCCAAAGCGCCGTTCTCGCGGCTGATCTATCCGGTGCCCGAGCCCGGCGGCCTCGGCGTACATCTGACGCTGGACATGGCGGGACAGGCGAGGTTCGGCCCCGACGTCGAGTGGATCGAGACGATCGACTACGCGGTCGATCCGTCGCGTGCCGAACGCTTCTATCCGGCGATCCGCAGATACTGGCCGACGTTGCCCGATGGCGCGCTGTTGCCGAGCTATTCAGGCATTCGGCCGAAGATCGTGCCGCCCGCCGTCGCCACGCAGGATTTCCTGATGCAGGGTCCGCGCGACCATGGTGTCGCGGGCCTGATCAACCTGTTCGGCATTGAATCACCGGGATTGACGTCATCGCTCGCGATCGCGGATCACGTCGGCGAACTCGCGGACATCTAGCTCTCCCACAGCAAGACGCGGCAACGCGCACGTAGCTACATCAGTTTGCAGGGGTGAGTGCGACAACACTCACCCCTGCAATGAATGGGTACGAGCAACTCTATGCTGTGTGGAAAATCCTAGTGGAGCGTGTCGTCCGAGTTGTGCCTCAGCCGCTCGATCTGGTCCTTGACCATCAACTTCCGGCGCTTCAACTCAACAATTTGCAGGTCGTCTGTTGAAAGGTGCACGAGTGCTTCGTGCAATTCGTTTTCGAGAAGCTTGTGCTTCCGTTCCAATTCAACCAGATGTGCCTGAATTGTCATTCGAAACCTCCTCGGTAGGGTTCAACCTTAGGATTCGATCCGGACGACGAAGTCTACATCACCGATTCGTTCTGTCGATGGGTATCGATCGTCGCAGGGTCATTTTTGAAATTTCATATGTAATGAACCGTGAGTAAGGAACCGCGCGGAAAAATTTCATGATATCAATAAGCTTACGCAGCGCTGTCGCGATCCCACGAAATATCTTGCGGGAGATCGGTGATCGGCAGTCCGAGATCGCTTGCGATCACGCCGCGCAAGGACGATAATTTCCACAGGGCATCCACAGCCTCGATCTCAAGCCTATCGGTTTTTCGGCCACCGCAAACATGACCCATGAAGACGAGCGCGAGCTCGAAGCCGAGCTCGCCCGGTTGCAGCAGGAACACCGAGATCTCGATGCGGCGATCGATGCACTGCATCAATCGCCCGCTCCCGACTTGTTGCGGTTACAGCGATTGAAGAAGCGCAAACTTTTGTTGCGCGACCGGATCGCGTTCATCGAAGACCAGATAACGCCCGACATCATCGCCTGATCCACGGGAAAGCGGCTCCCTGCGGTTGAATCCGCTTGACTCAAAAAGAACAAAATAGGAACATTCAGGCACCAACCGCCCCAGGAAAACGCAGATGTCAGCAACTGTCCCGTTCGACAACAGCCACTACGAACAAGCCTGCGATCAGGCGATCGCGATGTGCGACGGCAATCTGCGCAGCACCATCAAGGCGCTGATCATGGCCAACGAATATCTGGAGGCGGAGCTCGAGGAATTGCAGGCGGCGATCTCGGCCGGCTGCATTCCCGATATTTCACGCGGCAGGATGCGGAGCGAAAGCAGCGCCGCCTGAGTTACTCGCGCGACGAGATGCGAATGAATCATCGTCGCGCTTCAGGCGGTCGTTGGCGCAGTCCGGATCATGCTCGGACACCGGAGCAATGTCATGTCGGATGTGACCTACTACGTCGCAATGCCCTTTCTGATCGATGCCGATGGATCTGCAATCGCGGGGGCGGCGGAAGAATGCCAGTCCTCGGCCGCGGCGCTGCGGCGCGCCGAAGTGCTGGCGCGCGGCGCCGGCCACATCGGCGCGGTGGCGTTCAGCCGCAGCGGCGACCCCATGACCGGCGAATTCGGTGATGCCCAGCTGCTACGCAAATTCGGCAGCGTGCCGGAAGACCTCGGCACGCTGTAGTCCAGTGCGCTTCCGGCGCAGTGGATGACGGTTCGCGCGCCTGGAAAACCCGCGGCGAGGCCGAGACTTCCGTTCGGATTGCGTCGGAGCGAGAGCTCTAATCGCTTGCGGACATGGTTCGGGGCTCGTGCCGCCGGCGCGCCTTGCGCACATACATGGCGGCGTCCGCCTCCTCCATCGCGCGGGCCGCATCGGAGTGCGGCCCGAGCAGCGCGACACCGGCGGAGGCGCCCGCATTGACGCGCTGGCCGCGAAAGCTGAACGACAATTCGTCGACGGCCTGCTCGAACATCGCAGCCTTCGCCTTGGCATCGGTTTCGCTGAGATTCCAGAGCAGCAGCGCGAACTCGTCTCCGCCGAGGCGGCCGACCACGTCCGATGCCCGAACCTGCCGCGCCAGCGTGGCGACGATCGCCTTGAGCACCTCGTCGCCGGCGGCATGTCCGAACGCATCATTGATCGGCTTCAGCCGATCGACGTCGAGCACGATCAACGCCCCTGTGGCGCGGTAGCGCTTCATGTAGGCGATGGCGCGGTGAAGCTCGCTCTCGAAACCGCGCCGGTTCGGAATATTGAGCAGGAAGTCGGTGTCGGCCGCGGCCTCGAGTTCCGCGATCCGCCGCAGCGCCGCCCTGAGCTTGGTCCGCAGGCCGCGGATGGTCGCTTCGGCGCCGTCATCGGCCGAGGCGCCGCGCGGCGCCGGCCCGGTCGAGCGCCCGGGTGCGGTCCTGGAGCGGTTCCCGGCGGCTTTTCGGCCCGGTTTGGCCTTCGCGGAGCTTGCCCTTTTCGGTTTCTTCATGGGCTTCCTGCTCAATGAAGGCTTGCGGGGATTCACCAAGACAGGATAGTGCATTCCCTTCTCCTTGCCACCGCCTTGCGAGCCGCCGGCCGGAACCGATAATCTGGCCTATGTTTCTGTATTCCCGAGCACAATTGACGTCATGACCGCGCCAATCGCCATCATCATGGGAAGCCAGTCGGACTGGGACACGATGCGGCATGCCGCCGAGACGCTGACCGCGCTCGGTGTCGCCTCCGAGACCCGCATCGTCTCGGCGCATCGCACCCCCGAGCGGCTGTTCGCCTTCGCCAAGGGCGCCAAGGCGGCCGGCCACAAGGTCATCATCGCCGGCGCCGGCGGCGCGGCCCATTTGCCCGGCATGGCGGCGGCGCTGACGGAGCTTCCGGTGTTCGGCGTGCCCGTGGAATCCAAGACGCTCAAGGGTGTCGATTCGCTCTATTCGATCGTGCAGATGCCCGCAGGCATCCCGGTCGGCACCCTGGCCATCGGCAAGGCGGGTGCGATCAACGCCGCCCTGCTTGCGGCGGCCGTGCTGGCGCTGTCCGACCCGGCCCTGTCCGATCGCCTTGCGGCCTGGCGCAAGGCGCAGACCGAGGCGGTTGCGGAGCGCCCGGAGGACAAGGCGTGACTGACCAGAAGCAGGTGAAGCTGAAGCCCGGCGACACCATCGGCATCCTCGGCGGCGGACAATTGGGCCGGATGCTGGCGATGGCCGCATCGCGGCTCGGCCTACGCTGCCAGGTGTTCTCGCCCGACCCGGATTCGCCGGCCTTCGACGTCGTCCTGAACGCGACCTGCGCCGAATATGCCGACGTCGAGGCGCTCGAACTGTTCGCCAACGACGTCAACGTCATCACCTACGAGTTCGAGAACGTTCCTTCCGCCGCGGCGATGGTGCTGGCTGCGCGCCGTCCCGTGCTGCCCAACCGCAAGATCCTGGAGACCACGCAGGACCGGCTGGCCGAAAAGGATTTCGTGACGCGGCTCGGCATCGGCACCGCCGCCTATGCCGACGTCACCTCCGTCGCCTCGCTGCGCGAGGCGATCGTCAGGATCGGTCTTCCGGCCGTGCTGAAGACGCGCCGCTTCGGTTATGACGGCAAGGGACAGGCGATCATTCGCAACGGCGACGACATCGCGAAGGTGTGGACGAGCCTCGGCACCAAGCAGGCGATCCTGGAAGCCTTCGTGCCGTTCGAGCGCGAGATCTCCGTGGTCGCCGCGCGTTCGGCCTCGGGCCAGGTCGAGTGCTTCGACGTCACCGAGAACGAGCACCGCGACCACATCCTGAAGATCTCGCGCGCACCGGCGCCGATTCCGGACGCGCTGGCGGAAGAAGCCCGCAGCATCGCGGGCAAGATCGCGAGCGCTCTCGATTATGTCGGCGTGCTGGCGGTCGAGATGTTCGTGCTCGCCAACGGCACGGGGCCGAAAGTGCTCGTCAACGAGATTGCCCCGCGCGTGCATAATTCGGGACACTGGACGCTCGACGGCGCATCCGTCTCGCAGTTCGAGCAGCACATCCGCGCCATCGCCGGCTGGCCGCTCGCCAAGCCCGTGCGTCACGGCGAGGTCGTCACCATGACCAATCTGATCGGCGACGAGATCAACAGCTACGAGGAGTGGCTGAGCGTGCCCGGCGCCACGGTGCACATCTACGGCAAGGGGACACCGCGCCCCGGCCGCAAGATGGGCCATGTCACCGAGGTGCGGCCGCCGAAAGGCAAGTGAGGGGACCGCGGCACAAGCCGCGATCCCGCTTCACCGGTCAGGCCGTCTTCACCCCCGCGACGACGCCGGTGGGCTCGTCGCTGAGCCAGCGATAGATCACCCCACCAAGCACGCCGCCGATCAGCGGCGCGATCCAGAACAGCCAGAGCTGCGCCAGCGCCCAGCCGCCGACGAACAGCGCCGGGCCGGTGCTGCGCGCCGGGTTCACCGACGTGTTGGTCACGGGAATGCTGACGAGATGGATCATCACCAGGGCGAGCCCGATCGCGAGCGGCGCGAAGCCCGCGGGCGCGCGACCATGTGTGGCGCCCATGATGATGAACAGGAACATCATGGTCATCACGACCTCGGTGAGGAAGCAGACGGCCATGCTGTACTGGCCGGGCGAATGCGCGTCATAGCCGTTCGACGCGAAGCCCTTGGTGACGTCGAAGCCGGGCGCGCCGCGCGCGATGATGTAGAGCACCCAGGCCGCCAAGATCGCGCCGGCCACCTGCGCGATCACATAGGGCAGGATCTGGCCGGCCGGAAAGCGTCCGCCGGCGGCGAGGCCCACCGTGACGGCGGGGTTGAGATGGCAGCCCGACACATGGCCGATCGCATAGGCCATGGTGACCACGCTCAGCCCGAACGCCAGCGACACCCCCACAAGACCGATCCCGACCTGTGGAAAGCCGGCGGCGATGACCGCGCTGCCGCAGCCTGCGAATGTGAGCCAGAATGTGCCGATGGCCTCGGCGGCGTATTTCTTCATATCCATGTGACGTCTCCCCTGATTTCCCGGATGTCCGGAGCAAAGTTTCAGGGGAATGGCGCGGTCCCGGCGCCGAATCGCCCCAAATCAGTGCTCCGTGGCCATTCTGGTTCCATTATAGTGGCTGAACTTGGCCCAAATGGCCTCCGGGCAGGTGGACATCGCGGGATTTGTCTGATACATCCGCGCCCTCAAGGTTAAGGGCCGGGCGTTTCATGCCTCCCCCTTTGACTTTCCAGAATTCAAATCCGATCCACTGAAGAGGATGCCGCGTGCAGGTTCTCGTTCGCGATAACAATGTCGATCAAGCCCTCAAGGCGCTCAAGAAGAAGATGCAGCGCGAGGGTATTTTCCGCGAGATGAAGCTCCGCGGTCACTACGAAAAGCCCTCCGAGAAGAAGGCCCGTGAAAAGGCCGAAGCCGTGCGCCGCGCACGCAAGCTGGCCCGCAAGAAGCTGCAGCGCGAAGGCCTGCTGCCGATGAAGCCGAAGCCGGTGTTCGGTGCAGGCCCCGGCGGTGATCGTGGTGCTGGCGGCCGCAGCGGTCCCGGCGCCGGTCGCGGACCGCGCTGATTTTGCCGAAACTGCAAGACTGAGTTTTCGATGACGCGGGCCCCGGGCCCGCGTTATCATTTTGGCAAGCAGTGCCTTCTGGGATGGGGCACTTACCGATGCGGCACCAGCGCGAGCGAATCCGTAGATGGCCTCCCCTTTCCCCGAGCGCGGCTTGGCGCGGATCCGCCAGATCTGGCAGCAGCCGGTGGCGCTGGCTCTGATCGGGATCGCGCTGTCCGGATGCTCCTTCGACCTGGGATCGCTGATGCCGGAGAAGGACAAGCCGCAGGAGGCGCCGAAGACGGCGACCGCTGAAAGCGTGGTCAGCGCAGGCAATGTCAGCGAAGCCCAGACGCATACGGCAAAGGCGCAGACCCTGGCCAAGTCCGGGGACACGGCCGCGGCACTCGACGAATACAGCCGCGCCGTCGCGCTCGACCCCTACAACGCGCAGGCGCTGTACGGCCGCGCCCTGATCTATCAGGGCAACAACGAGCACGACTCCGCGATCGCCGATTTCGGCGCCGCGAGCGGGCTCAACCCGCAGAAGGCGGAGCCGCTGCTGGGCCGTGCCATCAGCTATCTCGCCGTCGGCAAGGTCAAGGAGGCCGCTGCCGATCTCGACGAGGCATCGCAGGCCGATCCCCACAACGCCCAGGTCTGGACCACGCGCGGACAGGCCTATGAGCGGCTGGGCGACAAGACCAAGGCGGCGGCGTCCTACAACAAAGCTGTGACGCTGAGGCCCCGCGACGACGCCGCCCGCAGCGGCCTCGCCCGCGTCGGCGGCTGACAGGGCCGGTACAGCCTGAGATGCCCAGGAGCGGGCGCGGCTTCGGCCCGGTCGGAGCCGGGCTCTGGAAGCCAATTTCAAGGTGTTTTCAGAATGCGAACCGGGGGTTCACGTCCCCGACCACGCCCTAGTTCGGCGTGGCGCTCTTCGGCAGAACGGCGTGGAACATCGACTTGACGCCGGACAGCATGTCGTCTGCGACATTGGTCTTCGGTCGCGGCATGGGGGCGCCGGCATCGGCGCGCAGATCGAGCGGCGGCGCGATCACCGGGACGGGAATGTCAGCGGGCGGCGTCAGGCGGTTGCCGCCGTCGGCGTCGACCGAGGCGGTATAGGACGGGTTCTCCGGCGCGACCGCACCATTTCCATAAGTCTCGGAGGGCGGCGTCGAGACCGTGATCGGCGGCGGCAACGGACGCACGGCGGCCGGCAAGGCGGTCACGCGAGGACCTTCCTGGACCCGGGGACCTGCTTCCGGCCCACGAGGCGTTTCCAGCACGACCGGTTCGGGCGACCTTTCGGCGAGCTTGTTCTCGGGCGACTTGCCCTCAAGTGATTTGGCCTCGAGCGACTTGTACTCGGGTGACTTGCGCAGACGCTCGATCGCCGCGCGCGCCAGATCGTTGGCGTCGGGGGTCGCGGCCGGCGCCGCATTGGCCTCCGTGCCCGAGGTGGACTTGGCGGCGGTCTTCTCATGCGCCGGCGTGCGGGCGCGCGAATTGGCGGGGGCAGTCTCGCCCGGCGCGGCGTCCGCTGCCTTGGCCGGCTGCTCAGCCGATTTGTCGGCCGGCTTCTCAGCCACCGGCTTGTCCACCACGCTCTTCTCGGCGATGCCCTTGGCCTTGACGCCGGGCGCGGGGAGATTAGCGACGTCGGCGGGTTTGCCGGCCTGGGCCGGCGCCACGACGGCGGCGGGGGTGTCGGCGGCCGGCCGGGCGTTGATGTAATGATTGACGATGTACGCCCCGATGATCGTGGCGAGCACCGAGGGGAAAATATCCATCGAAATTTTAGCGAGGTATTTCAGCATTTCGACCACTCCCCGCATGATCTGATGCGGGAACTTTGAGGCATAGTGAGGGATCAACTGCGACGGATCGATGGCAAAAGGTGACGCCGGCCCTACGGCTTCAGCTCGATCTCAAGAAACACGATCTCAGTTGACGTTTCGTTAAGTACGTCGTGTTCGACGCCGGCCTTGCGAAAGTAGGATTTTCCGGCCGCAAGCTGCGCCTTGGAGCGCTCTCCGCCGGGCGCCACGATGGTCATTTCCCCCGCGACGACGGGAACAATCACATAGTCCATCCCGTGCGTGTGATGCCCGGTCGCGCTGCCCGGCGCAAGCCGCCATTCGGTGACCCGGACCTCGTCGTTGTCGACCTGGACCTCGGATTTGGCGGCAAGCATCGGAACCCTCCTACGGCACGAAGACCATGAACACGTAGACGGCAAATACCACCATATGGACCAGTCCGAACAGGACATTGGTCCTGCCGGTGCCGAAAGTCAGCATGCTCAGCAAGAATGTCAGGAACAGCAGCGCCGTGTTCGACGGATTGAGGCCCAGAACGAGCTGCTGGTCGAGCACGTAGGTGGCGATCCCGACCGCCGGGAAGGTCAGGCCGATCGTCGCAAGCGAGGAACCGAGCGCCAGGTTGATGCTCTTCTGCAGGTCGTTCTTGCGCGCCGCGGCGATCGCCGAGACGCCCTCGGGCATCAGGATCAGGAGGGCGACCAGAAGGCCCGCGAATGCCGGCGGAGCACCGATCTTGAACGCGACGGCATCGACCACGAGCGAGAACTTCTTGGCGAGGAGAACCACCGCCAGCAGCGAGATCAGCAGCAGCGCGACGCTGAGCGCCAGCATCTTGCCCGACAGATGCGTCTCCGCGCCCTCTCCGTCTGCGGTCTGGTTGACGAAATAGTCGCGGTGCAGAACCATCTGGGTGTAGAGAAAAACGCCATAGAGCACGATCGTCACGAGATCGACGAAGCCGAGCTGAAGCGCCGAATAGATCGGCCCCGGCGTCGTCAGCGTGTAGTTCGGCATGATCAGCGTGATGGTCGCCATCGCGATCAGCACGCTGAGATAGACGTTGGCGCCAGAGACCTGAAAGCCCTGCTCGCGGTAGCGCAGGCCGCCGATGAAAACGCAGAGGCCGACCAGGCCGTTGCACACGATCATCACGACGGCGAAGACGGTGTCGCGCGCGAGCTCCGGCGCCGGCTTGTCGCCCAGCATGATCGTGGTGATCAGCGCGACCTCGATGACGGTGACCGACAGCGTGAGCAGCAGTGTGCCGAAAGGTTCGCCGATCAGTTCGGCGATCACCTCGGAGTGGTGGACGGCCGCGAACACGGTGCCGAACAGGATCACCAGCAGGATGATCGCGAATACGGCTCCGCCCAGCGACAGGGTGAAGCTGTAGCCGGTTACGGTCACGATCAGGAACAGCAGCACCGCCAAAGCGGGGAAGATCCATGATGATCGCGGCATCGGTCCGTGTGTGCTCATGCCAACGAATCCCTCGAATAAGGCCGTGCGCGATTATGCGCGAGAAGCTCGCGCCCGTCAGCCCTTGCGGGCTTGCGGTGGTTCCTGAGCAATGGGACGGAAAGCCGGAGGACCGTGCGGCGGCCGCAGGCACCGGCACGAACGGCGGACAACGCGATGCGCTGGCTTCGTGTCACCCGCTTCGGCATGCGATCGGACCGGTGCCACTCCTTGTTCAGGGCCACGGTCCGCGCTCCCCAACCGTTACATCGCCTTGACGATGTTCTCGGTGACCTTCTTGGCGTCGCCGAGAAGCATCATGGTGTTGTCGCGATAGAACAGCGGATTGTCGATGCCGGCATAACCCGAGGCGAGCGAGCGCTTGATGAACATCACGGTGCCGGCCTTCCAGACCTGGAGCACCGGCATGCCGTAGATCGGCGAGGTCTTGTCCTCTTCCGCGGCCGGATTGGTCACGTCGTTGGCACCGATCACGAAGGCGATGTCGGCCTGCGCGAATTCGGAGTTGATGTCCTCGAGCTCGAACACCTCGTCATAGGGCACGTTGGCTTCCGCGAGCAGCACGTTCATGTGGCCGGGCATGCGGCCCGCGACCGGATGAATGGCGTACTTCACCTCGACGCCTTCCTTCTTGAGCAGGTCGGCCATCTCGCGCAGCGCGTGCTGGGCCTGCGCCACCGCCATGCCGTAGCCCGGCACGATGATGACCTTCGAGGCGTTCTTCATGATGAAGGCGGCATCGTCCGCCGAGCCAAGCTTGGCGGGCTTCTGCTCGCCCGTGCCGCCGCCGGCTGCCGCGGTCTCGCCGCCGAAGCCGCCGAGGATGACCGAGATGAAGGACCGGTTCATCGCGTGGCACATGATGTAGGACAGGATCGCACCGGACGAGCCGACGAGCGCGCCGGTGATGATCAGCGCGGAATTGCCCAGCGTGAAGCCGATACCGGCCGCGGCCCAGCCGGAATAGGAGTTCAGCATCGAGATCACGACCGGCATGTCGGCGCCGCCGATCGGGATGATCATGAGCACGCCGAGCGCCAGAGCCAGGATGGTGATCATCCAGAAGTCGAACGCGCTGCCCGAGAGCACCAGTCCGACGATGAAGAAGACCAAAGCGGCGGCCAGGACGATGTTGATGATGTGGCGGAACGGCAGAATGATCGGCGCGCCGCTCATGCGCGCGGACAGCTTCAGGAAGGCGATCACCGAGCCGGTGAAGGTCAGCGCTCCGATGGCGACGCCGAGCGACATCTCGACCAGGCTCTGCGGGTGGATGTTGCCGGGCGTGCCGATGTCGAAGGCCTCGGGCGCGTAGAACGCGCCGGCGGCGACCAGCACCGCGGCCATGCCGACCAGCGAGTGGAAGGCGGCGACCAGTTCCGGCATCGAGGTCATCGGCACGCGGCGGGCGATCACCGCGCCGATGCCGCCGCCGATCGCGACCGCGAGGATGACCAGCAGCCAGGCCACGCCGTCGGCCGGCGGATGGCTCGCGAGCGTGGTGGCGACCGCGATCGCCATGCCGATCATGCCGAACAGATTGCCCTGGCGCGACGAAGCCGGGCTCGACAGCCCGCGCAGCGACAGGATGAACAGCACTCCCGCCACGAGATACAAAAATGCAGAGAGGTTGGCGCTCATCTCAGGTCCCCATTGATCCCTTCAGCCCGAGGTGGCCGCTTACTTCGACTTCTTCTTGTACATCGCCAGCATGCGCTGGGTGACAAGGAAGCCGCCGAAGATGTTCACACAGGCGAAGATGAGCGCGACGAAGCCGAAGCCGCGCGCCCAGCCGGAGCCGCTCGAAACCATGCCGACGCCGACCGCGAGCAGCGCGCCGACCACGATCACCGAGGAGATCGCGTTGGTCACGCTCATCAGCGGCGTGTGCAGCGCGGGCGTCACCGACCACACTACGAAATAGCCGACGAAGACGGCGAGGACGAAGATCGACAGCCGGAAGATGAAGGGGTCGACGACCTGTGCAGCGTGCTCCATGGCGGCTCTCCTTAGACCTTCGGCTGGAAGTTCGGGTGGATCACGGCGCCGTCCCTGGTCAGCGCGGTCGCCTTGACGAGCTCGTCATCCCAGTTGACGGCGAGCTTCTTCTCTTTCTTGTCGACCATGGTCTCGATGAAGGAGAACAGGTTGCGCGCGTAGAGGCTGGAGGCCGAGGCCGCGACACGGCCGGCGACGTTGGTGTAGCCGACGATCTTGATGCCATCGAGATCGACGACTTCGCCGGGCCTGGCGCCCTCGACATTGCCGCCGCGTTCGACCGCGAGATCGACCAGCACCGAACCCGGCTTCATCGACTTGACCATCTCGCCCGAGACGAGCTTCGGCGCGGGCCGGCCCGGAATCAGCGCGGTCGTGATCACGATGTCCTGCTTCTTGATGTGCTCGGCGGTGAGCGCAGCCTGCTTGGCCTGATACTCCTTGGACATTTCCTTGGCGTAGCCGCCGGCCGTCTGCGCGTTCTTGAATTCCTCGTCCTCGACGGCGAGGAATTTCGCGCCGAGCGATTCGACCTGCTCCTTGGTCGCGGGCCGCACGTCGGTCGCGGTCACGACGGCGCCGAGGCGGCGCGCGGTCGCGATCGCCTGGAGGCCGGCGACGCCGACGCCCATCACGAACACCTTGGCCGCTGGCACGGTGCCGGCGGCCGTCATCATCATCGGGAAGGCACGGCCGAAGGCCTCGGCGCCCTCGATCACGGCGCGATAACCGGCGAGGTTGGCCTGCGAGGACAGCACGTCCATCACCTGCGCGCGCGTGATGCGCGGCATCAATTCCATCGCGAAGGCGGAAACGCCGGCATCGGCTATCGTCTTCAGCGCGGCTTCGTTGCCGTAGGGGTCCATGATGGCGATGACGAGCGCACCGCGCCTGTACTGCGCAAGCTCGGAGGCTTCCGGCCGCTTCACCTTGATGATGATGTCGGCGTCCTTCAGCGCATCGGCGCTCACGGTGGCACCGGCCGCGGTGAATTCGGAATCGGGCAGGCCCGACTTGATGCCGGCGCCCGGCTCGACGGAAACCTCGGCGCCCAGCGCCTTGAACTTCTTCACCGTGTCGGGCGAAGCGGCGACCCGCGGCTCAGATGGATCGATTTCCTTGGCAACGGCGATCTTCATAGGCCCTCCGGCGACGCGGGACACGACGCGCATGCAAACTTAGCGTTACTCCCGCAACGTTGGATACCGGTTTTGGAACCGGCTTGGATGCAAATTTTGTGGGCACCGCCGGCGATGGCGGTGCAACAGACGATGGATCAGGTCAGGAAGATCGCCATCAGGATCACGATGAGCGCGACCGAGGCCGTGCCGTACTTCACCAGCTTGATGAAGCCCTCATAAGTCTGCTCGTGCGCGACGTAGTCGTTACCGTCGGCCGTGGTGTACGCCACTTCGCTATGGTCAGCCATGAATGTCCCCAGTCGAAAGTCGAATTTCACGGTTGGGATACCGCAAACCTTCGGGCAGGGCAACGGCACCGGAGCGCCGTTTTCCGGTCAATCGGCTCATTTCGAATCCAGATTGTCGCGGATCCAGCGCGTCAGGCTCTGCTCGCTGACTTCGCCGGCGGCGAGGGAGAGGATGATGGTCGCGGCCTCCGCGGGATCGGGGCTGAAAGCCACGCCGTTCCTGTGGAGGAAGACCATCATCGTCATGAAGGCGATACGCTTGTTTCCATCGACGAATGCGTGATTTCTCGCGAGCCCGAATGCATAGGCCGCAGCCAGTTCATTCAGCGTCGCCCGCTCGGAGCGCCATCTGTTGATCGGCCGCTCCAACACCGACCGCAGCATGTTGTCCTCGCGCAATCCGGGTGCGCCACCGAAGCGGCGGAGTTGGCGGCCGTGAATGGCGATCGCCTGCTCGCAGGTCACCCAGAGCGGCTCTTCGGACTCGCTCAAACGAACAGCCCGCTACTTTGCAAGCGCAGCGAGCGTATCGCGATATTTGTCCGTCACCTCGTCGGCGAATTCCATCGCGCGCTCGAAATCGGGGTCGTAGGGCAGCGCCCGAAAACCACCGCCGGGCAATTCCACGATGTGCAATTGCTGGCCGCGCTTGAGATCGAGCCGCTGCATCAGCTCACGGGGCAGCAGCATGCCATCCGAATTGCCGATCTTCCTGATCTCGATCTTCATGGCTTGCCTCGACGACGTTATACAGATGTATAACGTCGTTCGGTCGGCTGGTTCAACAGATGTTTTACCAAGGCTTGCCTGCTGATTGAGGGCACACCCTTCCCTCAGCCCATGTCCTCCAGCTCGTCGATCATGCCGGCGATCACGCTGAGACCCCCGTCCCAGAATTTGGGATCCTTGGCGTCGAGCCCGAAGGGGCGCAGCAGCTCGGAATAGTGCTTGGTGCCCCCGGCGGCGAGCATGGCGAGATAGCGCTCGGCAAAACCCTCGGCCGCATGCTCGTAGACGGCATAGAGCGAGTTCACGAGGCAATCGCCGAAGGCATAGGCGTAGACGTAGAACGGCGAGTGGATGAAATGCGGGATGTACATCCAGTAGTTCTCGTAGCCCGCCTTGATCTCGATCGCCGGCCCCAGGCTTTCGCCCTGCACCGACAGCCAGATCTCGCCGAGCCGCGTCGCGGTCAGCTCGCCGTTCTTGCGCTCGGTGTGCACCGCGCGCTCGAACGAGTAGAAAGCGATCTGCCGCACCACGGTGTTGATCATGTCCTCGACCTTGCCGGCCAGCAGGGCCTGACGCTGCTTCGCGCTCTTGGTCTGTGCCAGCAGCCGCCTGAAGGTCAGCATCTCCCCGAATACGCTCGCGGTCTCCGCCAGCGTCAACGGCGTCGGCGCCATCAGTGCGCCGTTCCGGGCGGCGAGCACCTGATGCACGCCGTGGCCGAGCTCGTGCGCAAGCGTCATCACATCGCGCGGCTTGCCCTGATAGTTCATCAGAACGTAGGGGTGGGCCGACGGCGTGGTCGGATGCGAGAAGGCACCGGGCGCCTTGCCGGGACGCACCGGGGCATCGATCCAGCGGTCGGTGAAGAAGCGCTCGGCGATGTCGGCCATGTCGGACGAGAAGCCGCGATAGGCCGACAGCACCATGTTTCGCGCATCTGGCCAGGCAATGGTATCGGTCGCGGCAAACGGCAGCGGCGCGTTGCGGTCCCAATAGACGAGCCGCTTCTTCTTGAACCAGCGCGCCTTCAGCGCGTAATAGCGATGCGACAACCTCGGATAGGCCGCGCGGACGGCGGCAACCAGCGCGTCGACCACTTCGCGCTCGACGCGATTGTTCAGATGCCGGGAATCCGCGACGTCCTGGAAGCCGCGCCAGCGGTCCGAAATGTCCTTGTCCTTGGCGAGCGTGTTGGTGATCAGCGCGAAAGTGCGCTCATTGGCCTTGAAGGTTTTCGCCAGCGCCTCCGCCGCGCTCCTGCGCTTCGCGCCGTCACGGTCCTGCAACAGATTGAGCGTCGGCTCGATCGCGAGCTCCTTGGCGCCAACCTTGAAGCGCAGCCCCGAGATGGTCTGGTCGAACAACCTGTTCCAGGCGGAATAGCCGGTCTGCGCCTTCTCCAGGAAAAGCTGCTCGAGCTTGTCGTTGAGCTGATACGGCTTCTCCTTGCGGAGGTCCTCGATCCAGGGACGGTAATGCGCGAGCTCGGCGGCTTGCATCGCGCGATTCAAAATATCGTCATCGATGCGGTTGAGCTCGAGCGCGAAGAACAGCAGGTGCGTGGAGGCGCCCGTCAGCCGCTCCGACACGTCGCCGTAAAACTTTGAAATCTTGGGATCAACACTGTCGCCGGCGTGGACGAGACCGGCATAGGAGCCGAGGCGGCCGGCGAGATCATCGATTGCCTCATAGCGTCGCACCGCCTCCGCGAGCCATTTTCCGCCATGTTCGTTTGCTGTCCCTGTCGCGAGCTTGCCCTTGTAGTCCGTCTCGAACGCGACGCAATCGGCATCCATCTTTTCCAGGTCGCGCGCCACTTCCGGCGCGTCGATCGCGGAATAGAGATCGGCAAGGTTCCACTCGGGAAGCCTGCCGGACTTGCTGGCAGGCTTGCTGGAGGGTTTTGCCTTGACCGTGGATTTCTTGGTGGCCGGCTTCTTCAAAGCGGACTTCTTGAGAGCGGATTTGTTGAGGGCTGGCTTGGAGCGCGAAATCATTGTGTGGGAAACCTGTGTTCAACAATCGCGACGGCGGGTGGGGGCATCAAGGTTTAAGAGTGCGTTAATCGGCTTCGGCCAGAGTGCCCCGATTCGAGACAGATAGTTGTAGCGTGCGGGGAACACCATGGCTGCCAGTATTTTGATTGCCGACGACGATGCCGTGGCGCGCCGTCTGGTCGAGAACATGGTGCAGAAATGCGGCTATGACGCGATCGTGGTGGAGTCCGGCGACGCCGCGGTTGCCGCCCTCACCGCTCCTGACGCACCGGCCATAGACGCCGTGGTGCTCGACCTGGTGATGCCCGGCCTCGACGGCATGGGCGTGCTGGCGAAAATCCGCGAGGCGGGACTGAGCGTACCGGTGATCGTGCAGACCGCCCATGGCGGCATCGACAACGTGATCTCGGCGATGCGGGCGGGTGCGGCCGATTTCGTCGTCAAGCCGGTCGGCATCGAACGGCTCCAGGTCTCGCTTCGCAACGCGCTCAATGCCTCCGCGCTCAAGGGCGAATTGCAGCGCATCCGCCACAGCCGCGAAGGCCGCCTGAGCTTCTCCGACATCATCACGCGCTCCGAGGCGATGGCGGGCGTGATGCGCGCCGCGCAAAAGGCGGCGAATTCCTCAATTCCGGTGCTGATCGAAGGCGAATCCGGCGTCGGCAAGGAGATGTTCGCGCGCGCCATCCACGGCAGCGGCGAACGCAAGGCGAAGCCCTTCGTCGCGGTCAATTGCGGCGCGATCCCCGACAACCTCGTCGAATCCATCCTCTTCGGTCACGAGAAGGGCGCCTTCACCGGCGCGACCGAGCGGCATATGGGCAAGTTCGTCGAAGCCCATGGCGGCACGCTGTTCCTGGACGAGGTCAGCGAGCTGCCGCTGAGCGCTCAGGTCAAGCTCTTGCGCGCGCTTCAGGAAGGCGCCGTCGAGGCCGTCGGCGGCCGCAAGCCCGTCAAGGTCGACGTCCGTATCATCTCGGCGACGAACCGCAAGCTGCTGGAGCGGGTGAAGCAGGGCCATTTCCGCGAGGACCTGTTCTATCGCCTGCACGTGCTGCCGTTGACGATCCCCTCGCTCCGGGCCCGGCGCGAGGACATCCCGCACCTGCTGCGGCACTTCCTGGCGCGGTTCGCCGCCGAGGAGAACCGCGCCATCACCGGCATCAGCGGCGACGCCATGGCGCACCTGTCGCAACTCGACTGGCCCGGCAACATCCGCCAGCTCGAAAATGCAGTCTACCGCGCGGTGGTGATGAGCGATGGTGAGCAGCTCGGGCTCGCCGACTTCCCGCTGCTCGCCTCGCATGCGCATTCCGCAACGGACATCCCGACCGCACCGCTGATGCTTGAGCCGATCGCAGCGCCGGCCATGATTTCGGGTAATGAAATACCGATTGCTCCGCTGCCGCAGCCGTTGGCGGGAACCCTGTCCATGCTGACCGCGACCGGCGACGTTCGTCCGCTGGAAGACATGGAGAACGAGATCATCCGTTTCGCGATCTCGCATTATCGCGGCCAGATGTCCGAGGTGGCGCGGCGCCTCAAAATCGGCCGCTCAACCCTCTACCGCAAACTCGACGAAGCCGGCGTGCATGGACATGGCGGAAAAAGCGGCGAGGAGACGCACTGAGCCACGACGGCTGAACGGCGGTTCGCCTGATGCTGCGATGTGGCCGCAAGCCCTTCGCATCACGGGACATTTTGCCCGCGGCATGAACCGTGTCTCGGAAGTGACAGACCGTGGGAAAAGCGCGTGGCGAAACCGCACAATCCGTTGCAAAGGGGCTTCCTTGAAGTCAGTTTGTCGTGAGTTGTCCCCGGTAGCGCTGGCTGCAAAAACGGGGTCTGTATATCGTCTGCGTATGAATCGTTGCGTGCAGGCGTGCAACTTTCGTGAGGCCGGCGCAGTTTAGCCGAAGCTCAATAGACGATAACGAAGCTGTTCCACGAGGGGCAGTTCACCCGAGGGGTGCGACACAATGCGAGACTGTTTGAACCACCGTGCAGGCTTTGACCGCGTTCTGATGACGGTCGCGGCGACCTTCCTCACGGTATCGGCCGGTTCGGCCCTGGCGCAGGATCAGGCGCGCAGCAGCGCTGCCGAACTCGCGATCGAAGCGGCGATCCCGCGTCCCGAGCCCGCAAACGTCCCGCCCCCGACCGCTGCCGACATCAAGCTCGACACCACCGCCACGGTGCAGGATTCGACGAAGGAACCCGCCAGGGAAGCTGTAAAGACCGAAGCGGCGAAAACCGAAGCTGCGCCGGCGCCCGACAAGGTCGACACCAAGCCGTCCGACGTCGCCGTGACGCCCGCTGCCGACGCGCCGAAGAACGAGACGGCCAAGACCGAACCCGCGAAGACCGAGCCCGCCAAGGGCGACACCGCGACAGCACCAGCCGTCGCAACTCCGGCCGAGCCGCCGAAGGACGTCGCCAAGGAGCCCGCCGCCGAACCGGTGAAGGCTGCGAGCAACGTTCCCGCCGCCGACCAGCCGGTCGCCGACAAGCTGAAGGACATGATCGGCGCGAAGACCTCGCGCTATTTCGATCGCAAGAACGAGCGCGCCGCAGTCGAGAAATTCTACGGCGGACGCGACTACGCGCCGGTCTGGACGCAGTCCGGCAGCCTCACCGCCGCCGCCAAGGGCGTGATCTCGCGCCTGAAGAATGCGGGATCCGATGGCCTCAATCCCGCTGACTATCCGGTGCCGGATTTCGCCGCCGCCAACAACCCCGACGCGCTCGCCGACGCCGAGTTCAAGCTCACCGCGAGCATGCTGGACTATGCGCGCCAGGCGCAGAGCGGCCGCATGCACTGGTCACAGGTCAGCGCCGACATCCTCTATCCGGAACATCCGATCGACCCGACCGAAGTCCTCACCAAGGTGACGACCGCGGCGGATGCGTCTTCGGCGCTCGACAGCTACAATCCGCCGCAGAAGCTCTACAAGGAGCTCAAGGCGAAGCTCGCCGAGCTCCGCGGACAGGGCGAAGGCCCGGTGGTCGAGATCGCCGACGGTCCCGCGCTGAAGTACACGCCCGCCCGCGGCAAGAAGCAGGCTGAGGTCGTGGTGGAAGATCCGCGCGTGCCGCAGCTCCGCGCCAAGCTCGGCATCACCGAGAATGCGAGCGACACCCGCTACGATGCGACGGTCGCGGAAGCCGTGCGGAAATTCCAGAACGGCGCCGAGATCAAGGCGACCGGCATCCTCGACGACAGGACGGTCAAGGCACTCAACACGCCGAAGCGCGACAAGCAGATCGACACCGTGCTCGTCAACATGGAGCGCTGGCGCTGGCTGCCGCGCGACCTCGGCACACCCTCGCTCGGCGATGCCTATGTCATCCTCAACATTCCCGACTATACGCTCAAGGTGATGCAGCGCGGCCAGCAGGTCTGGACCACCCGCGTCGTCACCGGCAAGCCGGGTCAGCATGCCACCCCGCTGCTGACCGAGACGATGAAGTACATCACGGTCAATCCGACCTGGAACGTGCCGCCGTCGATCGTCTACAACGAATATCTGCCGGCGCTTCAGCAGGATCCGACCGTGCTCCAGCGCATGGGCCTCAAGCTCGAGCAGAATCGTGACGGCTCGGTTCACATCTCGCAGCCGCCCGGCGAAGCGAACGCGCTCGGCCGCATCCGCTTCAACTTCCCGAACAAGTTCCTGGTCTATCAGCACGACACGCCGGACAAGTACCTGTTCGCCAAGGACGAGCGCGCCTTCAGCCACGGCTGCATGCGCGTGCAGAACCCAGATCAGTACGCCTCCGTGCTGCTCAACATCGCGCTGCCGAACGAGAAGTACACGCCCGAGCGCGTGCGCGGCATGTACGGCAAGAGCGAAGTCGACCTGAAATTCCCGACGCCGATCCCGGTCAACATCACCTATCAGACAGCGTTCGTGGACGACGCCGGCAAGCTGCAATTCCGCAAGGACGTCTATGGCCGCGACGCGACCATGATCAACATCCTGAAGAACAACCGCGGCAAGGATCTGGAAGCCGTCGTCGCGCATTCGCAGCCGAGCTATTCGCGTCCGGCGACGACGCTGCCCTCGGGCGTCGCGGTGGCCAACAATGGCGGCAGCTCCGGCTCGTCGGGGCCGAACTTCTTCGAACGGCTGTTCGGCGTGCAGTCCCCGCCACCGGCCCCGGTCGGCCGCCGTCCGCAACAGCAGCAGCGGGTGTTCACCCGCTGAGCCCTGCCCAGCCTCCTATTTCCTGAAATTCTTCAATAAAATCAGCGACCTCATCCCCGGGATGGGGTCGCTTAACGTTAACCATTCTCCACCCGCGGACGGGCACCGGGCGTTTTTTCGCCACACTCAACCGGTTAGCTCTGTATTCTGACTTGGTTTGGGGGCGAGAAGGTCAACCTCAAATTAACCTTCTCGTTTTAAGAAAGCGTTCATCCTCTTTCGCGCGCTAGCGGGGTTGGCGGGAGAGTCCATTTTGAACGCTCGTCGACTGGGTGGGCTCATTCGTGCTGACTGGTTTCGCACGGCAAATCGCTGCGCTGTCGTTGTCCCATGCGGGAAAGAAGGTCGGATCCAGGATCGGCCTCGCCTCGCTGGTGCTGCTTGCGGCTGCAGGCGTGGTCCATGACGCCACCGCGTCGAACGAGACGCGCACGCTCTCCTTCCACCACACCCATTCCGGCGAGGACCTCACCGTCACCTTCAAGCGCGAAGGGCGCTACGACGAAGCCGCGCTGAAGCAGCTCAACCACTTCCTCCGCGACTGGCGCACCCAGGACGAGACGGTGATGGACCGCCGCCTCTTCGACATCCTCTGGGAAGTCTATCGCGATGTCGACGGCAAGCAGCCGATCCAGATCATCTCCTCCTATCGCTCCCCCGCCACCAACGCCATGCTCCGCCGCCGCTCCTCCGGCGTGGCGCGCTTCAGCCAGCACATGCTGGGCCATGCGATGGATTTCTACATTCCCGGCGTGGCGCTGGAGCAGATCCGCTTCGCCGGCCTGCGCCTGCAGCGCGGCGGCGTCGGCTTCTACCCGACCTCCGGCTCGCCCTTCGTGCATCTCGACACCGGCAGCATCCGGCACTGGCCGCGCATGACGCATGACCAGCTGGCCCGCGTATTCCCCGATGGGCGTACCGTGCATGTGCCGACCGACGGCGTGCCGCTGAAGGGTTATGAACTCGCCAAGGCGGAGATCGAACGTCGCGGCAGCGGCGACGATGCCGGCAGCAAGCCGAGCTTCCTTGCCGCCCTGTTCAAGGGCAAGTCGGCTCCGGCCGCAAGCAGCGCAGCGCGCCAGTCCAGCGACGTCAGCACCGGCATCTCCGGGCTCATGCCGAGGAAGGACAGGCTGTAGACCTCGCGGAAGAGGACGTGCAGTCCGAACCAGAG
>NZ_JASGFS010000032.1:0-69914 GCF_047605465.1 Bradyrhizobium sp. | reverse complement strand
TGACGTTGTAATCGACCACCCGCTTTACCGGCACCAAGACCTTCATCGATCCTCTTTCACTCAATTTGGGAGGGGGTTATCAACTGGCGCGGAACCTAAAGGCCTGATCCGGCCCGGTCAACGCGCGAAGGGGCCAAATTTTAGATCGTAGAAATGCGCTGCTCAATGGGTCAGCGATTCTGCCCGGGAACCCAGAGCACGTCGCCTGCACCATTGTGGTTCGCCGCCCTGCTGGCCACGAACAGGAAGTCCGACAGACGGTTCATATACTGAATACCAGCGGCGCCGACGGGCTCGCCGGGTTGAGCCGCGAGTTCCACCATCACCCGTTCCGCCCTGCGGCATATCGTACGCGCAACGTGGAGATGTGCGGCCACGGGCGTGCCTCCCGGCAACACGAAGGATGTGAGCGGAGCCAGCTTCTCGTTGAGCACGTCGATGTCGCGCTCGAGCCGCTCGACCTGGCTCGCCACCACCCGCAGGCGTTCCGCGTTGCCCTCGCGCTCCGGCACCGCGAGGTCGGCGCCGAGATCGAACAGATCATTCTGGATGCGGCCGAGCATCGCGTCGATCTCGGGGGCATCCCTGGTGTGGAGCCGCACCACGCCGATCGCCGCATTGGTCTCGTCGACGGTGCCGTAGGCCTCGATGCGCAGATCGTATTTCGGACGGCGCTCGCCCGAGCCGAGCGCTGTCGTGCCGTCGTCACCGGTCTTCGTATAGATTCGGTTGAGCACGACCATGTTCAGCGCCCCATCGCCCAGACGGCCAGCATGGCGATGACGATCGCCACGAATTGCAGCAGCACGCGCAAGCGCATCAGCTTCTGCGAGGTATTGGGCGAGCCGCCGCGCATCATGTTGACGAGACCCAGCAGCAGAACGAGCGCCACGGCGCCGGCTGCCACCGGCAGGATGAAAGTACTCAGGAGAGATGCCATTGTCGGTAGATAACACCGTGCGCGGCGCTCCGCCATCTCCCCGCCTCGTCATTCCCGGCTTGCGCCGTGCGCCCCGAAACGGCGCGAGAGGAACGGCGCGAGAGGAACAGCGACCGCCTGCGTGATCTGGCTTTTGAGCCAATAATATCAGAAGCTGGCCGCATGACTTCTGATTTGCGTCCGTCGCCGGCTTCCTTCGTCGCTGCTTCCCGTTTGCGGGGACAGGCCGGAATGCACGCGCAGCGGGGATTGCAGGGGACGGGGCGCTCCGGCCGATCACGCCGTCGCTGCCCCTGCGGAGAGCGCCCATCAGCTGCCGCGCGCGGGCCGAAGACGACTGCAAGCAGGTTGAGAGCAACCGGGCTCTGGGGCAGGCTGTGAAGGCAATCCGCTACATCTACGTCGTCGTGATGGACGCCTTCTACACGTTCCTCGCCGACGACGGCTGGGCGATCGCCAGTCACATCGCCCTCTCGACCCTGATGGCGTTGTTCCCGTTCTTGATCGTGCTGACCTCGCTCGCCGGCTTCTTCGGGTCCAAGGAACTGGCCGACCAGGCCGCCGGGCTGATGCTCCAGGTCTGGCCGAAGCAGGTCGCCGATTCGCTCTCCGGCCAGATCCACGACGTTCTCACCACCACCCGCTCCGGCGTGCTGACGATCGGCGCGGTGCTGTCGGTCTACTTCGCCTCGAACGGCGTCGAGGCCCTGCGAGTCGCTCTGAATCGCGCCTATGCTGTGGTGGAAATGCGGCGATGGTACTGGCTGCGGCTGGAATCCATCGGCTACACGCTGGTCGCGGCCTTCACCGCGCTCGCCATGGCATTCCTGATCGTGCTCGGCCCCCTCATCATCGAGGCCACCCGGCGTCACATTCCCCTGTTCGTCGAATCCAACGAGAGCATTCTCACCTGGCTGCGCTACGGCATCACCATCGGCGCACTGGTCGTGGCGCTGTTCATCCTGCATGCCTGGTTGCCGGCGGGCCGCCGAGGCTTCCTCCAGATCCTGCCCGGCATCGTCTTCACCATGGTGGCTTCGCTGATCTCCGGCATCGTGTTCGGCCAATATCTGGCGCGCTTCGCCAACAACTACGTGACGATGTATGCGGGGCTCGCCTCGGTGATCATCGCGCTGGTGTTTCTGTATTTCATTGCCGCGATCTTCGTCTATGGCGGCGAGCTCAACGCCGCGATCATCAAGTCGCGACTTCCTCACGGCGTTTCGCTTCAAGCAGCGCAGTCGCTAAGGCCCGCGGAGAAACAGGCTTGACCAGGAAGGCGTCGGCGCCGGCTTCGCGCGAGGCGGCCTCGTCCTCGACGCGGCCGGAGACGCCGATGATCGGGATCCGGGCAAGTTGCGTCGGCATGGTGCGGATCCGCCGGATGGCCTCGACCCCGTCGATGCCCGGCAGCACCATGTCCATCAGCACCACGTCGAAGGCCCCCTTGGCGAGCCGATCCACGGCGTGCTCGCCGCGGCCGATGAACTCGGCATGATGTCCGAGTTCGGTCAGGATCGTGTTGAGCACGACACGGCCGAACGGATTGTCCTCGACGCTCAGCACGCGCAGCGCCCCGGTCGCATCCGCCTCGCCATTGCGCTTCGACTTGCGGGTCCGGCCTGATCCCGTCGCGTCCAGCGATACCGTGAGCGTGAAGGTGGCACCGCCGCCGCTGCGCGGTGCGACCGTGATGTCGCCGCCCATCGCGCGCGCCAATTGCTTCACCGAGGACAGGCCCAGTCCGGCGCCGCCGAAACGCGAGGCGATGGTGACATTGGCTTGCGTGAACGGGCGGAATAGCCGCTTGATCTCGGCCATGGTCAGACCGATGCCGCTGTCCGACACAGCGAAGGCGACGCCGACCTTGCCCTTGTCCGTCGTGCCGGCGCTGCCCTTGCCGGGACGCCAGGGAGCGACCGCGAGCGCCACCCCGCCCTGCTCGGTGAACTTGACGGCGTTGTCGATCAGATTCTCGAGCGCGGCGCGCAGGCGGACGGGATCTCCGACCACCAGCCCGGGGAGTTTTTCCGAGATCTCGACCTGGGCCTGAAGCCCCTTGGCCGCCGCACGTCCGGCAAGCGAGTCGCCGGCGTGACGAGCCAGCGTCCGCAGGTCGAACAGGTCCTGCCGCAGCACGCTCGCACCTTTTCCCGAGCGCGCCGCGTCCACGAACAGTGTCGCGAGGCTCGCGAGGTGCTCGGCGCCGGCCTTGATGGTGTCGGCCCAGCGGCGTTCGCGTTCGCCGAGATCGGAGGTCGAGAGCAGATCGCTGATCGCCAAGATTCCGGTCAGGGGGGTGCGGACCTCGTGCGCGAAAGCCGCCAGCGCGGCCTGGACCACGTCCGGCGCAGCGGCCTTGACAGTGCGCTTGCGCCCGTTGCCGCCCGTCACGGTCCGCTTCCCAGCCGGCGGCCGCCGCCCGGACGCCCGCGTGGTGCGCGCTGAACGCGTTTTCGCCGCCATAAATCCCCTTCGAGGTATCCCCTTCGAACCCCGGCCTCAGGGGAAGCATGGCACGGAGGAACCCTCGGAGTCACGGCGACGTTTTGCTAAACCCCAGAGAAACTTAACCTAATCCCACCCTGCGGCGGATACTGGCGGGGGTGGCGCCGGCGGCCCGGAGCTCCCGCAGGCCGGTGGCGCGGGTCGACTTCGACAGCTTCCCGCCCGCCTCGTCGCGAATGAGGCGGTGATGGCGATAGGTGGGTTCCGGCAAATCCAGCAGCACTTGCAGCAACCGATGGACCGACGTGGCTTGAAACAGGTCCTGCCCGCGCACCACTTCGCTCACGCCTTGGAGCGCATCGTCGACGACAACAGACAGATGATAGCTCGTCGGCGTCTCCTTCCGGGCCAGGATCACGTCACCCCAAGCCTCGGGTTGGGCGGGGATATGCCTCGGCATGTCATCCGGGCCTTCGCCGAGTTCCCGCCAGGACAGGCCGCCGACGCGGCGGCAGGCGGCCGCCATGTCCAGCCGCAGCGCGTAAGGCGCACCGGCGTCGATCAGGCGAGCGCGCTCGCCGGCTGACAGCGACCTCGCATCGCCGGGATAAAGCGGCGCGCCGTCCGGATCGCGCGGCCACGGGCCATCGGCCTCACGCGCTGCGACCAGCCGCGCGATCTCGGCGCGGCTCTCGAAAGAGGGATAGACGAGACCATGCGTGGCTAGCTTTTCCAGCGCCGCACGATATTCGGCGAGGTGCTTCGACTGCCGGCGAACCGGCCTTTCCCAGTCGATCCCGAGCCAGCCGAGATCCTCGTAGATGGCTGCCTCATAGTCCGGACGGCAGCGTGTCGCGTCGATGTCCTCGATCCGCAGCAGAAACGCCCCGCCGCTCTCGCCTGCCCGATCGAAGTTCAGCAGCGCGGAATAGGCGTGGCCAAGATGCAGGAAGCCGTTCGGGCTCGGAGCGAATCGGAAAACGGGCGGCATGAGTTCTCGGTGTATTCGTCATTGCCGGCCTTGACCCGGCAATCCATCTTCCAGGACTCTGTTACGACAGAAGTTGGATGCGCGGGTCAAGCCCGCGCATGACGGGTTGAACCACGATGACGATCCACCTCGAAACCCAGGCCGATCTCGAAGAGGCCGTCCAGACGCTGATCAAGCGCGATCCGCGCCTGAAGCCCGTGCTCGACATCGCCGGCATGCCCGCCTTGCGGCGGCGGGAGCCGGGCTTCACGGGGCTCGCGCACATCGTCTGCGGGCAGCAGCTTTCGACCGCGAGCGCCGGTGCGATCTGGGGACGGCTGTCCGCCGCCTTCGATCCGTTCGACCATGATGCCGTGCGCCGCGCGCGCGCCGACCGGCTCGGGCGGCTGGGCCTCTCCGCCGCGAAGATCAAGACCTTGAAGCATCTCGCGCGCGAGATCACCGCGCAGCGTCTGAACCTCGACGTGCTCGCCGAAGAGGACGCCGACGCCGCGCATCACACGCTGGTCGCGCTGCCGGGCATCGGGCCTTGGACGGCGGACGTCTATCTGCTGTTCTGCCTCGGTCATGGCGATGCCTGGCCGGCGGGCGATCTCGCTGTGCAGGAGGGGATCAAGATTGGCCTCGGCCTTCAGGCGCGGCCGACGGAAAAGCAGATGGCGCCGCTGGCCGAACCATGGCGTCCCCTGCGCGGCGCGGCCGCGCATCTGTGGTGGAGCTACTACCGCGCGGTGAAGAAGCGCGAGGGCGTGCTGACCGCCTGACGCCGCCGAACGGCGTTTAAAACTATGTTGCTGTTGCCAACGGCGCGCGCGTGATCGATCAGATGCCGGCACGGACAAAAGCCGGGATTACCATGATGACAGCCACCGACTTCATTGTTGCGCGTGACGATTTCGAAACCTGCAGGACGATCGCCACCACGCTTCCGGATGGCGATGCCCTGCCGCAGGACGCCTTGCTGGTGAAGGTCGACCGCTTCGCCCTCACCGCCAACAACATCACCTATGCGGTGCTCGGCGACGAGCTGAAATACTGGCAGCTTTTTCCCGCACCGAACGGCTTCGGCAACATCCCGGTGTGGGGCTTTGGCGAGGTGATCGCATCGAAGCATCCGCATGTTTCCGTGGGAGAACGCCTGTTCGGCTATTTACCGATGGCGACGCATCTCGTCATCGAGGCGACCGACGTCAGCAAACGCGGCCTGCGGGACGGTGCCGCGCACCGGCAGGGCGTGGCGCCGGTCTACAACGCCTATGCGCGCGTCGGCGATGATCCCGCCTATGCCGGACGACAGGGCGATTACCAGGCGCTGCTGCGGCCGCTGTTCATGCTGTCGTTCCTGGTCGACGACTTCCTGGCCGAGCACGACGATTTCGGCGCACGCACCGTGCTGCTCTCGAGCGCATCGAGCAAGACCGCGTTCGGGCTTGCGCATCTCCTGCACGCGCGCGGCCGCAACGTGATCGGATTGACCTCGCCGGGCAATACCGGCTTCGTCACATCGCTCGGCTGTCACGACGCGGTCGTCACCTATGACCGCGTGACGTCGCTCCCCTCGGATGCACCGGTGGCCTTCGTCGACATGGCCGGTAACAGCGCGTTGCGTGCCGATCTGCATCGGCACTTCGGCGACCGGATGAAATGCTCGGTACGCGTCGGATTGACGCATCGTGCCACCGATGCCGACGAGGCCGACCTGCCAGGCGCGAAGCCGCGCTGGTTTTTCGCTCCCGACCAGATCCGGAAGCGCGCCAGGGAATGGGGCCCAGGTGGCATCGAACAGCGCTTTGGCGCGGCTTGGTCCGGTTTCTCGCCGCGGTTGGAGAGCTGCCTGACCATCGTCGAAAGCTGCGGACCCGAAGCGGTGCGGCGTGTCTACCTCGACACCCTGAAAGGGCGCATTCCGCCTGAGCAGGGCCACATGCTCTCACTGCTCGGGTAAAGCGCTTTTGGTGTCCATGGAAGCAGTATAGCCTCGACCGCAGAGGAAACGCCGCGAAGACGGCCACGAGGTCGCGCATGCTGGACCGGACCAAGGACATTTCCATATCCGCGCAAACCTGGCTCGACGAGTTCGAGCGTGCGCTGAGCCAATCCGATCGCACTGCGCTCGCTCCTCTGTTCCTCGCCGACAGTTTTTGGCGCGATGTGCTGGCGTTGAGCTGGAACCTGCAGACGATCACCGGCGGCGAAACGATCGCGCGCGCACTGACAGCGCTTGCGCCGGGCGCCGCGCCGCGCAGTTTCAAGATCGCGGCGAACCGCGCCCCGCCGCGCCGGGTAACGCGCGCCGGCAGCGACAACATCGAGGCGATCTTCAATTTCGAGACGGCGATCGGGCGCGGCAGCGGCATCGTGCGGCTCGTGCCCGACGGTACCGACGGCGATCGCCTGAAGGCGTGGACGCTGCTCACCACGCTCGATGAACTCAGGGGATTCGAGGAACAGCTCGGCACGTTACGGCCGCGTGGCCAGGCCTATTCGCGCGACTTTCGCGGACCGAACTGGCTCGACCTGCGCAACGCCGCGCGCGACTATGCCGATCGCGATCCCGCCGTGCTGGTGATCGGCGGCGGCCAGGCGGGCCTTGCCGTCGCCGCGCGCCTGAAGCAGCTGAAGATCGACACGCTGATCATCGACCGCGAGGCGCGGATCGGTGACAATTGGCGCAATCGCTACCATGCGCTGACCCTGCACAACCAGGTGCAGGTCAATCATCTCCCCTACATGCCGTTCCCGCCGAACTGGCCGACCTACATCCCGAAGGACAAGCTCGCGAACTGGTTCGAGACCTATGTCGAGGCCATGGAGCTGAACTTCTGGACCGGCACTGAGTTCGAGGGCGGCGCCTACGATGATACGAAGGGCCACTGGACGGTGACCTTGCGCCGCGCCGACGGCAGCGAGCGCACCATGCATCCGCGTCACGTCGTGATGGCGACCGGCGTCAGCGGCATCGCCAACATGCCGGACATTCCGAGCCTCGGTAATTTCAAGGGTACCCTCGTTCATTCCAGCCGCTACGAGGACGGCGAGAACTGGCAAGGCCAGCGCGCCATCGTCATCGGCACCGGCAACAGCGGTCATGACATCGCGCAGGACCTCCACTCCAGCGGAGCCCAGGTGACGCTGGTGCAGCGCGCGGCCACGCTGGTCACCAATATCGAGCCCTCGGCACAGCTCGCCTACGCGACCTACAACGAGGGTACGCTCGAGGACAACGACCTGATCGCAACTTCGATGCCGACGCCGCTCGCGAAGAAGACCCACGTGATGCTGACCGAGCAGTCGAAGGAGCTCGACAAGGAGTTGCTCGACGGCCTTCGCCGCGTCGGCTTCAAGCTCGACTTCGGCGATGCCGGCACCGGCTGGCAGTTCAAATATCTCACCCGTGGCGGCGGCTACTACTTCAACGTCGGCTGCTCCAACCTGATCGTCGAGGGCGCGATCAAGCTGAAGCAGTTCTCCGACATCGAGGGCTTCGTCGCCGAAGGTGCGCGCATGAAGGACGGTTCAACCGTTCCGGCCGACCTGATCGTGCTTTCGACCGGCTACAAGCCGCAGGAATATCTGGTGCGGAAGCTGTTCGGCGATGCCGTCGCCGATCGCATCGGTCCGGTTTGGGGCTTCGGCGACGGCCTCGAACTGCGCAACATGTATGCGCGCACCCGGCAGCCCGGCCTCTGGTTCATCGCCGGCAGCCTGGCGCAGTGCCGGATCAACTCGAAATATCTCGCGCTGCAGATCAAGGCGATCGAGGAAGGAATCTTGGGGCGCGAGCTGGGCGCAGCTTGAGCCTCTCTCATCATTGCGGGCGCGACGGAACACCGAAGGGAGGGAACAACCCATGCCAGCCATTCTCGGCACCGGCGAACATCGCTATCGCGTCGTCGACAATTTCGCAAAGCTGCCGGACGGATGGACGCTGACCGACGTTGCCTCCGTCGCGGTCGACAGCAAGGACCACATCTACGTCTTCAACCGCGGCGCCCATCCGATGGTGGTACTCGATCGTGAGGGCAATTTCCTGCGCAGCTGGGGCGAAGGACTGTTCTCCCGCGCGCACGGCCTGCATATCGATGCCGACGACAATCTCTATTGCACCGACGACGGCGATCACACCGTGCGCAAATGCACCACCGACGGCAAGGTGCTGCTGACCATCGGCATCCCCGAGAAGCCGTCGCCGTTCATGAGCGGCGATCCCTTCCACCGCTGCACCCACACCGCGCTGTCGCCGAAGGGCGAGATCTACGTGTCCGACGGCTATGGCAATGCGCGCGTGCACAAGTTCACGCCCGACGGCAAGCTGATCAAGAGCTGGGGCGAGCCCGGCACCGATCCCGGCCAGTTCAACATCGTGCACAACATCGCCGCCGATGCCGACGGCTGGGTCTATGTCGCCGATCGCGAGAACCATCGCGTGCAGGTGTTCGACGGCAACGGCAGATATGAGACGCAGTGGAACAATCTGCACCGCCCTTGCGCGCTGTGCTGCTGCGGCGGCGGCAAGAGCCCGACCTTCGTCGTGGGCGAGCTTGGCCCCGGCATGGCGGTCAACCGCAGGGTGCCGAACCTCGGCCCGCGGCTGTCGATCGTGGACGCCAAGGGAAAGCGCATCGCGCGGCTCGGCGGCGAGGAAGGCCCCGGCGTCGGAAGCGGCAAATTCCTGGCCCCGCACGGCATCGCGCTGGATTCGAAAGGCGACATCTATGTCGGCGAGGTCGGCGTCACCGACTGGAAGAGCAGCTTTCCGGACGAGGAGATGCCGGCCTTCGTGCGCGGCACGCGATGCCTGCAAAAGCTGGAGCGGGTGCGGGATTAGCGATACGGCGCGGGAGTATCGGCACGCGCCGTCATGCCCGGGCTCGACCAGGGCATCTATGTTTTTGCCCACGTGCCACTGCCCGTGGATGGCCGGGTCAGGCCCGACCATGACGACGGCGAGAGCGCAGCCGCCCGCCCCTACTCAACCTTGATCCCCGACGCCTTGATGATCGGCCACCAGCGCTCCGCCTCTTCTTTCTGCCAGGCGCGCAGCGCATCCGGCGATTGCTGCTGAAGCGGCGAGACCTGGATGCCGAGTTCGCCGAAACGCTGCTTCACTTGCGGACTCGCGAGGATCTGGACCATGGCCGCGTTGAGCTTCGCGATGATGTCTTTCGATGTTCCCTTCGGCACCCACAGGCCGTACCAGAGCGAAGCGGAATAGCCGGGCACGCCGGCCTCATCCGCGGTCGGGATGTTCGGCCATGACGGCGAGCGCACCTTGCTGGTGACGGCAAAGGTCCTGATGCTGCCGGCACCGACCAGCGCCTTGAAGTTCGAGGCCGGTTCGATCATGGCGTCGATCTGTCCCGCGATGAGGTCCTGCATCGCCGGACCGTTGCCGCGATAGGGCACGAACTGGAAGGAGGTGCCGGTCTCCTTCTGGAATGCGATTCCGGCGAGATGACCGGTGGCGCCGACGCCGGCGATGCCGATCGGCGCCTTGTCGGGATTGGCCTTGAGCCACGCGATCAATTGTTTGAGATCATCGGCCGGCAAATCCTTGCGGCCGACGATCAGCAGCGGTTCGCTTCCGATCAGGATGACGGGTTCGAGATCGCGCAGCAGGTCGAACGGCAGCGCATAGAGCCCGCCGGTCAGCATGTGCGTGGTCGAGGTTCCGATCGACAGCGTATAGCCGTCTGCGGCCGCGCGCACCGCTCGGCCGACGCCGAGCGACCCCGCCGCACCGCCGGCATTCTCGATCACCATCGGCTGCTTCAGCACCGCGTGCAACTGCTCGCCAAGGAAACGCGCGAGCGTATCGGTCGCACCGCCCGCCGGGAACGGCACGATGATGGTGACGGGGTGCGTTGGATAATCGTCGGCGACGGTGCACCGAATCGTCATCGCGCCGAGCACGGCCGCACCAAGCACACCTGAGGCCAGCACAGCGAGCCAGCTTCGCATGGATCCCCCCAAATCGCGGCGTTTTTGAGCTTTTTGCCACCCCGCCGCCGCATTGCTTGCAGCTGAATAAGTCGCTCGACAGGCTTCACAATCCCGTCACGCTGCATGTAGTATGTCAACACATGCTGCTTCGCAGCGTACGTTGGAGGCCGGGAGCGTTACTTGAACGCACATGTCTCGCAAGGCAGTTGGCCGGTGTTGGTGCTGAATGCGGACTTCCGGCCGCTAAGCTACTACCCGCTGTCGCTGTGGTCCTGGCAGGACGCGATCAAGGCGGTGTTTCTCGATCGCGTCAACATCGTCGCACATTACGATCAGGCGGTGCGAAGTCCGACGCTGGAAATGCAACTGCCGAGCGTGGTCTCGCTCAAATCCTTCGTCAAGCCGACCACCCATCCCGCCTTCACCCGTTTCAACGTCTTCCTGCGCGATCGTTTCGCCTGCCAATATTGCGGCTCGCCCGACGACCTGACCTTCGATCACATCATCCCGCGCAGCAAGGGCGGCCAGACCACCTGGGAGAACGTGGTCGCGGCCTGCTCGCCCTGCAACCTGCGCAAGGGCAATCTCACGCCGGCACAGGCCAGGATGTTTCCGCGCCAGACCGCTTTCGCGCCGACCGTGCACCAGCTCCACCGCAACGGCCGCCTCTTCCCGCCGAACTATCTGCACGATAGCTGGCTCGACTATCTCTACTGGGATACGGAGCTGGACCCGTAGGAGCGGCGCCACTGCGGCGGCGATCACGCGGCCGGAACGCGGGCTGGTCGATCTCGCGCCGCCGCGAGACGGGGCCTTCACACCCCGAAATCCCGCCCGGCTCGTTACCGTCCCTTAAGCCTCTGACGGCAATCTCTGGCGGTTCTGGCGGGCGTCCCGGCCCACCGCTCCGAGGTCGCCAATCCATGTTCGCCGAGACGTTGGAACAGATTCAGTCGTCGCCGTCGAAACGAGCGATCTACGTGCGTTTCGTACTGACGGTCTTGACCGTCATCGTGGTCTTCAAGACCTTCTGGTTCGCCCGCTGGGGGGCCTGGCAGGGGCGAGAGCTCGCCGACTTCGATGCCTTTCATATCGTCGCACAGCGGATATGGCTGGGTGATCTGGACCAAGTCTATCATTTCGACGCACTCCTGAAGATGCAGATGGAGGCGTCCGGCGGCATGACCGGCTTCATGCCCTGGACCTATCCACCGCAGTTCGGGCTTTTGCTCGCGCCGCTGGCGTTTCTGCCCGTAGGCATCGGCTACCTCCTGTTCACGGCGGCAACACTCGCGCTCTACCTAGCGACGCTGCGCAGGATCGCCGGCAACAATTTCGCGCAGGTGCTCGTCGTCCTGTTTCCGGCGCTGGCGATCACCATCGGCTGTGGACAGAACGGCTTTCTCACGGGTGCGCTGATCGGCGTCGTCTGCCTCAATTCGGACAGGCGCCAGATACTCGCCGGTCTGGCGCTGGGCGCGATGGTGATCAAGCCGCATCTCGCAATCGCCGCGGGGGTGTATCTGCTGGCCGCGCGGCGCTGGACAGCACTGGCCACGGCCATGGCTGTCGTTCTCGCAAGCTCCCTGCTCTGCACGCTGCTGTTCGGATGGGAGATCTGGACCGCGTGGCTCGGCGCCATCAGGGAATCGGCCAGCTTTCTCGAACAAGGATTCTATCCGCTGTTCCGCATGGTCTCCGGCTACGCCGCGCTATACAAGGCCGGCGCGCCGCCGAGCGTTGCCTTCTGGGGACAGGCTGCCATCGCGGCGCTCGCGCTGCTTGCCGTCGTGCTCGGCGTCGTGCGCGCGATACCGCCGGCCGCGGCCCTCGGCATCACCGCGATGGTCTCGGTGATGATCAGCCCCTACGCCTATGATTACGACCTGCCCATTCTGGGAATTGGCCTCGCCCTGCTGCTGCCCGATCTCGCGAGAATGGCCAGCCCCCGCGAGCGCGGCCTCATGTATGGGCTGATCCTGTTCACGGGTGCCTACGGGCTGCTCCAGTCGGCGCGCCTCGCCGTGCAGTTCGGGCAAAAGGCCGACTTCAACCAGCACTTCGCGCCAGCGATCGCCGGCTTCACACTGGCGGCGCTGCTCGCCCTGCTCTTGAGGATGCTGCTGCGCGGAGCGCTTACGCCCGCTGCAATGCCAGCGTCACACCGCCAAGCGTGAGCGCCATCGCTCCTAACTCGCGCAGGCCCAGCGGCTCACCCAGGATGATGGCGGCCGACACCACGCCGATCACCGGAACGATCAGCATGCCGGTCGAAGCCGAGGTCGGCGGCAGGCGGCGGAGCGTCTCGAACCAGGTGACGTAGCAGAGTCCCATCGGGATCAGCGTCATGTAGACGAAGCAGCCGAACCCCAGCGGCGTGATCGCCGTGTAGCTCGGATGCTCGAAGAGCACACCAAGGACCAGCATCGCGGCGCAACCGAGCCCGACCTGCCAGACCACGACAACCAGCGGCGGCATCGGCAGCGGCTTGCGGTTGAGCACATTGCCGAGCGCGAACAGGATGGCGCAGAACAGCGCGAGGACAATGCCGAGCAGCTTGCCGGCACCGAACGAGAAACCGTTTCCGCCGAGGAGCAGTGCCACGCCGGCGATGCCGAGCATGAGACCCAGGATGTCGCGAACGGTCGGCCGCGTGTGCAGGACCGGCCAGGCGAACAGCATGGCCCAGATCGGCATGGTGTAGGCGAGCAGAGCGCCCTCGCCCACCGTCACGTATTTCATGGCGACGGTGCCGAGCCCCATCCACGCGAAGACGTTGGTGAGGGTCGCAAACAACAGCCGGGGAATCGCCTCGCGCGGAACGGCGAGCGACTCCTTCCGGCTTAGCGCCAGCGTGGCGAGGATGGACGCGGCGCAGACCCCGGCGAGCCCGCGCGCGAACAGGGGCGGCCATTGCTGCAGCAACAGCTTCATCAGCGGCCAGTTCAGCGCCCAGCCGACGGCCGTCACACCGAGGCAGAGAAAGCCGATCGTCCTGTCGCGCCGCGATTCCATCGAGAGATCGATTAGCAGGCGACCGCGGCTCGCTCCACCTCGGCTGGCGCATGCGGGCCATGGCGGAAGGTGGAACCCAAAGCGGGAATATCCGTTCAGAGAGAACGTCGCGCGGGTTCGGCAGGCGCTTTCCAGGTGTGAGACGAATGCCGACCGCCCGGCACCAACCGAGGGGAGACCCGTCATGCCCGCAGCCGAGAAGGATCACGTCTACAAGATCCTCGAACTGGTCGGATCGTCAGAGACATCGATCGAAGATGCGGTCAAGAACGCGATCGGCCGTGCCTCCAAGACCATTCGCGACATGAAATGGTTCGAGGTTGTTCAGACCCGAGGCCACATCGAGAACGGCACCGTACGTCACTACCAGGTAACGCTGCGGGTCGGCTTCACGCTGGAAGGCTGACACCGGTCTCTTGGGGTGAGCAACGGCGCGGAAGTGCCCGGCCAACCATTAGATGTTCGTCGAGACAGGACGGGCATGCTTCGCGTTGCCTGCCTTGCGGGTTTCCCGACCGGTTCAGCGCATCAGGCCAGATGGCACGCCACGACATGTCCGTTGGCGCCCTCCCTCAGCTCCGGCGCAGTCTCCGCGCAACGCGGCTGAGCGATCGGGCAGCGGGTGTGGAAGTGGCAACCCGACGGCGGCTTCATCGGGCTCGGCACGTCACCCTTGAGGCGGATCCGGTTGCGCTTGAGCTTGGGATCCGGCACCGGCACCGCGGACAGCAGCGCCTGGGTGTAGGGATGCTGAGGGTTGCGGTAGAGGTCGTTCGCTTTGGCGAGTTCGACGATGCGGCCGAGATACATCACCGCGACGCGGTCGGAGATGTGCTCGACCACCGAGAGATCGTGCGCGACGAACAGGTAGGTGAGGTTCAGCTCGGCCTGGAGATCCTCCAGCAGGTTGATGACCTGCGCCTGGATCGACACGTCGAGCGCGGAGACCGGCTCGTCGCAGACGATCAGCTTGGGCTCGACCGCGAGCGCGCGCGCGATCACGATGCGCTGGCGCTGGCCACCGGAGAATTCGTGCGGATAGCGGCGCATGTGCTCGGCCTTGAGGCCGACCTTGACCAGCAGTCCCGCGACGCGCTCCTCGCGCTCGCTGGCGGAGGATGCGAGATTGTGGATGGTGAAGGCTTCGCCGAGGATCGCCCCGACCGTCATGCGCGGATTGAGGGACGCGAAAGGATCCTGGAATACGAGCTGCATGTTCCTGCGCATCGCGCGCAGATCGTTGCCACCGAGCTGGCGGACGTCCTGACCGTCGAACACGACCTCGCCCTCGGTCGGTTCGATCAGGCGCAGCACGCAGCGGCCTGTAGTGGATTTGCCGCAACCGGACTCGCCGACGAGGCCGAGCGTTTCGCCGCGATTGACCGAGAACGACACGCCGTCGACCGCGTAGACGCTGCCGACCTGCCGCGACAACAGGCCGCCGAGCACGGGGAAATGTTTCTTCAGGCCGCTGACACGCAGCAAGGGTTCGCTCATGCCACGCCTCCCAACTGCGTATCCCCGAGGTGGCAGGCCATGCGGTGGCCGGACGAGACCTCGCGCAGCAGCGGTTCCTTCTCGGTGCAGACGCTCATGGCGTGGCGGCAACGCGGAGCGAAGCGACAGCCGACCGGGGGATTGATCAGGATCGGTACCGAGCCGCCGATCGCCTCCAGCCGCGTCTTGTGCTCGCTGTCGAGGTCGATGCGCGGGATCGAACGGATCAGGCCCTGCGTATAGGGATGGCGGGGATCGGCAAAGAGATCGTCGACGCCGGCCTCCTCCACCACCTTGCCGGCATACATCACGACGACGCGTTGCGCGGTTTCGGCGACGACGCCCATGGCGTGGGTGATCAGCATCACCGCCATGCCGAAGCGTTCCTTCATGTCCTGCAGGAGGTCGAGGATCTGCGCCTGGATGGTGACGTCGAGCGCGGTGGTCGGCTCGTCGGCGATGATCAGCTTCGGCCTGCAGGCGAGCGCCATCGCGATCATCACGCGCTGGCGCATGCCGCCCGAAAACTGGTGCGGATAGTTGTGCACGCGGCCTTCGGCATTGGGGATCTGCACCAGCTTGAGCATCTCGATCGTACGCTCGAGCGCCTGCTTCCGGGTCACGGCTTCGTGGCGGCGCAGGCTTTCGGCGATCTGCTCGCCGACGGTGAGCACCGGATTGAGGGAGGTCATCGGCTCCTGGAAGATGAAGCCGATCTCCTTGGCCCTGATCTCGTCGAGCTGCTGGCTCGTCAGCGGCACCAGGTCGCGTCCCTCGAAGATGATCTCGCCGGCAGCGATGCGGCCCGGCGGCATCGCGATCAGCTTGAGGATAGACATCGCGGTCACGGTCTTGCCGCAGCCGGATTCTCCGACGACGCAGAGCGTCTCGCCCTTGTTGATGGAGATGTCGACGCCGTCGACGGCCTGCAGGATGCCATCGTCCGTGGAGAAGTGGGTTTTCAGGCCCTTGATCTCGAGCAGCGGCGCCATCAGATCACCCGTCGCGCATCGAGCGCATCACGCAGACCGTCGCCGATGAAGTTGATGGCGACCACGGCGATGAAGATCGCGCCGCCGGGAAACAGCGCCCAGTGCGGACCGATGTCGAGAAAATCCTTGGCGTCGTACAGCAGCCGGCCCCAGGTCGGCGTGTCCGGCGGGAAGCCCAGGCCGAGGAAGGACAGCGTCGATTCCGCGATGATGGCGGCGGCGACGTCGATGGTGCCGGCGATGATCACCGGTCCGAGCGCATTGGGCAGGATGTGGCGCACCACCTGCCGCACCGGGCTTGCGCCGAGCGCGCGCGCGGCCTCGACGAACTCCTTTTCGCGGATCGACAGGAACTGCGCGCGCACCAGGCGCGCCACCGGCATCCAGCGCAAGCCGCCGATGACGAGCACGATCAGGACGAAGATGCCGCCTTCGGGGCCGAACACCTGCTTAAGCCCATCGCGGAAAAGATAGATCAGCAGCAGCAGCAGCGGCAGTTGCGGCAGCGACAGGAACAGATCGGTGAGCCACATCAGGCCGTGACCGAGCGCGCCCCGCGACATGCCGGCGAGCGCGCCGATCAGCGTGCCGACGAAGACCGAGACCAGCATCGCGGCGAGCCCGACCGCGAGCGAGATGCGCCCGCCATAGATCATGCGCGCCAGGATGTCCTGGCCGAGGTCGTCGGTGCCGAAGGGATGGGCGAACGAAGGCCCCTGCAGGCCCGCGACGATGTCGATGTCGTTGATCTTCACGCGCCACACGAACGGGCCGATCACCACGGCCAGGACCAGGATGAGCAGCAGGAAAGCGCTGACCACCGCGAGCTTGTGGCGGCTGTAACGCCGCCACGTCTCGCGCCAGGGCGAGTAGGCGCGCCGCTCAGCGGAGGGAGATGCGAGGGTCAAGCCAGCCATACAGGACGTCCGCGATGAGATTGAACAGCACGACGAGGCACGCAAAGACGAAGGTGACGGCCATCACCACCGGGGTATCGTTGGACAGGATGGAGGAGATGAGAAGCGAGCCGATGCCGGGGATGCGGAAGATCTGCTCGGTGACGATGGCGCCGCCGAACACGGCCGGCATCTGCAGCGCGATCAGCGTGACGACCGGGATCATCGCGTTGCGCATGACGTGCTTGACGATGACCTTGGCCTGACCGAGCCCCTTGGCGCGCGCCGTGGTGACGTAGTCGAGCCGAATCACGTCCAGCATCGCCGAGCGCACGAAGCGTGTCATCGACGCCGCCTGGAACAGGCCGAGCACGGCGACCGGCATGATCGCCTGCCGGATCATCTCGAGCACCCAGTGGATGCCGGTCGCCTTGATGTCGGTCGAGTAGACGAAGGGAAGCCAGTCCAGCGTCACCGAGAAGATCAGGATGAACAGCAGGCCGGTAAAGAACGTCGGCAGCGAGAAGCCGATGAAGGCGAACGTGTTCGCGATCTGGTCGAACAGCGAATAGGGCTTGGTGGCTGCATAGACGCCGACCGGAATCGCGATCAGGAGTGCCAGGATCTGCGCCGAGCCGATCACATACAGAGTGGCCGGCAGGCGCTGCAGGATCAGCGTATCGACGTTCATGCGGCTGACGAAGGAGAAGCCCCAGTCGCCATGCGCCATGGCGGAGAGCCAGTGCAGGTAGCGGAGGTAGATCGGATCGTCGAGGCCGAACTTGGCCCGAAGCGCTGCCTGCACTTCGGGCGGTACGTTCGGGTTGGTCGCCAGTTCCGAGAACGGATCGCCAGGCGCGAGCGCCAGCACGACGAACAGCACGACCGAGATTCCGAGCAGGCTCGGAATCGCGATCAGCAGGCGACGCAGGACGTACTGACTCATGTGGGAAAGATCCCGTCTAGAGCTGGGGGATCATTCCTCGCGATACCAGTCGAAGATGTTGTCGGTTTCGTTGGCCCAGCCGGAGATCACCGGCCGCAGCGTGTTGGAAGCCGCCTCGACCTTGAGGCGATGCATCGCGGGAATGAAGACGGTGTCCTGCCACATCAGATCGTTGCACTTGACGTAGAGGGCGGCGCGCTTGACCGGATCCATCTCCTTGTCCGCCGCGTCGATCGCCGCGTCATAGTCCTTGTTGACCCAGCGCGGGAAGTTCGTGCCCTGCCACTTGTTCTCCTTGCTCGCGATGTAGCGCGAGTGATAGCGGCGCATGTGCTGGGCCGGATCCGGCTGGCTCAGCGGGATCTGGAACATCTCGAGGTCGGCGTAGAACTTCGGATAGGTGTCGGGGTTGGCGACGTCGGAAGAGAAGAACACGGAGGCGACGACCGATTTCAGTTCGACGTCGATGCCAGCCTTCTGACAGGCCTGTTTCACGATCGCCTGGGTCTTCTGGCGCGGACCGTTGATCGAGGTCTGGTACAGAAGCTTCAGCTTCTTGCCGTCCTTCTCGCGGATACCGTCCGCGCCGGGTTTCCAGCCCGCGTCATCGAGCACCTTCGAAGCCTTCTCGATGCTGAATTCCCAGGTGGTGTTCTTGGAGACGAACTTCTCCGGACCGTTGAGGAAGTTGGCGGTGGTGCGGCCGGCGCGGCCGTAGATCGCCTTCTTGATGGACTCGCGATCGACCAGCATCGAGAGCGCCTTGCGCACGGCCGGATCGGAGAACAACGGATGCTTGGTCTTCATCGAGGAGCGCTCGCCGTCGACCTCGACATTGGGATCGGTGAAGTTGAGCGCGATGAACTCGGTGTCGCCGCCCACGGCATAGACGGTCTTGCCCTTGCCGCCCTTCTCGAGGCGCAGCAGGACGTCGTCCTCGACCTGGATGTTCCATCCGAAATCATATTCGCCGGTCTGGATCACGGCGCGTGCAGCCGACACGGCGTCGCCGCCACCCTTCATCTCGATCGAATCGAAATGCGGACGGTTCGCCATGTGATAGTCGGGATTGATCACGCCGCGGATGAGATCGCCGGGCTTGAACTCGACGAACTTGTAGGGACCGGTGCCGACCGGCGAGAGGTTGGTCGGAGCTTCGCGGGATTTCGAGCCGATATAGTCGGCAAACAGATGCTTCGGCAGGATCTGGCCGGCACCGGCGCCGACGAACGCATCAGCCCAGAACGGGGTCGGCTGCGAGAAGGTGATCTTGACCGTGAGGTCGTCGATCTTCTCGACCTTGAGGTCGCGATAGACGCCGGCGGTGACGGTCGCCGTGGCGGGGTCCTTGGTATATTCCCAGGTGAAGACGACGTCGTCGGCCGAGAACGGTTTGCCGTCGTGCCATTTCACGCCGGGCTTCAGCTTCCACGTCACCGAGGTGCCGTCGGCGGCGAGCAGGCCGTTTTGGGTCGAGGGAATCTCGGCCGCCAGAACCAGCTTCATGTTGCCGTCCGGATCCCAGCAGGCGAGCGGCTCGTAGAACAGGCGCGAGCCATCCTGGTCCTTGGTGCCGGTCGCGAAATGCGGATTGAGCAAGGTCGGCCCCTGCCACCACAGCAGCTTGAGCGGACCGCCGCCGCCGCGCTTGGTCGGCTTGTAGGGGGAGGCGCCTTCGGCCATGGCGACGCCGCCGAGCGCGAGGATCTGGTTGGCCAGGGGAGCCGTCAGACCGACGGCGGCCATGCGCTTGATGAAGGCACGGCGATCCATCTTGCCGTCCGCCACCTTGCCGATCATCGAACGCAGTTCTTTATCCAGCATCGTTGTCCCCCGTCTGGTTCCCGTTTGGATGCAGGCAGCCGCAAGGCGACCGCCGGGTTTCCGCTGGCGGTAGATGGCACACCGAATAGGCCGCGCGTCAACTGCGACCGTGTGTATGCTAACGGTGTTCTGGCTGTCTCTTGGGCAAAACCGCGATCCGCAGCCCAAGCGCTCGGCATTCCTGCGTCAAAACGCGCAGAAATCCCTTTTGCACTGCGGAAAATTTGTTCGCAGCATCAGACGAAGTATCGAGGCGGAATTCTACGCCACGGACATAGTGAGCGGCGGCGCGACGTTGTCCGGCAGCGGGCAGACATAGGGTGTCTTCGCCGTTCGCTTCTTGAGGTCCGCCTTCGCGGCCTTGATCAGCTCCGGATCCGTCAACGCCTTGATACCGAGGCCGGCCATCGCCTTGGCCGCCTGCACCATGGCCTTGTGAGCGTGACCGCTCTTGCCCTGCGCCACCACCTGCCAGGTATGGAACGGCGTTCCGATCGCGACCGTCGGGGCGTGGACCTGCACGGTCGGCACCACCCAGCTCACATCACCCACGTCGGTCGAGCCGATCAGCGGATTGCGCTTGGCATCGAGCGGGACCAGGAAGTCGGCGAGCGGCCGGTCGGTCGGGTCCATGCCGATCGCGTAGTAGACCGACGAAATATCCTTGTCGCTCAGGGTCGCGCGGATCTGACTGGCAAAGCTCTTGTCCGCGTCGTCGAAATGCGGCGGCCCAAGCTCTTCCATGACACGATGCAACGCGTGCTCGAGCGGCGCGTTCGGCAGAATGTTCGAGACCGCGGAGATGATCTTCATCTCGACCTTGGTCTCGGTCATCAGCGCCGCGCCCTGCGCGATCTTGCTGACGCGCTCGACCAGTTCGGTCATGCCGGGCAGATCGCGGGCACGAATGGAATAGCGCACGCGCGCGTGGGCCTGCACCACGTTGGGCGCGATGCCGCCGGTGTCGAGCAGCGCATAATGCACGCGGGCGTCGCTCGGCATGTGCTCGCGCATGTAGTTCACGCCGACATTCATTAGCTCCACCGCGTCGAGCGCAGAACGACCGAGATGCGGCGAGGCGGCCGCGTGCGAGGTGCGGCCGGTGAAGATGAAATCGGCGCGGGTATTCGCGAGCGACGGCGTCACCGCCACTTCCCAGAAGCTGTGCGGGTGCCAGGTGATGGCGATGTCGGCATCCTCGAACGCGCCGGAACGCACCATGAAGGCCTTGGCGGCGCCACCTTCTTCCGCCGGACAACCGTAATAGCGCACACGGCCGGGCACCTTGTTCTCGGCGAGCCAGTCCTTGACCGCGGTCGCGGCGAGCAGCGCCGCCGAGCCGAGCAGGTTGTGACCGCAGCCATGGCCGTGCCCCCCGTTCTCGACCGGGCGATGCTCGGCGACGCCGGCCTCCTGGCTGAGCCCCGGCAGCGCGTCATATTCGCCCATGAAGGCGATGAGCGGACCGCCCTCGCCCCATTCGCCCATCAGCGCGGTCGGGATGCCCGCGACGTTCTCGGTGATCCGGAAACCCTGGTGACGCAACTCGGCGAGGTGCTCCGCCGACGACCGCGCCTCGGTGTAGCAGACCTCGGGCATGCCCCAGACCTTGTCGCTGAGGTCGATGAAACGTGCCTTGATCGTGTCGATGCCACGCCAGATGTCGCTGCGGTTGTCCATGTTTCGATCCATGATCTCTTGGTCAAACGAAGCGGGAATGGTTAGCAGCTTCACGCGGGGACAACCAGCGGCTGGTTGGACATCAGCCATGCGGGCGGGGCCGGGTCGACGACCTTCCGCCGATATCGAACGGCAGTTCCTGTCATCTCCGGAAATTCCACGTAAGGCGTCCGGAATAGTTGGGGGTCAAGTCTTTCAAGACAGCCGCCCCCGGCTTAGATTGCGCATGCTTCGTGCGCGATGACCTCGTCGCGGCGTAGGGCGCTCGCAGATCAGGAGAACTCCATGCCCGCTTTGACCGAATGGAGAGTGCCGCCGGCCAACCAGCCGCGTGCGAGCGACTACGGCTTCGATCTCGACCGCGCGCTCGCGTCCGTCGTCGGCCTGCATGCGATCGTTCCGCCTGATGCCTTCAGCGCCGAGACGCTGGGCACCGAACGTGCCGGCAACGGCGTCGTAATCGACAACGGACTGGTGCTTACCATCGGCTATCTCATCACCGAAGCGGAATCGGTATGGCTGCACCTCGCCGACGGGCGCGTGGTGGAGGGGCATGCGCTGGGCTTCGATTCCGTCACCGGCTTTGGTCTGGTGCAGGCACTCGGCCAGCTCGACGTCGAACCGCTGCCGCTCGGCATCTCGGCGGAAACCCGGATCGGCGACCGCGTCGTGGTCGGCGGCGCCGGCGGCCGCACGCGATCGGTCGCGAGCCAGATCGTGGCCAAGCAGGAGTTCGCCGGCTATTGGGAATATCTGCTCGACGAAGCCGTGTTCACCTATCCCGCGCACCCGAACTGGGGCGGCACCGCACTGCTCAACGAGCGCGGTGAGTTGATCGGCATCGGCTCGCTGCAGCTCGAACGCGAACGCGACGGCAAGGCCGAGCACGTCAACATGATCGTGCCGATCGATCTGTTGAAGCCGGTCCTGGACGATCTGCGCAAATTCGGCCGCGTCAACAAGCCCGCGCGGCCGTGGCTCGGGCTCTATTCGACCGAGATCGACAACCGCGTCGTCGTGATCGGAATCTCCGCCAACGGTCCCGCCGCGCGCGCCGAGTTGAAGACCGGCGACGTCATCCTCGCCGTCGACGGCGAGAAGGTCACGAGCCAGACCGGCTTCTACAAGAAGATGTGGGCGCTCGGCGCCGCCGGCGTCGACGTGCCGCTGACCGTGCATCATGAGGGCGTCACCTTCGACGTCACGGTGACCTCGACCGATCGCTTCAAGCTGCTGAAGGCGCCGAAGCTGCACTGATCCCAAGCTCAAGGAAGCGCGATGAGCGAGGCTGTGGTCGACGACATCGTGGCCGTACTGCCGCCGCTGCTGAACGCGCTGGAAGCGCTCGGCTTCTTTCAGCGGCATTTGCATCCGCCGGCCTTCGCCTCCGTGATGAATGCCATCGGTGCACCGGACGAGATGCTGCGGACAGCGCGCGCGGCGATCGGTAACTGGCCGGAGCAGTTTGCCGGGCTCCGCGAACGGCTTGATCGCGCCTGCGACGAGACTCTCGCGGCCTTTGCCGGCATCCGCGAGGTCGAGCGCGGCAATGGCGATCTCGTCGCCGTCTTCCGCGCGCTGCGCCACACACCGCGCGCGATGGAGGCACTTTATCCGCTGGCCGTCCAGTTTCCGCCGGTAAGCAGCTTCTTCCTCAACACCGCAAATCGCGAGAATGACGCCCTGCTCGCGCAACTGGAGACGGGCGCCGGTGAGCACACCGGCATCTTCCACGATCACAACGAACCCGGCAGCCGCGGCGGCTTCTCCGTCTATGTCCCCGAATATTACACTCCGGACCGAGCCATGCCGCTGGTGATGGCGCTGCACGGCGGCAGCGGCAACGGCCGCGGCTTCCTGTGGAGCTGGCTGCGTGATGCCCGCAGCCTGGGCGCGATCCTGGTGGCGCCGACTGCGACCGGACCGACCTGGGCGCTGATGGGCGATGACGGCGACACGCCCAACCTGATGCGCATCCTCGAGACGGTCCGCAGCCGCTGGACCGTCGACGCCTCGCGCCTGCTGTTGACGGGCATGAGCGACGGCGGCACCTTCTGCTACGTCACTGGCCTCGACGGCGCCTCGCCGTTCACCCACCTTGCGCCGGTCTCGGCGACCTTTCATCCGCTGATGGCCGAGATGGCGGATGCCACGCGCATGCAGGGCCTGCCGATCTTCATCACCCACGGCAAGCTCGACTGGATGTTTCCGGTGCAGACCGCGCGCCAGACCCAGGCCGCGCTCTCGGCTGCGGGCGCGGCCGTGACCTATCGCGAGATCGACGATCTCAGCCATACCTATCCGCGCGAGATCAACGCGGAGCTGCTGTCCTGGCTGAACGGTGGATGAACCGGCCGACACTGTCTGCGCCGAAGGGTCGCGGAACCATCAATTCGGCCCGACGTTATCTGCCGTCACCGGAGGTTCGCCATGCAGACTTTTTTCGGAATGATCCTGGGCGCGCTGCTGCTCGCATGCGGCGTCTACGTCTATGACTCCATGCAGACCTCGTCGGTCGCCAACGGCGAGGTCGCGACCACCAATCGTACCATCGTGAACTGGGATGTCGCGAAGGCCGATTGGGACCTGCTGCGCGACCGCGCGCACAAGGACTGAGTCCGTATCTCGTCGAAGTAGCCGCGATACACCAACCATGAACAAGGCGCCGTCGCGGGTCCGCGGCGGCGCCTTTGTGTTGGCATGATGAAGCCGGCCGGCCTCAGTTCATCTTGGCCTTGCGGGCATCGGCGATGACCTGCTCGAACTCCTTCATGCTGAGCACGCCGGGAACGCGATACTTGCCGACGATGAAGGCCGGCGTGCCGCGGAAGCCGAAGGCTTCGGCCTGCTCGTTGTTGCGCTTGAGGATGGCGTCGATGTCCTTGGCATGATCCCCTAGGTCGCGCTTCAGGCGGTCCATGTCGACGCCGGCCGCGGCAAGCAGCTCGTTGATGCGGGGTTCGGTCAGACGCGAACTGACGCCCATCATGGCGTCATGGGCCGGATGATATTTGTCCTGGAATTTCGCCGCGAGGGCGATCCGCGCCGCCGTGACCGAAACCGGCCCGAGGATCGGCCAATCCTTCAGGACCAGCCGCACCTTGCCATCGTCCTGAATGACCTGGCGCAGTTCAGGCTCGAGTTTGCGGCAATAGGGGCAATTGTAGTCCGACCATTCGACGATGCTGATGTTGCCGTCGGGATTGCCGGCAACCGGCGTATCCGGATCGCGGAGCACCTTGGCTTCGGTCAGCACCTCCTCATCGTCGACGGCCGCGCGCGCAAGGGTGGTCCCACCCATCGCGAGGGCGCCCGCCCCGATCAGCGTCAAAGCCGCACGACGCGTCGGCACGAAGCCCCTATTCCTGAATCCGGTCATATCTTGTCCTGTTTCGGTCCCATCGCCGCAAATACGGTTCGGAACCGGGAATTGTTACGCCTCATATAGAGCGTCGCGGCCGCAATGTCATCGCACCAGCAGCGTGATCACCAGGGGCACCAGGAAGGAGGTCACCAAGGCGTTCAGGCTCATGGCGATGCCGGAAAACACGCCGGCAATCTCATCGACCTGGAACGCGCGGGCGGTCCCGATGCCGTGCGCCGCGAGACCGGCGGCAAAACCGCGCGCCCGGAAATCGGTGATGCCGGTGCGGTCCATCAAAGGCGTGACGATGATCGCCCCCATGATGCCGGTCAGGATGACGGCGACCGCCGTCAGCGATGGATCGGCGTTCAGGGATTCGCTGATGCCCATGGCAACGCCGGCCGTGACCGATTTCGGCGCCAGCGACAGCACCACGTCGCGCGGCAGGCCGGCGAGTTCGGCCAGCAACACGACCGACACCACCGCCGTAACCGAACCGGCGGCCAGTGCCGCCAGCATCGGCACGACGGAGGCGGCCACGCGTGCGCGATTCTCGTAAAGCGGCACCGCGAGCGCGACGGTCGCGGGTCCCAGCAGGAAGTGCACGAACTGCGCGCCGGCGAAATAAGTCGTGTAGGAGGTCCCAGTCACGAGCAGGAACGCGCCGATGATCCACATGGCATGGAGTACGGGATTGGCCAGCGGATGACGCCGGGTCGCCAGCGACACCGCGTCCGTCGCTGCATAGACGAGGAGCGTCACCGTCAGCCAGAGCAGCGGCGACTGCGAGAGATAGACCCACAGCGAGAACGGATTGTCCTTCATCTCGCGTCCTGCTGCCGCAACAGGCGGCTGACGAGGCGGAAGGTGAGGACCGTCACGAGCAGGGTGACGACCACCGAGAGCGCGAGCACCAGGACGATCGCAAGGCCATGGGATGCGAGCAGATCGAGCTTCTGGACGACGCCGACGCCGGCGGGCACGAACAGGAGCGACAGATGGGCAAGCAGGCCCTTGCTCGCGGTCTCCACACCGTCATTTCGCAGCGGCCCGCACGCGAGGAGGGCAACGCGGTCGCGCGAGAGCAGCAGGAGCAACAGCAACAACAGGCCGAGCACGGGTCCCGGCAAAGGCAGGCCGAGACTGCGCACGACGGCTTCGCCGATCAATTGACAGAGCAGGATGAGACCGAGACTTGCGAGCATGACGACCGCATCAAGGAATGCGATGGCCGCCTTGTCAATCGCTACACCACGCGTGAGATTTGCGCGGCTCGTGCGCGATCACCATGCGGGAGCGCTGCGCCATCGGCGGCGTCGAATGGGGTTTGGAAGCGACTGCGGCTCACGGCGCAATCCGCCGAAGAGCTGCTGGTCGTTGAGTCTGCGCTCGTCGGTGCAGAAGCACCGCGTCGTTGACACCAAGTGAACGGATGCAAGGAGAGCGGCCGCAGGCTCATCGCAGCGCGTTGCGATGCGACGACGTCACATCCGCGTCGTGGCTGAGCGTCGGGTCGACGTCGGCGCCGAGCAGACACCAGCCGAAATAATATAAATAGATCCTTCCTACACTTTCGGCGGTACGCTGCGGTTTCCGGGCGAAATAAAGCATTTCAGTCCGCATTCGTTGCAACCCGGGAGGGGCCGCGGCTCCAGGCAGCGGCCCCTTTTCTGCGACAGGCATAGCGAGCACCGGCCAAGACGCGAAGCCGTCCCATTCAAGCGTGACGACAGGAGCGAAGGTGCGAGCCTGGGAGACACCGAGGCCATCTCGGCCACACCCCCACAGCTTGGCTGCCTCATCAGGAACATCACGCCCTTCGTTTCACAGCGTTTCCGGAGAGGTCGATCGCGACGTCTTCGCAAATGCGCAAAACACAGCGCGCAAGCGTCATCGGCGGTGCCGGCGACATATCAAACTCTCGTGTTCGGCAACTCAATCCTGACAGCGGACTGACGACGCGCAGGCGTCGGACCGAAATGAGCAGCGATCTGAATGCCAAGGAAAAGCGATGGCAAATTTTGCGTTCATCGAGCTTGCCGGAATTTCACGATACATCGGCGAAGATCTCCCTAAGCTCACGCGTGTCGACACTCAATGGATAGGGGATTCGAACATGAAGAGACTGTTTCTCGGTGTTGCTGGTCTCGCCGCGATCGGTGGGCCGGCGCTTGCGGCTGATCTGCCTGCGCGCACATACATGCCGACGAAGGCCCCGCCGATGGCTTCGCCTGCGTATGACTGGAGTGGATTCTACGTAGGTCTCGATGGCGGCGGGGGATGGAATCGAAACTGCTGGAGCAACACGAGCTTTTTCGGCACCGCGGTGACCCCGAGCGCGGCCGAGGGCTGCGGCACCGGCTCGGGCGGCACGGTCGGTGGTCAAATCGGCTATCGCTGGCAGGCGGCCTCGTGGGTGTTCGGCCTCGAAGCGCAAGGCAACTGGGCCGACTTCTCCGGATCCAATCAGAGCCTCGTGTTTCCCAACATCACCAACCAGAGCAAGGTCGACGCATACGGCTTGTTCACCGGCCAGGTCGGTTACGCCTGGAATAACGCGCTACTCTATGTGAAGGGCGGCGCGGCGGTGACGGACAACCGCTATTCCAGCATTTCGAACCTGACCGGAAATGAATTGAGCTCGGCCAACGATACGCGATGGGGCGGCGCGGTCGGCGTCGGCTTCGCCTACGGCTTTGCGCCGAATTGGTCCGTCGGTCTCGAATACGACCATCTCTTCATGGGGACCAACAACAGCGCGTTCACCGGCGTCGCGCCGGGCAACCTCGGCGTCAACACCCGAAACGAGGACATCAGCCAGGATATCGACCTCGTTACAGCGCGGATCGATTACCACTTCGGCGGCACCGGCGCCGGCCGCTACTAGGAAGCACGCTGCCTGACGTCCGGCCGGAGCCGAGCGGCAGGCGAAGACCTATCGGTACGCGCGCACCAAACGAAATGGCCGGAGCTGTGCTCCGGCCATCGTGTCGATTCAGGTCTCAGGCGGCGCCCTTGAGCTTCTTGTTGCATTCGCTGTAGTAGCCGCCGCCCTTCTCGATCCACTTCAGACCGCCGTTGCCGTTGGTGGTCTTGTTGGCATTGTACTGGTCGACGCAGGTGTGGAGGCGGGCCTTGCCGGCGGTCTCCTTGGCGTATTTCGGATCGACCGCGTTCGGGAAGACGGCGTTGCCGACCGGCAGGGTCGGTGCCGGGGCGGCAGCGGGAGCCGCCTCCTTCTTCGCGGCAGCCTTCGGCTCGGCGGCAGGGGGCGCGGCCGGAGCAGCCGCGGTCGACGCTGCGGCAGGCGTTGCATCGGCGCCGCACTGGGCCTTGCGGAAGTCGTTCCATTTCATGGTGCCGAGCGAGCCGTCCTTCTTGGCGGCCTGGTATTTCGCACTGCACTCCTGCGTGGTCAGCGCCTGCGCCGGAGCGCTCGCCGCCAGCGCAGTAAATCCCGTCACCGCAACAGCACACAACAATTTTGATTGAATGGTCATCCTTGGTCTCCCTGAGGGAAAAGCGAAACGAGGATTGCTATCCTAGCGAGCCCGCGGCTTGCGACAAGGAGGCGGCGCCGTCACCGCCCAAAATATAGTGATCTCCCGTCTCGGATTATTCATGTTGCGTTCAGCAACGCAGGCCGACGTTCGCGCCCCTCGCAAACTTGCAACCAAGAGTGCAAACGCCATGACCCTCGCCTCGCGCCTCGCCGTCGTCGTTCTCGCCTCCGTACTCGCAACCGGCACCGCTTTCGCGCAGACCGCCGCGCCGGCGGCCAAGACCGATACCGCCACCACCACCGACAAGAAGGCTCCGAAGGAGCATTCGGCCGAATCCCTCGAATGCTCGAAGCAGGCCGACGCCAAGGGCCTGCACGGCAAGGAGCGCAAGAAATTCCGCTCTGAGTGCATCAAGACCGCGAAGGCCGGCAGCACCGGCGCCGCCCCCGCCGCTGCCGACAAGAAGTAAATCCGTCACAATCGGCCGTCCCGAGGCATTGGCGAAAGGCGCGCGCATTGCGGCATGACATGGCCGCAATTGTGCGCCTTTCGCCGATTTGCGATAAGGCGGCGTGAAGCAAATCACCGCCTCCCTACCGTTCGAATGGCCGAGCCGTGCCAAGGTCTTGAGCACGGTGGAGACACTCGTCATCGGCTCCGCCGGCGGCCTGGTATTTCTGGTTGCGGGCCTGCCCGGCGGGTTGATCTCGGGATCGATGATCGCGGTCGGAATCGCCGCCATCGCCGGACGCCAGCTTTCGGTCCCCCCGATCCTGACCCAGACGGTGCTGGTGCTGCTCGGCATTTCGCTGGGGTCGGTCGTCTCACGCCACCTGATCCAGCAGGTCAGTGCCTATCCGCTGACCATCGGCCTGTTGGCGCTCGCGACGTTCTGCTCGACCTTCGGCTCGAGCTATTACCTCCAGCGCATTCATGGCTGGGACCGCACGTCGGCCTTTCTCGCCGGCAGCCCCGGCGCGCTGTCGCAGATCACGATCCTGGCGGTCGAACGCGGCGCCGATCTGCCGGGGATCGCGGTGGTGCAGACCATGCGCGTCATCATCCTCACCGCGGCCCTGCCGCTGGTGCTGGCGTTCGCCGGCGTCGCCCCGTCCGTCGCACCGTCGCTGACGACGGCCATTGCCTCGCCGCTCGACCTACTGTTGCTGGCTGTCGTCTCCCTGGCGGCGTCGCTGCTCCTGCGGCTGGTCAAGTTTCCGGCAAGCTGGATGTTCGGCGCGATGATCGCCTCCAGTGTACTGCACGGCGCCGGATGGGTCGAGGGTGGCCTGCCGAACTGGGTACGCGGCGTCGCGCTTGTCGGCATCGGGGCGCTGATCGGGAGCCGCTTCGCGCGGATGCGGATCAAGACACTGGCCGGCCATATCAATGCGGCGCTGGGCTCGTTCGCGGTCGCGATCGCCGTTTCCGCGATCTTCGTGGCGCTCGTGGCGCTGACGACGCAGGTGAAGTTTTCAGACGTCGTCGTCGCCTTCGCGCCGGGCGCGATGGACGCCATGCTGGCACTCGCCCTGACGCTGCACATCGACCCGATCTTCGTCGGCGCCCATCATCTGTCGCGCTTCGTGTTCGTGACGATCGCGACGCCCGGTATCGTGCACCTGTTCGGTCGCACCCAGGACGATGTGGACGATTAGGCGGCGCTCGCTGCCGTGAGCATCAGCGCTTCGCCGTCGCCGCAAATCCCCAGGCCGCGATCGCGGCCATGAGCAGGGAGATCAGCACGTTGTAGCCGGCGAGCGACAGGCCGAGAAACCGCCACTGCACCTCGTCGCAGCGGACCACCTTGACGGTGTCGAGCCGCGAGAGGAGATCGGTGGCGCTGCCGAGATTGACCACGGGGCCCGAGCAGTCGGTCGGCCCCTTCCAGAATCCCCATTCGACGCCGGAGTGGTAAGCCCCAAGGCCGGCATTGGCGAGCGCCGCGAGCGCGAGGATCGCCAGGCCCGCGAGCAGCAGAGGACGCGGTGCGCTGCCCCTCGCCGCAAGGGTGGTCAGCAGGCCAACCGGGATCGCGAGATAATAGGCATAGCGCTGCTCGAGGCAGAGCGGACAAGGCAGTATCTCCAGCACGAGCTGGAAGAACCAGGCCCCCGCGATCGTCGCCGCCGCGATCAGGGTAACCGCGAGCGAGGCGGTCAGCGCGGGGCCGGTGGTCGCCGGGTTGAACGCGGGCATTGCGGCACTCTGGGTGGTCACGGCAGCCTCTTTCACATGGGTCGCGGTCTCAGCCTCTAACCCCGGCCCACACGGCTGTCGAGAACGGCGGGGATCACTTTGGCGCGGGTTGACCCCGTCTGTTCCGTGGCTATAGTCCGCCCGCTTCGCGACGCTCCGCTTTCAGGGCCGACCGAGGGCCCCTGTGGCGGAACTGGTAGACGCGCTCGACTCAAAATCGAGTTCCGTAAGGAGTGCTGGTTCGATTCCGGCCAGGGGCACCATTTTGACTGGTCAAGTGACGTCGCAGCAGACCGCCCCCCTGGCTCACTATTTCGGATCGTCTGGGCCATTCTCGCCGGTGATCATGCGCCGCAGCGCGACCTTGTCGACTTTGCCGGTCTTGCCCTTCGGGAGCTCGGCATAGAACACGACATCCTCGGGAATCTGCCATTTCGGAAACGAGCGAGAGAGATAAGAACGATAGTTCTGCTCGAAGCGCTTTCGATCTTGCTCCGTGTCGGAGCGAAGCGCGACGCATATGACCGGGCGCTCCTGCCATTTCGGATCTGGCCTGGCGATCGCCGCGGCTTCGCGGACATCCGTGCGGCTCATGATCTGCAATTCGAGGGACTGGCTGGAAATCCATTCTCCGCCCGACTTGATCAGATCCTTGGCGCGATCCACGATACGGACATAGCCGTGCGGATCGACTGTCGCGATGTCCCCGGTCTTGAGCCAGATGCGCCCTTCGTCGGCGACGAAGGAATCGGACGGTTTCGACGCGCCATCCAATCCCCCATAGTACGACGCCGCCGCCCAAGGGCTGCTGATCTGCAACTCGCCCGGTGTCCTGCCGTCCATCTCACAGCGAATGCCGTCGGCATCGACGATCCGCAGCCGGCAGCCCGGGATCGGCAGACCCTGCGCGCTTCGCGTGGCGGCGGTCTGTTGTGCGTCGAGGTCCGAGCGCGCCACGTTGGTCAATCCGAGCGGAGAGATTTCGGTCATGCCCCAGCAATGCATCACCTCGATCCCATGGCGCGCGAAATCGTCGATGAAGGACTTTCCGATCGCCGCGCCTCCGACCGGAAGCCGTTTCAAGGACGCGATGCGATCGGCCGAATCCGGGTTCGACCTGAGATGATCAAGGAAGGCGATCCAGACGGTGGGGACAGCGGTCGCCATCGTCACCTGCGCTGTCTCGATCAATTCAATGAGGCTTGCGGGATCAGTTTCGCGGCAGGGCAACGCGAGGCTCGCGCCGGCCATGAGCGCGGCGTAAGGAAAGCCCCAGGCATTCGCGTGAAACATCGGGACGGCAGGCAGGCAAACGTCGCGCTCCCGCATCGCGATGCCGTCCGCAAACAGGCACGCCAACGTATGAAGCGTGGTCGAACGGTGGCTGTAGAGAACCCCTTTCGGATCGCCGGTGGTGCCGGAGGTGTAGCAGAGGCCCGCGGCTTCGTTTTCGTCCAGATCAGGCCATGAAAAGGCCGCATCGTATCCGCCGATCGCCTGCTCGTAGGCATGGCCGGCGACGCCGGCGGCCATCGCCAGATCGGACGGCGTCACCGGCTCGTCCTCCATGACCACGACATGCCGGACCGCAGGGGGCAGCTCGATCTCGCGGCCCATGGTCCGCCAGATGGACCAGTCCACGAACAGGATCTGGTCGTCGGCGTGGGCAAGCAGGCGCGCGACGTCGGGGGCGAGCAGCCGCGCATTGATCGTGTGCAGCACCGCGCCCATGCAGGGCACGGCGAGATACAATTCGAGATGCCGGTGCGAATTCCACGCAAGCGTCGCGACCCGCGCGCCGCGGCCGACACCGGCCTCGCTGAGGAAATTGGCGAGACGCCCCGCGCGGGCGAGGAGATCGCGATAGGCGATGACGTGCATCCCGCCGCGAAACCGCGTCGTCACGGTCTTGTTCGGGTAGAGATCCAGGACCCGCTCCCTCACGAGATTCAAGGTGAGCGGCACCTGCTGCATCAATCCGGCCAACATCCACTTTTCTCCAAAACTCTTCCATTAAATCTTGACATCGCCAAAGCGTCGGCGCAACGTTTTTCGAAGATTATTCGAATTTTGGTGACCCGATGCAGTTCGAGCTTCCCGATGATCTCCGCCTGCTGCAGAACCGCGTCCGCGAGTTCGTGCGCACGGAGTTGCAACCGCACGACGCTCAGATCGAGGAAACCGGCAACGTGCCGGAGAGCGCGATGGCGGGCTTGCGCAAGATGGGGCTGTTCGGCACCAACACGCCGAAGCAGTGGGGCGGACTTGGCCTGTCGATGCTCGGCAGCTGCATCGCGATCGAGGAATTGGCAAAGGCTCATACCGCCTTCTACTATCTGAGTGGTGTCAACGTTCACATCGGATCGAAGGCGATCGAATTCTTCGCGAAGCCCGACATCCGAGACAAATGGCTGCCCGAACTGGCGAGCGGCCGCGTCATCGGCGCATTTGCCCTGACGGAGCCGGATGCCGGCTCCGATGCGGCCCGCATCCAGACCATCGCCCGGCGCGACGGCGATCACTACGTGATCGACGGCCGGAAGACATACATCACCAACGCTCCCGCCGCGGGCGTATTCACGGTGTTCGCGACACTCGATCCGTCCGCCGGCGCGAAGGGCATCTGCGCCTTCGCCGTCGACGCCAAGACGCCGGGCCTCTCGATCGGCCGCGTGGTCGAGATGGCGGCCGGCCGCGGCTCGGAACATTCCGAGTTGCTGTTCCAGGATTGCCGTGTTCACCGCGACAATCTGCTGGGACAGGAAGGCGAGGGATTTGCCATCGCGATGCGCTGCCTCGATGCCGGGCGCACGCATTGGGGCGCCTATTGCGTCGGCGCCGCCAGTCAGCTCCTCGAATACGCCCTTGACCACGTCTCCAAACGCGAAGTGTTCGGACGCCGGCTGCGCGATCACCAGGGCGTCGAGTGGCAGATCGCAGACATGGCGAGCGCGCTGCATGCCGCGCGCCTCGTCGCCTATGAAGCCGCGTGGCGCTACGATCAGGGTGATGCGGCGGCGCGGACGGCCGCAGCGGCCTTGTCCAAATATACCGGCGCCGACATGGTGTCGCGCATCGCCGATACCACGCTGCAATTGTTCGGCGGTTCCGGATATTCCAAGGATCTGCCGATCGAACGCATCTGGCGGGAAACCCGCGTCGTGCGCATCCTCGACGGAACGTCGGAAATCATGCGGCAGATCATCGCCCGGAACACGTTCCGGACCCATGAGCGCCGCAACACGGCGGTCTGACGATCATCGGAAGAGCCGCGGAGCGCAAAACATGGCGCTCCGCGGATTGCCGGGCTATCGCCTATGGCGGTCGCGGATTGAAGAGCGCGCTCGACCCGCGCGCGCTCGAGACGCCCGCTTTGTGTAGCTCCTCGTCCGTCCATGATCTCGTTATGAAGCGAGTCCTAGTCCCGCCGCCCTGCCGCAGCAGACGTCTCTAGGAATGGCCGCAAGCCGATAAGGCAACCCTGCTTCGACTAGACCATCGATAGCGGCATGTCAGGCCGCGTCGACGCCCAGGAAGCGTTGCTGGATCTCGGTTGCCACGCTCAATTCAGACGACGTCGCGGCGTGCACGATGCGGCCCTGCTCGAGAATGTAGTGCCGGCTCGCGATGGCCAGGCAAACGTCTAGATTCTGATCGACGATCAGGACCGAGAGGCCGGTGCCGCGGTCGCGGATCAGCTTCAGCGCGTCGACGATCTCGTCGACGATGATCGGCGCCAGGCCTTCGGTCGGCTCGTCCAGCATCAGGAGCTTCGGATCGCACATCAGACCGCGCGCGATCGCGAGCATCTGCTGCTCGCCACCGGAAAGCGCGGCGCCGGAATTGGCGCGCCTCTGCTCGAGGCGCGGAAACATCTGGTAGGCCTCGTCCAGGCCGAATGGCGACCGCGCACGCGCGGCAATCCGAAGATTCTCCTCGACGGTCAGTCCCGCGAGCACGCCCCGGTAGTCCGGGACAAGCACCAGTCCCGCTCGCGAAATCCGGTCCGGGGCAAGGCCTCGAATGTCCGCGCCGTCGAAAGCGAGGCGCGCCGCGCGAGTCTGGACCAGCCCGGCCAACGAGCGCAGCGCCGTCGTCTTGCCGGCACCGTTGCGTCCGAGCAGGCCGACGATCTCGCCGCCACCGACCGACAGGCTGACTGCCTCGAGCACATGGCTCTTGCCGTAATAGGCATCGAGCGCTTCCACATCGAGCATCTCAGATCTCCCGGCGGCCGAGATAGGCCTTCCGCACCGCATCGTCCCGGCGCACCTCGTCGGGCGTTCCCTCGCAGATCGTCTGCCCCTGCGCGAGGACGGTGATGCGGTCGCTGACCCGAAGCACGATGTCCATGTTGTGCTCGACCAGCAGAATGCCGCAGGTGGAGCGCAAACGTTCCACGAGTTCGCAGAACGCCTTGACGTCGTCGATCCCCATTCCGGCGGTCGGCTCGTCGAGCAGCAGGATGCGCGCGCCGCAAGCCAGCGCGAGGCCGATCTCGAGCTTGCGCTGATCACCATGGGAAAGCGTGGCCGCCACGACGTTGCGCCGATCGTCGAGGCCGACAAGCTCCATCGCCTGGTCCACGCGCTCGCGGACGTCCGCCCGGCGCCATGGCGAGCCGAAGATGTCGCGAAGCGACCAGCGGCAGACCGCGGCCACCGACGTCATGAGATTGTCGGCAACGGTCATTGCCTGGAAGATCGATGTCGTCTGGAACGATTTGACGAGGCCGCGCTGCACCCGGCGATGGACCGGCAATGACGTCACGTCGTCGCCGTCGAGCAGGATTTGCCCGTCGCTCGGACGAAGCGTCCCCGCCAGGCAGGAGAACAGCGTGCTCTTGCCTGCGCCGTTCGGTCCGATCACGGCCTTGACTTCGTTTCGGGCGATCGTGAGCGATACGTTGTCAACGGCACGAAACCCGCCGAATGATTTGCCGAGCCCCCGCGCGGCGAGTTGGGCGTCTCCGCGCGCGGAGATCGACGGCCGTTCCCCGACCTGATCAGGCGCCTGCGCGATCATTCGACTGTTTCCGACTGCTGGCGCGATCCTCGCAACGCGCGCAGAACGTTCTCGATGAGGCCAAGCACACCACCGCGCGCGAAGAAAACGACGATCACGATGGCCGCACCGAGCGCGAACGGCCAATGCGGCCATACGCGCGACAACAGATCGGAGCCCAGCACGAAGCAGATCGTGCCGACGATGGCGCCCAGGATCGAACCGGTGCCGCCGAGCGCCGTCATGATGACGATGCGCTCGCTCTGTATCAGGTCGATCGCCGAGAGCGGCACGAGCCCCAGAAACATCGCATAAAGTGCCCCGGAGATTCCGGCGATCGCGCCCGCCGCGACGAACAGCGTCAGGCGAAGGGTGAAGACGTCATATCCGATCGCCGACGCTCGCCGCTCATTCTCTCCGACGGCCCGGAAAGCCTGACCGGCGGTGGAATTGATGAAGCGATCGACGAGCACGACCACGACGCCGACAACGACCGCGCAGAACACGTAGAAGCGCGTCGGATCCGTCAGGGTGAAATCGGACGCCGAAAGACCGGCGGACAGCCGCGGGATGTTCAGCAGCCCGTTCTCGCCACCCGTCAGTTGCGGGGCGTTGTATGCGACGAAATAGGCAACCTGGGCCACCGCGAAGGTCAGCATCAGGAACGTGACGCCGCCGGCGCCATGTCCGCCAAGTCCCGCGATCCTGCGGAGCGCAACCATGCCGACCAACAGGGCCGCGACGGCCGCACCGAGACCACCGACCAGAATTGCGATCACTGCGCCGAATGGCGCTGCCGGTCCAACCCCGATCGCGTAGAGCCCGCCGAGATAGGCGCCAATGCCAAAGAAGGCCCCCTGCCCGAACGACAGGAGCGGACCATAGACAAGGAGCAGATGGCAGCTCAGTGTCGCCAGCGTCATGATCGCGATCTCCGTGGCGAGCGGCACCGACGGAACGACGATCGGCAGCAACAGCAGGACAGCGAGGTAGACGATCAGGGTGGAGGAACCGGGCAAACGACCTGGCATCATCGCGCGCTCCCACCGGGCCCGGGAAACAGTCCTTGCGGCCTGACCAGCAACACGGCGGCCATCGCGAGGTAAGCGACAAGGCCCGCACCGCTGCCCCACACCGACGTGGCGAGGCTCTGCAGTATTCCGATTAGCAATGCGCCGACCAGCGCGCCCCGAAAGCTTCCCAGCCCGCCGACGACGCAAATAACGAACGCGATTGCAAGCGCCTCCAGACCCATGTTCGGATCGACACCGCGGATCGGCGACACCAGCGCGCCGGCCAATGCCGCGAGCCCCGCGCCGAGCACGAAATTGAAACTGAACAAGCGCGCGATATCGATACCCAGCAGGCGCACCACTTCACGATGCTCGGAGCCGGCGCGTATGGTTGCGCCGTATCGCGTCCGCTCGAGGAACAGCCAGAGGCAGATCGCGCAAACGGCCGCAACCGCGATGACGACGATCCGGTAGTTCGGGTAGAAGAACGGCCCGAACGTGGTCAGCCCACGCACCACCGGCGGAATCAGGACGCGGTGCGGCGCTGCAGTCCAGATCATCCTGACCGCTTCCTCGACCATGAGGGTGATCCCGAACGTCGACAGGATGTGGAAGAAGGGCGGCAGGTCGTAGACCCGCGACAGCACCACCCGTTCCAGCACCCCGGCAAAGGCCATCACGGCCACGACGCTCAGGAGAATCGCCACGACGAAGCCGACGCCCTGCTCCGACAGCGTCAGCACGCCATAGGCACCCAGCAGGTAGAACACTCCGTGCGCAAAGTTGACGAAGCGCATGACGCCGAAGATGAGCGTCAGACCGACCGCGACCAGGAAGTAGATCATTCCCAGTCCGATGCCGTTCAGGATCTGCGATACGAAGAGCTGCATCTCAGATCGCGGTGCAGCCCGCTTTGTCGCGATCCTGGAACGCCTTGCTTGCGGAAAGCATTTCGAGGAAATCGTCCGCATCCGCCATCGACTTGGCCGGCTTGCCGCGCAGCAGATAGTAGTCCTTGATGCACTGGTGATCGAAGGCGCGGATCTCCTCCGGCCCGGTCGGCCCTTCGTAGCGCAAGCCCTCCATCGCGGCGATGACCTTGGCGGGATCCTTCGACTTCGCCTTGGCCACGCCTTCCATGATCAGGCGCGACAGCATGTAGCCGGAGATCTCCGAGTAGGTCGGCGGGGCGTTGAAGGTCTTGCGGAACAGCGGAACGAGTTCGCGGTTCGCCGGCGTATCGATGCCGTGCCAGTACTGAGCTCCGACATAGACGCCATTGAGCAGATCGGCGCCCATCGCGCGGTATTGGTCGAGTCCCGCCGACCAGACGATGAGGATAGTCATCTTCTCCTTGAGGCCGAACTCGGCTGCCTGGCGCAGCACGTCGATGGTCTGGCCGCTGAAGCTGTGCAGGCACAGGACATCGGGCTTGGCCGCCAGCGCCTCGGTCAGATAGCCTGAGAATTCCCGCTCGGCCAGCCCGTGATAGGCGTTGCCGACATGCTCGGCCCCGGTCTCCGCCAGCACGCGCTGGGTGTTGCGGAGCAAGGCGTCGCCGAACACGTATTTCGGCGTGATGGTGAACCAGCGCTTGGCTTGCGGAAGCTTCTGCCGGAGGGGCCGCACCGTCCCCTCGACCGCGCCATAGGTGGCAACCGGCCAGCGGAAGGTGGATTTCGCGCACTCCGATCCGGTCAACTCGTCCGCGCCGCCGGTCGTCACGTAGATGCCGCCGGACTTGCCGACTTCCTTGCTGACGGCGAGAGCGACCGCGGACGAAGCACCGCCCACGAAGAACTTCGCGTTACGCTGGCTGACCTGCTCGGCGACCTTGCGCACGCCCTTGCCCGGATCGCCCTCGCTGTCGACGGTCGTATAGCTGCAAGCGAGATCCAGAGTCTTCGAGAGCGTATCGACGGCCAGCTTAGAGCCGCGATCGCAGAGCGTCGCCGTGTTGGCGATGCCGGGCGCGGTCATTTCCCACGCGCCGCAGATCGAGAATTCCTCGGCCGCGAAAGACGGCCGCAAAATCGCGGGCGCGCCATAGACGCCAGCCGCGATGGCTGCCGCCGACTTGAGGATATTACGTCGCGATACACGGTGTTCGTTCATGACCTGCCTCCCGCGCCTCTCCGGGCGTCGGCGACGTTCTGACAGGCCTCCGGACGGCCGTCAAGATATTTCGAATATTCTTCGAAATCTTGATCAGGCTCTTGGTCTCCGCCCGGCACTGCCCTAGTGTCAGCGGATCGCGAGGAGAGAACCTTTGCCGTCCGGAACGACACTCAAACTGAAGCAGCAACGCAGCCGTGAGCGGCGCGAGCAGATACTGGCAGCCGCGACGAAATTGTTCGGGGAGAAAGGGATCGACCGAACCTCGCTGACCGATATCGCCGGCGCCGCGAAGGTGCCTCTCCCGAGCATCTACGACTATTTCGAAGACAAGCGCGCGCTCGTGCTGGAAGTGCCCGAACGCAATTTCGAAGCGCTCTATCAAAAGACCGAACCGTTGCTCATGAAGGGCGTCGACGCCGTCGAGCAGCTCCGGATCATCTTCAACGCCAATTTCGAGTACATCGCCGAGAACCCCGGCTGGGGACGGGTCTTCTTTCTCGAGATCTGGCCGAGCGTCATTGCATCCGAACCGCAGATCAAGATCGCCGTGGACAAATACGCGATGCGCTACGTCCAACTGGTCAAGCAGGCCGTGCGCGCAGGCAGTTACCGAAGGAATCTCGATCCCTACAGCGCCATGTCCCTCATGATGGGCGGCATGTGCCAGGTCACCGCGGTCTGGCTGCTGTATGGGCGCAAGTATGATCTGGTGAAGAAAGGGAAGACGTTGTTCTCGACCCTCAATGCCGGATTCCTGCGAACGGATTCCGCTCGCTGAGCGAATTGGATCGACTGAAGGACCCGTGCCAACCAACGACCAAAGCCTCCCTATTGGGAAGGCACAATGGTTCTGCGCCGAACCCCACGGCAGGACCGGCTGCATTCCGGCGCAATTCCCGGCCCCTAGCAATTGTCACATCCACACTGTATAAGCCGGTAGCTTCTTCACTTACCGAAGAGGCTCATATGAACGACCTGCACGCTTGGCTCTCAGAGCAGCACCACGGTCTGCGGACCTTCCGTAACTTCCAGCAGAAACTCGAAACGCTCGGCCGGGACGATCCCGGGCAGCGCGGCTTGTGCCGTTTGTTGAGCGGTCTCGTCGGCAGTTATGTCGAGGCTTTCGATGAAGCCCCGCTGCCGGTCGAAGTCGCCGATGGGGCCTATCACCGCCTCCTGGCGCTGGTCGGCAGCCTCGACCTCGGCGCCGATGCCAGCCGGCGGCTCGCCGACATCAACCGCGTGGCGGAGAGCCGGCTCTGGCAGTAGCGAGGGCAGCGCTGCATGGACTCCCATCGCCCTGGGCCATACCTTCAGCCCCGCGGGAGCCGATGTCGATGCAGCGAGCAGCCTGATGGCCAGGAGACGCGTGACGGAAACGGAAGCCGACGATGTCCCGCGCTTCTTCGTCTGGGTGCGCGGGCTTGACGGCCCCGAGCCGCAGAAATGGATCGCGATGGACTTCGGCATCGGCGACTGGAAACGGCCGCAGGTGCTGGCCTGGATCGAACTGCCGGAGGACGAGCGGCACCTGTCGCTGTCGATGCTGATGCGGCGATATCCGCCGCCCAGGGAAGAGGCGTCGTAGGAGCCCCCGGCGGGGCGCAGCGCCTCACCTGCCCCGCGCCGCCGTCGGCGTCAGCCCGAAGCGCCGGCGGAAGCAGCGGTTGAAATACGACAGGTCGTTGAACCCGCAGGCAAACGCGACGTCGCTGATGCGGCCACCGTCATGGGTGAGGAGGTCCGCGGCCCTGCGGAGGCGCAACTCGGTCAAGCGGGTGGTGAAGCTCGCCCCGGCCTCGAACAGGAGTTCGTTGACATAGCGCTCGGAGAGGCCTGCGGCGGCGGCAAGCTTCTGTGCGGAGAAATCCGGCTCGTGGAAGCGCGCCTCCAGAACCGACAGCACGGCCTTGAGCCGCACGGCCCGCAGACCCCGGCGCTGCGCCCCGACGGCGACCTCGCTGCGCGCCCCCAACCCGATCGCGGCGAGATCCAGCAGATGCGCGGCAATGAGCATGCCGGCCTGGTCGGCGGCGGTGGGATGGCGGAGCAGGAGATCGCTGTAATCCATCGCAAGCGACAGCGCCCCACCCGGCTCGAGTTCGCAGCCGACGAGATCGTCGACATCGGGCACCATCGCCCGCAACGTGTCGACCGGCAGGTGCACATTGGTGAAGCGCTTGTGGTTGGCGCCATCCGCCACGAAGAACGGCTCGTCGAGCTGCAGCAGCACCATCGATCCAGGCCGCATGGTGAATTCACGCCCACGATGGATCACCTGCGAAGGACGATCGCCCGTGTTGCGCGCGAGGCAGAAACGATCGTCGCCGGTTTCGAGCACCTGGCGTTTCTCCCGCCTGACCGTGACGAAGCTGCCGTCACAACGCCCGAGCATCGTGGTGCCGACATGAATGGAGTTCATCGCGGCGCGAAACGGCACGTCGGAGGCGGGATCGAGCTCGCCGGTGTTGGAGAAATGCTCGAACAGTTCGGCGAACCGGATGAATCGCTGCCGGTCGGACAGGTCTTGCGGAAGCAAGTCGGTCGAGAGCGACTTCCTGACGACGGGCATCGAAAGAACTTTCGAGGAGAATATCCGGGAGAAAAGTCTTTGAAGAGGCGTCGTTTAACGCGCTCGCGCAACGTCGATCGAACCTTGCGAGCCGGAGATGCAGGCCTGCGCCGGGCCGCCCGCCGCAAGTTATCAGCACGGCGGGGTGATTCAAGCAGCGCCGGTCAGTCCAAGCCGCAATCCCGACGACGCTGGACAGTCCAAGACGACTCTCACGAACCGGCCCTATGCAGGCGGCGGACGCGAGCCTTGTCTGCTGCCCGCGTCCGGGCAACCGGGCGGCCCCGGCCTGACGCCCGCTGGAGGAGAAAACGACATGCGAAGCTCTCTACCCCGCAGCCTCGTGCTCGGTGGCGTCATCGCGGCCAGCCTCTCGATCGGCTATGCGCTCGGCGCACAGCCGCACATGGACGAAGCCATCGCGATCCTGCAATCGGCCCGTGCCGAGCTCAGCAAGGCCGAGGCGAACAAGGGCGGCCATCGCGAGCGGGCGATGGGTCTGATCGATCAGGCGGTCGCCGAGGTGCGCGCCGGGATCGAGTTCGCCGCCACCCATTAGCGCAAGCATCCGGAGCCCAGAACATGATCCGAATCGTATTTGCCGCGGCGGTCGCTTTCGGCGCGATCACCACTTCGGTCCAGGCCATGCCGCTTGCGCCGCTCGTTGCGAGCGCGAATGGCGACGTCGTCGCTGTCGCCGGCGGCTGCGGTGCCGGCTGGCACCGCGGCCCCTATGGCGGTTGTCTGCGGAATTACGCGAACCCCGGCGCGCATGCCTGTCCACGCGGCTATCATATCGGCCCCGGCGGCGCCTGCCGCGGCAATGGCAGATAATGCATCAACGCAGGCCTCTCCCCGTTTCCCGGGGAGAGGTTCAAATTTGATACGTCTTTTCAGGACCAGCGCCGCATCGGTCGGCACGCGAACACCGCACATCTCCCGCAGCCATTCCGCCGCGCAACGTCACGGCGAGAGGGGGCGTTCCCGCTTGCAACCTCAACGGGATCATGCACAGAATGCATCCGAATTTTCATGCCGCGATCATTGATTGAATCCGGAAGATGCCACCCGAACGGGGCCCAAAGCGTCTCCGGCTGAATTGTCGGAGGGGGGTCCATGCCGCATCACAATGGCGCGCCGAATAGCGAGCTCGCCGGAGCGGACAACCCGCACAACGAGACCCGTGCCGACACGGCGCCCGCAACTCCACCGCGGGGACGCAAGCTGGTGCTGTTCGCCGACGGCACGGGCAATGCGTTCACCACCCAGGAATCCAGCGTGTGGCGGCTCTACGAGGCGCTCGACCACACCCAGCCCGACCAGATCGCGTACTACATCAAGGGCGTTGGCACCGCGGGCTGGGCACCGTTCGCCGCGCTCGACGGCGCCACCGGCATCGGCGTGCCCGCCAACGTACGCAAGCTCTACCGCTTCCTGTGCTGGAACTGGCGCCCCGGCGACGAGATCTACATCTTCGGCTTCAGCCGCGGCGCATTCACCGCGCGCACGCTGGCGGCGATGATCTCCAGCCAGGGTCTCGTCCCCGCCGTGATCGACGAGACGCCGGTGTCGCATACCGAAATGCAGCGCAACACGATGGCCGCGTGGCGCGAGTACCGGAAGCACTCGGTCGGATACTGGAGCCTGCCGACGATCTGGTTCGCGCGCTGGATTCGCGACGTCCTGCTCTACCTCTACCATTTGCTGCTCGGGCATCGCTCCTACGCGAAAGTCCGCGAGGCGATGGATGGCCGCAAGAACGTCAAGATCGAATTCCTCGGGCTGTTCGACACGGTCGAGGCGTTCGGCGTTCCGGTCGAGGAGCTTCGCATCGCCATCGATTGGGCGATCTGGCCGATCTCCTTCCGCAATCACCGGCTTTCGAACAAGGTGAAGCAGGCCTGCCATGCGCTCGCGCTCGACGACGAGCGCACCACCTTCCATCCCCTGCGGATCGATCAGCGCAAACTGCCGGCCGGACAGGTCGTCAAGGAGGTGTGGTTCGCGGGCGTCCATTCCGACATCGGCGGCGGCTATCCGGATTGCACGCTGTCGTTCGTGCCGCTGGTCTGGATGGCAGAGCAGCTCGGCGACCGGCTCCGCTTTCAGGACGGCACCATCGCGCATTTTCGCGACTATCAATCGGCGATCGGGCCGATGCACGATTCGCGCAGCGGCGCCGGGGTGCTCTATCGCTACGGCCCGCGGCCGATCGGTGACGGCAAGGAGGATGGCGGGCCGCCGGTGGTTCACTTTGCCGTCGTCGAACGCATGCTGCACGGATGCGACAATTACGCGCCGCTGATGCTGCCGGCGAACGCCAGGGTGCTGCTGCCGGACGGCGAGGTCCTGCCGCTTACCAAGGACGAGACGCGCAAGGCCATGAAGTCCGCCTATGCGGCGAGAGCCGGGGACCGGCAGAAGGCGGCCGAGGCCGACGCCTTCACGGCCATGAGCCCGCCCGATGCCGAAATGGCCAGGCAGGTGCTCGACACCGTGTGGTGGCGCCGCGTCGCCTATTTCGCGCTGGTGATCTCGCTGTGCATCCTGGTCGCGTGGCCCTGGATCGCGCGCTGGGTGGTGGGCACGTCGAAGGACCACGGGCTCGAACACACCTCCGTGCTCGGATGGATCACGAATTTCGACAACGGCGCGGGACCGGTCGCCCAGCCTTTTGTCGATCTCATCGCGAACTTCCTGCCGTCCTATGCGAAGCCGTGGCTGGACATCGCGCCCTATTATCCTTTCCTCACGATCGTGCTCGTGATTGTCGCGCTGGTCGCCTGGAATAGGAATGCAGCGCTGCGCGACAGCATTCAGGAGCGCGCACGGCTGGCCTGGAACAGGCCCGACCGATTTGCCAGCAGGCGCCGGGTCAGCAGGTCGGGCTGGACGCTCGCGATCGGACGCTGGATGCGGCTGCATGCCTGGCCGGTGCGCATGGCGTTCACCAACGTGCTGCTGCCCGGCGTTTTCCTGTTCGCGATATTCGGATCCGGCTTGCTGCTGGTGTCTCGCAGCTATTTCAACTGGCGCATGGGCACCGGCAGCCTCTGTGCGAGCAACGATGCCACGCGCGCGGTCGGCGACGTGCCGGTCGTGGCCGGCATGGGCAACGCGGCGCCGCAGGGCGAGTTGTTCAGCGTCAGCGACTTCTGCTGGGCGAGCCATCTCGCGGCGGAGAAGGGGCGCAAGTACCGCGTCTGGATCCAGATGGTCGATCCCTGGTTCGACCGCACCATCATGACCGGCGTGAACGGCTTCACGACCCCGCCGGATGCGACCCACCGCTCGGCGGTGCCGATGCTGCGCCTGAGCGGGGCGGACTGGTTCCAGCCGGTGGTGCGCATCGGCAGGAAAGGATCATACGACCTGCCGCTGCAGGCCGTGAATGTGATGCCGGCCGACGCGCTGCCGCGTCATCTCAACACGACGATCCCCGCCTACGAAGACAACAGCGGGAAGAACTACCCGATCCGTCTCGACGATTCCGCGGAGTTCAAGGATGCGGGCAGCGCGCTGAAGCGTGCCTGGCGCTCGTTCGGACCATTCGAGCCGATCCCGCCGGAGGCTCTCCCCGCGGCGCGCGATCTCTGGCGCGGCCAGGGATTGTCCGAGCTGCTGGTCGCGGAGTTCGTGGCGCCCGAGTCCGGCGAGCTGTTCTTCTACGTCAACGACGCCGTGCAGATCTTCCCGCGGCTGATCCCGTGGAGATTCACGCCGTCCTGGCTCGTTCCCGTGCAGGGGCCGAGGGGTCAGTTCTACGCCAACAACAGCGGCACGGCGCGGATCACGGTGCAGCGAATTCCGGCCTCGCCACCGCCGCCTTGAGCAAGCGACCGGCGTGCGATGTCGATGGGGTCCGCTTCCGACATGGAAGCGGATGACGTTCGGGGATGATCTTCGTGACGGTCGCGGCGCGGCCGCGGGAGGCCGGCGTCAGATCTGCTGCGCGACCTTCTCCAGCCCGATGATGCGGGCGAGCTTACGGACTTCTTCCTTCTGGTCGTCACGCAACTGGAACAGCAGCGGCATCGCAGCCGACTTCAACTGCTGGACCTCGTCGCAATTCGGATCGATCGGAACGCCCGGCGCGTTCGGATTGGAGAGCTTGTTGGCCGAGATCTTGCGGACGACGTTGCGCAGCGCGGACTCGACCGAGGGCCAGTAATATTCCTGCGACGACGACAGCTTCAGGCGATCCTTGATGCCGGCGATCTGCACGTCGGAGAGCAGCGAATAGGATTTCTGCGGCTGCGGCTTGGCGACCACCTTCGGCTTGGCCGGAGCTTCGACGGCAGCGGGCGCTTCCGCGGCGGCGGGCGCCTCGTGCGTGCTCGGCTTGGGCATCGGGAAATCGGACGGGGTTGCGGCGGCAAAGGCCTGACGCAGCGGCTCGGTCAGCACCGGCGCCTGCGCGAGCCGGTCGGCCGGCACTTCCACCGGGTCGATCGCGGCCGAGGCCAGCGCCAGGGTCGGGACCAGGCGGTCGGCCTTGGCGGCGCGGTTGGCGGCGAGCGCTTTGGGCGGCGGTGCCTGGGTAATCATCTCCGCGCTGACGCTGGGTACGCTGTCACGGCCGAGAATGGCGGTCGTGGCCGCACCCAGCACGAGGATGCATGTCAGCACGGTGATGGTGATGGCTTTGGACAAACGTCTCTCCGCGTCCGACTTCAAGTCCACGTGATCACTGCCCGGAAACTGGGCGGTAAATAAGGCCTAACCATGCCAGCGCGGCGGCAATCGCTCGGACTGCGGCGACATGTCCCGGAAAACCTAACGAAATCAGGCAGCTATCGCCAGATCGTAGGCGTCCTGGATGTCGGCGACGATCTCGGAGGCCTCCCAGACCGCACGCGGCTCGACCGATTGCAGCGTCACGGTCCAGTTGCCGCCCCGGCGGGTGCGGGGAACGCTGACGATGTCGAAGCGCACGCCGCGGCACAGCGGATGACGCGCCAGCGCATGCGCCACGCGGACGCGGATTTCATCCAGGGTCGCTGCCGTCTTGGAGTTGAGAAATTCGAAGTCCATCGCCTGTCCCTCTCGGCCCCGATTGGCGGCCGCGAGGGAATTCTTGGCGGGCGATGGTTAATCTGCCGTTAAGTGCGGAGGTCAGCAGGCATGCGGGATTAACCGTGATCGGGAGGCGGACGTCCCGGCCCGCGCCGGGACCGCGCCTACCGGCCGCCCGCCCCGCGATATTCGGCCAGCGTCCGCGCGACGAGATCGTCCACGGCCGGCACGTCCGTGACGCCCGATGTCGAGTGCCCCCCGCTCCAGATATCGCGCCAGCGCTTCGGGCGACTTTCGCGCGCGGCGATGTCGATGTCCTTGCCGATGTCGATCGCCCCGCGCGCCGGCAGATCGTCGGGATCGAGACCCGCGGCCACGATCGACGGCTTCAGCATGCTGGTCTGCAACCCCGTGAACGCGGTGGTCAGCAGGACGTCATCGGCGCTGCTGTCGACCAGCATCCGCTTGTGGCGCTCGTCGGCCATGCTCTCGCGCGTGGCGATGAATTTCGTGCCCATGTAGCCGAGATCGCAGCCGAGCACCTCGGCGGCATGCAGCGCGCGGCCATCGCTGATGCCTCCGGCGAGCACGATGATGCCGTCGAAGAACGCGCGCACCGCACGCACGAAGGCGAACGGATTGAGCCAGCCGGTCTGACCGCCGGCCCCCGCGGTGAGCAGCACCAGTCCGTCCGCGCCCGCGTGCGCCGCACGCTCGGCATGGCGGATCGAGGCGACATCCGCCAGCACCAGCGCGCCTGCGTCATGCAGCGGCTTCAAGACCGGCGCGGGCGAGCCGACCGAGGTGATGACGATCTCCGGCTTGTGCCGCAGCAGCACGGCGAGATCCTGCTCCAGCCGCGCGTTGGAACGATGCACGATCAGGTTCGGACAGAGCGGCGCCGCCTTGCGGCCGGTTTGATCCGCGTGCTGGCGCAGCCGCGTCTCGATCTCGGTGAGCCATGCGTCGAGCTGTTCCGTGCTGCGGCAATTCACCGTGGGAAAGCTGCCGATCACGCCGTTGCGGCAGGCCGCGACCATGAGCTCGACGCCAGACACCAGAAACATCGGCGCCGCGATCAGCGGCAAAGCGAGACGATCGCGAAGATGTTGCAGCCGATCGGACATCACATCTGCCTCCCTGCACGGGCTTTGTCGTTCCATCCCGTATTCTCTGTGCTAGCGTTACGGGCAAACATTGGCACGCCAGAAGCCGATGACAAAGCAACGAGGAAACATATGCCCGATCTGCTCCACGCATCGTCCCCGGCTTGCGCGCAGACGCTGCAGGCACTGTCGCGCTATCCCGGCCGCACCGCGTTCGCATGGCCCGGCGGATCGCTCAGCTATGAGGGCACCATCGACCTGATCGGACGCATCCAACGCGTGTTCATGCGTCTCGGACTGCAACCCGAAGCGCGCGTCGCCTTCCTCACCGCGAACCGCGCCGACACATGGTGCGCCGGTGTCGCCGCGCAATTATCGCGGTTCTGCAACACCTGGCTGCATCCGCTGGGATCGCAGGCGGATCAGCTGTTCCAGCTCGAGGATTCCGAAGCCGAATTGCTGGTGGTCGATGTGGCCGCCTTCCGCGATCGCGGCGCCGAACTCGCCGCGAAGGCGGCCGGGCTGAAGTCGGTCTTCACCATGGGACCAGCCGACTACGGCGTCGATCTCCTGCAGGCGATCGAGACCGGAGGCCACGCCAGCGCGGTGTGTCTCGCCAGCCTCGACGATCTCGCCACGCTGAACTACACGGGCGGCACGACGGGCAAGTCCAAGGGCGCGCTTCGCCATCATCGCGAAAACGCCGGCGCGGCCGGTGTCATCCTTGCCGATTTCGAGATTCCGGAGGCCGCGCGCTACCTCACCGTCGCACCGATCAGTCACGTCGCCGGCACGAAGGTGCTGCCGACGCTGATGCGCGGCGGCACCGTGCACATGCTGAAAGGCTTCGATCCCGAAGCCGTGCTGGCGACGATCGCGCGCGAACGCATCAACTTCACGCTGTTCGTGCCGACCATGATCTACGTGCTGCTCGATCATCCCGCGCTGGGCAAGACCGACCTCTCCTCGCTCGAGCTCGTGCTCTACGGTGCCTCCGCGATGTCGCCGAGCCGGCTGATCGAGGGCATCGAACGCATCGGGCCGGTGTTCTCGCAGCTCTACGGTCAGACCGAATGCTATCCGATCTCGGTGCTGCGCAAGGCGGATCACGATCCCAAGACGCCGGAACTGTTCCTGTCCTGCGGCTTCCCGGTCTCGGCCTGCGAGGTCAGGATTCTCGACGACAATGATCAGGAAGTGAAGACGGGTGATGCCGGCGAGATCTGCGTGCGCGCGCCGCACGTGATGGCGGAATATTGGAAGCGCCCGGACATCACCGCCGAGACCTTGAAGAACGGCTGGGTCCACACCGGCGACATCGCGCGCAAGGACGAGCGCGGCTACATGTTCATCCTCGATCGCAAGAAGGACATGATCGTTACCGGCGGTTTCAATATATTTCCGCGCGAGGTCGAGGACGTGCTGTCGCAGCATGCAGACGTCGCGATGGTCGCGGTCGTCGGCATCCCCGATGAGAAATGGGGCGAGGCCGTCACGGCGATCATCGTGCCGCGCGCGGGCGCCCAGCCCGACCCCGACGAGCTGATCAACCTCGTGAAGACGCGAAAGGGCTCGGCGCATACGCCGAAGCAGATCCAGTTCGTCAAGGAATTGCCGATGACCGGCGTCGGCAAGGTCGACAAGAAGGTGCTGCGCGCGAGCTTCTGGAGCGGGCGGGACCGCATGGTGGGGTGAAAATCCCCGGGGTTTTACGGTGTCATTGTGGCTCCCGAACAACAACGCGCGACGGAGTGAGCGTCAACGCCGGCCGCGCAATTGCCGGCGAATCGGGGAATCAACTAGACCGCTGACGGGGCTGGAAGCGGAGTGTGAAATGAGAGTCGCTTCCTCTGAAAGTGCATTGGCTGCGGTCACGTTGATCACGGCTATCGTCGTCCTGCTGTGGGAGATCAAGATCTTCTACGGCATTTGAACAGGCAGGATGCCTGCGTCGAACAAGAGGCCTCCGACGAGAAGAGGCTCACGACCAAGCATCCCTTCCGCGGCGGCGGAAGCCTGCCTTTCAACTCCGAATCGCGACTGGCGACGACGAGGCTGCCCATAGCGGCCGTCGGAAGATCGCGGCGCAGGCGACGCCGGCAAGCGTGACACCGCCACCGACGATGTGGAAGGCGCGAACGGGCTCGCCGAGCAGTACGATGGCACCGAGCGCGGTGAACACCGGCAGCAGGTTCATGAAGACCGCGCAGCGGTTGGGACCGAGGATCTGCACCCCGCGAACCCAGAAGAACGGCAACACGATCGAGGCAAGTCCGCCGGCATAGGCGATGAGCGGCAGCGTCTCCGCGTTCAGCGCCCGCATCGGCGCCGGCGTCGCCAGGAAGGCGGGAAACATGATCGTGAGCGCGCAGAGCGCCTGCATATAGGTCGATTGCCAGCTTGCGACAGGCAGGTCCCAGCGCTTCAGCAGGACGCCGTAGAGCGCATAGACCAGGGCCGCAACGAACATCAGGGGATCGCCGAGATGGACGCCGTTGCGCAGCAATGCGGCCGGATCGCCGGCGCTGACGAGATAGACGAGACCTGCGAGCGACAGCACGCCGCCGCCGATCATGCCCACGGTCGGCGTCTCCCGCAGCAGGACCGCGCTCAACAGCACCGTGAGCAGCGGCGTCAGGGCGGTGAAGACGGCCATGTTGGTCGCGGTGGTGGTTTCCGCCGCGAGATAGGACAGGCTCTGGAACAGGCACATCGCGAGGAAGCCGAGAATGGCGAACTGGCCGAGATGCGGCCAGATCACCGCGCGGTTGCGCCAGGCCGGCCCGGCGACGAAGAGGCTCATCAATGCGACCGCAAGCAGCAGGCGATAGAACGTGATCGCCTCGGGCCCGATCGTGTGGGCGGAAAGTCGCGAGACGATGACGTTTCCTGCCCAGAGCACGATGGCGAAGAAGGGATAGAGCAAAGCGGCCTTGTTGGTCATGGCTTCAACCGTGGATCTCGAGTGATGAAGCCCGGACGTATCGCTTCCGGACGCGTCCGTATCGCTCTAGAATGACCGAAACTATCGAGATTGAGACATGCTCGACGAGCTCACGACCCGCCACCTGGCGTTTCACGCCACCGATCGCGCCCTGATCGCGATGGAGATCGACTATCCCGACGGTGCGTCCACCGGCGTGCATGCGCATCCGACCGCGCAACTTCTCCATGCCATCGAGGGCGTCATGGTGGTGCGGTCAGCCGCCGGCACGTGGGTCGTGCCGCCGAACCGGGCGGTGTGGCTGGTGCCCGATCTCAACCATGAGACGGTGATGTCAGGACGGGTGCGCATCCGCACCGTCTTCGTCGATCCACGCGCGGCGACCCACCTTCCCGAGAAAAATTGCGTCATCGCCGTATCGCCGCTGCTGCGCGAGCTGATCGTCGCGGCCACGCGCATTCCGGTCGACTATGACGATACGGGTCGCGACGGACGCCTGATGCGGCTCCTGCTCGATGAACTCCGCGTGTCGGACGTATTGCCGCTCCACCTTCCGTTCCCGGACGACGCCCGGCTCAGGACGATCTGCGAAGCCATCGTGGACAATCCCTCGGCCAGTTCGACCGCCGAGGACTGGGCGGAGCGCGTCGGCGTCACCGCAAAGACGATTCACCGCCTGTTCGCGAAACAGACGGGGATGAGCTTCGCGCAATGGCGGCAACAGGCGCGGCTGCTGCACGCACTGCGCCGCATCGCCTCCGGTGAGAAGATCATCGATGTCGCCTTCGATTGCGGCTACGCCAGCCAGAGCGCCTTCACCGCGATGTTCCGCCGGCATTTCGGTATTCCGCCGTCGATGTTCTATCGGTGAAGCAAACACACGATCGGTGTCGTCGCCCGGCTTGATCGGGCGATCCGGTATTTCGAGAGGACCGGGATCACCGAGAGACCGCGACGTACTGGATGCCCCGCTTTCGGCGGTGGCATGACGGCCAGGAGTACGCCTCAGCGCTTCTCGATCACCAGGCTTTGCACCGCGCGGCCGAAATAGCCCTGCCTGTCCGCCAGCCGCGACATCGCGAGGCCGGCGCCATCGGGGCCGATCCAGGATTCGCCGTCGACCAGGATCCATTCGCCCACCGGCTGGCGCGAGAAGTTCACGTTGAGATCGGCGTTGATGTAGGTCCAGGCACGGAAATCGAGCGACGAGGCGGTGCCGTTGGAAAAGTCGGCGGCAGCGAGAGCGCGCATCGCCTGCGAAATCGCCTCGCCCTCGACCAGGGGATGGTCGACGCGAAACCAGATCGCGCCGGCTCCAGCCTTGCCGAAGCGGCCGCGCGCGGCGCGCATCGAGACCATTCCCGCGAAGGGGCTGGTGGCGGCGTGGCCGTCCTCGACCAGGGAATCCTCCGGCGACGGCAACGTGACCGGCAGCTCTTTGACGTCGTCCGGCAGCGTCAGCGCCTGGCGCTTGATCTTCAGCACGGTGGCGCCGACGACCTGCACGCCGTCGGCAAGCAACCTGAGCTGGCAGAGCTGGATCTTGCGGCCCTCACGCAGGACTTCGGTCTCGATCGTGAGCGGCGCCACCGGCACCGGCCGCATCAGGTCGATGGTGACGCGCGCGATCTCCATCGGCACCGGCGTCGGGATGCGCTCCGCCGCCCATGTCACCAGAGAAGACGGCGCCGAGCCGTGCTGCATGCGCCGGTCCCACGGACCCGCGGCGTCCGGACTGGTGACGACGCGGTTGCCGTCGACGCGGTAGATGGAGGTCATGCTCGAACAGTCTCGGTTGGCGTTCCCAGGATGCGGCGCAACGCGTGCGCGGTGCGATACCGATCCGGGGCCCGTGTTGCGGCGATGGATCCCGGCACAGCGCAGCCATGTTGCCCTCTGCCGCGCGTCCGGGACACAACAATCATCACAGCGGCGGATCGATCGCTTCGTCGTATTCCTTCTTGAAGCGCGCGATCAACTCGGCGGCGGGCAAGATGCCCTCGACGCTGCCGATGCCCTGGCCCGAGCCCCAGATCTCCTTCCAGGCTTTCGGCTTGGCGCGTTCGCCGGAGGCGTCGGTGCCGAAGTTCATCTTCGAGGGATCGGAGGTCGGCAGGTTTTCGGGATCCATGCCGGCGGCAACGATCGACGGCTTCAGATAATTGCCGTGCACGCCGGTGAAGAGGTTGGAATAGACGATGTCGTCGGCCGTCGAGCCTGCGATCATCTCCTTGTACTTCTCGACCGCATTGGCTTCCTTCGTCGCGATGAAGGCCGAGCCGATATAGGCGAAGTCGGCGCCGAGAATGCGCGCGGCGCGGATCGCCTTGCCGTTGCCGATGGCACCCGACAGCGCGATCGGGCCGTCGAACCATTTGCGCGTTTCCGCCACGAAGGCGAGCGGCGAGATGGTGCCGGCATGGCCGCCGGCGCCGGCGGCGACCAGGATCAGGCCGTCGGCGCCCTTCTCGATCGCCTTGTGCGCGAACTTCTGGTTGATCACGTCGTGGAAGACGATGCCGCCCCAGCCGTGCACGGCCTGATTGAGCTCCTCGCGCGCGCCGAGCGAGGAGATGATCATCGGCACCTTGTACTTGGCGCAGAGCTGCATGTCGTGGTCGAGCCGGTTGTTCGACTTGTGCACGATCTGGTTGACCGCGAACGGCGCCGACGGCTTGTCGGGATGCGCGCGGTCGTAGGCGGCGAGCTCCTCGGTGATGCGCGCCAGCCACTCGTCGAGCAGCTCCGGCGGCCGCGCGTTCAGCGACGGGAACGAGCCGACCACACCCGCCTTGCACTGTGCGATCACGAGATCGGGCACGGAGATGATGAAGAGCGGAGAGCCGATCACGGGGATCGACAGGCGCCCCTTGAACAAGGCAGGCATGGACATCGCGGAACGATCCTCTATTGGCAGTCACATCGAAGGTTGGAGACCATACCAACAAGGCAATCTTTCCACTGTCAAGTATTGCGTTTGCACGCCGCCGATCGCGCTCCGCCGCAATTCCAACGCACGGAATTCCTTGCTTCGTCATTCCGGGGCGACGCGCCGCGTCGAGCCCGGAATCCACCGGGCCGCAGCGCGAATGGTGAGATGGATTCCGGGTTCGCGCCCCGGAATGACGGGAGGAGAAACCCGCGCCTATCCGATGAGATCGGGATTGATCAGCCGCTCGAACGAGAACATCTCGTCCCATTTCTCCTGCGTCAGCAATTGACGCTCGACGACGACGATCTGATGCAGCGACTTGCCGCTCTTGTAGCCTTCGCGCGCGATCTCGGCGCATTGCCTGTAGCCGAGCAGCGGTTTCAGCACCGTGACGATGCCGAGCGAGTTGAGCACCATGTTGCGGGTGTGCTCCTCGTTGGCGGTGATGCCGAGCACGCAGTTCTCGCGCAGGCTGTTGACGGCGCGCTCCATGGTGCGGATCGAGAAGAACAGCGCGAACGAGATCACGGGCTCCATCACGTTGAGCTGGAGCTGGCCGGCGCTTGCCGCCAGCGTCACCGTGGTGTCCAGGCCGATGACGAGGAAGCTGGTCTGGTTGACGACTTCGGGAATCACGGGATTGACCTTGCCCGGCATGATCGATGAGCCCGGCTGCAGTTGAGGCAGGTTGATCTCGTTGAAGCCGGCGCGCGGGCCGGAGGCGAGCAAACGGATGTCGTTGCAGATCTTGGTGAGCTTGCTCGCGGTGCGCTTGAGCACGCCGGAGAGCTGCACATAGGCGCCGGTATCCGAGGTCGCCTCGACGAGATCGCCCGCCAGCACGAAATCAACTCCGGTCAGCGCGCTCAGATGGCGGACCGCGAGCTTGGGGTAACCCACCGCTGCCGTGACGGAGGTGCCGATCGCGGTCGCGCCGAGATTGATCTCCCGCAGCAGCGCGCGGGCTTCGGAGATGCGGTCCACCTCCTCGCCGATCGTGGTGCCCCAGCCGCGGAATTCGGCGCCGAGCGACATCGGCACGGCATCCTGCAGATGGGTCCGTCCCATCTTCAGCACGCGGTCGAACTCGCGACCCTTGGTGAAGAAGGCCTCTTGAAGCTGGCGCAGCGCCGTCATGTAGCTTTCGAGCCGCAGGATCAGCGCGAGGCGGAAGGCGGTCGGATAGGTGTCGTTGGTCGACTGGCCGTAATTGACATGGTCGTTCGGGCTGACGTGCTGATAATCGCCCTTGGCGAAGCCGAGCGATTCCAGCGCGAGATTGGCGATCACCTCGTTGGCGTTCATGTTGGTGGAGGTGCCGGCGCCGCCCTGGATGAAGTCGGTCACGAACTGATCCATCATGTCGCCGGCGATGACGCGGTCGCAGCCGAGGATGATCGCATCGGCGACCTTCGCATCGAGCGCGCCGAGGTCGCGGTTGGCCATGGCGGCGGCTTTCTTGACGTAGCCGAGCGCCTTCACGAAGTAGGGCTCCTGGCTCATCGGGATGCCGGTGATGTGGAAGTTCTCCTTCCCGCGGATGGTCTGGACGCCGTAGTAGATGTCGTCGGCGATCTCACGCGGTCCGAGGAAGTCCTGCTCCGTACGGCTCATGGGCGCTCCTTGATGATGCTCGCGTCTGCTCCGTCAATCAGTTCTGGCACAGCGCGCTGGTGACGAACGTGTCGGTGCGGCAGTCGTCCGGCTTGCGCTGCCGTCCCGGGATCAGAACCTTGGCCGAGCATTTCTCGGCGGAGTCGGCGTTCAGGCTCTTGCCTTCGCGATAGCCCTTGCTCTGGCAGAGCTGGTTCGCGGCCTGCTTGCAGTCGGGCGCACCGTTGGACGAAACCGGACAGGCCATGCGGCCCGAGATCATGGTGGAGGGCTTCGCCAGCCGCGACAGGTCGTTCATCGTCTCGCTGGGACTTTTGAGCGGCGGCAGGATCGTGGGCAGCTTGCCGAACAGCTTGCCCATCTCGTTGATCAGCCCGGGATTCTCCTCGCCCGCCGAGGGCGCCGGCGAGGCGGGCGTCGCAGGCGGCAGCGGCGCGGCCTGCGATCCCTGCTCCTGCATTCCGAGCGCGGGCGCGCTCGACTGCGGCCATCCGGTCGCGCCCCCGCCGAGCAGGAGCACCAGCACCGCCGAAACCAGCGTCCCCAAGCGCATGACCGGATTGCCGGATCGAGCCATCATGACACCAACCGTAACCGAAGCCGGTGCAGCGGCAAAGCGCCGCGATTTAGATCAGCTTGATGGCCACCACGAAGCCGAGCACCAGCACGGCGGCGCCGAGCGCAACCCACAATCCGAGATGACGTTCGATCCTGACGCGGATCCAGTCGCCGTAACGATTGAGCAGGATCGCCGCGATGAAGAAGCGCCCGCCGCGCGCGACGATCGAGCACAGGATGAACAATCCGATGTTGTAGCCCGCGAAGCCCGACGTGATGGTGACGAGCTTGTAGGGAATCGGCGTCAGCCCCTTGAGCAGGATGATCACCGCGCCCCACTCGGCGTAGGAGGCCCGGAAGGCGTCCACCTTGTCGCCGAGGCCGTAGACCTGGATCAGCCAATGACCGACCGAGTCGAACAACAACGCGCCGATGGCATAACCCAACAGGCCGCCGAGCACCGAGGTGACGGTGCAGACCGTCGCATAGACCCAGGCGCGCTGCGGGCGCGCCAGCGACATCGGAATCAGCATCACGTCCGGGGGGACCGGAAAGAAGGAGCTTTCGGCGAAAGCCACGGCGCCCATGATCCAGAGCGCGTAAGGCTTGTGGGCGGCGTCGATGCACCAATCGTAGATACGTTTCAGCATGGCGCCGCGATGAAGCACCATGGGGCGGATTTGTCCATCGCCAGTTTTTAAGCGATTTGTGACGCCGGATTGGGCGGCTTCTAGTGGCGCTTGCGCGCCGCGCGGCCTTCGAGCGCGACAATTGGCCGCCGGGCAGACATGCGCGGCGTGGCGACTTTGGGCAGTTTCATCGGCGATTTCGGCAGCTTCTCGGCGATGCCGAGCATGTCTTCCCGCCGCGTCATCTCGCGCCAGACGTCCTCGGGACGCACCCCGGCCGAGGCCCAGAGCACGGTGAGATTGTAGAGCAGATCGGCACTTTCCCGGACCACGGCCTCGCTATCGCCGTTGACCGCGTCGATCACGACCTCGATGGCCTCTTCGGCCAGTTTTTTCGCCATTTTGGACGGTCCGCGCTGAAACAATCGCGCGGTGCGCGATATAGCCGGATCAAGGTCCCTGGCCGCGAGCACAGCCAGATATAGCCGCTCAAGCGAATCACTCATGGTACTCAAAATTACTCTAAAGCAATGGCAAGCGTGTTAACGCGCGACGATAAAAAGCGAAATAGGCCGCCGCGGCAAGCGCGACGGCCTATTTTGGTCAATCATTCGTAGCCGGGCTCAGTAGCAGCTCGAAGCGTAGCCCTGCCCGCCTTGCGCGGATTGATAAGGGCCGCCGCAGCGGTGGAACGGGCGCGGACCGATATAGGAGTCGCCGCCGTAATAGACCGGGCCTTCATCGTAGTAGACGGGGCCGCCACCGTAATAGGCCGGGGCGTCATAGGCGTAGGCATCGCGGGTCGCCGCGATCGCAAGGCCAGTTCCGATGGCGCCGGCGATGGCTGCGCCGGCAAAGGCCGCGCCGCCGCCGCCATGCCAGTGGCGGCCGCCCGCGAACGATGCCGTGGGGGCGACGGTGGTCAGCGCCAGCACCGCTGCGGTGGCGAGAACGGCCTTGCGGCCCGCGAATTTCGAAAATCGGTCAAACATTGCTTGGACCCTCCTTGGGACCTTCATTGGTGCCTTGAGACAAGCTCATGTCTCTCAAACACGCGCATCCCATGTTGGGTTCCTCAACCCCAACAGAAGCTGAACGGGGTTGCGTGATCATGCCGCAACCCCGCTCATCGAAGGTTCATCTTGGCGGGAACAAAATGGCTTCCTGCCGGCGCAGCACGCGTCACGAAACCACAAAAGAGCGGGACCGGCGCGATGTTCGGATTCAAGACGATCGCCATCCGCGGCCTGCTCGCGCTTTCGATCTGGCACTGCGCGCCGATGGCATGCGACGCGGCCGAGACGGCGACGCCGTCCGTCCCGGTCCAGCTCACCTTCGATCGTCCGCTCGACGCCAGCATGGCGCCGTTCTTCGTCGCGGCGAAGAACGGCAGCTTCGGCGGCGAGCATCTCGCCGTGTCGTTCAAGACTGCGGCCGGCTCACCCGAGGCGCTGGCACGTGTCGCCAGGGGCGAGAGCGAACTCGCGCTCGTCGACATCAACGAACTGATCCGCTTTCGCGACAAGGCCGATGCGGCGCCGATCAAGGCGGTCTTCGTGCTGTTCAACCGCGCGCCCTACGCCATCATCGCCCGCAGGAGCCGCGGCATCCACCTGCTGTCCGATCTCGACGGCAAGACCGTCGGCGTCGCCGACGGCGATCTGTCGATCCGGCTGTGGCCGGCGCTGGCGCAGCAGAACAGGATCGACACCTCGCGCGTGAAATTCCACGGCATCAGCGCGGCGGTGCGTGAACCGATCCTCTCCGCGGGGCAGGTCGACGCGATCACCGGTTTCACTTATCTCTCGGCGGTGAACCTGCGCGACCGCGGCGTTCCGGCGAGCGATCTCACGGTGCTGCGCTTCGCCGATTACGGATGCGAGGCCTACGGCTTTGCCGTGGTGGCCAATCCCGCATTCGCCGCAGCCAAACCGGATGCCGTGAAGGGCTTCGTGCGCGCCCTGATCGCCGGCATCAACGCCACCGTCCGGGATCCTGCGCGCGCGGTGGACGAGGTGATGAGCCGCAAGGACGATGGCGAGCTCGAGCTCGAGCGCCTGCGCCTGCGCACCGTGCTCGCCGACAACGTCCTGACCGAAGAGGTCAAGCGCAACGGCCTCGGCGGCGTCGATCCTGCGCGCCTGGAGCGGTCGATCGACCAGATCGCGCAGGACTTCAAATTCCGCAAACGGCCCGCGGCCAGCGACGTCTTCGACGGCCGCTTCCTGCCCCCGGTCGAGGGGCGGCTCATCAATTGAGCAAAACCGGCAGCTTCCGCTGTATCTCGCGGGCGATCCCGGATTAGAATGAGGGCTCCGTGATCCGCCCGAGTTCCTCGCCCTCATGTCCATTCTCCGCCTCTACACCCGCGTTCTCGAATTGCTCGGCAAGGAGGCGCGGCTCGGCTGGCTGCTCGCGGTCGCCAATCTCCTGCTCGCGGGCTCGCAGTTCGCCGAGCCCGTGCTGTTCGGCCGCATCGTCGATGTGCTGTCCGGCAAGACGGTCGCGGGCTCGAACTCGGCATGGCCGTTTCTGCTGGCGTGGGTGGCGTTCGGACTGTTCACCATCGCCTGCAGCGCGCTCGTGGCCCTGCACGCCGACCGGCTCGCGCATCGCCAGCGCCAGGCGGTGCTGACGAGCTATTTCGAGCACATCCTGCAGCTTCCGCTGACCTTCCACTCCGGCACCCATTCGGGCCGGCTGATGAAGGTGATGCTGAACGGCACCGATGCGCTGTGGCGGCTGTGGCTCGGCTTCTTCCGCGAGCATTTTGCCGCGATCCTCTCCGTCCTGGTGCTGCTGCCGCTGTCGCTCTACCTGAACTGGCGGCTCGCCATCCTGCTGTTCGTGCTCTGCATCGTCTTCACCGCGCTGACGACCTTCGTCGTGCGCCGGACCTTCGGCATGCAGATGGCGGTCGAGGAGCATTACAGCGAACTGTCCGCGCGCGCCTCCGACGCGCTCGGCAACGTCGCGCTGGTGCAGAGCTTCGTCCGCGTCGAGTCCGAGGTGCAGGGCCTGCGCTCGGTCGCCAACCAGCTGCTCGCGGCGCAAATGCCGGTGCTGTCGTGGTGGGCGCTCGTCACCGTGATCACGCGGGCCTCCACCACCATCACGGTGCTGGCGATCTTCACGCTCGGCATCGCGCTGCACGACCAGGGCCTCACCTCGGTCGGCGACATCGTGATGTTCGTGAGCTTCGCCACTCTCCTGATCCAGAAGCTTGAGCAGGTCGTGAGCTTCATCAACAACGTGTTCATGGAAGCCCCGCGCCTGCGCGAATTCTTCAACGTGCTCGACGCCGTCCCCGCCGTTCACGACCGGCCCGACGCCATCGACGCGGGACGGCTGTCCGGCCTCGTCGAGTTCAACGACGTCACATTCTCCTATGACGGCAAGCGGCCGGCGATCGAGGACCTGTCCTTCACCGCGCTGCCGGGGCAGACCATCGCGCTGGTCGGCCCGACCGGCGCCGGCAAATCGACCGCGATCGCGCTGCTGCATCGTGCCTTCGATCCGCAATCCGGCTTCATCAAGATCGACGGCATGGACGTGCGCGGCGTGACGCTGACGTCGCTGCGGCGGAACATCGGCGTGGTGTTCCAGGAGGCACTGCTGTTCAACCGCTCGATCGCGGAGAATCTGCGCGTCGGCAAGCCGGATGCGACCGAGGCGGAGATGCGCAAGGCCGCCGAGCGCGCGCAGGCGCTCGAATTCATCGAGCGCAGCGGCGGCTTCGAGACCAATGCCGGCGAACGCGGCCGCATGCTCTCCGGCGGCGAGCGGCAGCGGCTCTCGATCGCGCGCGCACTGCTCAAGGACCCGCCGATCCTGATCCTGGACGAAGCCACGAGCGCGCTGGACGCCGTCACAGAGGCCAAGGTGAATGCCGCTCTCGATGAAGTGATGAAGGGCCGCACCACCTTCGTGATCGCCCATCGCCTCTCCACTATCCGCAACGCCACGCGGATCCTGGTGTTCGAGAACGGCCGGGTGATCGAAAGCGGAACTTTCGATGAACTCGTGGCCAAAGGCGGCCATTTCGCCGAGCTCGCCAGGGCGCAGTTCATGGTGCAGGATCAGGCACAGGCGAGCGCGCGGCCCGGAGCGGTGACGGCGGAAGCCGCGGCCTCGGCGGCCAAGTCCCCATAGCACCGTCGAAATTCAGCCTATTTCATCGCTGAATACCCCGGGGAAACCCCTGTTCTCGACGCACGAGCCGGTATAGGTTTGCGACGCCGCAAGCGGCGGCGCCGGATTTCAAACCCGAAGCTCAGATCATGAGAACCGTCAGGACGCGACGGCTCTCCAAGGACCGGAATCGGATAGTGCACGCCCTTCGCCCGCTGCTTCGCTTCTCTTTGTTCCACCTGTCCGCTGTAGCCATCGCGTTGGCGGCGCTGCTTGCGCCGCGCGCAGCGAGCGCCGAGGCGCTTCTGCTGATCGAAGCCGACAGCGGCAAGGTGCTGCAGGCCGACAACGCGACCATTCCCTGGTATCCCGCGTCCGTCACCAAGATCATGACCGCCTATGTGACGCTGAAGGCGGTCAAGGACGGCAAGATCACGCTCGACACGCTGCTCACGGTGTCGCCGACGGCTGCCTCGCAGTCGCCGTCGAAGATGGGGTTCCGTCCGGGAACACAGCTCACCGTCGACAACGCACTGAAGATGATGCTGGTCAAGTCGGCGAACGACATGGCCGTGGTCCTCGCCGAAGGCGTCGGCGGCTCGATCGACGGCTTCTCCGCGATGATGAACCAGACCGCGCAGAAGCTCGGCATGACCCAGACGAGCTACGTCAATCCCAACGGCCTGCCCGCCGACGGCCAGATCACCTCGGCCCGCGACCTCGGCATTCTCGCGCGCTCGTTCCTGCGCGACCTGCCGGAATACGAATATTTCGTGCACATCCCGGCGATCCGGTTCGGCAAGCGCATCACCCCGAACTTCAACAAGCTGATCGGCCGCTATCCCGGCGCCGATGGTTTCAAGACCGGCTTCATCTGCGCTTCCGGCTACAATCTGGTGGCATCGGCCACCCGCAACGGGCGCCGGCTGATCGCAGTGGTGCTCGGCGCCAATTCCGGCACCGCGCGCGCGGTGAAGGCGGCGCAGCTTCTCGAGCGCGGCTTCAGCCAGGACAATCTGTCGTGGCTGCGACCCTCGCTCGGCACCGTCGAGAACCTCGTGCCGGTCGACGCCTCGCCGCCGAACCTGCGCGAAGAAATGTGCGGCGGTCATCGCAAGCGGCCCGCGAGCGACGATGACGACGCTTTGATCGCCACCAACGGCGCCTCCGGGTCGGCCTCGGCCACGGGCGGCGAAGCCCAGGTGACCTTCTTCACGGCGGGCCTTCAGCCGCCCCTGATGAAGGCTTCCGATCTGATGGCCTCGGCTGCCGCAGCCACCGAGCCGGTGCCGGTCTATACCGGCCCCACGCGCACCGGCACGGCCCTGATCGCGGCGGTGGCGGCTGACGCCGACCAGCAGACGCCTCCGAAGGCGCGTGGCAAGAAGTCGCGTGTCGCCAAGAAACCCGATGCGGCCGACAAGCCAAAGGACGCGGGCAAGGATACCAAGACCGCAGCGGCGAAGCCCGGTGCCAAGCCAGACGCCAAGCCCGACGGCAAGGGTGATACGAAGACCGCGGCGAAGCCGAAGCCGATCAAGCACGCCGCCGTCAAGCCCGACGCATCGGCAAAATCCGCTGACAAGCCGGCCGCGAGCGGCGATCAGGCCGCGAAGCCGGCCAAGCCAAAGGCCGCCACCAAGCCGCCAGCGAAGCCCGCGCCCAACAACAGTTGACGAACCGCTGCCGCGCAAGACGCGTCCGCGCTTCGCACCTGCGGCAGCGCGGTTTGCGACGATTCCAGTAGCTACGCCCCGACCTTTGCCCTAAGCCTCGACGGCTTGCCACCCGTTCCGGCAGGCTCGATACTGCCGGCAATGAGGCAAGCCCGCGACACAGCGGGCTCTGGTCCAAGAGAGGGGAGTTTCCATGGAGCGTATCTGGCTCAAGCAATATCCGCCCGGCGTGCCCGCTGATATCGAGCCGACGCAATACGCCTCGCTGGTCGACCTCCTGGAGGAGAGCTTCACCAAGTTCGCCGACCGCAAGGCGTTCATCTGCATGGACAAGTCGATCAGCTACCGCGACCTCGACCAGATGTCGACTGCGCTCGGTGCCTATCTGCAGGGACGTGGCCTGCAGCGCGGCGCCCGCGTCGCGATCATGATGCCGAACGTGCTGCAATATCCGGTCGCCACCGCCGCCGTGCTGCGTGCCGGTTTCGCCGTGGTCAACGTCAACCCGCTCTACACGCCGCGGGAACTCGAGCACCAGCTCAAGGATTCCGGCGCCGAAGCCATCATCGTGCTGGAGAATTTCGCGCGCACCGTCGAGCAGGTCATCGCCAAGACGGCGGTGAAGCACGTCATCGTCGGCAGCATGGGCGACCTGCTCGGCTTCAAGGGCGTGATCGTCAATCTCGTGGTCCGCCGCGTCAAGAAGATGGTGCCGGCCTGGTCGCTGCCCGGCGCGGTGTCGTTCAACGACGCGGTGTCGGCAGGTCGCGGCATGACCTTCAACAAGCCGAAGCTGTCGCCGGGCGACGTCGCCTTCCTGCAATATACCGGCGGCACCACCGGCGTCTCCAAGGGCGCCACCCTGCTCCACCGCAACATCGTCGCCAACGTCCTGCAGAACGATGCCTGGCTGCAGCCGGCACTGGCCGCGCCGCCGCATGTCGACCAGCTCATGATCGTCTGCGCGCTGCCGCTCTACCACATCTTCGCGCTGACCGCGTGCTACCTGCTCGCGGTGCGCGCCGGCGGCTGCAATCTCCTGATCCCCAATCCGCGCGACATCCCCGGCTTCATCAAGGAGCTGGCGAAGTACCAGGTCAACAGCTTCCCGGCCGTGAACACGCTCTACAACGGCCTGATGCATCATCCCGATTTCAAGAAGCTCGACTTCTCCAAGCTGAAGATCTCCAACGGCGGCGGCATGGCGGTCCAGCGTCCGGTCGCCGAGCAGTGGAAGGCGATCACGGGATGCTCGATCGCGGAAGGCTACGGCCTCTCGGAAACGGCGCCGACGCTGACCTGCAACACCGCGACGAATGCCGAGTTCAACGGCACCATCGGCATCCCCGTGCCCTCGACCTGGATCTCGATCCGCGACGACGACGGCAACGAGGTGCCGCTCGGCCAGCCCGGCGAAATCTGCGCCAAGGGCCCGCAGGTGATGACAGGCTACTGGAACAGGCCTGAGGAGACCGCCAAGGTGATGACGGCGGACGGCTATTTCCGCACCGGCGACATCGGCGTGATGGACGACAAGGGCTACACCAAGATCGTCGACCGCAAGAAGGACATGATCCTGGTCTCCGGCTTCAACGTCTATCCGAACGAGATCGAGGAAGTGATCGCGAGCCATCCGGGCGTGCTGGAATGCGCCGTGATCGGCATCCCCGATTCGAAGTCGGGCGAAGCGGTGAAGGCCTTCGTCGTGAAGAAGGACCCGAACCTCACAGCCGAAGACGTCATCAAGTTCTGCCAGCAGCAGCTCACCGGGTACAAGGTGCCCAAGCACATCGAATTCCGCAACGACCTGCCGAAGACCAATGTCGGCAAGATCCTGCGCCGGCAGCTCCGCGACGAAAAGAAGGCCGAGGCGGCATAAGGCGGGCCGTTCGTCGGTGGCTGACGCCAGCGGCATCAGCCCGGCCGGCATTCTCGCGTTCTGGCGCGAGGCCGGCGATGACCGCTGGTACAAGCCCAGCGACGATTTCGACGCGGAGGTGCGGCGCCGCTTTCTCGCATTGTGGCAGAAGGCGGCGGCCGGCGACCTTGCGGCGTGGGAAGCCAGCGACGAAGGGGCGCTCGCGCTCGTCATCGTGCTCGACCAGTTTCCCCGCAACATGTTTCGCGGTTCGCCGGAAGCCTTCGCGAGCGACCCGCTCGCGCGCGACGTCGCCCGCCGAGCGATCGACAGGGGCGCAGACCGCAGGGTGGATCCCGTCCTGCTCGAATTCCTCTACATGCCGTTCATGCATTCGGAGCACATGTCCGACCAGTTGCGCTGTGTCGCGCTTTTCGAAGACGGCCCCAATGCCGAGAACCTGAAATACGCCCGGGAGCACGCCGACATCATCCGCAGGTTCGGCCGCTTTCCCCACCGCAACCGTGTCCTCGGCCGCGAAAGCACCAGGGAAGAGCAGAGCTTCCTCGACAGCGGCGGCTTCGCCGGTTGATGACATAACGGTGAAAAGCCGCCGCGCTCGCGACACCCCCCTCCGGCAATATTGTGCACGTCCGCGTCACGGTCTAAAAAGCGGGACCGATTTTCAGGGAGACTGACGATGGCAATCCAGACTGGCGACAAGCTGCCCGAGGCGAAATTCCGCGTGATGACGGCGGAAGGCCCGCAGGTGAAGACCACCGACGACATCTTCAAGGGCAAGAAAGTGGCGCTGTTCGCGGTGCCCGGCGCCTACACCGGCACCTGCCACAAGATGCATCTGCCGAGCATCTTCCTCAACGCCTACGCCATCAAGGGCAAGGGCGTCGACACCATCGCCATCGTCTCCGTCAACGATGCGTTCGTCATGAACGCCTGGAAGCGCGACACCGACCAGCGCGACGAGGCGACCTTCCTCGCCGACGGCAATGCCGACTTCACCAAGGCGATCGGCATGGAGCTCGATGCCTCCGGCAACGGCCTCGGCATCCGCTCCAAGCGCTATTCGATGCTGGTCGAGGACGGCGTTGTGAAGCAGCTGAACCTCGAAGCCATGCCCGGCAAGGTCGAGGTCTCCGGCGGCGATACGCTGCTCGGGCAGCTGTAAGGCGCATCGGCCTCAAGCCTCACCACAACTGTCATGCCCCGCGAAGGCGGGGCATCCAGTACCCCGAGGCCTCCCGGCTCAATCACGACCGTCTCTGGAATCCTGAATCGCCCGGTCAAGGGAATCCTGAATCGCCCGGTCAAGCCGGGCGATTCAGTGGAGAATGAAGCGGCGCCGCTGAAGACGCTGCGCCCCCTATTCCCCCACCCGCTGCTGCGTCCTTGCCTTCACGATCCCGTCGCGCGCGAGCTGATCGGCGCGCTCGTTCTCGGGATGCCCGGCGTGGCCCTTGACCCAGTGCCAGCGGACCTCGTGCGATTTCAGCGCGGCATCGAGGCGCTGCCATAGCTCGACATTCTTCACCGGCTTCTTATCAGCGGTGCGCCAGCCGTTGCGCTTCCAGCCATGGATCCAGCCGGTGATGCCCTGCCGCACATACTGGCTGTCGGTGTAGAGATCGACGACGCACGGCTTCTTCAGCGCTTCGAGCGCGGAGATCGCCGCCATCAACTCCATCTGGTTGTTGGTGGTGTGGCGTTCGCCGCCGTTCAGCTCCTTCTCCTTGTCGCCGAACTTCAGGATCGCGCCCCAGCCGCCGGGTCCGGGATTTCCGGAGCAGGCACCGTCCGTATAGATCGTGACGTTGGGACGCTCGCTCACGCGACCAGTCCCGACGGCATCATCCCGTAATCCCGTGCGCTCGCGACGCTCTGGTGGAAGCGCAGCTTGCGGACATATTCCAGCGGATCCTTCGGGCGGACGAGGGCACCGGGCGGCACGTTGAGCCAGTCGACCAGTCGCGTCAGCAGGAAACGGATCGCGGCGCCGCGCGCCAGCAGCGGCAGCGCGGTCTCTTCGGCTTCGGTCAGCTTGCGCACGCGACCATAGGCATTGAGGAAGGCGCGCGCCTTGGTGACGTTGAAGGAATGATCCGGCTCGAAGCACCAGGCGTTCAGGCAGATCGCGACGTCATAGGCCAGCATGTCGTTGCAGGCGAAGGTGAAGTCGATGATCCCGGAGAGCCGGTCGCCGAGGAAGAAGACGTTGTCGTTGAAGAGATCGGCGTGGATCACGCCCTCGGGCAGGTTGTTCGGCCAGACGCCGCTCGAGAGATGATCGAGCTCGGCGGCGAGAAACGCGCGCAGGCCCGGCTGCACCTCGTCGGCGCGACCCGCCGCCGCATCGAACAGCGGCCGCCAGCCCGAGACGGACAGCGCATTGGCGCGCCGGATCGCGAAATTCGCGCCCGCCAGATGCATCTTTGCCAGGGCTTCACCGACGCCGGCGCAATGCGCAGCGTTCGGCTTGCGCGGCCAGATGCCTTCGAGAAAGGTGATGATCGCGGCAGGCCGCCCCGACAGCTCGCGCAACGCCTCGCCGTCTCTCGCCTTCACAGGCAGCGGGCAGCTGATGCCGTGCTCGGCCAGATGCGTCATGAGCGCCAGGAAGAACGGCAAATCGTTCTTCGCCACGCGCTTCTCGTAGAGCGTGAGGATGAACGAGCCCGTGCTCGTGTGCAGCAGGAAGTTGGAGTTTTCGACGCCCTCGGCGATGCCCTTGTAGGACAACAGCTCGCCGAGGTCGTACTGCTTCAGGAAATCCGCAAGCTCGTCGGCGGCGACGTCGGTGTAGACCGCCATAAAGGTCTACTCGGCGGCGGCTTCGGGGCGCACCGAGCGCGGCAGCGGGAAGAACTCGTTCTCTTCCGCGGCCGAGACCGTCTCCACATGCAGCGTGTAGCGCTCGGCGAACGCGTCCATGATCTCCTCGACGATCACTTCCGGCGCGGACGCACCCGCGGTGATGCCGAGGCTCGAGATGTTGCCGAACTTGTCCCAGTCGATATCGGTCGCACGCTGGGCCAGCACCGCGATCCTGCAACCCTCGCGCTCGGCGACCTCGCGCAGACGCTGCGAGTTCGACGAGTTCGGCGCGCCGACCACGATCAGGGCATCGACCACCGGCGCCACCTTCTTCACCGCAAGCTGGCGGTTGGTGGTGGCGTAGCAGATGTCTTCCTTGTGGGGACCGTTGATGTTCGGGAAGCGCTCCTTCAGCAGCGCAACGATCTCAGCGGTGTCGTCGATCGACAGCGTGGTCTGGGTCACGAAGGCCAGGTTGTTCGGGTCCTTCGGATTGATGGTCTTGGCGTCCTCGGCGGTCTCGATCAGGGTCACGGCGCCGACCGGAAGCTGGCCGAGGGTGCCGACCACCTCGGGGTGGTGGGAGTGGCCGATCAGGAAGATCTCGCGGCCGCGCTTGAAGTGGATCGCGGCCTCGCGGTGCACCTTGGTCACCAGCGGGCAGGTCGCATCCAGGGAGAACAGGTTGCGCGACTGGGCGTCCGCCGGAACCGATTTCGGCACGCCATGGGCCGAGAATACCACCGGAGCGGTGGTGTTTTCCGGGATCTCGGCCAGTTCCTCGACGAAAATGGCACCCTTCTTCTTCAACCCGTCGACGACGTACTTGTTGTGCACAATCTCGTGGCGAACATAGACGGGCGCGCCGTATTTATCGAGCGCTCGCTCCACGGTGTCGATAGCCCGGACCACCCCGGCACAGAAGCCGCGGGGAGAACAAAGCACGATCTTAAGGTCTGGTTTGGCTGACATTGAGCGGTCTCGGGACCGAATCACCTCGCCAAATGGGCGGGATCGGTCGATTGATGGGCTGGGCCTGTTGGCTAGGAATTGGGCCCCCTTTCGGGCGCTGTCAAGGCACTATCTATAGCAGAACCATTGCGTGGCTACCCCCTCAGGGCTTATATAGCGCGAATTCCCAGTCATCGCTGATGACCACCGGCTTCGCCTCCAAAGGGGTGGGCGAAGCACAAAGGAGATTTGCCATGAGCAACGCACCTCTGATGCCCAAGGCGACCGCCGTCTGGCTGCTCGATAACACGGCGCTGACCTTCGACCAGGTCGCCGATTTCACCAAGATGCATCCCCTGGAGATCCGGGCGATCGCCGATGGTGACGCTGCCCAGGGCATCAAGGGCATGGACCCGATTTCCAACGGCCAGCTGACCCGTGAGGAGATCGAAAAGGCCGAAAAGAACCCGGACTACCGCCTCCGCCTCCAGGAGAGCAAAGTGGTGCTGCCGCCCCAGCCCAAGCGAAAGGGCCCGCGCTATACCCCGGTCTCGCGCCGGCATGAGCGCCCCAGCGCCATTCTGTGGCTGCTGCGCAGCCATCCCGAGCTCAAGGACGCCCAGGTCATGCGCCTGGTCGGAACAACCAAGAGCACGATCGCCAGCGTGCGCGACCGCACCCACTGGAACACGTCCCAGTTGACCCCGATCGACCCGGTCACGCTCGGCCTCTGCTCGCAGATCGAGCTCGATTTCGAAGTCGCGCGCGCGGCAAAGGAAAAGCCGATCGACGCGGCCTATGGCGGCGCCACCCTGCTGCCGGCCTCCGAGACCACCCGGAAGGACGAGTTCGAGCCGGCGGAGAAGTCGAGCGACGACCTCAACGTCGACGCCGTGTTCGCCAAGCTCAAGACGCTCGGCGGCAAGAAGCAGGACGAAGAGGAGGAGTAGTCCTCTCTTTCCCGCTATCGAACGGAATCAAGACGCGGCGGAAATCCCGCCGCGTTTTTTGTTTGTGTCGTGATCTGCCCGGCATCGTCCTGGCGCAAGCCAGGACCCGTTACCCCCGGGAGCAATCTGGCGACGACGGATCAGCCGGTATTCCGACCGCGCCCAATCGATGGATCACGCGATATGGGTCCTGGCTTGCGCCAGGACGACGCAACCTAAGCAGTTGCGCGTCCCGCACCTCGCCCCTCTCAGAACTTGTATGTCACACCGCCGCCGACCAGCCACGGATCGATATGCGCGGTGCCGCTGACCGGCAGTCCGCCGACGATCGCGCTGTAGTCCGGACGCAGCCAGAGCTTCTTGACGTCGACGTTGAGGCCCCAGTGCCGGTCGAGCATGTAGTCGAAGCCGAACTGAACCGCAGCGCCCCACTGGTTGCTGACGTGCAAGCTCGTGGCGCCGGCAACGATCGCGGGCGGCCCGGCGATGGCGGCCGGAACGTTGGCCGCGGAATTGTTGAAGAACACCGTGTAGTTCACGCCGGCGCCGACATAGGGCTTGAACGCACCGAAATTGTCGAAGTGATATTGCAGCGTCAGTGTCGGCGGCAGCAGCGTGGTCTTGCCGATCGGCAAGTTCGCGAGCGAGCCGGTGCCGCTGATCGAGTGCCTGGTGACACCGAGGATCAGCTCGGCCGCGACGTTCTTCGTGAAGAAGTAGCTGATGTCGAGCTCGGGCACGGCCTGATTGCTGATCGACAGGCCGGAGTTCGACGACGACAGCGAGGGCACGCCCGCAACATTGACCGTGCTGCCGCCGGCGTCAGGCAGGACGCCGAGCACGCGCAGGCGCACCATCCAGGGATTGAACGCCTCTGCCGGCGGCGGCGCCTTCTTGTAGACCGGCAGATCCGCGGCCAGCGCGGAAGTAACGGTCCCTGCGAGCATCGCACCGAGTATCATGCCGAGCGTCGCCAATCGCGCCGGGTGTCTTGTCGTTCCGTCCATTGCATTCCCCTTCAGCCATGTCCGCGCAAAATTTGCGTGGCATCTGCGTCAGAGCAGAAAGGGGATGGTGAAGGATTTGACGCCGATCAAATCAGGACCAGCGCGCCACGATTTGGCGGCGGCGTTGCAGATGTGTCACGAGAAACGTGCAGCAGATGCGAGTGGCGCAGCAGGATAATTCCGCGCCCGCGCGTCACGGGCGCACGGGATTGTTCAGCATGTATTCGCCGAGATCGCGCTGCCTACGGTCGGAGCGGGCCGTGGCCGCGTTGCGCTGCACATCGCGGTCCTTGCGGCAGGCCACGTATTCCGGCGAGCCCTGCGCGTAGCCACGGCTCTGGCAGACCGCATCGTCATCGTCACTGCCCATCGCCACCGGAGTCTGGTAACGCGCGGAGCAGGCCGAGAGAGCGATGGCAAGCAGTACGGCTGCAAGCAAACGCGGCGCGGCGGCGAGTGGCATACGAAATCCCCTGTTGATCGTCCCTGTTTAGCGCGGAATGAGGAGAATGTAAGTCGACAAGGCCCGGTTTTCTCCCGCGGTCATGCCCCGCGAAGGCGGGACATCCAGCACGCCACGGGGAGGATCGTGCAACAGATGACTGCCGCGCAATACTGGATCGCCCGCCCTGCGCGGGCGATGACAGCCTGAGAGCGCGAGGCGTCGTCGCGCCTTGCCGCCACCGGACCTCACACCCTTCCCTTCAGCGCCTCGCCGATCTCGTCCAGCACCTTGGGGTCCTCGATGGTCGCCGGCATGGTCCAGGA
>NZ_JASGFS010000031.1:0-72884 GCF_047605465.1 Bradyrhizobium sp. | reverse complement strand
CTCGGCGAAAGCGGGCGCCGCCGCGCCGTCGAATGACGGCATCGGCGCGACCGGTGCGGCTGGCGAAGCCCGCCAGTCCCAGTTGCCGGGACGCGGCGGCGTGAAGGCCGGCCGGAACGAGGACAGCGCGCTGCCGCCGCTGTTGGCGGCCGTGCGGCGGCCCTCGCGCGCGAGCCCTTCCTTCAGGCCGTGCACGATCAGCGCGCGGACGAGGCCTGCGTTGCGGAAGCGCACTTCGGTCTTGGCGGGATGGACGTTGGCATCGACCTCGCGCGGGTCGAGCGTGACGAACAGCGCCAGCACCGGGTGGCGATCGCGCGGCAGATAATCGGAATAAGCCGCGCGCACCGCGCCCAGGATCAGCTTGTCGCGCACCGGGCGGCCGTTGACGAAGAGATATTGCCCGAGCGCGTTCGCCTTGGTCAGTGCGGGCGCGGCGGCATAGCCGGCGACGACGACACCTTCGCGCTCGGCATGCACCTCGATGGCGTGGCTGCGAAACTCCGCGCCGAGGATATCGCCGAGCCGCGTCAGCCGTCCGGCCGCGCCGGGCAGCGCCGCGGCCCAGGTCACCGGCGCGCGCTCCTCACCGGCCAACGTGAAGGCGATATCGGGACGCGCCATGGCGAGCCGCCGCACCACCTCGCGGATGGCTTCCGCCTCGGTGCGGTCGGTCTTGAGGAACTTCAGCCGCGCCGGCGTCGCGTAAAAGAGGTCGTTGACCTCGACGCGCGTGCCGTGCGCCAGCGCCGCCGGCATGATCGCGGATTTGTCGCCGCCCTCGACGGCGAGCGCCCAGGCGTGCGGCTCGCTCGCATGCCGCGTCGTGATGGCGAGACGCGCGACGGAGCCGATCGAGGGCAACGCCTCGCCGCGGAACCCGAGCGTGCGGATCTGCAGCAGGTCCTCGTCGTCGAGCTTGGACGTGGCGTGGCGTTCGACCGCGAGCGCGAGGTCCGTCGCGGTCATGCCGCCGCCGTCGTCGGTGATGCCGATCCGCCGCCGCCCGCCGCCATCGGTGAAGACGTCGATCCGGCTCGCGCCGGCATCGATCGCGTTCTCGACGAGTTCCTTGACCACGCTCGCCGGGCGCTCGACCACCTCGCCGGCGGCGATGCGGTTGACGACTTGCTCTGGCAGCTGGCGGACGGGCATGGGCTCGGTCTTGGGTCTTCGATTTGGATTCGCGGGAGGCGCTATTCTATGCCGTGTTGCGTCAAAAGCATGTGTTGAGCAACAGCGCCGTGGCGGGCTGGGGAAGAAGGTTGCCTATCACATTGAAGACATTGGACGTTCGCGCAAGACGCGCATCCGGCGATGGAGCGACGTTCCCGGCACGGTCGTGATTGTGGGGTGCCGGGCGGGGGTGTAGCATCGGGGAAAAATGGCAATAGGACGGGAGGACGCCATGTGCCATCTCTTCGCGCACCAGCCCCAACGCGACTACGAATCCCAGACCCGCTCGCTGCGGATCGGAGGTCACTGCACCTCGATCCGCCTGGAAATGGCGTTCTGGGACACGCTCGAGGAGATCGCGGCCAGGGAAGGCATGAGCCTCGGCAAGTTCCTCACGACGCTCTACAACGAGGTGCTCGACCATCACGGCGAGGTCAACAATTTCGCGTCGCTGCTGCGCTGCTCCTGCCTGATCTATCGATCCCGGAGCATGGTGGCGGTGCCGGATTTCAAGGTCGCCGCGCAGCCCATCCTCGACGCAGCCGAGTAGCAACTCCGCGCCAGATGTCGTCCTGGCGGAGGCCCGGACCCATATCGCGAGGTTGATCGTTGATCCGCGGTCCGAGTTATGGACGACGAGTCTTCGCTAGAATTGGTCGCGGGGTCACAGGTCCTTGGCTTTCGCCAGGACGACATCCGAGAGTCCGCGAGACAGCCCACATCGTCATCGCGAGCGACGCGCGCCAAAACGGCTGAGCATTTTCGCGCGTGTGCGACCGAGCAATCCGGATCGTGCCGCGCAGGCAGTCCGGATTGCTTCGTTTGCAATGGCGGGGAGAGAGGTTTGTCTCTCCGACCTCAGATCTCCTTTTTCTGCATCGCACCGGCGATGTAGTCCGCCTGCCGGATGGCGAGCGCGACGATGGTCAGCGTCGGATTACAGGCTGCTCCGCTCGTGAACTGGCTACCGTCCGAGACGAACAGGTTCTTGACGTCGTGGCTCTGCCCGAATTTGTTGACCACGCCGTCCCGCGCCTTCTCGCTCATCCTGTTGGTGCCGAGATTGTGGGTGCTCGGATAGGGCGGTGTCGGATAGCTCACGGTGGCGCCGACCGCGTCATAGACCGCCGCACCCTGCTTGTAGGCGTGCGCGCGCATCGCGACGTCGTTCGGATGATCGTCGAAATGGACGCTTGCGACCGGCTGACCGAACTTGTCCTTCACGACAGGGTCGAGCGTGATGCGGTTGGTTTCCTGCGCCATGTCTTCGCCGACCAGCCACATGCCGGCCATCCGCGGATAGCCGTCGAGTGCCGAGGTGAAGGGACGTCCCCAGGCACCGGGGTTGAGGAAGGCCGCCATGAACGGCAACCCGATCGACAGCGTCTCCATCTCGTAGCCGCCGACGAAGCCGCGCTTCGGATTGTTGGCCGCCTCGTCGCGGATGATGCCGGCCATGGTGGTGCCGCGATACATGTGCACCGACCTCTCGAACACAGCGTAGACGCTGCCGGTCATGTGCCGCATGTAGTTGCGGCCGACCTGGCCCGACGAGTTGGCGAGACCATCGGGAAACATGGTGGACGCGCTGTTCAGCAGCAGCCGGGGACTCTCGATCGAGTTGCCGGCGACCGCGACGATGCGCGCCTTCTGGCGCTGCATCGCGCCGCTCTCGTCGGCATAGACGACGCCGGTCACCTTGCCGCCGGCATCGTGCTCGATCTTGACCGCCATGCTGCTCGGCCGGACCTCGAGATTGCCGGTCGCTTCGCCCTTGGGGATCTCGGTGTAGAGCGTCGACCATTTCGCGCCGGACTTGCAGCCCTGGAAGCAGAAGCCGATCTGCTGGCACGAGCCGCGCCCGTCGCGCGGCTGGCTGTTGATGGCCATGTTGCCGGTATGCACGGTCTTGTAGCCGAGCTTCTTCGCGCCGGCCTCCAGCACCTTGAAGTTATTGTTGCCGGGAAGCCCGGGAATGCCGTTGGTCCGGGTCACGCCCATCTTGTTCTCGGCCTTGGCGTACCACGGCTCCATCTCCGCGAGCGTGACCGGCCAGTCCAGAAGGTTGGCGCCGGGAATGTTGCCGTAGGTGCTCTTCACCTTGAACTCGTGCTCGTCGAAACGCAGCGAGGCGCCGGCCCAGTGGATCGTGGAGCCGCCGACCGCCTTGACGATCCAGGCGGGAAGATTTGGAAAATCCTTGGCGACGCGCCATGTCCCCGACGTGGTGCGCGCGTCCGACCATGCAAGCTGGGAGAAGCTGTCCCACTCGTCGTTGATGAAGTCCTGGTTCTCGATGCGGGGACCGGCTTCGAGAATGACCACCTTGACGCCCTTCTGCGCGAGCTCGTTGCCGAGCGTGCCGCCGCCGGCACCGGAGCCGACGATCACCACAACGCTGGAGTCGTTCAGATCGAATTTTGCCATATGCGTTCTCCTGAACCGTTGGGTGACGTTAAGCCTTCGACAGCCAGTCGATGTCGGCGAAGCCGCGGTTGATGTAGCCGCCGTGCTCGGCGGAGGAGCCCTCGTAGCCGAACCGCGGCCAGACCTCTTTCTGGTTGTAGAGCGAGACGATGAGGTCGCCGCGCACCTTCTGGAAGAAGTCGCTCTGCTCGACCTCCTTCAGCAGGACCACGCGATCGGCTTCCCAGGGGACTTCGGCATAGGCCACCTTGTGGCGGTCGCGCGCGTTCTGATCGAGCCGCGTGATGCCGTCGCTGATCAGCGACTTGACGGCCGGATCCTTGGCGGCCTTGTCGTCCCACGGCTTGATCGCGGTGATGTAGTAGCTGTCGCCGAGGACATCGTGCGGATAGATGTCGCGCGCGACCTTCAGCAGCGTCTTCATCGTCGCGGGAGAGAGCGCGCTCGCATCGTCCGCCCAGGCGCCCTCGATGCCGACGGTGACGCTGGCGGCAACTGCCGCGACCGGTACGGCGGTCGCCGCGCCCTTGAGAAAGACGCGGCGGCTGTGCTTGCTTCGGCGGTCGACTTCCCTCATGGCATTTCCTCCGTTGATTTTATGATTTGATCAGTTGAAACGTCCGCCCCGCTGGATCACCTCGATCTTGTAGCCGTCGGGGTCGCTGACGAAGAAGAAGCGCGCCAGCGTCCTGCCGTCGTGCTTGAAGTCGCGCAGCGGTCCGGGAGCGAGCTTCTCGCGTTCGAAGCGGGCATGTTCGGCCTCGAGATCCTCGACCACCACGGCGAGATGTCCGTAGCCGTCGCCGAGCGCGTAAGGTTCCTTGCGATCGAAGTTCACCGTCAGCTCGACCTCGAAAGGTGAGGAGGGGTGACGCAGATAGATCAGGGCAAAGTCCGCGAACTTCAGATGATCGGCGACTTCGAGGCCGAAGGCGCGTCTGTAGAAATCGAGCGAGCGCGCCTCGTCGAGCACGCGGATCATGGAATGGACCGGTTTCGCCATTCAGTTCAGCTCCTTCAGGTAGGCGATGATGGCGGCGCGCGTCTCGGGCTTCGCCTGCCGGTAGGCCATGACGACGCCGGGGATGACGGCTTGTGGATTGGTCAGCCAGGCATCGAGCCGAGCCTCGTCCCAGGTGAAGTCGGCCTTGGCGAGGCCATCTGAATAGTGAAACCCTTCCACCTTGCCGGCGGGCCGGCCCACGATCTTGACCAGCGGCGGACCCTGCCGCATCGGTTCCGATGTGTTGGTCGTGTGGCACACCGCACATTGCTGCTTGAAGAGCGTTGCTCCATCCGGAGGCTTTGCAGCGGGCAACGGCATTTGCGCGTCGGCGAAGCGGACCACCAGCACCATCGCGGTGCACAATCCCAGCATGACTGCGCGCATCACCAAGAGCCTGCTCATCTGCATCAAATTCGGCGTGCGCAAACTCTAGGCGGCGTCAAATCGGCGGTGGTAGTAGCGGGCTGTTTCGCTGCGCGTAGAGATGCTCATGCTGCGCGCGTGTTCCGCGCTGCCGCATATGAGGAGCGCAATTCCGCGAAACCGCCGCCAAATCCCTCAACGATCACCACACGATCCGGATTGCATGCGACCGCGCCGCTTGAACTCTCGATACGATGCGATGGTCCGGTGCGGACGAGCGGCGTACAGGCGCGGCCGGGCTGTTCATCGCGAAAAGATCCAGGAGAAATGGATGAAGTTGCTGAAGACCTCGATGATCGCATGCGCATTTTCGACTCTCATTGCGACGCCCGTTCTCGCGCAAGGCGCGCCGGCCGACGCCGGGACACATGGCACGGTGCAAGGCAAATCCATGCAGGGCGGCACGACTGGAAGCGGGGATGAGGATCTCGGCGCGCAGCCGGGAACTGCGGGCGCGAAGACGGGCATGAAGTCGACGAAGGGCACGAGAGGTACGGTCGGCACCACCGGCAGCGCCGCGCACAAGGGGACCGTCGACGGCACCACCTCCGGCGCCGCGGCGTCGGGCAAGCGCGACTAGTTACGGCAGAACTCTGGTCGCATGGCGGCCGGAGTTCTTTCTGCTGCGCGTGTTCTAGTCGTCGAAGCGCCCGCCGCGGCCGGCCTTGACGTCGCTGCGGCGCTTCTTGCCGTCGAGGCGGCGCTGCTTGGAGGCGTAGGTCGGCCGTGTCGCGCGACGCGGCGTCGGCCGCACCATGGCTTCGCGCAGGATCTCGGTGAGGCGCTCGATGGCGTCCTGCCGGTTGCGCTCCTGGGTGCGGAAGCGTTGGGCGTGGATCACGATCACGCCGTCCTTGGTCATGCGCTGGCCGGCGATACGGGCGAGCCGGATCGTTGCATCCTCCGGCAGCGTCAGCTTGCTGGTGTCGAAGCGGAGCTGCGCCGAGGTCGAGACCTTGTTGACGTTTTGCCCGCCCGGGCCGGAGGCCCGGACAAAGCCGATCTCGATGTCGTCCTCGTCGATGACGAGATCGCGGGATATCCGCAGCATGATGGCACCATTCGTGATGTCCGGACATATCGCGGACGTCCGAATTCGGCAATGGTGCATCTGGAAACGCAAATGGCCGGGACGAACCCGGCCATTTCAGGAGACTTCGGAGACGTCAGTTCGACTTCGTCGCGGGTGCTGCCGCGGGCTGCGCGGCGGCCTGCGGGGCACGGCCGACCACGACGGTGAGCAGACCCTGGCCCCAGAGGCGCTTGGCGGCCGCCTTGGCGTCGTCCAGCGTCACCGCGTCGACGATGCCGTTGCGCTTCTCGATATAGTCGATCGGCAGCTTGTCCTGCTGATATTGCAGCAGCGCCTGGGCGAGCTTGGAGGAGGTGTCGAGCGCCAGCATCTGCGAGCCCTTGAGGTAGGACTTGGCCTCGTCGAGCTCCTTCTGGGTCGGGCCCTCGTCGGCGATGCGGCGTACCTCCTTCTCGATGGCATCGATGGTATCGCCGGCGCGATCGGCACGGGTGCCGGTGTTGCCGATGAAAACCGCCGAATGCTCCATCCAGAGCAGCGATTCAAACACCGAATAGGCGAGGCCTCGCTTCTCGCGCACCTCGCGATAGAGCCGCGAGGACAGGCCGCCGCCGCCCAGGATGTGGTTCACGACATAGGCCGCCATGAAGTTCGGATCGTTGCGCCGCACGCCGGGGCCACCGAAGGTGATGACGGTCTGCGGCACGTCGAGCGGCACGAAGGCACGCTGCGGCGGCTTCGCCGCATCGATGTCGGGGACCGGCACGAGATTGGCCTTGGCCGGCAGGGCACCGAAGGTGTGGTCGAGCAGCTTGCCGAGCGTTTCCGGATCGACGTCGCCGACAACGGCGACCTTCAGCGTGTCCTTGGCCAGCACGCGGCCGACATAATCCTTCATGTCGGCGACCGTGATGGTTGGCACGCTCTCGAGCGTTCCGTTGGTCTGCCGCCCGTACGGATGATCGCCGAAGGCGATTTCCAGGAATTTGCGGCTTGCGAGCGATGTCGGGTTGGTGGTCTCGCGGCGCAGTCCCGAGATGACCTGCGAGCGGATGCGCTCGACGTCGACGGTGTCGAAATGCGGCGAGGTCAACGCCATCCTGAGCAGGTCGAAGGCTTCGTCCTTGTTGTCGCGCAGCATGCGCAGGCTGCCGCGAAACGTATCGCGGGTGGCGCTGAAGGAGAGCTCGATGGCGCGGCGATCGAGCCGCTCGTGGAACGTCTTGGAGTCGAGATCGCCGGAGCCCTCGTCGAGGAGATCGCTGACCAGATTGGCGACGCCCGGCTTGGCCTTGGGATCCTGCGCGGAACCGCCGGCAAAGGAATATTCCATGGCGATCAGCGGCACCGTCGCATCCTGCACGAACCAGGCTTCGATGCCGCCCGGCGAGACCAGATGCTGGATCTTGGCAGCCGCCCGCGACGGCGAGACCGAGGCCAGCGCGAGCGCAGCGCCGGTGGCAAGGGACAGTGCGATACGACGCGCGCGAAGGAAGGAATAGGTCACGAACGCTTCTCCTCGCGCTTGGTGGCAGCAGTGTCCTTGATCAGATAGCCGGTGACCGAGCGCTTCTTCTCGAGCCATTTCTGCGCAACGCCGCGGACCTGCTCGTCGGTGACGGCACGGATGCGGTCGGGCCAGCTGCGGATGTCCTCGATCGACAGGCCCGTCGCCAGAGCGCCGCCGTACCAGCGCGCCAGCACCGCCTGGTTGTCCTGGGCGTAGATCGCCTCGGCGATGAGCTGGGTCTTGACCCGCTCCAGGTCCTCGGCACGGATCGGGTTCTGCGCGATGTCGGCGATGACGCCGTCGATCACCTGTTCGACCTCGGCGAAGCTGACGCCGGGTTTCGGCGCTGCCGAGACCCCGAACTGCGTGGGATCGAGCGAGATGCTCGAATAGCTGGCGCTGGCGGAGACCGCGAGCGGCTTGTCGACGACGAGCGCGCGATAGAGATAGGAGTTGCTGCCGCTGCCCATCAATTGCGCCAGCACGTCGAGTGCCGCGCTCTCGCCGGCCGCGGCGGTCGTCGCCGAGGGCACCAGGTAATAGCGCCGCATCGCGGGTTGCTCGACGCGCGGGTCTGACAGCGTGACGGTGCGCGGGGCGGCCGGCTCCGGCTCCTGCGGGCGGATGCGCCGCGCCGGGATCGCAGGCTGGGCCGCGATGGGACCGAAATTGCGCTCGACCAGCGGGCGGATGTCCGCGGCCTCGACGTCGCCGGCGATCACCAGGATCGCGTTGTTCGGTGCGTAGAAGCGGCGATAGAAGGCGAGCGCATCCTCGCGATCGAGCTTCTCGATCTCCTGGTGCCAGCCGATCACGGGCCGACCGTAGGGATGATTGAGATAGAGCGCGGCCATGATCTGCTCGTTGAGCCGCGCGTCGGGATTGTTGGCGACGCGCATGTTGTACTCTTCGAGCACGACGTCGCGCTCGGGCAGCACGTTCTCGTCCTTGAGGATGAGGCCGGTCATGCGATCGGCCTCGAACTCCATCATCGTCGGCAACTGCTCTTTCGGCACGCGCTGGTAATAGTTGGTGTAGTCGACCGAGGTGGAGGCATTCTCGTTGCCGCCGACGCGCAGCACGGTCTGCGAGAATTCGCCGACGGGATGCTTCGAAGTGCCCTTGAACATCAGATGTTCGAGGAAGTGCGCGAGGCCGGATTTGCCCGGCGTCTCGTCGGCCGAGCCGACCTTGTACCAGATCATCTCCGTGACCACCGGCGTGCGGTGATCCGGGATCACCACGACCTGAAGGCCGTTGCTGAGCGTGAAGCTGGCGGGCGGGGCCGAGGTGACCGTGGTCTGGGCGAGGGTGGCGCCGGCCGACAGGACACTGGTCGAGAGCAGCGCGGCGAGGAGGCAGGCGATCGATCGGTACGAGGGCATCGCGATCCTTGTGAAAGCCCGGACCCCGATGTCCGGGTGTGAGAGCGCGGCATGCTACACCGCGCGGCTTCGGGCTTCGGGTCACGAAGCAGAGAACGCCGTCAAATTGAACTTAAAAATAGGTCATCTGCCGCGCCCGGCCTATCCCGGACGATGCGTCAGGTCCGCGCGCCCAAGCGCGCGGCGACAGGAGCCTTACTGCTCCTTCTCCTTGCCGGACATGATGTCGTAGTACATCTTCCGCGACTTGTCCGGGCCGGCGCCGTAAGCGTAGTTCGGAGACGGCGTCTGGTATCCGGCCGGCGGTTCGACGAGCGACTGGCGCGGCGGCTCGCTCTTGAATTGCGTCGACTCCGAGCTATTGCCCTTGAACATGCCCAGCAGGCCCCCGGAATAGCCGAGGTCCTTCGGCATCAGCGACGGGTTGCTGTTGGTGCCGGGCTGGATCGGATCGTTGTTCTCGCGCGCGGGGGCGGCGGTCTTGGCCGCGTTCATTTCGGCCGGCGTCAGTGCCCGGGCGGCTTCCCAGTTTTCCTTCGCCTTGTTGGCCTTCTTGCGCGCGGCGACGGCCTCCTTGCGGCGCCTCTCGTCGGGGTCCTTCGGCCAGTTCGGTGCATTCTTGGCTTCGGTCGCGGCGGGGGGCGGGAGGTCGAGCTTCGGCGGCACGACGAGCGGCGAGCGCTCGCGGTACTCGATGCCGGGCTTCTCCATGCTCTTGGCACCGAGGCCGGACATCAGATTGTCGATCAGCCGCTCTTCGAAGGTCATGTCGTCATCGTCGTCGTCGCCGGCGCGGGCGGCGCCTGCCGACATGACGAGACCGATGCCGAGTGCGACGGCGGACACTTTCAGCGCCCGCCAAATGCCCTGCCGGGGGTCTCGAACCATCGAACCGCTGGTCTGGGAGCTGCGCATTACCGTACCTGTTCCATATTGTGGCAGATTGCCGCGTCGCGCGCGGCCGACCCTCGCAAGGCAACGTTCCGCCTACCGGCCCGTATCGGCCGGGATCAGGGCGCTTTTGCGGCGGGTACCCCCAGGAACGAGTCATACAACAGCCCCGCCACCCCAGCAACGATGGCCACGTCCGCGAGGTTGAAGACGTACCAATTGTAGGTGTTTCCGGCGATCTCGACGTGAAGCAGGGCGAAATCGACCACCGCGCCATAGGCCAGGCGGTCGATGCCGTTGCCGATGGCGCCGCCGATGATCAGCCCCAGCGACACGGTGGCGAGAAAGGTGTGCGAGCGCGCCATCCAGATCGCCAGCGCGACGACCGCGATCGCCTTCACGGCCATTAGGGCGAACTGGGCCGCCTGACCGTCGTTCTGGAGCCAGCCGAAGCTGATCCCGATGTTCCAGGCAAGCACCAGGTCGAAGAACGGCGTCACCTTCACCGCGCCGCGCCGCGCCAGGTCGAACACGTTCAGGAGCCAGAGTTTCGAGGCCTGGTCGAGGACGACCGTGACGATTGCCGAGACGATGCCGGCGCGAAGAGGGGTCATGGCGAGGAGGCCTCCGCCGCCAGCAGCACCACCGTCCCGGCGAAGGCCGGGATCCACACGCCGAGACGGTTGTTGGTGAAGGGGCCGGAAGTCATCAGCCTTTGTGACATTCAGCTGCGGTGATCATGGATCCCGGCCTTCGCCGGGACGACAGTTGAGACTAGACGCCGACCCCCAGCGCCTTCCATTCGCGCAGCGCCTGGGCGTCGCGCGGGGTGACGTCGGGGTATTCGGGATCCTCGCCGACCGTCGGCGAGATTTTCCAGGAGCGGGCGCATTTGGTGCCCTGTGCCTTCTCGACGATGACCGCGATGCCGGGAACGGCATCGAGACGGAACGCGGTCGCCGGCGCCTCGCCCTCGCGCACCTCGTAGTTCGAGGTGATGCAGACTTCGGCGAGATCGACGTCGAACAGCGTCGCCAGCATGCCGCGGTCGGCGACATAGATGACCGGAGAGGCTTCGAGCGAGGAGCCGATGTTCTTGGCCGCGCGTTCGAGCTCCAGCGCGCCGGTGACGACGCGGCGGACGTTGCGGATCGCCTCCCACTTCGCGGCGAGCTTGTCGTCGCGCAGATCTTCGAGGTCGTTCGGGAACAGCGTCAGATGCACCGACGGCTCGGCGTCCGGCCGGTACATGTGCCAGGCTTCCTCCGCGGTGAAGCTGAGGATCGGCGCCAGCCATTTCAGGATCGAGGCGCACAACAGGTCGATCGTGGTCAGTGCCGCCTTGCGCGTCGGTGAGGACGGCGGATCGCAATACAGCGTGTCCTTGCGGATGTCGAAATAGAACGCCGACAGCTCGCTGTTCAGGAAGGCGGACAGGGTTGCGACCACGGTCTTGTAGTCGAACTCCTCGTAGGCCTTGCGGATCACGGCGGCACGGATCGCGAGTTCGTGCAGCATCAGCCGCTCGAGCTCGGGCATGTCGCCGGGCGCGATCGCGTCGGCCGGCTTGTAGTGATGCAGCGTACCGAGCATCCAGCGCACGGTGTTGCGCAGCTTGCGGTAGGTCTCGATGGTGTTCTTCAGGATCTCCGGGCCGATGCGCTGGTCATCGGCATAGTCGGTGGCGCAGACCCACAGGCGCAGGATGTCCGCGCCCGAATCCTTGATCACCTTCTGCGGCTCGACGGTGTTGCCGAGCGACTTCGACATCTTGCGGCCGTTCTCGTCCAGCGTGAAGCCGTGGGTCAGCACGACATCGTACGGCGCGCGGCCTCGCGTGCCCGCGCTTTCCAGCAGCGAGGAGTGAAACCAGCCCCGGTGCTGGTCGCTGCCTTCCAGATACATCACGGTGTCGTTGCCGCCGTCGACCTTCCGGACGATGTTGCCGAGCTGCGGGAAGTTCTGGCGATCCTCGAGCACGAAGGCGTGCGTTGAGCCGGAATCGAACCAGACGTCGCAGATGTCGTCGACCTTCTTCCAATCCTCCTTGGCGCGCGATCCGAGGAAGCGATCACGGGCGCCTTCCATGTACCAGGCGTCGGCGCCTTCTTCCACGAAGGCCTCGGTGATGCGCTGGTTGACGATTTCGTCCTGGAGAATCTCGGCCGAGCCGTCGCTGTTCTCGCGCACGAATACGGCGATCGGCACGCCCCAGGCGCGCTGGCGCGAGATGACCCAGTCCGGGCGGTTGGCGATCATGCCGTTGATGCGGTTCTCGCCCGCCGGTGGCACCCATTTCGTCACCGAGATCGCACGCAGCGCGCGGGCGCGCAGCGTGTCGCCCTTCCGGGCATGGCCTTCCTCGCTGATGTCCTTGTCCATCGCGATGAACCATTGCGGCGTGTTGCGGAAGATGACCGGCTTCTTCGAACGCCAGGAGTGCGGGTATTGATGCTTGAGGCGGCCGCGAGCCAGGAGCTTGCCTGCCTCGATCAACGCCTTGATCACGGCCTCGTTGGCATCGCCCTTCTCGCCCTTGTCGTTGAGGACGCGCTTGCCGGTGAAGCCGGGTGCCTGAGCGGTGTAGGCGCCGTTCTCGTCGACAGTGTAGGGGATCGCGGTCGAGATGCCGCGCGCGTCGAGCTCGCGGGTGTTGGCCATCCAGACGTCGAAGTCCTCGCGACCGTGGCTCGGCGCCGTGTGCACGAAGCCGGTGCCGGTATCGTCGGTGACGTGGTCGCCGGCGAGCAGCGGCACGATGAACTCGTAGCCGCCATCCAGGCCACGCAGCGGATGGGCGCATTCGACGGCGTCTAGAGTGTCGCCGGGAATGTCGCGCACCTTCTCATAGGCAGTGACGCGCGCCTGCTTGAACACCTCCGCGGCCAGCGCATCGGCGAGGATCAGGAGATCGCCTGCCTTGGCCCAATTGTCGGAAGGCGCGTCCGTGACCTTGTAGACGCCGTAGGCGATCTTCGGCGAGAACGAGATGGCGCGGTTGCCGGGGAGCGTCCATGGCGTGGTGGTCCAGATCACGATGCTCGCGGAGGCGAGTGCGCCGTGTGCGGGCGAGGTGACCGGGAATTTCACCCAGACCATGTCGGAAGTGTAGTCCTCGTACTCGACCTCGGCTTCGGCGAGCGCGGTCTTCTCGACCACGCTCCACATTACGGGCTTGGAGCCGCGATACAGCGTGCCGTTGGCGGCGAACTTCATCAGCTCGCGTGCGATCTGCGCCTCGGCGGGATAGCTCATCGTCTGATAGGGATGGTCCCAGTCGCCGATGATGCCGAGCCGCTTGAATTCCTCGCGCTGCACATTGATCCAGTGCGTCGCGTAAGCACGGCATTCCTTGCGGAACGCCACCATCGCGGCGGAGTCGCGGAAGTCGGGCTTCTGCTTGCCCTTCTTGCGGTAGTTCTCCTCCTCGATCTTCCATTCGATCGGAAGGCCGTGACAGTCCCAGCCGGGAACGTAATTGGAGTCGAAGCCAAGCATCTGCTGGCTCTTGGTCACGACGTCCTTGAGGATCTTGTTCAGCGCGTGGCCGATATGGATGTTGCCGTTGGCATAGGGCGGGCCGTCATGCAGCACGAATTTGGCGCGGTGCTCGGCTTCCCGGCGCAGCTTGTCGTAGAGGCCGATGTCGTTCCAGTATTTCAGGAGCTCCGGCTCGCGCTGGGGCAGCCCGGCGCGCATCGGGAATTCCGTCTGCGGCAGGAACAGGGTCTTCGAATAGTCTTTGGCGTCGGACTTTTGCGGCTTTTCGGACATGAAGCTGACTGGCTCGGAAGGGCGCGGAAACGAATGGCGATGCGGAATCGCGGGGTGGAACGACGAAATCCCGGTCTTGCGCCGAGCCGGAGGCTCAGGCGGAAGCCGGGCCGCTAATCCCTATGATGCGCCGCGCAAACATGGGCTCTCCATAGCAGCCGGCCGGGTGAAGCGCAAAGGCCCCGGCGGGGGCGGTTTTGGCCTCAGTCGATCGTCCCCAGCCGCGGAAATGCGTCCGGGGCGGCTGCCAGCATGGCGCGGGCGCGGGACGAATCGTCGTCCATCTGGCGGACCAGGGCCTCGATGCTGTCGAATTTCAGCTCCTCGCGGATGAAGCCGATGAAGGCGCAGTCTAGGACCTGGCCGTAGAGGTCGCCCTTGAAGTCGAACAGGAAGATTTCCAGCAGCGGGGCGCCGTTATCGAAGGTCGGGCGGCGGCCGAAGCTTGCGACCCCTTCCAGGCGCCCGGCGCCGCGGCCGACGCGCACCGCGTAGATGCCGTGCTTGAGGCCGCAATTGGCATCCAGCCGGATGTTGGCGGTGGGATAGCCGAGGTCGCGGCCGCGCTTCTCGCCGTGGATGACTTCCCCGGTGATGAACCAGGGCGCGCTCAGCATCGTGGTGGCCTCGTCGATCTGCCCCTCGGCGAGCGCGATCCGGATGGCGCTGGAGGAGACCGGCCGCTCGTCGATATCGACATGCGGCTGCACGTCGACCTCGATGCCGAGCCGGGGCGCCTCGTTGACCAGAAGTCCCGGCGAGCCGACCCGTCCCTTGCCGAAATGGAAGTCGTAGCCGACCGCGATGCCGCTGACACCGAGCCGACCGATCAGGTCATGGTGAATGAAATCCTGCGCACTGGTGCCGGCGCGGGCCTTGTCGAAGGTCATGACCACGGCACCGGCGAGCCCGGTGCCGGCGAGCAGCCGCAACTTGGCCCGTTCGTCGGTCAATCGGAATTGCGGGGTGTTCGGGCTGAAGAACCGGCGCGGATGCGGCTCGAAGGTCAGGGCCAGGGCAGGGCGGCCATGCGTCCGGCCCATTTCCAGCGCTGCCGCGATCACCGCCCGGTGACCGAGATGGACGCCGTCGAAATTGCCCATGGCGACCACGGCGCCCTTCAGAATCATGGAATCCGGCGTGGTGTCGCGAATAACGGTAAAATGCGGGGCCATCAGGAGGAATTCTCGAACCGGGCAGGACGGGCCGCGACCGTGGCTTGACCGGCCGGATGAAGTCAAGCGCGGGGATCGGACCGTATTCACCGCGATCTCAGCCTTTCGGACGGGCACCCCCAGTTAACGCGCTGTTTAAAGCCTTGATGCTAGTCCTTGGGTCTGGAACCGGCGGGCTTCGGTCGGGCAGGTTCGATCGTGATAGTCCTGCGTTTGCGTTGGGGGAGTCGAGATGGCGGTTGATTTGTCGATGCCGGTTCTGGTGGTGGATGACTACAGCACCATGATCCGCATCATCAGGAATCTGCTGAAGCAGCTTGGCTTCGAAAACATCGATGACGCCAGCGACGGTTCGGCGGCGCTGAACAAGATGCGCGGCAAGAAATACGGCCTCGTGATCTCCGACTGGAACATGGAGCCGATGACGGGTTACGACCTGCTGCGCGAAGTGCGCGCGGACCCGAACCTCGCCACCACGCCCTTCATCATGATCACGGCGGAATCCAAGACCGAGAACGTGATCGCCGCGAAGAAGGCCGGCGTGAACAACTACATCGTCAAGCCGTTCAACGCGGCGACGCTGAAGACCAAGATCGAGGCGGTGTTCCCGGACATGGCGAGCGCGTAACGCGCGCCTGACCGCAAACGACTGTTCATGAAGATTGTGATGCCCGGGCTTGTCCCGGGCATTCGCGTTCCCGGCCGCGAGACGAAGGACACGGATGGCCGTGTTCGCGCCCGGCCATGACGACGTTTGGATGTCGGCAGTTCGTCCGGGCCGGAGTCGCTTCAGACCGCCCGCGCCATCACCACTTCAATTCGCGCATCAGCGCCTTGGGCGGATGGCCGAACAATTCCGTCACCGAGGCGGGGTCGAGCTGGTCGAGCCCCTCGAATTCCTCGGAATGAATGCCGCGGGTGACGAACAGGCAGTCGATGCCGAATTCCCGCGCGCCGGTGAGATCGGTCCGGACGGAGTCGCCGATCGCCAGCACCTTTCCGCGGTCGATCTGGTGGCCCTGGCGTTCGCCGGCGAGCGCCATCGCGCGCTCGTAGATCGGCCGGTGCGGCTTGCCGTAGAAGATCACCTCGCCGCCGAGCTCGCGATAGAGCTCCGCGATCGCGCCGGCGCAATAGATCAGCCGGTCCCCGCGTTCGACCACGATGTCGGGGTTGGCGCAGACCAGCGTGAGCTTGCGCTCGCGCGCCTTCAGCATCATGCCGCGATAGTCTTCCGCCGTCTCGGTCTCGTCGTCATAGAGGCCGGTGCAGACGATGTAGTCGGCCTCTTCCAGCGGCGCGGTCTTCGCATCGAGGCCGCGATAGATCGAGTTGTCGCGCTCGGGGCCGAGCCAGAACATCTTGCGGCCCGGGTGCTCGGCGACATAGAGCCGTGTCAGGTCGCCCGAGGAGACGATCGCGTCATAGGTCTCGTCGGCGACGCCGAGCTTGCGCAATTGCCGCTGCACGGAGTCGGCCGGGCGCGGCGCATTGGTAATCAGGATCACTGTACCGCCGCGGCTGCGGTAGGTGTGAAGCGCCTCGCACGCCTCGGGGAAGGATTCCAGCCCGTTATGCACGACACCCCAGATGTCGCTGAGCACGACGTCGACCCCGCCCACGAGATCGCGCAGGCTTTCGGCGAAATGCAGTGTGGTCATGACAGGTGCGACCGATCAGATCCGGCGCGCGAGCGCCGCGTTGCCGGTGATGCGCTGTGGCGGAGGCGCGCTGGACGTCGCGCCTGAGCTGGATGTGCCGGAGCCATTGGATCCCTGAATGTCCTGCGCCTGGTTCGGCGGGGCCCCGGCGGTAGCAGATGCCCCCTCCGGCCGCAATGGCCGCGGCGGCGCGAACAGGAAGCCCTGGCCGAACCTGACGTCGTAGTCGAGCAGGTCGACCACCGCGCGCTCGCCTTCGATCCGCTCGGCGATCAGGTCGATGCCGAACCGGCCGAGCAGGTCCGAAAGGTCGGAGGGGTGGATGTCCGATGCCGAGGCCTGCTTCGGATCGAGCAGCAGTGCGGCCGGCACCTTGATGAAGCGCAGGCCGCGGTCGGCGAGTTCGCGCGGCTCGATCCGCAGATCCGTGACGTGGTCCATCGAGAAGCGGAAGCCGCGCTGGGCGAGAGCCGCCAGATTTTCGCTCTCGGCCGGGCCGAGGCTGCGGAAGGTCGATTGCTTGAATTCCAGCACCAGCGACGGCGCCAGAGCCCGGTTGGCCTCGAGGAAATCGAGGCATTGCGCGAACGTGGTGGAATTGCCGAGCGTGGAAGCCGCGACGTTGCAGAAGACCCCGACGTCCATGTTGCGCACCATCAGCCGGCGCAGGACCTGCACACAGCGCAGCATCACCATGTTGTCGATGCGTCCGATCAGGCCGGAGGCCTCTGCGATGCTGATGAACTCCTCGGCGGCGATCAGTTGGTCGCGTTCGTCGCGCACGCGGGTCACCGCTTCGTAGAACCTGACCTTGCGCTGCGGCAGGGTGACCATCGGCTGGAGGAAGATGTCGATGCGGTTTTCGTCGATCGCGTTGCGCAGCGTCGCCAGCAACTGGGTCTGGTTGCGTCCGGCGGTGACCGGGACCGGCACCTGAACCGCTGAGGCCGGCCGTGGCGTCGCCGGAGGGGCGGGCGAGGCAGCGACGACCGGCTTGTCGTCGGTGAGCGCGAGCAAGTCGATCGACGCCTCCGGCTCCGGCCTGGCGGCTGGGACGACGGTCGTATTTTCGGCGAGCAGATCCTCGTGGGTCGACACGGTCGCGGCGAGCTGCCTGACCAGCCCGCCGAGTTCGTTGATCTCGCCGATCACCGACTGGATGCGGTCGGAATTGGTCGAATTGGCCGAGGCGATGCGGCCTTCGACGGCCGCGAGCCGGCGGCCGAACTCGGCCACTTGCCGGGCGAGGTCGGCGGTGCCGCGCGACAGGTCGGAAATCTGGCCGCCGACGTCGCTGCGGTCCCGCAGCCGCATCGACACCGCGTTGTAGAGGATCAGGAAGGTCAGCGCGGTCAGCGCCACGATCGCCGACTCGGTCCCGCTGATGCCGGCGACCGAGTAGAGGACGAGCCCGAGCGAGGCCGCGACCAGGACCATGCAGATGGCGATGAAGATCGTCGAAATGCGAATCATGCCGCGCGTCACGCCTCAAATTCTGATTATTTCGCCCGGAAAAACACGGGCCTTCGTCCGACGCCGCCCCGTCTCATGCTCCCCCAAGCGCGCGGACCTTAACATCATTGTTGATTCGAGGGGATAGCGACCGTCCGCGTGTCAGGCCGGCCGGGCGAAAGCCTTCGAGGTCGCCTCGGGACTCCCGGGCGGCTTCGGCCGGCCGGCGCCGGTGTTGCGCGGTGCCTGCCGTTCGATTTCGGAGTTCAGCTCGGCGCCGAACATCACCACGATCGCCGACATCCACATCCACGTCATCAGGCCGATGGCGGCGCCGAGCGAGCCGTAGGTCGCGCTGTAATTGGCGAATTTAGACAGATACCAGGACAGCAGCGCCGAGCCGGCGATCCAGAGCAGTGCGGCCGTCACCGCGCCGATGCTCAGCCATTGCCAGCGAGGCGCCTCGCGGCTGGGCGCGAACCGGTAGAGCAGGGCGAGCGCCGCGAGCAGGATGGCGAGCAGCAGCGGCCATCGCGCCATCGCGACGATGAGCTTGCTCTCCGGCGCGATGCCGAGATGATCCAGCGCCAGCGGGAAGGCGACCACGGCGGCGACCATCAGCAGCAGGGCCGCGATTCCGCCCACCGTGAAAGCGAGCGACACCAGGTTCAGTCTGACGAAGCCGCGCTTCTCGCGCTCCTCATAGGCGACGTTGAGCGCGTCGAAGATGGATTTGACGCCGGCGTTGGCGCTCCAGATGGCGAGCACGAGGCCGAACAGGAAGGTCGCGCCCAGCGCCGTATTGCCTTTCGAGACCACGCGCACGACCTGATCCTGCACGATCTGGAAGGTGCCCGCCGGCAGCATCATCGCAAGCGTCTGCAGGTTGTCGCTGATGGTCGAGGGATCGGCGAACAGACCGTAGGACGAGACGAGCGCGGTGACGGCGGGAAAGATCGCCAGCAGCCCGAAGAACACGACGCCGCCCGCCGTCGCGAGCAGGCGATCGTCGTCGATGCGGCGGTAGGTGCGCGCGAAGATCTCCTTCCAGCCCGCCCAGGGAATCGCGAAGGGGCTTTTCGCGTGATGACCATGGCCCGGCTGCATTGCCGCGAGCGCAGCGCTGGTCTCGGGTGGTGTGTCTTGGCTGTTGTCGTTCCTCCGCAGGGAGCCGGCTCCCATGAAGCCGGTCTCCCGGAACCGCTGCTGGAAGTAACGCTGCGCGGTCAGGACGAAGATCGCCGTGGCGGCAACCAGCAGCCAATTATTGAGCTGCTCCGGTCGCCGCGCCGCCATTTCAAGCGTCCAATTGGCGGCCGTTGCGTCTGCGGCGCGCAGCCGTGAAGCCGAGCACCCCCAGCGCTGCGAGCATCAACCCAAGCTGCACCGGTCGGCCGGCGCGGCCCGGTGGCGTCCTGCCGGCGTGGCTGCGTTCGCCCGGCGCGAGCGGCACCAGTGGAATCGTCGTCGCGACCTCCCTCACGGCCTGCTTGACCGTTCCGCGCGGGATCCGCGGCGTGGCGATCGCAACGCGCATGCGGCTTGCAAGCGGCACGACGGGCCGCGTCCGGCGCTTCATCTGGGCGGAGGCCATTCCGGCACAGGCAGCCGCCAGCACGAGAAGCACGGCCGCCACGGCGCCAAAGCCCCAGAACTGTCCGTAGGTGATCGCAACCCAGCGGTACAGGGCGACCAGACCGACGAAGAACGCCGCGATCAGGAACAGTCCCGCCGCCGCGAACAGTCCGGCCGCGACCGCGTAAGAGGTTGCGCGCCCCGTGGCCTGGCTGGTGCGGTCGCGCAGATACGACTGGGCGGCGCGCTTCAGATGGTTGAGTTTCAGCGCCATGCCGGCGCGCAGCAACTCGCCCGATGGCGCGAGCATGCGGACATCCTCCGAAAGCGAGACAGTCTTCGGGGATGAACGTGGCGGAAATTGACTTGTTCCGCCGAAGTGTGGTCGCGGATGACGGATCAGCCGAGATCGGCGGCCGCGACCCAGAATACCTCGCCTTCGGACTCCTCGGTGTCGAGCCAGAGCAGCGGCAGCTCCGGGAAGGCCTCGTCGATCAACTCGCGGCCGCGTCCGATCTCGCACAGCAGCCCGCCGCCCGGGGTGAGATGGCGCGGGGCGTCGAGCAGGATGCGACGCACCACGTCCAGGCCGTCGGGGCCGCCGTCGAAGGCGAGTTTCGGCTCGGCGCGGCATTCCGGCGGCAGGGCGGCCATGCCCTCGGCATCGACGTAGGGCGGGTTGGTGATGATGAGGTCGTAGCGCGCATTGCCGAGCGGCGCGAACAGATCGCCGCGGTGGAGCGTGACGCGGTCGTCTAGCCCGTGCTCGCCGACATTGCGCGCGGCAACCTCCAGCGCCCCCTTCGAGATGTCGACGGCATCGACCTCCGCGTTCGGGAAATGATAGGCGGCGAGGATCGCCAGGCATCCCGAGCCGGTGCAGAGATCGAGCACCCGCTCGACGGCCATGGGCTCGTCGATGAGCGAGCCGGCCTCGCCGTCGCCGCCGAAATGCGAATCCAGGAGCTCGCCGATGAAGGAGCGCGGAACGATGACGCGCTCGTCGACATAGAAGGGCAGCCCGCGCATGTAGATCTTGTTGACGAGATAGGCGGCCGGTTTGCGCGTCGTGACCCGCTGGTGGATCAGGTCGAGGATGGTCTTGCCTTCCGCGGCGGTGACGCGCGCGGTGGCGAAGGTCTCGAACTGCTCGGGATGCAGATGCAGGGCCTCGCAGACCAGGAACGCCGCTTCCGCGACCGGGTCGGTCGTGCCGTGGGCGAAGGCGAGCCTGGCCTCGACGAACCGGCTCACGGCATAGCGGACGAAATCCATGAGGGTGAGGAGCTCACCGGGGCCGACCTTGGCGAGTTTGGGGGCGGCGCGGCGGGGCGCGGTCTTCTTGGATGCTCTTGCCATCAGGATTTGGTCCAGCGTGCGGCGGCCTCGTCGTCGCGGGCATGGGCTTCGACCCAACCCGTGCCGGTGGCGCTCTCTTCCTTCTTCCAGAACGGTGCGCTGGTCTTGAGATAGTCCATCAGGAATTCCGCCGCCTCGAACGCCGCCTGGCGATGCTGCGAAGCGGTCAGGACCAGCACGATGTTCTGGCCGGGCGTGAACCGGCCGACGCGGTGGATGACCGTGACGCCGTTCAGCGGCCAGCGCGACACGGCTTCATCGACATGACGCCGGATCTCCTCTTCCGCCATGCCGGGATAGTGTTCGAGGGTGAGCGCCGCGATCTTCGCGCTGTCCTCGTCGCCGCGGCAGATGCCGGAAAAGCTCACGACCGCGCCGATGTCGGTGCGGTCCCTGGTCAGGTTCGCGATCTCGCGCGCGATGTCGAAATCGTCCGGCTGGATGCGGATGGTGACGGGGCCGGTCATGGCCTAGCCGCCGGTCATCGGCGGAAAGAACGCGATCTCGCGCGCGCCCGCGATCGCGGCATCGGGGCGGACATGGGCGTGGTCGATCGCGGCGCGGATGACCTTCGGCTTCTCGAACGCATAGGCATAGGCCTCTCCGCGGCCGGACAGCCAGGCGATCAGCTCCTCCACCGTACGCACGGCGGGCGGCGGTTCGACGGTTTCCTCCGCCTTGCCGACGCGCTCGCGCACCCAGGCGAAGTACTTCACCTTCATCCCTCATCCTCCCGGATGAGGTGATGGATGCCGGCGCGGAAATAATCGTAGCCGGTATACATGGTCAGCAGCGCCGAGGCCCACAGCAGCAGCAGGCCGATCTGCGTCACGACCGGCACCACCTGGTCGCCGGCCTCGCCCGCCAGCAGGAAGCCGATGGCCACGAGCTGAACCGTGGTCTTCCACTTGGCGAGCTTGGTGACGGGCACGCTGACGCGCAGCGCGGCGAGATATTCACGCAGGCCCGAGACCAGGATTTCGCGGCACAGGATCACGATGGCGGCCCACAGCGACCAGCCGTGGATGATGCCGTCGGCGGCCAGCATCAGCAGGCACGAGGCGACCAGCAGCTTGTCGGCGATCGGGTCGAGCATCCGGCCGAACGCCGATTGCTGATTCCAGATCCGCGCGTAATAGCCGTCGAGATAGTCCGTCACCGCGGCGGCGATGAAGATGGCGACCGCGACCCAGCGCAGCCACAACGGGCCGTCCATGATGGACTGGGCATAGATGCAGCCGACCACGACCGGGATCGCGGCGATCCGACCATAGGTCAGGATGTTCGGGAGGGACATCGCGCGGCTGGTCGTCCCTCGTGTCGTGGCGATGTTCATTCGTCCTACCAATACCGCTGCAGCCTGAAGGTCAACCGTCCCACCCCAATTGGGGTGCGGGATACGACGACCATATGACCACCGTCCCCTTTAATTCATCCCGGCTGGGGATGGAAATATTCGAAAATCCTGCGGGCGCTCTCGGCGCTCACCCCCGGAACCTTGCCGAGATCGGCGATCGAGGCCCGTTCGATCTCCTTCAGGGTTCCGAAATGATGCAGCAAGGCACGTTTGCGTGACGGGCCGATGCCCGGGATTTCCTGCAAACCGGCCTCGCGAATGTCCTTCTTCCGCAGTTTGCGGTGCGATCCGATCACGAAACGATGGGCCTCGTCCCGCAATCGCTGGATGAAATAGAGCACGGGGTCGCGCGGCTCCAGCTTGATCGCCTCCCGGCCCGGCATGAACAGGGTCTCACGGCCGGCATCCCGGTCGGGTCCCTTGGCGACCGACATCAGCGACACCTGGGTCAGGCCGAGGCCCTCGAAGATCTCGCCGACCGCGTTGAGCTGGCCACGGCCGCCGTCGATGACCACGAGGTCCGGCCATTGCGGGAAGTCGTCGTCCTTGGCCTTGGCGGCACCGTCCTCGGGCGGATTGATCAGGCGCTTGAAGCGGCGTTCGAGCACCTCGCGCATCATGGCGTAGTCGTCGCCGGGCGTGAGCCCTTCGGACTTGATGTTGAACTTGCGGTACTGGTTCTTCACGAAGCCGTCCGGGCCGGCGACGATCATGGCGCCGACCGCATTGGTGCCCTGGATGTGGCTGTTGTCGTAGACCTCGATGCGCTTGGGCGCATGCGGCAGGTTGAGCGTCGCGGCCATCGCCTCGAGCAGCCGGCCTTGCGTCGCGGTGTCCGCGAGCTTGCGGCCCAGCGCTTCGCGCGCGTTGGTCAGCGCATGGGCGACGAGCTCCTTCTTCTCGCCGCGCTTGGGAGCAGTGACCTCGACCTTGTGGCCGGCCTTGATCGCCAGCGCGTTGGCGAGCAGCTCGCTCTCCTCGACCTCGTGCGAGAGCAGGACGAGTTTCGGCGGCGGCTTGTCGTCGTAGAACTGCGCGAGGAACGAGCCCAGCACCTCTTCCGGGGTGAAGCTCTTCTCCGCCCGCGGAAAATAGGCGCGGTTGCCCCAGTTCTGCCCGGTGCGGAAGAAGAACACCTCGACGCAGGAGAAGCCGCCCTCCTGGTGGATGGCGAAGACGTCGGCCTCCTCCACCGTGCGCGGGTTGATGCCTTGCTGCGACTGGATCGCCGACAGCGCGGCGAGGCGGTCGCGGTAGAGCGCGGCGCGCTCGAATTCGAGCTCGCCGGAGGCCTTCTCCATCTCGCCCGCGAGCTCCTGCTTCACCGCATGGCTCTTGCCGGACAGGAAGTCGGTCGCCTCGCGCACCAGCGTCGCATAGCCTGGGAAATCGATCTCGCGGGTGCAGGGACCGGCGCAGCGTCGGATCTGGTAGAGCAGGCAGGGCCTGCTGCGGCTCTCGAAGAAGGAATCGGTGCAGGAGCGGATCAGGAACGCGCGCTGCAGGGCGGTGATGGTGCGGTTGACCGCGCCTGCGGAGGCGAACGGCCCGAAATAGCGTCCAGGCCGGGTCTGCGCACCGCGATGCTTCAGGATCTGCGGCGCCCAATGGTCGCCGGTGATCAGGATGTAGGGAAACGACTTGTCGTCGCGAAGCTGCACGTTGAAGCGCGGCCGCAGCTGCTTGATCAGGTTGGCTTCGAGCAGCAGTGCTTCGGTCTCGGTCGTAGTCGAGACGATCTCCACGGTGACCGTGGCCGCGATCATGCGCAGGATGCGCGCCGGTTGCGGTGCACTCTGGCGCGCGTAGTTCGACAGGCGCTTTTTGACGTTCTTGGCCTTGCCGACATAGAGCACGTCGGCATTCGCGTTGAGCATCCGGTAGACGCCGGGCGAGGTGGGGGCGAGCCGAACCGCGCGCTCGATCGCCTCGTGGCCGGTCGCCAGCGGCTCTTCGCCGACCGCGCCGCTCTCCTCCAGGATATCCGGCAGCCGCGCATCGTCCTCGTCGTCGCCGCCTGCGGTGGCGGGATCGAGATCGGGCGCCGCCAGTCCCCCGGGCGGGACGTCCTGGGCCGCGCCGCGCCGGGGTTTGCGCGCGCCTGCGTCGTCCGGGTTGTCGGGAGAATCGTGAACCATGGGGCGAATTTAGGCGCTGGGGATGCCGATTTGAAGTTCCGGCCGGCAGGGCCGCACCGGAGGGCGCGCGGGGTTCCCGGTAACGCTTCCTTAAGTCTGTTAACAGCGCGGTAACCCGACTTAACAGCCCTTTAACTTAAAACTCTCGATAAATCCTACGCGAAAAGTTCTTGGTTCCGTAACCATGCGACATCGCCCGGCGCGGCGGCGCGGGCATCGCTTTCGGTTGCGGCAGTTGCGTTGGGGAGTGTGTGATGAAGAGGTTCGTTGTGGGGGCAGCCGCGCTGGTTGCAGCCGGCTGGACAGCTTCGGCAGAGGCCGCCGATCTCGGTTACGGGCAGCGCGCGCCCTACACCGTCAACCAGCCGCTCAATGCGTATAGCTGGGCCGGTCCCTATCTCGGCGGCAACATCGGTTACGAATGGGGCTCGGTCGACAACAACCCGTCAAAGCCGTCCGGCTTCGTCGGCGGCGTTCAGGCCGGCTACAATTTCCAGAACGGTCCGTGGGTGTTCGGCGTCGAGGGCGACATCCAGGCAGCGGGTGCAGACGACACCTTCGCGCCGTGGAAGTTCTCCAATCCGTGGTTCGGCACCCTGCGCGGCCGCGCCGGCTACGCGTTCAGCAACGTGCTGTTCTACGGCACTGCCGGTCTCGCCTTCGGCGAACTGCGCGGGCAGACCTTCGGCTGGACCGAGTCGCACACCACCGCCGGCTGGACCATCGGTGCCGGCGTTGAAGTCGGCCTCGCGCCGAACTGGAGCGCCAAGCTCGAGTATCTCTACATCGACCTGTCGACGAGCCAGTTCGCCATTACGGGCGTGTCGAACGGCTACAGCGCCAGCGTTGTGCGCGCAGGCGTGAACTATCACTTCTGATAGCTGAAGAAGAAAATACCGGACCACTGCCTCCCGGCCGCTCGCGGCCGGGAATTTTTTTGCGCCAGGTGTTTTGCGTCGGGCCCGTCAGAGCCGCTTCCGCTCCGATGCGATCGGAACGGAGCTCCATTCAAGTCTTGACGCGTTTTCTTGACGCGAACCGGTATCGACTTCGCGCGAAAGCGCCCTAGGAGAGAATGACGAGATTGACCGCCTTCGGCCCCTTCCCCTTCTTGTCCGGTTCGACTTCGAATGTGATACGCTGTCCCTCGGCAAGGTCTTTCAATCCCGCCCGCTCGACTGCGGTGATGTGAACGAAGACATCGCGACCGCCGTCGTCCGGCTTGATGAAGCCGTAGCCGCGCTCGCCGTTAAAGAACTTGACCGTTCCCGTCATGGCCATCGGGAAACTCCCCCTCATTGCTCCTCCGTCGCGACGCAGACACACGTCACGACATGACCGGGCCTTACGAAGCCCGGGAGCTGGCCATCCTTGGGCGGACCTAACGGTCCGATCGGATCTTTCTTAGGGCCTTCACTCCGCCGCAACCATTCGCGGAAGCGGAACGCAAAGCCAGTCACGGAAACAGCATAATACGGTTCTTTGCAGATTGACTACCGCTCCTGCATATTTTTCCCAAGATGAGGGCGCGTTACGGCTTCGGCACTTCCAATCGGAATCTGGCAGCTCCGCCCTGGCCGAGCGGCATCTCCAGTTCGGGCAGGATCGTCTTGAGTTCACCGTGCAGCGTATAGGGCGGATTGACGATCAGGAGCCCTGCGGAGGTGAGGGCCCCGCCGTCGAGTTGCGGTGCGACGCTGAATTCCACGCGCAGGCATTTTCCGGGCGGCTTTGCTGCAGCCGCGAGCCGCGCCACGCGCTGTGCCAGCGCGTCGGTGGCGCGCCGGCTCTTGGCCGGATACCAGATTACATAGATACCGGTCGGCCATTTCGCGAAGGCGGCCGCGAAGGCTTCGCCCAGCGTCTCGAATTCGTCCTTTGCTTCGAACGGCGGGTCGATCAGCACGAGCCCGCGCCGTTCGTTCGGCGGCACGAACGCCGGCAGCGCGACCCAGCCGTCGAGATCGACCACGCGGGCCTGTTCGTCGCGGCGCAGCACGTCGATCAGCGCTTTGCGTGCCTTCGGCTCCAGCTCGCAGGCGACGAGGCGGTCCTGCGGCCGGAGCAGGCCGCGCGCGATCAGCGGTGAGCCGGGATAGGCCTTGAGCTCGCCCTTCGGATTGAAGGCGCGGACGATGTCGAGATAGGGCTTCGTCAGCGCCACGGCTTCGTTGGACAAGCGCGCCTGCAGCAGCCGTGCGATCCCCGTCAGCCACTCGCCGCCGCGGTGGGCCTCGTCGCTTTCGAGGTCATAGAGGCCGGCGCCTGCATGGGTGTCGATGACGCGGAATGCCCCCGGCTTCTCCTGCAGATAGGTCAGGATGCGCGCGAGCACGATGTGCTTGATGACATCGGCGAAGTTGCCGGCGTGAAAGGCGTGGCGGTAATTCATGGCGAAGAGTTACGACATCGCGCGATGAAAGTAACTGCCGTCATTCCGCGCGATGCGGCGCACCGAAGCCGTGATCCATTCGCCGTGGCGAGTAGGGGGCCCTGTGGATTTTCCGATCCGCAACGGCGCATCGGAGTTCGCGCGTCCGCATTCGCGCCCTGAGCTTCGGCGGACGGGTTGCGCGTCGCGGAACGATGAGGTGATGGTCTCGGGCTAACCGCCCCTGATCGGCGGCATCGTCACCTGGTCGCGGCGGCATGCACGGCGGTCGATCTCCTCGCAGGCCCGGAACTGCAGGTCCTTGCTGAGGCAGATGCGGACCTCGGACAGCCGCGTGCGGTTGCAGGTGACCGAGACGGCGGTGCTGCTGAGGCCCGGATTGGCCTTGATGAAGGCTTCTTCCACCTCGGCCGGCGCCACCGACTTGGCTTGCGACAGGTCGAGATATTCGGCCGGAATCTTGATCGCGGCCCGGGCCTTGCGGATCGTCTCGAAATAATTGCGATCGGTCAGGCCCGAGCAGGTGCCGTGCTTGTCCCATTCATTGAAGATCAGGCCCGGCGCCGGCATCAGGTCGAGCATCGAGGAGACGATGTTGCGGTTCAGCCGCGGGGCCGGCCGCTGGCAATATTCCGGAAAGCCCCGCTCATATTGCGGCCAAAGCCCGTGCACCACGAAGGCATAGGGGCGTCCGCCGCACTGCATCTGCGAGCGTCCGCCGCCGCGGCTGCGCTCCGCCGCCTCCTCGCAGAACGAGGGCGACCATGACAGCGACAGCACATAGAAATCGAACTCGCCGGGGGCATTCTGCCGGCTGTCCTGCGCCCGGGCACCGCCGAAGGAGAGCAGTCCCGCCGCGAGCGTCAGCGAGATCATCAGGCGGGAGAACGAACGCAATCCGGAATGAAACATGGCGACGCCCCTCAACTAGACCATGCATATGAGCCTAGCAGTCGACGAGAACATTTCAAGAACAAATTTTCGGCTATCGCGCGCGAGCCGCGCGATCGCTCCGAATCAGGGCTTGGCGGCCCGGCAGCGGGGATTGTAGGCCCAGTTGCGGTCGAGCCCGACCACGCACCATTCCACGCCCTGACCGACGCCGGCGAAGCCGCCGTCCTCGGTGATCGAGAAGTGCACCGTCCGCATCTTGCCGTCGCTCAGCATAGCCTCGCCGGTGCAATAGCGGCGCGGCATGTTGTCGGACTGCCAGGGCCGGAACGCGGTCTCGTGGACGGCGGCGAACCCCGTGATCTTCAACGAGGAATTCCAGAACGAGCTCTCCGTCTCCCAGAACTGGGTGGCGATCGTCGGAAGGGCCTTGTCGCAGTCGGCGACGCGGCCGTCATAGCGCGGGCCGCTCAGCCAGAAGTTCAGCTCGAGCGGATTGGCGGCCTTGGCCTCGCCGAGCGAGAGCGCTCCGAACAGGAGGCCGAGCACGGCGGCAAAGCGAAGCGGCTTCAGGGAGGTCGAGAGGGCGCGCATGGGCAATCCGGACAGCATGATCTGCGAAGCATGGACGGTGCCGTGAAGGCCGAAGCAGGTCAAGTGCAGCGCGGCAACACTCTCCGACGAGTTGACCTTCATACCGTGCCGGATGTGCCTTCCGTTCTTTTCAGGGACATCCGGGCACCGTAAACTGCGCCCAACCAATCGGAGTGACGCGAATGCGAATCATTGCGGCCGCAGGCCTTCTTGCCCTGGGAATGATGGCGAGCCAGTCGGCGCGCGCCGACATCCTCCCGGTGCCGCCGTTCAAGGGCAACGACACCGGCGGCATCATCGCCTATTCGATGGCGACCCAGGTCGATGCGCGCCAGGTCGCGGTCGACCACTGCGCGCAGTACGGCAAGGTGGCCAAGTTCCTCGCCGTGCAGCCCTATGAAGGCGGCTACATCTCGTTCTCCTGCCGCTGGGTGCCCTACGGCGCCGCCGATCGGCCGATCCGCACGCTCTACTGAGCGTCGCCCGTCACGCCTCGACAGTTCAGCCGGGAGTTTCTTGCATGACGCGCAAACTCGCTTTGCTCGGTTCGGCCGCGTGCCTTGTTTTGTCGGCCGGAGTGGCCTGCGCCGACGATCTGCCGGTGCGCAAGGCCGGTCTGTGGGAAATGAAGATGGTCAGGAGCGGCGGCTCGGCGATGCCCGAGATGACGATGCAGCACTGCACCGACGAGACCGTCGACAAGGAGATGAACAACAACGTCTCCCCGATGGCCAAGCAGATCTGCTCCAAGCAGGACATCAAGAAGACGGCTACCGGATATGTCAGCGATTCCGAGTGCACCGTCGCCGGCATGGCCACGACGTCGCACGCCGAGATCACCGGCGATTTCAACTCGGCCTATACGGTGAAGACCTCGTCGCATGTGCAGGGCGGTCCGGCCGGCGCGACCGGCCACGATTCCAGCATGACCCTCGAAGCCAAATGGCTCGGAGCCTGCAAGCCCGAGCAGAAGCCCGGCGACATCGTGATGCCCGGCGGCTTCAAGATGAACGTGCGCGACGTCGAGAAGCTGAAGAACCTGCTGCCGAAATAGACGGGACGGTCGTCCGGACGGCGCGAGGCGACATCCGGGGGCGATCGCTACACCGGTATGCGCACGCTCGCCCGCAATCCGCCCATCGGGCTGTCGCCGAGCGTGATGTCGCCGCCATGGGAGCGGGCGATGTCGCGGGCGATTGCGAGGCCGAGGCCGGTGCCGCCTTCATCCTGGTTGCGGGCGTTGTCGAGCCGCAGGAACGGCTTGAACACTTCTTCCCGCAGATGAGCCGGGATGCCGGGCCCGTCGTCGTCGATCGTGACGGTCAAATAACGGTGATCGCGCTGGCCGGTGATGGCGATGCTCTTGCCGTAGCGCGCGGCGTTGGTGACGAGGTTGGCGAGGCGACATCCGGGGGCGATCGCTACACCGGTATGCGCACGCTCGCCCGCAATCCGCCCATCGGGCTGTCGCCGAGCGTGATGTCGCCGCCATGGGAGCGGGCGATGTCGCGGGCGATTGCGAGGCCGAGGCCGGTGCCGCCTTCATCCTGGTTGCGGGCGTTGTCGAGCCGCAGGAACGGCTTGAACACTTCTTCCCGCAGATGAGCCGGGATGCCGGGCCCGTCGTCGTCGATCGTGACGGTCAAATAACGGTGATCGCGCTGGCCGGTGATGGCGATGCTCTTGCCGTAGCGCGCGGCGTTGGTGACGAGGTTGGCGAGGCAGCGCTTGAACGACGCGGGCTTCACCGTCACCACGGGCAGGCCGTTGAAGGTCACGGTGGCGGTGTGGCCGTGACGTTCGGCATCGCTCCTCAGTTCCTCGAGCGCCTGGGCCATGTCGGTCGGTTGCGACTGCTCGCCGGAATCGCCGCGGGCGAAGGCGAGATAGTCCTCCAGCATCATCGACATCTCGTCGACGTCCTTGCGCATGCCCTCGAGCTCGGGGTTGTCGCCGATCAGCGCGAGTTCGAGCTTGAAGCGGGTCAGGATGGTGCGCAGGTCGTGGCTGACGCCGGCGAGCATCGCGGTGCGCTGCTCCATCGCGCGTTCGATGCGCGATTTCATCTCGAGGAAGGCACCGGCCGCGCGCCGCACTTCGCGCGCGCCGCGCGGCCTGAAGTTCGGCGCCTCGCGGCCCTTGCCGAAGCTTTCGGCTGCGTCCGCCAGCCGCAGGATCGGCTTGATCTGGTTGCGCAGGAACAGCACCGCGACGATCAGCAGGATCGATGACGTTCCGACCATCCAGAACAGGAATATCTCCGAGTTCGAGGCGTAGGCGGCGCTGCGCTGTGCGAACACACGCATCACGGCGTCGTCGAGCTGGATGCGGATCTCCACGAGATTGGAGCGACCGACCGTGTCGATCCAGAAGGAGCGGCCGATCTGGCGGCCGAGTTGCACCGACAGCGTCTGGTCGAGCAGCGAGAAGAACGGCTTCGGCCCCGGCGGCGGCATGTCGCCTGCGGGCAGGAAATCCACCACCAGTCCCAGGCGCTGCTGCGCGATGCGGCGGATCTGGTCGCGGTCCTTGTCCTGCGGATAGCCCTTGTAGACGTCGATCAAGGCGGCGATGTCCTGCACCACCGCGGCGGACAACCGGCGCGTGACCGTGTTCCAGTGCCGCTCCATGAACACGAAGGCGACGACCGACTGCAGCACCACCATCGGCACGATCATGATGAGCAGCGCGCGCGCGTAGAGGCCGGTCGGCATCCAGCCCTTGAACGCGTTGCCCATCCAGCCATTGGCGGCGGAGACGCGCCCGGCGGCGCTTCGCAGCAGCGTCAGGCCGGTATCGATCGTGCTCATCGGTCGCGCTTCACTTGATCTATGGCGAGGCTACCAGCCGGTAGCCGATGCCGCGCACCGCCTGCAGGAACAGCGGATTGGCGGGATCGTTCTCGATCTTGCGCCGGAGGCGGTTGATCTGCACGTCGACGGCGCGCTCGTTGACGCTGCCATTGCCGGTGAGCGCGCTGCGCGGCACGGTCTCACCCGGCGTTTCCGAGAGGACGCGCAGCATCTCGCGCTCGCGATCGGTGAGGTGAATGACCTCGTCGCCCTGCCGCAACTCGCCGCGATCGAGATGGAAGAGGTAGGGGCCGAACGCGATCTTCTCCACTGCCGCGGCCTGCGGCGGCGGGGCGGCGCGCCTGAGGATGTTGTTGATGCGCAGCGCGAGCTCGCGCGGTTCGAACGGCTTTGCGACGTAGTCGTCGGCGCCGATCTGCAGCCCTTCGATGCGGGCTTCGGCCTCGTGCCGTGCCGTCAGCATCACGATCGGCACGGACGACGACGTCCGGATGAAACGGGCGAGGTCGAACCCGGTCTCGCCGGGCATCATGACGTCGAGGATCAGCAGGTCGAAATGCAGGCCCAGCAGCTTCGAACGCGCATCGCTCGCGCTCGCGGCGGTGGTGACGCGATAGCCTTCGCTGGCGAGGAAGCGCGAGAGCAGGTCGCGGATACGGCGGTCGTCGTCGACCAGCAGGAGATGCGGGGCGTCGTCGGCCGGGCGCGCCGGCGGGCGGGAGAGAGTGGCAGCGAGCGGCACGTTCACTCCTTGGCGTCGTGGTTGACGGAGGCGAAGATCGTCTCGAGCACCTTGTCCGGATCGTCGCGGTCGATCATCGCGCGCAGGAAGCGCTTGACGGTCTCGGCATCCTGCGGCGCCATCTCGGCGAGCGCCTTGGTGATCCGCGTGGTCTGGAGGCCGGCGAGCTTCTGCACCAGCGCCTCTCCCTTCGGCGTCGCGTAGAGCAGACGCTGGCGCCGATCGTTGTCACCGGTCTTCTGCACGATATAGCCCTCGTCCAGGAGCTGCTTGAGCACGCGGCCGAGCGATTGCTTGGTGATGCGAAGCACGTCGAGCAGGTCGGCGACCTTGAGGCCGGGGTAGCGGTAGACGAAGTGCATGACGCGGTGGTGGGCCCGGCCGAAGCCGAATGCCTCCAGCTCCTGGTCGGGATCGCCGACGAAGTCGCGGTAGGCGAAGAACAGCAGCTCGATGATATCCCAGCGCAAATTGCCTCCATCGCTCGCGGCCGGCCGAGGCTCGGCGGCATCATGAGAGGGAGTCACGAAATTTATGTCAGGCATATTGACGTATCTTGGGTTCAATGTTACAAAACGATTGTCCCGCACGAAATTTTAGATCGTTTCGCGGTCGGGTGGCTTCGTCGACGGCGGCCGGAAAGGGCCGGACAGACGGCGACGGCCGGAGCAGATCTACCGTGCGATTGTCGAGCGGCATTTCGGCAAAACATACTGGACTTCCGCCTTCCGCAAAAGCATGTCCTCGGAGGACATGCTGGCCACGGAAACCGGCCGTAACAAGGCTGGCGGTGGTCCGGCCAGAAACCCAATCAAGCCAGCCGGGCCCGGACCAGGGCAGGCGGCGCCAGAACAGCGCCGCTACCGGCAGCGGGAGGCAAGGAAATGAGCATGAAATTCGAGATCCAGCCCGCATCCCATCCGACCTCCGAGAAGGACCGCGTCGCCAAGCTGGTCGACCCCGGTTTCGGGCGGGTGTTCACCGATCACATGGCGGTCGTCCGCTACAACCAGGCCAAGGGCGGCTGGTACGAGGCGCGCATCGAGGCGCGCGCGAACTTCCAGCTCGATCCGGCCGGAGCCGTCCTGCACTACGCCCAGGAAATCTTCGAAGGCCTCAAGGCCTACAAGCGCGACGATGGCGGCGTGAACCTGTTCCGTCCCGACGCCAATGCGCGGCGCTTCAAGGACTCCGCCGACCGCATGGCGATGGCGCAGATTCCCGAAGACGTCTTCATCGAAGCGGTCGAGCAGGTCGTGCGCATCGACCGTGCCTGGATGCCCGGCGGCGAGGGCAGCCTCTATCTGCGGCCCTTCATGATCGCGAGCGAGACCTTCCTCGGCGTGAAGCCGTCCTCCGAATACATCTTCGCGGTGATTGCCTCGCCGGTCGGCTCCTATTTCAAGGGCGGCCCCGCGCCTGTCTCGATCTGGGTCTCCGAGAACTACACGCGCGCCGCGATCGGCGGCACCGGCGCGGTCAAATGCGGCGGCAATTATGCGGCGAGCCTGCGCGCGCAGGCGGAAGCCATCCAGCACGGCTGCGACCAGGTCGTCTTCCTCGACGCGGTCGAGCGCCGCTACATCGAGGAGCTCGGCGGCATGAACGTGTTCTTCGTGTTCGACGACGGCTCGCTCCTGACGCCGCCGCTCGGCACGATCCTGCCCGGCATCACCCGCGACTCCATCATCGCGCTCGCCCGCGATGCCGGCAAGACCGTGCGCGAGGAGCCGTACTCGCTCGACCAGTGGCGCAAGGATGCGGCCAGCGGCAAGCTCAAGGAGGCCTTCGCCTGCGGCACCGCCGCCGTCATCTCGCCGATCGGCAAGGTGCGCTCGGTGAACGGAGATTTCGAGATCAGCGGCGGCGCGGCAGGCCCGGTCGCCATGGGCCTGCGCAAGCAGCTCGTCGATATCCAGTACGGCCGCACCAACGATCCGCACAACTGGATCCGCAAGGTGCTTTGAGGTCTGGCGTCCCGGACGCGCTGCAGCCTGAACCGCTGCTGCGCGGCGCCGGGCCCGGTCGCGCAGCGAATGCATCGAGGGTCAGCAGCGCGCCTCACGCTTGTTATAGGGAGCCGCGCGGCAGCCGGGGAATCCCAACTATTGGTTGTTGAATTCCTCGCTGCAACTGTGCGACAAGTCCGCAGACGCTGAGGTCTCGGACATCCCGATCGTGACTCCCCCTCTTTCCCAGCCCTTGAAATGGGCCGTGCTCGCCGTTGTGTCCGGCGTCACGGTGATCGGTATTCTCACCATCGGCCCGCCGCCCCGGAGCCTGTCGGGATATCCCGTCATTGACGTCGATTCCGAGGACGCCGAGATGAATGCCGCGATCGCTCGCGCGCGTGGCACGCTCTCGACATTCTGGACCTCCTTCGGCGCGCCGACCCAGGCTGAGACCGGCCACTCCCTGAAGGTCAGCTTCCCCGCCGGCGATCGCGTCGAGCTCATCTGGGTCGCCGATATCAAGAAGCTCCCGAACGGGAGCTATCTCGGCCGCCTCGCCAACGATCCGCGCGATGTGAGGGGCAAACGCGCAGGCGACCCGGTCGAATTCACGCAAGCGGACATCTCGGACTGGATGTTCATGCGCAGAGGCAAGATCGTCGGCGGCGAAACCATCAAGCCGCTCCTCAAGTCCATCCCCAAGGCGGATGCGGACGCGCTCAGGGCGCGGATGGAGCAGCCTTAGAGCGAGCCGACGGTTGCCGCCTTGCGCCCCGGCTGGTAAACGCCGCGCATGGCCGAGAAATCCAAAAAACCCCAGAAACTGAAGGCGCGTCTGCCGCGCGGGCTCGAGGATCGCGATCCCGCCGCGATCCGGGCGACGCGCGAGATGGTCGAGAAGATCCGCGCCGTCTACGAGCTCTACGGGTTCGAACCCGTCGAAACGCCGGCGATGGAGTACACCGACGCGCTCGGCAAGTTCCTGCCCGACCAGGATCGTCCGAACGAGGGCGTGTTCTCGTTCCAGGACGACGACGAGCAGTGGATCAGCCTGCGCTACGACCTGACCGCGCCGCTCGCCCGCTACGTCGCCGAGAATTTCGACGCGCTGCCGAAGCCGTATCGCAGCTACCGGTTCGGCTGGGTGTTCCGCAACGAGAAGCCCGGCCCCGGCCGCTTCCGCCAGTTCATGCAGTTCGACGCCGATACGGTCGGCTCGGCGACGCCGGCTGCCGATGCGGAGATCTGCATGATGGCGGCCGACACGATGGAGGCGCTCGGCGTCCAGCGCGGCCAGTACGTCGTGAAGGTGAACAACCGCAAGGTGCTCGACGGCGTTCTGGAAGCGATCGGGCTCGGCGGCGAGGAGAACGCGGCGCGCCGGCTGACCGTGCTGCGCGCGATCGACAAGCTCGACAAGTTTCCCGCGGAGGAAGTGCGCAAGCTGCTCGGTCCCGGACGATGGGACGGCGGCGAAGAGGGCAAGGGCGACTTCACCAAGGGCGCCAATCTCAGCGCGGCGGATGCCGACGTCGTTCTCGCCATCACCAGGCCGCGTGACGATTGGAAAGAGGCCATCGCCGCGGCGGAAGCCTATCTGGCCAAGAGCGAGATCGGCCGGGCCGGCGTCAGCGAGCTGGAAGAGATCGCCAAGCTCGTGACCGCATCGGGCTACGGTGCGGATCGCATCCGCATCGACCCCTCCGTCGTCCGCGGACTAGAATATTACACCGGCCCCGTCTACGAGGTCGAACTGCTGCTCGACACCAAGGACGAGAAGGGCCGTCCCGTGCGCTTCGGTTCGGTCGGCGGCGGCGGACGTTATGACGGTCTCGTCTCGCGCTTCCGCGGCGAGCCGGTGCCGGCGACCGGTTTCTCGATCGGCGTGTCGCGGCTCCAGGCGGCGCTGACGCTGCTCGGCAAGCTCGATACGCGGCCTGAATTCGGACCCGTCGTCGTCACGGTGTTCGACCGCGACCGCGTCGCCGACTACCAGAAGATGGTGGCGAGCCTTCGCACCGCAGGCATTCGCGCCGAACTCTATCTCGGCAATCCCAAGAACATGGGCAACCAGCTCAAATATGCCGACCGCCGCAACAGCCCCTGCGTCATCATCCAAGGCTCGGATGAGAAGGCACGCGGCGAACTACAGATCAAGGATCTGGTCGAGGGCGCCAAGGCGGCCGCCGCGATCGCCTCCAATCAGGAATGGCGCGAGAGCCGCCCGGCGCAGTTCTCGTGCAGTGAAGCCGATCTCGTCGCGAAGGTGCGCGAGGTCCTCGGCCGCCATGACGTAAAGTGGGGATAGCCATTCCGGCAAGCCGTCATGGCCGGGCTTGTCCCGGGCATCCACGTCTTGTTTGATGGAGACGAATTCGGAGGGCCGGGGATCCGGCTGACCAAGGTTTCGCCGGACAGGCAAGTTCGGCCGTTGCAGAAGAAGAGGGAGACGACGATGCCTGAGATCACCATCAGCATGGCCGAAGGCCGCACCGACGAACAGAAGGCCGGCATGATGCGCGACATCACCCAGGCGCTGGTGAAGAATCTCGGCGTCGATGCCGACGCCGTCGTCATCCAGATCAACGAGGCTCCGCTCCGTCACAAGATGAAGGGCGGCAAGACCTTCGTGGAGCGCGCGGCGGCCGCGAAGAAGTAGTTTCTGCCGGCTCGGTATCCACCGCCGTCGTCCCGGCGAAAGCCGGGACCCATCGCCTCAGGGCGTGGTTGTTTTGGCGAGGGCAATCTCTCCGGGTCGTTGCCGAATTCGATCCTGTCGTCATGAGTCCCGGATCTGCGCTTCGCGGGTCCGGGACGACATCGGGCAAGAGTCATGGACGCACGCGATTTCATCACGATCGGCATGAGCGCCGAGCGCACGCTGGTGGTGCCGGCGGAGCGTACGGTCGGGCATTTCGTGCCGGGCATGCCGATGGTCTACGCGACGCCGATGATGATCCTGGAAATGGAAATGACATCGGGCGATGCGATCCGCTCCGCGCTGCAGGCGGGCTGGGTCACCGTGGGCACCGAGGTCGACATCCGCCACCTCGCCGCTGCTCTCGTCGGCGCGACGGTGCGGACCACGGCGAAGGTCGTGGCGGTCGAACGCCGCGTCATCCGCTTCGAGGTCGAGGCCTTCGAGGGCACGCGCAAGCTCGGCGAGGGTCGCCACGCGCGCGGGCTCATCAATGTCGAGCAATTCAACAAGCGGCTCGGTGCGGCCTAGCCGCGATCAACTCAAAGCAGCTCGGCCAGCATTTTGGCGGCGCGCGCGGCGCCGTTGGCCTCGACGAGACCGGATTGCCGCGGTGTCGTGAGCTCCTCGACCATAGCCCCGGCGATCGTCTCCGGCGTGCTCGACGCGAACTCCATGCGTCGGCCCGCGCGATAGCGGTCCAGCCGGTGCGCGACGTGAAAGTTCTGCTCGAAATGGTTCCTGAGCGGAAAATAGAGGAAGGGTGTGCTCGCCGCCGCGAGCTCCATGCAGGTGGTCAGGCCGCCCTGCACGAGGGCGAGATCGCAGGCCGCGAGATGGCGGTCGAGATCCGGCACGAACGACCGAAGCTCGACCCCTGCCGGCGCGGCAAATGCGCTTTGGGCGATGCGCGGTCCCGCAACCACGATCATCCGCAACCCCGGCATTTTTTCCGCGGCGAGCGGATAGCTCTGCAGGATGCGTTCGATCAGGTGAGCACCGACGCCTGATCCGCCCACGGTGACGATGCAGACGCGTTCGCCATCGCGGTAGCCGAGGCGACGACGAAGCGCTGCGCGATCGCCGAAGCTGTCCGGGTGTTCGCCGATGATGTAGCCGGAGAAGTCGAAATGCCGGGGAACCCAGTCCCGCATGTCCGGCAGTCCGTCTCCGAAAGAACGCGGGATAACGTCCTCCGGCGATCCCACGAAGATCGCGCGGTCGCGCAGCCCGGGATGCCGCTCGACATGTTCGATCATCTCCGCGTTGTAGTCCGATGTCAGATGAGCCTCACGCTCGCCGCCCGCGGGCATCGGCAGGTAGCCGACGAAATCGGTGAACCAGGCGAGTTTCGCCCGCTTCAGCTCGGGATGCTCGTGCCAGTAATGATCGATGTCCCAGGCTTCGTCGGCGATGACGAGATCGTATCGGGTCTCTTCCACGGCCTGCTGAAAATGCATGAAGTTCTTGATCAGGACTTCGTCCATCCGGCGGAGCGCTTCGAAGCAATTCAGTTCGTGATGCCCGGCCTCCTGCTCGATGTGCCGCGTTTCGCTCGCCAGGTAGCGGCTCATTGGATGGATCGTCTCGCGATGGCTTTCGAGCAGACGCGTCACCGGATCCTGCGCCAGCCAGTGGATCTCGATATCGGGATGCAACTGGCGCAGTTCGCGCGCGATCGCGAGATCGCGTCGCGCATGGCCAAGGCCGATCGGCGACGACAGATAGAGCGCGGTCTTGGGCCTGCGAGCCTTCGGCTTTGTCCGCGGCATCAGGCCCTGCTTTTGCAGGAATTCGATGATCAGAGCGTTGCATTTCGCCGGAAACCGACCCGAAGGGTTATGGCCGCCGCCGGGAATGGTCTTTAGCTCGACACCGAGAATTTCGGCCACCTTCTGTCCGCGTCCATGCGGCTGGATGCGATCGTCGTCGCCGTGGATGACGAGAGTGGGGCAGGTGATCGCCCGATACATGGCTTCGCCGACATCGACGGACGGAGGAATCGTGCGCGCTTCGACGGTCTTGCCGAGCACGCGGCCGTCGGTCTCGCTCGCCCAGCCAATGGAATCTTCGATCTGCTTGGTGGAATGAGGTTCGGAAAACATGGTACCGATGAAGAAGTCGGCGAAATCGGGATAGTCGGTCAGCCAATAGTCGCGATTGTACTTGTTCCAGCCGGTGAATTGCTGCTGCGGCGTCTGGAAGTGCTGGGGCATCATGTAGGGATTGCCGGGCCCGACAGCCGCTGCGGTCCCGATCAGGATGGCGGCCTTCACGCGTGCGGGGTGGTAGGCGGCCATCAGGCTCGCGAGCATGCCTCCGAAGGAGAGGCCGATCAGGATCGCCCGGCCGGCGCCGACGGCGTCGAGCACCGCGACACCATCCGCCAGATATTGGTCCAGCGCATAGGCCGCGACATCATCCGGCCGATCGGACTTCCCGTTCCCGCGCGGATCGAAGGTCACGCAACGAAAATGCTCGGCGAAGAACGGCACCTGGGCCTTGTAGACCCGGGCGTGCACGATGCTCCAGGGCGGCATGAAAAGCAGTGTCTCCGGCCCGCTGCCATAGACCTCGAAATGAATCTTCACGCCGTCGCGGTCGACGAAGCCTTCGTGGTCGGGAAGCCTGGCGCGCATCTTCACCCCCTTGCTTTGGATTCCGCCATCCGAATGAGATCGCCCACGCGCCGCAGGGCGCGGCGCACGGGCGCTCCCTTTTTCTCGAAACCGATCAGGAAGAGACTCTCGGCGCCCATGAAGGCGTTCGAGACCAGGGCCGCGACGTCTTCCGGCGTGAACGGGCCGAGCCCGCCGATGTCGTCAGCGGCTTCCTGCACCACGTCGCGAATGAGCGCGTACCAGGACAGCACGCCGGCACGAACGACCTTGGCGACCTCGGGATCGGACCAGCCTGCCGCCAACAATTCCTGCAGCACGTGGACGTAGCCGGAGGCGATGTCGTCGTCGAGATAATCGCAGGCGCGGTCCCAGCGTGCCGAAAGTTTCAGCGTCGAGTCCGCGAACATGGTGCTCTGCCGGTCGAGCAGTTGTGCGTTGAGATACTCGAACAGCGCCAACATCATGCCCTGCTTGGATCCGAAGTGATAATGAATCTGGCTCAAGGGCACGCCGGCCTCCGCCGCGACGTCCCGTGTCGAAAGACCGGCATAGCCGTTTCTTCGCAGGATCGTCTTGGCGGCCTCGAGCAGCGTCACGCTGGTGTCGGCCTTCTTCGCAGCAGTCCGTCTCATCCGATCTCCCAGCCTGTGGTCCGGCGGCGTCCCGTCAGGAGGTGCGCGCCGGCACCTTTGTTTCTTTTCTGGGAAGGGGAATCAGCATCGAGACCCGCTCCCGGTAGCGGCGATACCGGTCACCGAAGACAGCGACGAGGTCGCGTTCCTCGAACCAGATGCCGATCAGGATGTAGCCCGTCGTGGCGAGCGCGAACAGCAGATGACCGAACGTCATCGCTGGTGTCGCCCAGAACGCCAGAAGGAAGCCGAGATAGATGGGATGGCGAACCCATTTGTACATCAGCGGCGTCTTGAACGTCGGCGGCGGGAGCGGTTCGCCGCGCAGGCGCGCATACACCTGCTGCAATCCGAACAGCTCGAAATGATTGATCAGGAAGGTGCTGATCAACACGATGCCCCATCCGATCCAGAAAACGGCATGCAGGGCCAGCCTCGCGGCCGGGCCGTCGACCGTCCAGACGAGCGCGGGCAGGGGGCGCCACTGCCAGTACAAGAGGATAAGCGCCGCGCTGGAGAGCAGGACGTAGGTTGAGCGCTCGATCGCCTTGGGGATGAGTCTCGTCCATGCGCGCTTGAATGCAGGACGTGCCATGACGCTGTGCTGGACGGCGAACAGGCCCAGCAACAGCACGTCGATCATGATCGATGCGGCCAGCGATCCCGGCTCTCCGCTGTCGATGGTCTTCGGAGCAGGAAGGTTTCCGACGAAGGCGATCGCGTAGAGGAAGGTGACAAGAAAAACGAGGTAAGCGGCAATTCCATAGAGCAGCGAAGCGACGGCCATAGTGAGTCTCCGTTGCAATTCGTTTCCGGCACTTCAATATATAATTCGGTCGACCGACCGAAGTCAAACGATTATGTCCGCCTCGGCTCGTGGAAGGGGAAATGGCGGGCGCGGGCGCGCGCACCGGCACGCGTCAGCTCACGGCTTTCGGATTTCAGATTTCGTATGGCAAAAAGAGCAGGAGGGGGCGTGTTCGATTGGCGAAGAACAGAGACGGTGGCAAAGGCGCTCTGTGCGCCCGAGCGGTCATCTCTCCCCAAGGCGGCGGGTACGCGAGGCTTGCCCGCCTGTTGGATATGGCTACTTCGCCAATTCCCTCGATCGCTTCGTCGCGGCCGCGATCGCGCGGATCATCAGGTCGCGCAGGCCGGGCTCGCCCATCAGCACGCCGAGCGCCGCGGCAGTGGTGCCGCCGGGCGAGGTGACGTTCTGGCGCAGCGTGCCGGAGGGCAGCTCCGACTGGTGCAGCAGCTCGCCGGAGCCGGCGACCGTCTCGCGCGCGAGCCTGGTGGCGAGCGCCTCGGGCAATCCCGCTTCGACGCCGGCGCGGGCGAGCTCTTCGGCGAGCAGGAAGACATAGGCCGGGCCCGAACCGGAGACGGCGGTCACCGCATCCATCAGGTCCTCATCCTCGACCCATTCGACCGAACCGGTCGCGCGCAGCAGCGCATCGGCTACCGCACGCTGTGCGGCGCTGACGTTCGTCGCGGCCACCGCCACCGTGATGCCGCGGCCGATTGCGGCCGGCGTGTTCGGCATCGCGCGCACCACCGCGCCGCCGCAGACCTCTGCCAGCGAGGCGATCGTGGTCCCCGCCATGATCGAGACCACCGACGTCGTCTCCGAGACGAATGCCTTCAAGGCGGCACCGGCCTCGCGGAACATCTGCGGCTTCACCGCGACCACCATGGTCTCGACCGTGCCGGCGGTCTTCACGTCGGGATTGAGCACGATGCCCTTGGCCGCAAGCGCGGTGATCTCCGGCGAAATGTGCGGATCGACCACCGCGACGCGGCGCGGATCGAGCCCGCCCGCGAGCCACCCGGTCAGCATCGCGCCGCCCATCTTGCCGGCGCCGGCGAGAATGATGGTGCCGGTGATGTTTTGAAGAGTGCTGTTGTTACCCACTGTGACCACCACAAATCCGTCGTCCCGGCGAAGGCCGGGACCCCCGCGCGAGCGCGTGCGCCCGTCGCGTGTTCACATGGGGTTCTAGTGGATGGTGGGCTGAGCAACAAGCGGCGCGCGATACGGCGAAATCACGCGGTCCGGGTCCCGGCCTTCGCCGGGGCGACTGGGGAGAGGAAGCCGGCTCCCCGCTTCGAGAGCGGCCTTACGCCTCTCCGACCGTATCGAACATCGCGGCGTCCATGGCCTGCGTGGTCGTCTTGCCGGCCCACACCACGAACTGGAATGCGGGGAAGTAGCGCTCGCAGGCATGGATCGCACCGGCGAGCATCGCTTCGCATTGCGCGGCCGAAGCGGTGAGCCCGCCCGGTAGCACCAGGGCCTGCCGGTGCATGATCATGCCGGTGTTGGTCCACAGATCGAAATGCCCGATCCACAATTGCTCGTTGACCGCGGCGACGAGCCGCTGGACCTCGGGCCGTCGCGCGACCGGAATCTTCATGTCGAATGCGCAAGCCAGATGCAGCGCCTCGATCTCGCCCATCCAGGTGAAGGAGAGCTGATAGTCGGTCCATCGTCCCTTGGAGGCGATGGTGAGTTCGTCTTCGCCGGAGCGTTCGAACGGCCAGTTGTTGCTGGCAGCGATATCCTCGACCACCGCGAGCGGATGGTTTCGGGAATCGATTGTGCCTTCGAGCAGGGACATGCCGTCTCGACCTCTTGCCTTCCTTGTTGTCTTGATACGCACGCAGTGGCCCGGCGCGCGCTCCCTAACGTCGCTGTGGCGATCCCCTCGGAGTCGGTTCTGCGATCCCTCGGAGTCGCTCTTGCGATCCTTCGGATCAGCACGGGCCTGTTGCGGATCAACTGATGTGATTTGCGGAATCTGCGCAACTGGCTGCCGAGTCCGTCCACAAGCCATGACTCGTTCGTCCACAGCTCATCTCTCGGCCACAATCGTTAACGAATGAGAACAAACCGGAATCGGATTCGCGCATGCGCGCCCCGTGAATTCCGCCACGCGAGCGCCGGACCGCGGTGAGGACCTTCACCTCGGCATGGGACCATGCGGTTTTTCATGCCGAACGCGCTTGCTGCGGCCGCGAACCGGCGTCATATTTCGTTCCAGGCCGTTCATTCCGGACGGCCGATGTTCTCAGGGCGGGGTGAAAGTCCCCACCGGCGGTAAGGGCCGAAAGGCCTAAGCCCGCGAGCGCCTTCTCCAAGGAGTTCCCCAAGCGGGACGTCCCGAAGGAAGGGTCAGCAGATTCGGTGCAACTCCGAAGCCGACGGTTAAAGTCCGGATGAAAGAGAACGGTCGGTGGCAGACGCATCGGAAGATGCGGCTGTTTGTCGTTCCGTGTGCCCTGATTCTGGTCCTCGAGAAGGAAAGCCATGAATCAGATGTTGCAAGATCCCCAAGTCCAAAACTCCCAAACCTCCGAAATCCAGACTTCCCCAGCCGAAACCCAGGCTCCGCCGGTTCCCGTGGATCCGCCGCCGGGGATCGAGCATCCGCGCTTCGCCAAGCCGCAGCGGGTGGCCTTCGTGCAGGCCTGCTGGCATCGCGACGTGGTCGAGGAGGCCCGCATCGCCTTCGTCAGGGAAGCCGAAGCGCGCCATCTCACCCATGTCGACGTGTTCGAAGTGCCGGGCTCGTTCGAGATCCCGTTGCACGCGCAGATCCTCGCCAAGACGCGGCGCTACACTGCGATCGTCGCGGCGGGCCTCGTCGTCGATGGCGGCATCTACCGGCACGAGTTCGTCGCCGACACCGTGATCAAGGCGCTGATGGATGTGCAGCTCCGCACCGAGGTGCCGGTGTTCTCAGCCGTGCTGACGCCGCAGCAATTCCACGAGACCGAAGTGCATTACGATTTCTTCCGCAGGCATTTCGCGATCAAGGGCGTCGAGGTCGCAGCCGCCTGCGCGGAGACGTTGCTCGGCCTGGAGCGTCTGCGCGGGCAGGTCGCGGCGGGAATTGTGTAGGAAGCAGCATCCACAGTTGCCCCTCATCCCGAGGAGCGCGCCTGCGCGTCTCGAAGGATGAAGCCACGGCAAGATCCGTGTCGTTCTCCCGGCGATGCGAAACATCGTCCGGGAGACGGCGCCTGCCTGTCTCCTCGCCGAGAGGGGGCGGCGGCGTCGAACCTGCCGTCCCCCTTCACACGCCGCTGATTGTCATTTCCGCCGCCGTCCCTATAAAGTCGGCGGCGGGAGGAGGCCGTGCCGTGGAGACGGGCGGCCGACAAGATCATGTTCGAAGGACACGATCCCTATCTCGTCGCGCTCTCTGTGGCGATCGCGAGCCTGGGTGGCTATACCGGCTTTGCGCTTGCGGCTCGCATCCGCAACACGCCTGGCGTCAGCAACCGCTTGCTGCTCGCGGGTGCTGCGGCGTTTCTCGCCGTCGGCATCTGGACCATGCATTTCGTCGGCATGCTGGCTGCGCCGCTGCCGCCCGACACCGTCTATCTCGTCCTGCCCACCATCATCTCGTTCCTGATCTGCGCGCTGGTTGTCGGCATTTCCCTCTTCTTCGTTTCGATCGGCGAGCCCAGCCTGAAGCGGGTGGCCTCGTCGGCCGTCCTGCTGGGCGTCGGCATCGCCAGCATGCATTATGTCGGAATCCACGGGCTGGCCGGCCCCTTTGGCATCGTGCATGACCGCTCGATGGTGCTGCTGTCGTTCGTTGTCGCGGTCGTCACCGCCTATGGCGGCCTGCGCGCCTTCCTCGCGCAGCAGGAAGGTGTTCGCCTGATCGTCAGCTCGATCGCTTTCGGTGTCGCGGTCTCCGGGATGCATTACACCGCGATGCTCGGCATGCATTTCGAGCCGTTGACCGGCGAGGTGCATCATCATCTCGGTGGTGGCCTTGCCGCATCGCAGCAGATCCTGTCGATCATCGTGGCGGTGCTGTGCTTCGTGATCGCGGCCGGCTTCCTGCTCTCGCTGGTGCCGGATCCGCGGCGGCAGGCCGCGGCCGTTCCGGCGAGCGATCCCGCTTCGCAGCCCGACGCGCCCGAGCCGGCCGTTCAGGCTGCTGCGGTGCCGCGGCCGATGGCCGCGCCGCTCGGAGGTCTCGGCCAACCGCCCCGCGCACCCGCTCCCCGGCTTCCCGTCGAAGGCGCCGACGGCACGCATTTCATCGAAACGGCCAATGTGCGCAGCGTTCGGGCGGACGCGCACTACACCCGCGTCCATGACGGCACGCGCGAGCGGATGTGCCCCTGGTCGATTTCGGAGGCCGAGGCGCAGCTCGATCCCTCGCTGTTCCTGCGCGTGCACCGCAGCCACATCGTTGCGATCCCGCATGTCGCCCTGGTCCGGAAAGAGGGCGACGGCGCGGTCCTCGAGCTCGACGGCCCGTCGCCGCACATGGTGCCGGTCAGCCGGGCCAAGATCGCCGAGGTGAAGGCGAGGCTGGGGCTGGCGAACCGCCGGCAGGCGTAAATCTCCACGCGCTCCTTTCTCCGCTCGCGGGATGATGGGCGGGAAGTTCGCTTGCCGCCATCCTTCGAGACGCCCGCCTGTGGCGGGCCCTCAGGATGAGGTCTCGTTTCGCGGCGCGACATCAAACCCTCATGGTGAGGAGCCCGCCGCAGGTGGGCGTCTCGAACCATGCAGGCCCGGCACGTCTGGCAAACCACCCTGTGCGGTTAACATTCCGGAGTTCGCCGACATACGTCGCCAAACCTGACGCAATTCGTGCGTCTGCATCCGCAATTCGTGCAAAAACCCCGCCTTTGTGCTCGAACGATTGCGGGCCGCCCCGCCGGGAGAGACCGTCCGACCCAACGTCCGCGCCGTCAGCGCCAAGGACGATTGTGGGAGGAGATGATGATCCCGGGCTCATTCAGCTATTACCGGCCGGCGAGCGTCGCCGACGCCGTCAAACTCTTGTCCGATCTTGGCGAGGATGCGCGGCCATTGGCCGGCGGGCACAGTCTGGTGCCCATGATGAAGCTCCGCCTCGCAACCCCTTCCCATCTGATCGACCTGCACGGCATCGCAGACCTGAAGGGCATCCGCCGCGACGGCGGCAATCTGATCATCGGTGCGATGACCACCCAGCACGATCTGCTGGCGTCGGACGATGTCGCCGACGCGATGCCGATCCTGCACGAGGCGGCGCTTCTGATCGCTGATCCGCAGGTGCGCTATCGCGGCACGATCGGCGGCAATGTCGCCAATGGCGATCCCGGCAACGACATGCCGGCGCTGATGATGACGCTGGGTGCGACCTATCGCCTCGAAGGCGCGGGCGGCGCTCGCGATGTGGCGGCGGTCGACTTCTACCAGGGCGCCTATTTCACCTCGCTCGAGCCCGGCGAGATCCTCACCTCCGTCTCGGTCCCCGTCCCCGCGACCGGCCACGGCTACGCCTATGAGAAGCTCAAGCGCAAGGTCGGCGATTACGCCACCGCCGCTGCCGCCGTCGTGCTGACCATGGCCGGCGGCAAGGTCGCCACCTGTTCGATCGGGCTCACCAACGTCCACGAGACGCCGCTGCTCGCCATCGACGCGGCCAAGGCCGTGATCGGGACGAGCCTCGATGCCGCGGCCTTGAAGACGGCGGCGGCCGCCGCCGAGGCGATCATGGCGCCGGCCGCGGATGCCCGCGGTCCGGTCGAATACCGCAAGCATGTTGGCGGCATCATGGTGACGCGGGCGCTGCAGCGCGCCGCCGCCAAGGCGAAATAGAGGGAGGGGATCGATGGCAAAGACACACGTCACCATGAAGGTGAACGGCGCCGAGGTCGAAGGCCTCGTCGAGCCGCGCACGCTGCTGGTGCATTTCATCCGCGAGAATCTGCAGATGACCGGCACCCATATCGGCTGCGAGACCACGCATTGCGGCGCCTGCACCGTCGACATCGACGGCATGTCGGTGAAGTCCTGCACGATGTTCGCTGTGCAGGCGCAGGGCAGCGACATCACGACGGTCGAGGGCATGGCCAATGCCGACGGCACGCTGTCCGCGCTGCAGGAAGGCTTCCGCATGATGCACGGACTGCAATGCGGCTTCTGCACGCCCGGCATGATCATGCGCGCGCATCGTCTTCTGAAGGAGAATCCCTCGCCGAGCGAGCAGGAAATCCGGATGGGCATCTCCGGCAACATCTGCCGCTGCACCGGCTACCAGAACATCGTCAAAGCCATTCAATACGCGAGCGCCAAGATCAACGGCGTGGAATTCCGGGAGGCCGCAGAATGAACGACATGACTCCCACGCGGGAACAACGCGAAGCCGCGCTCGAAGGCATGGGCTGCAAGCGCAAGCGCGTCGAGGACATCCGCTTCACGCAAGGCAAGGGCAATTACGTCGACGACGTCAAGCTGCCGGGCATGCTGCATGGCGATTTCGTACGCTCGCCCCATCCGCATGCCCGCGTCACGAAGATCGACGACAGCGAGGCGCTGAAGGTGCCCGGCGTGCTCGCGGTCATCACGGCGGAAACGCTCAAGACCGTCAATCTCGCCTGGATGCCGACGCTCGCCGGCGACGTGCAGATGGTCCTGGCTGACGGCAAGGTGCTGTTCCAGAACCAGGAGGTCGCCTTCGTGGTCGCGACCGACCGCTACGCGGCCGATGACGGCATCAACAAGGTGATCGTCGAATACGAGCCGCTGCCGCCGCTGGTCGATCCCTTCAAGGCGATGGATCAGGACGCGCCGGTGTTGCGCGAGGATCTCGCCGGCAAGACGTCCGGCGCGCACGGCCCGCGCAAGCACCACAACCACATCTTCGAGTGGACGGTGGGCGACAAGGAGCTGACCGACGCGGCCTTCAACAAGGCCGAGGTCAAGATCAAGGAGATGATCTCCTATCACCGCACCCATCCGTCGCCGCTCGAGACCTGCCAGTGCGTCTGCTCCTTCGACAAGATCAAGGGTGAGCTGACGATCTACGGCACGTTCCAGGCCCCGCATGTCATCCGCACCGTGGTGGCGCTGATCGCGAAGCTGCCCGAGCAGAAGATCCACGTCATCGCCCCCGACATCGGCGGCGGGTTCGGCAACAAGGTCGGCGCCTATCCCGGCTATATCTGCGCGGCGGTCGCCTCCATCGTCACCGGCAAGCCGGTCAAATGGGTCGAGGATCGCATCGAGAACCTCACCGCGACCTCGTTCGCGCGCGATTATCACATGACGACGGAGATCGCGGCGACAAAGGACGGCAAGGTCACGGGCCTGCGCGTGCATGTGCTCGCCGACCACGGTGCGTTCGACGCCTGCGCCGATCCGTCGAAATGGCCGGCCGGCTTCTTCAACATCGTCACCGGGTCCTACGACTTCCCGACCGCCCATCTGGCGGTGGACGGCGTCTACACCAATAAGGCACCCGGCGGCGTCGCCTACCGTTGCTCGTTCCGCGTCACGGAGGCGGCCTATTGCATCGAGCGCGCCATGGATATCCTGGCGCAGAAGCTCAACATGGATCCGGCCGAGCTGCGCTTGAAGAACTTCATCAAGCCGGAACAGTTTCCCTATCACTCGGCGCTGGGCTGGGAATACGATTCCGGCGATTACCACACCGCCATGCGCAAGATGATGGAGACCACCGGCTACGCCGCGCTCCGGAAAGAGCAGGCGGAGAAGCGCGCCGCGTTCGCGCGGGGCGAGACCCGCGAGATCATGGGCCTCGGCATCTCCTTCTTCACCGAGATCGTCGGCGCCGGCCCGTCGAAGAATTGCGACATCCTGGGCATCGCGATGTTCGACTCCTGCGAAATCCGCATGCATCCGACCGGTGCGGGCATCGCGCGCATGGGCACCAAGAGCCAGGGTCAGGGCCACGAGACCACCTGGGCCCAGATCATCGCGACCGAGATCGGCATTCCCGCCGACAACATCATGGTGGAGGAGGGCAACACCGACACCGCGCCATACGGGCTCGGCACCTACGGTTCGCGTTCCACGCCCGTCGCAGGCGCCGCGATTGCGATGGCCGCGCGAAAGATCAAGGCCAAGGCGCAGATGATCGCGGCCTACAAGCTCGAGGTCCACGAGGATGATCTCGAATTCGACATCGACGGCTTCCGGGTGAAGGGCCTGCCGGAGAAGTTCATGTCGATGAAGGACATCTGCTGGGCGGCCTACAATTCGGTGCCGCCGGGCATGGAGCCCGGGCTCGAAGCGGTCAGCTATTACGATCCGCCCAACATGACCTATCCGTTCGGCGCCTATCTCTGCGTGATGGACATCGACGTCGACACCGGGGTGTACAAGGTCCGGCGCTTCTATGCGCTCGACGATTGCGGCACCCGCATCAACCCGATGATCATCGAGGGACAGGTGCATGGCGGCCTCACCGAGGCCTTCGCCATCGCGATGGGCCAGGAGATCCGTTACGACGAGGTCGGCAACGTCGTCACCGGCTCGTTCATGGATTTCTTCATGCCGACCGCAGTGGAGACGCCGCATTGGGAAACCGACTTCACCGTCACCCCGTCGCCGCATCATCCGATCGGCGCCAAGGGCGTCGGCGAAAGCCCGAATGTCGGCGGCGTGCCGGCCTTCTCCAACGCCGTCAACGACGCGTTCGCGTTCCTGGGCGCGACGCACATCCAGATGCCGCACGATTTCTGGCGCAACTGGAAGGCGGCCAAGGAGCTGGGCGCGGTGGCGTAGTGCAATAGGCGAGAGCCGGGCCTTCATCCTTCGAGACGCGGCGCACGCGCCGCTCCTCAGGATGAGGTCTATCTCCTCATGGTGAGGAGCGCGTCTTCGCGCCTCTCGAACCATAGAGGCCATGGAACTTGCGGCATTCAGTTGAGGGACGATGAAGAACCGCGAAGAGATCGCGAAAGCTCTGGCCGCATCGGGCTATATCGCCGATGTGGACCTGGCGACCGCGATCTCGCTGATGCAATTGCTGCGGCGGCCGCTGCTGCTGGAAGGCGAGGCCGGCGTCGGCAAGACGGAGGTGGCCAAGGCGCTCGCCAAGGTGCACGCCACCGAGTTGATCCGGCTGCAATGCTACGAGGGCCTCGACCAGTCGGCCGCGCTCTACGAGTGGAACTATCAACGACAGCTGCTCGCGATCCAGGCGCATCGCGGCACTGACAGTATCGAGGACCAGGTATTCTCCGAAAAATACCTGTTGGAGCGCCCCCTGCTGGCGGCGATCCGCCGCCCGCAGGCGCCGGTGCTGCTGATCGACGAGATCGACCGGGCCGACGACGAGTTCGAGGCGTTCCTGCTCGAACTGCTGTCCGACTTCCAGGTCTCGATTCCCGAGCTCGGCACCATTCCCGCCGTCACCATCCCGCATGTGGTGCTGACCTCGAACGGCACGCGCGAGCTGTCCGACGCGCTGCGCCGGCGCTGCCTCTATCACTATGTCGACTATCCCGATGTCGATCGCGAGGCCCGCATCATCCTGGCGCGCGTCACGGGCGCGAGCCCGTCATTGTCGCTTCAGATCGCGCGCATGGTCGAGGGCGTGCGCAAGGAGGAGCTGCGCAAGGTGCCGGGCGTCGCCGAGACGCTGGACTGGGCGGCGGCGCTGGTCGGCCTGGACATCGGCGATCTCCACGATGCGCCCGAGACGGTGCACGACACGCTGATCTGCCTTTTGAAGACCCACGAGGACCGTGCCCGCGTCACGCCCGAGGTGACGCAGCGCCTGCTGGGGAAGGTCGCATGAGCTGCTGCGGCTCCAGTCCCGGCTATGACGATCTCGACGAGGTGTCCCGTCTCGTCTCCGCAAGGCTTGCGGCCTTCCTGCGCACGCTGCGCGATGCCGGCTTCCGTGTCGGATTGGCCGAGGGGCAGGATGCGGCGACGCTGATGTCGGCCGGTTACGCGGCGCGGCCGGGCCTGCTGCGTGCGGCGTTCAGGCACCTGTTCTCGGCGCGCAAATCCGACTGGGACAAGTTCGACGGCCTGTTCGATGCGTTCTGGCTGGGAAAGCGCGTGCGCTCGCGCTCCCGCACGGTCGGCTCGAGTCCGGGCGCAAGCAACCCGTCGCTCAAGGGGCTGCGGGACATGACTGCGGAGCAGGGCGCCGGTGCGCCCGTCACCGATCAGTTGCCGTCGTCCGAGGATGCTCCGGAAGGCTGCTCCGGCGAGGGCCGCATGGAGGGGGCCTCGCGCGCTGACAATCTCGCCGAGGTGGATTTCAGGAAACTCAGCGATCCCGATCAGGTCGCGCAGGCGCATGACGCGGCGGCGCGGCTCGCGCGTGCGATGCGCACGCGGCTGACCCGGCGCGATCTCGCGCGGCGGCGCGGCTACCGGCTGGATCTCCGGCGCACCATCCATCGCAACATCAGCCATGGCGGCGTGCCGATCGCCCTGGTGAAGCGGCAGCGCAAGGACAAGCCGCTGCGGCTGATCGTGCTGCTCGATGCCTCCGGATCGATGAGCATGTACACCTCCGTGTTCCTGCGCTTCATCCATGGCGTGCTCGACCAGTTTCGCGAGGCCGAGGCATTCCTGTTCCACACCCGGCTTGCCTATGTCTCCGACGCGATGAAGGAGCGGGATGCCGGACGCGCGCTCGACCGTCTCTCGATCATGGCGCAGGGCGCGGGCGGCGGCACGAAGATCGGCGAGAGCCTGCAGACCTTCAACCGCTGGCACGCCGCGCGCGTGATCCATTCGCGCAGTTGCGTGATGATCGTGTCCGACGGCTACGAGACCGGCGATGCCGCCCTGCTCGGGCGCGAGATGGCGGCGCTGCACCGGCGCTGCCGGCGCATCGTCTGGCTCAATCCGATGATGGCCTGGGAAGGTTACACGCCGGAGGCGCAGGGCATCAGGGCGGCGCTGCCGCACGTCGATCTCTATGCGCCCGCCAACACGCTGCAAAGCCTGCGCGCGCTCGAACCCTATCTGGCGAAGCTCTGAGGAACGTTCCGATGACCGCTCATGTCGAGGTGCTGGATCTGGTGGCGCAGATGAAGGCGGCCGATCGCGCCTTCGTGCTCGCCACCGTGGTCCGGACCGTGTCGGTGACGGCCGCGAAGGCGGGCGCCAAGGCGATCATCGCCGCCGACGGCACCATCGTCGCGGGGTGGATCGGCGGCGGCTGTGCGAAGGGGGCGGTGCTGAAAGCGGCGCGCGAGGCGCTGGCCGACGGCGAGCCGCGCATGGTCTCGGTGCAGCCGGAGAATTTGCTCGCCGAGCTCGGCGTCAGCGCGGGCGAGAGCCGCGACGGCATCCGGTTTGCCAGCAACATGTGCCCGAGCAAGGGCACCATGGACATCTTCGTCGAACCCGTGCTGCCGCATCCCGCGCTGGTCATTCTCGGCGCGAGCCCGGTGGCGCTGTCGCTCGCGGCACAGGCGCGCACGCTCGGCTACCACGTCACGCTCGCCGCTCCCGCCGCCGATCTCACGGCACGGCCGGATGCCGACGCGATCATCGACGGCTACCAGCTCGGCGAACTCAACGAGGCGAGGCGCTTCGTCGTGGTTTCGACGCAAGGCAAGGGCGACGAAGCGGCCCTGCGGGCGGCGGTCGCGACCACAGCAGATTATCACGCCTTCGTCGGCAGCCGCCGCAAGATGGCCTCGCTCCGCGCCAAGCTGATCGCGGAGGGCGCGAGCAGCGCCGCGATCGACGATTTCAAGGCGCCGGCCGGGCTCGATCTCGGCGCCATCACGCCGGAAGAGATCGCGATGTCGATCCTCGCCGAGATCACCCGCGAGCGGCGGCGCGGCCAGCGCGCCGGTCAGACAACCAGCAGAGAGTGAGAGACCGATCATGCAGATGAACGACAGCCAGTCCATCCCCGCCTCGCGCGAGCAGGTCTGGGCGGCGCTGAACGATCCCGCCGTGCTGAAGCAGTGCATCCCCGGCTGCCAGTCGCTCGAGGTGACGGCGCCGAACGAGATGACCGCGACGGTGGTCTTCAGGGTCGGACCGGTGAAGGCGACCTTCAGCGGCAAGGTGACGCTGTCCGACCTCGATCCGCCCAACAGCTATCGCATCTCCGGCGAAGGTTCGGGCGGCGTCGCGGGCTTTGCCAAGGGCGGCGCGCTGGTGCGGCTGGAATCCGGGAGCGCCGACGTCACAGTGCTGCATTACGAGGTCGACGCGCAGATCGGCGGCAAGCTCGCCCAGCTCGGCGCCCGCCTGATCAACTCGACCGCGACGAAGCTCGCGGGAGAATTCTTCAAGTCGTTTGCCGATGTGGTCAGCGCGAAGGCCGAGGCGAGCTGATCGTCGCAGGGTGGTCAAAGCGAGGCGTACCCGCCATCTTCATCGCAAAATGCCGCGGGCACCGTGCTTCGCGCCTTTGTCCACCCTACGATCGCCGCCCATCTCACCCCAGCGATACGCCCGCCTTGGCGCGGCTGATCCCGAGGGTCAGGATGCGATGCAGGAGATCTGGATATTTGATCCCGTCATGCTGGGCCGCCGTGGCGAACTCCTGGCTCTTGGCGATTTCGGGATTGGGGTTGGCTTCGATGAAATAGGGCGTGCCGTCGGCGGCAAGGCGAAAGTCGATGCGCGCATAACCGTCGAGGCCCAGCGCGCGGTAGATGCGTTTCGCGGCGCGCTGGATGCGCGCGGTGACTTCGGGCGCCAGATCCTTCGCCGGCCCGTCGACGATTCCGACGCGCTCCTGGTAGTCGGTGTCGTGCTTGGCCTTCTCGGTGGCGATATGCCGTGACCTGCGCCCGCCCATGCTGCCGAACTTCAGTTCCCAGATCGGCAGGACGCGCAGGCGGTTGTTGCCGAGCACGCCGACATAGAGCTCGCGCCCCTCGATGAACTGCTCGGCGATCGCCGCGGTCTCGACCCGTTCGTGGATGAATGCGACCCGTTCGGCGAGCTTCTCGTCGGTGTCGACGATCGAGGCCTGCGAGATGCCGAAGGACCCATCCATGTTGAGCGCCTTGACGATCAGCGGCAGCGCGAGATGCTTGGGCCGCTTGACCTTGCGGCGCATCGGGAACACGGCGAAGGCCGGCGCGGCGATGCGGCGGTGATGCACCAGCGTCTTCGACAGGTCCTTGCCGCGCGCCAGGATCAGGCCGCGCGGATTGCAGCCGGTATAAGGCACCTTCATCAGTTCGAGATAGCTGGCGATGTGCTGGTCGTAGGCGACGTTGTAGTGGAATTCCTCCAGCAGCGTGAACACCACGTGCGGCTTGAACTCCTCGATCGCCTCGCGGACCGGCCTGATCTCCTCCTGCGCGCCGAGGGCGCGGACCTCGTGGCCCGCTGCGCGCAGCGTGCTCACGACGTCGTATTCCGTCTTCCAGTTGTTGATCTCCTGCGGCGTGTATCCGTCGGAGGAATCCGGGGGCAGGAAATCGGGATGCATCAGCACGAGAATCCGCAGGCGTCTCATAGCGCGATCCATTTTCGCCGAGACGGGCCGAACAGCGCGTGCATCGTCTTGGCGGTCACGAGGACGGTGAAATCGAGAACGAGCTTCTGTTCGGGCCCGACGGCGCGCAGGTCGAGTTCGCGGCAGCGGGAGATCATGTCGTCGAGCACGGCGTCGAGCGTGAGCTGGTTCTCGCCCGTCCACCGCGCCACCAATTGCCTGATCTGGGCGCGGTGCCGGCGGATCAGGCTCGAAGCGGGTTTGGACCGGTAATGCCGTGGATCGGCGGAAAACAGCCGGGAGAGGTCGCGGTCGTAGGTCTTCGGCGGCGTGAAGGCGTAGAACGCCTGCTTCTTCTTGTAGTGGTCTTCGAGCGTCTGGCTGAGCCTGCTCAGCGGATCGATGCGCTCCCGCGTCGTGATCACCGGCTTCTTCCCCGCGATCTCGGCCATCAGCTCGTCGACATATTCGAGCTTCTTCAGCGCCGGCCAGCCCGCATAGCGCGTCCGCCAGTTCGAGCGCGGCCGCAGCCACACCGCAAAGGTCTCGGCGAAATCCTCGTCGGGATGGCTCTGCGCATACCAGAGCCGGAGATGCTGGACGTAACGCCTGCTGGCCGGATTGGGCCGGTAGTAGCGCGGATAGTGTTTCGACGACGGGCCGAACAATTGCTGCCAGCGCCGGCGGCGCTGGAGCTGGTAGCCGTGCTGCAAGGCATGGCCCGCCTCGTGACGGAGGATGGCCATGCATTCGCGCCAGGTTCCGCCCTCGACGTCGAACATCATCTTCTTCTCGAGCTTCATCAGGCGGGGATGCGCCAGATAGAAGGGGATGGCGATGCCGGGCACGTCGCCCGGGCTGAACCATTCGCTCGAGATCCAGGTGTGCGGCCGCAGCCGGATGCCGCGCTCCTCGAGCTCCTCGTGCAGCGTGCCGACGCAATCCTCGAGCCAGGTGCCTTCGACGGTGACCCTCAGGCTGGAGAGGCGCTGCTTGAGCAACTGCTCGTCCGTCAGCTTTTCCCAAGCAAATTTCCGGCGTGGCATCAGGTATCCAGAGGGCAGGGATGGCAAGGTATCCGGATGATGTCATGGGCGGCCGCCGGCAACAACCCGTGGGGGCTGCGGGCCGGGGTGCGGCGCATCAGGGCGAGGGGCGGAAAAGGCTCACCCCGCCTGCGGGCAGCGCCATCGCAGGGAGGCGAGCGTCGGGCACATTGAAGCTTCGGTCCGCGTCTTGGCCGCGCTCGTCCCGGCGGTCGACGCCCTGATCGCGGCACGAGAACGTGGATGCCCGGGACGAGCCCGGGCATGACGATCTGATCTTCGAATGCGATTGCCTGCCCGCACGCGGGCAGATGCGAAGAGGAAACTAGTCGAACAGGCTCGACACCGACTCTTCGGCGGCGGTGCGCGCGATTGCGTCGGAGATCAGGCTGGCGATCGGCAGGGTGCGGATGTTCGGCGCCTTGGTCACCGCATCGGTCGGCAGGATCGAGTCGGTGATGACGAGCTCTTTCAGCTTCGAGCCGGCGATGCGGGCGGCCGCGCCGCCGGAGAGAACGCCGTGGGTGATGTAGGCGTAGACGTCCTTGGCACCCTTGGCGATCAGCGCGTCGGCCGCGTTCACCAGCGTGCCGCCGGAGTCCACGATATCGTCGATCAGGATGCAGGTGTATCCGGCGACGTCGCCGATCACGTTCATGACCTCGGATTCGCCGGCACGCTCGCGGCGCTTGTCGACGATCGCGAGCGGGGTGTTGATGCGCTTGGCAAGGCCACGCGCGCGCGCCACGCCGCCGACGTCGGGCGAGATCACCATCGTCTTGGAGAGGTCGAACTTGTCCTTGATGTCGCGCACCATCAGCGGCGCCGCGTAGAGATTGTCGGTCGGAATGTCGAAGAAGCCCTGGATCTGGCCGGCGTGCAGGTCGAGCGTCATGACGCGGTCGACACCGGCCTGCGTGATCAGGTTGGCAACGAGCTTGGCCGAGATCGGCGTCCGCGAACCCGACTTACGATCCTGCCGGGCGTAGCCGAAATAGGGCAGCACCGCCGTGATGCGGCGCGCCGAGGAGCGGCGCAGCGCGTCGGTGATGATCAGGAGTTCCATCAGATGGTCGTTCGCTGGGAACGAGGTCGACTGGATGATGAAGGCATCCGAGCCGCGGACGTTCTCCTGGATTTCGACGAAGATCTCCATGTCGGCGAAGCGCCGTACCACCGCCTTGGTCAGCGGCAGGTCGAGGCCTTGCGCGATGGCCTGCGCCAAAGCCGGATTGGAGTTGCCGGCGACGAGCTTGATGGAGCCGTTCTTGGCCGACATGGATGCTTCCTCCCGCGCTTTGCTGGATACGACGTTCAACATCTCTGATACCCACCGGGAGCACGGTTACGACGGGCGAGGAAATATCAGGCCGAAGGCCGCGATGGCAACCCGGGATGCTACGTTTTCCCTGCGAAAATCCCGAGTCTCACCAAAGGTTTGGCAGTCCCCCGGGCATTCCTGCGACGGTGGTTTCGCGGTGGTTATCGCTCGGCATAGCCGAGCGCCGCGGCCGGCATGTCGGATGCGGGAGCCGCCGGCATCACGCTCGCGACCGCGGGGCCCCGCAAGCCCGGAACGGGACCCGGCGCATCCGGCGTTCCGTTGATCATGTTGGAAAGTCCGCTGAATCCGGCCTGGGCGATCCTGCGCAGCACGAGGTCGTCGGCGGCGGCCCAGGCATCGCCGCGGCCGCCCTTGGCCGTGGTCGGTTCCTCGCCGGACAGGCGTATCGCCCGTTGCTGGTTGGCGTCGTAGACATCCCAGACCCAGGCGATCACGGTCTTGCCGCGCACGATCTGGGCGGAGAGGTAGCTGCGCACGCGATAGGCAGCCGTTCCCTCGCGGGAGACGATGGACAGGCTGCGCAGCTTGGATTCGCTGTCGAGCACGCCGACCATGCGGTCGAACACCTGGGGCGGCGGTCCGTCGATCGATTCAAAGGCCACCGTCGCGCCCGAGCCGGCGCTCGGCGCCATCGCATAGGAATTGCTCGGCGCATTGCCGCCAGCGCAGCCGGCCAGCGCGGTCGCCGCCGCCAAGAGCATGGCCGCCAGCAGGCGCGAGCCCGTGCGGCGCAAGATGGATGACGCTTCCCTCATTATGGAGGGCAGCGATATCGTTAAAACGCATTAACGTCTAGGGCGGAGGCGCCACAGCCGGCCTTCATTCCGGGCCGCCGGGCGTGTTCGGGAACGACGATGGTTAATGTTGCCCGTGTGTTCACGCTTCCAATGCGATCGCGTGGATGTGCCGGCCGTAATCCGGCTCCTTGCGATGCACCGAGCGGCGATAGCTGAAGAAGCGTTCGTCGGCATAGGTGTCCAGGCCGAGATCGTCGATCATCAGGATGCCGGCGGCCTCCAGCCGCTTGCGGATGAAGCCGGCGAGGTCGAACATCGCATGGCCTTCGCGCACCGACGGGATGAAGAACATGGCGTTCTCCGCATCCGCTTCGATGAAGCGCGCGACGAACTCGTTGCCGACCTCGTAGCTGTCCTGGCGGATCAGGGGACCGATGGCGGCGATGATGCCGCTGCGCGATGCGCCGAGTTTCTCCATCGCCGATATCGTGGACTCCAGCACGCCGGTCAGTGCGCCTTTCCAGCCGGCATGCGCGCCGCCGATCACGCGCGCGTTGGGATCGACGAACAGCACCGGTCCGCAATCGGCGGTGGAGACGCCGAGCGCGATGCCGGGCGTCCGCGTCACCAGCGCATCGCCCTTCGGCCGTGGTCCGCTCGGCCATGGCGTTTCGGCGACGAGCACGTCGGGCGAATGGATCTGGTGCAGGCTGAGGAAACGCTCGGGCGCGACGCCGACATGCTCGGCCATGCGGCGACGGTTCTCCGCGACATGATCGGGATCGTCGTTCGAGCCGAGCCCGCCGTTCAGCGCCGCATAGATCCCGCTGGAGACGCCGCCCTCGCGGGTGAAGAAGGAATGGCGCAGGCCGGGCACGGCCGACAGCAGCGACGATGCGAGCGTCATGATGCGTCTCCGGCGTGTTCGAGGTCGCTGAGGCCCGCAAGGCCGGTCAATCGCGGCTCGGAGATGCCGAGCACCTTGAACATCGAGCCCATGCCGCTGCGTCCCGTATCGGTCAGGCGCTTGAGCGCCACCGAGATGTCGGTCGCGACCTCCGGCGTCGCCTTCTGCATCAGTGCGGCCGCGCGGGTGTCGATGCCGACGCGCTTGAGGAAATCGCCCTGCGTCACCGGGCCGTGCACGCGCGCGCCGACATCCTCCGCCGCGCGCGCCAGCGCCTGGAAATCGACATGGGCGGTGACGTCGGCCTGGCCCGGCGCCTTCAGGGGATCGGCGAAGGAGTGACGCGCGATCGCCTGGAACGTGTCGCCGGCATCGCTGCGCAAGTGGCCGTAGTCGATGATCAGCGCCGCGCCATCCTGGTCGCGCACGCGCGTGGCGAGCTTCATGATCTCGCCGTCGGGGCGCCATTCGAACACGGCGCCGACGGGCGCGGCGCGAACCAGCGACGGCAGCAGCACGTCGAAGCGCGGCGTCGGTTCGGCCGCCGAGCCGAATTGCAGCTGCCCGTTGGCGTCGAGCTCGATCACGCGTTCGTGCCAGCCGTTCTCGTGCTTCACCATCTGATGGATCGGCAGCACGTCGAAATATTCGTTGGCGAGGATGATGCTCGGACCTTCCGGCACGTCGTCGATGCCGTCGTGCCAGCTGACGTTGCGCACGTTGGCCAGCGTGGCATTCTGCCGGTCGCGCAGGACGGGATTGACCTCGACCAGATGGATGTGGAGCGCCTGGTAGAGCGGCGGCAGCACGCGCAAGGCGCGCAGCGCGTCGGCCATCATGGTGCCGCGGCCGGGGCCGAGTTCGATCAGCCGCAGGAATTGCGGCGAGCCCATCTGCTTCCACACCGATGCGGTCCACAAGCCGAGCAGTTCGCCGAACATCTGGCTGACTTCGGGCGCGGTGGTGAAATCGCCTTCGCGCCCGAGCGGATCGCGCGAGACGTAGTAGCCGTAGCGCGGATGCATCAGGCACAATTCCATGTACCGCCAGACCGGCATGGGACCGGAGGATTTGATCAGGGCCTTGATCTCGTTGAACAGCGGCGAGTCGGTCACGGTCTGTCTTCTCGAAAGAAACTAACGGATGGTCGCGGCGGATTTCGGCTCACCGCGCCTGATAGCCCATACAATAAGTATGCCGCCGACGATAAGCATCGGGATCGACAACAGCATGCCCATGGTTAATCCGCCCCAGAGGAAGCCGAGCTGCACGTCGGGTTCGCGGAAATGCTCGCCGGCGATCCGGGTCAGGCCGTAGATCAGGATGAAGGCGCCGAGGATCATGCCCGGCCGTTTCAGGGCGCCGAGGCGGATCATCACCGCGAGCACGGTGAAGAGCAGGATGCCTTCCATGCCGGCTTCATAGAGCTGGCTCGGATGACGGGACAGGTGGGTGGGATCGTTGGGGAAGATCATCGCCCAGGGCAGGCTCGCGTCGGTGGCACGGCCCCACAATTCGCCGTTGATGAAGTTGGCGATGCGCCCGAGCAGCAGCCCGACCGGGGCGACCGCGGTGGTGATGTCCCCGAGCGACAGGATCGAGATGCGGTTGCGGTGGGCAAACCACATCACCGCGACGACGCAGCCGAGGAAGCCGCCATGGAACGACATGCCGCCTTCCCAAAGCCGGAAGATCGCGGTGGGATGCTCGATGAAGAACGGCAGGTTGTAGAACAGCACATAGCCGGTGCGGCCGCCCAGGATGATGCCGAGCGTCACCCAGAGGATGAAGTCGTCGATCTGCACCAGCGACATCGGCGCGGGGCCAGCCCACAGGCGCTCGTTCTTCAGCAGCGAGCGCGCATAGAGCCAGCCGAACACGATGCCGCAGATATAGGCCAGCGCATACCAGCGGATCGCGAACGGACCGATCGCGATGGCGATCGGGTCGAAGGACGGAAAGTCGATGAGCAGAAAGGGCATCGCGCCTTCTATTGCTGGACGAGGTTGCGGCGATAGAGCGCCAGCAGGCGCTCCCAGTGCCGCTCGGCGGAGTCGCGGTGATAGACCGGACGCTTGGGGAAGGCGAAACCGTGATGGGTGCCGGGATAGATCTCGACTTCCGCCTTGGCGCCGCTCATGGCCTGCTTCACCTTCTCGATGATCTCGGTCGGCGCGTAGATGTCGGTCTCGGCGCAGGCGAAATAGAGTTCGGCCTTGGTCTTGCCGGCGGCGAGATGCGGGCTGTCGTCCTGGTCGGTCGCAAGCTGCGTCCCGTAGATCGAGGCGGCGGCCTTGACGCGATCTGGAAAATGCGTGGCGGCATTGACGGCGTAACGCCCGCTCATGCAGTAGCCGACGGTGCCGACGACCTTCGTGTTCGCGGCGGCCTGGCCCTCGGCATAGGCGAGCAGCGCCTTGGTGTCCTCCATGATCATGGGAATGCTGAGCGATCCCATCAGCTCGAACATGCGCTTGCGCTCAGGCGCGTTCGGATCGGCCGGCAGCACGCCGAGCTCCATCACGCCGGAGCGGTAGTAGAGGTTCGGCAGCATCACGTAATAGCCCGATGTCGCGAGCCGGCGCGCCATGTCGCGCAGCTCTTCGCGGATCGCCGGCGCATCCATGTAGAACAGGACGACCGGGAACGGTCCGCCGCGCTCGGGATGGGTGATGAAGGTTGCGGTGTGGCCGTCCTTGGTGGGGATCGCGATCTGCTGGTCGATCATGTCTTGCGCCTTGTGATTCTTGTTATGCAGGGACGTTGAGTACGATTGCAAGGAAACCAGAGCATGACAAGGATTGCGCCGATCGGCCCTTGAACCGGTTCGCGTGGATTGCCATTGTCATTCGAGCAGTTCGCGCAAAGTTTATCGGAGCCGCCAGGAGACCGACATGACCCAGACCAACAACCGGTTTTTCGACGAGATCGGCCGCCTGATGAACGATGCTGCCGGCGCCGCCCAGGGCGTCAAGCGCGAGGTCGACACCGTGCTGCGCACCCAGGCTGAGAAATTCCTGCGCGACATGGATTTGGTCAAGCGCGAGGAGTTCGAGGCGGTCAAGGACATGGCGCGCCTCGCCCGCGAGGAGAACGAGGCCCTCAAGGCGCGGATCGCGGCGCTGGAGGCCAAGCTCGGCGGGTAGGCGGATCGAGGCCGTCATGTCCGGGCTCGCCCCGGGCAGCGACGCCCATCCCACAGGGCGATAATACATGGATGGCCGGGACAAGCCCGGCCATGACTGTGTTCCGGGCAGCGTCGCCCGTCCGTAAATAATCCCCGCATTTCCTTGTCATTTCCGCGTCTTCCGGGTAAAAGCCCGCCAGTTCGTGGCCCCCGCACCCCTGGAGGCTTGCTGCGAACTGCACCATGGGCCGCGCTGCGGCCCATTAACTTTTGCAAAAACAAGGACTTAACGTTATGGCGACGACCGTCAAGGAATTGAAGGCGACCGCACGTCCGAGCAGCGGCAAGGGGGCCGCCCGGGCTGAGCGTCGCGCCGGGCGCGTGCCCGGAGTGATCTATGGCAACAACCAGCCCCCGGTAACGATCTCGATCGAAGATCGCGAACTGCGCCAGCGCATCCTCGCCGGCCGGTTCCTGACCACGCTGGTCGACATCTCCCTCGACGGCAAGAAGCACCGCGTGATTCCGCGCGACTACCACCTCGATCCGGTCAAGGATTTCCCGATCCACGTCGACTTCATGCGGCTCGGCGAAGGCGCCACCATCCGCATCAGCGTTCCGCTGCATGTCGTGAAGGCGGAAGCGTCCCCGGGCGTGAAGCGCGGCGGCACCGTCAACATCGTCGCCCATGCGATCGAACTCGAGTGCGGTGTCGAGAGCATCCCGCAGTACATCGAGGCCGATGTCGGCTCGCTGGAAATCGGTCACTCGCTGCATCTGTCCGACGTCAAGCTGCCGTCCGGCGTGAAGGCGCTGACGCGTGAGGACGCCACCCTCGTCACCATCGTGCCGCCGTCCGGCTACGCCGAAGAGCAGAAGGCCGCGGCTGCGGCTGCTGCCGGTGGCGCGGCTCCGGGTGCTGCGGCTGCTCCGGCGGCTGGTGCGGCTGCTCCGGCGGCGGGCGCTGCTGCTCCGGCGGCGGCCAAGGCTCCGGCCGGCGGCGACAAGAAGAAGTAAATCTCTCAAGGCCGGCGCGCGGTCCCTGATCGCGCGCCGAGCGAGGGGCGCGCCGCGTCATGCGACTCTTTGTTGGGCTCGGCAATCCCGGCGCGAAATACGCACGTAACCGGCACAATATCGGCTTCATGGCCGTGGACGAGATCGCGCGGCGTCATGGTTTCTCGCCATGGCGCCGTCGCTTTCAGGGCGAGACCTCGGAGGGCACGCTCGGACCGGAGCGTGTCATCCTGCTCAAGCCCACGACCTACATGAACGATTCCGGCCGGAGCGTTCAGGAGGCGGCGAGCTTCTTCAAGATCGCCCCGGGCGATGTCACCGTGTTCCATGACGAACTCGAACTGCCGCCGGGCAAGGTGCGGGTGAAGGTCGGCGGCGGCATCGCCGGACACAACGGCCTGCGCTCGATCTCGGCCCATATCGGCAACGACTACCGCCGTGTGCGGCTCGGCATCGGTCATCCCGGCGTCAAGGAGCTGGTGCATGGCCACGTGCTGTCGGACTTCGCCAAGGCCGACGGCGAGTGGGTGGCGACGCTGTGCGAGGCGGTTGCCGAGCACGCCGCGCTGATCGCCAAGGGCACGGACGCGACCTTCGCCAACAGGGTGCATCTCGCCATGCAGGCGAAGGGATTTCTGACGAAGGACGAGAACGGCAAGGATTAACGTCGTCATCGCCGGACTTGGTCCGGCGATCCATCTCTCGAAGACGACGGATGCGCGGGCCAAGGCCGCGCATGACGAGATCGGAAGACATTTACGCGCGCGGCGCGAAGACTGGAAAAGACCATGGGATTCAAATGCGGGATCGTCGGGTTGCCCAATGTCGGCAAATCGACCTTGTTCAATGCGCTGACCGAGACGGCCGCGGCGCAGGCCGCGAACTACCCGTTCTGCACCATCGAGCCGAATGTCGGCGAGGTCGCGGTGCCCGATCCGCGGCTGGACAAGCTCTCGGCCATCGCCAAGTCGGCGCAGATCATCCCGACCCGGCTGACCTTCGTCGACATCGCCGGCCTCGTGCGCGGCGCCTCCAAGGGTGAAGGCCTCGGCAACCAGTTCCTGGCCAACATCCGCGAGGTCGACGCGATCGCGCATGTCGTGCGCTGCTTCGAGGATTCCGACATCACCCATGTCGAGGGCAAGATCGCGCCGCTCGCGGACATCGAGACCATCGAGACCGAGCTGATGCTCGCGGACCTCGACAGCCTCGAGAAGCGCGTCGACAACCTCACCAAGAAGGCCAAGGGCAACGACAAGGAGGCCAAGGAGCAGCTCGACCTCGTCAACCGCACTTTGGTGCTGCTGCGCGACGGCAAGCCGGCGCGGCTGGTCGAGCGCAAGGCCGAGGAGGAGCGCGCCTTCTCGATGCTCGGCCTGCTGTCGTCGAAGCCGGTGCTCTATGTCTGCAACGTCGAGGAAGGCTCGGCCGCGGCGGGCAATTCGTTCTCCAAGGCGGTGCAGGACCAGGCGGCCAGGGAAGGCGCCGTCGCCGTCGTCATCTCCGCCAAGATCGAATCCGAGATCGCGACACTGTCGCGCGAGGAGCGCACCGACTTCCTGGAGACGCTGGGTCTCGAAGAGGCGGGCCTGGATCGCCTGATCCGTGCCGGCTACACGCTGCTCGACCTCATCACCTATTTCACCGTGGGACCGAAGGAAGCGCGCGCCTGGACCATCCATCGCGGCACCAAGGCCCCGGCGGCGGCCGGCGTGATCCACACGGATTTCGAGAAGGGCTTCATTCGCGCCGAGACCATCGCCTATGACGATTATGTCGCACTGGGCGGTGAAGCCGGTGCCCGCGATGCCGGCAAGCTTCGCCTCGAAGGCAAGGAATATGTCGTCGCGGACGGCGACGTCATGCATTTCCGGTTCAATACGTAAGGCGCTCTGGCGCCCCGGACACGGTGCCGCGCTTCTTCAGCGTTGCGGGGCCGGGGCCCGGAATTTCGACTGCGGACGCAGGGGTCCCGGCTCTGCGCCGCGGCATTTCATGCCGCGCCGCGTCCGGGACGAGAGTCTCACTTCATTCCGCCGCCCTGGTCCCGGATCGCGCCGAGATGCTCGTTGATGCGGAAGACGATCAGGATCAATTCCGCGGCGATGCGCGAGAATATGACGCCGACCACGACGCTGGCGATCGACGACAGCAGCACCAGGAAGCCGCCGAACGGGCTGATCGCCATCGTGGAGAGACCGGTGAAGATGCCTGAGAGGCCGAACAAGCAGATCAGCGCGATCACCAGCCAGTAGAATGTCTTGATGATCGTCGGCGTGATGAAGCGGTCCCACTGAAACAGATCGCTGAATGACAACATTGCTCTCCCCAGGGCAAATCGAGCCTTCAAATGAACCTTGGTCGTTGGTGAATCCGGCTGAGGCTGAACGACTCAGGCCAAGGCCGCCGCATCGAATGTAGCACGAGCCATGCGGGCTGGCGGGTTGAGATTGCCGCAAAGTGCGGCCACAATCTGTCCTTCCCGCAAAGCTTTGCCAAGATGACCCTGACCTTTGAAGATTTCCCGCCCGGCCGTTACGGCAGTTTCGGCCCGCGCCATGTCACCCGCGACGAGATCCTGGCCTTTGCCGCCGAGTTCGATCCGCAACCGATGCACCTCGAGGAGGAAGCGGCCAGCAAGAACATGCTGCGCGGCCTGTCCGGCTCCGGCTGGCACCTCTGCTCGCTGATGATGCGGATGATGGCCGACGGCTTCATCACCCGTGCCGCCTCGCTCGGCTCGCCCGGCGTCGACGAGGTGCGCTGGCTGTCGCCGCTCAGACCCGGCGACGATCTCACGCTCGATGTCGACGTCGTGGAGGCGCGGACCTCGAAGAGCCGGCCGGGGCTCGGCATCGTCAAATTCAAATGCACCGTGCGCAACGCGTCGGGGCAGACGCTGTGCGAGATGACCTCGCCGATCTTGATCGAGCGGCGCGAGGGAGCGGTCTGATGCGGTTCTTCGAAGAGATCGAGATCGGTCTTCGCCGCGAGATCGGCGCCTATACGTTCACGGCCGAGTCCATCAAGACGTTCGCCGCGAAGTTCGACCCGCAGCGGTTCCACCTCGACGAGGAGGAAGGCAAGAACTCGCTGTTCGGCGGGCTCGCCGCCTCGGGTTGGCATGTCGGCTCGGCCTGCATGAGCCTGCTTGTCGCGGATGGCCAGCGCCTGGCACGGGAGGCCACCGCGCGCGGCGAGGAGGTCGCGATATGGGGCCCGTCGCCTGGCTTCCGCGATCTGCGCTGGATCAAGCCGGTGCTCGCCGGCGACATCGTCACTTATGTCAATGTTGTGATCGACAAGCGCGCCTCCGGCTCGCGTCCGGGCTGGGGCATCCTGACGGCCCGCACCACCGGCACCAACCAGCGCGGCGAGGACGTTTATTCCATCACCGCGAGCGCTTTCGTGCCGATGCGGGCGAAGGGTTAGATCAGTTCCAGTATGAACGGCCAAATGAGTGCGCGAGTGTTGCCCGCGCGCTATGGACGCGATTCAGGGCGACTGCCATAAGCCTCACCAAGATGGCTGGCCGCGAAGCAGTCGCCGGAACCATCGAGTTGCTAACCAATTATGAACCTGTCGCTGTCTATTTGAACGAAGTGGGCAGACTACAGGGGACGAGAACCATGGCAGACCGCGGCGCGCTCAAGCTGGTCGGATTCATCTTCGCTACCGCGACACTGGCTGTGATGCTGGTCGCCGGCATGGTGGTGAAGGGCTATGCCGATGGCGGCTACACCCTCGAAGCCTCGACCTTCGACGTCGCTCGGTAACACTTCGTTAAGGCTTCGGGGCCGCGCTGCGGCCTCGGCTCAGCGGCTGTAGACGAACGCCAGCACCGCGATCGCGACCACCAGCAATCCGACGAAACGCAGCATGATCGTGCCGAACTGGTTCGGCGCGGGCCGCAGCGGTATCGGGTCCGAATTGTCGGGCCGGATGCTTTCCATGACATGTCCCCCGAGCCCGGCCGTCGACGGCTGCGGGCGCTTGGCATTGGTCGTCGGGGTGGCGCGGAAAGTTCAAGGCGGGATGCTTGTGCGGCGCTGAATGCGTGGCGGCAGGCGCTTTGCGCTGTCATCTCTTCACGCGCACACCACAAGCGCTGTCATGATCCGGCTCGACCGGCATCCAGCACGACGCGGCGTCCCGGTCCTCGTGTCATGTCTCTGCAATATTGGATCGCGCGATCACGCCGGGCGATGACATCGGGAGAGTAGCGCCGGAATCAAAACCGCCGCGCTCCTGTGCGGGAACGCGGCGGCCGGTGATGCGTGCTGCGGAAAGATCAGCTGTTGCGCAGGCCGTCGGCGGCGCGCTTCCACTGCGCGACGTTGTCGGCGATCATGCGGGTCGACTTCATCGCGGCCTGGCTGAGCTGGGCATAGCCCGAGATCTCGCGCTGGACGCGCTGTCCTTCGGCGTGCAGCAGGTCGCGCAGGCTCTCGAGCTCCGAGATCAGGTTCTCGATCTCGGCGAGCGAAGTGCCGGCGACGCGCTGGATCAGCGAGTTGACGTTGGTGACGGTGGCTTCCGCGGACGGATCGAGCGGCGGCGCGTCGGTCGTCGTGGTCGACGGCCGGCGCAGATAGGCGATGTCGTTGCGGACGAAATCGCGGATGCCGGCCTCGACCTCGGTCACGGCGGCGAGGTTGCTGTCGACCGTTTCGGTCTCGGTTGATTCAACTTTTTCCGGACGAGTGGCGTTCATCGTTGTTCCCCTGTTCGCGTTGGGCGCAGCGCGAGTGTCCCCCGCACGACGACGTCTGTAAGGCGACCCGCATCAGGGCGCCGGATTTTGGCCGCAAATGGGCCGAGATGCGGCAAGGGCGGACCATTCGGGGGCTTTGCCGTGGCGCATACCGCGGTACGTCCCTCCGCAATCCCCCAACAAACCCTATCTCTCATGATCGCGCGTGCACCCTGCGCGCGTCGTGAAGCAGGCAGGCCGGCTATCGCGGCTGAGTTATCCATCGCTTCGACGGATACGCGGATCCGGCAGGCTTGGACGACTACCAGCTCTTCTTGAAGCCGGCCGTCAGGCTCTTGTTGATCGCGCCCTGCGATGTCTCGCCGACCGAGCCCGATACGGTGACGTTGTCGAACAACTTCTGCTCGGCGCCGACCTTGCGCAGCCATCTGTCGTCGGCGGTCGAGAGGGTCTGGCCCGCGGTGATGCTGGTGCCGGTGTCGGTGACCGTGACCTTGGCAGACTGGTCTGTCTCGTAGTTGCGCGTGGTGCGTCCTGCGATGCCGGAGAGAGCCGACGTGCCCTGCTGGTTGACGCTGTAGCCGTTCTGGATCGTCAGCGAATAGTCGGACGACAATGGCACCGACTTGGTGAGCGAGGCGCCGATCCGGCTCTGCTCCGCGCCGGGATCGATGCGGGCTTCCACCGCGGTCTTGTCCCAGATCGCGCCTGCGCCCGGCGCGGTCGCCGCTGCCCACGCGCTGCCGGAGGATTGCGGCAGGCTGCCGCCATTGGCCGCCTTCTGCGCCAGCAGTTCGGACATCGTGGTCGGCTCGCTCGCGACCGTCATGTCGGCGCCGATCCGCGTATCCCAGAACGAGAACACCGATTGCTTGACCGTGACCGCCGACGAGCCGTTCGCGTTGGGATTCGACGACCAGTTCAGCCCGCCCTGCGCCGCGGCCTGCGCACGCTTCTTGGCGGCAATGATGTCGTTGAGCGTGCCGGCGTCGATGGCGAGCTGGCTCCAGTCGAGCTTGTCGACGTCGATCCCCTTGAGCACATCGACGTCATTGACGTCGGGCGCGTCGGCGGCCTCGGCCTCGTCGTCGGGCACCGCTGCTGCGGGCGGAATGATCTGCGCCGAGACCGTCAGCACCGAGCCCAGAACGAACGCGGCCGCCAACACCGGCAGCCTGGTCCAGCCAAAACCTGTCGAGAATTCCATCGTCCTGCCCGCGAGCCCGGTCCGCGCCGAAGATAGCGGCGTCATCGTTGCGAAATTGTGGCGGCGCGTTGCGACAGTTTGGACGCGTCCATTGCGGACTACGAACCAACGGGCCGCGCGGAAGGCGCGCGCCCGATGACGATCTTCTCCGCGACGGCATCCGGCGGGGCTGGAGGCCAGGACGTCGCGTGTGCATCGTCATTGGTCCCGAACTGCGGGGCCCGTTGGTATCCCTCTCACACCACGCCGGTCAGTTTCGGCAGGTGAATGGAGCGGCCGAGCGCCTGCTCGACCAGGTCGAAAGTATCGATCAGGACGCGCATGTTGATGAGACGGTCCGCCCTGAACTGGGCGAACTGCGCCACGCGCAGCGAGATCGGCTTGTCCGAATCCAGTGCCGTGAGCGAATAGCGCAGCATCGAGGCGGCGGAATCGACGCCGAGCATGATGTTCTCGCGGTCGAAGCGGTGAACCCTGAAATTGTCGGCGACCTGGCGGATGACGTCGATCACCGCGCGCCTGCCCTGGCGCGCGCCGAGGAACGGAAACATGTCGATCGGCCCATAGACCGCCCAATCGACGTCCTCGTCGATCAGGCTCTCGATGTCCTGGAAATGCCGGTCGTTGATCGCGCGGTGCAACGCGCGCGAGAAACGCCAGAGGCTGTGCTCTGTCATCTGGGGGCGTCCTGAAGCTGGCTTGCAGAAGAACGGGAAACAACCCCACGCGCCGGAAGCGCGAAGAGCGGCCGCTCAATTCATTTGTATGCAAACAAATATGCCGTTTCGGGCAAAACGCAATTCACATTTCTGCAATGCACAATTGAGCGCGTTTTGTGAGATTTACAATAGAACCCCGTATTTTACCGGTCCCGGCCGCGCACCGGTTCCCGTTCGAGCGCGATCGCATCGTCGCGCATCGTCAGCAGGGCGAACAGCAGCGCACCGCCGATTCCGCCGATCGTCGCGCCGAGCGGCATGAAGGTGAAGAACATCAGCACGTCGCTATAGCCTTCAAAATTCGAGGTTTGTGCAAGCTCGACCCAGGCAAGTCCGGCGCTGATGCCGAGCGCGGCCCCGCGGAGCGTGCCCAGCAGCAGCCCCAGGAAGGCAAGCATCACGATTTTCATCGGTGAGGATCCAGCCGGCGTGCGATACGCCCCTGGGCAATGGGTCTGACTAGAGGCGGCGGAGGTTCAAAACGAGGTGCCGGGGCCGCGCCACGCATGCGATGCCGTGCGAGGTTGCGCGATGCGCTATGATGGGGCCAGAACCATCGCAAATGGCGGGTCCCTAGGTTCCCCGGACTTTGTCGCCGACGATCAGCGGGCCGATCTCGCGCTCCAGCACCTGCTGCACGAGATCGTAGGAATCGATGATCTCGCGGATCTGTGCGATCAGGCCGTTGCGGAAGCCGTAGAACACGGCCATGTCGAACTGCACGATGCGATCGTTGCCGCGTTTCTTGAAGTATGCATGCAGGTAGGCGGCCACATCGTCGCCCTCCGCGACGATGTGCGGCGTCTTGTAGCGGATCTCGGAATAGCGCGACCAGACGATCTCCCAGAGCTCCCGCAACGCGGCCCGGCCACGCCGCGGCATCATGTGCGGCAGCACGTCGATCGGCGCGTGGCTGAGGAAGTCGACGTCGTCGGTGCAGCATGAGAGCGCGGTGTCGAGGTCGCCGCGTGCGAATGCGTCGAGCAGATGCAGCACGCGTTGCCTGTTCAACGATTCAACCGTCATGCGGCGTCCGTTCTCCTGGGCCATGGATCGAAAACGCCATGGCGCGGTTCGCTTGCCCATCAATCCGCAAAAACACAACGCATGCCGTATTGGTCTTGTTTCGATCGGCGGTGGTTCACATCGTGCGGCGATCGATGGAACTCCGCCCGGCCCATGCTCGTTGAGATGTCGATAACGCATCGGAGACATCGATCCATGAAATCCCCGCTCATTGCCGTTGCCGCCGCGCTTCTCGTGCTTGGCGCGACATCCGCTGCTGACGCCAAGGGTTGCATCAAGGGCGCCATTGTCGGCGGTGTTGCCGGCCATTATGCCGGTCATCACGGCGTCCTCGGGGCTGCCGCAGGCTGCCTCTACGGCCGCCATCACGCCAAGGAGCAGCAACAGCAGCAGGACAAGCAGCAACAGCAGTCCCAAGTGAACGGGCAGGACAAGCTGTAGAGCCAAACTGCAGGCGGAACGCCCGACTCGCCAACGTTATTCCGGGGCGCCGCACGGCGGTGCGCCCGGAGCGACTTGGCTCGGTATTCCCGTGCTGAAAAGGCACGTGATCTATCTCACGTCGAACCTGTTTCGCTGCGGTTATTTTCTTGGGCATGTCATCAGGAAGACGTGCCATGGCCGCCACCGCCGCCGCGAGAAAGTCCCGCCTGCACAACGCGCTCGAAGGTCTCGTGCTGACCGCGACGCTGCAGAGCTTCCCGACCTTCGCCGTTGCTGCGCTCCTCCTCAAGTTGTTCGGCAACCACGACCTCTCCGGCGATCCCGGTGTGGCCATCTTCGTCGTCGCCGCCTCGTTCGCTCACGCGCTGCTCGCGCCGACGCTCGGTCCAAGCTTTCCCGGCTTCTTCAAGACCACCTACGAACCCGCATTGTTCGACCGCGAACTCTCGCTCGCCGGCAAGATCGCGCAATGGCGCAGCCAGCCAGTCGCCTCGTTCCAGCTCGTCACCGTCGTGCTGATGTTGTCGGTGCTGGCCGTGGTGACGGCGAGCGTGGGGTGAGCCCACGGGATACGCCGCGTGGGCCAGGGTGACGTAAAGCGGCGAGCCCGGTAGCATAGCCAGGTTCGCGATCGGCGCGAGTGATAGCGCGCTGCCTCTACCTCTTCTTCCACCCGCCGCGTCGTCCCGGAGCGCCGCCCGTCGATTTCGGTGCGGGGCCGAACTCCGGGCCCGACTGCCGCGAATCCGTCGGCTGGATGATCCGGCTGGTGCCGCCGAACGGCTTTGAGGGCAGTGCGCGGCTCTCGCGATAGGGCAGCGATTCCGGGCCGTGCATCTCGTCGAGATGCGGCTTGTGGACCTTCGAGCCGCCACCCACGCCGCCGCCGCTCGCCTTCAGCGCCGAGGTGACGGTCTTCTTCTTCATGGCGCTGACGGGCAGGTTCGCGGCGTCGCCGTATTTTTTGGTGCCCGCATAGGCACCGGCCTTGCCCTGCACGGTGCGCTGCTTGGCGGTGGGGTCGTCGACGACGGCGAGCTCGGTGGCGCGCAGGCGCTTGACCTCGTCGCGCAGGCGCGCGGCCTCCTCGAAGTTCAGATCGGCAGCGGCTTCGCGCATCCGCGTTTCGAGATCGGCGAGCACGGCTTCGAAATTGTGGCCGATCGAAATGACGTCGTCGGTCATGTCGTGGCCGCCGACTTCGACCAGCACGTGATCGCGTTCGTAGACGGAGTTGAGGATGTCGCCGATCTGCTTTTTCACGCTCTCCGGCGTGATGCCGTTGGCGTTGTTGTACTCGACCTGCTTCTCGCGGCGGCGGTTGGTCTCGGCGATCGCGCGCTCCATCGAGCCGGTCATGCTGTCGGCATAGAGGATCACCTTGCCGTCGACGTTGCGCGCGGCGCGGCCGATGGTCTGGATCAGCGAGGTCTCGCTGCGCAGGAAGCCTTCCTTGTCGGCGTCGAGGATCGCGACCAGCGCGCATTCGGGAATATCGAGGCCCTCGCGCAGGAGGTTGATGCCGACCAGCGCGTCGAAGGCGCCGAGGCGCAGGTCGCGGATGATCTCGATGCGCTCGATGGTGTCGATGTCGGAATGCATGTAGCGCACGCGAATGCCCTGCTCGTGCAGGTATTCGGTGAGGTCCTCCGCCATGCGCTTGGTCAGCACCGTGATCAGCGAACGATAGCCGGCCTGCGCGGTGGCGCGCACCTCGCCGACGAGGTCGTCGACCTGGGTGCGGGCGGGGCGGATGTCGACGGGCGGATCGATCAGTCCGGTGGGTCGGATCACCTGCTCGACGAACACGCCGCCGCTCTCGTTGAGCTCCCAGCCGCTGGGCGTCGCCGACACCGCGACGGTCTGCGGCCGCATCATGTCCCACTCCTCGAAGCGTAGCGGGCGGTTGTCCATGCAGGAGGGCAGGCGGAAGCCGTATTCGGCGAGCGTCGCCTTGCGCCGGAAGTCGCCGCGGAACATGGCGCCGATCTGCGGGATGGTGACGTGGCTCTCGTCGGCGAAGATCAGCGCGTTGTCGGGCACGTATTCGAACAGCGTCGGCGGCGGTTCGCCGGGGCGGCGCCCGGTGAGATAGCGTGAATAGTTCTCGATGCCGGCGCAGCTTCCCGTCGCCTCCATCATCTCGAGGTCGAACATGGTGCGTTGCTCCAGCCGCTGCGCCTCCAGCAGGCGTCCCTGGTCGTGGAGCTGGTCGAGCCGCTGCTTGAGCTCGAACTTGATCGACTTGACCGCCTGCACCAGCGTCGGTCGCGGCGTCACATAGTGCGAGTTGGCGTACATCTTGATGAATTCGAGCTCGTCCTGCTTGTGGCCGGTGAGCGGGTCGAACTCCTCGATGGTCTCGATGGTGTCGCCGAACAGGTTCACGCGCCAGGCGCGGTCCTCATAGTGCGCCGGGAAGATGTCGATGACGTCGCCGCGCACGCGGAAGGTGCCGCGGGTGAAATCGGCCTGCGTGCGCTTGTATTGCAGAGCGACGAGGTCGGCGATGAGCTGGCGCTGGTCGATGCGCTCGCCCTTCTTCAGCGCGAAGGTCATCGCGGTGTACGTCTCGACCGAGCCGATACCGTAGATGCAGGACACCGAGGCGACGATGATGACGTCGTCGCGCTCGAGCAGCGCGCGTGTCGCCGAATGGCGCATGCGGTCGATCTGCTCGTTGATCGAGGATTCCTTCTCGATATAGGTGT
>NZ_JASGFS010000030.1:0-75212 GCF_047605465.1 Bradyrhizobium sp. | reverse complement strand
CTGCGATGTCGATGATCCCGACCTCGACCGGCGCCGCCAAGGCGATCGGCCTCGTGCTGCCGGAACTGAAGGGCAAGCTCGACGGTGTCGCGATCCGCGTGCCGACCCCGAACGTCTCGGTCGTCGACCTCAAGATCGTCGCCAAGCGCGCCACCGACGCCAAGGAAATCAACGCCGCGATGAAGCGCGCCTCCGAGCAGCAGCTCAAGGGCATCCTCGGCTACACCTCGGCGCCGAATGTCTCGATCGACTTCAACCACGACCCGCACTCCTCGACCTTCCACGAAGACCAGACCAAGGTGCAGAACGGCACGCTGGTGCGCGTGATGTCCTGGTACGACAACGAGTGGGGCTTCTCGAACCGCATGGCGGACACCGCCGTCGCGCTGGCGAAGGTGATCTAAGCCAAGGTCTCGTGTCCCGGACGCGGCGCAGCGTGTCTTCACGGTGCGCCGCAGAGCCGGGACCCAGGTTCCTGCGTAGGTCCCGGTTCTGCAGCGCACCGCTTTGCGCTGCGCAGCGCCCGGGACAGGAGAGAATGTCCGATGGCGAACAAATTCCGTACCCTCGACGACGTCGACGTGAAGGGCAAGCGCGTACTGCTGCGCGTCGATCTCAACGTGCCCATGGAGAGCGGACGCGTCACCGACGCAACGAGGCTCGAGCGCGTCGCGCCGACCATCACCGAAATCTCGAACAAGGGCGGCAAGGTCATCCTGCTCGCGCATTTCGGCCGGCCCAAGGGCCGCGACCCCAAGGAGTCGCTCAAGCCCGTCGCCGAAGCGCTGTCGAGGGTCGTGAAGAAACCCGTCGCGTTCGCCGACGACTGCATCGGTGCCCCGGCGGCCGACGCGGTGGCGGCGCTGAAGGACGGCGACATCCTCTGCCTCGAGAACACCCGCTTCCATAAGGAAGAGGAAAAGAACGATCCGGCGTTCGTCGCGGAGCTGGCGAAGCTCGGCGACATCTGGGTCAATGACGCTTTCTCGGCGGCACACCGCGCCCACGCATCCACCGAAGGCCTCGGCCATAAGCTGCCGGCCTATGCCGGCCGCACCATGCAGGCCGAGCTCGACGCACTGGAGAAGGCGCTGGGTTCGCCGACCAAGCCGGTCATCGCCATCATCGGCGGCGCCAAGGTCTCGACCAAGATCGACCTGCTCGAAAACCTCGTCAACAAGGTCGACGCGCTGGTGATCGGCGGCGGCATGGCAAACACCTTCCTGCACGCCCAAGGCATCGCGGTCGGCAAGTCGCTGGCCGAGAAGGACCTCGCGCCGACCGCACTGCGCATCATGGAGAAGGCGGAAGCCGCGAACTGCGCCATCATCCTGCCGGTGGACGCCACCGTTGCCTATCATTTCGCCGCCAACGCGCCCTCGCATGCCTACGGGCTCGATGCGATCCCCGCGGACGGCATGATCCTCGACGTCGGCCCGCAGTCGATCGCACGCATCCATGCGGCGATCGACGACGCAGCCACGCTGGTCTGGAACGGCCCGCTCGGCGCCTTCGAAATGCAGCCCTTCGACCGCGGCACGGTCGCGGCCGCCAGGCACGCCGCCGAGCGCACCAAAACGAAGAAGCTGATCTCGATCGCGGGCGGCGGCGACACGGTCGCGGCCCTCAACCAGGCCCATGTGGCCGGTGATTTCACCTATGTCTCGACCGCCGGTGGCGCATTTCTTGAATGGATGGAAGGCAAGCCCCTGCCCGGCGTCGAGGTGCTGCGCATCAAGTAACCAGACGGCAAACAGCTAGCGGCCTTGAAGGCCCAAACGGGAGAAAAACACACATGGCTCGGATCACGTTGCGTCAATTGCTGGACCATGCGGCGGAGAACGATTACGGCGTCCCGGCCTTCAACATCAACAACATGGAGCAGGCGCTGGCGATCATGGACGCGGCGAACCAGACCGACGCGCCCGTCATCATCCAGGCCTCGCGCGGTGCGCGCTCCTACGCCAACGACGTCATGCTCAAGCACATGATGGACGCGGTGACCGAAATCTACCCGCACATCCCAGTCTGCGTGCATCTCGACCATGGCAACGAGCCCGCGACCTGCATGACCGCGATCCAGGCCGGTTTCACCTCCGTCATGATGGACGGCTCGCTCAAGGCCGACGGCAAGACCCCGGGCGACTGGGGCTACAATGTCGGCGTCACCAAGACCGTGACCGACATGGCCCATCTCGGCGGCATCTCGGTCGAGGGTGAGCTCGGCGTGCTCGGCTCGCTCGAGACCGGCATGGGCGACAAGGAGGACGGCCACGGCGCCGAAGGCAAGCTGTCGCACGACCAGCTCCTGACCAATCCGGACGAAGCCGTGAAATTCGTCGAGGAGACCAGGGTCGACGCGCTCGCGATCGCGATGGGCACCTCGCATGGTGCCTACAAGTTCACCCGCAAGCCGGACGGCGACATCCTCGCCATGAACGTGATCGAGGAGATCCACCGCAAGCTGCCCAACACGCACCTCGTGATGCACGGCTCGTCCTCGGTGCCGCAGGACCTTCAGGACATCATCAACGCCTATGGCGGCAAGATGAAGCCGACCTGGGGCGTGCCGGTGGCCGAAATCCAGCGTGGCATCAAGAACGGCGTGCGCAAGATCAACATCGACACCGACAACCGCATGGCCATGACCGGCCAGATCCGGAAGGTGCTGAAGGACAGCCCCGAGGAGTTCGATCCGCGCAAGTATCTGAAGCCCGCGATGGAAGCGATGACCAAGCTGTGCAAGCAGCGGCTCCAGGAGTTCAACACCGCGGGGCAGGCCTCCAAGATCAAGCGGGTCCTGACCACCGCCGAAATGGCCAAGCGCTACGCCAAGGGCGAACTCGACCCCCGCGTCGCGTAACGATCGCGCGAGCAGCTCCGCAAGGCACCCCTCTCCCGTCATTCCGGGGCGCCGCGAGGCGGCGACCCCGGCATCCATGGTGCCACCGTCGATGCGGATCAATGGATTTCGGGCTCGCGCCGAGGGGCGCGTCCCGGAATGACCGATGGCCCCTTTACCCTGTCACGAACGTTAACTCGGCAATTGCCCGAGAACGGTCTATTTTCACAGGCAAGGGCAGAGTCGTTTTGGGAGGACCTCTCGATGAATCTGACTGAGCTCAACAGGATCGCGACCGCCATGGTGGCCCCCGGCAAGGGCATCCTTGCCGCGGACGAATCCTCCGGCACCATCAAGAAACGGTTTGACGCGATCGGCGTGGAATCGACCGAAAGCAACCGCCGCGACTATCGCGAGATGCTGTTCCGGTCGAAGGAGGCCATGAGCCAGCACATCTCCGGCGTCATCCTGTTCGACGAGACGATCTGGCAGGACGCCAAGGACGGCACGCCGCTGGTCAAGCTGATCGAGCAGAGCGGCGCCATTCCCGGCATCAAGGTCGACGAAGGCACGCAGGCGCTGCCGATGTGCCCGGGCGAACTCGTCACCGTCGGTCTCGACAATCTCGCCGAACGGCTGACGAAATATTACGCGCGCGGCGCGCGCTTCGCCAAATGGCGCGCGGTGATCGACATCGGAAACGGCATTCCCTCGATGACCGCGATCCACGTCAACGCTCATGCGCTGGCGCGCTATGCGGCGTTGTGTCAGGCCGCGCAGATCGTGCCGATCGTCGAGCCGGAAGTGCTGATGGACGGCGATCACGACATCGACCGTTGCTACGAGGTCACGAGCCGCGTGCTCAACAAGACGTTCCAGGAGCTGCGCGTGCAGCGCGTTGCGCTCGAAGGCATGGTCCTGAAGCCCAACATGGTGGTGTCGGGCAAGAAGTGTGCGAAGCAGGCCTCCGTCGACGACGTCGCGGAGAGGACCATCAGGCTGCTCAAGGCCTGCGTGCCCGCGGCGGTGCCCGGCATCGCGTTCCTCTCCGGCGGCCAGTCCGATGAAGAGGCAACGGCGCATCTCAACGCCATGCACAAGCTCGGCCCGTTGCCCTGGGGCCTGACCTTCTCCTATGGCCGCGCACTGCAGGCCGCCCCGCAGAAGGCCTGGTCGGGTAAGGCGGAGAACGTCGCCGCCGGGCAGGACGCCTTCAGCCATCGCGCGCGGATGAACGGGCTCGCCTCCAAGGGCGAATGGCACAGCGGCCTGGAAAAGAAGGCAGCCTAGATCTTGTCGAACAAATTGCCTCCGCCGCGCCCTGCACCGCGCCTGTACCTCGCGACGCCCGTTGTCGACGATCCGGCCTCGCTGGTGAAAGAACTTCCGGGCCTGCTTGCCGCCGCCGATGTCGCGGCGGTGCTGGTGCGCCTGAAGGAGACCGACCAGCGCACCATGATCTCGCGGATCAAGCAGCTCGCACCGGTGGTGCAGAATGCGGGCGCCGCGCTGCTCGTCGACGGCCATGCCGAGCTGGTCGCGCGCGGCGGCGCGGACGGCGCGCACCTGGCGGGTATCGCTGCGCTGGAAGAGGCGATGTCCTCGCTCAAGCCCGATCGCATCGCCGGCGTCGGCGACCTCGCCACGCGCCATGATTCCATGAGCGCGGGCGAGATGGGCGCGGACTACGTGCTGTTCGGCGAACCCGACGCACAGGGCCAGCGCCCCTCGTCCCAGGCCATCGCCGAACGGCTGGACTGGTGGGCCGAGTTGTTCGAGCCGCCTTGCGTCGGCTTCGCCATATCGTTCGAGGAGGCCCACGATTTCGCTGCCAGCGGCGCCGATTTCGTGCTGGTCGGCGACGTCATCTGGGCTGATCCGCGCGGGCCGAAGGCCGCGCTCGCCGAGGCGGATGCGGCGATCAAGAAAGCCTACGCGGCTCTTCCCGCCGGCCAGGGCTAGTGCCCGCGATGAATCTGCCGCGCATCACCATTCTCGCGACGTTGCTCATGACGGTGCCCGCCGCCGCGCAGCTTCAGATCACGCCGCCGGTCGCGACGCCCAGCCCGGCGGCGCCCGAGAAGCCCAAGGCCAAACCGCACACGATCACCAAGAAGAAGGAGGCCACGCCGGCGCCGAAGCCTTCGCCGTCGGCTTCGCCAAGCCCGGCACCGGCCGCGACCGTGATCCCCGCGCCGCAGCCCGACAATCCCAACGTCGACCTCGTGTTCGGCGCCTACCAGCGCGGCATGTACAAGACCGCGTTCGACCTCGCCATCGCGCGTGCCAAGACCGGTGATGCCAAGGCGATGACCATGCTCGGCGAGCTCTACTCCAACGCCATGGGGATCCGGCGCGACTATGCCAAGGCGCTGGAATGGTACAAGCGCGCTTCCGACGCCGGTGATCGCGAGGCGATGTTCGCACTCGCCATGCTGCGCATGTCCGGCCGCGGCGGGCCGGTCGACAAGGGTGAGGCGGTCAAGCTGATGGCGTCCGCGGCCAAGCTCGGCGAGCCCAAGGCGGCCTACAATCTCGCCCTGCTCTATCTCGACGGACAGACGCTGCCGCAGGACCTCAAGCGCTCGGCCGAGCTGCTGCGCCAGGCCGCCGACGCCGGCTTGCCCGAGGCGCAATATGCGCTCGCGACCTTCTACAAGGAAGGCACCGGCGTGGCGAAGGATCCCGAAAGATCGGTGCGGCTGCTCCAGGCCGCCTCGCTCGCCGACAATGTCGATGCCGAGGTCGAATACGCCATCGCGATGTTCAACGGCACCGGCACGCCGAAGAACCAGCCCGCCGCCGTCGCGCTGCTGCGCAAGGCGTCCCGCCAGGGCAGTGCGATCGCGCAGAACCGGCTCGCCTGGGTCCTGATCAACGGCATGGGCGTGCCCGCGGACAAGATCGAGGGGTTCAAATGGCACCTGGTGGCCAAGACCGGCGGCAAGGGCGACCCGGACCTGGACAAGCAATTGTCGGATTTGCCCGCCGAGGACCGCGCCAAGGCCGAGAACGCGGCCAAGAAGTGGCTCGGGACCAAATGACTTGACGTTGGCGCCCTCGCAGGGCACCCAATCCCCTCAATTGGGCGCGATTTCGCGCCATCTTCCCCCGATCAAGACAGAGCTCATGCTGTACTCCGCCACTATCAACGTCATGGTCAAGGCCGCGCGCCGCGCCGGCCGCAGCCTCAAGCGCGATCTCGGCGAGATCGAGCATCTCCAGGTCTCGCTGAAGGGCCCCGCGAATTTCGTTTCGCTCGCCGACAAGCGCGCCGAGGAAATCCTCTACCAGGACCTCTCCAAGGCGCGGCCCGGCTACGGCTTCATCGGCGAGGAAGGCGGCACCCGCGAGGGCACCGACAAGAGCCACACCTGGATCGTCGATCCCCTGGACGGCACCACCAACTTCCTGCACGGCATCCCGCAATTCGCGATCTCGATCGGGCTCGCCCGCGAAGGCACGGTCATCGCCGGCGTGATCTACAATCCCGCCAATGACGAGCTCTACATCGCCGAGCGCGGCAAGGGTGCCTTCCTCAACGACCAGCGCCTGCGCGTCGCCGGCCGCCGCCAGCTCAACGAATGCGTGGTCGCCTGCGGGCTGCCCCATATCGGTCGCGGCGACCACGAGGAATTCCGCCGCGAGATGACCGTGATCCAGAACCGCGTCGCGGGCCTGCGCCGCTTCGGCGCCGCCGCTCTCGACCTCGCCTTCGTCGCCGCCGGGCGCCTCGACGGCTATTGGGAGCGCAATCTGCAATCCTGGGACATCGCCGCCGGCATGCTGATGGTGAAGGAAGCGGGTGGAACGGTCAGCGACATCGCGACGCCGGGCGACCCGCTGGTGACCGGCCACGTCGTGTGCGGCAACGAGTTCGTGCACGGTGAGCTGGTGAAGATCCTGCGGAAGCCGGCGTAACCGCGCAGAAGCGCTCGCGGGCCGCCCGGCCGTCAATGACCCGCGAAGGCGGGTGATGAGCCTTCCGGACAAGCTCCTGGATACGCAAAAGACGCGGCGTACCTGATGATGCCCCGCCCGCGCGGGGCATGGCAGTTCGCGTTACGGCTTGACCGGCAGCGGCGGCCCATACGTCTCCCCTTCCTTCGCCGCAGCCGGCTCCCGGTCTCCGCCCAGCACACGCTGCACGGAGACGAAGAACACCGGCACCATCAGCAGCGCCAGGATCACCACCGCGATCATGCCGCCCATCACGACGGTGCCGAGCGATTGCTGGCTGGCACCACCGGCGCCCTGCGCGATCGCCATCGGCAGCACGCCGCAGATGAAGGCAAGGCCGGTCATCAAGATCGGGCGGAAGCGCAGGCGGCAGGCCTCGATGGTGGCCCCCAGCAGCGGCTTGCCCTCCTTCCGCAGATCCTTGGCGAACTCGATGATCAGGATCGCGTCCTTTGCGGCAAGGCCGATGATCGTGATGAGGCCGACGGTGAAATAGACGTCGTTCGGCAGGCCGCGCAGCATGGCCGCGACCACCGCGCCGATGATGCCGAGCGGCACGGTGAGCAGCACCGCGAGCGGAATGGTCCAGCTCTCGTAGAGCGCGGCCAGACACAGGAACACCACGAACACCGACAGCGCCAGCAGGAACGGCGCCTGCGAGCCCGACAGCTTCTCCTGCAGCGACTGTCCGGTCCATTCGTAGCCGAAGCCGCGCGGCAGCTTGCCCGCAAGCCGCTCCATCTCGGCGATCGCATCGCCCGAGGTGAAGCCGGCCCGCGCCTCGCCGGAGATGCGGACCGCGGGATAGTAGTTGAAGCCGGTGATCTGCGTCGGGCCGCGGCTCCATTCGATGGTCGCGAACGACGAGAACGGCACGAGCTGGCCACGGCTGTTCTTGACGTTGTAGTTGAGGATGTCCTCGGTCCTCATGCGGTCGCGGGCGTCGGCCTGGACCACGACGCGCTGCATGCGGCCGCGGTTCGGGAAGTCGTTGATGTAGTTCGAGCCGAGATTGGTCGAGATCGTGTTGTTGATGTCTTCGAAGGTGACGCCGAAGGCGCCGGCCTTCTCGCGATCGATCACGAGGTTGACGACGCCCGCTTCGGGCAGGCCCTCGACATAGACCTTCTGCAGCACTGGGCTCGCATTGGCCTCCGCGATCAACTGGTCGGCGGCGCGCATCAGGGCCGGATAGCCCTTCTGGCCGCGGTCCTGGAGGCGGAACGAGAAGCCCGAAGAGTTGCCGAGATTGTCGATCGGGGGCGGCTGCAGCGCGGAGATCTTCGCGTCGCGGATCGAGGAGGACAGGTCACGGTTGATCTCGGCGACGATCGCCGCGGCCGATTCCTTCGGTCCGCGCTCCGACCAATCCTTCAGCGTGATGAAGGCCTGCGCCGTGTTCATACCCTGGCCCGAGAAGCTGAATCCGGTGAGGAACGTGACATTGTCGACGCCCGGCCGCTCCGCCAGGTATTTCTCGACCTTCTCGATCACGGCTTCGGTGCGCGCGTAGGAGGAATCCGACGGCGTCTGCACGTCGGTGGTGACGAAGCCCTGGTCGTCGACCGGCAGGAAGCCGCCGGGCAGGCTGACGAAGGCCCATGACAGGCCGGCAAGCAGCGCGACATAGACCAGCATCAGGCGGCCGGTGCGCTTCAGCGAGAAGCCGACGGTGCGGGAATAGCCCTCCTTGCCGCCTTCGAGCATGCGGTTGAACCAGCCGAACACACCCTTCTTCGCGTGACCGTGACCGGCCGCGACGGGCTTGAGCAGCGTCGCGCACAGCGCCGGCGTCAGCGACAGCGCGAGGAAGGCCGAGAAGCCGATCGCGGCGACCATGGTGACGGAGAACTGGCGGTAGATGATGCCGACCGAGCCGGGGAAGAACGCCATCGGCACGAACACCGCCATCAGCACCAGCGTGATGCCGATGATGGCGCCCGTGATCTGCGACATCGCCTTGCGCGTCGCTTCCTTCGGCGGCAGGCCTTCCTCGGCCATGATGCGCTCGACGTTCTCGACCACGACGATGGCGTCGTCGACGAGGATTCCCACCGCGAGGACCATGCCGAACATCGAGAGCATGTTGATGGAGTAGCCGGCGAGCAGCAGCGTGGTGCAGGCACCGAGCAGCGCCACCGGAACCACGATGGTCGGAATGATGGTGTAGCGGATGTTCTGGAGGAACAGGAACATCACCACGAAGACCAGCACCACGGCCTCGACCAGCGTCATGAGCACCTTCTTGATCGAGGCCTCGACGACGGGTGTGATGTTGTAGGGGATCTCGTAGGAGATGTTGGCCGGGAAGAAGCGCGACAGCTCCTTCATTTTCTCTTCCACCGCGCTCGCCGTCGCCAGCGCGTTGCCGGTCGGCGCGAGCAGCACCGACAGACCCGCGGTCGGCTTGCCGTCCAGACGGGTATTGAACTGATAGCTGAGGCCGCCGACCTCGATGCGCGCGACGTCACGCAGACGAACGGTCGAGCCGTCCGGGTTGGCGCGCAGGATGATGGACCCGAATTCGTCGGGCGAGGCGAGCTGCCCCTTGACCAGCACGAGCGCGGAGACGCGCTGGTCAGCGGTCGAAGGCTCGGCACCGATGCTGCCCGAGGCGACCTGCGCGTTCTGCGCGGCGATCGCCTTGTTGACGTCGTCGGCGGTGAGCCCGTAGCCGACCAGCTTGGCCGGATCGACCCAGACGCGCAGGCTTCGCTCGGTCGAATAGAGCGTGGCGCGGCCGACGCCGGGGATGCGCCGGATCTCGCCGAGCACGTTGCGGATCATGAAATCGCCGAGCCCGACTTCATCGAGGCTGCCGTCGGTCGAGTTCAGCGTGATGATCTGGAGCACCGCGCTGGAGGCTTCCTCGACCAGGATGCCCTGCTGGATCACCGCGCGCGGCAGGCGAGCTTCCACGCGCTTGATGCGATTCTGCACCTCGACCGAGGCCGCGCCGGTGTCGGTGCCCGGCACGAAATTGGCAATGATCTCGACCTGGCCGAGCGAGTCGCTGGTCGATTCGAAGTTGAGGATGCCGGACGCGCCGTTGAGCTCCTCCTCGATCAGCCGCGTAACGCTGTTGTAGAGGTTCTCGGGCGAGGCTCCCGGATAGCTCGTCGAGATCGAGATCGAGGGCGGCGCGATGATCGGGTACTGCGCGATCGGCAGCAGCGGGATCGCAATCGCGCCGATCAGACAGATGAACAGCGCGACGACCCAGGCGAAGATCGGCCTGTCGATGAAGAAGCCCGGCATTTGCCGTTTTACCCTCGTTGTTTCATTTGTCCTCCATGACGAGAAGCGCGGCGCGCGCGTCTCGACTTATGAAGGCTCGATTCAGTCCGGCGGACATCCGGCGACCGCCCGCTCACTGCGGGCCACTCGGGATGGTGGATCAAGGACGTTTGCGACGTCCGACGTTACCGCGTGACCTGAGCGTGCTGACTGTCAGCGTTCGCTTCGGCCTCGGACCAGGATTGCGGCTTGACCTTGTCGCCGGCCGCGAATTTCTGGAAACCTTCGACCACGACCTTGTCGCCGGCCTTCAGGCCGTCGGTGACGAACCAGATGCCGTCCTGCACCGAGCCGGTGCGAACCGGCTGCACGGCGATGCGGTCGTCCTCCTTGACGACGAACACCTCGCTGCCGCCGCCGCCGTTGCGCTGGATCGCCTGCTGCGGCACGGCGATGGCATCGCTGTCGAGCCCCTGCTCGATGCGGACGCGGACATACATGCCCGGCAGCAATTCGCGCTTGGGATTGCGGAACTCGCCGCGCAGCGTCACCTGGCCGGTATGGGCGTCGACCTTGGCCTCGGAGAACAGCAGCTTGCCGTCGAGCGAATAGATGGTGTTGTCGTCAAGCACGAGGCGCACCTTGGCGGCGTCGCCCGCGATGCGCTCGAGATCGCCGCTGTCGAAGGCGCGGCGAAGCTGGCTGAGCTCGGTCACCGATTGGGTGAAGTCGGCATAGATCGGATCGAGCTGCTGGATGGTCGCCAGATTGGTCTGGTCCTGAACGGCGAGCGCGCCCTCGCTGACCAGCGCCGCGCCGACGATGCCGTCGATCGGCGCGCGCACGGTGGCGTAGTCGAGATTGAGCTTGGCACGCGCGAGCTCGGCCTTGCGTCCCTCGACCTCGGCATGGGCCTGGAGTTCGGCGGCAATCGCCTTCTCGTTCTCGGCTTCGGGCGCGGCGCGCTGGCTGGTCAGCGTGGCGATACGATGCGCCTGCTGCCTCGCCTGCATCAGCGCCGCTTCGGCCTTGGCGACCGCGGCCTGGCTCGCCATCACCTCGACCTCGAACGGACGCGGATCGATGCGGTAGAGCGGATCGCCCGCCTTCACTTCGCTGCCCTGGTGGAACATGCGGTCGACCACGATGCCGGATACGCGCGGACGGACGTCGGAGACGCGCGTCGGTGCGATGCGGCCCGGCAGTTCGCGCACGATCGCGCGTGGCTGCGGTTTGACCACGACGATGCTGACGTCAGGATCGGAGGGCTGTGCGGCGGCAACGGCCGAGTTGGATTCGTTGCAGCCTGCGAGCAGCGGCGCACAGGCCGCGAGCATCATTGCAACGCATGCCGATCGCGCTCGAAGTCCTGACATGAAATGGGGTGCCCAATGTTGTTGAAACGACATCACGCCTCCTGCGGAACTCTTTCGAGACGATTCCGCAGGGGTGACGTGGTCAAAATAGAATGGAGTTGCTGCGACGCAACTTGCGGGGCGGGCGGCTCAATGTCACACGGACTATCGCGCTGAGTTCTGGCCGCTTTTCGGGGCTCACCGGATTGTGAGTCGCGCACCCTCACCGCGTGCTGCGACAGAACACCGCAATTTCCCGGCGCCGACCATCCGGCGGCCGCGAATGCGCCATCCGGTTCCACCGCTCCGGGCTCGCCACGAACGTTGCGAGGGATCTCGCCGTCGCGTCGCCGCGGGCAGAAGGGGTCCGAACACCGGGGCGAATTTCGGCACGGGGCACGGATACTGTCCCCAAATCTGCACATCCGGCGCTTTTTTTGGGCCAGCGCTGTGCCATAGTGCGGATGCACGCAAGCTTACGTAACGGATGATACCGGCCATGCCGTCAGGCACTTCGCCCCGCTCTTCCATGGACATCGAATACACCAAGCTGTCCTCGCCCAGCGTCTTCCTGGTCCGGATGCTGGTCTTCCTGGTGCTCTGCGCGCTGGTGGGGGTGGTGCTCTACAAGCAGATCGTCCAGGCCTTCTTCGCCAATCCGGGCCTCAACGCCCTGATCGGGGCCGTGCTGTTCATCGGCATCGTGCTGGCATTCCGCCAGGTCATCCGCCTCTACCCCGAAGTGTCCTGGGTCAACAATTTCCGCATCGCCGATCCCGGCCTCGCCCCTGCCCGGCACCCGAAACTGCTGGCGCCGATGGCGGCGATCCTCGGCGGCGAGCGCTCCGGCCGCATGTCGATCACCCAGACCACCATGCGGCACCTGCTCGATTCCATCGCGACCCGCCTGGACGAGGCCCGCGACATTTCCCGCTACATGACCGGCCTTCTGGTCTTCCTCGGCCTGCTCGGCACCTTCTGGGGCCTGATCGAGACGGTCGGCTCGGTCGGCAAGGTCATCGACGGGCTCAAGGTCGGCGGCGATGCCGGCGCCTTGTTCGATACGCTGAAGGAGGGCTTGGCCGCCCCGCTCGGCGGCATGGGCATTTCGTTCTCGAGCTCGCTGTTCGGCCTCGCCGGCTCGCTGATCCTCGGCTTCCTCGACCTGCAATCGAGCCAGGCGCAGAACCGCTTCTACACCGACCTCGAAGACTGGCTCGCCACCACCGTCCGGGAATATGGCAGCGGTGAGGTCGCCGTGGCCGCCGCCGGCAGCGGCGGCGGCATTGCCAGCGGCGAGTTGCAGGCGGCCGTCGAACGGCTCCGTTCCGTCCTCGAGGAGGGCAGCGCCAGCCGCGGGACCACGGCAGCGATGGCGAGCCTTGCCGAAGCCATCCAGGCGCTGGTCTCGCACATGCGGACCGAACAGCAGATGATCCGCGAATGGGCCGACGGCCAGGGCGAGCAGAACCGCGAGATCCGGCGGCTGCTGGAGCGCATCGCGCGCCAGCCCGAGAAGAGCTAGGGCAGAACGAGATACCGTGCCCCGGACGCGATGCGGCGCGAAGCGCGCGTCGCCGAGTCGGGCACACCGGCAGGACTCTGGGTCACCGCTCTGCGGAGCACGCCAACGCTCAGCACCGGTCCGGCACAGGAAAGAACGGAGACGTAAATGGCTCTGGCCCGCGGCCGCCGCAGCGAAGGCGCCTTCAACTACTGGCCCGGATTCGTCGACGCGCTGTCGACGCTGGTGCTGTCGATCGTATTCCTGCTGTCGGTCTTCCTCGTCGTGCAGTTCTTCCTGTCGCAGGAGGTCACCGGCAAGGACAAGGCGCTGGAGCAGCTCAACGCCAAGATCGCCCAGCTCAACGATCTGCTGTCGCTGGAGAAGCTCAGCAAGCTCAGCCTCGACGACCAGCTCTCGCAGCTGAAGGCCGGGCTCGCCTCGGCGGAAACCGAGCGCGACCGCATGAAGGGCCTCTATGAGGGCCTCGCGAGCGCCGGCAGCGATGCGCAGGGCAAGACCACCGAGCTGAGCAAGGCGCTGGATTCGGAGAAGGCGGTCTCGACGCGGGCGCTGGCGCAGATCGAGGTGCTGAACCAGCAGATCAGCGCGCTGCGACGGCAATTGGCGGCACTGGAAGAGGCGCTCGACGCCTCGGAGAAGCGCGACAAGGAATCCCAGAACCGGATCGCCGATCTCGGCTCGCGCCTGAACGTGGCCCTGGCGCAGCGCGTGCAGGAATTGTCGCGCTACCGCTCCGAATTCTTCGGCCGCCTGCGCGCCATTCTCGGCAACCGCCCCGACATCCGCGTCGTCGGTGACCGCTTCGTGTTCCAGTCGGAAGTGTTCTTCGACACCGGCCAGGCAACGCTGCTGCCGGAGGGCCGCACCGAGCTCGACACCGTCGCGAACGCGCTGATCGAACTCGACAAGAAGATTCCGTCCGAGATCCCCTGGGTGCTGCGCGTCGACGGCCATACCGACCTGCGGCCCGTCAACGGCCCGAACTTCAAGTCGAACTGGGACCTGTCGGCCGCACGCGCGATCTCGGTGGTGCAATACCTCATCTCGCTCGGCGTGCCGGCGCAACGCCTGGTCGCCGCCGGCTTCGGCGAATTCCAGCCGCTCGACAGCGGCACCTCGGAGGACGCCTACAAGCGCAACCGCCGCATCGAGCTGAAGCTGACGGAGCGCTAGACGTGAGGTCCGTACGATACGCGCGCCACCGTGGAGGAAGCCGGGCCTGCGCCGGCCATCCGCGATCTTCGATCCGCGCCAACGGAACGGCGCGGATATCCGGGACGAGCCCCGGCATGACGCCACCCGCAAGATGACCGCGCTCCACCTCCGCCCCTATCGCGACGAGGACGAAGCGGCCGCGATCGAGCTCTGGCATCGCACCTGGCAACGAGCCTATCCGCAGATCGACTTCGCCGCACGCCTCGACTGGTGGCGCGAACGCTGGCGCAAGGATCTGGTGCCGAAGGCCGCGATCGTCGTCGCCGAACAGGACGGCGCGCTGACCGGCTTCGTCACCATCGACGGCGAGGGCTATCTCGACCAGCTCGTGGTCGATCCGGATCACTGGGGCTCGGATGCGGCACGCCTGCTGGTGGACGAAGCCAAGCGGCTCTCGCCCGCAGGCGTCACGCTGCTCGTCAACAAGGACAACGCCCGTGCCATCCGCTTCTACGAGCGCAACGGCTTTCTCCATGCCGGCGACGACGTGAATCCGACCTCTGGCCGGCCGGTGCTGAAGCTGGCCTGGAGGCCTTGAGGCCCCGTCCCGACCAAAACCGCGAAAACAACCCCATGCACAGTAGAACGCGGAGCCCGAGGTCCGGCGCAGCGAAGACACGCAACTGATTGGATCACCGCTGCTTTCGCGAACTTCGCCGCATTGGGGCCATCGCCCTGCAGGCTGACCGTGCGCCCGTCCATTTGCGGGCGCACGGCTCCGATCGTCGTCAACCGACCTCGTCCGACAGCGAGCGGGATCGCGTTTCCGGCGCTGCAATCGCCGCGATCAGGCTTACAAGAGCAAGACCCGCGAGCCATGCCGGCGCCGGCCAGTAATTGCCGTCCGCCCATTTGACGAGGGCGGTCGCGATCAGCGGGGTCAGTCCGCCACCGAGCGCGGCCGACAATTGATAACCCAGCGAAGCGCCGGTGTAGCGGACGCTGGTCTTGAACAGTTCGGGCCCGAACGATCCCATGATTCCGAACAGCACACCGTTGGCGATTCCGCCGATGGCCATGCCGAGGAAGATCAGCGAGGTGACTTTGGTATTCACGAGCCAGAACAGCGGGAAGGCGAACAGCATCGTGAAGATTGCCGCCGCGATGAACACCGGCCTGCGCCCGATCCGGTCGGAGAACGCGCAGACCGGCACGATGATCAGAAGTTCGGTGATGGCGAATGTCAGGACGCCGTTGAGCATGAGCTCCCTGGGCAGGCCGAGATTGGTCGAGCCATAGGCGACCATGAAGGTCACGTAGACATAGAAGCCGCCGCTCGTGACGAGGAACAGCCCGCCGGCGAGCAGCACCTCGCGCCACTGGGTCCGCAACGTCTCCACCAGCGGAAATGCCGCGATCGCATTCGTGCGCTTCGCTTTCGAGAAGGCCTCACTTTCCGGCATGGAAAACCTGGCGAGAGCGCCGACTACGACCAGCACGATGCTCAGCAGGAAAGGCAGTCGCCAGCCCCACGACGCGAACCGATCGGGCCCGAGGACCGCCGTCGTCGCGGCGAACACCAACGTTGCGATCACCAGTCCGGCGGGAGAGCCCAATTGCGGTAGGCTGCCGAGAAGCCCGCGCCGCGTTTGCGCTTCGCTTTCGGTCATCACCAGCACGGCGCCACCCCATTCGCCCCCGAGGCCGATGCCCTGGATCAGGCGAAGCAGCACGAGCAGTACGGGCGCGAAGACGCCGATCGCATCGTAGTTCGGAAGACATCCGACCAGGAGCGTGGCGATACCCGTCAGCAGGAACGTTGCGATCAGCGTCGATTTGCGGCCGATGCGATCGCCCATATGGCCGAAGATGATCGCGCCGATCGGCCGCGCGAGAAAGCCGACGGCGAAGGTGGCGAACGAGAGCAGCGTGCCGGCCAGCGGATCGAAGTTCGGAAAGAACTGCGCATTGAAGATCAGCGCCGCGGCCAGGCCGTAGACCTGGAAATCGTACCATTCGATCGTGGTGCCTACGGTCGCCGCCAAGGCCGTCCGTGAGAGCGAGCCGGATCGCTCGCCGGCCGCAATCATTGTCGTCTCCGAAATTTGCGTCATATCTCAACTCCTTACGCGCCAACCCGCGCTTGTACTGGCCCCTTGATTTCATATCGATATTAGATTATCGATAATCGAAGATCACGTGATACGACAGGAATGTCAAGAATGACGCTCTCCGACGCCCTCGAAGGCATCTCAGCCGTCAAGCTCTCCACTTCGGACCTCATCGCCGAGCAATTGCGGCGTGCGATCCTCCTGGGCACGATCTCGGGCGGTGCGCAGCTCAAGCAGAACGACGTGGCCGCAAGGTTCGGCGTCAGCGTCGCGCCGGTGCGCGAAGCGCTGCAGCGCCTGATCGCCGACGGGCTGGCGGTGCTGCATCCCAATCGCGGCGTGACCGTCTCGCCCGTTTCGGAACAGGATTTTCTCGAGATCGCCGAACTGCGCGGCCTGCTCGAACCGCATGCGCTCCGTCACTCGGCCCCGCGCCTCACCGTCGCCGACCTGCAATATTCCGAAACGGTTCTGACCAGGGCCGCGCAGGCGTCGGACCCGCTCGATCGCGCCAATCTGCACTGGGAGTTTCACCGCAGCCTCTACAAGCGGGCCGAACGGCCGCGCCTGCTCGCGCAGATCGGCGGCCTCTACCAGGGCATCAATCGTTATCTGCTCCCGGCATGGGCCAATTCCGGCCTCAGCGCCGACTGGGTCGACAGCCACCTCCTCATCGTCTCGAAGCTTCGCGATGGCCGCATCGACGAAGCCTGCCGCCTGATCGTCGATCAGACGGACGCATCCACCAGGCGCGTGCAGGCGCACCTGCATCAGGAAGACCGTTCCAAGGAAGACAAGTAGATGCTCGCGTTCTCCGAATTCAAACTGCTGACATTCGACTGCTACGGCACGCTGATCGACTGGGATACGTCGATCATGAAGCTGGTAGAGCCCTGGCTCATGGAGATGAAATCGCCGGTGCCCGCGGATCTCGTCGTCAGCACCTTCGCGCTGATGCAGGCGAAGCACCAGCAGACGCGCCCGACCCTGCTTTACCCCGAAGTGCTTCGGCGCTCATGGCGCGACATCGAGGAGCAGTTCGGCTGGGATGAAAACGCCGGTCGCGCGGACGCGTTCGCGCGATCCGTGCCGCACTGGCGGCCATTCCCCGACACCGTCGAGAGCCTGCGCTATCTGAGCCGGCACTTCGCGCTCGGCATCCTCTCGAATGTCGACAATGCTTCGCTCGCGGGCACGCTGAAGATGCTGGAAGTGCCGTTCCTGTTCACGGTCACGGCGGAGGACGTCAGCTCCTACAAGCCCGGCCAGCCGCATTTCGACGCGGCACAGCGAGAAGCCGCGCGGCACGGGATCACGAAGGGGGAGATCCTCCACACGGCCCAGAGCAAGCACCACGACATCGCGCCCGGAAACCGGCTCGGCCTGACCACCATCTGGGTGAACCGCCGCCACGGGAAGAAGGGGACCGGGGCGACACTGGCCGCGGCGGCCGATCCGTCCCTGACCGTCAACTCGCTCGCCGAACTGGTCGACCTGCACAAGGCGGCGCAGGTCGCATCACAACCGGTCTCGCTGCAACGATGATCATCGACAAGTTCGCGGCCCTGGCTACCGCCAACGCGCCGGGCCAGGAGATCCGTCAGGCCGCCGGAAACGTCGGCAACCTGATGCGCGGCGGGAAGATTTCGGGCCGCCCGGTCGATTTCTCGCACGGTGACGTGGACGCCTTTCCGCCGACGCCCGGCGCCTCCGATCACTTCGCGGAGGCACTCGCCGCCGGAGGACGGCAGGCCTACACGGAGTATCGCGGGTCGGCCGACATTCGCGCCGAGCTGGCCGAAGCGCTCGCCGCGTTCACGGGAGCCCCCGTCTCCGCCGACGAAGGCACGATCGTCACACCGGGCACGCAGGGCGCGCTGTTCCTGGCGGTCGCATCGCTGGTCAATTCCGGGGACAGGGTCGCAATCGTCCAGCCGGACTACTTCGCCAATCGCAAGCTCGTCGAATTCTTCGGCGGGCATGCGGTGCCGGTGACGATGGATTATCTGGCCGGCTCGGCCGACGCCGGCCTGGATCTCGCGCAGCTCAAGGCCGCATTCGAAGCCGGCGCACGCGTATTCCTGTTCTCGAATCCCAACAATCCGACCGGCGCGGTCTATTCGACGCGTGAAATCGGCGAGATCGCGCGGCTCGCCGCCGCGTTCGACGTGACGATCATCGCCGACCAGCTCTACTCCCGGCTTCTCTATGCGAACCAGACCTATGCGCATATCCGCGCCGCCGGGCTGCCGGAGCAGCGCGTCGTCACCATCATGGGACCGTCGAAGACGGAGTCGCTGAGCGGCTACAGGCTGGGCATCGCATTCGGCGCGCCGGCGGTCATCGAGCGGATGGAAAAACTGCAGGCCATCGTCTCGCTCCGCGCCGCGGGCTACAATCAGGCGGCGCTTCGCACCTGGTTTCGCGAGCCGGCCGGCTGGATGGAAGACCGGATTGCGCAACACCAGGCGATCCGCGACGATCTCCTCGCGGTCTTCCGCGACGCAGGCCTGGCGACGCGCGAGCCGCAGGCCGGTAGCTATCTATTCCCGACGCTGCCGCCGCTTGCGGTCGAGCTCGGGGATTTCGTGCGGCTGCTGCGCCATCAGGCCGACATCATCGTGACGGCAGGCACCGAGTTCGGTCCCCATCCGAACAGCATCCGGCTGAATTTCTCGCAGGATCATGCCGCGGCAGTGGCCGCGAGCCGCCGTATCGTCGAGATGACGCATCGATATCGTGCGTGAGGCAGCCGCCTCACGCGCCGTCGAACTGCAGCCTCGCCAGCCGGGCGTAGAGTCCGTTCGCCGCGACGAGCTCGGCATGGGTGCCCTGCTCGACGATCCTGCCCTGGTCCATGACGAGGATGCGGTCGCAGGAGAGCACGGTGGCGAGACGGTGCGCGATCACCAGCGTGGTGCGGTGGCGCATCAGCTCCTCCAGCGCGGTCTGGACCAGCGTCTCGCTTTCGGCATCCAGCGCGGAAGTGGCTTCATCGAGCAGCAGCAGCGGCGCGTCGCGCAGGATCGCGCGCGCGATCGCGATACGCTGGCGCTGGCCGCCGGAGAGCGTCACGCCGCGCTCGCCGAGCGGGGTCTCGAAACCTTCGGGCAGCCGGCGGATGAACTCGGCGGCATGCGCGAGCTCGGCCGCACGCTCGACCTCGGCATCGGTCGCATCGGGCCGGCCGAAGCGGATGTTCTCGCGGGCGCTTGCGGCGAACACATTCGATTCCTGCGGCACCAGCGCGATGCGCGAACGGAAGGCGTGCGGATCGGCCGACTTGACCGGCACGCCGTCGAGCGAGACGGCGCCGCCGCGCGGATCGTAGAAGCGGAGCAGGAGATGAAAGATCGTGCTCTTGCCGGCACCGGACGGGCCGACGATCGCGATCTTCTCTCCGGGGCGCACGTTGAACGACACCGCGTCGAGCACGTTGACGTCGGGCCGCGCCGGATAGGCGAAGCTCACCCGATCGAACCCGACCTCGCCCCGCGCCGGCACCGGCAGCGCGCGCGGGGACACCGGCGCGGTGATCTCCGGCTTCACGTGCAGGATCTCGAACAGGCGCTCGGCAGCGCCCGAGGCCGCCGAGACCTCGCCCCAGACCTCGCTGAGCTGGCCGAGGCCCGCGGCCGCGAAGGCGGCGTAGAGCACGAACTGGCCGAGCCGGCCCGGCGTGATCGCGCCGGTCAGCACGTCATGCGAACCGATCCAGAGGATCGCGACCACGCTTGCGAACACGATGAAGATGATGATGGCGGTGAGCACCGCGCGCGCCTGGGTGGAGGTGCGTGCGGCCTCATAGGCCTGCTCGACCTCGCCACCGAAGCGCTTCTCGGCAAGCCCTTCGCTGGTGTAGGCCTGCACGGTGCGGATCGCACCGACCAGTTCGCTCGCATAGGCGGAGGCATCCGCGAGCGTGTCCTGCGCATTGCGCGACAGCCGCCGCACCCAGCGTCCGAAGGCCACCAGCGGCAGCACGATCAGGGGAATGGCGAGCAGCACGAAGCCCGACAGCCGCGGGCTCGTGATCACCATCATCGCCGCCGCGCCGAAGAACATCATCAGGTTTCGCAGCGCGATCGACACGGATGCGCCGACGGCGGACTTGATCTGGGTGGTGTCGGCGGTGAGACGCGACACGAGCTCGCCGCTGCGCGCGGAATCGAAGAAGGCGGGCGAGAGCGAGAGCAGATGGGCAAAGACGTCGCGGCGCAGATCGGCGACGATACGCTCGCCGATCGTCATCACGAGGTAGTAGCGCGCGGCGCTCGCGAGCGCGAGCACGGCCACGACGGCGATCATCACCGAGAAGTAGCTGTTGATCAGCTCGATGCCTTCCGGCGTCAGGCCGAAATCGATCATTCGGCGCACCGCGACCGGCACCAGCAGCGTGGTCAGCGCAGCGATGGTCAACGCGACGAAGGCGAGCGCCGCGCGGCCGCGATAGCGCGCCACGTAGGGCGCGAGCGCCACCAGCGGCCGAAGCTTCGCCCGGCCCTTCGCCGGCTGTTCGATCAGTTCGGCTTCGATCGACGGGGCTTCTGCGGGCCCGGTTTCAAGCCGTTCTACTGCGCTCATGAGATCCGACCAAAAGAGAGGAGTCCGCTCCAAATAGGCCGGGTGAGCGGAGGTGGCAAATCCGGGATGTCCCTTAGGGGACGGCCCGGTTCTCCAGTCCCCACAATGGCTTGTTTTAAAGGGGCCCGTGGGGTATAGACCCCGCCAAATCCGTCATTCGATAGTCACTCAAGCCGGGCGCCGGGCGCCCTAGGAATTGCCATGAAAGCCGAAATTCATCCGGATTATCATACGATTAAGGTCGTCATGACCGACGGAACCGAGTACCTGACCCGCTCCACCTGGGGCAAGGAAGGCGACACGTTGAACCTCGACATCGACCCGAAGTCGCACCCGGCCTGGACCGGCGGCAGCCAGCAGCTCATGGATCGCGGCGGCCGCGTCTCGCGCTTCCAGAAGAAGTTTTCGGGCTTCCTCAAGAAGGATTGATCCGGCCCCTCGGCTGGACACGAAAAACGCCCCCGGATCACCGGGGGCGTTTTTGTTTTTGGGGTCTCCACCGTGATTGCGGGGCGCACGCGACAAGATTGCGCAGCCATTCTGCGCGGGCGCGACCAAGCAATCCCGACTGCCGCTGTGGCAGCTCTCCGGATTGCTTCGCTTCGCTCGCAATGACGAGAAGCGAGATCCTTACCGCTCGAACGCGGCCTTCAGGGCATTGAGGTGCGGAACCAGCGGATTGCCGATCGCGGGATGATCCGCCGGCGGCGTGTGAATGGTGGTGTCGAGGCGACGCACGCGGGTCTGAAGGTTCATCGAACGGTTGATCAGATCCTGGAGCTGCGAAGGCAGCTTCTCGATCGTGTCGGTGGGGCCGGGATCGGCCGCGGTGAGCTTGACCTTGGTCTTTTCGCGATTGGCCTGGCTCAGCGTCATCTCGCCTTCCTTCACCGCACGGTGCAGCAGCAGCCACGAGGCGAGCTGCATCAGGCGGGTGGTGAGCCGCATGCTCTCGGTCGCGTAGGTGAGGCTGACGGCGCGATCGAGCGCCTTGGCTTCGGTGCGGCCGGCACCGTCAAGATAGGCCGCGGTTTCTTCGACGAGGTCCATGCCCTCGCGGAACAGGACGCCGAACGCCGCAGAATTGGTGAAACGCTCGCTGAGTTGAACGAGAGCGCCGTCGGCTTGCAAACGTTCCATGGTTAACGCCCCTTACGCAACTGTTTACCCACCCGGCTTGGGCGCCGGTTTATGATGAACAAATCATTGCGCGCGCGGAGCGCGGAGTCCAGCGACAAGCACGGATATGGTTTCCGCGCGTCATCCGTCGAAATGCAACCGGCGCCATAAAGCACGGCCGGCACTCTTTGGCATCTCGTTTGAGCATGATCTCCGTGCAAGCGCACTCAGCGTTTGCCGCAAGCGACAATCGCGGATCCGGATCATACCGACGCAAAAAAGAGCCGCCGGAGACCGGCGGCTTTGAAAGTTGATAACAGGGAGGCGTCAAACAGAGTGGACAGGAGCCACTCGGTGTCCAAACAAGGACAGTATGGTCATAAACCCGAAAGCTTAATCGACCGTAAACGAGCGATTATTTTGAGGGTTCGTTAGCCATGTCGGCCAACGGCCGAGTGAGCGGAACCGTGAGCGCTCATGCGCGACAGGCAAAGCGGACCCTCATGGTGAGGAGCGCGCATTGCGCGCCTCTCGAACCATGCAGGCTCCTCTCCCCCGGCTGCCATCCTCCGAGACGGCCGCGGCGCGCTCTCCTCAGGATGAGGGACTGTCGATGCGGCAAGCTTCAAGCCGGTCCTCCGGCGCTACGATTTGAAGAAACTGTTCGCCGCGTCGCGCGAGGCGCGCTTCTTGGTGGCGGCTTCCTCCAGTCTTGCGATTTCGGTCTTCAGCAGCGCGACGCGCTCGGTCAGTTCCTCCACCGACAAGAGTGAGAGATCCTGACCGATTTCATGGCTGATCTTCCTGCGCGGGCGGTCGTCCTCTTCCGTCGGCATCGTCGTTCCTCCTGCGTTCGCACGGCACACGGCCCAGACGGTTGCCAGCGCGGATCGCGCTGGCTAATCAATGGCCTCGTTCCATCCCGCACCTTTGCCCAAGGACACATCATGGACAAGCTGCCCGCGCAAATGACCGTGGTCGCCATCTCCAAACCCGGCGGACCGGAGGTGCTGGTGCCGGAACAGCGGGCGCTGCCGCAACCCGGCCCCGACGAGATCCTGGTCAAGGTGCAGGCCGCCGGCGTCAACCGGCCCGACGTCGCGCAGCGTTCCGGCGTCTATCCGCCGCCGCCCGGCGCCAGCGATTTGCCAGGCCTCGAGATCGCGGGTGAAGTCGTGGCCGTCGGCAGCAATGCGAAGCGGCACAAGGTCGGCGACAAGGTGATGTCGCTCGTCGCCGGCGGCGGCTATGCGCAATACTGCATCGCCCAGGATGCCCAGGCGATGAGCGTGCCGTCGGCGCTGTCGATGAAGGAAGCCGGCGCGCTGCCGGAAACGCTGATGACGGTCTGGCACAACGTGTTCGAACGCGGCGGCCTGAAGGCGGGCGAAACGCTGCTGATCCACGGCGGCTCCTCCGGCATCGGCACCATGGCGATCCAGCTCGCGAAGGCGTTCGGCGCGAAGGTGTTCGTCACGGTCGGCTCGCAGGACAAGGTCGACGCGTGCCTGAAATTGGGCGCCGACCGCGCCATCAACTACAAGACCGAGGACTTCGTCGCCGCGGTCAAGGCGGACACGAACAACGCCGGCGTCAACCTGATCCTCGACATGGTCGCCGGCGATTACGTCGATCGCAACTATGACGCCGCCGCCGTCGATGGCCGGATCGTGCAGATCGCCACCCTCAATGGCCCCAAGGTGACCGTCAACATCGCCAAGGTCATGGTCAAGCGCCTGACGCATACCGGCTCGACGCTTCGGCCCCGTAGTAATGCGGACAAGGCCGCGATGGTGGCCGCGATCGAGGCCAAGGTGATGCCGCTCCTGCGCGAAGGCCGCGTCAAACCGGTGATGGACAGCGCTTTCCCGCTGGAAAAGGCCGCCGACGCGCACCGGCGCATGGAGACCAGCGCACATATTGGCAAAATTGTGTTGGAGGCCTAGGCCAGCGGCCCACAGGAGCGAGGCGGAAACCCTTTGATTTTCCTCGCTTTCGTGGCATCTATCGCGACGCGCCGAACCAGTTGCGTCCGGTCTGAAATCGCCTTTACGTGCCAGCCTCACAGCTACTCTTGCACTCAGAGTTTGCGTCGAACGCGGAGAACTGACCTTGCGTCTGATCAGATGCCTCGCGCCCATCGCGCTGGGCCTCATGATTCTCGTCGCCGCGTCGCCTGCACGCGCGCTCGACGCCGTCAGCGTTCGCAGCGATGCGCCGGCGATCGACCTCACTGGCGTGCTCGAGCATCAGCGCAGCGATAGCGACCGCATTCAGGTCTCCACCGCGCCCGGCACCGACGGCATCGTCCGCCGCATCGAGGTGCGCGCCCGCGAAGGCGGCCAGAACTGGGTGGTGTTCGCGCTCGCCAACAACACCGACGACCAGCTCGACCGCCTGATCGTCGCGCCGCATTACCGCATCGTCTCCTCGGGGCTGCTCTGGCCCGATCTCGGGCTGTCGCGCATCGCGACCATCACGCCGTCGATCGGCGACCGGCCGGAGCGCCAGGAAAGCGCGACCGCCGACGTGTTCCGCATCACGCTCGATCCCGGCGCCGTCGTCACCTTCGTCGCCGAATTGCGCACCGACAAGCTGCCGCAGCTCTATCTGTGGGAGCCCGAGGCCTACAAGGACAAGGTCAATTCCTTCACGCTCTACCAGGGCATTGTGATCGGCATCTCGGGCCTGCTCGCGCTGGTGCTGACCATCCTGTTCGTCGTCAAGGGCAGCATCATGTTCCCGGCGGCGGCGGCACTGGCCTGGGCCGTGCTGGTCTATATCGGTGTCGATTTCGGCTTCTGGGGCAAGGTGCTCGACATGTCGAACAACGCCGAGCGCATCTGGCGCGCGGCGGGTGAAGCCATCCTGGCGGCGACGCTGCTGGTGTTCCTGTTCGCCTATCTCAACCTCAGTCGATGGCACGTGCGCTATTCGCACATCACGGTCGGCTGGCTCGCCTTCCTCGGTTCCCTCGTCGCGCTCGCTCTGTTCGATCCGGCCGTGGCTTCCGGGATCGCGCGCATGTCGCTGGTGCTGATCGCCTTCGCCGGCTTCGCGCTGATCGTCTATCTCTCGACCCACGGCTTCGATCGCGCGGTGCTGCTGATCCCGACCTGGTTCCTGCTGGTGGTATGGGTGGTCGCGGCCGGCATGACGGTCGCGGGTTCCGTCACCAACGACATCGTCGGACCGGCCCTGCTCGGCGGCCTCGTGCTGATCGTGATGCTGATCGGCTTCACGGTGATGCAGCACGCCTTCGCCGGCGGCGGCGCCACCACCGGCGTCGTCTCCGACATCGAGCGGCGCGCGCTGGCGCTGGCCGGTTCCGGCGACCTGATCTGGGACTGGGACGTGTCCGCCGACAAGGTGTTCACCAGCCCGGAGACCGAGGCCCTGCTCGGCCTCAAGCGCGGCACGCTGGAAGGCCCGGCGGCGTCGTGGCTCGAAGTCCTGCATCCGCTCGACCAGGACCGCTTCCGCGCCGCGCTCGACAGCGTGCTCGACCAGCGCCGCGGCCGCCTGGTGCAGGACTTCCGCCTGCGCACGCCGGACGGCCATTTCATGTGGTTCGCGCTCAAGGCGCGCCCCGTGGTCGGCTCCGACGGCGAAGTCTCGCGCGTTGTCGGCACCCTCACGGACGTGACCGAGCTGCGCAACGCCGAAGAGCGCCTGCTGCACGATTCCGTACACGACAACCTCACCGGCCTGCCCAACCGCAAGCTGTTCATGGACCGGCTCGGTGCGGTCGCGCATTTCGCCAAGACCATGCCGACGCTGCGGCCGACGCTGATGGTGATCGATCTCGACCGCTTCAAGCAGGTCAACGATTCCGTCGGCATCGCGGTCGGCGATTCCATCCTGCTGACGCTCGCCCGCCGCCTCACCCGCATCCTGAAGCCGCAGGACACGCTGGCGCGGCTCGCCGGCGACCAGTTCGGGCTGATCCTGCTCTCGGAGCAGGATCCCGCCCGCATCACCGCCTTCGCCGAGACCATCCGCAAGACCATCCGCGCGCCGATCGCCTTCAACGACCGCGAGATCTTCCTGACGGCATCGATCGGCCTCGCGCTGTCCGATCCGCAGACCCAGCTCACGGACGAGATCATCAAGGATGCCGAGCTTGCGATGTACCATTCCAAGCGCATCGGCGGCGACCGCATCGACGTCTACAAGCCGGCGATGCGCGCCCGCAAGACCGACCGCCTGACGCTGGAAAGCGAGCTGCGCCGCGCCATCGAGCGCCAGGAGATCACGATCCTGTACCAGCCGATCGTGCGGCTGGAAGACCGTTCGATCGCCGGCTTCGAGGCGCTGGCGCGCTGGGATCACCCCAAGCTCGGCCGCATGGCGCCGTCGGAATTCATCACCATCGCGGAAGAGACCGGGCTGATCGTCGACCTCGGCATGTTCGTGCTCGACCAGACCGCCAAGCAGCTGTCGGTGTGGCAGCGCGCGATGCGCTCGCGCGAGCCGATCTTCGCCTCCGTCAACGTCTCGTCGCGGCAATTGCTGCGCCACGACCTGATCCACGACGTCCGCACCGTGCTGTCGCGCTCGTCGGTCGCGCGCGGCACGCTGAAGCTGGAACTGACGGAATCGCTGGTGATGGAGAATCCGGAGCACGCGGCGCAGATGCTGACGCGGATCCGCGAGCTCGGCACCGGGCTGTCGCTCGACGATTTCGGCACCGGCCATTCCTCGCTCGCCTATCTGCAGCGCTTCCCGTTCGACACCATCAAGATCGACCAGTCCTTCGTGCGCACCACCAGCCGCGGCACGCGCCCGGTGATCCTGAAGTCGATCATCGCGCTCGCGCACGATCTCGGCATGGACGTGGTGGCCGAAGGCGCCGAGACGGATTCGGACGCGGTCGAGCTCTACCAGATGGGCTGCGAATACGCGCAGGGCTTCGCCTTCGGCGAGCCGATGGACGCCGACGCGGCGATGCGCCTGCTGACGGAAGTGCGGCTGGAAGCGGCGAGCTGATCCCTCGCTCGCCCTTGCCGCTTGCCGGATAGAGGCTCGTCTAGCTCCACCGCCGCCACAGGCTTGCGATCAGTCCGACCCCCGCCAGCAACGACACCGCCGCAAGGCCGCCCCAGACCGGTCCCGCCTGCGCGAGATAGACGTCCTGCGTGACCGGGTCGAAGCAGCGGTCGAGCTCGTTGAAGCAATCGCGCCAGCGCCAGTAGCGTGCCTCGAAGGCGAGTGCGAACAGGACGCCGAGACCGATCAGGACTGCGCCAAGGATCGCTCTCAGCCAGCGCAGGATCATGCGGGCGATCTCACCGCTTCTGCGACTTCTGCTTCCTGAACCGCACGCTCTGGCCGTCCGGCATCCTGGTCGCCACGAAGCCCGCGGCGAGGCAGGCCTCGCGCTGCGGCATCTGGATGTCGGGGCTGCGCGTGCTGTCCCACCACGAGGCGCGATTCGCCGCGCGCGGCAGCGCCGCGCCGATGATCTCCTCGATCTGCTCGAAGCTCAGCACGAGTTCCATTTGCTTCTGCCGCATCAGATAGTCGCGCAACGCGTCGTAGTCGTTCACCGTCGTCCTCTCGTCCGAAGCCCGTATCCATTCAGGTCAGGTCTGCTCAAAACCGTGAGCCGCATGAACCATTCCTTAACTCATTGCGGCAGCGCCGTCCCGGCTTAAACACTACGCAAGATTTCGGGCGCATCCACTAGGATCGGGAGCAATCGATGCTGTCTGGATGGCGCGAAGTCAGGGCCCGCCGGCCGTGGCGGATTTCGGCGAAGCTGCTGATCATATCGTCCGTCGTGACGGTGGTCGGCTTTTCCGCCGTTTGCGTCAACGTCCTGCTGGACATGCGCCGCGGCGAAGAGGCGCTCGCGCGCCAGACCCTCGAAAACCTGGCGACGTCGATCGAGGCCGACATCAGCCGCAACATCGACATCTACGACCTGTCGCTGAGGGCCGTCGCCAGCAACATGCTGCTGCCCGAGATCAACACGGTCCCCAAGCCGGTCCGCCAGCTCATCCTGTTCGACCACGCGACGACCGCGAAGCATTTCGGCGCGATCCAGGTGTTCGACACCGAGGGCAATCTGGTGATCGACGCGTCCACGCTCGATCCGGCGCCCGAGAACCGCGGCAACGAGGACTATTTCACGGTTCATCGCGACGGCCCCGACAGCAACCTGTTCATCAGCCGCCCGATGCTGTTCCGCGGCGCCTATTCGATCGTGCTGAGCCGGCGCATCAGCGATACCGACGGCGGCTTCCTCGGCGTCGTCGCGGGCTCGATCCGCTTCAGCTACTTCCACGAATTGTTCGAGCGGCTCAGCCTCGACCCATCGGACACCATCACCGTGCTCAAGCGCGACCGCACCATCATGATGCGGCGTCCGTTCGATCTCGACATCATCGGCAAGAACCTGAACGGGCACCGGGGCTGGAGCGCCGACAATCTCCGCGCGGGCACCTCCTATTCGGGGCAAGGCCCGGTCGACCCCACGCCGCGGCTCTACGCGCGCAGCGGCGAAAACGGCCCGCTGTTCGTGGTGGCGGGCAAACCGCTGAGCGCGGTGTTCGCGCTCTGGCAGAAGGAAGCCATCCGCATCGGCACCGTGGTGCTGGTGCTGTCGCTGTTCGTGCTGGGATCGGCATTCATGCTGGCCCGCGAGATCGACCGGCGCGCCGAGGCGGAAAGCAAGCTCGAGGAGATGGCGACGACGGACGCGCTCACCGGCCTGCGCAACCGCCGCAAATTCGATCAGGTCATCGACACCGAATGGCGGCGCGCGGTGCGCCAGAAGATGCAGATCGCACTGCTGATGATCGATGCCGATCACTTCAAGGCCTATAACGACACGTTCGGCCACCAGGCCGGCGACCAGGTGCTGGTCGGCATCGCCATCTGCATTTCGGACTCGGTGCAGCGGGCCGGCGACTGCGCCGCGCGCTATGGCGGCGAGGAATTCGCCGTGCTGCTGCCGAATACTTCGGCCGCCGACGCCTTCAAGGTCGCCGAGACGATCCGCGGCAAGGTGCAGGGCTGGTCGGACGACGAGGCGACCTCGACCGTATCCTGCGGCATCGCCAGCCTCGTTCCCACCGCCGGGATGGACTGGCCCGTGCTGATCGCCGCCGCCGATAAGGCGCTCTATGCCGCGAAAGCCGGCGGCCGCAACCAGTCCGTGGTCGCGGCCGTCCCGAAGCTGTCGCTGGTGGCGTGAGCGGCGGCCGCGCCGCCGCCGCCGTCCGGAGCGCAGTTCGACCAAGATTCGCCGTTCGAGCGCAATCGATGGATCGCGTGGTATCGGTCCCGGCCTTCGCCGGGACGACACCGGAAGCCTAGCGCGCTACTGCGCCAGATACTTCTTCATCTCCGAGATGAGCCCGTCGCGCAGCTCGGGGCGCCTCAGCCCGTAGGCGATGTTGGCGCGCAGGAAGCCCGCCTTGGAGCCGCAGTCGTGGCGCTCGCCCTCGAACTCGACGCCGTAGAATTTCTGCGTCCGGGCGAGGCCGATCATGGCGTCGGTGAGCTGGATCTCGCCGCCGGCGCCGCGCTCCTGGGTTTCGAGGATATCGAAGATTTCCGGCTGCAGGATGTAGCGGCCGGTGATCGACAGGTTGGAGGGCGCGGTGCCCTGCGGCGGCTTCTCCACCATGCCGTCGACCTCGAACATCTTGCCGTCGCGCTTGCCGACGCCGCAGATGCCGTATTGGTGGGTGAGATGATCCGGCACCGGCTCGACCGCGATCAGGTTGGACTTCTCGCCGAGCTTGTTGGCCGCATCGATCATCTGCTTGAGGCAGCCCGGCGCGTTCATGACGAGCTCGTCGGGCAGCACGACCGCGAACGGCTCGTTGCCCACGATGTCGCGGGCGCACCACACGGCGTGGCCGAGGCCGAGCGGCGCCTGCTGCCGGGTGAAGCTCACCGAACCTGCTTCCGGCTGATTCTGCGCCAGCACTTCCTGCTCGACCTTCTTGCCGCGCGCGGCGAGCGTGCTGTCGAGCTCGAACATCCGGTCGAAATGGTCCTCGATGACGGCCTTGTTGCGGCCGGTGACGAAGACGAAGTGCTCGATGCCGGCTTCCTTGGCCTCGTCATAGACGTACTGGATCAGCGGCTTGTCGACGATGGTCAGCATTTCCTTCGGCATCGCCTTGGTGGCGGGCAGGACGCGGGTGCCGAGGCCGGCGACGGGGAATACAGCTTTGCGGATTTTCATGTGATTGATCGATGACCCTGATGCGCGCGTGAAAGTAGCAATGGCATCTTGCTAGCCGTTTTGCAGCCGGTAACAAAGGCGGATGTAGGGCTCCCGCCCCTCCAATTTGATGACAAGGCCGCCCAGAAAATTTCACCTTTGTTAAGATATTGGCAACCCTCACGAGGCCTCCTGAAGGCGGTTTCTTGGCCGGACAGGTGGAACATGATGCGATCGATGGCAGGGATGGCGAGATGGGTGGGGTCTCTGGCCGGCATGACGCTGGTGGCGGCCGTCCTGTTGCCGCCGCCGGCGCGCGCGCAAGCCCAGAACGGCCTGTCCAACCTGTTCGGCGGCATCTTCTCCGGCTCCGACCCGGCCCCCTCGCAGCCGGCGCCCGGTCCCGGCGGCGCCCAGCCCTGGAGCGGCGAGGACGGTGCCTCCGGCCATCCGCTGATGACGGCGGCCGCGATCCGCGAGGCGGCCGGCAATTTCAACAATTGCGTCGCGGGGATGTGGCCCGATGCCGCACGGCGCGGCGTGACGCAGGACAATTTCCAGCGCTTAACCGCCGGCCTCGCGCCCGACCTGCGCATCATGGACCTGATGGATTCGCAGCCGGAGTTCACCAAGTCGATCTGGGACTATCTCGACATCCTCGTGAACGACAACCGCCTCGCCAAGGGCCGCGAGATCCTCGCCAAATACAAGGCGCAGTTCGATGCCGCCGAGAAGGCCTATGGCGTCGATCGTTACATCGTCGCGTCGATCTGGGGCATCGAGTCGAATTACTCGACGCAGATGGGCGACCGCAGCGTGCTGCAGTCGACCGCGACGCTCGCCTGCATCGGCCGCCGCCAGGCCTATTTCAAGGACGAATTCCTCTCGGCGCTGGAAATCCTCAACCGCGGCGATCTGCGCCCCGAGCAGATGCGCGGCTCGTGGGCCGGCGCGTTCGGGCCGACGCAGTTCATGCCGACCGCCTTCAAGCGGTTCGCCGTGGACGGGGACGGCGACGGCCGCCGCGACGTCGTCGACAATCCGATGGACCTCATCGCCTCGACCGCCAACAACCTGAAGAAGGACGGCTGGCAGACCGGCCAGACCTGGGGCTATGAGGTCGCGGTGCCCCAGGGCTTCAACTACATGCTGGCCGATCGCGCCAAGGCGATGACGATCGCGCAATGGGAGAAGCTCGGGATCAAGCGCCCGACCAACCAGCCCTTCCCGCGCACGGCGGAGAAAGCCTATCTGCTGGCGCCCGCCGGCGCGCAGGGACCCGGCTTCCTGATGCTGCAGAACTACCGGGTCATCATGAAATACAACCCGGCCGAGGCCTATGCGCTGGCGATCGGCCATTTCGCCGACCGCCTGCGCGGCGGCCAGCCCTTCGTGCAGCCCTGGCCCCGGCAGGAACGGGAATTGTCGCGCACCGAGCGGCTGGAACTGCAGCAGATCCTGGTCCAGCGCGGCTTCTACAAGGGCACGCCCGACGGCCAGTTCGGCGGCCAGACCCGCGAAGCGCTGCGCAATTTCCAGGCCTCGATCGGGGTGCCGGCGGACGGCTTTGCCTCCTCCGACGTGCTGGAGCGGCTGCGCGGACGGTAAAATCGCGCCGAAAGTAACCCTGAACGGGAATTTTGCCGGCCGACCTTGACGGGAACTGCCGATCCCCGGTGTATGGAGCCGAAATCCGCAACAGAATCTGCCCGTTTGCGGCCCGATTCCGTTATTATGTTGAGCCTGTTCCGATCACCATTGCGCGTGCCCGAAATCGCATGTCGAAGCCAAAGTCCCTGTTCAAGGCGTTGACCGAGACCGGCCCGTTGATCGCGCTGGGGACGGCGCTTGCGCTTCTGGTCTCGATCGCGGGCCCGGCCTCTGCGCAATTCTTCAACTTCCCCGGCTTCGGCGGCCCGCCGCAGCGAGCGGCGCCTGCGCCGCGCGGCGGTGGCGGCTGGTTCGGCAGCGACTTCTTCGCGCCGTTCCAGCAGCAGCAACCGCAGCAGGCCCCGCGCCAGGATTTCTCGCGCGCACCCGCGCCGGCCAAGCGCGACACGGTCGCCGACAAGAACGTACTGGTGATCGGCGACGGCATGGCGGACTGGCTCGCCTACGGCCTGGAAGATGCCTACGCCGAGCAGCCCGACATGGGCGTGATCCGCAAGCACAGGACGACGTCCGGCCTGATCAAGTACCAGCCACGCGGCGAGCCTTCCGACTGGGCAGCGGCGGCGAGGGGTATTCTGGAGACCGAAAAGCCCGACGTCATCGTGGTCATGCTCGGCCTCAACGACCGTAGCTCGATCCGCGAGCCTGCGGCCGACAAGTCGGACAAGGCCACGGACAAGAAGAACGACAAGGGCGCGCGCGCCAAGCCGCCGGCAAAACCCGGCGACGCCAAGCCCAACGGCACCGACGCCGCCGCCAAGCCGGACGACAAGCCGGCCGACAGCGAACTGCCGCAGGACGATGCCGAAAACGCCGACACACCTGCGACCCCGGCGCCGGAGAAGGCGGCGCGCTCGCCGAACGGACTCTACGAATTCCGCGATGACCGCTGGGTCGATCTCTACAGCAAGAAGATCGAGGAGCTGACCAACGTCCTCAAGAGCAAGGGCGTGCCGGTGCTCTGGGTCGGCCTGCCCGCGATCCGCGGGCCGAAGGGCACCGCGGACATGCTGTTCCTGGACTCGCTCTACCGCGAGGGCGCCGGCAAGGCCGGCATCACCTATGTCGACGTCTGGGACGGCTTCGTCGACGAGGCCGGCCGCTTCCTGCAGAAGGGCCCGGACTTCGAGGGCCAGATCCGCCAGCTCCGCAGCTATGACGGCGTCTATTTCACCAAGCCCGGTGCGCGCAAGCTCGCGCACTATGTCGAGCGCGAGATCACCCGCCTGCTCGCAGGACGCTCGGGTCCGATCGCGCTGCCGAGCGAGCCGGCGACACCGGACACCAGCGCCGAGCCCGGCAAGCCGGCACCGCGGCCGCTGGCAGGCCCGATCGTGCCGCTGGTAGCCGCTTCGATCTCGACCGATCAACTGCTGGGCGGACCGGGTTCGCGTCCCGCCGCCGTCGATGCGCTCGCCGCCAAGACGCTGGTGAAGGGCGAGCCGCTGACGGCGCCCGCAGGCCGTGCCGACGATTATTCCTGGCCGCGCCGCGAGGTCGGCCGCGAGCAGGCCAAGGGCGATACCCCGATGGCCGCCACGACGCCCGACGGCGGCGCTGCAACCCCGAATGCATCGGGCACGCCGAATGCCGCCGCGGTCATTGCTCCGCCCAAGCCGCCGGCGCCGAAGCGCCCTGCCCCGCCGCCGCAACAGCCGGCTCAGGCAACGCCCTCGCTGCGCGATTTCTTCGGCTTCGGTTCGCCGTCTCCGCCGCCGCGCCAACTGGCGCCGCAGCCCGGCCCGCGCAACCCGAACCCCAATCCCGCGATTCCGCGACCGCCCGGCAATGTCGGCCGATCGGCGGAAGTGATCCGATAAACTGCTGAGCTGAGATCCCGTATGCGCGACGCGTTACATCCTGTGACGCTGCTGCGCAGAGCCGGGATCAGGGATCTGCGGCATTCCCAAGACGAGAAAAAGCCCCGGCTCAGCAAAGCGGCGCTGCACGCCGCATTGCGTCCGGGGCCCTTGGAGATCGTGGCCGAGCGACTGGCCTTAGTAGCGCCAGCGTGACGGCGGACGGCGTACCGGGCGTGACATCAGCAGAGCGAGCGCGAAGCCGATGCCGCCGGCGATCAAGAGTGCGCCGAGCGGATTGTCCTGCACCTTGCGCGAGATCGCCTGCGATCCGTCACGCAGGGTCTCGCCGCTGTTCGCATAGGCGTCCTTGGCATAGCCGGCCGCGGCTTCGCCGGCGTCGCGTGCGGCGTCCTTGGCCTGCCCGTAGAGATTCTGCACGGTGCCTGCGGCTTCGCGCGCGCGGCCCGATGCCTGCGTCTGCGCGTCGCCCGCCAGGTCACCAACGGCGCCTTCCGCGCGTCCAGCGAATTCCTTGGCCGTTCCGACAATCCGATCCTTGTCCATGATGCTCCTCCTCGGGGGTCTGCCCAAGTAACCGATCAGGAGCACCGCAGTTCCATCGCGCTAGAGAATGAGTCCGCCGTCGACAACCAGCGTCTGGCCGACGATGTAGGACGACAGCGGGGATGCGAGGAAAAGGGCCGCCCCGGCCATGTCGGCCGGCGTGCCCAATCGCCGCAGCGGAATGCGCGCGAGCGCGCCCTCGAGCCGCTTCGGATTGTCGGTCGTCACCTTCGTCATCTTGGTGTCAACGAGGCCGGGCGCGATGCCGTTGACGCGGATGCCGTCCTCGGCCCAGGCCTCGCCCAGCGTCCGCGTCAATCCCATCGCGCCGGTCTTCGATGCGTTGTAGGCCGGATTGCCCATCGTCGAATGATAGGCCGCGGTCGAGGAGACGATGATCAGGGAGCCCTTTGAATCCCGCAACATGGAATGAAATCGCGTCGCGCAGGCCATCAAGCTCATCAGGTTGACCTCGACCACCTTGCGGAAACCCGCCATCTCGAACTCGCCGCGACGGTACAGCACGGCCCCCTGCGCCAGCACCAGAATGTCGAGCCGCTCGAACGACGGCTTGAACGCTTCGACCGCACCGGCACTGCCGACGTCGAGTTGCGCATAGGAAAGGCCCGCGAGATCGGAGCCTTCTTGCGGCGAATAATCCGCCGGCTGGGCCCGCGTGCCGCAAACCGCGACGTGCGCGCCCTTGGCGCGAAATGTCTGCGCGATGCCGTTGCCGATACCGCTGGAGCCGCCGACGACCAGCACCTGCTTGCCTGTGAAATCGAGCTCGTTCGCCATCGCGGCCTCCCCTTGATCTTGTTTGTTTGACCTGTCTGCGGATCGATGCCAGCCTTGTCGATCTCATAACAAGAAGCAAGCATCGCGCGAGGAAACAGCATGTCCGAATTCAAGCAGCTCAGCCGGTCCGTGAAGGGCCTGACCGTTCTCGTCACCGGCGCGGCCAGCGGCATGGGACGCGCGACCGCGCGGGTGTTCGCCACTGAAGGCGCGCACGTTGCCGTCACCGATTACGACGAACAGGGCGCGCTGGCGGTGGCAAAGGACATCGCGGCGAGCGGCGGTTCGGCGAAGGCCTGGAAGCTCGACGTCGCCGATGGCGGCGAGATCAAGCGCGTGGTCGGCGATGTCGCGGCGCATTTCGGCGGGCTCGACGTCGTCGTCAACAATGCCGGCATCTCGGTGCGTGTCGCGATCGACGACGAGTCGTACGAAGACGGCTGGGCCAAGGGCATTGCCGTGATGCTGACCGCGCATCCACGCATCATCCGCGCCGCGCTGCCGCATCTGCGCAAGTCGAAGAGCCCGCGCATCGTCAACATCGCCTCGACCGAGGCGCTCGGCGCCACTGCCTTGCACAGCCCGTATTCCGCGGCGAAAGGCGGCGTCGCGAGCCTGACGCGCTCGCTTGCCGTGGAGCTCGGCCGCGAAGGCATCACCGTCAATTGCATCTGCCCCGGCCCGATCCGCACCGCGATCACCGATCGGATCTCGGAGGAGCACAAGACGATCTACGCCAAGCGCCGCACCGCGCTCGGCCGCTACGGCGATCCCGAGGAAGTCGCGCACATGACGCTGAGCCTCTGCCTGCCGGCAGCTTCCTTCCTCACCGGTGCCGTGATTCCGGTCGACGGCGGCCTGATGGCCCGCAACGCGTAAGAGCCATGCGCGGCAAGCGTTGACAACGCCGGATGCGGGAGTAGCTTTTTCAGCAGCAGGGCGGGACCAACCGCTCGCGATCCGCGGGAGGAACACCATGACGATCGCCATCCGGCAGCTTCAGAAGCACTTTGTCGGCGAGGTTTCCGGCCTCGACCTGCGAAAGCCCCTGACTCCGGACGAAGCCCGCGAGATCGAATCCGCGATGGACAAATATGCCGTGCTCGTCTTCCACGGCCAGGACATCAGCGACGACCAGCAGATGGCTTTCGCGCTGAATTTCGGCCAGCGCGAGGACGCACGCGGCGGCACCGTCACGAAAGCCAACGACTATCGGCTCCAGTCCGGCCTGAACGACGTCAGCAATCTCGACAAGGACGGCAAGCCGCTCGCCAAGGACAGCCGCACGCATCTGTTCAACCTCGGCAACTGCCTGTGGCATTCCGACAGCTCGTTCCGCCCGATTCCGGCGAAATTCTCGCTGCTGTCGGCGCGCGTCGTGAACCCCAAGGGCGGCAACACCGAATTCGCCGACATGCGTGCTGCCTATGACGCGCTCAACGACGAGACCAGGGTCGAGATCGACGATCTCGTCTGCGAACACTCGCTGATGTATTCGCGCGGCTCGCTCGGCTTCACCGAATACAGCGACGAAGAGAAGCAGATGTTCAAGCCCGTGCTGCAGCGGCTGGTGCGGACCCACCCGGTTCATCGCCGCAGATCGCTGTATCTCTCGTCGCATGCAGGCAAGGTCGTAGGCATGAGCGTTCCGGAGGGCCGGCTTCTGCTGCGCGACCTCAACGAGCACGCGACGCAGCCCGAGTTCGTCTATGTCCACAAATGGAAGCTGCATGACCTCGTGATGTGGGACAACCGCCAGACCATGCACCGGGTCCGCCGCTACGATCAGTCGCAGCCGCGCGACATGCGCCGCGCCACGGTCGCGGGCACCGAGCCGACGGTGCAACAGCAGGCGGCGGAGTAAGGGTCACCGCTGCTGGCCCAGGCAAAAAGGGCGAAACGGACCGATGCGACAAGACGACGTCGAAGCGCGACCGCCTCGACAAATGCCGTCATTGCGAGCGAAACGAAGCAATCCAGACTGCCGCCGTGACGAAGGCCGGGCTACGTCGTCGCTTTGCTCCTCGCAGTGACGGCTGAGAACTCGCAATGACGGTGCGAGAGCGTTGCCACGCCCCGCTGAGGCATGTGCAAGCTAGGCGTGCCCGGCTTCGTTCGACAGCATGCCGGGATCGATGCCGATCTTGCGCAGCGCCCGCGAATATTTGTCGTCGACGTCGTCCCCGAAGATCAGATCCGCGTCGGCGTCGCAATGGAGCCAGCCGTTGCTCTGGATCTCGGTCTCGAGCTGGCCCGGCGCCCAACCGGCATAGCCGAGCGCGAGGATGGCATGCTTGGGGCCGGAGCCGTTGGCGATCGCGCGCAGGATGTCCACGGTCGCGGTGAGGCAGACGCCGGCGTCGATCCGCAGCGTCGCATTCTCGATGTAGAAGTCGCTGGAATGCAGCACGAAGCCTCGCCCGGTATCGACCGGCCCGCCGCGCAGCACCTTCATGCTTTCGGCATTCTCCGGCAGCTTGATGTGCTCGCCCTTCTTGACGATGCCGAGCTGCTGCAACAGCTCGGGAAAATCGATGCTTCCGGCCGGATGGTTGACGATGATGCCCATCGCCCCCTCCGCCGAATGGGCGCAGAGATAGATCACCGAGCGCTCGAAACGGGAATCCCCCATCACGGGCATGGCGATCAGGAGCCGGCCGTCGAGATAGCCGGCCGAGTTTGGCGGCACTGAGCCTGCACGCCGCGTGCTGTCGCCAGTCCTCTTGCCTGCGGGAGCCATTGGTGAAGCACTCCGGTTTCAATTCCTATCCTGATGTCGGGCCCGGCGGCTGTCAAATCAAGGCTTGCGCCGCCGGAATTCCGGTGCATCCATCACAAGCAATTCAATGGTTTGCACCAGACCGACCCTGTAAAGACGTGCCATGTTCACCAGAGTTCCCCTGCAAACGGCGATTGCCGTCGCGACAACCCTGTTTGCGTCGTCGCTGGCGACGACGGTCCGTGCCGACGATGCGTCGCCGTGGCAGCGCGATGGGCATTCCGCCGTGCGGCTGCTCGCGGGGTCGCGCAGCGGCGCGGTGCTGCTCGGCGGCATCGCCTTCCAGCTCCAGCCCGGATGGAAGACCTATTGGCGCACGCCGGGTGATTCCGGCGTTCCGCCGCGGTTCGACTTCTCCAAATCGGACAATGTCGAAGCGGTGACGGTGATGTGGCCCGCTCCGCTGAAATTCGACGACGGCGCTGGCGGCCACTCGATCGGCTACCACGACCAGATCGTGCTGCCGCTGCGCATCGTCGCCAAGGCCGCCGACAAGCCCGTGACGCTGCGCGCCGAAATCAACTACGCCGTGTGCGAGAAGCTCTGCATCCCTGTCGAGGCCAACACCGAGCTCGGCTTCAACAGCGTCGCCTCGACCGAGGACGGCAATCTGTTCGCGGCGCTCGACACCGTGCCGAAGCCCGCCAATGTCGGCGATCCCAATCCCCTGACCATTCGCGACGTCAAGCGCGACGGCGCCGGCAAGGTGGTGGTCGACGTCGCCGTGCCGGATGGCCGCAACGTCAATCTGTTCGTGGAAGGCCCGACGCCGGACTGGTCGCTGCCGATTCCCGCGCCGGTCGAACACAGCCCGCCGGGCGTGAAGCGCTTCTCCTTCGACCTCGACGGGCTGCCGCCGAATACCAAGCCCGACGGCGCGGCGCTGAAGTTCACGCTGGTCGGGCCGGAGAAGTCGTACGAGTTCAACACGAACCTGGAATGAGCCGGAGCCGGCGCCTTCCATTCCGCTGCCGATCCGAAAACACGACACAGCACGCGCCCCGGAACCCGTCATAAGTCCCTGCGTTCGCGGGAACGACGGCGTCGGCGCACGACGCCACCCAACCGAATCTTAACGAATGGTTGCTAAGCCCGAGGCCGCCGCAGCATGCGGGATTGCCCCCGGGGACCTTCGAATTGGCCGTGATGGATGCAGAACCCGCAACGACCGGACCGGCCGGGCTGATCGCGCGGCTGCGCGGCAAACTCGCAGGCGGATCGAGCGAAGCGTCGCTGACGCGGCGGCTTGCGGGCACGATCTTCATCATCCGCGTCATCAGCGCAGGCCTCGCTTATGTCTCGCAGGTCCTGCTGGCGCGCTGGATGGGGACGTCCGATTACGGCGTCTATGTCTATGTCTGGACCTGGGTGCTGCTGCTCGGCAGCATGATGGATTTCGGCATCTCCGCCTCCGCGCAGAAGATCATTCCGGAATACCGCGCCAGCGGCGAGCACGCGCTGCTGCGCGGCTTCCTGTCCGGTAGCCGCTGGCTGACATTTGCCGCCTCCACGCTGGTGTCGCTCGCGCTCGCCGGCGTCGTCAGGCTGCTTTCGCCGTGGATCGATCCGGCCGAGGAACTGCCGCTCTATATCGGTTGCATGACGCTGCCCGCCTTCGTGGTCGCCAACACCCAGGACGGGATCGCGCGCTCGCATGACTGGATGCAGCTCGGCCTGATGCCGCAATTCATCATCCGCCAGGGGCTGATCATCGGCATCACCGCCTGCGCCTTCCTGCTCGGCTATCACCTCGGCGCCGTCGCAGCGATGGCCGCGAGCGCAGCCGCGGTCTGGATCGCGATGACGGGACAGATGGTGGTGCTGAACCGCAAGCTCGCCGGCCATATCGAGCCGGGCCCCGCGGCCTACGATGTCGGCGGCTGGCTCGCCGTCTCGCTGCCGATCCTGCTGGTCGAGAGCTTCTACCTGCTGCTCTCCTACACCGACGTTCTGGTGCTCCAGCAATTCCGCCCCTCGGAGGAGGTCGGCGTCTACTTTGCCGTGGTGAAGACGCTCGCGCTGGTGTCCTTCATCCACTACGCGATGTCGGCCACGACCGCGCATCGCTTCGCCGAGTACAACGCGCTCGGCGACAAGGCGCGGCTGTCGGCCTATGTCGCGCATGCGATCAACTGGACGTTCTGGCCGTCGCTGGCGGCGACCGTCGTGCTGCTCGCGCTCGGCAAGCCGCTGCTGTGGCTGTTCGGACCGCAATTCGTGATTGGCTACGACATCATGTTCGTCGCCGCGATCGGGCTCGTGGTGCGCGCCGCGATCGGGCCGGTCGAGCGCCTGCTCAACATGCTGGGCCAGCAGAAGATCTGCGCTCTCGCCTATGCGCTGGCCTTCGCGATGAATGTCGTGCTCTGCATCGCGCTGGTGCCGCGCTTCGGCGGACACGGCGCCGCCGCGGCAACCTCGATCTCGCTCACCTTCGAGACTGTGCTGCTGTTCTGGATCGTGCGGCAGCGGCTGGGGCTGCACGTGCTGGCGTTTGGAAAATAAGCACTGCCGCCTGCCCGGCTTCGCCGCTCATCGGGAATGGCTTTTACAAAGCACCAGAGAATGAGTGACGAGACCTGACCGTGTCGGCCAGGCAGTACAATTTTTCCTATTCTCTTTGTGCAATTGCACGTCGGCGAAAGTTTATTCCACGTCGTATTGCTCCTTCGACGAGATGAACCTAACATTCGCCGACCATGATCGACCCGCTCTACGTTGCCTCCGGTTTCGGCGTCGGCCTGCTGGTCGGGATGACCGGCGTCGGCGGCGGCTCGCTGATGACGCCGCTGCTGATCCTGCTGTTCGGCATCCACCCGACGACCGCCGTCGGCACCGACCTGCTCTATGCCGCGGCCACCAAGACCGGCGGCAGCGTGGTGCATGGCTGGTCGCGCAGCGTGCACTGGCCGGCGGTGCTGCGGCTCGCCTGCGGCAGCATTCCGGCAAGTGCATTGACGCTTCTCGTGCTGTGGAAGCTCGACCTCAGGAGCGATGCCGAGCGCAACCTCGTCAACCTCGTGCTGTGCTTCGCGCTGATGCTGACGGCCATCTCGCTGATCTTCCGCAGGTCGATCATGGAGCGCTATCGCCGGCGCCTGGAGCAGATCGACGACCGCAGCACCGCGATCGCGACCGTCGTGACCGGCATCGTGCTCGGCGTGCTGGTGTCGATCTCGTCGGTCGGCGCCGGCGCGGTCGGCGTAACCGTGCTGCTGCTGCTCTACCCTCGCCTGCCGATGGCGACCATCGTCGGTTCCGACATCGCGCATGCAGTGCCGCTGACGCTGGTGGCCGGAACCGGGCACTGGATGCTCGGCTCGGTCGATTGGGGCCTGATGGGCGTTCTGCTGATGGGATCGCTGCCCGGCATCGTCATCGGCAGCTACAGCGCGACGCGCGTGCCCGAAACGGTGCTGCGCCTGGCGCTCGCCAGCGTCCTCGTCGTGGTCGCCGGCAGGATCATGTTCACGGAATTGAACCTGTCGTCCGCGATCGTCACGGCGCTGGCCTGGAGCCATTGAGCGGGAAGCGGCGCGTCACCCGTACCGCCGTCGTCCGGCTTGCCGGGCGACCCGGAACGGAGGGTGGGCGCAGCGGAGCGTGCCCACCCAAGTCTCCTCGATCGCACCATGATGGTGGGCACGGCGCCGACGCGCCGTTGCCCACCCTGCGGCATCGGGCCCTTACTCGGCGGTCCAGCCGCCGTCGATCGAGAGGTTGGTGCCGGTGATCTGCGCGGCATCGTCGCCGCACAGGAACAGCGCCAGCGCGGCGACCTGCTCGGAGGTGACGAACTCCTTGGTCGGCTGCGCGTCGAGCAGCACGTCGTTGATGACCTGCTCGCGCGTCAGGTTGCGCGCCTTCATCGTGTCGGGGATCTGCTTTTCAACCAGCGGCGTCCAGACATAGCCGGGGCTGATGCAGTTGCAGGTGATCTTGTGGGTCGCGACTTCGAGCGCGACGGTCTTGGTCAGGCCCGCGATGCCGTGCTTGGCCGAGACGTAGGCCGACTTGAACGGCGAGGCCACCAGCGAGTGCGCCGACGCCGTGTTGATGATGCGACCCCAGCCGCGCTTCTTCATGCCGGGCACCACGGCCCGGATGCCGTGGAAGGCGGAGGACAGGTTGATCGCGATGATCTGGTCCCACTTCTCGATCGGGAATTCCTCGATCGGGGACACGAACTGGATGCCGGCATTGTTGACGAGGACGTCGACCGAACCGAAAGTCTTCTCTCCGAGCGCGACCATCTCGGCGATCTCGGCGGGCTTGGTCATGTCTGCGGGCGAATAGATCGCCTTCACCTTGAAGTCGGACTCGATCTTGGCCCGCTCCTTCTCGATGTCCTCCGGCGAGCCGAAGCCGTTGATGACGACGTTGGCACCGGCGCCGGCGAAGGCGCGCGCATAAGCGAGCCCGATGCCGCTGGTCGATCCGGTCACGACGGCACTCTTGCCTGAGAGACTACCCATGTTATTCGCTCCTTTTTGGCGGGGGCTCGGTGACGTCCCCCGTGAGATCGTAAGTCACCATGGTCTCGCCGGACTGCGGCCGCTCGAGCCAATCCTTGTGGCGCATCGACAGATGCACGTCGCGCACGCCGGCTTCCCAATGCTCGACCATGGCGACATGCGAGAAATCGTAGTCCTTGGACGAGGATTCGTAGTTCTTGCTGCGGTAGATCAGATGCACCACGGTCACCGTGCTCTCGCGCGCGGCCTTGGACAGGTATTCGACCGAGGGATCGTTCTTGAGGTAGTCGGGCAATTTGCTGATGAGGTCGCGCACCGCCCTGCGGGCATTGTGCAACTGCCTGTTCTTGTCGGTGTTCATCCGCGTCCGGCTGGAGTAGCGGATGTCCTTCTCGCGCTCGGCGGCCTCCAGCAGCGACGTCGGCAGGTCGCCGCGCGCGCTGAACAGGTCGACCTGGAAGATCAGCATGTCGCGATCGAGTTCGGCATCGAGCACGTAGTCGAGCGGGGTGTTGGAGGCGATGCCGCCGTCCCAATAATGCTCGCCGTCGATCGCCACGGACGGAAAGCCCGGCGGCAGCGCGCCGGAGGCCATGATGTGCTCGGGGCCGATCTTCTTGCCGAGCTTCTTGAACTCGTAATTGTCGAAATACCTGAAATTGCCCGAAGTGACGCCGACCGCCCCGACCGACAGGCGCGTCTTCAGATCGTTGATCCGGTCGAAATCGACCAGCCGCTCCAGCGTCTTCTTCAGCGGCGCGGTGTCGTAATAGCTCTCGGCCTGCTTGCTGCCGGGAGGCCAGAGCGGCGCGGGCGGAATGCGCGGCGTGAAGAAGCCGGGCACGCCGAAGGTCGCGATCAGTGCGGCACTCGTGGAGTTGAAGAGTTCGCGACTGTGATCGCTCTTGCCGACCGGCTTCCACGGCACCGGCGCGGAAACCATCTCCCAGAATTCCTTCAGCCGCTTGACGCGGGTGAGGCCTTCGTTGCCGGCGATGATGGCGGCGTTGACCGCGCCGATCGAGATGCCGGCCACCCATTCCGGCTCGAAGCCGTAACCGCACAGCGCCTGATAGGCGCCGGCCTGATAGGAACCGAGCGCACCGCCGCCCTGCAAAACCAGGACACGTTGCGCCTTCGCGGGGACACTTGCGGCTTCCGGGCTGTGATCAGACATGCGGGAACAATAGCAATGGCGAGCCACCGTGGCGACACTTCGCCGCGGCGTCAATGCATCCCGGGATCAAGACTGGCTTATCGAGGGTCGGTCGAGGCCAGAATCATGGTCCAGAACACCTTGTACTTGGTGCCCGGAGCATAGCTCGCCGCTATGCCCAATTTTGTGACACCGCTCTTGAGCATGTTGGCCCGGTGCGGAGGCGAGTCGCGCCAGCCGGAAAACGCTTCCGCCAGAGTATGATAGCCGGCGGAGATGTTCTCGACCGCCACCGTGGCCGGATAGCCGCCGGCGCTGAGGCGCTTGGCGAGGGGCGCGCGGACGTCGTGATCCATCTTGTTGGCGGCCGCCATAGCGTTGGACTGGGATTCGGCGAGCCGCATCAGATCGGGATCGATGACGACGGTGCCGAGCCCGTTGTTCTGGCGATATTGCGAGATCATCACCGCGGCCGCCTGTGCATCGAGCTTGGAGCCCGGGACGGCCATGTCGGCATACATGGACGGCTGCTGGACGGGCGCCTCATTGCCCGCGCAGCCCGCCAACAGCAAAGTGATGAGTATCGCGGCCGCTGCGCGCATGAATCGGAGCCCCCAAAATGAGGGGCCGTTGTTGCATACCAACCGTGGCTGAAAGGTGAATTTCGAGGAAAATCGGCGAAAGTCGTTTCACGGCGATGCCAGGGATCGCTCCCGGAATCTCACTGAATCATCTCGCAAATCCGGGCTCGCGCCGATGTGCGCCCCGGAAATGAAGGCGCTTTATCCGGCAAAGATCCGGTAGCGGCGCGGCTCGAGGCCGATCGTGTCGCCGGTCCGAAGTTCCCTGTCGCGGGGGGCGTCAATCTCGATGGTTTCACCGCCGGACAGCGCGACCTCGGCCCGCTGCACGGGGCCGAAATTGCGAACGTGCTGAACCGCGCCTTCGAAGGCGCCGCTGCCGGGCGGACCGACCAGCATGTCGTGTCGCCGTACGAACAGTTTTGACGCGCCAGGCGCGAGCCCGTCCGCCGCGAGGCGAAGCGGCCGGTCGCCGAGCCTGACGACGCCGCCCTCGACCTGGACCGGCAGTTCGATGGATTCGCCGATGAAACCGTGGACGAATGCCGTCGCGGGCGTCTCATAGACGTCATCGGGCGAGCCGATCTGCTCGATCCTGCCCTTGTCCATCACCACGACGCGGTTGGCGACTTCCAGAGCCTCCTCCTGGTCATGGGTGACGAAGATCGAGGTGACGTTGATCTCGTGATGCAGCGAGCGCAGCCATTTGCGCAGCTCCTTTCGCACCTTCGCATCCAGCGCGCCGAACGGTTCGTCGAGCAGCAGGATGCGCGGTTCGATCGCCAGTGCACGGGCGAGCGCGATGCGCTGGCGCTGGCCGCCGGAGAGTTGGCTCGGATAGCGGTCGGCAAGCCAGTCGAGTTGCACGAGATCGAGCAGCTCCTTAACCCGCGCCCGGATCTTCGCCTCGTCCTTGCGGATGGCGCGCGGCTGCACGCGCAGGCCGAAGGCGACGTTCTCGAACACCGTCATGTGGCGGAACAGGGCGTAGTGCTGGAACACGAAACCGACATGGCGTTCGCGCGCGCCCTGCGCCAGCGCGTCCTCGCCGTTGAAGGAGACTTCGCCGGAATCGGGCCAGTCGAGCCCGGCGATGATCCGCAGCAGCGTGGTCTTGCCGGAGCCGGACGGTCCGAGCAGCGCCAGCAGTTCGCCATTGTCGACCCGGAGGTCGACGCCGTCGAGCGCTTTGAAGCTGCCGAACTTCTTGACGAGATTCCTGACTTCAATGGTCACGGGCGTCTTGTCCTTCGTCGAGGTGACGTTCGAGAATGGTCTTGGCGATCAGCGTAATCAGCGCCAGCATCGCCAGCAGCGAGGCGATCGCGAAGGCGGCGACGAACTGGTATTCGTTGTAGAGAATCTCGACCAGCAGCGGCATGGTGTTGGTCTCGCCGCGAATGTGGCCGGAGACGACCGACACCGCGCCGAACTCGCCCATCGCGCGCGCGTTGCAGAGCAGGACGCCGTAGAGCACGCCCCATTTGATGTTGGGCAGCGTGACGCGGAAGAAGGTCTGCAGGCCCGAGGCGCCGAGCGAGATCGCGGCCTCCTCCTCCTGCGTGCCCTGCTCCTGCATCAGGGGGATCAGCGCGCGTGCCACGAACGGGAAGGTCACGAAGGTGGTCGCGAGCGCGATGCCGGGCACCGCGAACAGGATCTGGATGTCGTGATCGCGCAGCCATCCGCCGAAATAGCCCTGCACGCCGAACAGCAGCACGAAGACGAGACCCGAGATCACCGGGCTCACCGAGAACGGCAGGTCGATCAGCGTGATCAGGAAGGTCTTGCCCTTGAACTCGAACTTCGCGATGGCCCAGGCCGCGACCAGGCCGAAGACGAGATTGAGGCCGACCGAGATCGCCGCCACCAGCAGCGTCAGCCGGATCGCGGCGAGCGCCTCCGGCTCGGACAGTGCCGCGAGGTAGGCCAAGACGCCCTTCGAGAAGGCTTCGGCGAACACCAGCACCAGCGGCAGCACGACGAAGACGGAGAGAAACAGCAGCGCCAGCGAGATGATGACGATCCGCACCGCTCGCGGCTCGGTACGCAGGGTGTCGCGAACGGCTGCGGCCTTGGCGCGCGCCCGCGCCTCGGACGGCGTCAGCGGGACGGAATCTGCAATCTGCATCGTCATCGCGTCGGCCTCATCGCGCCGGAATCCGGCTCTGCGCCCAGCGCTGGAGCCGGTTGACCGCGAAGATGATCACGAACGACACGACGAGCATGACGACCGCAATCGCGGTCGCATCGGCGTAGCGGAATTCGGACAGCCGGATCACGATGAGGAGCGGCGCGATCTCCGAGACATTCGGCAGATTGCCGGCGATGAAGATCACCGAACCGTATTCGCCGACCGCGCGCGCGAAGGCGAGCGCCAGTCCCGTCAGCAGCGCCGGGGCGAGCGACGGCAGGATCACGCGAACGATCGTCTGCCAGCGGCTGGCACCGAGGCTGCCGGCCGCCTCCTCGATCTCGGGATCGAGATCCTGGAGCACCGGCTGCACGGTGCGCACCACGAAGGGGATGCCGATGAAGATCATGGCGACGAAGATGCCGAGCGGCGTGAACGCCACCTTGATGCCGAGCGCGGCGAGCGGCGCGCCGAGCCAGCCCTTCTCGGCGAACAGCGAGGTCAGCGCGACGCCGGCGACCGCGGTCGGCAGCGCGAAGGGAACGTCGACGATGGCATCGAACAGTCGCCGTCCGGGAAAGCGGTAGCGCACCAACGCCCAGACGATGATGCTGCCCATCACCAGGTTGACGCAGGCCGCCGCAAAAGCGAGCCCGAAAGACACGCGCAGCGCGTTGAGGGTGCGGCGGCTCGAGACGATGGCCCAGAACTGCTCGGGACTGAGCTCGAGCGATTTCAGGAAAAGCCCGGCGAGCGGAATCAGGATGATGACGGACAGCCAGGACAGCGTCAGTCCCATCGTGAGACCGAAGCCCGGCAACGTCCGGCGTCGTGCTGCGATTGCGCTCACCGAGCCCCCTGTGACAGCCTCTTTACGTCAGCGCCCGATCAGTTCTTGTAGATCTGATCGAAGACACCGCCGTCAGCGAAATGTTCCTTCTGCGCCTTGGTCCAGCCGCCGAACACGTCGTCGATCGTGAACAGCTGGACCTTTGCGAAGGAGTTTTCATACTTCTTGGCGATCTCGGCATCGCGCGGACGGTAGAAGTTGCGCGCCGCGATCTCCTGACCTTCCTTGGTGTACCAATATTGCAGATAGGCATCGGCGACGTTGCGGGTGCCCTTCTTGTCGGCCACCTTGTCGACGATCGCGACCGGCGGCTCGGCCAGGATCGATTGCTGCGGCGCCACGATCTCGAATTTCTCCGGACCGAACTCCTTGAGCGCCAGATACGCCTCGTTCTCCCAGGCCAGCAGCACGTCGCCGACGCCGCGCTCCACGAAGGTCACGGTGGCGCCGCGCGCGCCGGTGTCGAGCACGGGGACCTGCTGGTAGAGCTTGCCGACGAACTCCTTGGCCTTGTCGGCCGAGCCGTATTTCTTCTGCGCGAAGCCCCAGGCCGCGAGATAGTTCCAGCGCGCGCCGCCCGAGGTCTTCGGGTTCGGCGTGATCACGGCGACGCCGGGCTTGATCAGATCGTCCCAGTCCTTGATGCCCTTCGGATTGCCCTTGCGGACCAGGAACACGATGGTCGAGGTGTAGGGCGATGAATTCTGCGGCAACCGCTTCTGCCAGTCGGCGGCGGTGAGCCCCTTGGCGGCGATGGCGTCGATGTCGTAGGCGAGCGCGAGCGTCACCACGTCGGCCTGCAATCCGTCGATCACGCTGCGGGCCTGCGCGCCGCTGCCGCCGTGCGACTGCTTGATCTCGACGCTCTTGCCGGTTTCCTTCTGATAGGCGTTCGCGAACGCCTTGTTGAAGTCGACATAGAGCTCACGCGTCGGATCGTACGACACGTTCAGCAAATTGATGTCAGCGGCGAGAGCCGAGCTTGCCCAGAGCAATACTGCAGCAAGCGGAACGATACGGCGCAACATGTCCATCTCCATTCACTTCGACGACGTCAATATCGGCGAAGGCATGCAGGCGAAACTCGTGGCGAAACACCCTCAAGTCAACGGAACCGGATTTTCTTGTTCGTAGCCGGACAGCTCGATCGTGCTACGAAATCTTCATCGTGTGGATGCCGCATTCTGTCTTGGCCCGGCCACGCCAGCGACCGGCGCGCGCATCCTCGCCTTCGGCCGTCCTGCTCGTGCAAGGCATACACCCGACCGACAGGAAACCGGACTCCGCCAGGGGATGACGCGGCAATTTAGCGCGGACGAAAATCGCCTCGAGTTCCTCGCGCGAGACATTGGCGAGCGGATTGAACTTCAATCGCACACCGTCGCTCTCGACGACGGGTATGTCCGCACGCGCATTGCCCTGGAACCGCTTGCGGCCGTTGATCCAGGCCGAGAAGGGCTTCAGTGCGCGCGCCAGCGGCTCCACCTTGCGGCTACGGCAGCAGGCGTCCGGATCGGAGAACCAGAGATCGCGGTCGGGATCATCGCGCGACAGCGTCTCTTCCGCCGGCTTGATCGAACGGACGTCCGTCAGCCCGAGCGTCGCGATCAGCGTGTCGCGATAGGCAAGCGTCTCCTCGAACAGCCAGCCAGTGTCGAGGAAGATCACCGGAATCGCCGGATCGACATCCGCAGCGACTTTCAGCAGCGTCGCCGATTCCGTCCCGAATGACGACACCAGAGCAAGACTGTCGCGCCCGATCGTCCTCAGCGCCACCGCGATGATCTCCGCGGGCGAGGCATCGCGCAACGCGCGATCGAGCTCTTCCGCGGAGGGCAGCGCAAAGGCCGGCGTCGACGATTCCTGAGGCGCAAGCGCGTTCACGTGCCGACGCCCTCCGAATGGCGCAACTGCATGCGCCGGTGCAGCGCCGTGATGCGACCGTCACCGGTCGGCTGGTAGAACACCGAATAGCGCTTCGCGGTCTGCATGAAGGCTTCGGCGTCGGCCTGCTTCTTCACCTCGAAGGAGTCGAATCCCGCGCGCAGCATGAACACGAACTGGTCGCGCAGGATCTGGCCGGTCGCGCGCAACTCGCCGCGGTAATTGTAGCGCTCGCGCAGCAGCCGCGCCTGGCTGTAGGCGCGGCCGTCGCGGAAGCTCGGGAACACCAGCGCGACGGCGGCGAGCTTGCCGAGATACGGCGTCAGCTCGTCAATGTCGCGATTGTTCGGCCAGATCACGCCGACCTTGCCTGCGCGCGCGAGCAGAGCCTGGGGATCGCTCAGGAAGCGCTCCGCGGGCACCAAGATATCGCCGCCGTCCGGCAGCGGCGTGTCGACGGCGAGCTTGACGAAGTGGTCTTCGGCGATCTTTCCGCCATTAACGAGTGGCATAGACCCGCTCCTTGAAAGGTTCGACACCGAGGCGCTTCACCGCGTCGATGAACAGCTCCTCAGGCCGCTCGCGCAGCGCGAGATAGGCCTCCACGATGTCCTCGACGACGTCGGCCACCTCGTCGAACTTGACGCCGGGACCAATCAGGTTGCCGAGCGCGGCGCTCTCGTCGGCGCGGCCGCCGATGGTGATCTGGTAGACCTCCTCGCCGTTCTTCTCGACGCCGAGAATGCCGATATGGCCGACATGGTGATGGCCGCAGGCGTTGATGCAGCCCGAGATGTTGATGTGCAGCCGGCCGATCAGGTTGGCGAGCTCATGGTTGGCGAAACGCCGCGTCAGCTCCTGCGCGATCGGGATCGAGCGCGCGTTCGCCAGCGAGCAGTAATCGAGACCCGGGCACGCGATGATGTCGGTGATCAGATTGACGTTCGGCGTGGCGAGGCCAAGCTTGTCGAGCGCCTTCCACAGCGCGGGCAGGTCGCGCTTGGCGACGTGCGGCAGCGCCAGGTTCTGCTCGTGGCCGACGCGGATCTCCCCGAAGGAATATCTGTCGGCGAGATCGGCGAGCGCGTCCATCTGCTCGGCCGTGGCGTCGCCGGGAGGCGCGCCGATCGGCTTCAGCGAGATCGTGACGATGGAGTAGCCCTGCACCTTGTGCGGGGCGACGGAGTTCTTACGCCAGGCCTCGAAATCCGCATCGGCCGCGGCCTGCCGCAGCTCGTCGGGCATGTGCGGCAACTTCTCGTAGGCCGGATAGGTGAAGCGCGAGCGGATGTCTTCGATCACCTCGTCGTCTATCTGAAGCGAGGAGTCGCGGATATGCTGCCACTCGTCCTCGACCTCGCGCGAGAATTTCTCGATGCCGAGCTCGTGCACGAGGATCTTGATGCGCGCCTTGTAGATGTTGTCGCGGCGGCCGTACTGGTTGTAGACGCGCAGGATCGCCTCGATATAGCTGAGGATATCGCGGCCGTGGACGAAGTGCTTGATGGTCTTGCCGATGAACGGCGTGCGGCCGAGCCCGCCACCAACCAGCACCTCGAAGCCGGTCTCGCCCTTCTCGTTCTTGATCAGCTTCAGGCCGATGTCGTGGACCTTGATCGCGGCGCGGTCATGGTCCGACGCGGTGATCGCGATCTTGAACTTGCGCGGCAGGAACGAGAATTCCGGATGCAGCGTGGTGTGCTGACGGATCAGCTCCGACCAGATGCGGGGGTCCTCGATCTCGCCCGGCGCGACGCCGGCCCACTGGTCGGACGTGACGTTGCGCATGTTGTTGCCGGAGGTCTGCATCGCATGGATGCCGACCTCGGCGAGATCGGCCAGGGCGTCCGGCAGGTCCGACAGCTTGATCCAGTTGAACTGGATGTTCTGGCGCGTCGTGAAATGGCCGTAGCCGCGATCATATTTGCGCGCGACATGGGCCAGCTGCCGCAACTGGTTCGACGCCAGCGTGCCGTAGGGAATCGCCACGCGGAACATATATGCGTGCAGCTGCAGATAGACGCCGTTCTGCAGGCGAAGGATCTTGAACTCGTCCTCGGTGAGTTCGCCGGACAGGCGCCGCTGCACCTGGTCGCGGAATTCCGAGACGCGCTCATTGACCAGCGTGCGGTCGATTTCGTCGTAAGCGTACATGAGAAATGCCTTACAGCTCTGCCGATAGTCAGACCGGCAAGCCGATCGTCACGCCGTCGCGGCGGATCTGCTCTCGCAGATTGCCCGGCAGGATCTTGCCGGCCTCGTCGACCTGCACCGGCGCGATATAGGGACCGATTGCGCCGACGTCATCGGCAACGGCCTCGGCCAGCAACGCCTTCGCCTCGTCCGAGTTGCGCACGATGGCCGCGTCGGCCAGTTCCGCCGACCAGCCCTTGGCGGCGGTGCGGTAGACGACGATGCCGTCCCAGGTGCGGTTGGCGGTCACGACGGAGGGCCCGGCGATCTTGATTTTCTGCTGCAGGGGAGAGGTCATTCGGCTGCTTCCAGGAGGTCAGAGATGATTTGGTTGGGCGTTTGGCGGCGAAGCGAGCCGGCATGCCGGATCACGTCGCCGATGATGAGAATGGCGGGACCGCCGCTGGTCCGCCTCACGAGTTCGGGCAGGTCGCGCAGCGTGCCGATCGCGGCCTGTGCATCGGGGCGCGTGACGCGCGCGAACACGCCGACCGGCGTTTCCGGCGAGCGGCCCGCGGCGAGCAGGCCGGCGCGCACGGCGGGTGCCGCGGTCATGCCCATGTAGACGACGACGGTCATCCTGGTGTCGGTCAGCGTCGACCAGTCCGCCGTCTCGGCGTCGCGCGCCCGATGCGCGGTGAGAAAAGTAATGCGGGTTGCTTCGTGGCGATAGGTGAGCGGCACCTCGAAATCGGCTGCGCCACCGAGCCCGGCGGTGATGCCGGGAATGACTGAATAGGCGATACCCGCCGCGCGCAGCGCCTCGACCTCTTCGCCGCCGCGGCCGAACACGAAGGGATCGCCGCCCTTCAGCCGCACCACGCGCTGGCCGGAGCGCGCCGCCTCGATCATGCGCCTGTTGATGGCGTCCTGGCCGATGCCGGGCTTGCCGACGCGGCGGCCGACCGGGACGCGCGCCGTGTCGCGGCGGATGCGGTCGAGAATTTCGGGCGAGACCAGTTCGTCGTGAAAGACGATGTCGGCGTCCTGCAGCGCGCGCAGGGCCTTGATGGTGAGAAGGTCCGGATCGCCGGGGCCGGCACCGACCAGCGCGACGGAGCCTTCCGGCTTGTCGGCGCGCGCGAACGCGGAGGGATCGGAAATCTGCGTCAGCGCGGCTTCCGCCTCGCTCCTGCGGCCGGCGAGCACGGAGGCGCCGATCGGGCCATCGATCACGCGCTCCCAGAAGCGGCGGCGCAACGGAAATTCGGCGATGCGCTCGTTGATCGACTTGCGGACGCCGCCGATGAACTCGGCGAGTTCGCCGATGCGGGCAGGCAGCAATGCCTCGATCTTCTCGCGCACGCGCCGCGCGACCACCGGCGATGTGCCGCCGGTGCCGACCGCGACCACGACATCGCCGCGATCGACGATGGCCGGGAAGATGAAGCTGGAATGTTCGAGATCGTCCATGACGTTCACGGGCAGGCCCAGCGCCTTCGCCCGCGCCGACATCGCGACGCCGACATCGCCGGCACCCGCACAGACGATGGCGATGACGCCGGCGAGATCGGATACGAGCGGATCGCCATCCGAAAACGCGACACGGCCCGCAGCGTCGGCAGCAAGTCCGCCGGCGTCGCGATTGCCGTCGAGCGCATGCACGCGAACACGCGCACCGGCGGCGGCGAGCACGCGCAACTTGGCGCGCAGAAGCTCACCCGCGCCGATGAGGACCACCGGACCGGCCTTGAGATCGAGGAACACCGGCAAGAACCGCATGCGATACTCGCTTCCCCCACATACGGGGTTGACTGGAATTATTTTCTATATATGTCTCGTTTCGAGCGCGCAAAGAGAAAATTTTTTCTTCTCTCCCGCGACGCAACTATAGAATTTTCGCCTCCAAACGCAAAGTGGCAGAGATGCATCTTCTCAGGACAGATTCCGGCGCAGATGGGCTGGGCTTCACAGCTCCCCTTTCTCAGCAAATTCCGGTCGAACTGACCGCTCCCGGCATGGACCATCTCGACCAGCTCGAGGCGCAAAGCATCTACATTTTCCGCGAGGCTTTCGCCCGCCTGAAGAAGATCGCGCTGCTGTGGTCGCTCGGCAAAGACTCCAACGTCATGATCTGGCTGGCACGCAAGGCGTTCTTCGGCCGCATGCCGTTCCCGGCGCTCCACGTCGACACCGGCAAGAAGTTTCCGGAGATGTATCGCTTCCGCGATCACTACGGAAAGGAATGGGACCTCGATCTTCGCGTCGAGCCCTGCCCGCCCATCGATGCCGTAGACCCAACGCTGCCGCCGGCCGCCCGTTCCGCCGCGCGCAAGACCGAAGGGCTCAAGATGGCGCTCGCGAAATACGGCTTCGACGGCCTGATCGCCGGTATCCGCCGCGACGAGGAAGCGACCCGCGCCAAGGAACGCGTGTTCTCGCCGCGGGGCCTCGAAGGCAATTGGGACGTGCGCGACCAGCCGCCGGAGTTCTGGGACCATTTCAACGCCTCGCCGCCGCAAGGCGCGCATCTGCGCATCCACCCGATCCTGCATTGGACCGAGGCCGACATCTGGGCCTACACCAAGCGCGAGAACATCCCGATCATTCCGCTCTATCTCGCCAAGGACGGCAAGCGCTATCGCTCGCTGGGCGACCAGGACATCACCAATCCGGTCGCCTCGACGGCGTCGAACATCGACGAGATCCTGATCGAGCTCGAACAGACCAAGGTGCCGGAGCGCGCGGGCCGCGCGCTCGACCATGAGACCGAAGACGCCTTCGAGCGCCTGCGCGTCGCCGGCTATCTCTGACCTCAGGACGCAACGCGGCTATGAACATGATCGTCACCCCGGCTTCGCCCGCCACCGCCACCACGTCGATGCCGAACGGTACGACGCGCCCGCAGGTCCGCATCGTCATCGTCGGCCATGTCGACCACGGCAAGTCGACGCTGGTCGGCCGCCTGCTGCACGAGACCGGCAGCCTGCCCGAGGGCAAGCTCGACATGCTCAAGGCCGTCAGCGCGCGGCGCGGCATGCCGTTCGAATGGTCGTTCCTGCTCGACGCGCTGCAGACCGAGCGCGACCAGGGCATCACCATCGACACCACGCAGATCCGCTTCCGCACCAATTCGCGCGACATCGTGCTGATCGACGCGCCCGGCCACGCCGAATTCCTCCGCAACATGATCACCGGCGCCTCGCAGGCCGACGGTGCGGTGCTGATCATCGATGCGCTCGAAGGCGTACGCGACCAGACCCGGCGGCACGGCTACCTCCTGCACCTGCTCGGCGTGAAGCAGGTCGCGATCGTGGTCAACAAGATGGACCGCGTCGACTTCTCCGCCGACCGCTTCAAGGCGATCAGCGACGAAATCTCCGCCCATCTCAATGGCCTCGGCGTCACACCCACCGCCGTCATCCCGATTTCCGCGCGCGACGGCGACGGCGTCGCCGAGCGCACCGGCCGGATCGGCTGGTACCAGGGCCCGACCGTGGTCGAGGCACTCGACCGGCTCGAGCCGGCGCGGCCGCTGGAAGCGCTGGCGCTGCGGCTGCCGGTGCAGGCGATCTACAAGTTCGACGACCGCCGCATCGTCGCGGGCCGCATCGAATCCGGCAGCCTCATCGCCGGCGACGAGATCGTGATCATGCCGGCCGGCAAGATCGCCAAAATCAAGACGGTCGAGAGCTGGCCGGTGACGCCCGTCGCGGGCCGGCAGGGCGCGGGCCGCTCGGTCGGCATCACCCTCGACCGCGAATTGTTCATCGAGCGCGGCGACATCGTCGCGCATGCGAGCGCCGCTCCGCGCGAGACCCGCCGCCTGCGCGCGCGTATCTTCTGGCTGCACGACAAGCCGCTCGCCAAGGGCGACCAGCTGCTGGTGCGCTGCGGACCAAAAGAAAGTCGCGCCACGGTGGTCGCGATCGAGAAGGCGGTCGATCCCGGCGAACTGTCCAGCATCGAGAACAAGGCGATCGGCCGCAACCATGTGGGCGAGATCGACATTTCGCTCTCGAGCCCCATCGCCACGGATCCCTACACCGAGAACCCGCGTACCGGGCGCCTCGTGATCGAAGTGTCCGGGCGCATCGCCGGCGGCGGTCTCGTGCTGTCGGTGGATGCCGGTCAGCGCGCCGTACCGGTCGACATCGTGCCGGTGGAATCCGCACTGCGGCCCGATGAGCGCTCCGCGCGCTACCGTCACAACGGCGCGGTGGTTTGGCTCACGGGCCTGCCCGCCTCCGGCAAGTCGACGCTGGCCAAGGCGCTCGAGCGCCGGCTGTTCACCAATGGCGGGTCGCCGATCCTGCTCGACGGCGACACGCTGCGCGCGGGCCTGAACAACGATCTCGGCTTCACCACCGCCGACCGCAGCGAGAACATCCGCCGCCTCGCGGAGGTCGCGACGCATCTCGCCCGCAACGGCCACATCGCGATCGTCGCCGCGGTCTCTCCCGCGCGCGAGGACCGCGCCGCGGCGCGCCGGATCGCGGACACCGCATTCCGCGAGATCCACGTCGCGACGCCCGCGCAAATCTGCGAGGAGCGCGATCCCAAGGGCCACTACAAGAAGGCCCGCGCCGGCGCGCTCGCCTCGTTCACCGGCATCGGCAACGACTACGAGGCGCCGCAGGCCGCCGAGCTCGTGATCGACACATCGGCACGGACGGTCGCGGACGCCGCGGACGAGATCGAGCAGATGCTGAAGACGACCGGCGTGCTGTTCGACGAAGTCGTGGACCTCGCCGCGAACATCTGAGGCGGGCTTTCGCTGAGGGCCCCCGCTCACGCCTGACACGCGGCGCCTTCCCCCTTGTGGGGGCAGTTGGGGAGAGGCGCCCACGCGGGGTCTCTCTCCGGAATCAATCACTCGGCTTCCCGAACTTTCACATATCTTTGCCTGGGCTACCCCTCTCCGCCGCACTCCCCCGCGTGGGCGAGGGAGTTCAGTTGCGTGCGTGGCACCAAGTCGGCTCGACCGTTTGTAAAACAGGCCAAGCTCACACCTCTTCTTGACATTTTGACAAACCCCGGGGGGTCTTCTCACCGCCCCGATTTTGGGGCTAATAGGTCCCGAAAGCTGCCCCGGGTGGGCGCATTTTGCTGCTGACGGGTCAAAAGCAGCCAAAAACAGCCATTTCCAACAAGAAAGCCCATCATGAAACGCGTCGACGCCCACGGATTGAAGATCGCTCCCGTCCTGCACGATTTCATCGCCAAGGAAGCGGCCCCGAAGACCGGGATCACGCCCGATGCGTTCTGGGCCGGGCTGGCCGCGATCGTCCGCGACCTCGGGCCGAAGAACCGGTCGCTGCTCGCACTCCGCGACACGCTGCAGGCCAAGATCGACGAGTGGCACCGCGCCAGCAAGGGCAAGGCCTTCGATCTCGACGCCTACACCGCCTTCCTGAAGGAGATCGGCTATCTCGTCCCCGAACCCGCGACGCAGAAGGTCGAGACTGCCAACGTCGACGAGGAGATCGGCAAGATCTGCGGACCGCAGCTCGTCGTGCCCCTCACCAATGCGCGCTACGCACTCAACGCGGCGAACGCGCGCTGGGGCTCGCTGTACGACGCCTTCTACGGCACCGACGCGATCCCGCACGATCCCTCGGAAGGCGGCAAGGGTTACAACAAGGCGCGCGGCGACAAGGTGATCGCCAAGGCCAAGGCCTTCCTCGATGCCGCCGTGCCGCTCGCGACCGCCAGCCATACCGACGTCACCGCCTACAGCGTGGTCGCCGGCCAGCTCGCGGTGAAGCTGAAGAGCGGCAATGCGACCGCGCTGAAGAACGCCGCGCAGTTCGCCGGCTTCCAGGGCGATGCGGCCGCGCCGAGCGCAGTGCTGCTCGTGAACAACGGCCTGCATGTCGAGGTGAAGATCGACCGGGGCAGCGCGATCGGCAAGGACGATCCGGCCGGCGTCGCCGACATGATCATGGAGGCCGCGGTCTCCACCATCCTCGACATGGAAGACTCGGTCGCCGCTGTCGATGCCGAGGACAAGGTGCTGGTCTATCGCAACACGCTCGGCCTCATGAACGGCACGCTGTCGGCGGATTTCGAGAAGGGCGGCAAGACGCTGACCCGCTCGCTCAACACCGACCGCAGCTACAAGACGCCGGACGGCAAGGGCGAGGTGAAGCTGCACGGCCGCAGCCTGCTGCTGATGCGCAATGTCGGCCACCACATGTTCACCGACGCTGTGCTCGACGAGAAGGGCGAGGAGATCCCGGAAGGCCTGCTCGACGCCGCCGTCTCGGGCCTGCTCGCCATTCACGACATCAAGGGCCAGTCGAAGGTCAAGAACAGCCGCACCGGCTCGGCCTATATCGTCAAGCCGAAGATGCACGGCCCCGACGAGGTGTCGCTGACCTGCGAGCTGTTCGACCGCGTCGAGAAGATGCTCGGCCTGCCCGAGAACACGCTCAAGGTCGGCATCATGGACGAGGAACGGCGCACTACCGTCAACCTCAAGGCCTGTATCCAGCGCGCCTCCAAGCGCATCATGTTCATCAACACCGGCTTCCTCGACCGGACCGGCGACGAGATCCACACCTCGATGGAAGCGGGTCCGATGATCCGCAAGAACGAGATGAAGGCGCAGGCCTGGATCAAGGCCTATGAGGATTGGAACGTCGACATGGGCCTGATCGACGGCCTGCCCGGCCATGCCCAGATCGGCAAGGGCATGTGGGCCGCGCCGGACAAGATGGCGGACATGCTGGCGCAGAAGATCGCGCATCCGCAGGCCGGCGCCACCACCGCCTGGGTGCCCTCCCCGACCGCCGCGACGCTGCACGCCCTGCACTATCACCAGGTCAACGTCATCGCGCGCCAGCAAGAGCTGACCAAGGGTGGCCCGCGCGCCAAACTCTCCGACATCCTCACCATTCCGGTGTCGAAGTCGAACTGGGCGCCCGACGACGTCAAGCAGGAGATCGACAACAACTGCCAGGGCATCCTCGGCTATGTCGTGCGCTGGATCGACCAGGGCGTCGGCTGCTCCAAGGTGCCCGACATCCACGACGTCGGCCTGATGGAAGACCGCGCCACCTTGCGCATCTCCAGCCAGCACCTTGCCAACTGGCTGCACCAGGGCGTGATCACCGAGGCGCAGGTGATGGAATCGCTCAAGCGCATGGCGGTGGTCGTCGACAAGCAGAACGCGGGCGATTCCATCTACAAGCCGATGGCGCCCGCCTTCGACGGCGTCGCCTTCAAGGCCGCCTGCGACCTTGTCTTCAAGGGCCGCGAGCAGCCGAACGGCTACACCGAATACATCCTCACCGCGCGCCGCCGCGAGGCCAAGGCGGCCGGCTGAGCCGGTCCATCGAACCTCCGAAGCCCCGGCGAAAGTCGGGGCTTTTTTGTCGGGCAAGGCGCCGCGGTGCAGCGAGGAACGGCGCCGCATCGCCCGCGTTGTCCCGGCCATCAACCACGGGAGATGGCCATGGACTGGAATCGGATCGAGGGAAACTGGAAGCAGTTCAAGGGTTCGGCCAAGGAGAAGTGGGGCAAGCTCACCGACGACGACCTCAAATTGATCGAGGGCCGCCGCGAGCAGCTCGAAGGCCGGCTTCAGGAACGTTACGGCAAGGCCAAGGACCAGGTTCGTCAGGACGTCGACGACTGGCTCAAATCACTGCACTAGGCGTAATGCGAACGACGAAGCCCCGGCTGATCGCCGGGGCTTTTGTTTGGAAGCGTCACAGCCGTGACGGTCCAGCCTGCCTCGCTAGAACACCGTCAGGTATTTCAGCAGCGACACCACGCCGATGATGATGACGACGACGCGCGCGATCTGCTTGGCGCGGCCGTCCATCGGCAGCATGTTGATGAGGTAGAGTACGAGAATGACGACAAGAAAGGTGACGAGTACGCCGACCAGCATCGCGAAGCCCCCTTCAGCTAGGTTTCCAGTGCTGTCCTAACGCCGATCAGGGGCGTCGGTTCCACCGAGGCAACCCGTTACAACTTCTGGCAATTCCGCAAATGGCGCAGGCCCGCCACCAGGCGGACCGGGAAGCAGGCGGGTAACGACCCGTTAACGCCTGGCAAATCCGGCATCGCGACGCTCGCCGCAAGCTTCGCCGGCGCGAGCGGGACCGGCGTTACAACTCTGTTTATCCCTTTTTGCGACAAAACCACGGGGTTCGGGGGGATTCCATCATGCTTCGACGTATCACCGTTTCCGCGCTGCTGCAGTCGGTCATTGCTCTTCTTGCGACCTGCGTCGTTGCCCTTCTGATCACGACGGCCTGGCAATCCTGGGAACGGCTGCGCGCCACCGGCCACATCGCGGCGGTGGCTGAAGCTTCGGCCAACGCCTTCAAGGCGATGCACAACCTCCGTACCGATCGCTCCTCGACGCCGCGGGTGCTGAACGGCGAGGCGCCGGTATCGCCCGAGATCGAGAAATTCCTGCGCGGCATTCACGAGGCGGAGATGCCGGCGATCCGGACTACCGCCGCGCTGCTGCCGTCGATCCCGTTCGCGGAGCAGGCGGCCCTGCTCGCCAGCCTGAACCAGCAGCTCGACAGGCTGACGACACTCCAGGCCGAAGCCTGGAACGAGATGCGCAAGCCGAAGAAGGCCCGGCGCGCGGCGCTCTCGAAAGAATACACCGACCACACCGGCGCGCTGCTTGCGACGCTCGAGACGATTTCCGCGCGCCTGACCGCGGTCGTCAACCACAACGATCCGCTGATCGACCAATTGCTGTCGATCAAGCAGGCCGCCTGGCTGCTGCGCAACACCGCGGGCGAGGCCTCCGACCTGGTCTCGACCGGGCTGGTGGCGACCGGCAGCCTGCCGCTGGAGGCGCAGCAGACCTACACCAAAACGGTCGGCGCCATCGAGAACGCCTGGAGCGGGCTCGATTCCTCGACGCTGGGCATGAAGCTATCGGCCGAACTGCTCAACGCGATGAACGCCGCCAAGGCCGCCTATTTCAATGCGGACTATCTCGCGCTGCGCGACCGGCTGATCGACCAGATCATGGTCGGCTCGAAGACCGACATGACCGCCGATCAGTGGACGCCCCTGACGTCGCAACGCATGGGCACCGCGGTCACCGTGGCCGAGCGCGCACTCGACGAAGCCCGCGACTATGCGGCGGTTCAGTATGCCGCAGCGAGCCGCGCACTCGCCATCCAGATCGCGATGCTGGTCGTCGCGACGCTCCTGACGGCCGGCGCCATGATCGCGGTCACCCGCCGCGTCATTCGTCCGCTGCACAACATCCGCGACGCCATGCTTCGGGTTGCCGGCGGCGACCTCACCGTCGACAGCGGCTATCTCGATCGCAAGGACGAGATCGGCGCGCTCGCCGGGGCACTCGAGATCTTCAAGCAGCAGGCGACCGACAAGCTCAAGATCGAGGCGCAGGAGCGCGAGCACAACGCAAGCGCCGCCGTGCGCCAGCGCGCGATCGAGACCTATGTCGGCGAATTCGAAGGCGTCGTGCACGAAACGCTGGAGCAATTGAGCCAGGCCTCCAGCGAGATGCGCAAGACCGCCTCCGGGCTTTCGGCCGTCTCACGCCAGACCAACGAGCGGGTGCAAATGGCCGGCAAGGCCTCCGGCGAGGCCACCGGCAGCGTGGACAGCGTCGCGGCCGCCGCCGAGCAACTGAGCGCGTCCATCAACGATATCAGCCAGCAGGCCGCGCATGCCGCAGGCATCGCCAGCCGCGCCGTCAGCCAGGCCCGTGACACCGACGGCACCGTGCAGAGCCTCGCCAGCTCCGCCAACCGCATCGGCGAGGTGGTCGGCCTGATCAACACCATTGCGGCGCAGACCAACCTGCTGGCGCTCAACGCCACGATTGAAGCGGCCCGCGCCGGCGAGGCCGGGCGCGGCTTTGCCGTGGTGGCGTCCGAAGTGAAATCGCTAGCGGGCCAGACCGCGAAGGCGACCGAGGACATCTCCGAGCAGATCGCCGACATCCAGAAGGTCGCGGGCGAAGCCATCAGCGCAATCCAGGTGATCGGCGGCATCATCGGCGAGGTGAACGAGGTCGCGACGGCGATCGCCGCCGCCGTGCAGGAGCAGGGTGCGGCGACCCAGGAGATCACCCGCAGCACGCAATATGCCGCGCGGGGCACCAAGAACGTCTCGGACAACATCGCCGGGGTGAAGGCCGACACCGACACCGCGGCGGGCGCGGCCGAAAACGTCAAGCAAGCCTCGGAATTGCTGGAAACCCAGAGCCGCCGGCTCGACGCGCAGGTCAGCGACTTCCTGGGCAGGATCCGCGCGGCGTAGGTTACGCTCCGTCCCTACTCCTTCGCCACCACCGGCACCTGGCGGAATCTGACACGGATCGATTCCGGCAGCGGCGAGAAGTTCATCGCGACGCCGCGGCGATCGTTGGCGTTGCGATTGGCAACGACCAGGCCGTCGGCACCCGCCACGATGTCGCCTTTGCGCAGGGTGGGATCGTCCTCGATCTTGACCGCCGCGAGGCCGGTCGAATCCTTGCCGTTGCAGGTGCAGCCCGCGACGATCTCGTTGCGGTAGCGGAAGGCATTCGGAAGGTCTGAATAGGATTTACCGGTGTCGGTCGTGGCATCGTCGATGCTGCTGCCGTAAACCATCGAGGTCTCGGCGGCGGGACAGAAGCTCTTGCAGGATTGCGCCTTGCTCTCGGCATTCGCGCCCTGCGCCGGGAAATAGCGGCCGTCGCAGCCGCGCACGCAATAGGCCGTGCCGCCGCCATAAGACGCGCGCTGGCGCGGGGTGTCATAGCGCGGCATGTCGTCGTTGGGGAACGGGACCCGGATCTCCGGCGGCGGTCGCATCCGGAAGCCGCCGAACAGCGCCGAGAAAAAATCCTCGGCATGCGCCGACGGCGTCAGCACGAGGCTGGCGGAGCTGAGAACCAGGAAAGCTGCCGCCCCGCCAGCCAGTTTGCCGATCGAACTATTTCGCATGACCAATCAGTCCACCGACGACATCGGGATGTTGAGCGCCTGACGGCCCGAGGACAGCGTCGTGACCGCCGGGCGCTTGCGGACGGGGTCGCCGCCCCTTGCCATCAGCGGCGCGTTCTTCGGCAGCACCACGACCCTGGCGCCGACACTGACGCGGTTGAACAGGTCGGTGACATCCTCATTGGTCAGCCGGATGCAGCCGGAGGACACGAACTTTCCGATCGTGGTCGGGTCGTTGGTACCGTGGATGCGATATTCGCTGGAGCCGAGATACATGGCACGTGCGCCGAGCGGATTGCCCGGACCGCCGGCGACGAAGCGCGGCAGATAGGGCTGGCGCGCGATCATCTCGGCCGGCGGATGCCAGTCCGGCCACTCGGCCTTGCGCGTGACGCTCTGCACGCCAGACCAGGTGAAGCCTTCGCGGCCAACGCCGACGCCGTAGCGCATGGCCCGGCCGTTGCCGAGCACATAATAAAGATAGGTGTTGGCGGTATCGATGACGATGGTGCCGGCCGGTTCGTTCCGGTCGAAGCTGACGATCTGGCGACGCAGCCGGTCGGGCAGTTGCGCATCCTCGTCCGTGGCCTGCGGTTCATCGCGGGTGTAACCCGGCGCGTAGCCCTGATCCTGCTGGAAACCTTGATCCTGCTCGAAGCCTTGCGGCTGCATCGACGCATAGCCGAGCGTCTGGGCCTGAGCCGCGAACGGCACTGTCAGCAGTGCTGTCGCAAAGGCGAATGCGGTGAGTGCGCGCGGCGCGAGCCGGCGATGGACTGCAGAGAACCTTGTCATGTGCTGCCCCGTTGGGATGTGTGCATCTGGGTGATGCGGCTCCCAACAAACGCAGCCGGACCGACTCAAGTTCCGTCACCAACTGAAGCAGCGACGTCACAGTCAAGCGAGCAAATCTTCACGAAGCCGCGATGGAACCCTGATGCCTCCATCGCGTTTTCCGATCATCAACGGGCGCGCGGGCAGAGGCTTCCGTGCAGGGAGAGGTATTGTGCGCGTCTTTCCCGGCGAACGTCCGCTTCTCGGCAACAGCGAAGGCGCTCCGCTTCCCGACAGCCGCAGTGAACTGCCGCCGATCATCCGCCGCACCGAGTTTGTCGCCTTCGCGCTCGCGGGCCTGCTCCTGATCGCGGTCGTCGCGGTGCTCTACATCGCCAAAGCCTTCTTCCTGCCCGTGGTCATGGCGGTCGTCGCCGGCACCATGCTCTCGCCGGCCGCGAGCTTTCTGGAGCGGCAGCGGGTGCCGCGCGCCGTCGGCGCCGTCCTGATCGTGGTCGCGATGACCACGATCGTCACGTTCGTATTCGCCCTGATCGCCTCGCCGGCGATGGAGTGGAGTTCACGCCTGCCGGAGCTCGGCGCACAATTGAAGGCGAAGCTCCACGTCTTCGACCGGCCGCTGGCACTGTGGAGCGATCTGCAATCCATGCTCGGCGGATCCGAGGGGCTGCCGAGCTTCCAATTGCCGAAGATCGAATGGGTGCAGCCGACGCTGGAATTCCTGTCCCCGACCTTCACCGAATTCCTGCTGTTCTTCGCCACGCTGATCCTGTTCATCGCGAGCTGGCGCGACCTCAGGCGCGGCCTGATCATGAACTTCAGCGATCGCGACGCGCGGCTGCGCATGCTTCGGATCCTCAACGAGATCGAGGTCCATCTCGGCAACTACCTGCTGACGGTGACCATCATCAATGTCGGCGTCGGCGTCGCCACCGGCGTGGTCTGCGCAGTCACTGGCATGCCCAACCCTGCGGGCCTCGGCGCGCTCGCGGCCACCCTCAACTTCATCCCGATCATCGGGCCGATCGCGACGTTCGTCGTGCTGGTCGTGGTGGGCGTCGTCGCCTTTCCCAGTATCGGCGGGGGATTGATCGCGGCGGCCGCCTTCGGCGGCATCGCCTTCATGGAGGGGCATTTCGTCACGCCGACCATCATCGGCCGCAGGCTGGCGCTGAATGCGCTCGCGGTCTTCATCGCGCTGGCGTTCTGGACCTGGCTGTGGGGCCCGATGGGCGCGTTCCTGTCTTCGCCTCTCCTCATCGTCGCGCTCATCCTGAAGGAGCATCTGATGCCCTCGGACGGGCCGCAACTCCCGCAGGCATGAGGGATTTTCGGCGAATGGAACTTCTGTTCCCGCGACGCGTTGCCCGGCAGTCTCACCGCCAACAGTTCGGAGCCTGCGATGTCAATGACCAACGGCGAAGCCGGGATGAGAGACTGGACCGACAAAGCCACCAGAGAACGTCTTGAAAAGGATGTAGCAGCCGTGAAAAGCGATATCGCCGCCCTCACCGACCAGATCACCGACGCGCTCAACACTTTTGCGAATTCGGCGAGCAAGCAGGCCCGCCGCGGCTACAAGCAGGCGCGCGAAAACATGGATTCGACGCTGGACGACATATCGGACCGCGGCAGCGCGATGATGGACGCGGCACAGGATGCCTATGGCTCGATCGAGGAGACGCTGGAAGACGCGATCACCGCGCGCCCGCTCGCGACGGTCGGAGTTGCGCTCGGCATCGGCTTCCTGATCGGTGTGGCCTGGCGCCGGTAGGACGTTCGGCGAAACCTGACGTTACGGTGGCGCTCCGGCGCCGCCGCTTTTGGCTTGTGGGGATCTGAGGAGCAACGCCATGTTTCAGCGCATCATCGATGGCATCAGCGCATCGACGGGCACGACGGTTCGTCTGACATCGCTGGCCGCCGGTGCCGCCTTCGCTCTTTTCATCGCGACCTGTTTCCTCTGCGCGGCCGCCTTCATTTCGGTTCTGCAGACATATGGACCGGTGCCCGCCTGCCTCGCCGGCGCCGGCATCTTCTTCCTGCTCACGCTTGCCGCGGCCGGCACCTATTGGGGTTACAAGCGGGAGATGCAGAAGCGCGCCCGCATCGCTGCCGAGCGTGCCGCGAAGTCCGCAGCGCAGAGCATGCTCGCCGATCCCATGCTGATCGCGACGGGACTGCAGATTGCCCGTGCCATCGGAGTGAAGCGTCTGCTTCCGATCCTGGCGATCGGCGGCGTCGCGCTCGGAATCATGGCGAGCCGCGCCGGCGCATCCGATGAGGCTTCGACCGAACCGGCCGAGTAACGGGGCGGGCCGCCGATGCGGGCCGGTCCCCATCGATGGCGCTTCGAATCGTTCCGCCTTCCGAAAGTTGCGCTGCAGGCGCAGGAAGCGCATCTGCCCGAACGTGACGGCAGGCTTTGCGCAATTTTTCGTCAACGAGAGCAAATCCAGCCTCCTTCACGCAAACGCTACTCGGATCGACCGACGGTTGTCGCTAAAAGCGGCGCCCCTGCCTCCAAATGTCACTTCACGCGATGAAACCGTCCGTCAAGGCGAACCTCGCCGCATTTCATCAAGATGCCCGGCTCTATCTGACGCTCGGGATCGCCAACTGGTCCGTTTTCATCGACCACATTCCGAACAACGTCGTCAATCTGCTGACGCTGCGCAATTTCGGCTTCAGCGGCGCCGCTGATCTGTTCGTCTTCGTGGTGGGCTATGGCGTCGCCATCATCCACGGCAAGATGGCGCTGGACCGCGGCTACCTGGTGGCGGCGACGCGCATCTTCCGCCGCGTCTGGCGGCTCTATGCCGCCTATGTCGTGCTGTTCGTGATCTACATCGACACCATCGCCTATGTCGCCTCGCAGTCGATGGCGCCGGAGATCATCCACGAATACAACATCTCCGGCATTCTCGATCACCCGCTGCGCATCCTGGTGCGTGGACTGGTGCTGCAGGAGGAGCCGCTGAACCTCGACCTCCTGCAATTGATGATCCCGCTGATGGCGTTCTTTCCGTTCGCGCTGTGGGGCCTGCTGCGACGGCCGAACCTGACGCTGGCCGCATCGGTCGCGTTGTATGTCGCGGCGCGCTGGTTCGAATGGGGCTTCCGCGTCTATCCGGATCAGGAGTGGACCTTCAATCCGCTGTGCTGGCAGATGCTGATGGTGCTGGGCGGCTGGTTCGCGGTGACCGGCGCGCCCGGCCGCGCGCTGCACGGCATGTCCTGGCTTCGCGGGCTCGCCGGCACCTATCTGCTGTTCGCGATGGCCGTCACGCTGATGCGCCATTCGCCGGCGCTGTCATCCTATCTGCCGGGCTTCATCCTCGACAGCATCACCCCGACCGACAAGGAAAACCTCGCGCCCTATCGCGTCGTGCACTTCCTCGCGCTCGCCTTCCTCGCGACCCACCTCATTCCGGCCGATCATCCCGGCCTGCGGTGGAAGCCGCTTCAGACGGTCATCACATGCGGCGAGGAATGGCTCGCCGTGTTCTGCGTCGGCGTTTTCCTGTCGTTCGCCGGCCATCTGATCCTGATCACCGGGCCGAACCTGATCGTGATGCAGATCATGGTGAGCCTCGCCGGCATCGCCGTGATGACCGCGGTGGCCTATTACATCGCCTGGTCGAAGCGACAGGACCTGCCTGCGGCCTTGCGGCACCAAGCCTAGTCCCTCGAGCCTAGTCTACCGCGCCGGCCTCACCGGCTGCGAGATCTTCTCGGTGCGGTCACGCTCGGTCATGTCGACGACCGTGTCCATCGGTGCGGTCAGCTCGTAGACGTAGGAAACGTCGGTGAAGTACCGCTTGGCGGTGCCGCCGAGCGCCTCGGGCGCCACACGATCGAGCAGGATCAGGCCGAAATCGGAATCGGGGCGCCGCGTCGCCTCGCTGGTGTTGAACTCCTCCCAGCGGAAGTGGAAGGTCTCGTCGGACCCCTCGCCCGTCACCGACCAGTTCGCCGTGATATGCGGATGCTTGCCGACCAGCGACAGCCCCTCGTCGGAATGCGAGGCCAGCTCGAAGAACAGCAGCGACAGGCTCTGCGCCGCGCGCGCGCTGACCGCGATGTCCGGCCCGCTGACGGCGATGCGGTCCGCATGCGGGATCGCGCGCGCCTCGAACAGTCCCTTCAGCTTGACGCCCTGCCACTGGCTTTCGCTGAGCAGCGAGACCACGTTGGACATGGCGTGAATGCGGCCGATCAAAAGTTCGCGCGCGACGTCGATGTCCGAGCCGTGGCGCAGCGTGCGGGTGACGATCGACTGGATCACCGCCAGGATGTTCTTGACCCGATGGTTGAGCTCGTCGATCACCGCCGTCAGGCGGCGCTCGAAACCGATCCGCACCTGGATCTCGCGGCTGAGCCTCAGATTGTTGTAGGCGACGTAGCCGAACAGGCCGCACACCATCGCGGTGATGGCGAAGCCGATCGCCGCCACGATGATGGCGGTCTGCTCGGCACGCCGCGCCGAGTTGGTCTTCGCGTAATAGCCGAGCTGCCAGTCGCGGCCGCCAAAGCTCACCGTGCGCGTCGCCGACGGGGCCGGCCCGTCCGGTCCCACCATGCGCGTCGACACCACGCCCTGGTCGTTGGCGACGAGCTCGCCGCCTTCCCTGCGCGGATCCTTCAGCGCGACGGCGAACAGCGACATGTCGTCGTTGGTCAGCATCAGCGAGGCGAGCTCGTAGGAGAACGTGATGAAGCCAGCCGGTTCCGTCGCCCCCTCCGGGATAACGGGAGCAGCCACGATGATGCCGATCGGTCCGTTGGCGCGCAGCAACGGAACCGGATCGGAGGCCACCGAGCTCTTCTCGACCCTGGCCCGCGCCAGCATCGCGCCGCGGACCTGATCCTGGTCGTAGCTGCGGCCGGGCAGGATCCGGGTCTCGTCGCTGCGCGGCTCGAGGTCCATCAGCACGTCGATCGGCTGGGTCACGCTCGCCAGATCAATCGGCTTGTCGTCGTAGCCCCGGATCTTCGGATTCGGGAAGCCGGCCTTTGCCATCGCATCCTGCGCCGCGAGCAGCTCATCCGGCTTCAGCCGGGCGATCCAGCCGGCCACCACGAAGTCGGTCTTGAAGGCGTAGATGGCCGAGCGAAGCGGCTCCAGAATGTTCGGCTTGATCACCGACGGCGATCGGAACAGCCCCGAGGCAACCCGCGCGAGCAGCTCGCGCTCCGTCAGCCGGTCCTGAACGAGGCTTGCGTGGACGTCGATCGCGCGCGCCAGCGCGATCCGGTCCAGCACCAGCTCCTGGTCGTGGACACGATAAGCCGCGAGCCCGGAGAGCAGCACTCCGAGCAGAGCGATGAAGCCGATGATGAAACCCAGCCTGACCACGCGACTACTCAGGCGAAAGCAGGTGGTCGGCAATAAACACGGAGCATATCAACGCCGCTCGAACGGCCACGTGCCGAAACAGAGTGGACCCCAGTGGTGGAGATAATGAAGGAGGAGACATCCGCACGCAACTTGGGTTGCCTGAAAGGCTTAACGCCGCCCGACCGGCCGGGACGGCTTGGTCTAAGGGCGCCGGAGGTAATTAATCGCTGCGCCGCAAATTTGTTCCGCGGGCCGCGGCTCTGCCGCAGATGTTAACGGCCCGACGGGGTGCGTTATCTGGTCGCGTTCGTGCCCGCCGCTTCAGGCCGCGCCCTTCAAGCCCCCCTTGGCCTCGATGAAACCGACGATGCGGTCGAGCCCCTCGCTTTTCTTCAGGTTGGTCATGACGAAGGGCCGCTCCCCCCGCATCCGCTTGGCATCCGTCTGCATCTTCTCCAGGGACGCCCCGACATGGGGCGCGAGGTCGATCTTGTTGATGACCAGAAGGTCGGAGCGGGTGATGCCGGGGCCGCCCTTGGACGGGATTTTGTCGCCGGCCGCAACGTCGATGACGTAAATGGTCAGGTCGGCCAGCTCCGGCGAAAAGGTCGCCGCCAGATTGTCACCGCCGGATTCGATCAGCACGAGGTCGAGCCCCGGAAATTTGGCCCGCATGTCCGCGACCGCCGCCAGATTCATCGAGGCGTCCTCGCGGATGGCGGTGTGCGGGCAACCGCCGGTCTCCACGCCGGCGATCCGGTCCGGCGTCAGCGAACCCGAACGCACCAGGAACTCGGCATCCCATTTGGTGTAGATGTCGTTGGTGATCGCGGCGATGTCGTAGCGCTCGCGCATGGTCTTGCAGAGCAGGTCCATCAGCGCGGTCTTGCCCGATCCGACGGGGCCGCCGACGCCGACGCGCAGGGGGCCGTGAGACGTTGCCATTGAAATGATCCTCGTTCTCGTTGTCAGTGTCGTCCCGGCGAAGGCCGGGCCCCATACACGCTGATATTTCGGTGAGGCACTCCCGCCGGCGCCTTTCGCCACAATCGGCACCGGTGATGATGGGTCCCGGCCTTCGCCGGGACGACACCGGGAGAGCGCCATACTGCGCTCATGACCTGAACAGCCGCGTATATTGCGTTTCGTGTCGCAGGCTAGCGAGGTCGGCGCGGAAGGTTGCGCTGCCGAGTTCATCCAATGTCGCATTCAGCGCACGATTCGCGGTCGCGGCGACGGCGGCTTCCAGCATCACCAGGACCCGCTGGCTGTCGGTCTGGCCGAGCGGAACGAGGCGGCTCGCCGCCGAAATCCAGTTCGAGACGACCGCATGCAGGAAGGCGTGCAGCGTGGGAGCCAGCGGCACGCCGTGCATCGCGGCGACCAGGCCGACCGCCACCGGATAGACCGGCGGCGCGCCGCATGACGCGACCATGACATCCAGCCCCTCGGCATTCCACGCCGCACGGGCGATATCGATGAAGGCGCGCCCTTGCGAACTCGTCTCGAGTTGCCGTTCACGCGAGGGCACGAAGGCCGCGGCAAGCTCCGCGATGTCATGGAGGGCGGCCTCGTCGCCGGCCTCGGCAGCACGATAGGCATGGACCAGAAAGGTGGCATCGCAAAAGCCGGCACCGTCGCCGAGCATCACGTCGAGCCAACCGGCGAGCGTCGCCACATCGGTGATGTCGCCCGCTTCGACCGCCCATTCGATGCCGCTGGAATAGGAGAAGCCGCCGACCGGAAAGGCCGGCGAGAGCCAGGTCATCAGCCGGTACAGCGCCGCCGCCTCATGCGCGGCGAGGCAACCGGCCTCGACCGGCTCATTTGTGGTCATGAGCATGGCCGTGGCCGTGGTGATGGTCGGGATGGTCGCAATGCTCGTCGTGATGATGATGGTGATGATCGTGGCCGTGGTGATCATGGTGGTGGCCATGATCGTGATGATGATGGCCGTGGTCGTGATGCGCATGGTCGTCGTGATCATGCGCATGAGCGGCTTCGGCATAGGCGCCGCCTTCGGGGTCGAACGGCGCCTCGATCTCGACCACGCGCGCGCCGAGCCCCTTCACCATCGCCTCGATGACATGATCGCGACGAATCCGCAGGCTCTTGGCCATGATCTGCGTCGGCAGATGACGGTTGCCGAGATGCCAGCCGACGCGGATGAGATGATGCGGATCGTGGCCGCGGATCTCCAGAAGCGGCTCAGGCGCCGCCACCACTTCGACCAGCCGGCCGTCCTCCAGCACGAGCGCGTCGCCGCCGCGGAGCGCAACGGCGTTTTCCAGGTCGAGCAGGAATTCGAGCCCCCGCGTCCCCGTCATCGCCATGCGGCGGCGGTGCCGATCGTCGAAATCGAGCACGACCGTATCCGCCGGCGCTTCCGTGAAGCGATGCTGCCCTCGTACCTGTGTCGCCCGGATCATGCGCGTTCGTCCTCAGAGCTTCTCGACCTTGCCGTCGCTGATGATCTCGATCACCGTCGGCGCCGTCTTCATCTGCGCGGAATATTCGCGCCACACCTTCATGTGGGGCGCCCGCGCATGTGCGTTGAGATCGTCGCGGGTCTCCCAGCGCTCGACCACGACGTACAGATTGGGATTGTTGACGCTGACGTTGCCGTCATAGGAGATGCATCCCTTCTCCTTGAGCGTCTCGACGGTGCAGGCCTTGTGCCCCTTGATGAAGTCGTCCTTGTTCTCCGGCTTCATGGGTGTGGTCGCGATGACATAGATCATGGGGGTTATTCCCTGTTCTTCTTGTTAGCGGACGTCGACCTTCTCGGGCGTGATCACCTCGATCTTCGGCGGCGCCGTGAAGCACTTCACCGCGACACGGCCGAACGTCTTCATATGCTCCTGGGTCCGGTGCGGCACCAGTGCCTCGGCATTTTCCCATTGCTCGACGAACACCATCCTGGTGGGATCCGTGACGCTCTCATGCAGGTCATAGGCGATATTGCCGGGCTCCTTGCGCGTCTCCTTGATGCAGGCGGTGGCGGCTGCGATGAATTCGGCGCGCGTTTCGGGCTTGATGGTCAGGGTAGCGACGACGTAGATCACGAGAAATCCTCCCGGCTTTTCTTCTAGGCTAAGATACCGGGCGCGACATTAGACCAGGCGGGATCGAACGCAAAACCGTAAAACCGTCCCCGGACCTGCTCCGGGGACATGCGTCGAGACGCTATTTTCAGTACATGAAATATCGCTGCGCCATCGGCAACACCTCGGCCGGCGCGCAGGTGAGCAGCTCCCCGTCGGCACGGACCTCGTAGGTCTCGGGATCGACCTCGATGTCGGGCGTCGCGTCGTTGTGGATCATGCTCTTCTTCGAGATCTTGCCGCGGGTGTTCTGGACGGCATAGAGCTTCTTGTCGATGCCTAGCTTGCGCGCCAGCCCGCCTGTGACCGCGGCTTTCGAGGTGAAGACGACGGAGGACGCGGTGCGCGCCTTGCCGAAGGCGCCGAACATCGGCTGGTAGTGCACCGGCTGCGGCGTCGGGATCGAGGCGTTGGGATCGCCCATGGGTGCGGCGACGATCGAGCCGCCCTTGATGATGCAGTCCGGCTTGACGCCGAAGAAGGCCGGCGACCACAGCACGAGATCGGCGAGCTTGCCCTTCTCGACCGAGCCGATCAGCTTCGAGACGCCGTGGGCGATCGCCGGATTGATCGTGTATTTGGCGATGTACCGCCTGACGCGGAAATTATCGTTGTCCTTCCCCTTGTCCTGCGGCAGCGACCCGCGCTGCTTCTTCATCTTGTCCGCGGTCTGCCAGGTCCGGATGATGACCTCGCCGAGCCGGCCCATGGCCTGGGAGTCCGACGACATCATCGAGAGCGCGCCGAGATCGTGCAGGATGTCCTCCGCGGCGATGGTCTCTTTCCGAATGCGACTCTCGGCGAAGGCCAGGTCTTCGGCGATCGAGGGATCGAGGTGATGGCACACCATCAGCATGTCGAGATGCTCGTCGATGGTGTTGCGCGTGAACGGGCGCGTCGGATTGGTCGACGACGGCAGCACGTTCTTCAGTCCGGCGACCTTGATGATATCGGGGGCATGGCCGCCGCCGGCGCCCTCGGTGTGGAAGGCATGGATGGTGCGGCCCTTGAAGGCCTTGATCGTATCCTCGACGAAGCCGGATTCATTCAGCGTGTCGGTGTGGATCATCACCTGGATGTCGTGATCGTCGGCGACCGACAGGCAATTATCGATCGCGGCCGGCGTGGTGCCCCAGTCCTCGTGCAGCTTCAGCGCGCAGGCGCCGGCCTTGATCATCTCGACCAGCGCCGCGGGCCGCGAGGCATTTCCCTTGCCGGAAATGCCGAGATTGACGGGGAAGGCGTCGAACGACTGGATCATCCGCGCGATGTGCCAGGGGCCCGGGGTGCAGGTGGTCGCGAAGGTGCCGTGCGACGGGCCGGTGCCGCCACCCAGCATCGAGGTGACGCCGGACATCAGCGCATGCTCGATCTGCTGCGGACAGATGAAATGGATGTGGCTGTCGAAGCCGCCGGCGGTGAGGATCTTGCCCTCGCCCGCGATCACATCGGTGCCGGGCCCGATGACGATGGTGACGCCGGGCTGGATGTCGGGATTGCCGGCCTTGCCGATCGCGGAGATCATGCCCTCCTTGATCGCGACGTCGGCTTTCACGATGCCCCAGTGATCGACGATCAGCGCATTGGTGATGACGGTGTCGGCCGCGCCCTGCGTGTTGGTGACCTGCGACTGTCCCATGCCGTCGCGGATCACCTTGCCGCCGCCGAACTTCACCTCCTCGCCGTAGGTCGTGAAATCCTTCTCGACCTCGATGATGAGATCGGTATCGGCGAGCCGCACCTTGTCGCCGGTGGTCGGACCGAACATGTCGGCGTAGACGGAACGCTTCATCTTGACGGACATCACAAGCCCCGTTTGCGTTTGAATTCCCGATCGGCGCTCACAGCGAAGCCCTCGCCCGCCGCACCATGTCGTCGAATGTCGTATCGAGCCACGGATTGCCGCCGCGGCACCCCGCGACCACCTGCTCGGCCCAGCCGGTGTAGTCGGCGAGATCCGCGTGCTCTTCCGCGGTCGGATCAGCGTGAATGCGCGCTCCGATGTTGCTCACCTTGTCCGCGATCTTGATCAGTTTCGCGCCCGCCGATTTCTTCGGCGCGTCGACCACCTGCCGCCGTCGCCGCTCGGCCTTCGGCAGGCTCATGTCGTCGGTGCATTCGACGACGAGCGATGCGACGCGCTCGGAGAATTTCCGCGCGAGTTCCTGGCGCGTCGTCTCCGTGTCCTCGATCGCATCATGCAGCCAGCCGGCCGCGACCAATTCGGCATCGGCGCCGTCGGTTGCCATCGCAAGCAGGTTCGCCACCTCGGCGAGATGATTGATGTAGGGCTCATCGCCCCGCCCCTTGCGCGCCATGCCGTTATGCCGGCGCGCGGCCAGCTCGGCGGCTTCGGAGACGAGGCGCACGGCGGGCAGCATGCGTCACAGCTTCCCCATCACGTCGCCGCGGAAACCGTAGACGGTCTTCTTGCCGGCGAGCGCCACGAGCTGGACGTCGCGGGTCTGGCCGGGCTCGAAGCGGACCGCGGTGCCGGCGGCGATGTCGAGACGCATGCCGCGGGCCTTCTTGCGATCGAATTTCAGCGCAGGGTTGGTCTCGAAGAAATGGTAGTGCGAGCCGACCTGGATCGGGCGATCGCCGGTGTTGGCGACCGTCAGCGTCACGGTCTTGCGGCCCGCATTGAGCTCGATCTCGCCGTCCTGGATGAAGAATTCGCCGGGGATCATGTCGCGCTCCTATCGGATCGGTTCGTGTACGGTGACGAGCTTGGTGCCGTCCGGAAAAGTCGCCTCGACCTGGATGTCGTGGATCATCTCGGGAATGCCCGGCATCACCTGGTCGCGCGTCAGCACCTGCGCGCCGGACTGCATCAGTTCGGCTACGGTGCGGCCGTCGCGTGCGCCTTCGAGGATGAAGTCGGAAATGATCGCGATCGCTTCGGGATGGTTGAGCTTGACGCCGCGATCCAGCCTGCGCCGCGCCACGATGGCCGCCATCGAGATCAGAAGCTTGTCCTTTTCGCGGGGAGACAGGTTCATGCGAAATCTCTTCCGTTCACATCAATCAATTCAGCCATAGCCGCGACAGCGCCGCACCGGTTCGCGCCAGCACGGCCATCATGTCGGCGCGCAACCGGGCCGCATCTTGGGCACAGAACCGAGCCATTGCAAAGCCGTTCCAGGCGGATATTCCGACCTCGCCGGCGAAGGACTCCGAGGCCTCGCGAACACGCTCGATCAGCGCCTCATCGCCAGGCGCGATCAGGGCCGTACCGATCGCCGCGCCGCCTTTGGCGACCGCGGATCGCGCGAGTTTCGCGCCGATGTCGCCCTCGAGCCTGACGGTCTCGGCAAAGACCAGGCGGCCGCCCCGGCGCAGCCGCCAGCGGTCGACGAACTCGCCTTGCTCCATCCGTTCGCCCATCGCGGTGCGTCCGAACACCACGATCTCGCAAAGCAGGAGCGAGGCCGCCTCGTCGAGATCGATATCGAAGCGGCGCTGCACGCGCGCCCGGTCGAACAGGATGGTCTCCTGCGGCAACCAGGACAGATGCGCGCCCGCGCCGACCTTCAAAGCGATGTTGAGCTGCGCCGCCGGCCCCGGCGCGCGATAGACCTTTTCCGCGGCGGCCGTGGTCAGCGTCAGCCGCGCGGCATCGGTCGCCGCGATCTCGATGTCGAACCGGTCGCCGCCGGCAACGCCGCCGGCCGTGTTGACGAACACGCCGGAGAGGCCCTCGCTCTCCGGGGACGGAAAGCGCACACGGAGCGAGCCGGACTCGTGCAAGGCGCCGCGCCGTGTCACGCCGTCACGCGCCTGCACGTCGAACCGCACCGCGCCGCGGGCGCGGTTGGCCTGGAAAACGGAAGACGTGACCGATAGCTCGCTGCGCATCCGTTTCCCCCCGGCCGGTCGCGGCAGAATGTCCGACTTACAACGCCATCTGGCGGCTGATCTCGCCCGGATCGAGGTTGCTGCGGTCGCAGGTGAACTTCACCGCGCCGCGGTCCATCACGGCGAAACTGTCGCCGAGTTCGCAGGCAAAGTCGAGATATTGTTCGACCAGCACGATGGCGATGTGGCCGAGGTTGCGCAGATAGGAGATGGCGCGGCCGATGTCCTTGATGATCGAGGGCTGGATGCCCTCGGTCGGCTCGTCGAGCAG
>NZ_JASGFS010000029.1:0-76513 GCF_047605465.1 Bradyrhizobium sp. | reverse complement strand
AATCGATTTCTTGTGCGTTGCACAAAATTCTGCCCTGCGCAACGGGCGGGCCGCGCCGGCCGCGTGCAGGTCGAAGCCGACCTGACGATTCCCGGCCATCCCGAGATCTTCGCGATCGGCGACACCGTTTCGATCAATGCCTGGAACGGCAATCCGGTGCCCGGCATCGCGCCGGCCGCCAAGCAGCAGGGGCGTCATGTCGCCGAGACCATCAAGGCGCGGCTGCGCGGAGAGACGAAGGGAGCGTTCCGCTACAAGCATGCCGGCAGCCTGGCCCAGATCGGCAAGCGGCTCGCCGTGATCGACTTCGGCCGCATCAAGCTGCGCGGCACGATCGCGTGGTGGATCTGGGGCATCGCCCACATCTACTTCCTGATCGGCCTGCGCCACCGCCTCAGCGTCGCCCTGAGCTGGCTGTGGATCTACGCCCGCGACCAGCGCGCCGCGCGGCTCATCACGCAGGGAAGCAGCAAGGTGGTGTAGCCTTTCTTCCTTCTCCCCGCAGAAGGTGGCGCGAAGCGCCGGATGAGGGGTCGTATCCGCGCGCTCACTGCAAGAGAGCCGCGCGCGGAGAGAACCCCTCACCCGGCTTCGCTTTGCGAAGCCACCCTCTCCCACAAGGGGAGAGGGTGCAACAGCGCATCCTGCTATAGCTACTTCACCAGCTCGCAGCCGCCGTCCGCCAGCGGACGAAACGCCTGGTCGGCCGGAATGGTCGAGATCAGCTTGTAGTAATCGTACGGATATTTCGACTCCTCCGGCTTCTTCACCTCGAACAGGTACATCGGGTGCACGACACGGCCGTCCTGGCGGATCGCGGTGTCGCCGAACAGCTTGTCCTTGCCTTTGAACTTCTTCATCTCCGGCACGACGTCCTTCGCGTTGTCGCTGCCGGTAGCAGCGACCGCGTTGAGGTACGCAAGCGTGGAGGCGTAGACGCCGGCCTGGTTGCCGCTCGGCATCTTGCCGTTCATGCCCGGACGCGCCGCGAAGCGCTTGGCGAAGGCGCGGGTGTCGTCATTCATGTCCCAGTAGAAGGCCTCCATGAGCTGGAGCCCCTGCGCGACCTTGATGCCCATGCCGTGGATGTCGTTGATGAACAGCAGGAACGCGACGAGCTTCTGCCCGCCCTGCTGGATGCCGAACTCGGCGGCCTGCTTCACCGTGTTGATGGTGTCGCCGCCGGCATTGGCGAGGCCGATCACCTGCGCCTTCGAGCTCTGCGCCTGCAACAGGAACGACGCGAAGTCGGACGTCCCGAGCGGATGCTTCGAAGAGCCGATCACCTTGCCGCCGTGCCCTTCGATGTATTTCTGCGCCTCCGCCTCGATGCCTTTGCCGAGCGCATAGTCGACCGTGAGGAAATACCAGTCCTTGCCGCCGCGCGACATCATGGCAGCCGCGGTGGTGTTGCCCGTGGCCCAGGTGTCGTTGACCCATTGGATGGTGTTGGGCGAACAGGCCTTGCCGGTGAGATCGGCGCTCGCGGTCGATGACGCCAGGAACGTCATGCGGCTGTCGCGCAGAAGCGTGTTGATCGAAAGCCCGACCGCGGAATTGGGGACGTCGACGATCGCGTCGACGCCGTCGATATCGAGCCATTTGCGGGCGATCGCATTTCCGACATCGGCCTTGTTCTGGTGGTCGGCGTAGACGATCTCGACCTTGATGTTCTTGCCTCCGCCGTTGAAATCTTCCGCCGCCATGCGCGCGGCCTCGACCGAGCCCATCCCGTTGGTATCCTGGAAGATGCCGGAGATGTCGTTGAGCACGCCGACGCGCACGACATTGTCCGATACCTCGGCACTGGCCGCGCCGCTCATCAGGCTCGCGGCCAGCGCAAGCGTCCACTTCAGGTGTTTCATCGTTCCTCCCCCTTTTGTTGTCTCGTTGTCCCCGGCGTCAGGCCGGCGTGATCGTCACCGGCAGGCTGTCGAGCCCGCGCAGCGTGTTGTTGAAGCGGCGTGTCGGTTCGCCCGTGATCTCGATCCTGGCGATCCGGCGCGCGAGCGCCGCAAGCATGGTCTCGCCCTCGAGCCGCGCCACGAGCTGGCCGACGCACATGTGGATGCCCGAGCCGTAGCCGACATGGCCGGACGTACGACGAGTGATGTCGTAGCTGTCCGGCTTGTCCCAGCGGCGTGGATCGCGATTGGCGGCGGCGAGAAACATCAGCACTTTCTCGCCTTCGCCGATCGTCGCGCCGGAAAGCTCGACCTCGCGCGTGGTGGTGCGGAAGAAGGTCTGCACCGGGCTCTCGAAGCGCACGGCTTCCTCGAACGCGTTGCGCGCGAGCGTGAGGTCGCCGCGCAGGCGCTGCCACTGATCGGGGAAACGTGCCAGGCAATAGACGGCGGCACCGATACCGTTCACGGTGGTGTCGAGGCCGGCGGAGAGCAGCGAGCGCACCAGCAACGGCGCTTCCGTGGCCGTGATCGCACCCTCGTCGACATGGGCATGGATGCAGGCGCCGATGCCGCCGGGCGTGAGGTTCTCGCGCTGGCACTGCTCGGTGACGTAGGTCTGGTGCGGCGCCGACCGCGCGATCGCGTCCTGGCGCAACTGGTTCGGCGGACCGAAGGCGTTGAACACGAGGCTCGCATAGGGAATGAGATGGTCGCGTCCCTCCGGCTTCAGGCCGAGCGCGTCGGGAAAAATCGAGAGCGGATAGGCTTCCGCAAGATCCGTGATCGCATCGAAGCTGCGCTTATCGAGCAACACATCGACGCGCTCCTCGGCCGCCGCGGCGAAGCGATCGCGCAGCCCCTTCATCACCGTCGGCGACAACACCTTCGACAGCACGGCCCGGGTGCGGGTGTGCTCGGGAGGATCGGCCTCGAGGATCAGGCTCGGCGGCCGCCAGGGCTTTTCCTTCTTGAAGTCGGAGAGGCCGACGCCGCGGCTGGAACAGAACGTCGCGGGATCGTTCAGCACGGCATGAACCTCCGCATAACGCGCCACGCCGTAGAGCTTCCATTTGTCGAGATAGACGACCGGCCCCGTCTCCCGCAGCAATTCATGCGTGGGATAGGGATCGGCAAAAAAGTTCATGTCGAAGGGATCGACGTCGAGATGCGGGACGGCGGTTGCGGAAGAGCCGGGCGCGCTCATGGAAGTCCTCCCCCATTTTGAACTTGTGAAACAGCCGCGGTTACTCTTAGGTCTCCGGACACGCCGCGAGTCAAAACCCCGATATGCCGCCGTCCTCGACCCGAGCCCGCCAGAAGCCAGCGCCCGCCGACACCGGGCCGCTGCTCGACCTCGACCGCTACGTCCCGGCCTTCATCACCTTCATCGCCAACAAGCTCTCGAACAGTGCGACCGCGTTCTACCAGCGGCAATTCGGCGTCAACGTCACGGAGTGGCGGATCATGTCGCTGCTGGCGATTGAGCCCGGCATTCCGGCCGCGCGCATCTGCCACGTCATCGGCTTCGACAAGGGTCCCGTGAGCCGGACGCTGGCCGGGCTCGAGAAGCGCGGGCTGGTGTCGATCCGCACCGATCCGAACGACGGCCGCACCCATTCGATCGCGCTGACGGCGAAGGGCCGCAATACCCATGACAAGGTGATCGCCGCGGCATTCGAGCGCGAGCGACGCCTGCTGTCGTGCCTGAACAAGGACGAGCGGGAGGTCCTGATCGATTTGCTGCGCCGGCTGCACGAAAATCTGGGCGCGGTCACGGGCGGCGCGGATACCTGACAGACCGCACGTCGGGTGCAGTCCCCTGTCATTGTCCGGCATGCGCAGACATCTGCCTGCGGCACCCTTCCGGCCGAGCATGGTTTCCTCCAGGATCAGGCGCGGCGGTTTGCCCGCCGTCGTCCTTGTCTGGAACGGTTCGCACAAATTAGTTGCTTCGGCAACAAAGAATTCTTTGGGCCATTGCGACAGGATGACTGGCATATTCCCGCTCGCCATTGCGAGGAGCAATCCAGACTGCACCGGTCCGGAAAGCGCCTGGATTGCTTCGCTTCGCTCGCAATGACGATGAAGAGCGCGCGACCCTACGCTCGCGTGTCCCGGATGCGCTGGAGCGTGAAACACCGCTGCGCAGAGCGAGAACCCAGGTCGTCGCGCGCAACAAGAGACGGACGCCGGCTCTGCAGTGCACCTATCAGGTGCTGCGCTGCGTCCGGGCACGGGAGCTTCCGGATGAAAAGAGTTCTTATTTGCTGCAGCCGATCCACTCGGCCGACATATCGTCGTTCAACCGGGCCACAGCATCGGCCCGCCGCGTCAGCACGGCGCGCTGATTGATGTAGCCCTTGTCGGTGATCTCGCTGCCGTCGACAGAGGCCGGCTCGGCAAGCAGAAGCGCGCGCGTGGCATGGCCGGACGAGTTGGCGCTTTGCTGCTTCAGTTTCGCGAGCCCCTGGGCAATCGCGGTCCTGACCTTGTCGTGCGCCAGCACGTCATTCACGTGTGCCGTTTCACTCATGCCGGCGCGGGCACGGCAGGCGGCGATGTTCGGAAACACCAGGAAGCGCACCTCGTCCCCGCCATGACCCGTCACGACGATGTCCTGCGCCAGCGGTGCCAACGCCGCGATGCCGGCAACACGCAGCGTGCCGACGCTGACCCAGGTCCCCGAATTGAGCTTGAAGTCTTCCGCGACGCGGCCATCGAAGAACAAGCCGCGCTCCGGCCGCGCGGCATCGGCGAGCCTCACGGCATCACCGATGAGATAAAACCCTTCCTCGTCGAACGCCTGCTTCGTCAGTTCCGGCGCTTTCCAGTATCCCGGCGTGACGTTGGGTCCGCGGACCCGCACTTCCAGCTTGTCGCCGGACGTGACGAGCTTCAGTTCCGTTCCCGGAATCGGCACGCCGATATTGCCGGAGCGTTCCGCGAGGAAATGGCAGTCGGTCGCGAGCGGTGAAGTCTCGGTCGAGCCCCAGGCGGAGACCATCGGCAGCGGACGGCCGACCGTCTCGACGGACAATTGCGCGAGCGCGTCCCAGAGATTTTGCGGCAGCGCCGCGCCGGCATAGAAGGCAAACTTCACTTCTCTGAAGAAGCGGCGGCGCAGTTCCTCGTCGCCACGCAGCGCCGCGATCAGCATGTCGAAGCCGCGAGGCACGTTGAAATAGACCGTCGGCATCACGCTCCTGAGATTGGCGAGCGAGGTCGCGAACAAGCCGGGCGCGGGCTTGCCACCGTCGACATAGAGCGAGCCGCCGTTGCGCAGCACGAGATTGAAATTGTGGTTGGCGCCGAAGGTGTGGCTCCAGGGCAGCCAATCGAGAATGACGAGGTTGTCGCGGCTCTGCTCCAGAAACGCCCAGGTCTGCGCCTTCGCCTGCTGGCTCGATGTCAGCATGCGCTGGGTGTTGATGACCGCCTTGGGCGTTCCGGTCGAACCGGAGGTGAAGAGAAATTTCGCGATCGTGTCCGGCGTCACCGCGGCGAAGGCCTTCGCGACGTCGGGCGTTTCGGGCGTTGCCGCAATGGCGCGGAAGGCGAGCGCATCGGCGTCATCGCCATTGCTGCTGATGATCTGCGCCGTGTGCAGCGGCTTGATCGCAGCCACCGCCGCCGCGAACGGCGTGGTCGCGGAAACATGGATCGCACCTGGCTCGAGCAGCGTGATCATGCTCTTCAGCTTGTCGAAGTCCTTTGACATCAACGAGTAGGCCGGCGAGATCGCCGCCGAGGGCACGCAGACATGCTGGGCCGCGAGCGCGAGCAGCGCGTGGTCGATGCCGTTGTCGGAGAGGATCACGATCGGGCGGGCGGCGCTGAGGCCCTGTGCCAGAATCCAGGAGGCCGCTCCGCGCACCTGACGCAGCGCCTGCGCATAGGTGACTGTGGTCCAGGGCACCTCGACGCTGGAGCGCTCGGCCAGGAAGATGTTGTCCGGAGTCTGCCGCGCCCAATGCTCGAGCCAGTCACCGATGCAGCGCGCGCCATCACGCAATTGCTCGGGTGAACGGAGCAAGATGCTGCCGTCCGCGCGATGCTCGGCCACGGTCCTGGGCGTTGCGAACAGGCTTGAAGCGTCTCCGCGCGGAGCAGGCGTCGTCATCGGTTTCCTCCTCGCCCGGAATCCGGGATCGGCCGCAAGCCTCGTTCCGGGCTGCTTCGGCCATAATGTTGGGCAGGACAATTGTTGTCGTCAACAACAATCTTTCCTCCGCGCCGCCGTGACGCTACAAGGGACGCAAGGCAGGAGACACGATGTGACAGCCAGCGCAGCCAGAGCCGACACCCGCCCCTCCCCGCGCAAGCGCGCCGGCAACGGCGCCGCGCGGCGGAACGAGGCGGACGAAATCGGCCTCGATGCGCTGGTCGGGCATGCCGGCTACGCCGTGCGCCGCTTCCAGCTCTGGATCTTCCAGGATTTCATCAGGACGCTCGCCGATGTCGACATCCGGCCGACGCAATATTCGGTGCTGACGGTGATCGCCGCCAATCCGGGCCTGTCCCAGATGGCGGTGGCGAAGCGTCTCGGCATCGAGCGCGCCCGGCTCGTGCATCTGCTCGACAGCCTCGAACAGCGCAAGCTGGTGAAGCGGATCAAGTCAAAGGCGGACCGGCGCTCTCACGCCCTGCACCTCACGACGCAGGGCGAGACGGCGCTGGCGAAGTTCAAGCGCCTCGCCGCCGAGCACGAGCGCCACGTCGCCGAGAAGATCGGCAAGGAGAACCGGGAGCGGCTGCTGCAGATCCTCGCGGACTTCACCTGATCTGCCTTGCCTACGATTTGTGCAAATGCCCGTTCGAGGGCGCCGGCGCACGACCAGCCAGGCACCGCAAAACTTCACCTAACTGCATGATACCTCGACAATATCCGGAACATCCCTCATGCTCGGATAATGTACACAATGGCACATCGCTTGCTTCAGTCCGGGTAGAACATGTTGCCGGAGTTTTGTCGTCATGGGGGCTGAGCAGCCTGAAACGATCGCCGCGATTGTGGCCGCGCATCGCGCGGGCACGCTCACGCCGGCGCAGACTGTCGCACGCACCTATCAGCGCATCCGCGACCACGACGATCCGGCCGTGTTCATCAGCCTGCGCGACGAAAAGGACGCGATCGCAGAGGCCGAAAGGCTCGCCGCGCGAAAGGACGCCGCCGGCCTGCCGCTCTATGGCGTGCCGGTCGCGGTAAAGGACAATATCGACGCGCTGGGGTTTCCGACCACCGCGGCCTGCCCGGCGTTCTCCTACGCGCCGACGCACGACTCGACCGCGGTGGCACGCCTGCGTGCCGCGGGCGCCATCATCATCGGCAAGACCAATCTCGACCAGTTCGCGACCGGCCTCGTCGGCGTGCGCTCGCCCTACGGCGTTCCCAGGAACTCCGTCCGCGAGGATCTCGTCCCCGGCGGATCGAGTTCGGGCTCGGCGGTCGCGGTCGGCGCCGGGCTCGTGCCGCTGTCGCTGGGCACGGACACCGCCGGCAGCGGCCGCGTGCCGGCGATGCTCAACAACATCGTCGGGCTCAAGCCGAGCCTCGGCATGATCTCGACCGCCGGTCTCGTGCCGGCCTGCCGCACGCTCGACTGCATCTCGGTGTTCGCGCTGACCGTGGACGACGCCGCACTCGCGCTCTCGGTGATGGCCGGCCCGGACCAGGCCGATCCGTTCTCGCGCGACCGGCCGCTGCAGCCGCTCACGCCATTCCCGACAAAGCCGCGCCTCGGCGTGCCGCGCGGCGGACAGTTGATCTTCTTCGGCGACAAGAAGGCTGAAGCGGCCTACGCCGATGCGCTGAAGCGCTGGACCGCGCTCGGCGCCGATCTGGTCGAGTTCGACCTCGAGCCGTTCTACGAGACGGCGCGCCTGCTCTACGAAGGACCCTGGGTCGCCGAACGCTACCTCGTGATCCGCAACCTGCTCGCGTCCGCACCCGACGCGATCCATCCGGTGACGCGCGAGATCACCGCCGCTGGCGCGCGGCTCTCGGCCGCGGAAACCTTCTCCGCGCTCTATCGCCTGCAGGGCCTGCGCAAGATCGCCGAACGGACTTTCGCCAATCTCGACGCGCTGGTGCTGCCGACGGCGCCGACGGCCTATACCACCGCGCAAGTGCTCGCCAATCCGATCGAGCTCAACAGCCGGCTCGGCACCTACACCAATTTCGTCAATCTGCTCGACCTCTGCGGCCTCGCGGTGCCGGCCGCCATGCATGCCGACGGCATTCCGTTCGGCATCACGCTGCTCGCACCGGCTGGCCGCGACGCACTGCTCGCGAGCATCGGCCGCGTGTTCCACGCCGACACGAAGTTGACCGTCGGCGCGAGAGGCGTGGCGCAAGCGCCACTGCCGGCCCTCATCGCGCGCAATGGCGACGATATCCCGATCGCCGTCGTCGGCGCACATCTCTCCGGCATGGCGCTGAACGGCGAATTGACCGCGCTGGACGGCCGGCTGATCGAGGCGACGCGGACAGCGCCCGACTACAAGCTCTATGCCTTGAAGACCACACCGCCGAAGCCGGGCATGCTGCGTGTCGCGGCCGGCAAAGGCGCCGCGATCGAGTTGGAGATCTGGTCGTTGTCGCCGTCCGCCTTCGGCAAGTTCGTCAACGCGATTCCGGCACCGATGGCGATCGGCACCGTGCGCCTCGCAGACGGCCGCAGCGTGAAGGGCTTCCTGGTCGAGCCCGAAGTGCTGGACGATGCGCGCGACATCACCGCGTATGGCGGCTGGCGCGCGTACATGGCGGAGAAGGCGGCTGTGTAGATCACATCACTCAGGCGTGACGTGCTCGACAAGCTCCGTCGTCCCGGACAAGCGTCAGCGCAGCTCCGGGACCCACCACCACAGAACGGCGTTTGGCGAAGACCCGTGGTTGCCAGTGCGCACGACAACCGCTCCCGCGGGGTATGGATCCCGGCCTTCGCCGGGACGACAGTGAGGATAGCGAACGCCGTCGCTAGACCGACACCGCGTAGATCTCGTACTCCCCGCGCACCAGTTCGATATGCGCGCGCATCGCGGCGGCGGCGCCCTGCTTGTCGCCGCGCATGATGGCGACGACGACACGATCGTGTTCGGCCTGCGACTTGGCGAGACGGCCGAGGTTGCGGAATTGGGCACGGCGGAACGGCTGCACGCGCACGCGCGTCGCCAGCGTGATCTCGGCGATGTAACCATTCTGCGAACCGGCATAGATCGCGTTGTGGAAGCGCTCGTTGACCTCGTGGAAACGATCGGGATTGCCGGCGTAGCTCAGCACCCGAAGCTCTTCATGGACGGCTTCGAGACCGTGACGCTCGGCAGCGGACATGCGTTCGGCGGCGAGCCCCGCGCACAGCGCCTCGAGCTCGGCCATCGCTTCGAACATGCCCTTCAGCCGCTCGATCGAGGGCTGCGCCACCACGGCGCCGCGATGGGCGCGCGCCTCGACGAGGCCGCTCGCCACGAGCTGGCGCAGCGCCTCCCGCACCGGCGTGCGCGAGACGCTGAAGCGCCGCGCGATGTCGGTCTCGTCGAGCGGTGCGCCCGGACGCAGGGTTCCTCGCACGATCTCGTCCGCGAGTTGCAGACGCAGTTCCTCGGCGCGCGTCACCTTGTGCACACTGGGCTGCGCCCGGTCGACGCGCGGGACCACCGGCTCGGCCGGCAGCGTCCCAGGCGGAAACTCGTCAAGCGTCATACGGTCAGGTCTCTTTCGACTCGTCGATGATGCTGACATGGGCGGCGACGACGCGCCAGCCCTCAGGGAAGCGAATCCAGGTCTGCATCTGCCGGCCGACCTTGCCCGGGGCCGTGTCGCGATAGAACAGGGTGGAAGCCACCGCCGTGTCGCGGCCATAGCTCGTGATGACGGTTCCGGCGGTACGGCGATTCAGGCCGACCGGCGACCGCGCGGCGCGGAAGCCGGAGATCGCCTCGTAACCATAGAGGTTCTCGCCGATGCCGTAGCGCAGCGTGCGGGGATCATTGCGGAAGAGTTCGCCGAGCACGGCGACGTCGTTGGTGACGAGGGCCTGCTCGTAGCGATCGAACGCGGCTTTGACTTCCGCGATGACGTCGGGGAGATCGATCTCCATCTCAAGTTCCTCTTAGAGTCCGCTTGGCGCGGGCGCTGCGGCGACGCCCATCTTTTCCAATGCATATGCGACACGCAACGCGATGTCCTCGCGCCATGGCGCGGCGATGATCTGCACGCCGATCGGCAGCGGCTCGAGCGGCACCGGCACCGCGACGACAGGCAGGCCGATGAACGAGATCGGCTGGGTGTGGATGCCGATATTGGCCCGCACCGGCAGCTCCACCCCGTCGAGGTTGAAATTCACCTGGCCGAGCTTCGGCGCGGTGCAGGGCGTGGCCGGCGCGAGCAGCACATCGACCGATTTGAAGATCTCGGCAAGTTGCGCGCGATACCAGCCGCGGAATTTCTGCGCGCGATCGACCAGCGGCGCCGGCACCATCGCGCCCGCGATCAGCCGGTCGCGGACGGCCGGGTCGAAATCGTTGGGACGCTTGCGCAGGCGATCGAGATGCAGCGAAGCGCCTTCCGTGGTGGTGATGATGTACGCCGCGGCGCGGGCGCGCGCGGCTTCGGGAACATCCACCACCCGCGTCGCGCCGAGCGCCTTGGCGACCCGGCTGACGGCTTCGACGGCCTCGGGAAACACGTTCTTCTGGAAGTGGCCGCCCGCGATCGCAATGCGCAGCTCCGAAACCGGATTGGCGAGCAACGGCAATGTCGGTTCCAGCCCCCGTGTGGTGCAGGCGGCATCGTCGGCATCCGGCCCCTGCATCACGTCGTAGGCGAGCGCGAGATCGGTGACCGAGCGCGCGAACGGACCGAGATGGTCGAGGCTCGCGACGAACGGGAAGGAGCGCGCGCGCGACAGCCGGCCGTAAGTCGGCTTCAATCCGAAGATGCCGCAGAACGAGGCCGGGACACGAATCGAGCCGTTGGTGTCCGAGCCGAGCGCGATCGGCACCAGCGCGCCGCCGACGGCGCTGCCGGAACCGCCCGAGGAGCCGCCGGTCATCCGCGTCGGGTCATGAGGGTTGCGCGAGGGACCGTCGTGGATGTTCTCGCCGGTGAAGTCATAGGCGTATTCGCCCATGTTGAGCGCGCCGACCAGCACGGCGCCTGCGGCTTCCATGCGCTCGATCAGCGCGGCGTCGCGTTCGGCAGGCGCGCTGTCGCGATTGATCTTCGAGCCCGCGCGCGTCGAGAGGCCCGCGACATCGAACAGGTTCTTCACGGCGAAGGGAACGCCGGCGAGCGGGCCGACCTTCCTGCCGTGCGCGATGTCCGCGTCGATCGCGCGTGCTTTCGCACGCGCGCGATCTGCGGTGACGTCGGTGAAGGAATTGAGGGCGCCGTCGTGCTGCTCGATGCGCGCGAGCGCGGCCTCGGTGGCATCGAGCGCGGAGATCCGGCCGCCCGCAACCGCACTCGCGATGTCGGCAGCCGTCATGTCTGGCTTGATCGTCATGGCAGCATCAGGCCGTGAAGACCGGCGCCGGCTCGGTCTCGTCCGGCAGCGCGAATTCGTCGACCAGGCGGGCGAGCCGCAACGACACGTCGAGATTGGCGCGAACCGCCGGCCTCCAGGCTTCCTCCACCGGCAATGCCAGCGCTTTCGATACGGCGTCGATATAGTCGTCCAGGGGTTCGGCCATCACGCTCTCAAGCTCATCTCAGTGCACCGGCAACGGCGGATGCGGGATCGCCGTCAACAGCTCCTTGGTGTAGTCGTCCTGCGGATCGCTCAAGACCTTCTCGGAAGAACCTTCCTCGACGATCCGTCCCGTCCGCATGACAATGACACGATCGCACAGCAAGCGCACTACATTCAAATCATGCGACACGAACAGGTAGCTCATGCCCAGCCGCGCCTTCAGGTCCTGAAGCAGGTTGAGCACGACGGCCTGCACCGAAACGTCGAGCGCCGCCGTCGGCTCATCCAGGATCACGAGCTTCGGATGCAGGGCGATCGCCCGCGCGATGCCGACACGGGCCTTCTGGCCGCCCGATAGCTGATGCGGAAAGCGGTCGAGCAGGTTGTGCGGCAGGCCGACCATGGTCGCCAGTTCCTCGCAGCGGGCGCGCAGCGCATCGCGCCCCCTCACGTCGCCGAGCTGCAGGAGCGGATCGGCGATGGCGCGCGCGGCGGTGAAGCGCGGATTGAGGCTGTCGGTCGGGTCCTGGAACACCATCTGGATGCGACTGCGCTGCGGCAGTCGGGCGAAGGCGGCGGGCGCGATGCCGCCGATGTCCTCGCCGTCGAACTGGATCAGCCCCGAGGTCTGGTCGAGCAGCCGCATCACCATCATCGACGTGGTCGATTTGCCGCAGCCAGACTCCCCGACGAGACCGACGGACTCGCCGTGCCCGATCGAGAAGCTGATGCCGTCGACCGCACGGAAGATGTCCGGCTCGACCGGCGGCTTGCGGCCGAACAGCTTTCCGAGCGTCGCGGTCGCGCCCTGGCGGGGATATTCCTTGACCAGCTTTTCGACGAGGAGGAGGGGCTTTGAATTCTCATCACGCCCGGGCTTGACCCGGGGGTCCATCGACTGAGATGGCTCCTGCGAAGTTTGATGGATGGCCGGGGCAGGCCCGGCCATGACGGATGATGATTGCGAGTCCTCCTCCGGCAACAAGTCCCTGAGCGACACGCCGAGCCGCGGCGTCGCGCGCATGAGCTTCTTGGTGTAGGGGTGCTGCGGGCTCGCGAAGATGTCGGCCGCCCTGGCGGTCTCGACCACCCGGCCCTTCTCCATCACCACGACGCGGTCGCAATAGGCCGCCGCCAAACCAAGATCATGCGTGATCAGGATGGTCGACATCGCGCGCCGCCTGGTCAGCTCGACGATCAGGTCCATCACCGCCTTCTGCGTGGTGACGTCGAGGCCGGTGGTCGGCTCGTCCGCGATCAGGAGCTGCGGGTTGCAGGCGAGCGCGAGCGCGATGACGACGCGCTGGCACATGCCGCCGGAAAGTTCGAACGGATAGGCATGATAGCGCTCGCGCGGGCGGGCGATCTTGACCTGCTCCAGCGCCTCGATCGCCTTCTCTCCGCGGTCGGCGACCTGGGCCTGCTGCACGTGCGTGCGCAGCACGTCCTCGATCTGGTCGCCCACTTTCCGGATCGGGTTGAGCGCGGCGCGCGGGTTCTGAAAGATCATCGAGACCTCGCGGCCCCGCAGGTCGCGCATCTGGGCTTCGGTCGCGGCCTTGACGTCGATGCCGGAGAACATCACCGAGCCCTCGGCGATCCTGCCGGCGCGGTCGAGGATGCGCATCACCGCGTAGGACGTCACCGACTTGCCGGAGCCGGACTCGCCGACGATTGCCAGCGTCTCGCCCTTGGCGACGGAGATGTCGACATGCTGCACGGCCTTCACCACGCCGCGGCGGGTGGTGAACTCGACCGTGAGGTCCTGGACCTCGAGCAGGGGCTGTGCGGTCATGAGGGCCTCCCGCCGGAAAATGTCGAAAACAACCCCATGCACAGTAGAAAGGGGCCGGTTCGGCCGGATGCGCCTGGAGCGAGGTGACGCGCGGCAAGTGCTTCAGAACCTTCGATCATCACGTCCTCCGCTGCGGGTCGACGATGTCGCGCAGACCGTCGCCGAGGAGGTTGAAGCAGAACACGGCGATCATCAGGGCCAGGCCGGGAAACAGCGCGATCCACCATTCGCCCGACACCATGAAGCCCGCGCCTTCGGCGACCATGATGCCCCATTCGGCGGTCGGCGGGCGCACGCCGAGGCCGATGAAGGAGAGGCCGGCGGCATTGAGGATGGCGTAGCCCATCGTCAGCGACATCTGCACGATCATGATCGGCATGATGTTGGGCAGGATGTGCACCAGCAGGATACGGAACTCGCCATTGCCGGAGAGCCGTGCCGCCTGCACGAAGCCGGCATTGCGGCGCACATTGGCTTCCGCGCGCGCGACGCGGGCATAGAGCGGGAAGTTCACGATGGCGGTGGCCAGAATGATGTTCTGCACGGTGTTGCCGAGCGCGGCAACGATGCCCATCGCCAGCACGAACAGCGGGAACGCCATGATGGTGTCGGCGACACGGCCGACGATGCGATCGGTCCAGCCGCCGAAATAGCCCGCCGCGATGCCGGCGAGACCGCCCATCAGGAACACCAGCACCACGGAGGCGACCGCGATGAACGTGTCGAGCCGCGTCGCGACGATGACGCGGCTGAAGATGTCACGGCCGAGTTGATCTGTGCCGAACCAGTGCGCCGCCGACGGCGGCTTCAGTGCCGCGGCGGTGTCGGACGCGAGCGGATCGTACGGCACCACATAGGGTCCGAAAATCGCGGCGGCGAGGATCAGGATCAGCAGCGCGAAGGCGAAGCCCGTGACCTTGTTCTCGCCGAGGACGTAGCGGGTCTGTTCGAGGATCGCGGCGAGTCCCGAGGTGCGGGCGGGACCCACGGGTTCGACGGCGGGCGCAACGGAGCTCATGGGACCACCCGGATGCTGCCTGGCCGAACCAGCAAGCCGCGGGGTCGCCTGGCCTCTCCCGCCTGCGGTCGAAGTCGGCGCAACGCGCCCGGTGGGGGCTTTCGCCACGTGGGGCCTATCGCCCGCGGCGACACCCCCACCCCGGCTCTCCCCCGCAAGCGGGAGAGGGAACGCACCTTCGTCGGAGTTTGCATCGGACGAAACCTCATCATGGCTCAGCCCTCCAGCCGCACACGCGGATCGATCACGCCGTAGAGAATGTCGATCACGAGATTGAGCAGCACGTACATGATCGCCATGGTCAGCACGAAGCCCTGGACCGGCGCGAAGTCCGAGGAGATCAGCGCCTCGACCGCGTAGGAGCCGATGCCGGGCCAGGCGAACACCTTCTCCACCAGCACGTTGGCCCCGAGCAGGAACGAGAACACCATGCTGAGCGTGGTGATGACCGGCAGCATCGCGTTGCGGAAGGCGTAGGCGACGATGACGGTCGTCGGCGACAGCCCGCTGGCGCGCGCGGTACGAACGAATTCGGAGGCAAGCACCGCCAGCATCGAGGCCCGCGTCATGCGCGCGATCGGCGCCAGCGAGAAGATCGCGAGCGTGGTCGCGGGCAGGATCAACTGGCTCAGCGCGGAACGAAACGCTTCGAAGTCGCGCGCGATCAGGGTGTCGATCAGATAGAAGCCGGTCACCGTCGGCGGCGCGCTGTAGAACACGTCGAGACGGCCGAGCGGCGCGGGCGACCAGCCGAGCCGGAAGTAGAAGACATAGACCAACACGAGGCCCGTGAAGAACACCGGCAGCGACACGCCGGCCGTCGTCGTGATGCGACACAGGTGATCGACCCACGATCCCGGTCGCGTCGCGGCCAGCACGCCGAGCGGAATGGCGATCACGATCGAGACGACGAGCCCGAGCAGCGTCAGCTCGGCGGAGGCCGGCAGGCGGTTGCGAATCTCGGCCGCGACCGGTTGGCCCGTGGTGAGCGAATTGCCGAAATCGCCGTGGGCGAGATCGTTGGTGTAGCGGAAGAACTGCTCGATAAGCGGCTTGTCGAGGCCGAGCTTCTTGCGGACCTGCTCGACGGCCTCCTTCGTCGCCGCGGGACCGGCGAAGTAAGCGGCGGGATCGCCGGGCAGCGCACGCGTCAGCAGGAAGGTGACGATGACGACGCCGATCAGCGAGGGGATCGCGAACATCAACCGCTTGCCGATCATGGTCAGCATGAGGCGCTCCCGCGCGTATTGTGCACGCTGCCCACGGCGCACTCCGCTGCGCTCCCTCTCGCCTTGTGGGAGAGGGCTGGGGTGAGGGGTGGTCGCAGGCGAGGCCTGAGTTCGTGGCTACCCCCCTCCCTGCCCCTCCCCCACAAGAGGGGAGGGAATGGGAGGGCGGTGGCCACCTCGTTCAAGTCAGCTGAGCGAACAGGTATCGACGCGAAGGCGACATTGTCGCTCACCGGCAAGAACGGCTCGGCGCTCGCCGATGCATTCCCTCCCCCCTTGCGGTGGTGGGCTAGTAAGGGGGGTGGCTCCAAGCGAGGTCGGTGTTCGTGGCTACCCCTCACCCGTCTCGCCGCTGCGCGGCGAGCCACCCTCTCCCACAAGGGGAAAGGGAGCCCAAAGAGCGTGCTCACCTGACCCATGAGGTCTCACCCCTTCGCCATCGCGCGGTAGTCCAGGCGGCGGTGGAACCAGTATTGGTAGCCGCTGATGTTCTTCTGCATCGCGACGTTGACGAAGGGCTGGTACAGCGGGATGCGCGGGATGTCGGTGTAGGCGAGATCGACGAAGCCCTTCACGTCGGCATCGTAGGTCGCGGTGTCGCCGATCGCCGCCGCGTTGCGCGCGCCGTCGATCAGCTTGTCCATTTCCGCCGACTTGTAGCTCATGGTGTTGAAGACGGAATTGTTGCCGTGATAGCACCAGTAGAAGAAGTATTCGGGGTAATCGAGCCAGCCCGAGAACACGTTGGTGAAGAGCGGCATCTCCTTCTTGTTCAGCTCGGTGCGCCAGTTGGCGCCGGGCACCTTGTTGATGGTGGCCTTGATGCCGATCTGCGCGAGGCTCTCCTGCACCAGCACGCAGAGCGGCTCGTTGACGCCGGCGAAATTCAGGTCGAACGAGATCGTCGTCTCGAAGCCGTTGGCGTAGCCGGCTTCCGTCATCAGCGCCTTCGCCTTCTCCATGTCGGTGTTGTATTTGTGCGGCTGCGGCCAGGCGACTTCGGTCGGCTTGTCGGCCGGCGCGCCGAACATGGGATTGGCCAACCCGAACATCACCGCGTCCATGATCTTCTGGTACGGCAGCGCATAGGCCACGGCCTGACGAACCTTCGGGTTGTCGAAGGGCGGCTTGGTGACGTTCATGCCGATGTACTGGATGCCGTTGGAGAACGGCAGCGACACCACGTTGAGCTTGCCGTTCGCCTTCATCTCCTGGAAGTCCTTGTTCGGCAGCTCGTAGGAGATGTCGGCGTCACCGCGCTCCAGCAAGGCGCGGCGGTTGCCGGCCTGCGGCACCATGCGCCAGATCACGCGCTTGATCTTCGGCAGGGGACCACAGGCCCAGTCGTCGTTGCGCTCCATGATCACTTCGGTGCCGGCGGTCCACTTCGTCACCTTGTAGGCGCCGGAGCCCGCCGTCTGCTGCTTGGTGAATTCGAGACCCCAGGGATCCTTCTCGCTCGCGTTCTTCTTCACCAGTTCGGAGTTGACGACGCAGGGAACGATCACGGCGAGATCGGGGATCGTCAGCCTGTCCTTCTTCAGGAAGTCGACCCGCACGGTATGGTCGTCGATCACGACGAACTGCTCAGGCTTGGTCAGCGAGCCCGCGCTCATCTGGAAGGTCGGAAAACCGCCGACGCTGACGGCGCGGTCCAGCGACCATTTCACGTCCTTGGCGGTGACGGGCGTGCCGTCATGGAATTTGGCGTTCTTGCGCAGCTTGAAGGTGACCGACATGTCGTCGATCTTGAACTCCTCGGCGAGTTCCGGCTTGAACTTGTCGCGGTCGTAATAGGGCACCCCGCCGGGGCCGCTCTTCATCTCGTGGCTGATCAGGCGGTCGTAGCAATTCCAGGACACTTCATAGCCGGGCACGTTGGTGCCGACGCCATGGATGTCGAGATTGTTGGGCCCGCCTTCCGAAACGATCAGCAGCGTCTCCGAGCGCGCGTCGGCATAGGCCGAGGAGATCACCGACGGCATGGCGGGAAGCGCCGCGCCAGCGGCCAACCCGGACACGGACTTGAGGAAATCGCGACGCTTCATGCAAAGACTCCAACGCAGGGTTTTCTGGTTGGAACAGACTTCGCAAGGTTCGTGCCAAGGCTTGGGCCTCGCCCAATCGAGGATCAAGCTATTGATTTATAACGGTATTACCAAAATCAGACCGATTGCATCAATCTTGGGCAAGGCGCTCATCTGCATACAATAATCATAATTTGACTAATAATTAACCTACAACAACGCGCAGCTTAATTTGACAGCAGTCGTATCTGGAGCCGAACGGCGCCTCTTTTGCCGGAGCCATGGCGAACGCCAGAACCCGTCACGTCCCGGAAGACGACGTTATGGGAGCCGGCGGCCCCGAATCTTCGCAACATCCCGTCCCGGGATCACAGGAATTCGCCCCCGAACGCGTCATTGCGAGCCATCCAGAGTCTTTCAGCTGCAGTAGTCCGGATTGCTTCGCTGCGCTCGCGATGACAGCTTGGGTGGAGCTCTCACCCCGGCCAGATCAACTCCTGCAGCTCGACCAGATCGTTCGCCTTCCCCTGCCAGCCATCGATACAGACGTGACTGTTGAGGTCGCTGGCGCGGTGCAGCAGCATCAGCGCCATCAATCGCCGCTTGAGCGCGAAATCGGGCTTAGCATAGCCGAAACCCGCGAGCAGATTGCGCACCCGGCCCGGCCGGCCCGCCGCCATGAAAGCGCTGGGCCCGAGCAGATCGTAGTCGCGCCATCCCGCCAGAACGTCGCCGAAATCGAACAGGCCGGCGAGCGACCATTGATCGCCGCGGCAGGCGAGCAGGAAATTCTCCGGGATGTATTCGCCGATCAGGATCACCGGCGGCGCGTCCATCGGAATGAGCCCGGCGGCGTCACGCAGGAGATCGTCGAGGCCGGCGAGGAATTTCGGCGCAAGGCCGAGACGTTCATGGCGCGCCCTGCAGCCCTGCATCTGCCGCCGCATGAACTCGTCCCAGCGCGGCTCGATCTCCGCAAGAGGCCCGAGCGGCGCGCGCTGCACGGCCGCGATGGTTTCTCCGATCTGGCGCAGCACGCGCTCCTTCTGGTCTTCAGCCAGCGCGGGCCACACCTCCGATCCGAGCGTGCCGTCAAGGCGCGTGATGACGAGATAAGGCCAGCCGCCCCGCTCGCCCTCGGCGACGATCTCGGGGATCGGCAGATGAAGACGGCCCTTGAGCTGCGTCAGCGACCCGCGTTCGGAGACGAACTGCGCGCGCAGGAGCGGCGGGAATATCTTCAGGATCACGCGGTCGCCGAACCCGACGACGAGATTGGTGCCGGTCGAAAACACCCGCGCGGGACCGTCAAGGCCATGATGGCGGGCGATGTCGGTCGCGACCGGAAGCCATCGCGGCGGATCGGAGCGCCAGGCGAGAAAGCTCTCCGCATCGGTGAAAACCGGAAAACCTTGCGATGAAGCGTCGGTCATTCGCGCTGCCCATTTCTGCCGCTGGTGGGAGGCCGCCATACATTCCCGGCCCGCATGGTTCGAGACGCCCGCTTCGGCGGCCTCCTCGCCATGAGGGTTTGGCATTTTACCGCGAAGCAGGACCTCATCCTGAGGGCCCGCCGCAGGCGGGCTTCTCGGAGAATCGCCGCGGGCGAACTCTCGGCGACGTCTTTGTTCATCCGGATGGCCCTCCCTGTCAGGCGGGAGGGAAAACGCACGTCGCGCGCGAAGGCTGACAGGCCTGATGACACGGATCGCTACCGGTCCGGACCGGCTCGCTCGAACTGGCGGAGCAGCTTGTTGCCGCGCTCGACCGCGGAGTCGAGCGCGGCCTGGGCGCCCTTCTGACCCGCGAAGGCCTGCTCCAGCTCGTCCTCGATCACACCGCGGATCAGCACGAAGGAGCCGAGCCGGATGCCCTTCGAATTCTCGGTCGGCGGGTGCAGCGTGATCTCCTCGAACGAGATCGCCGAGCCCGGATTGCGATCGTAGAAGCCCTGCGCGCGCGTGAGCTCGAAGGCGGCGCGGGTGATCGGCAGATAGCCGGTGTTCTGGTGCCAGGCCGCCTGCACGCCGGGCTGCGACAGATAGGAGAAGAACCGCGCCACGCCCTTGTATTCCTCGCGCGGGCGGTCGCGCAGCACCCACAGCGTGGCGCCGCCGATGATCGAATTCTGCGGGGCGTCGCGCACGTCCGGCCAATACGGCATGATGCCGTAGCCGATCTCGAACTTCGAATTCGCCCTGATGTCGGCGCGCGTCGCCGACGAGCCGATGAAGATGCCGCATTCGCCGTTCTGGAAGCGCGGCTCGGCCGACTGGCCGCGACCGCTATAGTCGAACACCTTGCTCTTCTGCCATTCGGCGAGCCGCGCGACATGATGCACGACGACCGGATTGTTGATGGTCAATTCGGCATCGAGCCCGGCAAAGCCGTTCGCGCGGGTCGCCAGCGGCAGGTTGTGGAAGGCGGAGAGATTCTCGATGTGGATCCAGGACGGCCACGACGTGGTGAAGCCGCATGCCACGCCGCGATCGCGCAGGCGCTTGGCGACGACGCCCAATTCGGGCCAGGTCTGCGGCGGCTTCTCCGGATCGAGCCCCGCGTCACGGAACATGGTCTTGTTGTAGTACAGGATCGGCGTCGACGAATTGAACGGGAACGACAGCAGATTGCCGGCCGCATCGGTGTAATAGCCGGAGACCGCGGGCAGGTAATCGGCCAGCGAGAACGGCTCGTTCTCGTCGCGCATCAGGGTGAAGACGGGATAGATCGCGCCCTTGGCCGCGGTCATGGTGGCGGTGGCGACCTCGTTGACCTGGACGATCGCGGGCTGGCTGCGCGAGCGGAAGGCGAAGATCGCGGCCGTCACCGTCTCGGTGTAGTTGCCCTTGTAGCTCGGCACGATCCGGTAATCCGGCTGCGAAGCGTTGAAGTCGGAGACGAGCTTCTCGAGCTGCCGGCCGAGCTCGCCCGACATGGCGTGCCACAGCGCGATGTCGGTGGCCGCCCGCGCCGGACAATTCCACGCGAGCACCGCCGCGGCGGCAACGACCTGCAGAAGGCGCCATGCTGAAGTCACGACCGATGATCCCGTCTCGCGCGAACAAAAGGCGACCCTTGAGGCGACCCTTGCCCTACCTGCTTAAAGCGACGCATGTGCGGATTCAATCAGGAACGACAATCAGCCGCGCCGCACAATCGCCGCGCGCGACCACCGTCGCAGGATAGCCTTCTCGCGACCTTCTGATAGATTGCGTTGAACCTTTTGCTCCCGCCATAGACTCCATCACCGAGGGGTTGAGTGTGCAAGTGTTGAGCCGTGCCGAACTCTCGCGGACCGGAGTGGTTTTTGTCGCGCTTCTGCTCGCCATATGCGCGACGGGCGCCATTGCGCGCGAGTTTCGCGCTGCCGACACCCAGGCCGAGGATTATCCGACCGTCCAGGCGCTGCGCTACATGGGCGCCCTGATCGCCGAGCGCACCGGCGGCCGGCACGAGATCAAGGTGTTTCACTCGCGCCAGCTCGGCGAGGAGAAGGAGACGATCGCGCAGACCCGGGCCGGCGCGATCGACCTCAACCGGACCAACGTGGCGCTGATCGGCAACTTCGTCCCAGCGATGAATGTGCTCGCCATGCCGTTCCTGTTCCGCTCGATCGAACACATGCAGAAGGTGCTGGACGGTCCGATCGGCACCGAGATCCTCGACAGCTTCGAGCCCTACGGTTTCGTCGGGCTCGCCTTCTACGATTCCGGGGCGAGGTCGATCTACAACAGCGTCCGCCCGGTGAAGAGCGTCGCCGATCTCAACGGACTGCGGATCCGGGTGCAGCAATCTGACCTGATGTCGGAGATGGTCCGCTCGCTCGGCGCCGAACCGGTCGAGCTGCCCTACGGGCAGGTGCTCACGGGGCTGACGACCCGCCTGATCGACGGCGCGGAGAACAACTGGCCATCCTTCGTGACGACGGATCATTACCGGCACGCCGGCTATTACACGCTGACCGAGCACACGATGAGCCCGGAGGTGCTGGTGATCTCGCTCAAGGCCTGGCAGAGCCTCTCCGACGACGACCAGAAGATCTTCAGGGAGGCCGCGCTGCGCTCCAGCCGCTTCATGCGCGAGAAGTGGCGCGACCTCGAGGAACAATCGCAGCGCAAGGCGGAGGCCGCCGGCGTCATCATCGTCAAGACAATCGACCGCAAGCCGTTCGAGGACGCCATGGCCGGCATCTACGCCAGGGCCGCGCGCGATCCGGCCACCGCGGCGCTGATCGAACGCATTCGCAAGGTGGAGTGAAGCTTTTTGGCTGCACCCGGACACAGCGATCTCGCGGACAGGCTGCCCGGCCCGATCGGGCGGCTGCGCGCGCGCATCGTCGGCGCGCTGCGCGCCGTGCCGATCCGCTGGCGCATCCTGTCGATCGCGGCGCTGAACTCCGCCGTGGTGGTGGTGCTGGCGGGGCTGATCTGGAACGGCGCGCAGGTGCTGGGCTCGGCCTGGGACGACGTGCGCCAGGTGCGCGAGTCCGACAAGATCCTGGCGCTGCTCGAAAGCGAGACCGGGCGACTGCAGAACCTGATCCACCGCTACATCAACCAGCCGAGCCCCGACCTGTTCGCCGAGATCCTGCTGCTGCGCGAGGCGGTGCTGGGCACGCTGACCGACCGCGCCGCGAAGGACCCGATGCTGGCGGGCTCGGTCGAGGAGCTCGAGCGTACCACCGAACGCTTCCTCAACGGCTTCGGCGAGCTGCGCGGCGTGCAGGCGACGATCGCCAAGACCTACGAGGAGCAGGTGCAGGGCCCGGCCAAGGACATGGCGGGCCTTTATTCCATCATCGAGGGCGCCACCGGCCACCGCGACGCGCTGATCTGGCCCTCGCTCGGCAAGTCACGCGAGGCCTTCACCGCGATGCTGGTCGCGGCGAATTCCTACTATCTGTCGCTGTCGCCGGGCGCAGCCGAGGACGCCCGCCGCAACACCGAGACGATCGAGACGACCATCCCGGTGATGATCGACCTCGCCGACAACGACCTCCAGCGCATGGCGCTGCAACGGCTCGCCACCCGCACCGCGGCACTGCGCGAGGGATTCGCCAAACTCTCCGAGCAGCTCGCCAGCCGCACCGAATTGCTGCGCAACACCATCGACGCCAGCCAGGCCGAGGCGATCGGCGCCATCGACGAGCTCTCCAGCAAGATGCGCCAGCGCGAGCAGAAGGCGCAGGAGACGTTCGACCGCACGCTCTCGAACATCTCGCGGCGGGTGCTGTCGATCGCGGTGATCTTCCTCGGCATCATCCTGACCGCCGGCGTGCTGATCGCGCTGTCGATCCGGCTGCCGCTGCAGCAGATCATGACCGCGATGCGCGCGATCACGCTCGGCGACCTCGACCGCGAGGTGCAGGGCATCAAGGCGCGCGACGAGGTCGGCGCCATGGCGCGGGCGGTGGAGGTGTTCCGCGAGAACGCCATCGCCAAGCGCCAGACCGAGGACGAGCTGCGCGCGGCCAAGGAGAAGGCCGAGAGCGCGCTGTTCGAGCTCAACACCGCGCAGCAGAACCTGATCGACGCCGAACGGCTCGCCGCGCTCGGCGGCCTCGTCGCCGGCGTCGCCCACGAGGTCAACAACCCGATCGGCATCAGCCTGACGGTGGCCTCCAGCTTCGCCCGCCGCAGCGAGATCTTCGAGGCGCAGCTGAAGGGCGACGGCGGCCTGCGCCGCTCGCAGCTCGAGGAGTTCGTGCAGGCCTCGCGCGACGCCTCGCAGCAGCTCGTCGGCAATCTGCAGCGCGCCGGCGAGCTGATCCAGTCGTTCAAGCAGGTTGCGGTCGACCGCTCGCATGCCGAGCGCCGGCAATTCTCACTGAGCGAAGCCACCGACCAGATCATCGCGAGCCTGCGCCCGGTGCTGAAGCGCTCGCCGACCACGCTCCAGGTCGACGTGCCCGAGGGGCTGCTGCTGGACGGCTATCCGGGCTCCTACGGCCAGATCCTGACCAACCTCTTCCTCAACGCCGCCACCCATGCCTTCGCCGACGGCCGCCCCGGCACCATCTCGATCTCGGCGCGGCCGCGGGGCAGCGACGACATCGAGATCATCTTCGCCGACGACGGGGCCGGCATGACCCCCGACGTGCAGCGCCAGGCCTTTGACCCCTTCTTTACGACGCGGCGCAATGAAGGCGGCACGGGACTCGGCCTCCATATCGTCTATAACCTCGTCACCCAGCAGCTCGGCGGGCGGATGATGCTGGAATCCAAGCTGGGACAAGGCACTACTTTTCGGATTATCATGCCCCGCATCGCCAAGGGCGGCGCGCAAAGCACTGAGACTGACGGGACTTCTCAATGGCCGAACAGGACGATGTCCTCCACCTGATCGACGATACCGGTACCGCGTCGGAGGATACGGACACCCGGAAATGGAAAATCGCCGTCATCGACGACGATCCGGCGGTCCATGACGGCACCCGCTTCGCGCTGTCCGACTACACCCTGAACGGCCAGGGCCTGGAGATCCTCTCCGCCTATTCCGCGGCAGAAGGTCGCAAGCTGATGGCCGAGCACCGCGACGTCGCGGCCGTGCTGCTCGACGTCATCATGGAGACGGACGTCGCCGGGCTCGAGCTCGTCGAATTCATCCGCAACGAGCTGCGGAAAGAGACGGTGCGTATCATCCTGCGCACCGGACAGCCCGGCCAGGCGCCGGAACGGCGCGTGATCGTGCAGTACGACATCAACGACTACAAGGCTAAGACCGAGCTCACCGCCGACAAGCTGTTCACCTCGCTGACCGCGGCGCTGCGCTCCTACCAGCAGCTAGAGCGCATGGTTCAGACCCGGCGCGGGCTCGAAATCATCATCGACGCGGCCTCGACGCTGTACGACTTCAAGTCGATGCAGCGGCTCGCCGAGGGCGTGCTGACCCAGCTCGCCTCGCTGCTCAATGTCGATTGCGCCGGCATACTGGTCCTGCGCGACAATGGCGGCATGGACCCCGAGCTCTCGGTGCTCGCCGGCAGCGGGTGCTACAGCCGCTTCATCGGCACGACCTCCTCGCGCGCGCTCGATCCGGACCTGCGCTCGCTGGTGGAGGCCGCGTTCCAGCGCCGCAAGAACGAATTCGCCGACCATCGCAGCGTGATCTATCTGCGCACCGGCTCCGGCCGCGAGGTCGTGGTGCTGCTGCAGGCCGAGCGCGAGCTGTCCGAAACCGACCGCTCGCTGGTCGAGATCTTCTCCAGCCGGCTCTCGATCGCGTTCGACAACGTGATCCTCTATCAGCAGCTCCAGGACGCCAACACCCAGCTCGAGGACCGCGTCGCCCAGCGCACCCGCGCGCTGATGCAGGCCAACCGGCGCCTCTCGGCGCAATGGCTGCGGCTGCAGCGCGCCAACGGCTTCAAGAACGAGATCCTCGGCACCGTCGCCCACGACCTGAAGAATCCGCTCGGCGTAATCCTCGGCCGCACCGAGATGCTGAAGGAGCTGATCTCGACCGGCGCGACGGCAAACGGCGTGGTCGCCCAGGTCGACCACATCCGCGACGCGACCAAGCGCCTGACCACGATGGTCGACCACCTGATCTCCGACGCGATGGCCGACGCCTTCGACATCACCATCCGCCGCGAGCCGGTCGACGTCGCGGCCCTGGTCAAGGAGGTCTCCGAGGCCAACCAGCCGCTCGCCGTCAACAAGCAGCAGACGATCACCGTGACGGCGCCGTCGAACATCGTCACCATGTGCGACACCGACCGCATCCGCGAGGCGATCGACAACCTCATCAGCAACGCCATCAAGTACAGCCCGATCGGCGGCAGGATCGACGTCGCCGTCACCCATGAGGGCAACGACACCATCGTCCGGGTCAACGACGAGGGCGCGGGCCTGTCGCCCGAGGACATCGGCCGCCTGTTCGGCCGGTTCCAGCGGCTTTCGGCCAAGCCGACCGCCGGCGAGAGCTCGACCGGGCTTGGGCTTTCCATCGTCAAGCGTATTATCGACATGCATGGCGGCGAGGTGACCGCCGAGAGCGCTGGCCCCGGCAAGGGCTCGACCTTCACCATCACGCTACCGGCGACCGAGATATCATGACCCAAAGCCCCCACATCATGATCGTCGACGATGAAGCACCGGCCCGGGAGATGGTCGGCGACTATCTCAAGATGCACGGCTTCACCGTGACGCTGTGTGACGGCGGCAAGTCGTTGCGCACCGCGATCGACGGCGGCATGCCCGATCTCGTGGTGCTCGATCTCAACATGCCCGAGGAGGACGGTCTCTCGATCATCCGCGACCTCAAGAGCCGCATCAACGTGCCGGTGATCATGCTGACGGCGACCGCGAGCCCGATCGACCGCGTCGTCGGCCTCGAGCTCGGCGCCGACGACTATGTGGCGAAACCCTGCGAGCTGCGCGAATTGATGGCCCGCATCCGCTCGGTGCTGCGGCGGAGCGCGCCGGCCAAGGCGGCGGCGCCGGACACTGCGGCCGCGGCGAAATCCGACAAGGATCAATTGGTGCGCTTCGGCACCAAATGGCTCGACCTCGAAGCCCAGGCGCTGCGCGACGACGAGGGCAACGAGCACCCGCTGACCGCCTCCGAGTTCGGGCTGCTCAAGGTGTTCGCGGCCAATCCCAAGCGCGTGCTGTCGCGCGAGCGCCTGCTCGAATTGGCCAATGCGCGCGACGCCGAAGCGTTCGACCGCGCCGTCGATCTCCGCATCATGCGCATCCGCCGCAAGATCGAGCCCGACCCGACAAAGCCCGCCGTGATCCGCACCATTCGCGGCGGCGGCTACCTGTTCTCGCCCGCCGGCGAGAAGGCGTAGACCGCGCCATCCCCATCGTCGTCCTGGCGAAAGCCAGGACCGATGCGCCGCGCAGACGCTGCGATACGAGGCTGGTCACCCCCCGCACCTTCGCCAAAACCAGGCTCAGCGGCCATGGGTCCCGGCCCGCGCCGGGACGACGCTTTGTCCGCCGGGAACGCGAGCTCCCGTGATTCGTTCCCGCTCCCTGTGCGACTACCCCCGTATTTCCCGTACATTGAAACTCCACGATTTTTTGTCCCGAATGTTTCGTCGCCCCCGTCGCGACGAAACAATTTGACCGCGCACGAAACCATTTTCCGCTTTTGGTGCAGACGTCCCGAAACGTTGGCTCATTAACAATTTGGCTCAAGGAAACGCCGCCGGTTGCGGCGCACCGGGGAGCTAGGTCAATGCCGAACGTCATCGCCATCAACGCCCAAGCCAGCCAGAGCATCATTGCCGCTCAGGCGACCTCGGACGACATGCTTCTCGAAAGCATTGCCGACGGCAACCGGACGGCCATGCACATCCTCTATTGCCGTCACAGCGTGCGCGTGTACCGCTTCATCCTGCGGATCGTGCGCGACGCCACCACGGCGGAAGATCTGGTCAGCCAGGTGTTCCTGGACGTGTGGCGCACGGCAAGACAGTTCCAGGGCCGCTCGCAGGTCTCGACCTGGCTGCTCTCGATCGCCCGCTTCAAGGCGCTCACCGCGATGCGCCAGCGCCGCTTCGAGGACATCGACCAGGAGGACGTGCGCCAGATTCCGGACGATTCCGACACGCCGGAGACCTCGCTCGACCGCAACGACACCAGCGCCATCCTGCGCGCCTGCGTCGCCAAGCTGTCGCCCGCGCATCGCGAGATCATCAATCTCGTCTACTACCATGAGAAGTCGGTGGAGGAAGTCGGCCGGATCATCGGCATCCCCCAGAGCACGGTGAAGACCCGGATGTTCTATGCCCGCAAGCAACTCGCCGATTTGCTTAAAGGCGCCGGCGTCGACCGTTTCGCCGCCTAAGACCAAGGATTTCAAGGGGATAGGGCCGGAGACCCGGCCCTTCCCCGGGACACGGAAGTGTTACCGCCGACGAAACAATTGAAACAAAGCACAACATCAGGCGGAAAAACTTCATCCCTATAAAGCTCACATACGGTTTTGCTTAAACCTCCCAGGACCTCCAACGACCCGGACGGGATGCCCCCCTCCGGGTCGTTTTGTGTCTGGGGGGCCGATACGATGCGGGCACCGCTTCAACAGCGTCATGGCCGGCTCCACGCTCCACCGCTCGGCGCGGAGAACGTGGATGCACAGGCTTTCGCCCCGCCGAAAGGGCTTCGGCTCCGCAGGAGTGACAAGCCCGGGCATCACGACCTCTGCGAATTCCCTCCCGTCACGAGCGCGTGACGGCCTGTAACGGCCGGCGCACGCCGCCCGAAACAACCTCGTGATCCCATTCACGAGGCCCCTTCGATGCTCGACCTGATCTTCGCCGTCCTCGCCGGCATTCTCACCATCGCCGCGCCGTGCACGCTGCCGATGCTGCCGATCCTGCTCGGCGCCTCGATCGGCTGCGCGGGTCATCTGCGTCCGGCGATGATCGCGCTCGGCTTCGTCGTCTCCTTCTCCGCGACCGCGCTGCTGCTCGGCGCGATCACGCGCCTGTTCGATTTCGATCCGAACGTGCTGCGCGAAGCCGCCTCGATCCTGCTGCTCGGCTTCGGCTTGCTGATGCTGTGGCCGGCGCCGTTCGAATGGCTGTCGATGCGCCTCAACGGCTGGCTCGATCTCGGCGCAGCGAGCGCCACGCAGCGCGAGGGCGCATTCGGTGGCCTGGTGCTCGGCACCACGCTCGGCCTGGTCTGGACGCCGTGCGCCGGCCCGGTGCTCGGCTCGATCCTGACGCTGGTCGCAACCTCGCGAAACGCCGCCTGGGCCGGAACGCTGCTGATCGCCTACGCGATCGGCGCGGCCATCCCGATGCTGGCGATCGCCTATGGCGGACAGGCCGCGACCACGCGCGTGCGCAGCCTCTCACGTATCTCTCCGCGTCTGCAGCAAGGCTTCGGCCTCGTCGTGATCGCCTTCGCGCTCGCCGCCTACTTCCAATACGACACGCTGGCCGTGGCGTGGCTCACCCAGTTCTACCCCACCGGCCGGATCGGCCTGTGATCATCCCCCATCTTCACCGGAGGACGTTTCCATGACTTTCAAACTGCTCGCCGTCTCCGCCGCATTGATCGGCATGGCCGTGACCGGCGCCGTGATCCCCGGCATCTGCGACGAGGCCGCTCGCACTGTTCCGGTCGTCGCGGCCGCCGCCAACAACGAGAGCGCGCCCGAATTCGCCGGCATCAGCAACTGGTTCAACTCGAAGCCGCTCAACATCGCCGACCTGCGCGGCAAGGTCGTGCTGGTCGACTTCTGGACCTATGGCTGCGTCAACTGCGTCAACACGCTGCCGCACGTCACCGACCTCTACGCCAAGTACAGGGACAAGGGTCTCGTCGTGGTCGGCGTGCACACGCCGGAATTCCCGTTCGAGCGCTCGGCCTCCAATCTGCAGGCCGCGCTGAAGCGCCACGGCATCACCTATCCGGTGGCGCAGGACAACGAATCCAGGACCTGGAACGCATACCGCAATCAATACTGGCCGGCGCAGTACATCATCGACCAGAACGGCAAGATCGTGTTCCAGCACGAGGGCGAAGGCAGCTACGACCAGATCGACCGCACCATCGGCCGGCTGCTGAGCGCCGATAGCTGAACCCGCGCGGAGACGCGTCGGGATCCCTCCTGCCGCCGTTGTCGCTTGACTTCACGGACCCGTCCGTGGAGTTTCGCGCCGACGAAACAGCCGCCCGCAATGGACGACGCGAACACCAGCACCGACATCCGCCTTCGTGAAGGCGCCTCGATCGCACAGCGGCTGGTCATGTCCGGCTTCGCCGCCGCCGTTGCGCTCTGCTTCACGCCCGGCCTGTTCACGCACGATACGCTGGAGGTGGCCATCTCCGTGGCCGCGCTCCTCGTGGGAGCGGTGTTCGTCGGCGGCATCATGCTGGCGCCCGCCGTGGTGTGGATCATCACTCCGGACCAGATCCTGATCGGGCGCCAGCGGCCGTTCGGCAAGCTGCAGACAAGGGTCGTGACCAAAGACGACATCACCGCCCTGCAGGTTCCCCGCAGCAAGCGGGTGAAAGCCCGCTTCCAACTGGCTTTCACACTGGCCTCGGGAGAACGGCTGACCTCGCCGCCGATCTCCGACGTCACGCGCGTTCGTGAGACCGTGGCCCGGGTCGCCACGCAATTCGACGTTCCCAACGTCGAGACGCCGATCAATCCGCTCGATGCCAGCAATCCCGAGATGCATCTCGGCGAGCCGCTCGAGCCGTTCTCCGCAAGGGACATCCGGATCGTTGCACTGATCGCCGTCGCACTGTGCGCGGGTCCCTACGCCTACAAGCTCTGGCGTGGCCTGCCGCCCGGCCCGATCGACCTCATGCTGCTGCCGATCGGCGGGATCGCCGCGTTCGCGGTCTACAGATTCGCCAACCTCGTGACCGGAGCGTTCTGGATCATCCGGCAGGACGATATCCGGGTCGAGCGCCTGTCGGGTGACGGCAAGCCGCGCGCGGACCATATCGAAGGACGCGACGTGAAGACGATCACGGTCGAGCGCAAGGGCCGATCCGAGGACGAGCACTACACTGTCGTCATCAGGCTGCATGCGGGACGGAAGTTTCGCAGCCCTCGCGTCGGCTCGCGGCAGGAGGCGCGTGCCGTCGGCGCCGAGATCGTCCGGCGGCTCGGCATCGCGCCGGAGGCCAACCGGATCTAGCAAGGTCGATGCGGTGGCGGGTTTGATTGCGACACCGCCACCAGCCGCGTGTTGGGACCGGCTTCGGCGCGGCTTCCCCTGCGGCCATCCTTCGAGACGCCCTCCCTGGGCGGGCGCCTCAGGAGGCGGGCACATCGCGGGTGGGATCATCCGATCCTGGCGGTGGGGACCGCCTTCGGCAGGCGCCTCGGACCATGAGGCCCTCTGTGATCGCCTTGCGCCCGGCGGGCCCCCTCCTCGCCCCCGGCGGCAAACTGATGCTTTTCGTACCGTCCGCCGATTGCGGCATTGCCGGGCCCCGTCAAAAAACCAAAGCATTCTCGTGACATACTGGTAGGGCGTGCCATCAACTTGCCATGAACATGCCCCTGAGATTTGATGGTTCCGAATGATTTGCGCTTTGGCAGCGGGGAGAGCTTGAAATGACGGATTTTCGTCGCCTGACCGGGATGTTCATCGCAGGGTCGATGGCGGCCCTCGGCCTGATCCTGACCAGCCCCTACGCCGCCGCCCAGCAGCCGGACCGCGGCGATCAGCCGGGTGTGATCGCCGACGAGAGCTATCAGCTCGATCCGGAATGGCAGAAGCAGGTGGTCTATTTCCGCACCACCGAGGCGCCCGGCACCATCATCATCTCGACCGCCGAGCGGCACCTTTACCTGGTGCAGCCCGGCGGGCGCGCGATCCGCTACGGCATCGGCGTCGGCCGCGACGGCTTCCAGTGGCAGGGCCTCCTGAGCATCACCAACAAGAAGGAATGGCCGGACTGGACGCCGCCGCCGGAAATGATCCAGCGCCAGCCCTACCTGCCCCGCTTCATGGCCGGCGGCCCCGGCAACCCGCTGGGGGCCCGCGCGATGTATCTCGGCTCCACGGTCTACCGCATCCACGGCACCAACCAGCCCGACACGATCGGCACCAAGATCTCCTCGGGGTGCTTCCGCCTCGTCAACAACGACGTGGCCGATCTCTACGATCGCGTCCCCGTCGGTACCAAGGTCGTGGTGCGGCAGAAGCCGGAACTCTAGAGATCATCGCGTCCGCATGATCCTTCCGGAAAGCCGCCCTGCACCTCGCGCTGACGCGGCCTTCCAGTCCCGGATCATGCTTCTCCTCCTTCGCTAAACTCCTTTTCCCGATTATTTCGAGAGAGAGACATCATGCGCACATTCCGAGGCGGCCTGATCATCGGGCTCGCGGTTGCCGTACTGGTCGGCGCTCTGGCGGTGATCTACGAATTCTACGACACCCGCACCCTCAAGCGCACCGTCCGTCGCGGCGAAGTGCTGTGCGGCGTCAACAAGGGCCTTCCGGGCTTCTCGAACCCCGACGACAAGGGCAACTGGACCGGCTTCGACGTCGATTTCTGCCGCGCGGTGGCCTCGGCGATCTTCGACGATCCCAGCAAAGCGAAGTTCGTTCCGCTCGATGCCAGCGAGCGCTTCAAGGAGCTGCAGAGCCGCAAGGTCGACATCCTCTCCCGCAACTCGACCTGGAGCATGGCGCGCGAGCTCGACTATGACCTCTACTTCCCCGCGGTCGCCTATTACGACGGCGCAGGCTTCATGGTGCCCCGCTCGCGCAACAAGGAAACCGCGCTGGACCTGACCGACAGCAAGGTCTGCGTGCAGGCCGGGACGACGACGCTGCTCAACCTCTCCGACTACTTCCGCACCAACAACATGAAGTACCAGGAGATGAAGTTCGACAAGCTCGAGGACGTCGTGAAGGCCTATGACAGCGGCAAGTGCGACACGCTGACCGCCGACGTCTCCCAGCTCTACGCGCTGCGGCTCAACCTCTCGAAGCCCGGCGACCACATGATCCTGCCGGACATGATCTCCAAGGAGCCGCTCGCTCCCGTCGTGCGCCAGCGCGACGACGACTGGATGATGATCGTGAAATGGACGCTCTACGCGATGATCAACGCCGAAGAGCTCGGCGTGAGCTCGGAGAACATCGACGAGGCCCTGAAGTCGAAGAAGCCGGAAGTGATGCGGCTGGTCGGCACCGAAGGCAATTACGGCGAGCAGCTCGGCCTCACCAAGGACTGGGCCGTCCGCATCATTCGCCACGTCGGCAATTACGGCGAGATGTACGACCGCAACATCGGCGAGAAGTCCAAGCTGAAGATCCCGCGCGGCATGAACCAGCTGTGGAATGCCGGCGGCGTGCAGTACGCCCCGCCGATGCGGTAGGCATCACGCAACGACAGTTGCGCTCCGAACGTTTGGGATGCCCGGATCAGTTCCGGGCATTCTCGTTTCTGGAGCCGCCGTGGCGCTTCGCCATTAAAGCCCTTCGTCATTGTAGCCGTTCGTCATTGCGCGCGCAGCGAAGCAATCCAGGATGCTGCCGCGGTGACGGTCTGGATTGCTTCGTCGCTGCGCTCCTCGCAATGACGTTGAGGCACGGATATACGCAACGCTCTCGATCGTCGCGACCGGCAAGTCCCTCTCCCCTCATCCTGAAGAGCGCGGAACGCGCGTCTCGAAGGATGAAGGCCGGGATGAAAGAGCGTGGGCCTTCATGGTTCGCAACGCCGCGAAGACGCGGCTCCTCACCATGAGGTGATGGCGTTCAATAGCCGCGCGCGCGGGCGAGCTGTTCGGTGTGGTAGTTCGCGTCGCCGAACAGTTCCTCGCAGACCCTGGCGCGCTTCATGAAGAAGCCGATGTCGAACTGGTCGGTCATGCCCATGCCGCCATGCATCTGCACGCCTTCCTGCACCGCGCGCGTGGCGGTGGTGCCGGCGCGGGCTTTTGCCACCGCGACCGCGGAGGCGGCCTTGGCGACGTCTCCGTCCAGCGCCTGCAGCGCCTTCATGGTGGCGGCGCGGGTGATCTCGATGTCGACATAGAGCTCGGCAGCGCGGTGCTGGAGCGCCTGGAATTCGCCGATCAGCTTGCCGAACTGCTTGCGGCTCTTGAGATACTCGACGGTGCGGTTGAACACCTCGTCGCTGAGACCCACCATTTCCGATGCGACAGCGCCACGGCCGATATCGAGCACGCCGTCGAGCAGGTTCGCGCCCTGGTCGATCTCGCCGAGCACGCTGTCGGCGTTGACCTCGACATTGGCAAGCTCGATCCGCGCCGCGTTGTGGGCGTCGACCATGATGGTGCGCTCGATCGAAACGCCCTTCGCCTTGGGGTTGACCAGGAACAGCGTCAGCCCCTCGCGCTCGCCGGCCGAGCCCGCCGTGCGGGCGGCCACGATGAAGAGATCCGCGACATGGCCGTCGACCACGAGGGCCTTGGCGCCGGAGAGCTTGAAGCCGTTGCCGGCGCGCACGGCCTGCAGGCTGGTCTGGAGCGGACGATGCTTGGCGCCCTCGTCGATCGCGAGCGTCGCCAGCAGCGAGCCGTTGGAGATCTTCGGCAGGTATTCCGACTTCTGCGCGGCATTGCCGCCGCGGTTCAGCGCCGAGGCCGCCACCACGCTGGTGGCGAGGAAGGGCGAAGGCATCAGCGTGCGGCCGATCTCCTCCATGACCACGCCGGCCTCGACGAAACCGAGACCGGAGCCGCCGAACTCCTCCGGCACCAGCAGGCCGGCAAAACCCATCTCGGCGAAGGAATGCCAGAGCTCCTTGGAGAAGCCGGTGGGGTCATTGGCGTCGCGCAAGCCGCGCAGGTGCGACACCGGCGCCTTGTCGCTGATCAGCCCGCGCGCGCTGTCGCGGAGCATCGATTGTTCTTCGGTGAGGACGAGGGCCATGTGAAAGTCTCTAGCGTCTCTGGAAATCTGTTGATGTCATTCCGGGGCACGCGACGCGTGAACCCGGGATCTCGAGGTTCCCGGTTCGATGCCGCGCATCGCCCCGGAACGACGGTGAAGCTACGCCCCCGGCAGATCGAGGATGCGCTTGGCGACGATGCCGAGCATCACTTCGCTGGTACCGCCCTCGATCGAGTTGGCCTTGGTGCGCAGCCAGGCGCGCGGGCGGGCGCCGTGCTTCGAACGCTCGCTCTCCCATTCCAGCGCATCGACGCCGCCGGCCGACATCAGGATCTCGTAGCGGCGCTTGTTGAGCTCGGTGCCGTAATATTTCATCGCGGAGGAGAACGCCGGATGGGCCTGCCCGGCCTTGGCGAGATCGACCGCGCGCTCGGCGCAGGCGGCAAGCGCCGCCTCATCGACGTCGAAGCTCGCGATCTGACCGCGCAGCATCGCGTCGTCGAGCCTGCCTTGCGCATCGGAGCCGACGGAGTCGGCCGCGATCTGGCCGAGCGGACGGCCGACGCCGCGCTCGCCCATGCCGGAGATCATCGCGCGCTCGTGCTGAAGCAGATATTTCGCGACATCCCAGCCGCGATTGACCGTGCCGACCACATGCGATTTCGGCACGCGGACACCGTCGAAGAAGGTCTCGCAGAACGGCGAATAGCCGGAGATCAGCAGGATCGGCTTGGTCGAGACGCCCTTCGAGGTCATGTCGAACAGGATGAAGCTGATGCCGTCGTGCTTCTTCGCGGACGGGTCGGTGCGCACGAGGCAGAAGATCCAGTCGGCGTAGTTGGCGTAGGACGTCCAGATCTTCTGGCCGGTGATGACGAAGTCGTCGCCGTCGCTCTCGGCGCGGGTCTGCAGCGAGGCGAGGTCGGAGCCGGCGTTCGGCTCGGAATAACCCTGGCACCAGCGGATCAGGCCGGCCGCGATCTTCGGCAGATGCTCCTTCTTCTGCGCGTCGTTGCCGTATTTCAGCAAGGCGGGCCCGAGCATCCAGATGCCGAAGCTCGACAGCGGCGGGCGCGCGCCCATCTTCGCCATCTCCGCGCGCAGCACCTTGTGCTCGGCCGCGCTGAGGCCGCCGCCGCCATATTCCTTCGGCCAGTCCGGCACGGTCCAGCCCTTGTCGCGCATGCGCTCGAACCAGACGCGCTGCGGCTCGGAGGAAAATTTCGCGTTGCGACCGCCCCAGAACACGTCGGTATCCGACGTCGCGGGCTTGCGCATCTCCGGCGGGCAATTGGCCTCCAGCCAGGCGCGGGTCTGCTGGCGGAATTCCTCGAGATCGGCGGCTTCAGATTCGCTCATGGTCGTTTCCATCAATCAAAATCGACTTGTTGGGCGCGACTCTGGGCCATCGCACCGTGGAATTCAACCACTTCCGTCGCCCGCGCCTACGCATGACAATCCGCATTCAGCTATAGTCGCGGCGACGGCGAAGCTTGAAAACAAAGAGGAAACAACGATGCGCCTGAAACTTCTTTCGCCTGGCGAAATGAACGAGAGCCAGCGGCAGACCTATGACGAATCGATTGCCGGCAAACGCGGCAAGCCCCCGGCGCCGATGATGGCCTGGCTCAACAGCCCGGAGATGGCGCGGCACGCGACGCGGCTCGGCGAGGTCCTGCGTTTCGACACCGTGTTTCCCGCGAAGCTCTCGGGAGATCGCGATCCTGGTGACGGCGCGGCACTGGACCGCGCAGTACGAGTGGTATGCGCACAAGCGCCTCGCGCTCGAGGGCGGCATGAAGCCGGAGATCATCGACGCGATCCGCGATCGCCGCACGCCGGAATTCGACGACCCAAAGGGCCGGATGATCTACGACCTGGCGAAGTCGCTGCATGAAGGCCACGGCGTCGAGAAAGGGCTCTACGATGCGGCGGTCCAGCTGCTAGGCGAGCGCGGCGTCGTCGAGGTGATCGGGCTGTGCGGCTACTACACGCTGGTATCGATGACGCTGAACGCCTTCGCGTTCGAGCTGCCCGAAGGCGAGGTGCCCGAACTGTCCTAGCCGGGGGTCCGGAAGCGCAGTTGCACTTCCGGAAACGATGCGTTTCGGGATGGCTGGTAGCGCCGTCCCGGAACCGGCCCTATGTGGAGCTGGTCAACGGAGCAACACCCATGTCGCAGACCCCCGCCGTCAACGCCGGCACACGGATCGGCCACGTCCATCTCAAGGTCGCCGATCTCGATCGCGCGCTCGGCTTCTATTGCGGCGTGCTCGGCTTCGAGCTGATGCAGCGCATGGGCTCCGGCGCGGCCTTCATCTCGGCCGGCGGCTATCACCACCACATCGGGCTCAACACCTGGGAGAGCAAGGGCGGCTCGCCGCCGCCCCCGGGCACGACCGGGCTGTTCCACACCGCCATCCTGTATCCGACGCGGCCCGCGCTCGCGGACGCCCTGCACCGCGTGCTCTCCGCCGGCATCGCGCTCGATGGCGCCAGCGACCACGGCGTCAGCGAAGCGCTGTATCTGCGCGATCCCGACGAGAACGGTGTCGAGCTGTATTGGGACAAGCCGAGGGAGCAATGGCCGTTCGGGGCGGACGGCAAGCTCGCGATGTTCACCCGGCGGCTGGATGTCGAAGCGCTGCTGAAGCAGCGCGAGGCGTGATCTCCGCTTCCTCCGCCTCGTTGCGAGGAGCGCAGCGCCGAAGCAATCCGGACCGCTTGCGCGGCGACAGCCTGGATTGCTTTACTGCGCTCGCAATGACGGGCTGTGTCGAAGCGCCTCGCGTACTTGTCCTCGTGCGCAGCCGCGGGCTCATTGCCGCGAGGTCGGCAAAGCGAAGCGTGTTCACCAGAGCTCGCGGCGGATCGCATCAAACGGTGGGCACGGCGCTGCCCGCCTTCGCCCACACTAAGCAGGCCTGGCCCGCGCCGTACCGCGCACCATGATCAGCGCGGCTGCGGCCACTTCCAGCGCAATGCAGAGATAGAACGGCAGCGCATAGCCACCGGACAGGTCGTGCAGGAACCCGACGACGCCGGGACCGAACGCGTAGGTGACCTGGTTGATCGCGGTGTTGAGGCTGATCAGCACGCCAAACGAGGCGGAATCGAACTCCTGCTGCACGATCAGCGACGGCATCGTGATGAGGTTACCGACCGAGAAGCCGAACACCGCGCAGGCCGCGATCAGCACGTAGTCGTTGTGCAGGTTGATGACGACGAGCAGCGCCGCCGCCTGGCTCAGGAACGACAGCGCGGATGCCAGCCGCTGGTTGAGGCGGTCGATCACCATCGAGAACAGCACGCGTCCGATCACCGCCATCGCGGTCAGCACGGCGACGGCGACCGCCGCGCGCTCGCGTCCGATCACGGGATCGAGGAACGAGATCAGGTGCACGATGAAGCCGACCTGGGCGAACAGCACCAGCGCGAACGCGATCGTCACCGTGAGGAAGCCGACGTCGCGCAGCGCGGCCTTGCGAATCTCCGCCGATGATTTCGGCTTCGCCTTCTTCGCCGCCTGCCAGCCATGAAGGTCGGGCGGCCGGCCGACGACGAGGAGGATCACCGGCAACAGCAGCACCAGCATGGCGCCCGCCGCGGCATACATCGCGCTGGCAAAGCCGATATGGCCGATCAGGGTCACCAGCAGCGGAACGCCGACGATGCCGCCGAAGCTCGCGCCGTTCAGCGCCAGGCTGATCGCCATGCCGCGCTTCTGGTCGAACCACAGGCTGATCGTGTTGGTGATCATCGCCAGACTGGTGCCGGCCCAACCGAAGGCGAGCACGGCGTCGGCGAGATAGAGCTGCCAGGGCTGACGCACCGCGCCGATCGCGATGGCGGCCGACGACATCGCCAGCGTGCCCGCGATCAGGCAGAGCCGCGGGCCATAGGTGCGGACCGCCTCGCCGACGAAAACGACGAGCAGTGCGCCGAACAGATAGAAGAACGTCGTGCCCGAGGAGATCAGCGAGGCCGGCCAGCCCCGCGCGCGCTGGAGCTCGGCGACATAGACGCTCTGGCCGTAGAAGCCGAGCCCCCAGCCGAAGGTCGCGAGCAGGAAGCAGACCGCGACGATGCGCCAGCCCTCATAGCGGAACGAGGATTCGTCGATGGCTGGAGTCTCGGGACTGTCGAGCATGCTGCTTACTCCGTCATGCCAGGGCTCGTCCCGGGCATCCACGTTCCTCGATCGGCGCACCCAAGACGTGGATGGCCGGGTCAAGCCCGGCCATGACGCACCATGTAGTGGACCACCGTCCGAAAATCACTTCGACGGCGATCGAAGTGTCATGACTGCTGACAGCCTCCTGCCAGCCGCATCGCGCGTGGCCTTTCCGGAAAGCGGCTGCGCACGTTCCCGGATCGCGCGCTAGATCGCGTCCGGAAACTCGCCCATCGCCGCGTCGAGCCGCGCCTTGCGGCGGCGCGCCCAGGACGCGAGCGAGAGCACGGCCAGACCGAGCAGCACCGGCGGGAACACCACCATGTTGACGGCCGACCAGCCGTAATTCGCGAGCAGCTGACCGGACGAGAACGAGCCGATCGCCATCATGCCGAAGATGAGGAAATCGTTGAAGGCCTGCACCTTGTTGCGCTCCTGCGGCCGGTGCGTCTCCAGCACCAGCGCGGACGCGCCGATGAAGGAGAAATTCCAGCCGACGCCAAGCACGAACAGGGTCGCCCAGAAATGCATCGCGGTGATGCCGGTGAGACCGATGGCGGCCGCACCCGCCTCCATCAGCAGGCCGGCGGCGACGACGCTCGGCGCGCCGAACCGCGCGATCAGCGCACCGGTGAAGAAGCTCGGCCCGTACATCGCGACGATGTGCCATTGGATGCCGAAATTGGAATCGGAGACGCTGAGGCCGCACATCTTCATGGCGAGCGGCGCCGAGGTCATCACCAGGTTCATCATGGGATAGGAGATGACGCCGCACAGCGCGGCGGCGATGAAGCGCGGCTGGGTCACGATCTCGAGCAGCGGCCGTCCGCCATGCAGGTCGGCCGGTGCCGGCTTCGGCATGTCGACGCCGGCGACGATGCCCATCGCGACCAGTGCCACCGCGGCCTGCACCAGGAAGCTGAAGGCAAACAGATAAGGCGGCCAGACGTCCATGGTCCATTGCACGAGCTGCGGACCGAGCACGCCGGCGAAGACACCGCCGGCCATGACCCAGGACACCGCCTTGGGCCGGTAGGCGGCGCTGGCGCCGTCGGCCGCGGCGAAACGGTAGGACTGCGCTACCGCGCCGTAGAGGCCGCCGAGGAACGTCGCGAGACAGAACAGCGGAAACGAGGCGTGCAGGATCGCGAACGAGCCGAGCAGGCCTGTGAGCGCGCCGCAGGCCGTACCGATGACGAAGGCCGCGCGGCGGCCGAACCGGCGCGAGATCGCGCCCGTCGGCAGCGTGCCGGCGGCGAGCCCCACCACATACATCGAGAGCGGCACGGTCGCGAGCGACATGTCGGGTGCGAGCGTTGCGCCGACGATCGAACCGGTGGCGAAGATCACCGCCGAATTGGCGCCCGTCAGCGCCTGCGCGGCCGCGAGGCGCACCACGTTGGCACGCGCACGGACGTCGTCGGCAATCTCATCGGTTGCAGTCACATCGATCATCGGCATTTCCGCCCGAGGGCCTTGTTGATTCCGGGCACTATGGAGGGCCGGAGGAAAGCGGACAACCGGCGCAAATGGGCGCAAGCCATGCCGCGGACGCAATTGGGCCGCAGATAGCAGCACGCGCGCCGGACGGCTTGCGCTCGATCAAATACCGTCCGCCCACACGATCTTCCGGAGTCCGCATCATGCCCATCGACGACAGGCCCACGCTTTCGGCTCCGGACGACGATCCCTGGCTCTGGCTGGAGGACATCGAGGGCCCGCGCGCGCTCGATTTCGTCGAGCGGCAGAACAGGCTGACGCTCGCCGCGTTCAGCGGCGCGTCCTTCGAACGCGATCGCGACACGCTCGCGGCGATCTACGATCGGCCGGACAACATCCCCTATGTCAGCCGGCGCGGCGCCCATCTCCACAATCTCTGGAAGGATGCCGGCAATCCGCGCGGCCTGTGGCGGCGGACGACGCTGGCGGAGTTTCGCAAGGCCAGTCCAGTGTGGGAAACCCTGCTTGATGTCGACGCGCTCGCGGCCAAAGAGAATGAGGACTGGCTGCTGAGCTCGATCAGCTCGCAGCCGGGCAGTCCGCGGGCCATGCTGAGCCTGTCGCGCGGCGGCAGCGATGCCGTCACCTTGCGCGAGTTCGACATGGACGCGAAACGGTTCGTCGACGGCGGCTTCGCGCTGCCGGAAGCCAAGGGCGGCGTCGACTGGCTCGATGCGGACACGCTGCTGCTGTCCAGCGCCCATGGCGAGGGCATGGTCACGAGCTCGGGATATGCGCGGACCGTTCGCCTGTGGCGGCGCGGCCAGAATGTGGATCAGGCGCAGGCGATCTTCGAGACCACCGCCGACCACATGCAGACCTATGGCAGCGCCGACGACACCGGGCACACGCCGCGCGCCTGGATCATCGACCAGATCGACTTCTTCAACTACGGCATCTGGCTGCGCGACGAGGCCGGCGGCACGACCAGGCTCGATCTGCCGACCGATGTCTGGATGCAGGCGCATGGCGACTGGTTCGCACTCAAGCTGCGCAAGACGTGGTCGATCGAGGGACGCAGCTACCCCGCCGACGCCGTGCTCGGCATCTCGCTCCCCGCGTTCCTCGCCGGCAGCCGCGATTTCACGGTGCTGTTCGAGCCCGGAGCGCGGCGCGCGCTGCAGGGATTCTTCTGGACGGCGGGCAGGCTGGTGCTTTCGATCCTCGACGAGCTGCGGCCGCGCTTCGAGATCTGCACGCCGTCGGCCGCCGGCTGGGGCCGCGAGACGCTCGGCGGCCTGCCCAACATCGGCGTCGTCGACGTCTGGCCGCTCGATCGCCATCCGTCCGAGAGCAATGGCGACCTGCTCGCCAATGTGCAGGACCCGCTGACGCCGCCGTCGCTGCTGCTGATCGAGCGTGGCGTGGCGAGCCCAACCGTGCTGAAGCAGGCGCCGCGGACCTTCAACGCCGCCGGTCTCGTCGTCACCCAGCACGAGGCGATCTCGATCGACGGCGAACGCATCCCCTACGTGCAGACCGGCCCGGCCGGCGAGACCGGCGACGCACCGGTGCACATGAGCGCCTATGGCGGCTTCGGCCTCTCGGTGAAGTCCTATTACAATCCCGCGCTCGGCAAGCTGTGGCTGGAGCGCGGCGGCACCACGGTGCAGGCGAATCTGCGCGGCGGCGCCGAATTCGGCACGCGCTGGCACGATGCCGGCCGGCTCGCCGGCAAGCGATTGTCGCACGACGATTTCGCCGCCGTCGCCGCCGACCTGGTGCGTCGCGGCGTCACGCAGCCGAAGCGGATCGCCGCGCAAGGCGGGTCGAACGGCGGCATCCTCATCACCAACATGCTGACGCGATACCCCGAGCGTTTCGGCGCGCTGTTCTGCACGATTCCGCTGATCGACATGCGCCGCTACACCAAGCTGCTCGCGGGCGCGAGCTGGATCGCCGAATATGGCGACCCCGACAAGCCCGAGGAGTGGGAGTGGCTGAAGACCTATTCCGCCTATCACAACGCAAAACCCGGCCAGCCCTATCCGCCGATCCTGATCGCCACCACGCGGCGCGACGACCGCGTCCATCCCGGCCACGCACGCAAGATGGCGGCCAAGCTGCAGGCGATGGGCTACGCAGCCTGGTTCTACGAGCCCGCGGCGGGCGGCCACGGCTACGGCAAGGACAACAAGGAGCGCGCCAGCTTCGAGGTGCTCGGTTTGCGCTTCCTGAAGGACAAGATCGGCTGGCGGGACGACGCGGCATGAGGGCCCCGTGCCGTCAGGCGAGACGTCGTTCGGCTGAACCAGCGGGAGCCGGGGGCGCTGCTCACCTCTCCCGCTGCCGGGAGAGGTCGGCGCGAAGCGCCGGGTGAAGGCTTTCTCCCTTGGGGTTCTCGGTTGCGAAGATACCCTCTCCCCAGCCCTCCCGCGCAAGCGGGCGAGGGAGTGCACCTCCCGCCTGGCTAACGCGAGAACACCAGCGTGAGATTGTTGGAGGGCATGTCGATCGCGTCGACCAGGCAAATGCCTGCGCCTTTCGCGAGCTTCTCGACGTCGCCGACGTCACGCACGCCCCATTCGGGATTGCCTTCGCGCAAGGACGTGTCGAACACGGCATTGCTGAGCGCGGTGTGCCGGCCGTCGCGCTTGAACGGGCCATAGAGAAACAACTGGCCATCCGGCCGCAAATAGCGGCCGGCGCCGGCGAACAAGCCCTCGGCCACGCGCCAGGGGGCGATATGAATGACATTGGCACAGAAGATGGCCGCAAGACTGGCCGGGCCGCGCCCGTTCTTCATCTCCGGGCACCAGTCCGGATCGGCAAGATCGATCCGCAGCGGCGCGCGGATGTTCGCCAGGCCCGAATGAACGCGCCAGGCCTCGATGCTCTTCAGATGACGCTGGTTGAGGTCGCTCGGCCACCAGACCAGATCGGGCGTGTGGCGGGCGAAATCGACCACGTGCTGGCCGGTTCCGCTGCCGACCTCCACGATGTCGCCCGAGCGTCCAGCAAGACGCTTCTCGAGCATCGCCCAGATCGGCTCGTGGTTGCGATGGAACGCCGGCGCATCGAGCCGCCCGTCGGACTCGACCCGGCCGCCGTCCCTGCCAAATTCAACGACATATTCAGCCAATTGACGTCCCCGGAAAACCAGCAAGCAGACCAAGACATGACGAGGGCCAAACGCCCTCCCGGAATAATTTGCCAGCTCAAAGCTGTCTAATGAATGAACTATCTATTCATTTGCAATGCGGGAGATATTAACTCCGTTTTCCAGCCTGCATAGTCTTGATTGTCAGGACATGCCGGGTGTGCTTTTGAGCACTATCTTTGGCATGTTGCATAACGCTCCGGGACGACGACGCCTTGACCGCCTTTCCTACCAAGCCCGCCCTGCTCGTTGCACTGGCCCTCCTGGCCGGCGCGGCCGCGTCTCCCGCGCGGGCGCAATCCGCCGTGGCCGAGGGACAGAAGCTCGCCTTCGACCGCGGCAAGGGCAATTGCCTGACCTGCCACGTCATCCAGGGCGGCGACCTGCCCGGAACGATCGGGCCCGAGCTGAAGGACATCAAGGCGAAATACCCCGATCGCAACGAGCTCGTTGCGATCCTGTTCGACGAGACCAAGCGCAACCCGCAGACCATGATGCCGCCATTCGGCCGGAACCGGATCCTCACCGACCAGGAGATCAGCGCGATCGTTGATTTCCTGCAGACGCTGTGACGGCCGGAACGCCAGGAGACCTCTGATGAACGCAACCACCGGCCCCATCACGACGCGGCGCCTGATCCTGCAGGGCGCGGCCTCGGTCGCGCTGATCGGCCTCGGCAACCTGCCGTTCGGCGCGGCCCCCGCGCGCGCCGCGGCGAACGACAAATATCCCGAAGACGCCTTCAAGCAGAAGAGCCAGGCCGACGCCATCAAGGCGCTGTACGGCAAGACGGCCGAGCCCTCCGACAAGGTCAAGCTCGACGCGCCCGAGATCGCCGAGAACGGCGCGGTGGTGCCGATCTCGGTGACGACGACGCTGGACAAGGTCACGTCGATCTCGTTCTTCGTCGCCGAGAACCCGAACGCGCTTGCGGCGTCCTACAGGATTTCGGATGGCACGATGCCGAGCGTCGCCAACCGCCTGAAGATGGCCAAGACCACCAACGTGGTCGCGATCGTCGAGGCCGACGGCAAGCTCTTCAGCGCGGCGAAGGAAGTCAAGGTCACCGTCGGTGGCTGCGGCGGCTAGAGCGCGGTCGTCGCGCTCCAGCTTTTGTTTTTGAGCATAACCTGATCGGAAAACCGCTTTTCCGGATCATGCCCCAGCGAGGGAGAGACAGATGGCATCCACGATTCGCGTGCGCGCCACCGCCAACGGCGACATCACCGAGGTGCAGGCGCTGATCCAGCATCCCATGGATTCCGGCTTCGTGAAGGATGCCAAGGGCGAGCTGATCCCCGCGCATTTCATCCAGGAGCTAAAGTTCGAATGCAACGGCAAGGACGTCTTCGTTGCCGATTGGGGTCCCGCTGTCTCCAAGGACCCCTACGTCAAGTTCAGCTTCAAGGGCGCCAAGAAGGGCGACGATCTCAAGATCTCGTGGACCGACAACAAGGGCGGCTCGGACACGACCACCGCGAAGATCTCGTGATGCGAGCTCGCTTCGCCCTCCTGCTCGGCTCCGTCTGCGCTGCGCTTGCCGCACTCGCCCTTGCGTCGCCGCGCGCCATCGCGGCCGACAAGGTCGATCCGGCGGCAGACGCAAAGGCCTTCCAGAATTTCTTCTTCCAGAAATTCCCCACCGTGAAGCACGAGGATTTCGTCAACGGTCCTTATTCGATGAACGAGGACATGAAGCGGCAGTGGCAGGAGAAGGAGGAGTTCCCGCCCTACGAGTTCTCGCTCGACGCCGGCAAGGAGATGTTCGCGACCCCGTTCAAGAACGGCAAGACCTATGCCGACTGCTTCCCGAACGGCGGCATCGGCATTCGCCAGAACTATCCTTATTTCGACGAGAAGGAAGGCAAGGTCGTCACGCTCGAGCTCGCGCTCAACCGCTGCCGCGAAGCCAATGGCGAGGCGCCCTATTCCTACGTGAAGGACGAGATGGCCTCGCTGACCGCCTACATGGCCTTCACCTCGCGCGGCAAGCCGATGGACATCAAGATCCCCGACGATCCGCGCGCGCTCGCGGCCTTCGAAAACGGCAAGCGCTATTTCTACACCCGCCGCGGCCAGATGAATTTCTCCTGCGCGAGCTGCCATGTGCAGAGCCCGGGCGAGCGCATCCGCGCCGAGGTGCTGGCGCCTGCGCTCGGCATCCTGAACGCGATGCCGATCTATCGTTCCGAATGGAGCGGCATGGGCACGATCAGCCGCCGCTTCGTCACCTGCAACAGCCAGACCCGCGCGGTTCCGCTGGAGCCGCAGTCGGACGAGTATCGCGACGTCGAATACTTCCTCTCCTACGTCGCCAACGGCTTGCCGATTTCCGGTCCGGGAGCGCGGCCATGAAGCTGTCACTTCCTCTCGCCATGGTGCTTGCCATGAGCCTCGCGCCAGCGGCGCGCGCGGCAACAGAAGCGGACTACAAGGCGGCCTATGCCGCGGCGGAGACTGCTTCCAAGGAGGCAGCCGGCATGCGCAACCAATGGACCACGACCGTCTCGACGCTGGCGGCAGCGAAGAAGGCCGCCGATGGCGGCGATTTCGACCGCGCGGTCGCCGCCGCCAAGGAGGCCGAGGCCCTGGCGAAAGCATCGATCTTCCAGGCCACGTCGGAAAAAGAGGCCTGGAAGGCGATGGAAATCCGCTAGACTGGCGCCGTCGAACCGTCGAAATGTCGCTGAGAGGCGCGAAGAATTCGAGATGGCCATCCGCCGCCGCGATTTTCTGAAGAGTGCAGGCGCAATCGCCGCATCAGCCGGGCTGCCGCGGTTTGCGCGCGCCGCCGAGGCCACGAGCATTTACGACCTCGAGCGCTTCGGCAATGCGCGGATCCTGCACATCACCGACACCCACGCGCAGCTCAATCCGGTCTATTTCCGCGAGCCGAGCGTCAATATCGGCATCGGCGAGATGGCCGGACAGCCGCCGCATCTGGTCGGCCGCGCCTTCCTGGACCGCTTCGGCATCCGGCCCGACAGCGCGGACGCCTATGCCTTCACCTGCTTCGAGTTCGAGAAGTCCGCCGCACGCTTCGGCAAGCTCGGCGGCTTCGCGCATCTGAAGACGCTGGTCGACCGGCTGCGCGGCGAAGTCGGCGACAGGCACGCGCTGCTCGTCGACGGCGGAGACCTCTGGCAGGGCACCGGGCTCGCCAACGTGATGCAGGGCCGCGACATGGTCGAGGTCGCCAACCAGCTCGGCATCGAGGCGATGACCGGTCACTGGGAATTCACCTATGGCGAGCAGGTGCTGCGCGACAATCTCGAACGCTTCAAGGGCGAGTTCCTGGCGCAGAACGTCTTCCTGACCGAGGAAGCCGCGTTCAACGACGCGCCCGCCTTCGACAAGGCGAGCGGGCGCGTGTTCAAGCCGTCGATGATCAGGGAGCTCGGCGGCCATCGCGTCGCGATCATCGGGCAGGCGTTTCCCTACGTGCCGATCGCGCATCCCAAGCGTTTCACGCCGGACTGGACGTTCGGCATCCGCGAGGAAGAGCTGCAGCGGCATGTCGACGGCCTGCGCAACACCGACAAGGTCGACGCCATCATCCTGCTGTCGCACAACGGCATGGACGTGGACCTCAAGCTGGCGAGCCGCGTCACCGGCATCGACGTCATTCTCGGCGGCCATACCCATGACGCCGTGCCGCAGCCGATCGCGGTGAAGAATGCGGGCGGCACCACGCTCGTCACCAATGCGGGATCGAACGGGAAATTCCTGGCGGTGCTGGACCTCGACATCGCCAAGGGCAAGGTCGGCGACGTCCGTTATCACCTGCTGCCGGTCTATTCCGAGCTGCTCAAGCCCGATCCCGCGATGGCCGAACTGATCGGCAAGATCCGCGCCCCGCATGTCAACGACTGGTCCGAGAAGATCGCGACGCCGGACCGCCTGCTCTATCGTCGCGGCAATTTCTCCGGGCCGATGGATCAGCTGATCTGCACCGCGCTGCGCAGCGAGCTCGATGCCGAGATCGCGCTGTCGCCCGGCTTCCGCTGGGGCGTCACCGCGCTGTCCGGCCAGCCCGTGACCATGGAGGACGTGCTCGCCGAAACGGCGATCAGCTATCCCGAGACCTATGTACAGGAGATGACCGGCAGCCAGATCAGGGACGTGCTCGAGGACATCTGCGACAATCTCTTCAACGCCGATCCCTACTACCAGCAGGGCGGCGACATGGTGCGCGCCGGCGGCCTCAGCTACACCTGCACGCCGACGGCCGCGATCGGCGGCCGCATCTCAGAACTGAAGCTCGACAATGGCCGGACCATCGAGGCGCACCGGCGCTACAAGGTCGCGGGCTGGGCCTCGGTCAACGCGCAGCAAGGCGCTCCGGTGTGGGACGTCGTCGCGAAATATCTCCGCTCGGGCCGGATGATGCCGGACCGCCTCGGCGCCGGCGTCACGTTGAAAGGCGTCGAGGACAATCCCGGCATTGCGGGACAGGGATGACCCACGCTCGGACATTCCGCGCCATGCTGATGGCTGCATTCGCCTTCGCCGCGATTCCATTGGCTTCCGCGCAGCTGGTGCCGCTGCAGGACAAGCCGTTCGCCGAGCACAAGATCGTGCTGCAACTGTCCGACGGCGACGTGAAGAAGCAGGCGCTGGTGCTGAGCGTCGCCAACAACCTCCTGAAATTCTACGACCCCGACAAAGTCGCTATCGAGGTGGTGGCATTCGGCCCCGGCATCGACCTCCTGCTGACCGGCAACGATCGCCGCAAGCAGGTCGAAAGCCTGATCGCGCAGGGCGTGCGTTTCGACATCTGCCTCAACACCGTCGATACGGTCGAGCGGGACACCGGCAAGCGGCCGGACTTCATCCCGTCCGCGACGCCCGTGCAGGTCGGGGTCGGGCAGATCCTGTTCCTGACCGAGAACGGCTACACGCTGGTGAAGCCGTGAGGCGATCCCCCGGGGCATGCGCGGTGATCCCCACGCAGGCCGGGAAGCCGATATGGCCGCGGCTCCGCGATATCCCTTCGCGCACCGGAAGACCGGCTCGCCCGCCTTCGCGGGCAATGTCGACGGGCGCGGTTGATATCCCTGAGCAATCACCGACAATAAAAATCTTCCACCTTTTTCAATAACGGCAGTGAATTACTTCTCCTAATGGACCATATCGTAGTAGAATCTGGAAACCAGATCACACCGGGTCCTCGCCATGATCTTCCGCCAGCTCTTCGACAGCGTTTCGGGCACCTACAGCTACCTCCTGGCCAGCCGCTGCGGCGGCGAGGCGCTGATCCTCGATCCCGTGCTGGAGAAGGTCGACCGCTACTGCCAGTTGCTGCGCGAGCTCGACCTCAAGCTGGTCAAGGCGGTGGACACCCACCTGCATGCCGACCACGTCACCGGCCTCGGCGAGCTGCGCGACCGCACCCATTGCATGACCGTGATGGGCGACCAGACCAAGGCCGACGTGGTGGCGATGCGGGTCGCCGATGGCGACAAGGTGACGATCGAGGGCCTGTCGCTCGACGTGATGTACACCCCCGGCCACACCGACGATTCCTACTCCTATCTGATGGGCGACCGCGTCTTCACCGGTGACACGCTGCTGATCCGCGGCACCGGCCGCACCGATTTCCAGAACGGCTCCTCGCGCGCGCAGTACGAGTCGATCTTCAACCGCCTGCTCAAGCTGCCGGACGAAACGATGGTATTCCCGGCACATGACTACAAGGGCGACACCGTCTCCACCATCGGCGAGGAGAAGCGCTACAATCCGCGCCTGCAGGTGCGCTCGGTCGACGAGTACGTCGAGCTGATGGCCAATCTGAAGCTGGCCAATCCGAAGATGATGGACGTGGCGATCCCCGCCAACATGCATGTCGGCCTGCATCAGGAAGAACTCGAAAAGGAGGGGCGCGTGCTCAGCGCCATCGAGGCGATGCGCTCGCTCGGCCGTCCCGACGTCCTGCTGGTCGATCTGCGCGAGACCAACGAGCGCGCCAAGCACGGCATGCTCGAAGGCGCGCTGCACACGCCCTATCCGTCGGTCGAGGAGAGCCTGAGGCCCGGCGGCATGCTGCGCGAGGTCGCCGCCGCCACCGGCCGCCGCATCGTCTTCTTCTGCGCCTTCGGCGAGCGCTCGGCGATGGCCGTGGCCGCCGCCAAGCAGGCCGGGCTCTCCAACGCCGTCCATATCGCCGGCGGCATCGACGCCTGGAAGAAGGCCGGCGGCCCGGTGGTGCGGGGCTGATGCCTCTCGCGGGCTTGCGGTAAGTCAGGAACCGCACATCTTTTCGGGATAGCGTCGGATGACGCATCACCATCCGGGAACTGCCATGGCCAAGACCGCCAAGCCGAGCGAACCGCCCAAGACAGCGGACGAGAAGGCGAAGAAACCTCTGCCTCCGCGCGACACCGACGACGATTTCGAGGACGGCGACATCGCCACGCCCAAGCGCGACCGGTACGGCAATGACGACGAGCCCTTGTAAGGGGCGCTGCCGAATTCAGCGCGATTTGGGTCTGCGCCTCTGCCCCACCCTGCGGCGGCGTCCTGGCGAAGGCCAGGACCCCGACCGCGTGATCCCCGGCTCCGATCGGCCGTAGTCCCGAATGACGAATCTTCGTCAAACGACGCCTGGGGGTAATGGGTCCTGGCTTTCGCCAGGACGACAATGGAGATGAGGCTCGGCTGCCTCGGCCAGACTTTCCGCTGATCGCTGACCGTCCCGCTGATGGCTGATCGGGTCCCCTGACGCCCCGGCCGCGCTACCTGCCATGCACCTGCGTTCATGGACAAATAACCGCTCTCCCCGATAGTTTGCCCGCCCTTGGAGAGTTGAAACGGAACGATAATGGCCGACGTTCTCGCCGCACCGCAGCAAGGCAAGGCGGACAGCGCGCTGCGCACGCTGAGCGGAATCTCGATTGCGCATTGGGTCAGCCATTTCCATCTGCTGGTCCTGCCGATGCTGTTCCCGTTCCTGAAGCAGCAGCTCGGCGTCGGCTATATCGAGCTCGGTTTCGCGCTCACCGTGTTCGCGGTGGTGTCGGGACTGACGCAGGCGCCGACCGGCTATCTGGTCGATCATTTCGGCGCGCGCAGCATCCTGCTGGGCGGCCTCGTGCTCGGCGGACTGGCGCTGATCCTGCTCGGCCTGCATCTCAGCTACGCCTCGCTGATCGTCTGCGCCGTGCTGCTCGGGCTCGCCAACAGCGTCTATCATCCCGCCGATTACGCGATCCTCGCCGAACACATGGACGAGGCGCGGATGGGCCGCGCCTTCTCGATCCACACCTTTGCCGGCTATCTCGGCGGCGCAGTGGCACCGGCGATCGTCGCCGCGCTGGTTGCCGTATCCGGCGGCAGCGGCGCGCTGATCGCGTCGGGCGCGATCGGCGTCGCGGTGGCGTTGCTGCTGGTCGTCATGAACATTCCCGATGCCGGCGCGCACAAGAAGAAGCCGGGCTACGAGAATGCGCCGAAGCAGGCCGTCATCACGCCGGCGCTGATCACGCTGACCGCGCTGTTCATGCTGCTGAGCCTGTCGGTCGCCGGCATCAACAATTTCGGCGTGGTCGCGCTGATGAGCGGCTACGGCGCCACCTACTCCGCCGCCAATGTCGCGCTGACGGCATTCCTGGCGGCGAGCGCCGCGGGCGTGCTCGCGGGCGGCTTCCTCGCCGACCACACCGAGCGCCACGGGCAGGTCGCGGCCGCCTGTTTTGCCGCGAATGCCGCCATCGTGCTGCTGATCGCGCTCGTCACGCTGCCCGGCTGGGCCCTCACGACGGCGATGACCGCCGCGGGATTCCTCTCCGGCGTGATCGCTCCCTCGCGCGACATGCTGGTGCGCAACGCCGCGCCTCCCGGCGCCGCCGGCCGCGCCTTCGGCATCGTCTCGACCGGATTCAATCTCGGCGGCATCGTCAGCCCGCTGCTGTTCGGCTGGATCATGGACCAGAGCGCACCGCACTGGGTGTTCGGCGCTTCCGTGATCTTCATGGTGGCGACCGTGGTGCTGTCGCCGTTCACGGAACGGAAGCCGCAGGCCAAGGCCTGAGCAACGAATTCGACTGTCGTCCCGGCGAAGGCCGGGGTTCATACTCACGGACGCAGTTTCGGCGCGAGCTGGCGATTGCCGGTCTTCGCTGAACCGAATGCCGTGGCTATGGGTCCCGGCCTTCGCCGGGACGACAGGAAACAAGACAAAACAAAGCGGGAAGAAACACCATGAGCACCCCTGATCTCGTGATCCGTGGCGGCACCATCGCGGATGGAAGCGGTGGCGAGCTGTTCGAGGCCGACGTCGCCATCACCGGCGGCAGGATCAGCGAGGTCGGGACAATCTCGGCCAGGGGCGCCGAGGAGATCGACGCGCGCGGAAAGCTGGTGACGCCGGGCTTCGTCGACGTCCACACGCATTACGACGGCCAGGTCACCTGGAGCCACGACATCACGCCGTCCTCGCAGAACGGCGTCACCACCGCGATCATGGGCAATTGCGGCGTCGGCTTCGCGCCGTGCAAGCCTGCCGACCACACCCGCCTGATCCAGCTCATGGAGGGCGTCGAGGACATTCCCGAGCCCGTGCTCAGCGCCGGCATTCCCTGGGCCTGGGAAAGCTTTCCGGACTACATGGACTGGCTCTCGAAGCGCGACTTCGACATCGATGTCGGCGCGCAGCTGCCGCATGCCGCGCTGCGCGTCTATGTCATGGGCGAGCGCGGCGCGCGCCGCGATCCCTCCACGGCGGAGGACAACGCCGCGATGGCGAGGCTCGCGGGTGAAGCGGTGCGCTCCGGCGCGCTCGGCTTCTCGACCTCACGTACGCTCAACCACCGCACCTCGACCGGCGATTTCACGCCGACGCTGAAGGCGGGCGAGGACGAGCTCACGGCGATCGCCGGCGCGATGCATCGCCAGGGCCGCAGCGTGCTGCAATTCGTGCTCGACCTCTCCACCATCCATGAAGACCTGCCGATGATGCTACGGGTGGCCGACGCGACGAAATGCCCGATCTCGTTCTCGATCACGCAGAACGACAGGTCGCCGCAGCGCTGGCGCCAGACGCTGGACGAGATCAATGCGGCAGCCAGGCGCGGCCTCTCCATCACCGCGCAGATCGCGGCGCGTCCCGTCGGCCTGCTGCTCGGGCTCGAGCTGTCGCGCAACCCGTTCCAGACCCATCCGAGCTACCAGGCGATCGCGCATCTGCCGCTGCAGGAGCGGCTGGCGCGATTGCATCAGAGCGACGTGCGCAAGGCGATCCTGAGCGAGACGGCGACCGCAACCGACGATCCGCTGTTCTTCCGGCCCAATTACGACAAGATGTTCCTGCTCGGCGATCCCCCGGATTACGAGCAGCCGCCGGAGAACGCGCTGGGGCCGCAGGCGCGCAAGCAAGGCCGCCAGCCGGAGGAACTCGCCTACGATGCGATGCTGTCGGACCAGGGCCGCGGCATGCTCTACGTGCCCTTCCTGAACTATTCCGACGGCAATCTCGATGCGACGCGCGAGATGCTGATCGATCCGCAATCGGTGCCCGGCCTCTCCGACGGCGGCGCGCATTGCGGCATCATCTGCGATGCCAGCTTTCCGACCTACCTGTTGACGCACTGGACGCGTGACCGCAAGCGCGGCGAGAAGCTGTCGATCCCGTTCGTGGTCGCGGCGCAGTCGCGCAAGACCGCGCTCTCGGTCGGCCTCACCGATCGCGGCCTGATCGCACCCGGCCACAAGGCCGACGTCAACGTGATCGACTACGACAGGCTGCACCTGCATCCGCCGAAAGTGCATTACGACCTGCCGGTCGGCGGTCGGCGGCTGTTGCAGGATGTCGACGGCTATGACGCCACGATCGTCTCGGGCGTGGTCACGCGCCGGCACGGGGAAGCGACCGGACACCGGCCGGGCAAGCTGATCCGTGGTGCGCAGGGAATGCAGTAGCGGGCGCGTTCAGGGCGTTTCCGCAGTTGAAGTGCCGTGCCGGCCGCGTGCGCAATTGCGCGGGGGGCCGGAGCCACAGCCAGCAATGATACCCCGTCCGCGGAGCGGCCCACTCCGCGCCTTCGTCAAACTTCTTCCTGGGGTATGGGTCCCGGCTTTCGCCGGGACGACGGTGGTGATTGGGGCGGGCAGCCGAACTGCCCAATGCCCTCTTACGTCGGCGACACCGCGCCCTTGAGCGTGTTCGCCTGCGGAGCCACGCCGCGCAGCAACCTCGCCTTTTCGGTGTTCGGCCAGAGCAGCAGCAGGCCGATCACGCCGGAGCCGACCATGACCACGGCGTTAATGGTGAAGCCGGTCATGTAGCCGTCGAGCATGCTGCCGGCACGCTGGATCACGGTGCCCATCACGCTCGGCGCGATGATGCCGGAGAGCGTGTAGAGCGCGCCGTAGATCGCGATGATCGCGCCGCGCTGCGAGGCCGGCGTGAACTCGCCGAGCATCGGCGGACAGACGACGTAGATCGCACCGCACAGGCCGGAACCGACGACGAGCAGCGCGATCTGCAGGCCCGTGCCCTGGACATGCGGCATCGACGCCAGGATCAGGCCGCCGATGATCAGCGGCACCGAGCCGAGCACGCCGCGGGCGATGCGTGTCGTGTAGCCCCGCGCCATCATGACCTGCGAGATCCAGCCGGTGAGGATAACGATGGTCGCGCCGAACACCCAGGGCAGGATCGAGATGAACCCGGCCTCGCTCTGCGAGAAGCCGAGCCCCTTGACGATGAACGGCGTGAACCAGGTGAGGCCGAGCGACAGCGCCCAATAGGCGCCGAAGGTCGCGATCACGCAGCCGAGAAAGGTCCGCGAGGTGAGAAGCTGAACATAGGGAATCTTGGTCTCGGTGGCGGCGAGGGTCTGCGTGTCCTCGAGCGGCCCCTCCTTGCCCAGCGCGAGCCAGGCCGCGACCCAGATCAGGCCGACGACGCCGAGCGCGCCGAACGCATAGTGCCAGGAGTGGTTGACGATGATCCAGTTCAGCGCCGGCACCGCGAGGACGACGCCGAAGGCCGAGCCCTGCGACAGGATCGCGGTCGGCAGCGTGCGCTTCTCGTCCGGGAACCATTTGTAGATGGCATGCGCGGCAACCGAGAAGGCCGGCCCCTCGCCCGCGCCCAGCACGATGCGGCAGATCAGCAGCGTGGTGAAGGAGACCGTGCCGACCATCGGAAACTGCGCCAGCGCCCAGATCACGGCGAGCGTCAGCAGGACCCACCGCGTCGACACCTTGTTGACGATGAAGCCGACCACGATGGCCGAGATCGAGAACAGGAAGAAGAAGCTGGAGCCGAGCAGGCCGAACTGGTCGGGCTGGAGCTTCAGGTCGGTCATGATCGGCACGCCGGCGAGGCCGACGACGATCTTGTCCGCGAAATTCACCAGCATGAAGAGAAACAGGAGGAAGGTGATGGTCCAGGCGCCCTTGGGTGTCTCCACCGGCGTCCTTGTCGTCCTGCCCGCCGCCATTCCGTCTGCTTTGGGCGTTCCCTGAGCGCTCATCATTCTCCCCGTCGATCTCTTTTCGGCACTTATTTGATTTGGCCGTCACAAAGCTAACAACGGCTTTGACGACAACGCAACCCCGGCATTTCCGCGCCAGGTGTGCTACGCAGCATCGAGTTAATTCCGTGCGGCGCCATTCATCGTGCTGAGCATCCGAAATCTTTCCAAGACCTACGCCGCGGCCGGCGAACCGGTCCACGTGCTGCGCGGCGTAGATCTCGACCTCAAGGCCGGCGAGCGCATCGCGCTGACCGGCGAATCCGGCAGCGGCAAGAGCACGCTGCTGCACCTCATCGCGGGACTGGACACCGCCGACAACGGCACGATCCGGCTCGCGGAGACCGAAGTCACCGGCCTGTCGGACGCCGGCCGGGCGGCATTGCGGCGTGACCGGATCGGCCTGGTTTTCCAGCAGTTCAACCTGATCCCCAGCCTATCGGTCGCCGACAATCTCGCCTTCCAGGCACGGATCGCCGGCCGGCATGATGCGGCCTGGACACAGGAGCTGGTCGAGCGGCTCGGGCTCGGCGCCCTGTTGAAGCGCTATCCCGAGCAATTGTCCGGCGGTCAGCAGCAGCGGGTCGCGATCGGCCGGGCGCTGGCGACCAAGCCCGCGCTACTGCTCGCGGACGAGCCGACCGGCAATCTGGACGAAGCGACCGCCGATGACGTGCTGGCGCTGGCGCGCGACCTCGTTGCGCGCACCGGCTGCGGCTTCCTGATGGTGACGCACAGCCTGCATCTGGCCGCCACGCTCGACCGCCACGTCACCCTGCATGCGGGACGGATCGCATGAGGCGGGCGCTGTGGGTGCTCGCGGTGCTGCTGAGCCATTGGCGACGCCACCGGATGCAGTTCGCGACGCTCCTGATCGGGCTGATCGCCGCGACCGCGCTGTGGAGCGGCGTGCAGGCGATCAACCAGCAGGCCCGCAGCGCCTATGACCGCGCGGCCGCGACCTTCGGCGGAGTGCGGACGGCGATGCTGATCGCGCCTGATGCGGCGACGTTTTCGCAGGATCTGTTCGTCAAGCTTCGCCGCGCCGGCTGGCCGGTCTCGCCGGTGCTCGAGGGCCGCGTCCAGGTCAATGGACGCTCATTGCGCCTGCTCGGCATCGAGCCGGTGACGCTGCCGGCCGATGTCGGCAACGCGCCGCGCCTGGGGGCCGCGGATCTGGCGGGCTTCGTCGCGACGCCCGGCCAGACACTGCTGGCACAGGAAACGCTGGCCGACCTGCAGGAGCAGGAAGGCGCGGTCCTGTCGATCAGCACCGGCGCGAAACTGCCGCCGCTGCGCGTGCTGCCGCAGCTCGTGCCGGACGTGCTGGTCGTCGACATCGGTGTGGCCCAGCGGCTGCTGAACAAGCCGGACCAGGTCTCGCGGCTCCTGATCGGCAAACCGAAGGACAGGCCCGCGCCGCTCGCGAGCATCGTCGGAGACCGGTTGCAGCGGGTCGAGCCGACGGCCGAGACCGAGCTGGAACGGCTCACCGACAGTTTTCATCTCAACCTCACGGCTTTCGGCCTGCTGTCGTTCTTCGTCGGGCTGTTCATCGTCAATTCCGCCGTTGGCCTCGCCTTCGAACAGCGCCTGCCGATGCTGCGCACGCTGCGGGCCTGCGGCGTCTCGGCGCGGCTGGTCAACACCATGATGGTGATCGAGCTGATGGTGCTGGCGCTGGTCGCGGGGCTGATCGGGCTCGTCTGCGGCTATGTCATCGCGGCTGCGCTGCTTCCCGACGTCGCCGCGTCGCTGCGCGGGCTCTATGGCGCGCAGATCCCGGGGCAGCTCACGCTGCGGCCCGAATGGTGGCTCGCCGGCGTCGGAATCAGCATCGCAGGCGCGATCGTCGCGGCCGCCACCAGCCTGATCAAGGCATTCCGGATGCCCGTGCTCGCGACCGCCCAGCCGCGCGCCTGGCAACAGGCGCAGCATCGCTGGCTCGTCCTGCAGAGCCTTGCGGCCTGCGCCGTGTTCGCCGTCGCATTGCTGCTGCTTCACTACGGGCAATCGCTGATCGCGGGATTCGGCGTGCTGGCGGCGTTGATGCTGGGCGCGGCGCTGACCCTGCCGGCCATCATCGAACTGATCCTGCTCGCCGGCCAGCGGCAAGCGCGCGGGCCACTCGCGCTGTGGTTCTGGGCGGACAGCCGCCAGCAACTCTCCGGACTGTCGCTGGCCTTGATGGCGCTGCTGCTCGCGCTTGCCGTGAATGTCGGCGTCTCCACCATGGTGGAGACCTTCAGCCGCACCTTCGTCGGCTGGCTCAACGGGCGGCTCGCGGCCGACGTCTATATCAGCGCGTCCGACAACGCGCAGGCCGTCGCGATCCGCAATTGGCTGAAGGCGCGAGCCGAGGTCCAGGCGATCCTCTCCGGCGGGCGGGCCGAGACGCAGGTGCAGGGACAGCCGGTCGAGTTGCTCGGCCTGCCCGACCACGCGCTCTACCGCGAACGCTGGCCGCTGCTGGAGACGGCGCCCCGCGCCTGGAGCCAGCTCGTGCCGGGCAACGCCGCCTTCATCAGCGAGCAACTGAGCCGCCGCCTGAACGTGCGCGTCGGCGACGTCATCGAAGTCCCGGCGCCGGGCGGCACCTGGGAGCTCGACATCGTCGGCATCTATGCCGATTACGGCAACCCCAAGGGCCAGCTCGCCGTCAACGTCGCGGCGCTGATCCGGCAGTTTCCGCAAACGCCGCAGACGCGGATCGGGCTGATCGTTCCGCGCGACAAGATTTCGGGCCTGATCACGGCCTTGCGGCAGCAGTTCGCACTCGACGATCGCAGCGTCGCCGATCAGGCGACGGTGAAGGCGGAGTCGATCCGCATCTTCAACCGCACCTTTGCGGTGACCTCGGCGCTGAACGCGTTCACGCTCGGCGTCGCCGGCATCGCGCTGTTGACCAGCCTGCTGACGCTGGCGAATTCGCGCCTGCCGCAACTCGCACCGCTCTGGGCGATCGGTTTGACGCGGCCGCGCCTCGCCGCCATAGAGCTGACCAAGACGCTGTCGGTCGCGCTGTTCACCTCGCTGCTGGCGGTGCCGCTCGGGCTGCTGGTGGCCTGGTGCCTGATCGCCATCGTGAACGTGAAGGCGTTCGGCTGGCGGTTGCCGTTCCACGTGTTTCCGCTGCAACTGGTCGAGTTGGTCGCGGTCGCGTTGTTCGCCTCGCTGCTCGCCGCCCTTCTGCCCATGGTGCGGCTGGCGCGGATGCAGCCGGCGGACCTCGTCAAGGTGTTTGCCAATGAACGCTGAGCGGATTTCGCGGCGCGCCTTTGCCGGCGGCATCGCCGCGCTGGCGCTCGCGCGCCATGCCGGCGCGCAGGGCTATGCCGGGCTTGGCGAGACCGCCGACGGCTTCGCGAAAGTCACGCCGGGAAAGACTTTCGCCTTCCCCGCCGATCACGAGCCGCATCCGGAGTTTCGCATCGAATGGTGGTATCTCACGGCGAATCTCGTCGACGGCAGCGGCGCGCCTTGCGGCCTGCAGTGGACGCTGTTCCGCCAGGCGACGCAGCCGGGACCGCAGGGCGAGGGCTGGGCCAATCAACAGGTCTGGATGGGCCACGCCGCAGTGACTCGCGCCGACACCCATCGCTTCAGCGAGACGTTTTCCCGCGGCGGCGTCGGGCAGGCCGGCGTCACGGCGAAACCGTTCATGGCGTGGATCGACGATTGGGAGATGAAGGGGTCCGAACGGACCGAGGATCGGACCCTGGCTCCGCTGACGCTGAAGGCCTCCGGCGCCGACTTCAGCTACACGCTGGCACTGGACGCTGATCGTCCGGTGGTGCTGCAAGGCGACGGCGGCTACAGCCGCAAGTCGGAACGCGGTCAAGCCTCCTACTACTACAGCCAGCCGTTCTACCGCGCGCGCGGCACGCTTCTCATCGACGACAAGCCGGTCGACGTGTCCGGCCAGGCCTGGATGGACCGGGAATGGAGCAGCCAGCCGCTCGACACCGACCAGACCGGTTGGGACTGGTTGTCGCTGCATCTGTCGTCAGGCGACAAGCTGATGCTGTACCGGCTGCGGCAAAAGGACGGCAAGGATCATCCGTTCGGCAACTGGATCAGCGCTTCGGGCGAAACCCGATCGATCGCGGGTGATGACATCCAGATGAGTCCGAAGGCGACGGCGGAGATCGCGGGCCGCAAGGTGCCGGTCGAATGGCAGATCGCGATCCCGTCGCGGTCATTCTCGATTTCGTGCAAGCCGCTCAATCCGAAGGCGTGGATGGGAACCGGTTTCTCGTACTGGGAAGGACCGATCAGCTTTGCCGGCACGCATGACGGCGTTGGCTATCTCGAGCTGACCGGCTATTGAGCAATATCCGACCGCCGGAGGCCTCGATGTATCACCTCACTGCCCTCGTCACGCTGCTGGCGATCGCATTCTATCTGTTCACCAGCATCAACGTGTCCCGGGCGCGAACAAAGACCGGCATCAAGGTGCCGGCGACATCGGGCCATCCGGATTTCGATCGCGCCTTCCGCATCCAGATGAACACGCTGGAATGGATGCCGATCGTCCTGCCGTCGCTCTGGCTGTTCGCGATCTATAACGGCGACGCCCTCGCGGCCGGCATCGGCGCGATCTGGATTATCGGCCGCATCGTCTACTTCATCGGCTATTCTCAGGCGGCCGCCAAGCGCGGCCCCGGCTTCGCGATCCAGGCGCTCGCCGCCGTCGCGCTTTGGGTCGGCGCGCTGGGCGCGGTGCTGTTGCGGCTGGTGTGAGCGCCGGCGCGTGCTCTCGGTGTCGCTCTGGCGAAAGCCGGGACCCATAACCACCGGGCGTGGTCATGGGCAGGCTGGTGGCGTTTTCACCAACGCGCTGTCGCGATAACGGGTCCTGGCTTGCGCCAGGACCCGTTGTGCTTGTCGAGCCGCCGAGACCTACTTCGTCAGCGGACAGCCGCTTTCCTTGGCCGTGGCGAACGCCTTGTCGCCGGGGACCACCGCGATCTGCTTGTAGTAGTCCCACGGCTTCTTCGATTCCGAGGGCTTCTTGACCTCGAACAGATACATGTCGTGGACCATGCGGCCGTTCTCGAGCACCTTGCCCTTGGCGAAGGCATCGTCGACCGGCAGCTCCTTCAGCTTCTTGGCGACGGCTTCGGAGTCCTTGGTCCCGGCCGCCTTGACGGCTTTCAGGTAGCTCAGGGTCGCCGAATAGGTACCGGCGTGGATCATGCTCGGCATCCGGCCGGTGCGCTTGAAGAAGCGTTCGGAGAAGGCGCGCGAGGCGTCGTCATGATCCCAGTAGAAGCCTTCGGTCAGGACCAGGCCCTGCGCCGCCTGCAGTCCCAGGCCATGAACCTCGGCGAGCGTCATCAGCAGGCCGGCCAGCTTCTGGCCGCCGGAGACGATGCCGAATTCGGCCGCCTGCTTGATCGAGTTGGTGGTGTCCTGGCCGGCATTGGCGAGACCCACGATCTTCGCCTTCGAGCTCTGCGCCTGCAGCAGGAAGGAGGAGAAGTCCGACGAGTTGAGGGGCACGCGGACCGATCCCAGCACCTTGCCGCCATTGGCGGTGACGATTTCGCTGGTGTCCTTCTCCAGCGCGTAGCCGAAGGCGTAATCCGCGGTGAGGAAGAACCAGGTGTCGCCGCCCGCCTTGGTCAGCGCGCCGCCGGTGCCGACCGCCAGCGCGTGGGTGTCGAAAGCCCAGTGGAAGCCGTAGGGCGAGCAGGCGTTGCCGGTGATGCTCGACGTCGCCGCGCCGACCACGATGTCGATCTTCTTCTTTTCCTTCGACAGGTCCTGCACGGCGAGGGCCACCGACGATGTCGTCAGTTCGGTGATCATGTCGACGTTGTCGGCGTCATACCAGCGGCGTGCGATGGAGGTGGCGAGATCGGGCTTGTTCTGGTGGTCGGCGGTGACCATCTCGACCTTCTGGCCGAGCACTTCGCCGCCGAAATCCTCGATCGCCATCTTGGCGGCTTCGACCGAATATTTGCCGCCGTAATCGGCATAGACGCCGGACTGGTCGTTGAGGATGCCGATCTTGACGCCTTGTGCGGAGGCCGATCCTGCCAGCAACAGGGCAGAGGTCGCGACGGCCGCCAAAAGTACTGATTTCATACGTTTGTCTCCCGGAAGTTTCTGCTTTGAAATCGCGCGGATAGTAGTGAAGAACTCCCTCGCTGCCCATCCATTTCATGTTGGTCGTTAGTATGGACGCCGAACAAGAGGTGCCGTCGCGGCAAGGGCCGGGATGTGGATGCGCCGACGCCCACGCTTATTGCGCCACCGCCTCCGGCTTCCCGTCCCGCCGCCCCTCCGCCAGGTTCCGCACCACCACGTAGAAGATCGGCGTGAACAGGAGCCCGAACAGGGTGACGCCGATCATGCCGAAGAAGACGGCGACGCCGACGGCCTGCCGCATCTCCGAGCCGGAACCGGTCGATATCACCAGCGGCAGCACGCCGAGGATGAAGGCGAACGACGTCATCAGGATCGGCCGCAGGCGCAGGCGGCATGCGTCGATCACGGCTTCCAGCCGCGGCTTGCCCTCGTTCTCGATATCGCGCGCGAACTCGACGATCAGGATGGCGTTCTTGGCCGCCAACCCGACCAGCACGACGAAGCCGATCTGGGTGAGGATGTTGACGTCCTGCCCCATGATGCGCACGCCGATCGTGGCCGCCAAAAGGCACATCGGCACGATCAGGATCACGGCGAACGGCAGGGTCCAGCTGCCATATTGCGCGGCCAGCACGAGATAGACGAACAGCACGCAGATCGGGAACACGTAGAGGCCCGCATTGCCGCCGGTGACCTGCTGATAGGACAGGTCTGTCCATTCGAACGTGAAGCCGCTCGGCAAGGTGTCGTCGGCGAGCTTCTTGATGGTGTCGAGCGCGGTGGTCGAACTGACGCCCGGCGCGGGCTCGCCCTGCAATTCCGACGCCGCATAGAGATTGTAGCGGGCGACGCGGTCAGGGCCGGAGACGTCCTTGAAATCGACCACGCTGCCGAGCATCACCATGTCGCCTGCGGCATTGCGCGTGCGCAGCCGGGCCAGATCGCTCGGCTCCTTTCGGAACGGGAAATCGGCCTGCGCGGTGACGTGGTAGGTGCGGCCGAACAGGTTGAAGTCGTTGACATAGGTCGAACCGAAATAGGTCTCGATCGTATCGTTGATGTTGGCGATGGGGACGCCGAGCTTCTGCGCCTTGGTGCGGTCGACGTCGACGAAGAGCTGCGGGGTGTTGGCCGTGAACGGCGAGAACACCGAGGTGAGATTGGGTGATTTGCGCGCGGCGGCGACCAGTTCGTCGGTCGCGGCCGCCAGCATCTCCGGACCGCGGCCCTGGCGGTCCTGGATGCGGATGGTGAAGCCGCCGCCGGTGCCGATGCCGGGCACGGCCGGCGGCGGAATGACGATGATGAACGCGCCCTGGATCGCGGCGAGACGCTTGCGCAATTCGCCCGTGATGGCATTCGCGGACAACCCCTTCTTCAGGCGCGCCTCGGGCTCGTCGAAGACCGGGAACAGCGCGGCCGCATTGCCGGCCTGCGTGCGGGTCGCGCCGGAGAAGCCGGCGAAGGCGGCGACGCGGATGATGCCCGGGGTATCCAGCGCGATCCGTTCGATCTCGCGCACGATGTCGGTGGTGCGGGCCAGCGAGGCCGCACCGGGCAATTGCACGGACACGATGACGTAGCCGCGGTCCTGCGCCGGGATGAAGCCCTGCGACGTCGTCGCGATCAGCCAGCCGGCACTGCCGATCAGCACGACGTAGACCAGGATCATCACCGCCGCATGGCGGATCACGAAATTGGCGAGGCCGGCATAGCCATGCGCCAGCCGGTCGAACACGCGGTTGAAGACGCCGGTGAACGCGCCCCAGCCGCGCGCGATCACGTTCCAGCGCGCCGGCGGCCGCTTCTCCCCGTGCGGCACCAGGATCTGCGAGGCCAGCGCCGGCGACAGCGTCAGCGAGCAGAAGCAGGAGATCGCGGTCGCGACCGCGATGGTGACGGCGAATTGCTGGAAGAACTGGCCGGAGATGCCGCCCAGGAACGCCGTCGGGACGAACACGGCGCACAACACCAGCGCGATCGAGACCAGCGCGCCGCCGACCTCCTCCATGGTCTTGAGCGCGGCGTCGCGCCGGCTCATGCCGTGCTCGAGATGCCGCTCGACGTTCTCGACCACCACGATCGCGTCGTCGACCACGATGCCGACGGCGAGCACGAGGCCGAACAGCGTGAGGTTGTTGATGGAGAAGCCCAGCGCCGCCATCACCGCGAAGGTGCCGACCAGCGAAACCGGGATCGCGACGATCGGAATGATCGCCGGCCGCCATCCCTGCAGGAACACCAGCACCACGATCACGACCAGAAGCATCGCCTCGTAGATGGTCTTGATCAGCTCGTGGACGGATTGCGCGATGAACTCGGTCGGGTTGTAGCCGATATTGTAGTCGAGCCCCCTGGGAAAGCTCTCCTTGAGCTTCGCCATGGTGTCGGAAATGCCCTTGGCGGTCGCGAGCGCGTTCGATCCCGGCCGCTGCGTCACCAGCATGCCGACGGCCGATTTGCGCAGGAGGAAGCTGTTGGTGGTGTAGGAGAGCGCGCCGAGCTCGATGCGGGCGACATCGCGCAGGCGCACCGTGCGTCCGTCGGAGCCGGCCTTGATCAGAATATCCTCGAACTGCCTGGTGTCCTTCAGGCGCCCGGTGAAGACGAGATTCGGCTGGAAGGCGCGGTCCGCGATCGGCGGCTCGGCGATCTGGCCGCCCGCGATCTGCACGTTCTGCGCGCGGATCGCCGCCAGCACCTCGGTCGAGGTCAGGCCGAGGTTGGCGATGCGATCGGGATCGAGCCACAGCCGCATCGAATAGTCGCGCGCGCCGAAGATCTGGATGTCGCCGACGCCGTCGAGCCGCAGGAGCTGGTCGCGGACCTGGAGCAGCGCATAGTTGGAGATGTAGAGCTGGTCGAAGCTGTCGTCGGGCGACAGCATGAACACGACCATCAGGATGTCGGGCGAGTTCTTGCGCGTGGTGACGCCCTGCTGCTGCACTTCGGCCGGCAGGCGCGGCTGGGCGATCGCGACGCGGTTCTGCACCAGCACCTGGGCCTTGTCGAGATCGGTGCCGAGCTTGAACGTGACGGTGATGGTGAGCTGCCCGTTCGAGGTCGCCTGGCTGTAGAGATACAGCATGTCCTCGACGCCGTTGATCTCCTGCTCGATCGGAGCCGCCACGGTGTCGGACACCGTCTGCGCGGAGGCGCCTGGATATTGCGTGGTGACGACCACCGTCGGCGGCACGACTTGCGGATATTCGGAGACCGGCAGCGTGGTGTAGGCGAGCGCGCCGACGATCAACAGCACGATCGACAGCACCATCGCCAGGATCGGCTGATTGATGGAGAGCCGGCCGAGATTCATGACTTACCACCGGTCGGCGCGGGCGCCGTCTGCGGGGTGACCTTGGCGCCGACGCGGGCGCGCTGGATGCCGTTGACGATGACGCGGTCCTCCGCCTTCAGCCCTTCGCGGATCACGCGCAGGCCCTCGTCGAGCGGACCGAGCATCACGGGGCGCGCCTCGACGGTGTCGTCCGGCTTGACCACGAACACGATCTTGCGGGACTGGTCGGTCGCGACCGCGACGTCCGGAATCAGCAGTGCCTCGTAGGGCGCGCTGCCGATCAGCCGGACCCGTCCGAACTGCCCGGGCAGGATCGACAGATCGGTGTTCTTGACGACGGCCCGGCTGCGCAGCGTGCCGGTCGAGACGTCGAGGCGGTTGTCGAGGAAGTTGATCGTGCCGTCATGCGACGGCTTGGTCTCGCCGGCCAGCGTCACCTGCACCGGGTTCGCGGTGTCGCGCGAGCTCGGGCGCCTGCCCTCGAACCACAGCTTGCTGTACTTGATGTACGTCGCCTCATCCATGTCGAAATAGACGTAGATCGGATCGAGCGTGACGATCGAGGTCAGGAGCGTCGAGGCGCCGTTGTCGCTGCCCTGCACGAGGTTGCCGGGGCTGACGAGATGGCGACTGACCCGGCCGGTGATCGGCGCGGTCACGTGCGTGAACTCGATGTTGAGGTTGGCGGCCTTCAGCGCGCCTTCGGCCTGCGCTTCCGCGGCGTGCGCGGCCTGCAGCGCCTGGCGGCGCTGGTCGACGACCTGTTCGGAGACCGCGCTGGTCTGGACCAGGTTCAGGCCACGGTCGAGCTCGCGCTTGGCCAGCTCGACCTTGGCGCGCGCGTCCGACAATTGGCCGTCGGCCTGTTCCGCCACGGCCTCGAACGGGCGTGGATCGATGACGTAGAGCAGGTCGCCCTGATGCACGATCGCGCCGTCCTGGAATTCGACCGAGTTGACGAAGCCGCCGACGCGGGGGCGCACCTGCACTTCTTCGACGGCTTCGAAGCGGCCGGTGAACTCGTCCCAATCGGTCACGGTGCGCTTGACCGGCTGGGCGACCGTCACCGACGGCGGCGACGGAGCGGCTGCCTGCGAGGCCGGCCGCTCACAACCGGCGAGCAGGCCCGCTGTGGTGAGGGACAGGGCCGCGAGCAAGACCGCGCCGAAGGAGGGCTCCACGAATGGCCACCGCGCAATACGCTGCCTCGGGTCCGGCTCGCTCATCTCTTGCCCCCTTCCCTGGTGGCTGCGGCAGCGACAGGGTAGCCCCCTACCCGCAGGCGGCACAAGATGGGTTTCAATAATGAACTCTTCAAGACAGCGTTGCGCGTACCGCCCCGAAGACGCCCTGGCCGGATGACGGGTTGACAGGGAAAGCGGCTGGCCCTGCAGGCGGGCTTGCGCTTGTCTCTTCCCAAGCGGCCGGGCGATCGTCCATCAAGGAATACGCGGCGGAATGCTCGCCTGCGGCCATCCTTCGAGATGCCCGCCCAAGGCGGCCCTTCAGGATGAAGCCGCGCTTGGCGGCGGAATATCAGCCCTCATGGTGAGGAGCCCGCCGAAGCGGGCGTCGCGAACCATGAGAGGCCGAGTACGCACCCGTACACCAGCGTCTTCACGCATGACGTGTGGCGTCCGCTCGGCTAGACTGTCCGGATAACAACAAGACGGATTGTCCGGGGAGGACAGGCGTGCACCAGGGACGTGTCGTTTACGGCGCGATCGAGGAGGTTGTGTTCGGTCACCCGGCCGCGGGCGCCATCGTCGCCCAGATGGACCGGCTTGGGACGCACCGCGCCTTCCTGATGGTCTCCGGCACGCTCAACCGGCAGACCGACGAAATCACCAGGATCAGAGAGGCTCTCGGCGAACGCTGCGTCGGCGTGTTCGACGCGATGCCCGCGCACACGCCGCGCGAGGCGGTGATCGCCGCAACCAATGCGGCGCGCGAAGCCGGCACCGACCTGATCGTCACCATCGGCGGTGGCTCGATCACCGACGGCGCCAAGGCCGTGCAGCTCTGCCTCGCCAACGGCGTCGACGACGTCGGCGGCATCGATCGTATCCGCGTGCGCAACGGCGTCGCGCCGGAGATGACCGCCCCCAGCGTACGTCAGATCAGCGTGCCGACCACGATCGCCGGCGGCGAGTTCAGCGCAATCGCGGGCGTGACGGACCGCAGCACGCATGTGAAGCAGATGCTGCGGCATCCGCTCGCCGTGCCGCGCGCGACCATCCTCGATCCCGCGATCACCGTGCACACGCCGGAATGGCTGTTCCTATCAACCGGCATCCGCGCCGTCGACCATTGCGTCGAGGCGATCTGCTCGCGCGAGACGCATCCCTATGCCGACGCGCAATCGGTCAAGGGGCTGGCGATGCTGACCGATGCGCTGCCACGGGTGAAGGCCAATCTCGCCGATCTCGACGCGCGGATGGATGCGCAGATCGGCACTTGGCTGTCGATGGGCGCGCTCTCGGCCGGCGTGCCGATGGGCGCGAGCCATGGCATCGGCTACGTGCTGGGCGCCGCGTTCGACGTGCCGCACGGCTACACCTCCTGCATCATGCTGCCGGCGGTGATGCGGTGGAACGCGCGCGACAATGCCGATCGCCAGGCCATCGTCGCCGCCGCCATGGGCTATCCCGGACGCGACGCCGGCGATGTGCTGGACGCCTTCATCGGCGCGCTGGGCATGCCGCGCCGCCTGTCGGACGTGCGCGTCTCGCCCGACCATTTCGATGCGATCGCCGAGCAGGCGATGCGCACACCCTGGGTGCCGCGCAACCCGCGCAGGATCGATGGCCCTGCCGAACTGCGCGAAATCCTGCTTCTCGCCGCATAGCAACGCCGGAGGACTGATGTACACAGGTACGCATGCCCGCCTACGCCCGCTCCAGCCCGCCTTCATCATGGCGAGCACGGGTGAGACCGTGACCTATCGCGAGCTCGATGCGCGCAGCAATCGGCTCGCGCGTCTGTTCCGCAACAACGGCCTGACGCGGCGCGATCATTATTCGATCTTCATGGAGAACAACTCCCGCTACCTCGAAGCCTGCGGCGCGGGGGAGCGGTCCGGGCTGTACTACACCTGCATCAATTCCTTCCTCACCGCGAGCGAGCTCGCCTACCTCCTCGTCAACAGCCAGTCGAAGATCCTGATCACCTCGACGGCCAAGCTCGATATCGCGCGCGAGGCGATCAAGACCTGCCCCGACGTGAAGCTCTGCATCGTCGCCGACGGCACGGGCGAGAGCGACCGCATCGTCGGCCTCGCCGAGGTGACGGCCGGCCTGCCATCAACGCCGATCTCCGACGAATGGCTCGGCACCGCCATGCTTTATTCGTCGGGGACGACCGGGCGGCCCAAAGGCATCCTGCGCCCGCTGCCGGAGGAGCCGCCGAAATACAATCTGCCGCTGTTCGATTTCCTGACCAGGCTTTGGCACTACCGCGAGGGCATGGTCTACCTGTCGCCGGCGCCGCTCTATCACTCGGCGCCGCAAGCCGCGGTCAATCTCACGATCCGGATCGGCGGCACCGTGGTGATCATGGAGACGTTCGACCCCGAGCGCTACCTCCAGCTCGTCGAGCGGTGGGGCATCACGCACACCCAGCTCGTGCCGACGATGTTCTCGCGCATGCTCAAGCTGCCGGAGGAGGTACGCACCCGCTACGACCTGTCGTCGCTGGAAATCGCCGTCCACGCCGCCGCGCCCTGCCCGGCACTGGTGAAGGACGACGTCATCAAATGGTGGGGCCCCATCATCCACGAATATTATGGTGCCACCGAAGGCCTCGGCTTCACCGCCTGCAACAGCGAGGAATGGCTCGCCCATCGCGGCACGGTCGGCAAGGTGCTGCTCGGCGACCTCCACATTCTCGACGACAACATGCAGGAATGCGCGATCGGCACGCCCGGCCAGGTGTGGTTCAAGACGGGATCGCCGTTCGAATATTTCAACGATCCGGAGAAGACGAAGGAAGCGCGCTCGGCCGACGGCAGCATGAGCACGGTCAGCGATGTCGGCTATGTCGATGCAGACCGCTTCCTCTATCTCACCGATCGCGCCACCTTCATGATCATCTCGGGCGGCGTGAACATCTATCCGCAGGAATGCGAAAACCTGCTGATCACCCATCCGAAGGTCGCCGATGCCGCGGTTTTCGGCGTGCCCAATCCCGACCTCGGCGAGGAGGTGAAGGCGGTGGTGCAGCCGATGCCCGGCGTGGTGCCGGGGCCGGCACTGGCCGAAGAGCTGATCGCCTTCTGCGGCGGATCGCTGTCGCGGCAGAAGGTGCCGCGCTCGGTCGATTTCGAGAAGGAACTGCCGCGGCTGCCGACGGGCAAGCTCTACAAGCGGCTGCTGCGCGATCGCTATTGGGGGAACAAGACGTCGCGGATCGTGTGAGGGCCCGCTGTCCTTCCGGCGCAAGCCGGGACCCACACCGCGTGATCTCTCGGTGGTGAGCGCGAGCGAACCCCAACGAGGAATCTTCGCCAAAGATATTCCTGGGGCATGGGTCTTGGCTTTCGCCGGGACGACAGCGGAGGCGCGTCGGTGCAAGCTCGGCCCGACTATTGTTTCGGAACCATCCGTTCGCACCTGCACTCTCACATGATGAAAGTGTGAAACTTCGGCGCTGTCCGTCATCCAAATTGTCGAGACGGCCTGTGGCGTTGCCGGTTGCCTCGCTCCATCGGCCTCGTTATCGTCTGCTCAAACAGGCCGCGAAAGGCCGGTGTCAGGGAGGAAGAGCATGCGGAGCGTGTGGGCGCTCGCCGCAGTGGCGGCGCTATCTGTGCTGACAGCCTCAACCACCATGCTCGCCGCCGAGCCGAAACAGGGCGGCATCCTGCGGATGTATCACCGCGACAGTCCCGGCAGTGCTTCCATCCATGAAGGCGCGAGCTACTCGTTCAACGTGCCCTTCATGCCGGTGATGAGCAACCTGATCATCTTCGATCAGCACAAGGCGCAGAACAGCGTCGACACCATCGTTCCCGAACTCGCCGAAAGCTGGGCCTGGAGCAGCGACGGCAAGGTGCTGACCTTCAAGCTGCGCAAGGACGTCAAATGGCACGACGGCAAGCCGTTCACCTCGGCGGACGTCAAGTGCACCTTCGACATGCTGATGGGCAAGTCGCAACAGAAGTTCCGGCAGAACCCGCGCAAATCCTGGTACGACGAAGTCAACGACGTCACGGTCAACGGCGACTATGAGGCTGCCTTCAACCTGAAGCGGCCGCAGCCGGCGCTGCTGACCCTGCTCGCCTCCGGCTATACGCCGATCTATCCCTGCCATGTGTCCCCGGCGGAGATGCGGACCAAGCCGATCGGCACCGGGCCTTTCAAGTTCGTCGAGTTCAAGGCCAACGAGTCGATCAAGCTCACCAGGAACCCGGATTACTTCAAGAAGGGTCTGCCCTATCTCGACGGCATCGAGTTCACCATCACCCCGAATCGCTCGACCGCGATCCTCGGCTTCGTCTCGGGCAAGTTCGACATGACCTTCCCGACGGAGGTCTCCATCCCGCTGCTGAAGGATATCAAGTCGCAGGATCCGAGCGCGGTCTGCGTCGTCGAGCCGAACAACGTCTCGACCAACATCATCATCAACTCGTCCAATCCGCCATTCGACAACCTCGACATCCGCCGCGCGCTGGCGCTGGCGCTCGATCGCAAGTCCTTCATCGACATCATGTTCGAGGGCCAGGGCGACATCGGCGGCACCATGGAACCGGCGCCTGCGGGACTGTGGGCGATGCCGAAGGAAATGCTCGAGCAGATCCCCGGCTATGGGCCCGACATCGCGAAGAACCGCGAGGAGGCGCGCAAGCTGATGCAGAACGCCGGCTACGGGCCGGACAAGCATCTCGCGATCAAGGTCTCCACCCGCAACATCAACGTCTACCGCGACCCCGCCATCATCCTGATCGACCAGCTTAAGACCATCTACATCGACGCCGAGCTCGATGTCGTCGACACCGCGCAATGGTTCCCGAAAGTCGCGCGCAAGGATTATGCGCTCGGCTTGAACCTCACCGGCAACGCCGTCGACGAGCCCGACCAGTCGTTCTACGAGAACTATTCCTGCGGCTCGGAGCGCAACTACACGAACTATTGCAACAAGGACATCGAGAAGCTGTTCGACCAGCAGTCGATGGAGACCAACGCCGAGAAGCGCAAGAAGCTGGTGTGGGAGATCGACAAGAAGCTGCAGGAGGACGTGGCCCGTCCGATCATCTTCCACGCGCGCACCGGCACGTGCTGGAAGCCCTATGTCAAGGGCGTGACGGTGATGTCGAACAGCTCCTATAATGGCTACCGCTACGAGGACGTGTGGATGGACAAGTAGCGACAGGCCGCAGGCGGCCGAAGGTTCGGCAGGAGGCGAAGGGATGTTTGCCTATCTGGTGCGGCGCCTGTTCCTGATGCTCGTGACCCTGTTCGGGATCTCGATCGTCATCTTCTTCCTGCTGCGCATCGTCCCCGGCAACATCGTCGACATCCTGTTTGCCGCGGCCGGCTATGTCGATCCGTCCGACAAGGCCAACCTCGAGAAGGAGCTCGGCATCGATCAGCCGCTGATCCTGCAATATTGGCACTGGATCAGCGGCCTCTTGCGCGGCGATTTCGGCTACTCCTACGTGTCCGAGAAACCGGCGCTGCAGGAGATCCTGCCGCGCATCCCGATCACCGCACGGCTCGCCGGACTGGCACTGCTGTTTTCGGCATCGATCGGCATTCCCCTGGGCGTCCTCAGCGCGGTGAAGCAGGGAACGAAGCTCGACTACGCATTGCGCGTGGTCAGCCTCAGCGGATTGTCGCTGCCGTCGTTCTGGCTCGGCCTGCTGATCCTCACCGCGTCGGTGGCGATGTTCGGGCAGATGCCGATCTTCAATCCAAATCCGCAGACATGGCTGGAAGCCTTCGCGACCTATGCGGTGCCCGCCGCCGCCGTCGGCTTCCGCAGCGCGGCGCTGACCATGCGCATCACCCGCTCCTCGATGCTGGAGGTCCTGCGGCAGGACTATATCCGCACCGCGCGCGCCAAGGGCGCCTCCGACGCAGCCGTGAACTATCATCACGCGCTCAAGAACGCGATCCTGCCCGTGATCACCGTGATCGGCATCGAGGCGGCATTCCTGATCGGCGGCCTGATCGTTACCGAGACCGTGTTCAACATCCCCGGTGTCGCGCGCTTCCTGGTCGAGGCGATCCGCTGGCGCGACTACCCGATCGTGCAGAACCTCGTGATGTTCATCGCTGTGGTCGTCGTGTTCGCGAACTTCACGGTCGACATGCTCTACGCGGTGTTCGATCCGCGCATCAGGTACACGGATTGACGGAATGAGCTCAACGTTCACTCACCTTACGCCTCTTTTCACCGTGCTCTGCCCGCAAAGAGAAGTCGGATTTGTGCGAGGCGCAAGTTCGGGTGCAAGGAAGCATCCACGAAACTCGCTGTCACCTTTCATACCGAGAGTCCCCCTCACCCCAACCCTCTCCTCGCAAGCGGGGCGAGGGGGAAGGTAGCAGCATGGCCGCGATCGACTTTGACGTTGAACTGAGGCGTGCCGGGGCACACGCGACCGGCGGCTGGCGGCGCGTTCTGTTTCTGGCGCAGCGGCACGTGCTGGGCGCGGCCGGACTGATCATCATGACCGTCTTCGTGCTGACCGCGATCTTCGCCAACTTCATCGCACGCTATGATCCGCTGACGGTCGATGCCGCGCATGCCCTGATGCGCCCGAGCCTGGCGCACTGGATGGGGACGGATTCCTTCGGCCGCGACGTGTTCAGCCGCATCATCCACGGCGCGCGGATCTCGCTCGCGGTCGGCATCGGCTCGACCGCGCTCGGCGGCTCCATCGGCGTGATCGTCGGCCTCACGTCCGGTTATCTCTCCGGATGGGTCGATCTCCTGTTCCAGCGCGTCTCCGACATCCTCCAAGCCCTGCCGTTGCTGGTGCTGGCGCTGGTGATGACCGCCGCGCTCGGCCCGTCGCTGCCGAACGTGATCCTCGCCATCGCCATCCCGCTGATCCCGACGGTCGCCCGCGTCGTCCGCGCCAACACGCTGGCATTGCGCGAGCAGCCGTTCGTCGAGGCAGCCAAGTCGATCGGCATGAGCGAGGTGCGGATCGCGGTCCGTCACGTGCTGCCGAATACGCTCGCGCCGCTGATCGTGCTCGCGACCGCCCAGCTCGGTTCGACCATCCTCACCGAAGCCTCGCTCTCCTTCCTCGGGCTCGGCATCCCCGAGCCCTATCCGTCCTGGGGACGCATGCTGTCGGAGTCGGCGGCGGAATATGTCCGCACCGCGCCGTGGCTGGTGATCTTCCCCGGTGTCGCGATCAGCCTCGCGGTGTTCGGCGCCAACCTGTTCGGCGACGCCTTGCGCGACATCCTCGATCCGAGGCAGCGCGGCTGATGGCTGACACATCCGATCTCGTGCTCGATGTGAGGAACCTGAAGACGGTGTTCTTCACCAACTCGGGCCTGTTCAAGGCGGTGGACGACGTCTCGTTTCACGTCAGCAGAGGCGAGACACTCGCGATCGTCGGTGAATCCGGCTGCGGCAAGAGCGTCACCGCGCTGTCCCTGATGCGGCTGGTGCCAGATCCCCCCGGCCGGATCGCCGGCGGATCGGTCATACTGGAGGGAACCGACCTGCTGGCGCTGGACGAGGCGAAGATGCGCGCGATCCGCGGCAATCGCATCTCCATGATCTTCCAGGAGCCGATGACCTCGCTCAATCCGGTAATGCGGATCGGCGACCAGATCGTCGAGGCCGTGCGGCTGCACCGGTCGATCTCGGCCCGGGAAGCCCGGGACATCACGGTCGAGATGCTGCGGCTGGTGCGGATTCCCGAACCGGCGCGCCGCGCCCGCGAGTATCCGCATCAGCTCTCCGGCGGCATGCGCCAGCGCGCGATGATCGCGATGGCGCTGGCGTGCCGGCCGGCGCTGCTGATCGCGGACGAGCCGACCACCGCGCTCGACGTCACCATCCAGGCGCAGATCCTGGCATTGATCCTCGACCTTCAGAAAGAGCTCGGCACCGGCCTCGTGCTGATCACGCACGATCTCGGTGTCGTCGCGCAGACCGCGCAGCGCGTGATCGTGATGTATGCGGGGCGGAAGGTCGAGGAGGCCAGCGTGGAGGCCTTGTTCGCCGCGCCCAAGCATCCCTATACGCGCGGGCTGATGGCCTCGATCCCGGCCGTGCCCGCATCCGGCGCCGCCGCGCAGGAACGGCTGAATGAAATCCCCGGCACCGTGCCCTCGCTGGTGCGACTGCCGCCCGGCTGCGCCTTCGCGCCGCGCTGCAAGCTCGCGGTGAAACGCTGCGAGACCGACTATCCGCCGCTCGCCGATTGGGGCGGCGGCCATCTCGCCGCGTGCTGGCGCGCGGCCGACGTGGCGGAGGTGGCATGACCGAGGCCCTGCTCGAGGTCACCGATCTCACCAAGCACTATCCGGTGCGCGCCGGCGTCCTGCGCCGGCAGGTCGGCACCGTGCACGCGGTCGACGGGGTCTCGTTCTCGCTCGGTACGGGCGAGACGCTCGGCCTCGTCGGCGAATCCGGCTGCGGCAAGTCGACGGTGGCGCGCAGCGTGCTGCGGCTCGTCGAGCCGACCACGGGCCAGATCCGCCTCGAAGGCGAAGACATCACGCATCTGTCGAAGACGGCCTTGCGCCCGCACCGCCGTGCGATGCAGATCGTGTTTCAGGACCCCTTCGCCTCGCTCAATCCGCGCATGACCGCCGGCGACATCGTCGGCGAGCCGCTCGCGGTGCACGGGCTCGCGACCGGAAAGGCGCTGGAAGCGCGTGTCGCCAGACTGTTCGAGCAGGTCGGCTTGCGGCCCGACCAGATGCGCAACTTCCCGCACCAATTCTCCGGCGGCCAGCGGCAGCGCATCTGCATCGCGCGCGCACTGGCACTCGAACCGCGCCTGATCGTCTGCGACGAGCCGGTCTCGGCGCTCGACGTCTCGATCCAGGCGCAGGTGATCAATCTGCTGATCGACCTGCAGAAGCAGCACGGCTTTTCCTATCTCTTCATCGCGCACGACCTCGCGGTCGTCGCACATATCAGCCACCGCGTCGCCGTGATGTATCTCGGCCGCATCGTCGAGATCGCGGACAAGGACGAGCTGTTCCGCAATCCGCGTCATCCCTACACGCAGGCCCTGCTAGCCTCGGTGCCGATCGCAAACCCGCTCGCGAAGAAGCTCGCCCCGCTGGTCGACGGCGACGTGCCGAGCCCGGTCAACCCGCCGCCGGGCTGTGCCTTCCACACCCGCTGCCGGTTTGCGATGGAGCGATGCAAGACGGAACGGCCCGCGCTGGCGCGTGCGGGCGACGGGCATCAGGTGGCTTGCCTGCTCAACGAGGGGACCGGGCGGGACGCCTTGGTGCCGTAGGCTGGGCAAAGCGAAGTGTGCCCATGCGATCACCGCAACACGGTGGCACGGCGCGATGCGCCCTCGCCCACCCTACGGGTGTAGCACGCACCGCTTCAATTCGCCCCGATCTCCGCCACGATCCTGCCCGTTGTGACCTGCTCACCCTCGGCGACGTCGATCGCGGATACCACGCCGTCGATTCCGGCCTTGTGGACGTGCTCCATCTTCATCGCCTCCAGCGTCATCACCGGCTGGCCGGCACTGACGCGGTCGCCCGGCTTGACCAGAACGGCGACGATGCGGCCGTTCATGGCGGCGCGAACCTTGCCGTCACCGCCATTGGCCGCGGCGGCCTTCGGCGGAGCAAGCGTCAGGTCGATGGCGGAGAGCGGCAGCCCGCGGTGCTGCAGATGGAGACGATCGCCGTCGCGGACGAACTGCGCGGTCTCCATCACGCCGCCATGGCGGAACCGAACCGTTTCGGCATCGAGCTGGTCGATCTCGAAGCTGTCCTGCCGGCCATCGGCGGAGACCGTATAGCCGCCATCGCGCTGGCGCGTGACCTCCAGCTCGTGGACCTTCCCGGCGATCTCGACCTTGACCGGCAGCGGAAACGTCGCCGCCAGGCTCCGGCCGGAACGCCATGCGGGCGCCCGCGTATTGGTGATGTAGAGCAGAAGAGCCGCGAGCGCCGCGTCGAAAGCGCTATCCGCCCGCGGCGCCAGCAGTTCGTCGCGATGTGCGCCGATGAAGGCCGTCGTCGCCTGTCCCGCCGCGAAGCCGGGATGACGCAGGCAAGACATCAGGAATGCCTGATTGGTGGTGACACCGAGAGCCGTGAGCTGCTCCAGGGCGCAGATCAGCCGGCCGCGCGCTTCCTCGCGCGTGGCGCCATGGCTGATGACCTTGGCGATCATGGAATCGTAGAATGGCGGGATCTCCGTGCCCGATCGCAACGCGTGCTCGACGCGGACGCCGCCCGGCACCTGCCAGCGCGCCATGCGCCCCGACTGCGGCATGAAATCCTGCGCGGCATCTTCCGAGCAGAGCCGAACCTCGATCGCGTGGCCCGAGAAGCGGATGTCCTGCTGCGTCACCGGCAAGGGCTCGCCGCGCGCGACGCGCAGTTGCAGTTCGACGAGATCGAGCCCCGTGATCGCCTCGGTCACGGGATGCTCGACCTGCAGGCGCGTGTTCATCTCCATGAAATAGAACGCGCCGCTCTCATCGAGCAGGAACTCTAGCGTGCCGGCGCCCTCGTAGCGCAGCGCCTTGACCGCGGCGACGGCGACATCGCCCATCTTCGCGCGCAGTTCCGGCGTGACCGCGGGCGACGGTGCCTCCTCGATCAGCTTCTGATGCCGCCGCTGCACCGAGCAATCGCGCTCTCCGAGATGGATGGCATTGCCGTGGCTGTCGCCGAACACCTGGATCTCGATGTGGCGGGGATTCCGGATGGCGCGTTCGAGGATGACCGTGGGATCGCCGAACGCCGCCTTCGCCTCTGACCGCGCGCTGCGCAGCGCATCCGGAAACGAGGCCGCGTCGGTGACGAGCCGCATGCCGCGCCCACCACCGCCCGCGACGGCCTTGATCATCACGGGGAAGCCGACCTTCCTGGCTTCCGCCAGCATGACCTCGTCGCCCTGGTCTGCGCCCTGATAGCCGGGCACGACGGGAACGCCGGCCTTCTTCATGATCTCCTTGGCACCCGCCTTGTTGCCCATCGCGGCGATGGCCTGCGGGGACGGGCCGATGAAGACGAGCCCGGCATCCCTGCAGGCTGCCGCGAAATCCTCGTTCTCGGCCAGGAAGCCGTAGCCGGGATGGACCGCGTCCGCGCCGCTGGCCTTGGCCGCCGCAACGATCGCGGGAATGTTGAGATAGGATTGCGCCGGCAGCGCCTCGCCGATGCGCACGGCCTGATCGGCCTGCTGCACATGGAGCGCATCGCGATCTGCATCCGAATAGACCGCGACGACGCCGAGCCCGAGCCGCCGCGCACTGCGCATCACGCGCAGCGCGATCTCGCCGCGGTTGGCGATCAGGACCTTGAAGAACGGCCGGTGCTGCACTGATCCGTTCCTCATGGGCGGGCCACCGAGAACTGCATGCGCTGGGGTGTGCGCGAATCGCCCTCGCGGCAGATCGCGAGGACCTCGGACAGCACCGCGCGAGTGTCGCGCGGATCGATCACGCCGTCGTCGAGCACGCGCGCGCTGGTCGAGAACACGTCCATCTGGCCGTCGAACACGCCGACGATCTGCGCCTTCATGGCGTCGAGCTTGTCCTTCTCGATCGGCTTGCCGCGGCGCGCGGCGGCGGCTTCGGTGACGATCGCCATGGTCTCTGCGGCCTGCTCGCCGCCCATCACGGCGGTCTTGGCATTCGGCCAGGAGAAGCAGAAGCGGGGATGAAAACCGCGCCCGCACATGCCGTAATTGCCGGCGCCGAACGAGGCGCCGCAATAGATCGTGATC
>NZ_JASGFS010000028.1:0-77025 GCF_047605465.1 Bradyrhizobium sp. | reverse complement strand
CTGAAGAGCAAAATGGTTACGAGCGGCACCGGACACGACCGGTGCCCGTCTCAGTTGGCGGGACCCTGACGGCATCCCGATCGTCGTATGACGACGCCGAAAAAATTTGGGAGTCGGGGAAAAGTTTCAAGAGCCCGACGAAATTTTTTTCGCCGGTCATCTTCGTAAGGTTCATGGGCTGCGCCAGGCCCAATGTCCGCCTGCGGCGTGGTGCGTCCGTAACCTTCTCCCTTTGGACTTCCAGCGGGCGAGACCGGGCGCGGTTGCGCAACTGCCCGGCAGCCCCGCCAGCCACCTCGCACAATGTCGGAGCCGCCATCGTTCCGCCTACGCCGCCTCGACCATCGGTTACCCTCAGGGGGGCCATGGGTGAAAGCCGATGCTCTGAAGCCGGCGTGCAACCAGATCGTTCATCGCAACGATGACGTCAGATCAAGCGCATTCCCCAAGGCACAACCGGCGGCCGTATTGTCGAAAATGCACCAAGTCGGCACGCTACGGCCGGCGCTGCGCCTCGCTTCAGTCGAGAGATGCTTAAGCGCCGCGCCATCGTAGTCCGAATAGTAAATCCGTGGTGAGCCGTGCCAACGGAAATATGCAAACCCATCCCAGCCACCTGGAATGTCGGCGCCGGAAACTGTCGCAGGATCGGTCGCCGCCCGGGATACGCGAAGATCGGCGAGCCATTTGTCGATGTTTGCTGTGAACCAATTCGGATGCCGCGGCTCGAGAACGATCGGGCAGCTGACCTGGGATCGGAGGTCTTGGAAGAAGCGACCGGCGGTTCCCTCGTCGAAACCGAATGTTGGTGGCAGTTGCACCAATAACGCGCCGAGTTTGTCGCCAAGACCAGACGCCTCTGTGAGAAAGTGGTCGAGCACGGCCTCGCAGTTTTGCAGTCTCGCCTCATGCGTGATCGCTTTCGGCATTTTCACGGAGAATAGAAAGTTCTCAGGTGTGGACCGCGCCCATCGTTCGTACGTTTTGCGCTGATGGGGCCGATAGAACGACGTATTGATCTCGACCGCATCCATCTGCCGGGCATACCGCTCCAGGTGGCTCCCGCCGATGGGCAGTCGTTCGGAATATCGAGCCGGGATGCTCCAGCCGGCCGTGCCAATTCTGACGAGCAAATCGAACCTCAAACGCGTCCCAATGCCGCGCGCCAAATCAATAACCGCAATTGAGAGGCCCACAACGACATTGCAACCGCAAGCCGATAACGCGTCTATGTAAAAATTCAATCTAATCGGGCAGGAATTCGTTTACTGCGTTTCTTGTTCGGTTCCTCAACTTATTCGAGTGTAATGCACCTAAATCAAGAGAACGCGTTTTTTGTTGACTGTAACAGTTGGCGAGAGTTCCGTATGGGTATCGCTATTTTACCAAAGGAAGAGGAAGCACGGGGCACGCTTCTCAAGCAATTTGCGATTCTCGACACGCCTCGAGAAGAAAAGTTCGATCGCATCGTTCGCCTGGCCTGCCGTCTGACCGGCGCACCGATTGGGTTGGTCACACTCGCCGATACCAATCGCATGTGGTTCAAGGCCTGCATGGGTCTCAGTTCGCAGGAACTTCCTCGCGAGCTCGCCTTCTGTCCCTACGCGCTGTCCTTGTCGGAGACCTTGGTCATCGAAGATGCATCTGCCGACCCGCGCTTTGCAGCCAACCCACTCGTCACTGGCCCGGACCATATTCGCTTTTACGCTGGCGCACAGCTTCGAACAACCGAGGGGATTGTTCTTGGTACGCTTTGCGTTCTTGATCGCACACCCAAGTGCCTCGACTCCACCGACATCGCGGCGCTCGAAGATCTCGCCCATGGCGTCATCGCCGAACTCGAGTTGCGACGTATCTCGGCGCGACTTGAGCGTCAGCTTGACGAACAGAAGCGCCTCGCCGATGAGCTCAGCCAAACCCAGGCTCGGCTGGAAGACTTTTTGGGAGCCACCTCCGATCTTCTCTGGGAGACCAATCGCGACCTCACCGTGGCCTACGGTGGCGGCGGCGAGATCGAAGGGCTGAACTTCGAAGCCTTCCGTGGCCTCTCCCTTGAACATGCGGTGGCGGCGTTTCCGCTTGGCGCGGATCGGCAGCGCTTCGCCGCCGACTTAGCTGACCGCGAGCCCTTCCGCCTCGTGCAATTCGGGCGGCGAAACGCCGACGGATCGGAAACTTGGGTCGAGACCAGCGGTAAGCCGATCTTTAGCGATGGCGACTTTCTGGGTTATCGCGGTGTCTCTCGGGACATCAGCACCCGGAAGGCCACGGAAGAGCGAATCCGCCGCATGGCGGATGAAGATCCACTGACAGGGCTCGCCAATCGACGGGCGTTTCAGAAGCGGCTGAACGACGTTCTGGATCGACGCACGCGCAACAGCGCCGGAAACGCGATCCTTCTCCTCGACATCGACCATTTCAAGGACGTCAATGACCGGTACGGGCACGACATCGGCGACCGGATGATCCGTGCCGTGGGACAACGCGTGGCCTCGGTCATCCGCGAGGGTGACACCCTGGCGCGGTTGGGCGGCGACGAGTTCGCGGTCATTCTGAAGTCCGTCGACAAGGCTATGGCCGAAGACATCGCCCAACGCATTGTGGCGTCTATGCGGGAGCCGATCACCACACCGGATGGCGAAGTGACGCCAAGCGTCAGCGTCGGCGTGGCTCTCGTGCAGGACAGGTCAACGGACGCAGACGCGGCGTTCAAGCGCGCTGATATCGCCCTCTACCAAGCCAAGAATGCGGGACGCGGGCGGTACGCATTCCTTGAGGGGAGGCACTGATGCCACACCGGGATGTCAAGCCAGCCGTCAACGAATCTGCGCGGCTGGCGGCAATCGCGGATTACGACCTCGAGCTGTCCCGGCCCGAGGCCGAGTTCGACCACGTCGTTGACCTTGCGTCTTCGCTCTTCAATGTTCCGATTAGCCTGATTTCGATCGTCGAAAGCGAGCACCAGTTCTTCAAGGCGCGGGTTGGCCTGGACGTCTGCTCGACCAGCCGGGATGTGTCTTTCTGCCGATTTGCGCTCGATCAGACCGAGCCATTGATCGTCGAAGATGCTTCGCTCGACCCCCGTTTCAAGGAAAATCCGCTGGTGCTCGGAGCGCCCTTCATCCGCTTCTACGCGGGCGCGCGGCTCCTGACCGAAGCTGGCTATCCGCTGGGAACGCTGTGCATCATCGATGACAAGCCCAGGCGGTTCTCATCGGACCAGGCGCAATTGCTGAAGAAGCTCGCACGCCTTGTGATGGACCGCCTCGAACTGCGCCGGTCAGAGCGAAAGCTTCGGGCCAGCCAGCAGCGGTTTGAGCGGATGACCCAGTCGGCCGCGAGCGCGCTGGTTTGTTCCGATAGTCAGGGGCGGATCACATTCTTCAATCGAGCCGCCGAGAAGATGTTCGGTGCCTCGGAAGCCGGCAGTCTCGGCCAGCCCTTCATTGACCTGTTTCCCGCTATGCAACGGGCCGTCATCCAGAACGAGATCGCGCGACAGCGACAGGAAGCGGATCCCGACTCCATCGGCCGCCTGCTGGAGATGGAAGCGCAGCGTCAGGGCGGCGAGACCTTCCCGATCAAGATCGGCCTGTCGACGTGGAGCGACGCCGACGGGCCGAATTGCGGCGCATTTATCATCGATATCACGCAGCGGATCGTCGCGCAGGAGCGCTTGCAAAACCTCGCGCATATCGACCAACTTACCGGTCTGCCGAACCGTGAGCGCTTCTTCCAGCTTGCGGATCAGGCGCTTCGGAAGGCAGATTGCGCGGCGTTGCTCCTGCTCGACCTCGATGGGTTCAAGGATATCAACGATACGCTGGGGCATTCCGCCGGCGACCGTCTGCTGCAGAATGTAGCCCGACGGCTCAAGCGCGCGATCGGGTCTGACCCCGGTATTCTAGGAAGGCTCGGCGGCGACGAGTTCGTTCTCTTCATTCCTGTGGCGAACGGGGCCTCGGATGCGGCCACCATCGCGACGACCATTATCGATCAGTTCAAGGAAGATTTTTCGATCGATGGCGACGCCTGTCATCTGAACACGAGCATCGGCATCGCACAAAGTCCCGCGGACGGCGAGACGATCGAAGCGCTGCTCGCCAGCGCCGATATGGCGCTTTATCGCGCCAAGGCGAGCGGCGGCGGCACCAGCGAAATTTTCACCGCTGATCTTAAAATGCACGCCGAAAGCCGACGCACGATGCAGACCGAACTGCGACAAGCCTTCGATGACCAGCAGTTCGAGCTGTTTTGGCAGCCCCAGGTCGACATGCGAACCAACGAAACTGTCGGCGCCGAGGTCCTGCTGCGATGGCGACATCCCGTCCTTGGACTGCGTTCACCCGGCGAGTTTTTGCCTGTTCTCGACAAGATGCTTCTGGCGAACGAAGTCGGCGATTGGGCGATCCGGACCGCACTCGCCCAGCTCGCGGATTGGGACGCCCGCGGGCTGCGGCGGATCCACGTTGGCGTGAACCTGTTTGAGCTGCAGTTTCGCTCCGGAACGCTTGCCCTCAAGACCATCGCCGAATTGGCCAGACATCACATCGGCCCGGACCGTCTCGAACTGGAGGTCACGGAAACCACAGCGATCAAGAGCGAGCAGGCGGTCCTCCGCGAACTGACGGCTCTTCGGCAGGCGGGTGTCGGTGTGGCTTTCGATGACTTCGGGACAGGTTATGCATCGTTGAGTCTACTGAAGCGCTTTCCGCTTAGTCGGCTAAAGGTCGATCAGACATTTGTCCGGGACATGACGGAGGATCGCGCCGACGCGGCGATCGTGGAATCCGTTCTGAAGCTCGGCACGACATTCGGGCTGGATGTGATCGCGGAGGGCGTCGAGACCGAAGAGCAGGCGTGCGCCCTTCGTAAGTTGGGCTGCAACGCGGGCCAGGGCTATCTCTACGGCAAACCGATGGCAGTGAAGCAGTTCGAGCAGCATTTGCTCCAACCACGGCGCGATGCTGCCGACGGCGGTCGCGCGATGAGGTCCGTCGGTTGAGCTGCTAAGGATGGCCATCAGTTTACCCGTAGACGGGAAGTTTCAGCGCATTGTGCGCGGCCTCAGCATCGGCATCTCGGTACTTCGTGGCTCCCGATTGATCGGAGCGAAGAGACGCTAGCATCTTGTCGCGCGCATCCAATTCCTGCTGCGACCGCGGGAAAAGAATGCTGGCTGTATCCCTCGTCGCGAGCGCTTGATTAGCCTCCATGTAGGGACGGACAGTACGCTCATAGGCGGCGAACGCCTCCGTGTGATTGTCGTGCCTGGCCAATTCGCCCGCCAGGACATAGGCGCCGACCATTGCCATGCTGGAGCCCTGACCTGCTCGGAAGGACGGCGCACAGGCGGCATCACCGACCAAAACGATCCTTCCCTTGGACCAGACGGGCATTCGTATCTGGCTCACCGTATCGAAAAAGAGGTCGTCCGCATGCCGCATCGCTTCCACCATGCGCGGCACTTGCCAGCCGCCGTCGGCAAACAGTGCAGCGGTCCGCTCGATCTGCTCCGCCTTCTCGGCGTGTTGACCGAAAGGCGGGGTGTCGGCGGCAAAGATCAGGAAGGCGAAAAGGTCCGGGTAGTCGCGAACTGCCAAGAAACCCGCGATGCGACCCGGTTCGGCATAAATGACGGCTTCCCGCGACAGTCCGAGGTCGTTCGGCATGGAGAAGAGATTGAACGCGAAGCCGAGATAGTGATTGTATGTTGTCTCGGGTCCGAACACGAGACGGCGCGTGTTTGAGTGCAGACCGTCTGCGCCGATCACGATGTCATAGCGCTCCTGTGCGCCGCTTTTGAAACGGACGTGGACCTCTTCCCCATCGTCCTTGATCGCCTCGATCGAGTCTCCGAAGCGGTAGCGTATCGTGGTGTTGCGTGTCAGGCCGTAAAGCATGTCGGTGAGCACCCCTCGCGGGAGTTCGACGTCCTGTCCGAGATCGTTGGCAGTGAGCTCATAGATCGGCATCGCTCCCAACGTCTCTCCCGCGCGTCCGACAAACTTCACGCTGCGCGAGCCGATATGCGCGGCGTCGATCTGAGTTCGTAATCCCATCCGCTCCGCCACCTTGAGAGCCGTGCCTCGGATATCGATCGGATAGCCCCCGCTTCGCACTGTCGGGGCACGCTCCACAACGGTGACGGCGAAGCCATAGCGGTCGAGCCAGTAGGCAAGCGTCGGCCCGGCGATACTGGCTCCGGAGATCAAAACCCGACGGCGAGCGCCGCGCGACAGATGGCTGGACATCGACATATCCCTCTCGAAATGTAAGATACATTGGTGTATCTAACACCCGAGCAGTCGATAAGCAAGATACGCGGGTGTATCTTATGGGGGACGCGTGATGCAGAGACGGCGGCGGGGGCCGGACCTTGAAGAGGCAATCCTTGATGCGGCCTGGGAAGAGCTGAACGAGAACGGGTATCGCGCGCTGACGATGGACGCCGTGGCGTCCCGCGCCGGCACGAGCCGGTCGGTCCTTGCGCGCCGCTGGGAGAGTCGCGCTGCGCTTGTTATCGCGGCGCTCCGCCGTCGTATGGCCGATTTTCCTGTAGATGTGCCGGATCGCGGCGACGTGCGCACCGAACTGATCGAAATGCTGGATCAAGCAGCCCAGCGCGCGACGGCGCTGGCGGAGGCCTTCGCGCTCTTCTCGATGGAGTATTCCCGACAGGAGGGCGGATCACCGAACGATATAAGGGCCACGCTGTTGGCGGGCGAGACGAGTAGTCTGACGTCGATCCTGGACCGCGGCGTCGCGCGCGCCGAAATCGACCCTCGAAAGCTGACGCCACCGATCGTCAGCCTGCTGCCCGATCTGTTTCGCAATCACGCCCTGACGACCTGGTCGGCGCCCGACGCGGATCTTCGCGCTGCTTGGATTGACACGATCTTCCTGCCGCTCGTCGCTGTCCGCAGCACTTGAGCGCCGGCCCATGACGCGTAGGCCGGCTGGTGCTGGAGAGACGGCCCGAACCCGATACCGTGAACGGATGACGGCAATCCGGCGGCCTGTGCCGCTGATAGGGAAGCCCACCTAGGCATCCTCTCAGTTGACGGACGTGATCCTGCTAGGGAGCAACGCACCGGTTTGCTCAAGGACCGGATAGGCTGCGGCGGCAACGATATGCGAATTTATCAGCTTCATGTCGCGCAGCAGATCGAGGTGAAGCGCACTGGCCTGGGCGACGTCCAGGGAGTTCGATCTCAGACGATTTAAGTGTGCAGCTGTTGCGATCGACTCGGCCTCGCGGAACGCAACCTTTTCGTCAGCAAGCAACAGCGCGGATCTCATATCCTCGGTGACTAGGAGCGAGGCTGCAGTCTGCAGGTTGGAGATCAGGCGGTCCATCATTGTCGTAAGTTCGGCCTGATCGTCCGCAGAGAAATTGAGGCCGCGCTTGAGTCCCTTCATGGCGCGCGGCAGCAAATTCCGGTCGATAACATCTCCGGCCTGCTCAAGGTTCATAGCGAAGGAGAGGATTTGCTCTAATCGCCGGTGATCTGCATCACTAAGTTCGTCGGGATCGATCGAGGTTAGAAATGCCTTGATTGCAGTGTTGAGGCGATCAAGAATATCGTCTTGTCGCTTCGTTTCACTGATAAGTCTGCGATCCTTCTTGGCTAATGCATCTCGCGCACCACGTAACATACCATCAAGAACATCCGCCAATCGCAGAGATTCCCGAGCCGCGGCACCGAGAGCAACGATCGGCGTCTCCTTGGTTGCCGCGTCGAGGTAGCGCGGGCGTGACGGGTCTTCCAGCCGAACGCGAGATGGCAGAAGCCGTTCCAACAGACGCGCGTAGGGAGTTAGCAGACCAATGAAAATGAATGCGAGAACGACATTGAACAGAGTGTGAAAATCGGCGACCGCACGGGCTTCGTCGGGCTCGAAGGTAACCATGATGCGCCCGATGGGCTCGATCGCCGCAAGGCAGATTCCAACGCCGGCAAGGCGGATCAGAAAGTTGCCGATGGGCACTCTTCGTGCTGCCGGGTCGTCGCTCGATGAACCTTCCAGGATGGGATTAATGGCCGTTCCCAGGTTGGCCCCGAGGACGAAGGCAAAGGCTGCATTCGGCGGGAGAGCGCCCTGGGATGCCAGCGACATCACGAATAACACCACGGCTACGCTCGAATGCACGGCCCACGTGATCGCGGCGCCCAGCAAGACAGCGACAAGCGGGACGGTCACCACCGCGCCAAGAAGCATGCGAAGGTTTGGCGTGTCTTCGAAGGGCGTCATCATCGTCAGCAATTGATGCAGCGCCAGCAACATCAGGCCGAGCCCGATGAAGACGCGTCCGAGGTCGTGCGCGCGCGTGCTGGAATCGCGCCGAAATAGTAGGACGCCAATCAGCACCAGAGCCGGCGAAACAGCCGCAACATTGAACGACATGACCTGGACGATTAATGTCGTGCCGACATTGGCGCCCAGCATCACGGCAAGCGCGGGCACCAGAGCAAGTAAGCCTCCCGCCGCAAAACCGGTCACCATGAGCCCCGTAGCCGTGCTGCTTTGCAGAACTGCCGTGACACCAAGGCCCGCAAGAAATGCGGTACCGCGATTACGGAGAGCTCCAGCAAGCAACGCACGCAGATTAGGGCCATAGGCACGCTGCACGCCGGTCTGCACCATGTGGGTACCCCAGAGGAGCAGCGCGATCGCACCAGCTAGATCGATCAAGGTGATGGAGAAGGTCATGCCTGTTCTTTCGTCCTGCGGCGTGCAGCGTCTTGATAGTCATTATAGTTTGCTAGCATCCTCATGCACGCGTCCTCTGTCGGACCTATCGATGCACCAGGCTTAGTGCCGTCGAGTCTGTGCCAGCCGCGCACTAGCGGGCGGTGATCATTCGCGACTCAGCATTCGTCGAAAACCTTACTCCCGCGCACAAGGATATCGCAGCATCGCGATCGGAAAGTGATCCTTTCGCCGCGACGGCTATGCAAAGAAGGACTGCACTGTGATGCGCCTAATAAAAGAAACGTTCGATTATTGCCGGTGCAGCATTTTTACATTGATATGACCGGCCGATAAATTCATACGCGCGTCACATTTGTGTGTCGCGCGACCTGCCGGGGGCCACGACCAAATGTCAGCAGACATCAGTGCTACCATTCCTCAATCAGCTTCTCTTAGGGCTCAAATCAACGAGGATTGGCTTGCCGTGATCATCGGCCTGCTTGTTTTCGGATTGGCCTTTCTGAGCCTTGCGGGAATAGATATCCTTGGCTGGGCTGTCACGACGACTGTCTATACCGACGTGACGAAAGCGCTGGCGCCATTTGCCAAGTCGTATAGTGGTCTCGGCGGTGCCGGTGCGCTACTTGCCACCTATGCCGCGTCACTGGTCGTTCTCAGCTTGGGCGTCGCGACACTTGGCGTCGATGTGAAGAAGTTCGCCCTCGCGTTTACGGCTGTATTCGCAATTTCCTACGCGAGCTGGATCGTTGGCAGTTACGCCTATATTGCCGCCGTAACTCCTGCCGAATTGCAACGGTTCGGCATCTCATGGTCGCTGAAGCTCACCAGCGAGGTCGGCCTAGTCGTCGCTCTCCTTGCCGGCGTCATCATCGCAAATTTCTTTCCGCGGTTCGCTGAATGGCTCAAGGAGGCTATTCGTCCCGAACTCTATATCAAGATCGCTATCGTCATCCTTGGCGCAACCATCGCGGTGACAGCGGCTGGACGGCTTAATCTGGCTTCGTCCCTGCTTATTCGCGGGATCGCGGCAATTGTCGAGGCCTACCTGATCTACTGGGCTGTCGTTTACTTCATTGCTCGGAAATGGTTTGGGTTCAGCCGCGAATGGTCGGTTCCGCTGGCCTCTGGCATCTCGATCTGTGGCGTGGCCGCCGCCATCGCGACGGGCGGAGCAATTAGGGCGCGCCCCGCTGTTCCGGTCCTGGTGTCGTCGCTCGTCGTGATCTTCGCCGTGGTCGAGGTGTTGATCCTCCCGTTTCTTGCGCAGGCGTTCCTGTGGCATGAGCCGCTGGTCGCAGGTGCCTGGATCGGCCTTGCGGTTAAGACGGACGGTGCAGCTGTTGCTGGTGGCGGCATTACTGAAGCGCTGATCCTAGCCAAGGCCGCAGGAGAGGGCATCAAATATCAGCCCGGCTGGATCGTCGCGACGACGACGACCGTCAAGATATTCATCGATATCTTCATCGCGATCTGGGCGTTCATCCTCGGCTATATCTGGACCAACCACATCAACAAGACATCCGACAAGGCGCAGGCATCCGAGATCTGGCAGCGATTTCCAAAGTTCATTCTCGGCTTCATTTTCGTATTCGCCGTCTCGCTGTGGTTGGCACTTGGGTCGAGCAGCGATGTCGCCAAGGCGCTACCGACGGCTGCGGGTGAAGCCAACGTCTTTCGTGTCCTCTTTTTCACGCTGACGTTTTTCTCGATCGGCGTGCTGGCGGATTTCCGCAAGCTCTGGCAGCAGGGCTTCGGAAAGCTCGCGGCGGTCTATGTCATCAGCTTGTTCGGATTTGTGATCTGGGTCGGATTGCTGATCTCCTGGCTGTTTTTCAGCGGGATAAAGCCACCACTCGTCAGCTGAGCGCTTCGAAGAGGAGACCAAACATGTCGGACAACAATCTCATCGCAGAACAAGAGACTAACCAGTTCGAGCCGCTGCTCCCGATCGAAAAGAAGCTGATCGGCTGGAGCCTTGGCATCGGCATCGCCCTGCTCATCATTTTGGTGGCGGTCAATCATATCTTCCCGGCTCAGCTGTGAGAGGTGCCAGGAAGTCGACCCGCGAAGCGGCGGGTTGGCTTCGCGAAACCGTCGGCTATCAATCCGCTAAAGATCGAGAGATGATGAACAGTCGTTTTCCAAGAGTGGCTGCCTCCGGCGTCGCAGCCGTGCTGACCTTCGCGCTGATGGTCATTACGAGCAATGTCCACGCTGAGACGGCTTACATCGCACCAGAGCAAGTTCCGTTGTCGGCACTCCTCGGTCCTCCGCCATCAGCTGAATCCGCACAGCAGAAACTTGATCTGAAGGCTGTTATCGACGCGCAGGCGGCGCGAACCGAAGCGCAAGTCGCCCGAGCGAAGGTAACGGCCGACTTGTCCGTATTCGCCTTCGCCGATGTTCTCGGGCCAGGCTTTGCGAAAGAGCACTTACCTAAAACGGCTCTCTTGTTTTCGCGAATTTATCATGACTCGGTTGCAAGCCTCGAAGTCACCAAGAACCTGTGGAAGCGGCCAAGACCCTTTGCGACCAACTCAGAGGTCAATCCAATCGAACGGCCTGGGAGCACTTCATACCCAAGTGGGAATGCTCTGCTCGGACAGCTTTATGCGATCGTGCTGGCCCATATCGTGCCTGAGAAAAGTGCAGAGATTTTCGCCAGAGGCCACGAGACCGGAGATAACCGCGTGATCGCTGGCGTCCACTATCCGACGGATCTTGCGGCTGGCCGTCAGGCTGCGGTCGCGATTGCTGTCGCTTTGTGGTCGGCCCCGACGTACCGCGAAGATCTTGCGGCCGCGACGGCCGAGCTCCGCGCCGCATTGAAATTGTAGCGGTGCCCGGCTGACCGTCGATTGGTCAGTCCCGACTACGTTACGGGTAAGCGTCGAAAGTCTCTGGCTCGTCGGCCTGCGATGCGACGTCACTGCGAGAGCGAGTCGACCGGGATCGTCAGGCGCGCAATCAACCCGTCGGCATTCCACTCCTTGGCAAGGGCCGCGTGCAGCGATTCCCGAATCATGGTCTCGAGGCGTGTCCCGAAACCAGCGCTGCCGTCTGGAGGTTTGACCGTCGGACCGCCGCGCTCGGCCCACGTCAGGTGAACCGCATCGCCCGCGTGCTCGACCGTGAATGCGATCGTGCCACTCGGTTTGGAGAGCGCACCATATTTGGCGCTGTTGGTCACGAGTTCATGCATGAGGAGGGCGACATTGGTCAGCTGTCGCGAACCGATCGCGACGTCGTCGCCGGTGAAGGTCAGTCGTGCCGCTCCACCATCCTGATAGGGTGCGAGCAGCCGGTCGAGGAGGCTTCGCAGGCTGGTCGCCGATTCCGAAGCCGTGTCGGACTCGAGGTTGGGAAGCGTCAGCTCATGCGCCGCTGACAGTGCCGACAGCCGCTCCCGGATCGAGGCCGCAAGCGCCGCCGGGGTCGCAGCGTTGCGGGCCGCCAGTGACACCAGTCCGCCGGTGAGCGCAAACAGGTTCTTGATGCGATGCTGCATCTCCCGCAGCAGCAACTTCTGCCGCTCCAGGGCGCCTTTGCGGTCACCGATGTCGCGGGCGATCTTCGAGGCGCCGATAATCTCGCCCGCCGCATTGCGAATGGGCGAGATCGTCAGCGAGATATCCAGCAGCGTTCCATCCTTACGGCGCCGCACCGTCTCGAAATGGTCGACCCGCTCGCCCGCGTGAATGCGGGCCAGGATCGCGGGCTCCTCTTCGAGACGATCGGCTGGGATCAGGATGGTGATCGATCGTCCGACGGCCTCTTCGGCGGTGTAGCCGAACAGACGCTCGGCGCCGCGGTTCCAGGTCGAGATCACGCCCTGCAGCGTCTTGCTGAGGATGGCGTCTTCCGAGGATTCAACGATCGCGGCCAGCATCGCAGCGGCGTCATGATCGTCGGTCGGGACTGCTGCAAATTGCAAGTTCGTTCTCGCCATCGTGGCCCTCTTGCAATCTTCACTGTCGCGGCGAAAGCCCGCTAAAGAATGCGCATCGCCCCAATATAAGCCTCCGTATGGGGAAGCGGGAGATACGCCGAAAAAGCCGCGTCAATTCGCGGATCAATTCGGACCGGCGGGCGTTAGGCGCATTACGGACACTAACCTATTGGTTTCGCCTTGGAAAACCCTGTCGTCCTCGTCGTGGAAGACGAGCCTCTGCTGCGCCTCGATGTCGTCGATTTCCTGCGTGATAGCGGCATGGAGGTCCGCGAGGCGGCCAATGCCGATCACGCCATCGGCGTTCTGGAGGAGGGGCATCCTGTCCATCTCGTCTTCACCGACATCGACATGCCCGGCTCGATGGACGGGCTTCGCCTGGCGCGGGTCGTCGCCGAGCGCTGGCCGCCAACCCGGATCATCGTCACGTCCGGCTTCCGCACGGTGGAAATCACGGACATTCCTGACGGCAGCGTGTTCTTCTCAAAGCCCTATCGCCCCGAGGATGTGATCGCCTCGATGCGGGAATTGTTGGCTGGCAGAACGGCCAGGCAAGCGCCGCGAAACTGACGTTCGGTTGCCAACCAAGCTTTAGCTCTGATCGAACTTGTCCACTCCAGATGGACAATTCAGGAGTATATCAAAGTGAGCGACCTTTGGTGGACCTGAAGCTGAGAAGGACTCACTTGTTCAGACGTAGGCCGTAGCCGCGAGTGCCGCGCCGACCCCGATTGTCCCTCGATCAATCAGATCCAGGAAAACACGGTTTGCATCATTGGCGTTGCGCGTGCGTCCGAAGCGCTCATGCGCCTGCGTGAATGCTACGCTCCAAACCGACGCGATCATTCCGGCGGCGAGATGCGCATCGGGATCGCCGCGCGGGCGGTTGACGGAATCGGCCAGAACGACCGCCAGCGCACGGATAAAGTCGTCGCGCATCTGCCGTGCACGCGCTTTTAGCGCTTCGCTCGCAAGCGCCGTCTCCACAAACAGATATGTACCGTCAAAGAGCGGGTAGGACGGATGAGGCTGTTCGATCAGGCGATGTGCCAAAACTCCTTGATGGGCGATATATCGACATCGCGATTTTGGACGGCCGCGAACGCGATCTCCCTCATCTCCTGCTCCCGATCGAAGAACAGATCCTCCTTGCGGGGAAAGTGGTTGAATACAGTCATTCGCCCGACGTCAGCCGCCTCCGCGATCTCGTCGATCGTCACCTGGTCGAAGCCCCGCTCAAAAAAGAGCCGGGTCGCGACATCGGAAATGGTTTGGCGTGTCAGCGCTCGCTTCCGCGTTCGACGCTCAACCGGTGGCTCGGACATGGCTTGCTTTCTAGACTGAGTACATTTATGGATCAAGTCCACATTCCTTGTAATGGAACTTCAGTGCGTCATGGTCAACCCGTCAACCCCCGCAGCGGTGAGCGCCGGTGCGACCCAACCGTCGGCGCTGATCAGCGGCGCCAGCTTCGCTGGCTTGGCGACCGCCTTTTGGATGACGAGACTTGGCTATCGCGTGACGGTGATCGAGCTTGCGAGCGGTTTGCGGCGGGGCGGCACCCCTGTCGATATCGAGGACGAGACGATCGAGATCCTCTCACGCATGGGGCTGTTGGAGGCGGTTCGCGCAAAAGCGTTGCCCCCGCGCGATTTCGAGTTCAAGGACGCGACGGACGCCACTTTGGGTGGGCTGAAAGCCGCCTCCGATGCTGGCGATCCACCTGAGCGGCGATATGAGATTCACCGAGACGATCTGCTCGACATCCTTTTGGGATCGTTGGACAGCTCGGTGGAAATTCTATTCGGACGATCTTTAAGTGAATTGGAGAACGGGCCAGCACGTGTGGCGGCCACGTTCAGCGACGGCTCGAAGGGCGACTACACCTTGGTGTTCGGGTGCGATGGCAATCGCTCAAATACCAGAAACCTCGTCTTCGAAGACGCGAATTCATCCTCCTACTTCATGGGAGGATACTTCTATCTGCGAGTCGTGCCAGAGACCGGTTTGCTTCCGGCAAACACCACACAGGTTTTTAGCGTGCCGGGGCTGACGGCCATGCTGAATGGCTACGACGATCCGCACCGACATAGCCCTGGCGTTTCGCTCCGATCGGCAGATCGACTACGACTATCGCGACAAGGCGCAACAACGCCGGCTCATTCAGGACCGCTTCGACGGGCTCGGATGGAAAGTGCCGGCGATGCTTGCGCGCGTCCATAAGGACGGCGACTTTTACTTCGACCAAGCGAACCAGATCAGGATGAAAAGCTGGTCGAAGGGGCGCGTCGCGCTCGTTGGCGACGCGGGATACTGCCTTTCTCCCCTCGCCGGCATGGGCGGGTCCATGGCCCTGATCGGTGCGGCGCGCCTGGCCGAAGCACTTCGACGCCACCCGGATGATCATGCCGTCGCGTTCCATGAATACGAAGACAAGCTTCGCCCCCTTGTGGAAGGCGTGCAGAAAAGAGCAGCGACCGATGGCATGTCGTTGCTGTTTCCGGCGGATGAATTCGAACTTGCAGAGCGTAACCGTAAGCTCCGCGAAGGAATCATAGAGCTGTGAGTCTCAACACCGGGGTCGAGAACCTTTGATTAGCGAAGCGGGTGCCTAGCCTCGACTAGCACCGCTTCGGTCCGTCAGAACGTCAGGACTTCAAGCCGCACGCGTCGCAAGCGCGACGATCCAGCCGCCGATTGTCGCGGCGAGGTCAGCCCTTCCATTCCGCCTCCCTCCACGTCCTGCCAGGCACGCTTGCGCAGCGAGAGGGAGACAGCGGGTGACCGATTTGCGCGGTTTATTGGCTTGGTTCGTATAATGCCCGTTTTCCGTTTCCCATAATTTGATCGTTGCGAAATCGCGCCGCGGCGCCGCCGGCGCACGTTGCTTATGGCGACAAAAGCAAGCGTTGGCCTTGGCGCAGCGACTTTGTTTCAGCGGCGCAGGGATTCGATGAGAACACAATCTGCAACGCATTCTGCTCTGGACTGCAGCCATTGTTCTGCTGAGGCGCTTCGCCGTCAGGCCAGTGATCTCGTCCCGTCAGTCTCCTGACGAAACCACGACCGTGACAAAATCTCCCTCTTTGTCCGAACCGCAAAGCATGAGGCCGACAAGCCCTATTGGGTTGGTCTGCCTTGCAGTCTTCTTCGGGTTGGCCGCGATGGGATTGCCTCTCCCGGTTCTGCCGCCCTACCTGGTTGGGCGGTTCGGATTCGAGATCGATGCGGTCGGATTGGTGATGGCCGCTCAATCTGCCGCCACGCTTTTGAGCCGGTTATGGGCTGGCCGCCTGGTGGATCGACGCGGACCGCGCCGCGCCGTTGCGATCGGCCTGACATCGATGTTGCTCGCCAGCATCGCATATGGATTGGCGACGCTCGGCATTGCAGCGAACACCGTGGACATCGCCTTGATCCTCGTCGGTCGCGTTCTCACAGGCATCGGCGAAGGGTTGGTCATCACCGGCGGCGGTGCATGGGCAGTGGGCCTGGTCGGCGTCAGCAGGGCGGGCTGGGCCATGTCCTGGATCGGGCTCGCGATGTTCGGCGGTCTCGCCCTTGGTGCGGGAGCAGGCGCCCTGTTCGAGTTTCACGCGGCGGTCACGATCATGGCCGCTGTGAGCATCGCCGGTCTTCTGATCGCTGGGCGGGCGCAGGCGATCGAGGTGCAGACAATCGCAAAGCGCACCCCGATGATGCAGATCGTCACCATCGTCTGGTGGCCGGGCCTCACCCTCGCTCTCTCGGTGTTCGGCCTCGCCGCGGTCTCATCCTTCGGGGTCCTTTTGTTCAATGACAAGGGTTGGCCGAATGGAGGAATGGCGGTCGCGCTGTTTGGGTTTGGACATGTCGCTGCCCGCCTCTTCCTGTCACGGTTGCCTGACAGGACGCACACGATTCTGCCGATGCTCGTCCTCATCCTTCTGGAGGGGGCAGGGATCCTGATGATAGCGACAGCGTCTGTCCCCGCCTTTGCATTCATGGGGGCCGCGTTGGCCGGCTTCGGCTTCTCGATGGTCTTTCCGATGATGGCCGTACCCATGCTGAGAGGCATTCCGGAATCCGCGCGCGGCACGGCCATCGGCATCTATGACGCATTTTTCGACATCGCCATGGGCGCCGCTGCTGTCACATGCGGATGGATGGCGCAGCGATGGGGCCTGCCCTTCGCGTTTTATGGCGCCGCGATCGCTGTCGTCGCGAGCATCGCATCTGCTGTGAAAGCGGCAGGGTCACGCAAGCAATAGAGCGTTGGAAGCGGCCTGCGCGGGCCGTTGCCGGACAGCGCAGGCGCTTTTCCGTCGTCGCGCCGAGTCTCGCGAGACCCGCCTTAGCAGCTCAGGCAGTGAAGCCTCCATTGACGTCGATGACTGAGCCGGTGGTGAAGCCACCATGCGGCCCCGCCAGGAAAACGACGGCGCCGGCGACCTCGCTCAGCTCGGCGAAGCGGTGGATCGCATGACTTTCGGTGATGATCGGCGGCAGCTTGCCTTTCGATCCCGCAGCCATGTCGGTATCCATCATGCCGGCCTGGACGACATTGACGGTGATGTTGCGGCGGCCGAGATCCCGCGCGGCGCCTTTTGTATAGCCGACGATGGCCGCCTTCGAGGCCGCGTAATCCGTCGTGCCCGGAAAGGCGATGCGCGTGCCGAGACCCGAGCCGATCGAGATGATGCGCCCGCCGTCGGGCAGCACCTTCGCAGCGGCGCGGATGTTGGCGATCACTCCGAAGGTGTTGATCGCCCATTGCCGGTCCATCGCCGCATTGTCGATCTCGGGATCGTCGATCGTCTTGCCCTGCCAGGCGACGGCGGCATTGTTGACGAGGATGTCGAGCTTGCCGAGTTTGTCCACCACCTCGCGGATGAGCGGCTCGGATGCCGCCGGATCGCCCTGGTCGGCCTTGATGGCGACAGCGCGGACGCCCTTCGCCTTCAGGCGTTCGACAACGGCGGCCGCCTTTTCGCCCGATGCGACGTAGCTGATCGCGACGTCAGCTCCCTGATCGGCGAGGGCATGGGCGATCGCGACGCCGAGGCCGCGCGATCCGCCGGTGACGAGGGCGACCGTGCCCGACAATGTCTTGCTCATGGGAAGCTCCTTGTTTTGATGTTTGGGATTCCGGTCACCATCACCAGGGCAGGCGCTCGTCACCGAAGAAGAAGCCGCCGGTTGGGCCGTCCTCGCCGAGGCTGGCATATTGGACGGCGATCGCAGCACCTTCCTCGGCGCTCATGTTGGCGCGGCCGCCACCCATCGAGGTGCGCAGCCAGCCCGGATGGATGGCGTTGATCTTGATCGGCGTGCCACGCAGCTCTTCGGCGAGCAGGATGGTGAAGGCGTTGAGCGCGGCTTTCGAGGTGTCGTAGCCCAATGCGCGGACCGGATAGACCGGCGAGCTCGGGTCGGAGAGATGCGTGAGCGATCCGCGGATGCTCGAGACGTTGACGACGCGAGCGGCTTGCGCGCGCCTCAATAGCGGCAGCAACGTCTGGGTCAGGAAGACCGGCGCGAAGAAGTTGGCCTCAAAGGTCTCGCGAACTGTGGAGGGCAAGGCGCCACTGGGCGGCGGGTCCGCAGGCGTGCCGCCGTCAACGCTGTCGAGCAGGATGCCGGCATTGTTGATGAGAATGTCCAGCCGACCGTGCGTCGACTCGATCGCGTCATAGGCGGCTTTGCGGTCACTTACGCTCGTCACGTTGAGCTTGAGGCTGGAAGCCGTGAGCCCCGCGCCACGCAGCCCTTTGGCAGCGGCCTCGGCCTTGGCCACATCGCGAGCGGCGACGATGACATGGGCCCCCCGTTCCGCGAGTTGGCGACAGATCTCGAGACCGAGACCACGCGCGCCGCCCGTTACCAGGCCAACTTTGCCTGAGAGCGACGAATGGGTTGCGCTCGTAGAACCAGCCGTCCGGTCAATACTGCCTGTGCCGAGTTCGATCGTCATGGGATGTCTCCGGACGTGCAAGGAACGGGCGCTGGCGAGGCGACGCGCGATCGCAATGCCAGCGGAATGAGGGCGCCGGCGATGCAAACAGCGCCGCCCGTGAGGAAGGCCGAGCCGATTCCCGATGTGTCGACCAGCAGGCCGCCGATCGCAGCGCCCGCCGAGAGCGCGATCTGGAAGGCGCTGACCATGAGCGCGGAGCCGGCCTCGTAGAGGCGCGGTGACGAAGTGAACATCCAGATCTGGACGCAGACGGGAACGGCTCCGAAGGCGAAGCCCCACGCCATCACCATGATGATCGCCGGCGCGCCGGTCGTTGTCGCGGCTGCGATCACGGTCAGACCGACAGCTGCGGCCGAGACCGCGATGGCGCTGCGGATGTCGCGAACGGCGAAGCGTTCGCCGGCAAAGGCACCGGCGATGCCGGTCACGGCATAGCCCGCCAGAGCGAGCGCCACGCCATCCTGCGTGAGCCCCAGCGTGTCGCGCAGATAGGGCTCGAGGAACGTGTAGGCGATGAAATGCCCACCGGCGACGAAAGCGCTGGCGAGAAGACCGACCCGGGCCATCGGCACCTTGGCAAAGGCGATGAGCCGACCGATGTCGATCGGGATCGTGGTCGGCAGACGCGGCAGGAAGGCGAGCTGCACGAGCAGGATCGCCAGGCCGAGCACGACATTCGCGGCGAAAACCATGCGCCAGCCGGCCCAGTCTCCGACGACCGCGCCGACCGGCATTCCAAAGACCGTGCCGGCGGAGATGCCGAGAGAGATGATCGAGGTCGCCCGCGCCCCGGCGCTTTCCGGCACCAGCCGCCGCCCGACCGCGACGGCGAACGACCAGAGGCCGCCGACGGCGAGGCCCAGCACGAGGCGTCCGACCAGGAAGACGGCGAAGTTCGGAGCGAGCGCGCCGATGAGATTGGAGACGACGATCGCGGCCGTGAGGGCCAGCACGACGATCCGGCGGTCGGCATCGCGTGCCAGCATGGTCAGCAGCGGAGCGGCGAAGGCCGCGACAAATCCCGGCGCCGTGACGGAGAGACCGGCCACTCCTTCCGAGACCTGCATGTCTGCGGCGAGCGGCGACAGCAGGCCGATGGGCAGGAACTCCGTCGTTACCAGCAGGAACGTACCTGCCGCAACCGAACCGACCCCGGCCCATCCCGTCAGAGTCGCCCGCTGATCCTCTGACTTATCGACGCCCCTCATGCAGGCTCCAATACGATACTAAATGTTATGGTATTGAGCGATATCGTATCTCGACAAATGCCGTCAAGAATTTTATAATGGGCAGTATCAAAAAGAGGTGAGGCTAAGCGGACGATGGGCCGGCATCGCGAATTCGACCTGGACGTGGCGCTCGAAGCCGCGCTGCGGGTGTTCTGGGAAAAGGGCTATGAGGGGACGTCGTTCGACGATCTGACCGAGGCCACGGGTGTCGTGAGGCCGGGGCTCTATTCGGCCTTCGGCAATAAGGAAGCGTTGTTCCTCAAGGCGCTCGATCGTTACGACCACACTTACACGGCTTACTTCGCCGAGGCGCTCGCGCAGCCGACCGCGAAGGAGGTGGCCCGGCACATCCTCGAAGGCAGCGTCAACCTCGTCACCTGCTATGCGAAGAGCCCCGGCTGCATGTCCGTCAACGGCGCGCTTGGCTGCTCCGATCATTCCGCCAGCATCCGCGACGAACTCTTCAAGCGGCGCGATGCTGCCCAGCAGGCGCTTCAGGACCGCCTCGCGCGCGCACAGGCAGAGGGCGATTTGAGAGCGGATGCGGACTGCGCGATGCTCGCGGGTTACATCATGGCCGTCACCCACGGCCTCGCGGTCCAGGCGAAGGCCGGACTGTCACGCCCAGCATTGATGGCGATCGCCCGACACGCGCTGTCGACCTGGCCTCCAGCGACTGCTGATCGAGTGACCCTCAGGCGGACGGCGCGTCCAAAGAACCGCCCGTGAGATCGTTGCAATGAAGGTGTGGCGTGATCAGTTCTGATCATGCCACACGCCATCTCAGGGTGTATCCACGCCGCTCGATTTCCGGACGAGGATGGCACGGAGGCGCGGGCTTTGTGAGTGGACCGGTCGCAGTCACGACGAGCAAGATCACGCTTCTCCCCCTGACGGTCGAACGGGCGCAGGCTGACGTCGACGCCATTACCTTTGTGAACGCTCGCGTCGCGCCCCGCGGCAGCCTTGAAAATCTATCCCATGGAGAGGTGGCCAAGCTGCTGGATCGCAGCCAGGGCGGCCTCTATCCGCTTTTCCGCCGATGCGCGCTCGCTGTCATGAGTTCGGGCAGCTACCGCGATGATGCGCGCTCTCTCCTGGAGCAATATCGCGATTTCGAAGTGAAAATCGTGCAGCGCTCGTGGGGCATCAAGCTGGAAATGCATCACGCGCCCGGCACAGCCTTTGTCGACGGCGAGATGATCCACGGCGTGAAGGAGCATCTCTCAGCGGTGCTGCGGGATATCATTTACACGGCCAACGAAATTGTCGACAGCGGCCGTTTCAACCTGTCTGATCCCGACGACATCACGAATGCTGTATTCCACATCCTGCGCAATGCTCATGCGCTCGGTGCTAAAACGGAGCCCGACCTCGTCGTCTGCTGGGGCGGGCACTCCATCACCGGAGAAGAATACGACTACAGCAAGAAGGTTGGTTACGAACTGGGCTTGCGGCGACTGAACATCTGCACCGGCTGCGGGCCTGGCGCAATGAAGGGGCCGATGAAGGGCGCCACGATCGCACACGCGAAACAACGCATTCCTCATGCTCGCTATGTTGGCCTGACCGAGCCCGGCATTGTCGCCTCGGAGCCACCCAACGCGATCGTCAATCAACTGGTGATCCTGCCTGACATCGAAAAGCGCCTCGAGGCTTTCGTGCGTCTCGGCCATGGCATCATCATTTTCCCAGGCGGAGTCGGCACGACCGAGGAAATCCTTTACCTGCTGGGATTGTTGCTGGACCCTGCGAACGCAGATCAGCCCATGCCTCTGGTTCTCACAGGTCCGGCTTCAGCTCAGTCCTATTTCAAACGCGTGGACGACTTCATTGGCCTGACGCTCGGCCCGGAAGCACAAAAGCGGTACAGCATCATCATCGATAATCCACTCGCTGTAGCGCGCGCGATGTTGAAGGGCGTCGAACGGGTCCGCGAGTATCGCAAGACGACAGGCGAAGCCTATAACTTCAACTGGAATCTCCGGGTGCCCCCCGCTTTGCAGACGCCCTTTGAGGTGACGCACGATGCCGTCGCGGGGCTGGAGTTGAGTTTGGATCAGCCCGTGCATGCGCGAGCCGCCAATTTGCGTCGCATGTTCTCCGCTCTGGTGGCAGGCAATGTACGAGCCCCCGTCATCAAGCAAGTCGAAACACTGGGACCTTTCGAGATACGCGGTGATCCGAAGTTGATGGCATGCATCGACACGCTGCTGGCCTCCTTCGTCAAAGAGAGGCGCATGACGTTGGCTGGCGACTACCGTCCGGTGTATCGGCCGCTGACATTCTAGCGCCGGGTCAAGTCAGAGCGTCAGTCCTTGCTGATAGGTTTCGGAGGTGCCCATGACCACCCCGTCCCAGCCTGACAAGATCTTTGTTCTCATTCACGGCGCCAACCACGGCGGCTGGTGCTACGACCGTGTCGCGGCGATCCTGCGATCACAGGGGAATCAGGTGTTTGCGCCGACGCTCGCGGGGCTGGCGGAACGCGCTTCGATGGACGCGCGCCGCATCAACCTGACGACCCATATCGACGAAATCGTCGCACTGTTTGAACGGGAAGACCTCCGAGACGTGATCCTGTGCGGCCACTCCTATGGTGGCATGGTCATCAGCGGCGTCGCAGACCGCATCCCGGACCGGATCGGCAATCTCGTCTTTCTCGACGCTGTCGTGCCTGAGAGCGGCAAGTCCATGAACGATTACGTCTTCCCCGGGTGGCGGCTCCTCCCGATCATGATTTCTGTCTGGCTCTTTGGTCGGGGCTGCAGACTGACGCCGCCGCCGCCAGCCTGGTTCTTCAAGGTGAACAAAGCGGACCAAGCCATGGTCAACCGTCGTCTCACCTCGCAGCCATATGCGACCCTGACAGAGAAGATCAGGATCGGAAACAACGGCGACCGCATCCCCACCCACACCTACATTTACGCTACAAACTGGGGGAATCCTCAAATCACCAAGCAGTACGAACTCGCGAAACAGCGTGAGGGCTGGACTGTGTTTGAGGTCGAGTCTGGCCACGACATCATGATCGACGCTCCCAAAGAATTGGCCAACCTTCTGTTGCTGCCGGCGGGCCGGGCGGCGGTGTGATCCGATGCGGTGCATCGGCACAGCCCTGCGCCGACCACGAATGATCGGACCGCCCGCATCCTGCTCGTTCGCTAGGAAGCCGCTGAATGCAGCGGCGTGCCGAGGTCAGCCTTGCCGACAGGCGCGAGCTCGCCCAGCACCCCGTCCCATTTGGCAACGACCGACGTCGCGATCGCATTGCCAAACACGTTGGTGGCTGTTCGACCCATGTCCATAAAATGATCGATGGCCAGGATGAAGGCAACGCCTTCGACCGGAAGATGAAACTGGCCGAGCGTGGCGGCGACGACCACAAGACTTGCGCGCGGTACGGCGGCGATGCCCTTGCTCGTCACCATCAGCGCCAACAAGATCACGATCTGGGTGCCAAGGCTGAGGTCGATATTATAGGCCTGAGTGATGAAGAGGGTCGCAAAGGTCGCGTACATCATCGAGCCGTCGAGATTGAATGAATAGCCCAACGGCAATACGAAGCTGTAGATCCTGCGCGGCACGCCGAACCTGTCGAGTTGTTCAAGCATCTTGGGATAGGCCGCTTCCGAAGACGCTGTCGCAAAGGCGATCAGCACCGGCTCGCGGATGTACCCCGCCAGTGTCAGCATTCGCCGGCCTAGCACCGCAAAGCCGGCGAAGCCCAGCAGCAGCCAGAGAGCCACAAGCCCAACGTAGAATTCGCCTATCAATTTGCCGAAAGTCACGAGCACGCCCAGGCCCTGCACCGTCACCGACGAGGCAAGCGCACCGAACACGGCCAGCGGGGCGATGCGCATGACATAGCTCGTCACCTGAAGCATCAACGCGACGATGGCTTCGACGAGCGCGACGATGGGCCTGGCCTTTTCGCCGATCGCTGTGAGCGCGACGCCCACAAACAGCGAGAAGACGACAATCTGAAGGATCGAATTCTCCGCCATCGCCCCGACCATGGACGTGGGGAAGATGTGCATAACGAAGTCGCGTAAGTTGAGCGTCGCGTTTGGGACGTCGGCCGCGCCGCCGGTGCGCGTGAGGCCGAGGCCGTCACCAGGCTCGAACAAGTTCACGAAGACCAAGCCGAGTGCGAGGGAGAGAAGGCTTGCGACGATAAACCAGGCGATCGCGCGCCCGCCGATCCGACCCAGCGCCGCTCCATCATTCATATGAGCGATGCCGGCCACCAGGGTGGAAAAGACCAGGGGGGCGATGATCATCTTCACCAGATGGAGGAAGATGTCGGCGAACAGGTGGAAATAGCCCGCTACGTCCTTGGCCGTTGCCTCGTTCCCGGCAGTCGAAATATTGGCGCCGAGCCCCGCCATTACGCCAAGGACCATACCGGCCAAGATCAGGAGGGGCAGTCGGTTCGTCAGCGCGGACTCCTCAATATGAATGGGTCAAAATGCGTCAGGCGCGCTCATGCACCGGCTCAGGTGTTGCACCCGCTAATCCATCATGGCGACCGGTACATGGTCAGAACTGATCATCTCTCGCCTTTGCTGAAATCAAGCGCGCCGCAGCTTGCCGCCGAGCGCAGCTCAAAGGCTGCGACAAGTGTGCGCCATCGAGGTCAATGATGCGTGAGAGTGCGCATCGGGTTGATCAGCCGTGCGCGCTGCACTCGGGATTGAGGCCAGACGGGTGGCATATTTGGAGAGGAGAGAATCCCGGTCGGATGGACGGACCTTACCGCTCAGCCGCGCTTTCCGCGCCCGCGCCACAGCTCTGTCAATGGTCCATTCTTGCCATAGACCGGGTCTGTGCCCGGGGGACCGACCTTCGCGATGCGCTTGATGGCGGCCGGGCGGTCTCGGCTGTCGGTGCACTCGTCATAGGTGCCGCTCTTGGGGTAGGCGCCGACCACGAGAAAGTTGCGAGAAGCCTCGATCAGGCGGTGCCCCGTGCCCGCCGGTAGCACGACAACATCGCCGGCCTTCAGCGACACGATGCGTCCCTTCACCCCGCCGCACTCGACTTTTGCGTCACCGCGCGCAACGCCCATCACCTCGTGGATCTGCGAATGATAGTGGACGAAGTCATACACGGAATCGCGCCAAGACCTTCCCCACCCATTCGCCTCGAACACCGTGTCGATGACGGTCGCCATGGCGAACGTTCGAGAGCGGGCTGAGATTGCGCCGCGATAAATCAGCAGGGGAAACCGCGGATTATTGGGCACGATCCCGTCGTCAGCGAACCGCAAAGCCATTGGCTTGCGGGGCCTGACCAGCGTCTCAAGCGAGCCGCGATCGGGACGGTCCTCCACAAGCTTCTTGGCGTAATTCTTGATCTGGTCCTTGATCGGCATCGCTACCCCGCGCTGTCGAACTCAGAGCTTTTCGGCGGCCCTGTTGAGCTTCTCTCGATTGTTGCCGATCTTCTTGATCAAGTTTCGGGCCTGCTCGGCGGAAATGCCGTGCTTCCGGGCGAAATAGCTGACTTCGTAGCCCTCATTGCCTGCAACCCGGGCCCGGTCTTGTTTGCCGCGCTTCGACTTATTGTCTGCCATCGACGTCCTCCATGGGTTTTCTGTGGAGGTACCAACGGCTGGTGGAAATTGTGGTTCAGTTGGTGTCGACCTGATTTCAAGAAGGTGAGGGCCCAGGAGCCATCAAAGTAGCGCTCGCGCGTGAGCGCGGCAGCCCGCGATATAGGTATAGGCGACCCCGCGGTCATCTCCGAGGATCTGCAGCGCGAACAGACGCTCGGCCAAGCGTTTCCCAGCCGTCCGGCGGGCCATAAGAGGGGTCGCGGCGCAGTCCAATATGACGAAGTCCGCTTCCTGGCCGACGGAAAGCGACCCAATGCGATCGCCTGCGCCGAGCAAGCGCGCACCCCCAGCGGTCGCAAGGTGAAGTGTACGAAACGGGTCGAAGGAATGGCCACGCAGTTGCCCCACCTTGTAGACCTCGCCCATGGTGTGCAGCATCGAGAAACTGGTGCCCGCGCCGACATCAGTTCCGATCCCGACACGCACGCCGTGTTCGTCCGCCCGCGCGAGATCGAACAGGCCCGAACCCAGGAAGAAATTGCTGGTCGGGCAGTGCGCGATACCGGCCCCGGCCTGAGACATTCGGCCGAGCGCACGGTCGCTGATATGGACGCAGTGAGCGAAAATCGAGCGCGGGCCGACCAGTCCGAACCGGTCATAGACGTCGAGATAATCGACAGCATCGGTGAAGCGCGCGGCGACCGCGGCGCATTCCTGCGCGGTCTCGGCCAGGTGGGTGTGCAGCAAGACCTCGGGATGCCTCGCCAGAATGTCACCGGCGCTCGCGAGCTGCGCGTCGGTCGAGACAAGCGCAAAGCGTGGCGTCACGGCGTAGCCCAGCCGGCCGCGACCACGCCAGCGCGCGATCAGCGCTTCGGTGTCGGCCCGGCCGGACACGACGTCGTCCGCCAGATTGCCCGGGGCGAGATCCGATAGCGTCTTGCCGGACACGATCCGCATGTTGCGCGCCTGTGCCGCCGTGAACAGTGCGTCGACGGACTGGACGTGCGACGTAGCAAATACCAGCGCGCTGGTGGTCCCGTTGCGCAGAAGCTCATCGAGGAAAAATGCTGCCACGTCATCGGCATGGCCCCGGTCACTGAAGGCGGCCTCCGCCGGATAGATGTGCCGGTCCAACCATTCCAAGAGGTGCCCGCCATGCGCCGCGATCCGATCGGTCTGCGGATAATGCACATGCGTGTCGACGAAGCCTGGCACCAGCAAGCCATCGAACCGCTCGACCGCAATATCCGCGAAGCGCGCACCGAGCTCCGCGAACGCGCCGCAGGCAACAACGAGCCCATCCTCGACGACCAGAAGACCATCCGGCCAGTGCCGGATGCCACCCTCGCCAGCAAGGGCCGGGTCGTGCGGGACCGTTAGTATCTCCGCCCGGAACGCCGACAGCGCCATGCAGATGACTTCCCCAAAGACCTCGGTCGCAACAAGCCCATCAAGATCGCCGACGCGCTTCGCGGCAAGTGCCGATACTGGCGACGTGAGATGAAACGTTCGCCTCAATTCGTTCGGGGGGCGACCCCGGATGGCCCCGGCAGGCAAGCGATCAGCCATTAGCGCGATAGCGCATTACCTTCATGAGCAGTTCTAATCATGCGCGGCACTGCCGAATCCGCTAGGCGGTCAACTCACAAATCCGAATGGTCGAGAATGCGTGAATCCGCCAGTCGGCAGCTTACGGGGACTGGCCGACGAGGGGAGCGATATGCCGACTCGCCTGAGTGTGAACCTCAACAAGGTCGCCCTGCTGCGAAACTCGCGGCGAACAGGGGTGCCCGATCTACTTACATTCGCTCAGCTTGCTTATGACGCAGGCGCAGACGGGGTCACCGTTCATCCGCGGCCCGACCAGCGCCATATTCGCGATGAAGACGTCCACGCTCTTGCGCAATGGATCGCACCTCTCCGGTCAACCTTCGAGCTCAATATCGAGGGCTATCCCGACGATCGGATGTTCCAGATTGTCGCAGCCGTGCGCCCGCATCAATGCACGCTCGTCCCCGATCTGCCTTCCGCATTCACGTCCGAGGACGGCTGGAAGTTTGATGAGCGAGATGGACCGATATCGGCGCGGGACCTGGTCGCACGATTCAAGACGGTGTCGGGCCGTGTGATCGTGTTCATCGATCCCGATCCTGCCGTGGTCGCGGGCGTGCTCGGAAGCGGAGCCGATGGCGCCGAAATCTATACGGGTTCCTACGCGGCCGAGCATCGCGCTGGCGGCCCCGGGCCGATCCTCGCTGTCGCGACAGAGGCGGCAGGCGCTCTCCATGCCGCAGGCCTCAGAGTCAACATCGGACACGACCTCAATCTTGCGAACCTTCCCGATCTGATCGCAGCGATGCCGCCGATCGCAGAAGCCTCCATCGGACACGAACTGACCGCCGACGCGTTGAAGATGGGCTTCGCCAGCGCCATTGCGTCGTACAAGGCCGCGCTCGCGCCCTGAATGAAAGTCCGCTTCCAAAATTGAACGGGGATATCGCGGAGCGAGGATCGGAGTGCCGACATGCGCACTCTTCCTCGCTCCCCGCTTGGTGATGACGAAGATGAGGGCTCGGAATTGACGTCCAAGGTTCGGGTCGGAATCAATGGCTTCGGCCGCATTGGGCGTATGGTTTTTCGGGCCGCAATGACTCGGGAGGATGTCGAGATCGTCGCCGTCAATGACCTGCTCCCCATCGATCACCTGGCCTACCTTCTGAAATATGACAGTGTTCATGGCCGCTTTAACGGACAGGTCGCTGCAGACAAAAGCTCGTTGTGCGTCGATGGGCGCGAAGTTGTCGCGTTCAAGGAAAAGGACCCAGGCGCCATCGGGTGGAGCGATGCGGGAATAGATCTCGTCATTGAATCGACCGGGCGCTTCCTGACCTCGGCGCAAGCGCAGCGCCACTTACAGGCGGGCGCGGCGAAGGTGTTGTTCTCGGCACCGCCGGAAGACGATACGCCGGTGTTCATCATGGGAGTGAACGCTTCGGACTATGCCGGGCAGGCCATCGTCTCGAATGCGTCCTGTACCACCAATTGCGTGGCGCCGTTGGCCAAGCTCGTCAACGATCTCTTCGGGCTTGAGGAAGCGCTGATGCTGACCGTCCACGGCGTGACGGCGGCCCAAAATACCGTGGACGGCGCCGCGCCTGACGACTGGCGTTACGGGCGCAGCGTCTTCAACAATGTGATCCCGGTGAAGACCAGTGCAGCCCGCATGGTCGGCAGGGTCATTCCGGCTCTTCGCGGACGCATGGATGGCATAGCGGTGCGCGTGCCCACAGCGAACGTGGCGATGATAGACCTGACCTGCCGGCTGCGATCCAAGACGTCCTACGCAGACATCTGCGCCGCGGTGCGCGAAGCGGCGGCGCACTCCTACCGGGGCATAATCGAATATTGCGATGAGCCAGTCGTTTCGATCGATATGTGCGGGAATCCTCACAGCGCCATTTTCGACGCCCTGGCCGGGATGCAGAGCTCTGCCGGGCTGACCAAGCTGGTCGCCTGGTACGACAACGAATGGGGCTATGCCCACCGCTTGCTGGACTTCGCAGCCCAAATCGTCCTCCACTGAAGGAGCGCCGGATGTCCCCCGTGCCCGCGACATCAACATGCGCCGTCCCGCACGGAATGTTTCACACGGCGCTTGAGGCGTAGAGCCAATGTCCGAGGTCGATTTAGCTGTCCGTCACCACGACGGAGGTGCCACTCCAGATCGCTGCACCAAGCCTCTGGCGCTGACGCTCGGCGACCCCGCCGGGGTCGGGCCGGAAATCGTGGCCAAGGCGTGGGCGGCGCTCAAAGGTACAGGGCCCGCGTTCACCGTCATCGGAGACGCCGCTGTCCTGGTGGCGCAAGGCGCACCGGTGCACGGCGTGTCCACCATGTCCGAAGGGGCGGCCCGCTTTGCTGACGCGCTGCCGGTCCTGGACCGGCCGGTGCGGGCGCCGGTGTCAGCTGGCCAAGCCTCCGCCGACCATGCGCCGGCGATCGTCGCCTGGATCGAGAGCGCGGTGGAGCTGTGCCTTGCGGGCGAGGCCGCGGGCGTCGTCACGGCGCCAATCGCCAAGGCGCCACTCTATGAGGCGGGGTTCAAATTCCCCGGTCATACCGAATTCCTCGCCGAGCTGACGCGGGGCAAACCGATCCCAAGCCCTTTGGGCCTGACCAGGCGCGGCCCGGTGATGATGCTGGCCTCGGGCGATCTGCGCACCGTTCTCGTCACGATCCACGAACCCTACGCGAAAGTCCCCTCGCTGCTGACCGTCGAGCGCATCGTCCACACCGCCGCGGTGACCGCCGAGGCTCTGAAGAGCGACTTCGGCATCGCCCGTCCGCGCCTCGCGGTTGCCGGGCTCAATCCGCACGCCGGCGAGAGCGGCCAGATCGGGCGTGAGGAGATCGAGGTGATCATCCCCGCGGTGACCCAGCTGCGAGCCCTTGGCATCGATGCGGTGGGTCCAAAGCCCGCCGACACCTTGTTTCATGCGGAGGCTCGAAGGACCTACGACACAGCGGTCTGCATGTACCACGACCAGGCCCTGATCCCGGTCAAGATGCTCGACTTCTGGAGCGGCGTGAACATTACCTTAGGCCTGCCGATCGTGCGGACCTCGCCCGACCACGGCACGGGCTTCGACGTGGCCGGGAAGGGCGTTGCCCGACCCGACAGTCTGATCGCCGCCATCCGCATTGCCCACGAAATCGCCAGCCGGCGCCGCCGCGCGTAAGCATCGACACCCGCGGCCTCTCGCGCGACGGCAGATGAGGATAGGGCAACGTCGATGCTCGCGTCCTTGCGCCGTGCAGCGCGACCGCATGCGGTCGATACGCAAAGGCTTTCGCGTCGAAAAATTGCCTCTCTCCACGCTCCACAGATGCAAGGAAACGCGCGCGATCGAGACGGCCCGCGGTCCGGGCTTCAAATCGACGTCCGCTCACCCTGCGACTGAGCTGATGCGGCTTAGGCCAATCCGCCCAGTGTCGCTCATCAACAAGCCGATCTCAGGCCGCGGCGACTTGGCGGTCTCCGCAAAGTTGTTAGGCGGGTGATGCAAGAACAACGCATAATTCGTCACGTCGCGCGGCGGAGCGTTTCATTTCGTCACCATTGGCCGATCACATCCGTTGCTTTCGCCAACCTCATTTAACCGGGTATTTCGGCGCGTGCACTACAACAGTGAGAGCAATCTATCCTCACTCCGATATCGCTCCATGCCCGTCGCTGTTCGTTCTTTCCTTTACCGCCTCATCTCGTCGCGTCCGATTACGATCGCGGCAGTGACCGGCATTTGCCTGGCTGTTTCAATCACGATTGCGGCCATGCTGCTGGTGCGGCATCTGCGCGATCGCGAGATCTCCGACAACACAAGCGAACTTGCGACATACGCGACGCTGTTATCGGCGCATCTTGAGAGTTCCTTCGCGGTGCTCGAGGCGGTTCAGGATGGCGTGCTGGCCCAACTGCGTGCAGACAACGTCGCGGCAGAACAGCAGTTCGTCGACATGGCCTCAACATCGACCATGCACACTATGTTGACGGCGCGCGTCAGCGCGATTCCCTTCATCGGCGGTCTTACGCTTGTCGATAACCGCGGCATGCTGGTGAACTCGACGTATTATTGGCCCATGCCATATCGAGATTTATCGGACCGAGAGTATTTTCACGTCATCAGCAGCGCAGAGGGACCGGATCGCTTCGTAACGCAGCCTCTGGTCAACCGCGCGAATGGCGAATGGACCATCTATGTGGCGCGGCGGATCACCTCGCCAACAGGCGTCTTTCTCGGCGTGCTGCTCGGCGAAATGAGGTTCTCCTATTTCGCGCGATACTTCTCGGTCATTGCGCAGCAGCCCGATGCGGTCGTGTCAATGTTCGACCTCACAGGCGTGCTGCTCGTTCGGCATCCTGAAATCGAGGGCGCTGTGGGAACGGTGCCAAACTCGGTCTCCCGCCAGTTGTGGCAGCAGGGGCGGGACCGCGGCACCACGCGGGGCGTGAGTGCGATCGATGGCATGGACCGCATCTTCGCCTTTGATCGTCTTCCGCACTACCCGATCATCGTCAGCATCTCTCGATCGATCGACGCCGTGCTGGCGCCATTGCGCGAGCAACAACGTTTCATTGCGTTTATCGCCGTCCTGCTGGATTTGGCCGTCGTGCTCGGGCTCTTCGTCGTCTTTCGCTATATCAAAGGGCGCAACCGGCTGAAGAGCCTGGAGGCGTCGCTTGTCAAAGCCGAGATCGACCGCGCCGTTGCGACGGAGAACAGGCGTTTCACCATCGCAGTGAACGCAATGGCGCAATGCCTGATCATGTTCGACCGCAACCATCGGCTGATCGTCATCAACCCCAGCTTCCGAGAGGTCTTCGGTCTCTCCCCCGAGCGAGTGAAAACCGGCTGCTCGCTCGCCGTTGTTGTGCGTGCAGCAATCGCGAGTGGTTCGGTCACGATGAAGAATGTCCGCCGTCTCAAGGCGTCACTCAACATGAATGAAGACGCCTCCGAGGCCATGTCTGCCACGTGGGACATCAACAATCATCGCTCGTTGCTCGTCGGTTTCGACCGCAGCCCGGACGACGGCTGCCTGATGACGGCCGTGGATATTACCGAACGGCGCCGCGCTGAAGCGCAGATCTTCCACATGGCGCGTCACGATGGCTTGACCGGTCTGAAAAATCGGACGGAGTTTCGCGAGCGCCTTGACAATGCTGTCCGCGCTGCTGCTCAAGGCCTGCCGCACGCGGTGCTGTTTCTCGATCTGGATTACTTCAAGAATGTCAACGACACCTGGGGGCATCAGGTTGGAGACGCGCTGTTGCAGGCGGTCACCTCCCGCATCCGGCGTTGCTGTCGCACAAGCGATTCGATCGCCAGGCTCGGAGGTGATGAGTTTGCAATCATCCAGCCGCTGACCCGCGGGCTCGAGGCAGCGGAGGTGCTGTGCGAGCGCATTGTCGCCCGATTGAGCCGACCCTTTGAGATCGCCGGACACCAGCTCCATATCGGCTGCAGTATCGGTGTCGCCCTCGCCCCCGATGATGGAACGGACGCCGAAAGTTTGCTGAAATGTGCCGATCTCGCGCTCTACAAAGCCAAGGCGGACGGTCGCAATTGTTTCCGCTTCTTCGAACCTCAACTCCACGACGTGTTGCAGCGGCGGCGCGTGCTAGATCTGGACCTCAGATATGCCATGGCGAACCACGAAATCGCGGTCTTCTATCAGCCCCTAATTAATGCGGGGTCGGGACGGATTTGTGCGTTCGAAGCCCTGCTACGCTGGCGCCGGGCCGACGGCTCGTTTGTATCGCCCAGTGACTTCATTCCGGCTGCGGAAAAGATGGGCCTGATTCATTCGCTCGGTCAATGGGCATTGGCGACGGCCTGCCGGCAGGCCGCGACATGGCCGGCCGAGATTTCAATCGCTGTGAACCTGTCGCCGGTCCAGTTCGCACGACAGGATTTGGTGGATACCGTCCGCAATGCCCTCACCGAGTCCGGTCTGGCGGCGGGGCGCCTGCAACTCGAAATTACCGAAGGATCGTTGTTGGAGGATGTTGCAGAGACCTTGTCGATACTGCAACGGCTGAGGGAATTGGGTGTCAGCATCGCAATGGACGATTTTGGAACGGGGTATTCATCGCTCAGCTACTTGTTGAAATTCCCGTTCGACAAGGTGAAGCTCGACCGATCGCTCATTGCCGAGATCGAGCGATGCGACCAGAGCGACGTCGTTCTCCGATCGATCATAACAATGTGCAACGGGCTTGGGATGCGCACGACGGGTGAGGGCGTCGAGACGGAGGCCCAGCTCGCATTCCTCGAGCGCCACAGTTGCACCGAAGCCCAGGGGTTCTTGATCAGCAAGGCCGTTCCGGGGGACGAGGTGCCGGCACTGCTTGCGCAACGACAGGTCTGCGAGAAAGAGCCGGATGTCGAATGGTCTGAAGCGGCGTCGCCGCTCCAGCCCTTGGACGCCGCCGCCATAGTCGCAACGGCCCGCTGAACCATCACCCGTGCTCGCCGTCTGGCGGTGCGCCTGGCCGATGATCCCATTCCGCGCCGGCGGCTCCATGACGCGAGACAAGCAATGAAAGGTTCCCGCTGCGATCGAAATATATAAATTGGTCAGGCTCGACGCGTCGCTCCATAATGCCCTGAAGAGGGCCCTAGCGACAGGCTGTTGCTTTACGCCCGCGGCCATCAGCGCGGAGAAACCGGAATGCCGCGGAAAGCAGACACACGTCGTAATCCTCAAGGCAAGGCTCCGCCGAGCTGGGTCAAACCACAACTGACGCGGCTTGTGGACCAGCCCCCCGAGGGACCAAACTGGCTTCACGAGATCAAATTCGACGGCTATCGAATGCACGCGCGCATCGACGGCGACGATATCCGTCTTCTGACCCGCACGGGTCTCGACTGGAGCCATCGCTATCGGGCCACCATCTCGGCGCTCCGCGATCTCCCGGTGAAGACCGCTTACCTGGACGGCGAGCTCTGCGCGGTCCGCCCCGACGGGGTGACGTCTTTCAGTCGGCTACAGGCGGCGATGGACGAGGGCCGCACCGGTGATCTGGTTTTCTATGCGTTCGATCTTCTGTTCTTGAATGGAGAGAGCACGACACAATTGCCTCTCGTCGAACGCAAGACGCGCTTGCAAGCCGTGTTTGCAAAGCCGACCCCGGGCGTGCATTTCACCGAACACATCGTCGGCGATGGCCCTAGATTTCATGAGCACGCGTGCCGGATGGCTCTTGAGGGAACGGTTTCCAAGCGAGTCGATCGGGCCTACGCACCCGGCGACCGCGGGATTTGGGTCAAATCGAAATGTCTCAATCGCGAGGAATTCGTGGTCGTCGGTTGGACCGACCCGAAAGGAAGCCGCCCCCACATCGGTTCGCTTCTTCTCGGCTATTACACTGACGACGGGAGTCTCAGATACGCCGGTCGTGTCGGCGCAGGCCTCGCCGTCGCGGAGCTGAAACGAATGTCGCGTCGGCTGGCGCCGCTGAAGGCGACGCGCATGCCCCTCGATATCCCGCCCCCCAGAACAAGTCGGTTCGGCTCGCCGCTGGAACTGTCGCGCGTGCACTGGGTCAAACCGCAGGTGGTCGTCGAGGTCAGTTATCTCACCTGGACTGAAGATAACCTCTTGCGGCACGTCTCTTACGAAGGCGAGCGAGAAGACAAGCCGGCCCGGCTTGTCAAACGTCAGGTTCCACACCCGTGACGCAATGCGCCGCAGCCCGTCGCAGACGCCACAATGATCTCGGGTCTGCGCCTCGAAACGATCAGACGGGAGCGCTGCGCCAGTGCCTGAGCTGCAAATCGGCAAGGCTGCCCGCGCAAGCCGATCGCGAAGGCCATCATGGTCCTGCCGCTTAGAGCTTCAGTCGCAACTGCTCTTCGACGGCGTCATGCTCGTCCGAGAATGACGACAACGTCACTCCAAGCAGGCGAATACCCTTCTCGACCGGAAACAATGGATCAAGAAGCCCGCGAGCCATCGCCTCGACCTCCTCGGCAGATGGAATGAGTTCGGCGACGGTTCGGCTGCGGGTGATCTGTTCGAAATCGCTATACTTGACCTTGAGCGTCACAGTGCGTGCCCGCAGTTGCTTCGCTGCGCAATGACGCCAAATCTTTGCCACCAGAGGTGTGAGTTCAGTCCGTGCAGCATCGAGATCGACAATGTCGGCATCGAACGTATCTTCCGCCCCGACCGACTTGCGCGGCCGGTCTGGTTGGACTGCCCGTTCATCGATCCCGCGTGCGATCTGGTAGTACCATGCTCCCGACTTTCCGAAATGCTCTTGCAGGAAGGGCAAGGATCGCGCCTTCAGATCGGCGCCGGTCAAAATGCCGAGTCGCTCCATCTTCGCCGCCGTCGCCGGACCGACGCCGTGGAATTTCTTCACGGCAAGCGCTTCGACGAACCCCGGCCCCATCCGCGGCGTGATCACCGCCTGGCCATTCGGCTTGTTGAGGTCGCTCGCCATCTTCGCAAGAAATTTGCAATAGGAGATGCCAGCCGACGCATTCAGTCCGGTCACATCCTTGATCCGGGCCCGAATGATCGTCGCGATCTTCGTCGCGATGGCGATACCTTGTTTGTTCTCAGTGACGTCGAGATAAGCTTCGTCGAGCGATAAAGGCTCGATCAGATCGGTGTGCTCCGCGAAGATTTCCCTGATCTGGGCCGATACCGCGCGATAGACCTCAAAGCGCGGCGTCACGAAAATCAGTTGCGGACAACGCCGCTTTGCGGTGACGGACGGAAGGGCCGATCTGACGCCAAAGGCTCGCGCCTCGTAGCTCGCTGCGGCGACCACGCCACGCGCGGCCGATCCGCCGACGGCGACCGGCTTGCCACGCAGTTCGGGATTGTCGCGCTGTTCGACCGAGGCGTAGAAGGCATCCATGTCGACATGGATGATCTTGCGAGCCGATGTACCGGGAGTCGGCTCGCTCCCAGCGGAAGCATGATCGTCAGATGGCGTCGTTTCGCTCAGCATCATCGCCACGCCGCTGCGTGACATCGACAAACCATGGCCTTGGCGATCCTGCCGATGCGCAATGTCACAACAGGGTGTCTTCCTTGAGTTTCGCGGGTGGCTCGACAATGACAAGCATGTCGTCGGGCAACGGACGCTGGAGCTGCTTCACGTCTTCCCATGATCCCGTCAGCCACAATTCGACTTCTTCTGGCGTCGTCAGGATCGCCGGCATCGCCTTCAGATGGATCGGCTTGACGATGCCGTTCGGCGAGGTCGTCAGGAATCCGTAAAGCTCGTATTCCCGCTCGCCGTCTTTCACCTTCCGCACCCCCTTCCATGGCGTCCAGAATCCGGCGAAGAACATCAGAGGCCGATCGGGGTTCTGCGCGAACCACGCATTCGGGACTCTTCCGCCTGGCACCTTGCTGGCGGGGTCGGGTTCAGCGAAAGAAGTGAACGGCACGACGCAGCGGCTGGTCGGGCCAAGCCAGCGCCGCCAATGCGGCGAGTTGACGTTGCGGATGTTGGTGACGCCAGGGTCGTAATTGCCCTTGATATAGGCCGGAGGCGTCGGCATGCCCCAGGTCGTGCGCACGATCTCGCGTTGCCCATCCTCGCCGACGCGCACAATGGGGGCGAGGGTGTTCGGATAGACGTCAAAGGATGGGGCGTTCCATCCCGCCTTGTCGCGGAAGGCCTTGGTGAATTGCATCACGGCATCGCGCGTGGTGGTGAGGTTGTATAAGTTGCACACAGACGCTCTCCTATCGCCACATGCCGCGCATCCGCGCCCCGACATCGATGCGAACCCCGCGCTGCGCTGCCTGTTCCTGCGACGCGGCCGCAATCGGACATGATCGGCGCGCGAAATACCGCAGCAGACTATTCGGAATGAAGCGCGAGCGCGACGCATAGACGTGGCGATCTCCCGTCGGCGTTTGTCCATGTGTGAAGAAACGCTGCGGCACGACGAGGTTGAGGCTGTCTTTGGCCCGCGTCATCGCGACATACAGAAGACGCCGCTCTTCCTCGAGCTCTTCGGAAGTCCCGGTGCCGAGATCTGACGGAATGCAGCCGTCGACCGTATTGAGCACGAAGACGGATTTCCACTCCTGTCCCTTGGCGGAATGAATCGTCGACAGGATCAAATAGTCCTCGTCGAGCAGTGGCACGCCCGCCTGCCCTGACGTCGCGTCCGGCGGGTCGAGCGTAAGCTCGGTGAGAAACCGCTCCCGCGACGGATAGCCGGCGGCGATGTCCTCGAGCTGCAGCAGGTCGGCGCGGCGCATCTCGACATCCTCGTGAATGCGCTCGAGATGCGGCTCGTACCAAGCGCGAACCTGTCCGACCTCCGCCGGCCATCCGGCGGCGCGCGATCGCAAGCCGCAAAGCATCGAGACGAAATCCGGCCAGTCGGCCGAGGCGCGTGGCGGCGTCGGCAGTGCCGTGAGCGCCTCGATTGGCTCGGGGCTTTCAGCGAGGGCATCGAGCGCCGTCTGCGCCGTCGACGGGCCGACGCCGGGCAGGAGCTGCATGACGCGGAATCCGGCGACGCGATCGCGCATGTTCTGCGCGAAGCGCAAGACTGCAAGCAGGTCCTTCACATGGGCGCTGTCGAGAAACTTGAGCCCGCCGAACTTGACGAAGGGAATGTTGCGTCGGGTCAACTCGACTTCGAGCGGACCGCTGTGGTGGCTCGCGCGAAATAGCACGGCCTGCTCCTTGAGGCGCATTCCAGTCTCGCGGTTTTCCAATACGCCCTCGGCGACAAAGCGCGCCTGGTCGGCTTCGTCGCGGACCGTCACGAGGCAGGGAAGCGCCTGCGACTCCCGCTCGGTCCAGAGGTTCTTGGTGAAACGCTCTTTCGCCAAGCCGATCACGCCGTTGGCCGCAGCGAGGATCGGCTGCGTCGAGCGGTAATTGCGATCGAGCGTGATGACGCTCGCCGGCGGCGAGAACTCGCTCGGAAAATCGAGGATGTTGCGCACGGTCGCGGCGCGAAACGAATAGATCGCCTGCGCATCGTCGCCAACGACAGTGAGCCCGCGTCCGGCCGGCTTCAGACCGGTCAGGATGGTCGCCTGCAAGCGGTTGGTGTCCTGGTATTCGTCGACCAGGACGTGGTCCCAACGGCTGCCGATGTCATCGGCAAGCGCCGGATCGCTCATCGTTTGGGCCCAGTAGAGCAGGAGGTCATCGTAGTCGAGAACGTTCTGGGCTTGCTTGGCTTCGACATAGCCCGCGAACAACTCGCGCAACTGTTTCTCCCATGGCGCGCACCATGGGAAATTCCTGCGCAAGACCTCGGCGAGAGGGGCCTCCGCGTTGACGACACGCGAATAGATCGAAAGGCATGTTGCCTTGGCCGGAAACCGGCTCTCGGTCTTGGAGAAACCGAGCTGATGCCGGACAAGGTTCATCAGATCGGCGGAATCCTCACGATCGTGAATCGTAAATTGCGGATCGAGGCCGATCTCGGCCGCATAGTCGCGCAGGATGCGGGCGCCGATGCCGTGGAACGTGCCGGCCCAGGCCAGTGCATCCGTCAGGACGCCTGCCTTGTCGCCGAGCACGCGCGCGCAGATCCGTTCGACGCGCCGCGCCATTTCCGATGCCGCACGGCGCGAGAACGTCATCAACAGAATGCGACGCGGGTCGCTGCCGTGCACGATAAGATGGGCAACGCGATGCGCCAGGGTATTCGTCTTGCCGGAACCCGCGCCGGCAATGATGAGCAACGGGCCTGCAGTCTTGCCGTCAGCCAGGCCGACGCCGTGCTCGACCGCGGCGCGCTGTCTGTCGTTCAATTTTTCCAGATGCGCCGCATTCATCTCCGCCGCCCGATATCCGCTTCAGAATCAAGGATCATCCGCGACACGACGGACGCTGCGCACCCTGTCTCTCATCTTGTTCCGTCCCGTTCGGAAAAGACTCCGATTGACTCATTTCCCGCGAGAGAACAAATAAAGAACATAACAGCGCACGGCGCCGTTGAAAAGCCCTTCGGAGAACCCGTTCGCCCATGCCGGATCGTGCGGCCAGTCCTGTTATTGCCGAGCTTCGCGGGCGCATCGCACGCCTCGAAAGCGGATCGGCACGGGCGCGGGAATTTCTTCCGTTCGGCCCCGACGAGATCGACCGCCGTCTGCCGGGAGGAGGGCTGGCACTCGGCTGCCTGCATGAGGTGGCCGGCGGCGGCAACGGCGCCGTCGACGGCGCGGCCGCGGCGCTCTTTACCGCCGGGATCGCGGCGCGGACCAAGGGCAAGGTGCTCTGGATCGTCACGCGGCGCGACCTGTTCATGCCGGCGCTGGCGCAGGCCGGGCTGCACCCCGACCGACTGATCCATGTCGAGGCCGGCGACGAGAAATCGCTCCTCGCCTGTTGCGAGGAAGGTCTGCGCCATGGCGGTCTCGGCGCCGTGGTCGCGGAGACCGCGCGCCTGTCGATGACAGCGTCGCGGCGTTTGCAACTGGCGGCCGAAAGCTCGGGAACGATCGGCATCGCGATCCGGCGCTGGCGTCGACAAACCGAGGCCGGCGATTTCGGACAGCCGACGGCGAGCGCCACCCGCTGGCGTGTTTCGGTCATGCCGTCCGCGCCGCTGCCGGTGCCGGGGCTCGGCCGCTCGCGATGGCTGCTCGAGCTGATCCGGTGCAAGGCCGGAGAAAGTGCGGATTTCGAAGTGGAAGCTTGCGATGTCACGGGTCGTATCGCTCTTCCTTCCGAGGTGGCCAACCGACCGCCTCAGAAGGACATCGGGCGACGCATCGCCTCCGCGTGATGCGCCGCTCATTCTCGCCAGCCGCGATAACAGGCGGCGTGTCGTCACCGCGCTCGACGCCAACGCCGCGCGCCTGGGGCTCCGCGCCGGCATGGCGGTCGCGAAGGCGCAGGCGCTCGCGCCGGATCTCGTCATCATGGATGCCGACCTGCGTGGCGATGCCGAAGGCCTCGACAAGCTGGCGCTGTGGGCATTGCAGCGCCTTTCGCCGATCGTCATGCCCGATGCGCCGGATGGGCTGGTCATCGACACGACGGGCGCCGATCATCTTCATGGCGGTGAAGCGGCGATGTTGGCAGCGCTCACCGAGCGCTTCGCTGCTGCCGGCGTCGAGGCGCGTGCAGCGATCGCTGACACCTGGGGTGCGGCCCACGCCGCGGCGCGATTTCTCTCGCGTTCGACGCTTGTCGTTCCATCCGGCGGCCTCGAGCCGATGTTGCGACCGTTGCCGATCGCCGCGCTTCGGCTCGACGCTGAGATGGTCGCCAGCCTGCGCACGCTCGGCTTCGAGCGGATCGGTGACCTGTTGGATCAGGCGCGCGCGCCGCTGACCTTGCGTTTCGGGCCGCAGATCGGTCGTCGGCTCGACCAGGCTCTCGGCCATGCGGCCGAACCGATCGAGCCGTTCCGTGCCACCGCCATCATCGAGGTTCGGCGGACCTTTCCCGAGCCGATCGGTGCGGCGGAAACGATTGCCCGCTACACCGCCCATCTCGTCGAAGCCTTGTGCGCCGATCTTGAGGGCAGGGGTCTTGGCGCCCGTCGCCTCGACTTGCTCTTCCATCGTGTCGACAATACGAGCCAGGCGATACGTGTCGGCACGGCGCAGCCGGTGCGCGACGTGAAGCGCCTGACGCGTCTGCTTTGCGACAAGATCGAGGCCGTCGATCCAGGCTTCGGAATCGAGATCATGGATCTTGCGGCAGTGCTCGCGGAGCCGCTCGACACCAGGCAGACCGTGTCTTCTCTCGTGCAGGCGCCGGATCCTGACATCTCCGGCCTGATCGACGTGCTTGCCAACCGCGTCGGCGAACATCGGCTCTGCCGCTTCACCCCGGTTGCGAGCGACGTGCCGGAACGCACGATCGCGAGCATCCCGCCGCTCGCGCCGGAAACCGGCGCCACCTGGCAAGGAGACTGGCCCCGGCCGCCGCGGCTCCTTGCCCCGCCCGAGCCGATCGTAACGATGGCGCTGCTGCCGGATCAGCCGCCGGTCTGGTTCACCTGGCGCGGCGTGCGCCGCCGCATCCGTCGCGCCGACGGGCCGGAACGCATTCGGGGAGAGTGGTGGAAGCGCGATGCCGAGCTGGCTGCGATCCGCGATTACTACAGGGTCGAGGATGATGCCGGCGAACGCTACTGGCTGTTCCGCTCCGGCGACGGCGAGCATCCGGAGACCGGCAGCCAGCGATGGTTCATCCACGGGGTTTTCGGATGAGCGGTCCGCATTACGCCGAACTGCAGGTGACTTCGCATTTCTCGTTCCTGCGCGGGGCGAGCAGCTGCGAGGAGTTGTTCGCGCAGGCCGCCTTGATGGGCATCGAGGCACTCGGGATCGTTGATCGCAATTCTCTCGCCGGCGTGGTGCGTGCGCACGAGGCCGCACGGACAACCGGCATTCGCCTCGTCGTCGGTTGCCGGCTCGATCTCGCCGATGGCATGTCGGTTCTTGCCTACCCTACCGATCGACCGGCTTACGCGCGATTGTGCCGGCTGCTATCGCTCGGCAAGAAGCGCGGCGGCAAAGCGAAGTGCCATCTCGACTGGGCCGACCTTGTCGCCTTTGGCGACGGGCTGCTCATCATCCTGGTGCCGGACGTTGCCGACGAGACCTGCGCGATGCAGCTCCGGCGCCTGCGCGAGGCCTTCGGCGATCGTGCCTACCTGGCGCTGACGCTGCGGCGCCGCCCCAATGATCAGCTTCGCCTGTGGCAACTGTCGACGATGGCGACCGCGGCGAAGGTCGCCCCCGTCGTTACCAACGACGTGCTCTTTCATGAGCCGGCGCGGCAGCTCCTGCAGGACGTCGTCACCGCGATCCGGCACAACGTCACCATCGACGAGCTAGGCCATCGCCGCGAACGTTTCGCCGACCGCTACCTCAAGCCGCCGGAAGAAATGAAACGCCTGTTCGCGCGCTACCCGGAGGCGCTTGCCCGCACCGTCGAGATCATGGAGCGCTGCAAATTCCGGCTCGACGAGCTCGCATACCAATATCCGGAGGAAAAGCTTTATCCCGACCTGACGCCACAGCAGGCGCTCGAAAAGCTGACATGGGAGGGAGCGGCCGCACGCTATCCGGAAGGACTGCCGGACAAGGTCCGTCAAAACCTCGAGCACGAACTGCGTCTGATCGAGCGACTGCAATATGCGCCGTACTTTCTCACCGTCAACAGCATCGTCAGGTTCGCGCGCTCCAAGGATATTCTCTGCCAGGGCCGGGGCTCGGCGGCGAATTCAGCCGTGTGTTACGTGCTCGGCGTCACCAGCATCGATCCCGATCGCAATGACTTGCTCTTCGAGCGCTTCGTCTCCGAAGAGCGCCGCGAGCCGCCTGACATCGATGTCGATTTCGAACACGAGAGGCGCGAAGAAGTGATCCAGTGGGTCTACGAGACCTATGGCCGCGATCGCGCGGCGCTTTGCTCGACCGTCATCCGCTATCGCGCCAAGGGCGCGCTGCGCGATGTCGGCAAGGCGCTCGGCCTGCCTGAAGACCTCACCAAGACACTGTCTTCGCAGGTCTGGGGCTGGTCTGAGGGCGTCGAGACGAAACACGCCGAAGGCCTCAATCTCAACATGGCGGACCGGCGGCTGCGGCTTGCCCTCGAACTCGCGCACCAGCTCGTCGGCACGCCGCGGCATTTGTCGCAGCACCCCGGCGGATTCGTGCTGACGCGGGACCGGCTGGACGAACTCGTCCCGATCGAGCCCGCCGCTATGCAAGACCGCCAAGTCATTGAATGGGACAAGGACGACATCGACAGCCTGAAGTTCATGAAAGTCGATGTGCTGGCGCTGGGCATGCTGTCCTGCCTGAGACGCGCCTTCGACCTGCTCGCCGAGCACAAGGACATTCGCCTCGATCTGGCGACCATCCCGGCCGAGGATCCACGCACTTACGCGATGATCCGCAAAGCGGATACGCTGGGCACGTTCCAGATCGAAAGCCGCGCGCAGATGGCGATGCTGCCGCGCATCAAGCCGCGCACCTTCTACGATCTCGTCATCGAGGTCGCGATCGTCCGTCCGGGACCGATTCAGGGCGACATGGTCCATCCCTATCTTCGCCGCCGCGAAGGCAAGGAGGACGTCGTCTATCCCAAACCTGAGCTTGAGGCCGTGCTCGGCAAGACGCTCGGCGTTCCGCTGTTTCAGGAACAGGCGATGCGGGTGGCGATCGAGTGCGCCGGCTTCACCGCAGGCGAAGCCGATCAATTGCGCCGCGCCATGGCGACATTCAAGCATACGGGCGGTGTCTCGAAATTCGGAGAGAAGCTGATTGCCGGCATGGTGGCCAACGGCTACGCCCGCGACTTTGCCGAAAGGACGTTTTCGCAACTTGAAGGGTTCGGCAGCTATGGCTTTCCGGAATCGCACGCCGCAAGCTTCGCGCTGATCGCTTACGCGTCATCCTGGATGAAATGTTGGCACCCCGACGTGTTCTGCGCGGCACTGCTCAATGCGCAGCCGATGGGATTCTACGCACCAGCGCAGATCGTGCGCGACGCGCAGCAGCACGGCGTGGACATCCGCCCGGTTTGCATCAATGCCTCACGCTGGGATTCCATCCTCGAACCGCATGATGGCGACGACGGCCGCTTCGCCGTCCGCGTCGGATTGCGGCTGGTGAAGGGGCTCGGCAACGCCGAGGCTGCGCGTCTCATCGCCTGTCGTGCAGACAAGCCCTTCGCCTCGGTCGATGACATTTGGCGGCGGGCCGGCATTCCCGCGGCCGCTCTGGTGGAGCTCGCCCACGCCGATGCGTTCCGACCCTCGCTCGGCCTTGCGCGGCGCGAGGCCCTTTGGGCGATCAAGGCATTGCGGGACGACCCGCTTCCGCTGTTCGCGGCCGCTTCAATCCGCGAAGCCGAACCGATCGCCGAGCAGACGGAGCCGGTCGTGTCGCTGCGGCCGATGACGGCAGGCAGCGAAGTCGTGGAGGATTATGGCCATACCGGACTGACCTTGCGCCAGCATCCGGTGTCCTTCCTTCGCGCCGACCTTGCCCGTCGGCGCATCATGACCTGCGCTGACGCCGTGGCCTGTCGCGATCGACGCTGGGTCGACGTCGCGGGTCTCGTGCTCGTGCGCCAGCGGCCAGGGTCCGCGAAAGGTGTCATGTTCATGACCATCGAGGATGAGACCGCCGTCGCCAATCTCGTCATTTGGACGGCTGTATTCGAAAAATATCGTCGCGTCGTGCTCGGCGCCGGCATGATCGGTGTCAGAGGCAGGGTTCAATGCGAGGGCGAGGTGGTCCACGTTGTCGCGCACCATCTGACCGACCTTTCAGGAGAGCTCGCGAGCGTGGGCGCCCGTGAAGCGGCGTTTCCGCTTCCGCATGGCCGCGGTGACGAATTCCATCATGGTTCGCCGGCTCCCGATCCGCGCGGATTGCCCAAGCCGCGCAACCTCGTGGACCCGTTATGCCGATCTCGGCATAAGGGGTCTTATCCCGAGCCTGAGACTATGCCGAGCATCATGATCAAACCGCGGGATTTCCGATAAGGATCGCCAACGGAATTCGGCATAGTTCAGAAAGCGTCACTTTGCGGAATGCCCGATTTCCGCTGTGCCTCGGTCGACCATTCCTGATGGATCAGATCCAGGCCCTTGCGATACGTCGTCACGTCGAAGTCGGGAAACCGGCGCTTGAACTTCGCTGAGTCGAACAAGTTGTCCTGCTCATATCGCGGCAGTAATTCCCTTATTTCGCGCACTTGCGGAGAGAAGACGCCGGCAACGACAAAGGCCCATTTCGGAACAACGCCGTAGGAAGCTTTGCTTCCGAAAACCGAGCTTGCCGTGGTGGCGAGCTCCTTGTAGGTCGGCCGATCATCACAGCAGGGCAAATGCCATGTCTGTCCGAACGCCTCCGACGCATTGCCCAACGCAGCCAGCGAACGACTCGCATCGGGTGTCCAAATCAGGGTGCGCCGCGTATCGGCGCGCACGGGCACTAAAGCCCTCTTTCCCTTCAAGAGTCTGTCGATGACCAGAGCGTTCGTAAAGCTCTGCGTCTTGCCGGGTCCGTAGAATTCGGGCGCCCTGCCAATGAGCACGGGAATGTCTCCTCGCGCCATCTCCTCGAGCACCATGGACGCCATGGTCGCGCGCACGTTGCCCTTGCGTCCGACCGGCTCGAATGGCGTCTCCTCCGTCTGCAGCCGGCTATCCTGCGGATACATGTAGGTGTTGTCGAAATAGGCGAAGCTGGCGCCTGCCACGCGACAGGCATCCAGTGAGTTTTTCAGCATCACCGGGAACTGTGTCTCCCAAATCCGCGTGTCCGGCGGCAAGCCGGCAGTGAAGTAGACGACGCGGCTTCCCTTGACAGCTTCCATCGTCTGCTGCGGGTCAAGGAGGTTGGCGGAGATGAGACTGTCGGTGTCATTCACCTTGCGCGGTCTACGACTTACGAGCCGCAAGTCGTTCGTGTAGGCACGTCGGAGCTCCCGCGCCAGCTCTACTGCAATCTGACCATTCGCACCAAGGATCGTCTGCACGCGCTTGCCTTTTGAAATTGCGGCATCCGAACTGCCAACCGGGTGACGAGAGCCCTCGGCGTGCCGAGATGGGGTGGCGGCTGTCGACGCCGGAGCGGGCTCTCATGGCGCCGGCAGTCGGTTCGTCTCGCCCCTCGGGTTCAGTTCATCCTCGGATGAAGGCGAGTAGATCAGCATTGATCGCGTCGGCATTCGTTGTGTGCATGCCGTGCGGATAGCCCGGATAGACTTTGAGCGTGCTGTTCGGCAGTAGCTTGTCCTGCAGCAGCGCCGCGTTCTTGTAGGGCACGACCTGATCGTCGTCGCCTTGGAGGACCAAGGTCCGCACGGTGATCGACTTCAAGTCCTCGGTCTGGTCGGTTTCAGAGAAGGCTTTGATCCCTTCGTAGTGGGCCTTGGCGCTTCCCATCATGCCCTGACGCCACCAATTCCGGATAATGGCGTCGGAGGATTTGGCGAGGAGACGATTGAAGCCGTAGAACGGTCCCGTCGGCACGTCGAGGTAGAACTGCGATCTGTTGGCGGCAAGCTGGGATCGAAAGTCATCGAACACCTCGATCGGCGTGCCGCCTGGGTTGGACTCCGTCTTCACCATCAACGGGGGGACAGAGCTGATCAGCACCGCCTTGGACACGCGCCCCTGCGGTTGGCCATACTTGGCGACATATCTTGCAACCTGGCCCCCACCGGTCGAATGGCCGATGTGGACGGCGTTCTTCAGATCGAGATGTTCGACCACCGCCGAGGCATCCGCAGCATAGTGATCCATATCGTGGCCTTCGCTGACCTGGCTCGAACGGCCGTGGCCGCGGCGATCGTGCGCGATGACGCGAAAGCCTTTCGCAAGGAAGAACAGCATCTGGTTGTCCCAATCGTCGGCCGAGAGTGGCCAGCCGTGATGGAAAACGAGCGGCTGCGCATCCTTCGGACCCCAGTCCTTGTAGAAGATGTTCGTTCCGTCCTTCGTTGTAACGAATGTCATGGCAACTTCCTTCCTGCTTCTGGCCTATTGAGCCCCCGCCCGTTACGCGGCCAAATGCCCTTGCAATGGGCGCGGCATGTACAGAACCATCTGCGCGTCCTTGACGACATCCAACCGAACGATCTTTTCTGCGCCCAGTCCCGCGAGCAACTGACTGATCGGCCCGCCCGCGTGGTCCAGCTTCACGTCACGCGGAAACAGGGTCTGCGCGAATTCCATCGGGTTGGTCTGAAACGAGGTTTGCCGCCATTCGCCATCGACCAGGCCGATCGAAGTGTTGGTGGAAATGTGCGATTGCGAAGGCACGCGACGCAACGCAGGTAACGGCGCGGTCAGCGTCACATCCGGAGATCCGTCGGTTGCCGCAATGCTGGCCGACACCGTGCTCGAAATGTCGAGCCGAATGTCGGCAATCCATTTTGGCAATTGATAGCCGAAGACGCCGCGCACCCGGGCGATCTCCGTATCGACCGGCAGAGCCAGCACATGCGCGAAGAAACTCTGACGCCGTATCGAGTCGAGGAGTTCCAGCGCTTGCGATCCCCGTGCGCTGGGTCGGCGGATGATGACGGCGACCGACACCTCGTCGTAGGGATCGTTGTCGCAGACCGCATAGGAAAAGTAAGTCAGCGCGACGAGGCCATAGCCCGGGAGCGCCCGCAACGGTTCGAGCGGCGTCGGCAACATCGAGCGCAGCCGCTTCATTGGGGCCAGCATCAGCGCCTGCACGTTGCTGGTACGATAATAAAAGTTTGGTGCCCAGGTCGGGCCGACGCGCGTTTGCGTCATCACTTTCGGGATGCGGCGGAAGAAGTCGATATTGCCGACGGCGGGATCCTTCGCGACCTCGTCGAGATCGGGATTCATGTGGAAGCGGTCGTAGTATCCGCCCTTCGGGACCTTTACCTTATGGCCCGCGAACTCGACCTCCGTGAACTGTTCCGCCATCGGCCTCGTCCTCCGTTGGCGACAACGCGCCAATCGCGTTCAAGCAGCAATCAATCTTGCGCATCGCGACGACCCGCGAGGCCGGCGCTATGGTTCGGGACACGCCGCCCTCCAAGTCGGGCCTGGGGGGGCGGCTGATGGACATGCTCTAACATTTAAGTTAACTTGAGGGTCAAGCCCTATCTTGACGGTCTCGAGAATGAATATCGGCGAGCTGGCGAAGCGCACTGGCCTCACCCAATCACGCATCCGCTTCTATGAGAGCATCGGTCTCTTGAAGATGGTGGAGCGGCGGCCGAACGGCTATCGGACCTACCCGCGAGAAGCGATCGTGCTACTTGAGCTCATCACCACAGCGCAGCAGGCCGGCTTCAGCCTCGATGAAATCCGGTCGCTCGTGCCGCACGACCTTGAGACCTGGCAACACGACACTCTGCTCGAAACGCTGAAGCGCAAGGTGGCTGACATCGAGGCGTTGCAGGCGCGGTTGGCGAAAAGCAGGAAACAACTCATCGCCCTCATCAAAGACATCGAGGGAAAGCCGGCCGACATCGACTGCGCGGAGAATGCGCGCCGGGTGTTGTCGCGAATGCTTGTTGGCAGAACCAACCTTCCAGACATGGAAGCCGAGGACGGGAACTTTGTAGGAAATACTGGCCGGAAACGAGCGGACCGCCGAAAGTCGGCGACAAGTTAGGCGCGATGCCGGACCTTCACAGTAGCGCCGCGACCTTCTCCGCGGTCGCCTTTGCCGACCACGGGTTCTGGCCAGTGACCAAGTAACCGTCGGAAACAGCGTAGGAGACGAACGGCAAGAACGCCTTTTCGTAGCGAGCGCCTCGTCGGTTCATCTCCGCCTCGGCGTTGTAGGGCATTTTCTTCGCCACGCCGGCCAGCACTTCCTCCGTCCAGGAAAAGCCGGTGAGACGCTTTCCCTCAACCAGCAATCTTCCGTCCGAGAGCTTCGTGTTCAGGAGACCGCAATAGCCGTGACAGACGGTCGAGACGACTCCGCCACGCTCCCAGATGGTGCGCGTGATCGCCTGCAGTCCTTCGCTGTCTGGAAAGTCCCACATCACGGCGTGGCCGCCAGTGAAGTAGATCGCATCGAACTCTGACGGATCGATCTGATCTGGTGATGCCGTCGATGACAGCAAGGCCATACGCTCCGGGGCATTCAACCAGGCTTTCGCTGACGCGTCCAACAGCGGCCACTTGAGCGCGCGCGGCTCCAGCGGTGAACGACCGCCCTTCGGGCTCACGATGCGCTGTGAGAAACCCCGTTCGGCAAAGAGATCGTATGCATGCGTCAGCTCCGACAGCCACAAGCCCGTCGGGTGATTTGGGTCAGCAAAATGGGAAACATTGCTGACGACATGAAGAATACGTTTTGTCAACGTTGCTGGCCGACTTCGCTTCGCGGGGACATATAAGTGCCGGGCATCGGCACTCGATCTCGGGTGATACTAACCTTTCAGCTCGCTTTAAGGTCAAGGGAACTCCTGCGCGGGTGGCCATCTCGATGAGATCAAGGTGAGGACGCGAGATTTTCGATGATTGGACGTCATGCGCGTCCTCTCGGCAGCTACTTAGGCATAGCAAAGGTCAAATCGGAACCAAGGACGCTGTTAATGGAGCGACCAAACCAGCGTGAATCCTGATGGGCACCGAATCTGCAATGAGGCCCGCGTCAGCTCCTAGACCAAAATCGCTGCATTTGATGATGGCGCTGCCGTCAAAGCCCATCTTGAATGTCTTCTGCCTCGCATCGACTCGAGCGCCGATGAACGTCGTTTTGATGGCGACTTGCCGTGTCTGTCCATTGATCGAGAGATGACCGACGATCGTTGCTGTATTCTCCGGGCCCGGTACGACGGACACGGATCGAAAACGGGCGCTTGGAGACCGGCCGTTGTCGAGGAGATCAGCCCATTGAAGCCGCGGTGAAGATGCCGCAGCGTCGGCAGTCCGTTTTCGGATCCCAAAGGTGAAGTCCATGGCCGTGCCGGCAGGATCGATCGGGTCGATGGTAAGCGAGCCTGCCAACGCGCCGAACGAGGCAACCAGGCTGGAAGACCCGCTGTCGTACAGAGCCCATGCGACCTCCGATCGGGCGGCGTCGATGACGTAAACGCGCGCACCGAAGGTCGACCGGCCCGCCCGTCCTCCTTGATCCGGCATCGGTGAGTTGGACTGCCCGCTACACGTCGCTGTGAAAGCGAGAGCCGCCGTGACGATGAAGTTCATAGAGCGCGCCTGCTTGCCAAGGATGTGCCCAGATCGAGTTCTGAGGGAGCGCGACTGCGAAGATCCTTGAATGTCCTGCCCTCTAACTTGGGATGGCCACGAGGTCGCACCGTCGTGAAATGCACCTTCCGCCGGACATCTTTGCGGAAACTTCGGGTTCTGGTCGGCTCGAAAAGCACCTGCTTCCGCAGGGTTACGACACGAGTTGCGCGAGTTTGCTCGCCCACCAGCCAGCGATCGCTCCCAGAATTCCTGCGATGAAGACGGCGATCGAGAGCTTGAACGCGCCAGCCAGAAAAAAGCCCATCACTGCGCCTGAAAACGCGGATGCGCTGATGACCAGGACCACGCCGCCGCGGAATGTGTCATCCGAATCCGGGGTTGTCATCGGCGCGTCCATTCCGGCTAGACTGTCGTCTGGTGGCAAGTCTCGGATTTGCAGGCTCTGAAATCTTGGGAGTTCGGTCGGCATGATGAGCCCTTCCCCGAGAGTGATCCATTTGCCTTCGGACAGCTCGGCTTCCGCCGAGGGGCGGTCAGCAGAAGTTCCAAGCAGCCGCCAGGCGCTTGGAAGTTCGGAGTGTTATCGGGACAGGCTGAGGCGCGTTACAAAGGTTCTGCCAACAAGCTTCGGAAATCGGTCAGGTTACTTGGCCAGGCAAGCCGCCCATCACGAATAGGACAGTGCGGCTCGCCGGAAACTTGCCCGCTGCGGTCGGAGATGCGTCCACCCAATGGCGGTGACCGGCAGGTGCGCCTTCCCAGCGCCCGGTCACATCTTTCTCGATCGAACGACTTGCTGGCGGCGGCGGCGCAATCAGCCGGCTACGGCAAGGGCGCTGTGCGGGAGTGTCTTCATCTGGTGCAGCGAGCCCGGCCCGCTCTCTAGCACGGCGTTCCTGGTCCTCCCCGGCCTTCCACGATCAACCCGCCAGGGGTCGGCTATGTGAACATGCCGCCGCTGTGCCCTTGGCTTGCGGTGATCGCGGCCGATTGAGGACTTTGACGGACGCCATCGAGCGGGGATCGGCCTCGCACACACGATGGAGTCCTCAGATGTCGCACGATCTTTCGCTTGCCCAGTCCAATGCATTCGCGCTCGCCCGCACCCTGATGGTCCCGGTCACGCTCTTCGAGGTCGACGGCGAATATGGCGTGATGCCGAGCGACGAGCTCGACGGTGCCGAGGTCGCGGTCGTCCACGAATACGACCCCCACCATCTTGGCCCGGCTCATTGAAGCCGGTGGCCATCCTTTGCCGCTTGCGAGCGGGCGGCGGCAAGGGAGGCTGCGCCGCGGCAGTCCCCGTTGATGGCGATTACCCCGCACAATTCAGCAATTGCCAGCCGCGCCCTTGCCCCCTTCGCTCTTCGCGGCGGGCGAAGCGGGTCCCGCAAGCTGCGGGAGAATCAAACCCAAGCGAGAAAGGTCCGGCGCACAGTCCCGGAAAACAGAAATGGACAAGAAAGATATTGAAGACCTCAAGGAGCGCGTGGCTTGCGCCGCCGTGCTGGAGGAAGCCGGGTTTGCGATCGATCTGAAGGAAAGCACCCGCAAGGCCGTCAAATATCGTCGCGGCGACGACATTGCCATCGTCACTCACGAGGGCAGGGGGTGGTTCGACGCCCGAAGCGACGCGAAGGGTGACGTCTTCTCTCTTGTCAAACACCTTCATCGCCTTGCATTCCCCGAGGCGCTACAGCGTGTCGCAGACTTGGTTGGATTCGTCCCGACGGAGCCGGTTTGGAAGCGCGAAGCGCGCTCTCACGCTCCCGACATCGGGATCACCGAACGCTGGGGATTGCGACGCAAGCCCTGGGAAGGGTCTTTGACCTGGCGCTATCTGCGCGATGAGCGCGGGCTTCCCGACGCAATCATCCGCGCAGCGATCCGAAGTGACGTTCTGCGGGAAGGCCCGCATGGCAGCATGTGGGCGGCTCATCGCGATGGGAATGGCGTGGTCACCGGCTGGGAGGAGCGCGGCCCTGAGTGGCGCGGTTTCGCGACAGGCGGGGCGAAGGTGCTGTTCCGTTTCGGACCTGCAAGCGCTGTCCGCTTCTGCGTCACCGAGGCCGCAATCGATGCCATGAGCCTCGCCGCCATCGAAAATCAGCAGCGCGATAGTTTCTATCTCAGCACCGGCGGAGGCTGGGCACCGGCCACGGTCGCTGCCGTTCGCGAACTGAGCGCCCGACAAGCGGCGCAGCTCATCGCTGCGACCGATAACAATCGTCAAGGCGACGTCTATGCCGATCGGCTCGCTGCAATCGCGCGCGAGGCGGGCTGCGCCTTTGAGCGATTGCGGCCGACGTTGGACGACTGGAATGAACAACTGCGCCTAACTCGCGGGGCGAAGACGGAGAGGAGAAAATGAAAACCCGGCTGCCGCATGCCCGTCGGTCGCGTCAAGGGTGAAGCTTCGCCCGGCTGCGCCGGCCCTTGACCCGCCCGAACGGAGAGGCGGCCGCGAGGGAGGGGTCAGAAGGGCCGAAGAGGATGGCGAACCGGAAGGGGGAGCCGCGCTCCGGCCCGACGAGGCTGAAAGGAGCCCGCCATGACCCCCTCTTCGATCCGCAAGGTCTATCAAGGCGCCGCCGACCGCCGGCAGATGTTTCGCATGTTCGATCGGCATAAGGAGCGACCGAACCGCACCGACGACGGCGCGACCGCGCTTTACGCGGGCGAGTGGTTCGAGATCGGCGCAGCCGAGCATGACTACATGTTCGAGATCCTGCCGCCGTTGTGGATGCGCGGCGATATGTTCGCCATGCGCGAATTCCTCAGCGGTAGCATCACCAGCATCTTCTTCGCGTTGACGATCGACGGTCGCGCGCGCTTCTTCCACGGCTATTGCGATCTGTCGGATCGTGGCTCGCCCGAACAGTTGCGCACGGCGATCGTCGAGCGCGAGTCACGGCCGGTTCGGGCGATGACGCGTGAGGAGCGCCTCGAGCACATCTGGTCGAGCACTCACGACGACTATCGCGGTTACGCAGGCGAGCAGTGGCGAGCGCAGGACCGCGGCAAACGCACGGTCCTGTTCTATGGCGGACGCCAAGGCACGACGCTGAAGCTGCTCGACCATCTCACCGATGCGGAGATCTCGGCGAAGCTGCCCGTGCATCTGCGCTACCTGCCCGATGCGATCGCCGCATAGGTGCCGCCGTGTTCACTTTCTCCGTGACGGCCGTCCGCGCCGTGATCATGCGTGGGCGCATCGACGCCTTCCTGAACGGCGGCTTCCGCAACCCGCACTACGGCCTCGCGCCCGGCAAGGACGAGAAGCCCGGCGTCTGGCTGGTCGGCGACGAGGGCGTCTACATCATGTCCAACGGCAAGCTCGCCGAGGGACAGCAGCGTCCACTCGTCGTCTATGCCGAGGAATGCGATCCGAAGACTAACGTCGATTACTGGCACTACAAGCGCCGGCATTTCGGCGGCGATGACGGCATCGACTTCCTCGACGCCGAGATGCTCGTGAAGCTGATCGAGGCATCCTCGGCCACGCATCTCATTATCGCGATGACCGACGACACCTGGTCGATCACGCCAATCTGCCGCTGACCTTTCAGGTCTCGCGGCCCGTTCCCGCAACCCCTCGCGACCATCGCGCCCGCTGGAATCCCCCGGCGGGGTGGATGGCGCGCGCCTTCACAACAGGAGTCATCACAATGGCGCAAGACGATCCTTTCACCATCGACCTCTTCAACAATACCGCGCTCTCATCGGGCCTCGGACTCGGCGTGACCGCCTTCGGCGGAACGTTCGCGAACGATGACGATGACGAGCCCGATCCCTCGACTCCCGCTCCGGCGCTTCCGGTCGCGGCCACCGCGCGTGCCGCAGCGTCGGCCCGCCCTGCGCGCGGCATGAATTTGTACCTCGCCGGCGACCGTCCCCTCGCCAAGGGCTGGAAAGACCGCGCCCGCGACAGCATCGCCGCGATCCGGCTCGCGGCCGAAATCGAGGCCCATCAACGCCCGGCCACGCCGCAGGAGCAGGCGAAGTTGATCCAGTTCACCGGCTTCGGCGCCTCCGACCTGGCCAACGGCGTGTTTCGCCGGCCCGGCGAACCCGATTTCCGCGACGGCTGGCAGGAGCTCGGCGCCTCGCTCGAAGATGCCGTCGGCGACCTCGACTACGCCTCGCTCTCGCGCTGCACCCAGTACGCACACTTCACGCCCGAGTTCATTGTCCGCGCGATCTGGGCAGGCCTGCAGCGCCTGGGCTGGCGTGGCGGCCGCGTGCTCGAGCCCGGCGTCGGCACGGGGCTCTTTCCCGCGTTGATGCCGGAAGATTTGCGCGATGTCTCGCACGTCACCGGCATCGAGCTCGATGCGGTCACGGCGCGCATCGCCCGCTTGCTTCAGCCGCGGGCGCGGATCATCGCCGGCGACTTCGCGCGCACCGAGTTGCCGGCCGCCTTCGATCTCGCCATCGGCAATCCGCCCTTTTCCGACCGCACTGTCCGATCGGACCGCACATATCGATCGAAGGGTTTCCGCCTGCATGATTACTTCATCGCACGCGCGATCGACCTCTTGAAGCCCGGCGCTCTCGCCGCCTTCGTCACCTCGCACGGCACGATGGACAAGGCGGACTCCTCAGCGCGCGAACACATCGCCAAGTCGGCGGACCTCATCGCTGCCATTCGTCTGCCCGAGGGCAGCTTTCGTGCCGCGGCCGGGACCGACGTCGTCGTCGACCTCCTGTTCTTCCGCAAGCGCAAAGTTGGCGACGCCGAGCGCGACCTGTGCTGGCTCGACCTCGCGGATGTCCGGCCGGCAACGGAGGACGAGAGCGCGATTCGCGTGAACCGCTGGTTCGCGCTCCATCCCGACTTCGTGCTCGGCGCGCATGCGCTCACGTCGGGTCCCTTCGGCGAGGCCTATACTTGCCTACCGCGCGCCGGCGAGAATCTTAGGGTCACGCTCGCAGCCGCCGTCAATCTCCTGCCGCAAGGAGTCTATGACGGCGAGCCCGAGGCGGTCGATACGGATCTCGATGATGCCGACGATCCGTCTGATGCCGATTTGCCCTCCGACCGTCAGGTCCGCGAGGGCAGCTATTTCTTCGACAAGGCCCGGGGGCTGCAGCAGGTCGTCGACGGTGAAGCTGCCGCGGTGCAAACGCGTAAGGGCCGCAGCGCCGACGGTATCCCCGAGAAGCATGTCCGGATCATCCGCAAGTTGATCCCGATCCGAGACGCCGTGCGCGAGGTGTTGAAGTGTCAGGAGCTCGACCGGCCCTGGAAGGACGCGCAGGTCAGGCTGCGCATCGCTTGGTCGAGCTTCGTCCGGGATTTCGGCCCGATCAACTTCACGACCGTCTCGCTGGCGGAAGACGAGGAGACCGGCGAGGTGCGCGAGACGCATCGCCGGCCGAATATCCAGCCCTTCCTCGATGATCCCGATTGCTGGCTCGTGGCCTCGATCGAGGACTACGACCTCGAGACCAATACCGCGAAGCCCGGGCCGCTCTTCACCGAGCGCGTCATCGCGCCGCCTTCGGCGCCCGTGATCACCAGCGCCGCCGATGCGCTCGCCGTCGTGCTGAACGAACGGGGCCACGTCGACGTCGACCACATCGCCGAACTGCTGCACCGCGCCACGGAGGACGTCGTTGCCGAACTCGGTAGCGCGATCTTCCGCGATCCCGCCGACGGCTCGTGGCAGACTGCCGATTCCTACCTGTCCGGGGCCGTTCGCGAGAAACTCAAGGCCGCGGAGGCAGCCGCTGCGCTCGACCCGGAGTATGCGCGTAACGTGACGGCGCTGCAGGGCGTGCAGCCTGCCGACCTCAAGCCGTCCGACATCACGGCGCGTCTCGGCGCGCCTTGGATTCCGAGCGCCGACGTCGTCGCCTTCGTGAAGGAGACGATGGATGTGGAGATCAAGATCCACCACATGCCGGAGCTCGCGTCGTGGACCGTGGAGGCGCGACAACTCGGCTGGACCGCCGCGGGCACGTCGGAATGGGGCACCGACCGACGTCATGCGGGTGAGCTCCTCGCCGACGCGCTCAACAGCCGAGTGCCGCAGATCTTCGACACGGTGAAGGATGGCGACAGCGAGCGGCGCGTGCTCAATGTCGTCGACACCGAAGCGGCGAAGACGAAGCTCCAGAAGATCAAGGATGCGTTCCAGCGCTGGATCTGGTCCGATCCCGACCGCACCGACCGCCTCGCGCGCGTCTACAACGACCGCTTCAACAACATCGCGCCACGCGCCTTCGACGGCTCCCACCTGAAGCTCCCCGGCGCCTCTGGCGCCTTTGTTCTCTACGGACACCAGAAGCGCGGCATCTGGCGCATCGTCTCGGCGGGCTCGACCTACCTCGCGCACGCCGTCGGCGCCGGCAAGACCATGACGATGGCGGCCGCGGTGATGGAGCAGCGCCGGCTCGGCCTGATCGCCAAAGCGATGCTCGTCGTGCCCGGCCATTGCCTGGCGCAGGCTGCGCGCGAGTTCCTGGCCCTCTACCCGAATGCGCGCATCTTGGTCGCCGACGAGACCAACTTCACCAAAGACAAGCGGCACCGCTTTCTGTCGCGCGCGGCGACCGCGACTTGGGACGCGATCATCATCACGCATTCCGCATTCCGCTTCATTGCCGTGCCGTCGGCATTCGAGCAGCAGATGATCCACGACGAGCTGGAACTCTACGAGACGCTGCTGACGAAGGTGGAGAGCGACGACCGCGTCTCGCGCAAGCGCCTCGAACGCTTGAAGGAGGGTCTGCAGGAGCGTCTGGAGTCGCTGTCGACGCGCAAGGACGACCTGCTGACCATTTCGGAGATCGGTGTCGACCAGATCATCGTCGACGAGGCGCAGGAATTCAGGAAGCTCTCCTTCGCCACCAACATGTCGACGCTGAAGGGCGTCGACCCGAACGGCTCGCAGCGCGCCTGGGACCTCTACGTGAAGTCCCGCTTCGTCGAGACCAAGAATCCGGGACGCGCGCTCGTCCTCGCCTCGGGCACACCGATCACCAACACGCTCGGCGAGATGTTCTCGGTGCAGCGGTATCTGGGATACGCGGCGTTGCTCGAACGTGGCCTGCACGAATTCGATGCCTGGGGAAGTACGTTTGGCGACGTCACAACGGAGCTCGAATTGCAGCCCTCCGGCAAATACAAGCCCGTCACCCGCTTCGCCACGTTCGTCAACGTGCCGGAGCTAATCGCCATGTTCCGCTCCTTCGCGGACGTCGTGATGCCGGACGACCTACGGCAATACGTCAAGGTCCCGGCGGTTGCGACCGGCAAGCGCCAGATCCTCACCGCGAAGCCCTCGGCGGCGTTCAAGCGCTACCAGACCTTGCTTGCCGAGCGCATCAAGGCGATCGAGGAACGCGACCGCGCGCCGGAGCCGGGCGACGACATCCTGTTGTCGGTCATCACCGACGGCAGGCATGCGGCGATCGACCTGCGCCTGGTTGACCCGGACAACGACAACGAGGCCGACAACAAGCTGAACCAGCTCGTCGGCAACGCCTTCCGCATTTGGAGCGAGACCGCCGACAGCACCTACGTCCGCTCCGATGGCAAACCGTTCGAACTGCCCGGCGCCGCGCAGATGATCTTCTCGGACCTCGGCACCATCAGCGTCGAGAGGTCGCGCGGCTTCTCGGCCTATCGCTGGATCCGCGACGAGCTCGTCCGCATGGGCGTGCCGGCCTCCGAGATCGCCTTCATGCAGGACTACAAGAAGTCCGAGGCGAAGCAGCGCCTGTTCGGCGACGTCCGCGCCGGCAAGGTCCGCTTCCTGATCGGCTCGTCGGAGACGATGGGGACCGGCGTCAACGCCCAGCTCCGGTTGAAGGCGTTGCACCACCTCGACGTGCCCTGGCTTCCGTCGCAGATCGAGCAGCGCGAGGGACGCATCGTTCGCCAGGGCAACCAGCACGACGAGGTCGACATCTACGCCTACGCGACCGAGGGCTCGCTCGACGCGCAGATGTGGCAAAACAACGAGCGCAAGGCCCGCTTCATCGCCGCCGCCCTCTCAGGCGACACCTCGATCCGCCGTCTCGAGGACATGGGGGAGACCCAGGCGAACCAGTTCGCCATGGCGAAGGCGATCGCGTCGGGTGATCCCCGCCTGATGCAGAAGGCCGGGCTTGAGGCCGACATCGCACGGCTCGAACGCCTGCGCGCCGCCCATATCGATGATCAGCACGCGGTGCGGCGCCAGATTCGCGACGCCGAGCGCGACATCGAATATTCGACGCGCCGGGTCAGTGAAATCGGCCAGGACATCGCGCGCCGCCGCCCGACCGCAGGCGACGCCTTCACGATGACGGTGACGGGCGACACATATGGCGAGCGCAAGCTCGCAGGCCGCGCACTCCTGAAGGAGATCCTGACGCTGGTCCAGCTCCAGCAGGAAGGCGAGAGCGTGATCGCCGCTATCGGTGGGTTCGACGTCGAGTACAGCGGCGAACGCTTCGGGCGCGATGGCTACCGCTACACCACGATGTTGCAGCGAACGGGCGCCGACTACGAAATCGAACTGCCGGTGACGGTCACGCCACTCGGCGCGATCGCCCGTCTCGAGCACGCGCTTGATGATTTCGAGGGCGAGCGCGAGCGCTTCCGCCAGCGGCTGGCGGACGCGCGCAGGCGGCTTGCCTCCTACCAGTCGCGCGACGATGGCGACTTCGCGTTCGCGGGCGAACTTGCCGAGAAGCGCGGTCAACTCGCTGAGGTGGAGAAGGCGCTGTCGGAGGATGGCGACCGTGCAAACGATATCGCTGTCGCGGCCTGAAATGAAAAAGGGAGAGGAAAGACGGGAAAAATGGCCGCTCGCAGATCGGCCGGGCCGTCGACACTGACGCTCAACCGCCGCCTGCGCGATCCCGGCCCGTCGTCCTGCGCAGGGCTTCTGCCCTGCTGGTCCCGCCGGGCAGGGATGCTCGGCAGCAGTTGCACCGGCCCGCCCGCTCCGCGGGCCGGGGGATGTCTTCGGGAAGAAGACGAGAAAGGGCCGGGAAGCCGGTCCGCAACCCCAAAAGGAGCATTCCCATGCATCTCATCAAGGTCGATCCGCGCGCGCTGAAGGAAAATCCCGACCGCCTGCGCCAGACGAAATCGACGCCGCAGGCCGACGCGTTGCTGCTCGCTACGATCAAGGCCGTCGGCATTGTTCAGCCCCCGGTCATCACGCCCGAAAGCGGCGGCGGCAACGGCTATATCATCGATGCAGGACATCGCCGCGTGAAGCAGGCGATCGCGGCCGGCCTCGAGGAAATCGATGTACTGGTCGACGAGGTGGCGAACGACAACGGCGCCATGCGGTCGATGGTCACAAACATCGCTTTCGAGCCCTTGAACCCCGTGGACCAGTGGCGTGCGATCGAGCGCCTCGTCGCGCTCGGCTGGACCGAGGAAGCGATCGGCGTCGCGCTGGCGCTGCCAGTGCGCCAGATCCGCAAGCTGCGCCTGCTCGCCAACGTGCTGCCGGCGATGCTCGACCACATGGCCAAGGGCGATATGCCCGACGAGCGGCAGTTACGCACGATCGCGGCCGCGTCCCCGGACGAGCAGAGGGAGGTCTGGAAGAAGCACAAGCCATCGAAGGCCGACCCGCAGGTTTCGTGGTGGAGCGTCGCCCAGGCCTTGCAGAAGACGCGCATGTTCGCGCGCCATGCGAGCTTCGGCGACGATCTCGCCCAAGCCTACGGCATTGCCTGGGTCGAGGACCTGTTCGCTCCGGCGGACGAGGACAGCCGCTACACCACGGATGTCGAGGCCTTCCTCGGCGCGCAGCAAGAGTGGATGACGGCGAACCTGCCCAAGAAGGGCATCATCGCAGAGGTCACGAATTACGGCGAGGTGAAGCTGCCGCCGAAGGCGGAGCGCGTCTACGGCAAGGCGACGAAGTCGGACTGCACGGCGATGTACCTCGACCGCGACGGCCGTGTACAGACCGTTCACTACCGCATGCCGGCGGCGAAGAAGCCGAAGGGCAAGGGCGCGACCGGTCCGGACAACGCCGCCGAGGATGTCGGCGAGGTCTCGAAGCCGCGCCCCGACGTGACGCGCAAGGGCGTCGAGATGATCGGCGACCTCCGCACCGACGCGCTGCGCGAAGCGCTTGGGCGCGCGCCGATCGAGGACGACACGCTGATGGCGCTGCTCGTCCTCGCCTTCGCCGGGCAGAACGTCTCCGTGACGACAGGAGGCGGTGGAACCTATTACGGCCACAGCCGGCTGGCGAAAAACGCAGCGGTGTTGTTCGACGGCGACGGCAAGCTCTCCTTCGACATGGATACGCTTCGTGTCGCGGCGCGCACCATGCTGGTCGACGTCTTCTCGTGTCGGGAGAACGCCACCAACAGCGGCGTCGTCGCCCGCGTCGCCGGCGATGTCGTCGGCGCGGACGCCTTCCTGCCGAACATGGGCACGGAGGACTTCCTCGCCTGCCTCTCGCGCTCGGCGCTCGAGGCGTCGTGCAAGGACACGCCGGTCCTGCCGCGCCAGCGCGTGAAGGACACCCGCGCCGCCCTCGTCGAGCACTTCAGGGAGGGACACTTCGTCCACCCCGCCGCGCTCTTCGCGCCGGACCCGGCGAAGCTCGCCGACTTCCTGTCGTCTAGCGCCGTTCCAGAGGACGACGACACGGACGAAGACGCCGACAGCGGCATCCGCGACGGCGTCTCCGACGAGGAGGCCGGAGCCTTCCAGGAAGCTGCCGAGTAGCAGCGCTCCCTTCTTCCGAACGATCCGCCGCCGTCGGCCATGCCGGCGGCGGCTCTGTTTCAACGCTTGCCCAAAAGGAGGACACCATGTCCGCACATACCATCTTCGACAATGCACCGATCGGGTCGCTGATCGCCTGGTCCGACGGATCGCCGCAGCCACCGGCGCGCTTCAACAAAAAGCTCGGCGCCTGGCGGACCAACAACAGCCGGGGCCGCCTGATCCGCAAACAGGGCGCGCGCGGTATCGGAAACATCTCGCTGTCCGCATGCTTCACGCTGCACGAGGGAGACTACGGCGCCGCCGGCGTCATCGCGATCCGCATCCACCGGACGTTCTCGCTCGACTCGCGACTGTCTTTCACCGTCGTCGCACGCCCGGCGCTCGGATCGGTCCGCGTGTTCGACCGTGCTGGCGACGACGCCGAGCTCGTCTACCTTGCGACCAACGAGGCTGACGCGCGCGAGTGGCTGACACGCCACGGTTATCCGCGCGCCGTGCTCCAGGAGGTGACCGCCGACGAGGTCGGTGCCGATATCGTCGAGGGGAGGACCGCGGCGTGAGCACTTCCCGTCCTGTTCGCTCCCAGATCGAGACCCCCGGATTTCCGGGGGTTTTTTTCGGCCGCAGCGCCGACGGCATGCCTGTCGCGCTGGTCGGCGACACCGCCTTCGCCATGGCGATGGCGCGTGGCGATCGACACTATCTCGTCACCGCCTGGCGCCTCGGGCGTCCAATGGGCGAATGGACGCGCGACGATTCTACGGACATTCCGGCGAGCTTGCCGACGAAGCGGCGTTTCGGGCACGCGTGCTCGAAAACGCCGAGCACCAGCGCGAGCGCAAGAAGCTCAACCGTGTCGAGGAATACTCGCGTGTCCCTACGCCGTGGGGCTCCTCGCAGGGCGCAACCGTCTATGCCGAGGGCGTGGCGGCGCATTCGACGGCCGGACATGGCGGCTTCAAGCTCTCGGCTGACCGCAACCGCAAGGTCCATCCGATGTTGCGCTCGCTCGGCGGCTGGTACGAGGAGGATGCTGCGTGGGCGATCGTCGCGATCACCTTTCCGCATCTCTTCACCGCCTTCGAACGTCGCTGTGCCGAGCGCACCATCAAGGACTCCTGGCCGGATGCCTGGGAGGCGATCTTTGGCACGATCCTGCAACCCGGCGAGTCCCGTGAGAAGGACCGGCGCGCTTTCGAGCGCGAGCATGCCGACCATTGGGTCGTCGCGTCGGCCATCACGTCGAAGCACGAGCCCGGCTTCGTCGAGGTCGTCGCCACGCTCGGCGGCAAGCGCGGCCCGGGGGTCGAGGAGCGCCGCTTCCTCGTCCCTTCGGGGGAGTACAGCATCGGCCACTTCGGCTTCGTGGTCGATCCGGCTCGACACCAGGTCTATGGCGGGCCGTCCGACTTCATCGGCTGGCAGCCGGGGAGGGCGCCATGACACCCGATCCCGAAGGTCGTCTTCTGCTCGATCGCATGGAGGACGCGCGGCGTCAGACGCAGCGGCAGCTCAACATGATCGACCGCGAGATCACGCGACGGATGACGGCCGCGATACCGTCGCTTGGTGAAAAGCATGCGCACTATCGGCGTAGCAGGCCGCCCGACGCCCGCGCATTTCTTGCGCGATATCGCGCGACACTGGCGGCCCTCACCGGCGAGCGCCAAACGGAAATCGACGCTCTATCGCGCAAGCTCGCATGGCAGGACGATGCCATCAGGGCCCTGCGCGAACGCCTCGGCCTCGATCATGACGCGCCAGCCGAGTCCTGCCGCCCGCCATCCCGGCGTCGGTGTCGTTTACGCACTCGCCTGAAGGAGACGACGTCCGCATGACTCTCTCCGACAGGGCGGAAATCGTGACGCCCATCACCCGCTTCGATGGCTCACGATGCTGCACCATCATGTCGATAGCGAACCCGTTGCGATGCCGAGTTGTTCGGGCCGCGCCCGATCTCATTGCAATGTCCAAGGTCGGCGTTACGGCATAACGGCTGGCGTAACTGACTCTTAACTTCAAGTCAGCGTTTCCCGACAGCGATGATCAATTCTGATCACGGCGTGTGACGTCCCCAAAAGTACTTGTTTTCCAACGCGCCGATCGCGCGTCCCTCAGAACCTTGGGGCTTTGTCATGCGTTCCTCAGCACTATCAACGGTCACGGTCAATACGCAGAAGCGGCTCGCGTTCAGATATCCCAGTCAGCGCCGTCTCCGATCAGAACCGGCCCGTCGGAATCCTCATCGTCAGTGAGACCGTCACGCCACGCCGCCGCTCAACGCCGCCGCGTGACATCGATGTCGATGAAGTAATCGCCGACCTCAAAGAAAATCCTCGCTGCGCGACGACGCAGCGTGCGCAGGACCGCGCGCTTTTCGCGGTGAACGCACAGCCCTTTGAGGAAGCCGCACTTGCCGGCCGCATCCGAGCGCTCCGCCGCATCCGCCGACAACCAAGGAAGTGTTTCACAGCAGCGGACCTTGTCATGGATTTCGAAACATACTTCAACGCCGCGCTGCAGTCCTTGGATCAGGAGGGGCGCTCCCGCGTGATTGCCGATCTGGCACGCCATCAGGCTGACCTGCCGCATGTGACGCGGCAAACGGCGGCCGGCGAGCAGAAGGTGACCATCTGGTGCTCTAACGATTACCTCGGCATGGGTCAGCATCCCAACGTGATCGAAGCCATGCGGGAGGCCGTTGATTACTGTAGCGTCCGCAGCAGGCGCGCGGGGCGCATCTGGGAAGCTACTCACTATCATGTCATGCTCGAGCGGGAACTCGCCAATCTGCATGGCAAGCAAGCCGCGCTGGTCTTCACGTCGGCTTATGCGGCGAGCTGGGCGACATTGGGAATGCTCGGCACCAAGCTTTCAAACCTCATCATCTTTTTCGACGCCTTGACCGATGCTTTCATAATGGACGGCGTTCGCTGTGCGAGATGCCGGAAGGTCGCGTGGCGTCATAATGACGTCGACGACCTTGAGGCGAAGCTTGCGGCAGCGGATCCGGCGGCCCCGAAGCTGATCGCCTTCGAGTCGATCTATGCGATGAACGGAGACGTCGCTCCTATTCAGAAGATCTGCGACCTGGCAGACAGATACAATGCCATAACCTATCTGGACGAAGCCCAAGCCGTCGGCATGTGCGGCCCGCGCGGCGCGGGTGTCGCAGACCGTGAGGGTTTGATGGATCGGTTGACCATCATTGAGGGCACGCTCGGAAAGGCTTTTGGCGTCATGGGCGGCTATATCGCGGCCTCGACTTACCTTTGTGATTTCATCCGCAGCTCCGCCTCCCGATTTATCCTCATGAGTTCGCTGCCTTCGGCAATTCCCGCCGGCGGCGTCGCCTCGATCCGGCACCTGAAAGCGAGCCCCGTCGAACGCATCATGCACCAGCAGCGCGTCCGCAAGCTCCGCCTGCTCCTTGATCACCAGGGCATTCCGCATGCGCGAAACGCCAGCCACCTCGTGCCCGTGATTGTCGGTGACGCTGTCAAATGCAAATCGATCTCGGATCAATTGCTCGATGACTTTGGCGTCTACGCCCTCCCCATCAACCATCCGGGCGAGCCGCAAAGGAGTGCGCGTCTCGGCATTACGCCAACGCTGTTGCATTCGGACGGCGATTTCGACCAACTGATTGACGCTCTGCATTCGCTTTTGTCGTCAGGCACACACGTCGACCTCGTCGCATGATCGACGGCACGACCCCAGGTGTCATTCGAGCGGGCACCTGCGGCGGCGACCGACGGCCATAACGAACCCTTAACTGCAAACCAGCGTTTCGCGGCCGCAATGATCAGTTCTGATCAGAGTGAGTGATGCTTCACAAAAGTATCGTTCCACCAGCCCGCGGATGGCGGCTCCGGACACATCCGGCTTCTCAAACGATCATATGACCGGTTGGCCGAGGACAATTATTGCCGGACCGGCCGACGACGGTCGAAACGATGTCAAAGCTTAGGGGCTCGTCATGGATTTCGAGGCTTATTTCAAGAGCGCGCTCGAGGCTCTGCGTCAGGAGGGTCTCTACCGCGTCTTTGCCGATCTGGAGCGCAATTGCGGTGACTTTCCCCGTGCCACGCGCCATACGACGTCAGGCGAACAGGACGTGACCGTCTGGTGCTCGAACGATTACCTCGGCATGGGTCAGCATCCCAAGGTGATCGACGCCATGCAGGAGGCCCTCGATCGTTGTGGCGCTGGCGCGGGAGGCACGCGGAATATTTCGGGCACCAACCACCACCATGTGTTGCTCGAGCGAGAGCTCGCCGATCTCCACGGCAAGGAATCCGCGCTCATCTTCACTTCCGGCTATATTTCGAACTGGGCAACCCTTGGAACGCTGGGCGCCAAAATCCCGGGCCTCATCATTTTTTCAGACGCAATGAACCACGCCTCGATGATCGAGGGCGTCCGATATTCGAGGTGCGAGCGGGTCGTGTGGCGACACAACGACATCGACGATCTCGCCGCCAAGCTGGCGGCTGCGGATCCGAATGCACCCAAGCTCATTGCGTTCGAATCCGTCTACTCGATGGACGGTGACATTGCGCCGATCAAGGACGTCTGCGACCTCGCCGACGAATATGGTGCCATGACCTATCTCGACGAGGTGCATGCCGTCGGCATGTACGGTCCGCGTGGCGGTGGCATCGCCGAGCGCGAGGGACTGATGAATCGTCTGACTATTATCGAAGGGACGCTCGGCAAGGCCTTCGGTGTCATGGGCGGCTATATCGCCGCCTCAGCGTCCCTCTGCGATTTCATCCGCTCCTTCGCCTCCGGCTTCATTTTCACGACGTCGCTGCCGCCAGCGATCGCGGCTGGCGCTGTGGCTTCGATCCAGCATCTGAAGGCGAGCCCGTTCGAGCGCATCCTCCATCAGGAGCGTGTCCGCAGGCTCCGCCAGCTGCTCGATCAGCGTGGCATTCCACACCTGCGCAACCCTAGCCACATTGTGCCCGTCATGGTCGGCGACGCGATCAAATGCAAAGCGATCGCGGATCAGTTGCTCGATGAGTTTGGGGTCTACGCGCAGCCGATCAACTATCCGACAGTGCCGAAAAAGACCGAACGGCTGCGCATCACGCCGACGCCGCTGCACTCGGATTCCGATATCGACCGGCTCGTCGTCGGACTGCACGCGCTTTGGTCGCGCTGTGCGCTCAACCGTCTGGTCGCGTGACGGCTGAGGCCCGCCGATTTGCCGGTCCGGCGGCACTCTTCCGCGCCCCGGGGCTGTAGTCCCTTCGTGAATCGCCTGGCCTTCGGGGGGCGCATGAGGCGAGGAGCAACCTCATTCCCGTTTTGACGTTGCGCCGGCGTCTCGACGACGTGCCTCACGTGTGGCCGGGCGGATCGCATGAGCGCCAGTCTGTTCGCAAGCGGCGACAGGAGCGTCATTGCGCTGTCTTGTCCGCCCACCATCCGGTCACGGCGCCCACCAGCCCCGCCAGCAAAACCATCGGGAGTGGGAACTACTCGGTGGTTCCCACCTAGCTTTGCCGAAAAGGCCGCTCTGAAAAACCAGATATGGCCCAGGCTCGGCAATCGTCGGCTGGAAGCCATCCTCTCGCCCAGGACGATCGATCGCGGCATCTCACCCGCCCTGGAACCGAACCAGCCTCGCCACGACGACAAAGGCCACGGCTTCAGATGGTCACTTCTGATCATGCGCCACGGTGAACGCCAGACTACGGATTCGTGAGCAAGAGCGCTTGAATCGGAATGGGAGGAGTTTGCGTTGGAAGCTCGCGGCGTAAATGGCGATCTCGCTTCGATCAACGCAATCCTGCCCGACGCGTCGAACTCGTCGTTCTTGCTTGAACGGACGTCGGCCAAGCGGGCGGTGCTGAGTTGAGTCCCGCGCACACCTCGCCGGCGTCAAAAGCCTCCCGTACCGCGGGAGCAATGGCGCAGGGTGCTGGCCTCCAGCCCCTCAGCACCCTGCGCCCCGTTCTCACGACGCCCGCTGCCGCAGGCGCTGTTCTGGGCGAGTCCGCCATTCTGGGGGCTTGCGTTTTGTCCCCACGGCCAACCGAGCCTTCGCCCTTCACCTCACAGGACAGAGACCGGGTAAGTGCGTTCAATCGCTGATGCCGATCTTAGCTTTCGCGTTTTTGGCGCGCCGCGGCATGCCGTTGGCGGCCAGTTCGAGACGATCGCGCCCGGCTCCGCATCTTGCACATTGGCCCAAGAAAATCTGTCGTCGCCCATGACCAATCGGTGTCGTCATGCCTTGGCTTGACACACTCGACTCCTTCGATCCCGACGCGCTCAACCAGCTTGTTGTCGGCGTTGCTGCCGACGTCAGATGTCGCGATGGCGGTGACCACAAGCACCGCATGGGGCAGCTGCTGTTCATCCATCACGGCTACATTCGCCTCTATCTCGACGAACTCCGCTGGATGTGCATGTTGCCGCCGGGGCGGGCGGCCTGGATCCCCGCAGGGATGATCCACCGTACGCGGGTGGCCCGGATGGTCGGATATCGCTCCGTTTGGTTCGATCCGGGGATCGACGAGACGCTCCCCGATCAACCGCGAGTCTTTGCAATAAACGGCCTTCTCGGCGCGGCGCTCGAACGTATTGCAGCGGCACCTTTGACGACGGACTGGACGAGCGGCAAATGGACTCACCTCTTGGCGCTGGCGGCGTCCGAGATTATCGAAGCGCCGGACGAGCAAATGATTCTGCCGCTCCCTCGCGACCCGCGCATCGGGCTGTCGCCTGATCAATTCGAAGACCTGCCGCCCACGCTCGAGGAGTTTACCGCGCGTCGGGGCGCCAGCGTGAGAACCATCGGTCGCATTTTCCAGCGCGAGACCGGGATGGCCTATCAGCAGTGGCGGCAGCGCTGGCGGCTCATCCGCGCCATCGAAATGTTGAGTAGCAATTACAGAACGACGGATGTCGCTACCTCACTCCGGTTTGCCAGCGATAGCGCGTTCTGCAGCTTCTTTAAAGGCATGACTGGCCAGACGCCGAGAGCCTTCCGGGCGGCCGGGCCACCGAACCACGAGGCACGGGCTCAAAGCGGTTGACTGCGCGAACCCGCCGACTCTGGCCAGAGGAGCCGCGTTGTCGCGCCGCCGCGGCAGGACCTCCCGGTGCTGACGAAGCGGCGCCGGACCGGGACGCGATATGGCCGACTTCATGGATTTCATGACGCGATCATTGTGATGGGCCGTGGCTTGGTCCTTTATCAATGCTGAGTTGCCGCGTCTCCGAGCTGCGTTCGCGGAACCGGGCGGCCGGTGCGACTGAAGCGGCGCGTTCGATGCCGCGCAACGGCTGCCCGGCGTCACGGCATTATTGGCATTGCAAACGACGGGAAGTCCTTTGGCAGCCTCGAAACGGAGACCGCCTGGCCTCGTGGCGGAGTGGTTACGCGGGGGACTGCAAATCCCCACAGCTCTGGTTCAAATCCGGGGCGAGGCCTCCATCATCCTTTCAACGCGAGACATTGCGATGCGTTATCCGCCGCCGCCGAGCTGGGACCCCGCTTCCTCCGGAGACACCCCAGACCGACGCGCCTCGGTCGAGAAGACCGGGCGACGCGCATGCGCCCAACGACATGTCGCTCACCGCCTTCGATTTCACCTCGGGCCAAGAAGAACAAAATGACCGTAGTCGAAGGCGACCCACGTCTTGAAACGAGCCGCGTCAAGCGGCTGGTTACCGCAACGAGCGGTCAGCACGAGCGGCTTGATGCATCGATTCGGGCCGCGCAGCCCTTCGCCAATCGTGAACGCTATGGATGCTTGCTCAAGATCCAGCATCAATTTCATCACGAGCTCGACACGCTCAATGTCGAGTCCCGGCTTAGCCAGCTGATTCCGAACCTCGCCGACGAAGCGCGGCTGCGACTGATCGAGCAGGACCTGCTCGATCTCGGGCTCGATCCCGCCGTCGTCATCACTGAGCCTCGTTTCGATTCAGCCAGCATTGACGTGCCGACGGCGCTGGGCTGGCTCTGTGTCGCCGAGGGCTCCAAGCTCGGTGCGGCAATCCTGCTGAATTGGGCCAAAGCGCTAGGGCTCTCCGAAACCTTTGGCGCACGGCATCTCGCCGCCGCTCCCGAGGGGCGTGGTCTGCGTTGGAAGACGTTCACAGCCGCATTCGACGCTGTCGAGCTCTCCGACGCCGAGGACGAACGCGTGATTGCAGGTGGCCGCGCCGCATTCTCCCGCTTCCAAGAACTCGTCGACACCTTTCTCGCTCCGACCTCTCAACAGTGAGAAACGCGGCACGCACCAGACCATTGAGTCGACCGGATCAGGGCGGCTGCTATTGCCGCCTGTGAACGCCCGTGCGGTTGCCGTCGACGCGGCTCACCGGCGCTGTTTTCCTGATTGTGAGGGATCAATCGTTCGACCCATCGCATGCGATGCATTCTGATTCCGTGAGGGCTGCAAGTCCTGCCCTCGGAATGGCCGATTCCATGAGATGGATGGCCCAATGTTTGTGATCGGTCAGAGCCGATTAGATTAAACCGAAGTCGGTGCCGAATTTCAGACATGCGATGAGCTTGCCTGCCGGAGCGCCCCTCGCGAAGCAGCGCATGGGCACGCCGTTTCAACGTCGCGCGCGTTGCAACGGCATCCTCAGGACCTCTCCGCACCAGATCCAGCACCCGTCCCTCCGAGCGCGCGTGGTGACCCTACGGCATCGGGCGGGACGATCGTCAACCCAGGGAGCGTTTAGGCAACGGGGCAGGGCGCAGCAGTCCCTGCAAAACCACGCTCAGCTGTCTGTTTCGCGCTCTCATAAAGGCGGATTTCGGATGAAGAAGAAGCAAGCATCGCAAGTCCTCCGGCCTGTCCCACAAGCAGATCAGCCGGCAACGAAGACCCAGATCGCGGTGATTGATCCAGACAATGTCCAGGAAACACTGACGATCGGACCTTACAACGCGACGATCACCTCCAACATGGTGACGCTGACATTCACCCATACGCGTCTCGATATCGCGAATTTGATGAAGGAGGCGCCGGCGCTCGTCCCTGTCAACGTGGTCCGGGCGCGCCTCGTGATGCCGATCGGCAGCGTTCGCAATTTGATCGCGACCTTGGGGGAGATCGTCAAACGCGCCGATGCCGAGAATAACTCGACACAAAGCAAGAGCGCCCACTGAGTAGCGCGCCGTGCTGGCCGCCGAGGCCTCGTCGAGGCGATTCGAGGCTGGGGATGGATGGTCTCAGTCCAACCGTGCTGCGCAGTGAGCGATCCGCGCCTGAATCGGCGGCTTTGCGATATTACCGGGAAAAGGACGCCAACCCGTCTCGACCGAAGCCTGTCAATGTCGTGCACATCAACGCTGCGGAGCCAGGGTGCGGCGCGGCCCGCAGCGTTGATGGTACACGGGCCAAGGTTAGTAACGGCATGCGGGCGTTCGTCCCTGGCGGCTTTTTAGATAGTATTACTGCGACGACTTCGTGCGCGTCATAAGCTCTCGGTCATTCTATTTATGAAATCCGCCAGCGTGGGAGCGCGTGGCGCGGTCGATCCCGCAACGGCCTTTTCTCGGCGAGCAGCGACAGGACGCGATCGTCTATCGGGCGGTGCATGGTTGCGACCGCGTCCCCGAGACGTCACGTCGAGGGGATCCGCGGCAGAAGCTCGTCCGCAAGTCCCTGGGCGCGGGCAAAGGCCGCGCGTGCCCCGGCGAGGACCCGCAGTTCCTCGATATTGGAGAGCTGCACCGCGTCGACGGCGTCCGTAAATGTCGTCCAGTCGAGCCCATTTTGCCCGGATGCGGGCGCGAGATGACTCGCGCCAAAGGACTCCGACAGGTCAAGCCGCTTCGTCAACTTCAGGAGGAAGGCCGCGCCGAGCTTGGAGCCCTCGACGACACAGAGCCACCCGAGCGCGGTTGGCACATCGATCGTGGCCGCGCCATCGAATTGAGGCACCGACATGTCCTCGGCCGGATCGAGCCCGAGATCGAGCAGATCGTGCTCGATCGCCCTCAGGCGCGGCTGATCGGCGAGGTGCGGGATCAACCGGCCAAGCCTTGGATCGCGATAGAGCGCGTCGACATCAGCATGAAAATGATGCTGAGCTCTCAGGAAGCGACCATAGCGCTCGCGACTCGTGAGATATTCGGCAGCCCTGCTCAATGCATCGAGATGCCTGTCGTGTCCGGCGGTCGCGACGATCAGGCGTTTGACGCGGCTTGGCTCGAACTGCGCATTGAGAGTGCCTGTCGGCATGTTCGCTGTCCTGAAGACGCGGTTGCAACGATCTGAAAGGAAGTCCTGCCGCCGCCCGAGATGCCGCTGTCGGCATCACCTTCAAAATGAGATGCCTGTCTGCCTCGATCCGGCTCGCGATTGCGAATTCTCAAGAGCATGGCGACCTGTCCTGGGACGGTGTTCGACACACCGATGATGTCGGTTGTCGCAGAAGCCAGCACCGTCGGTCACAAAGCCTGCGCCACGAAACTCGCAAAATCGGTCAAGCGACTGGATACATCATCAACACCGTCTGCGACGCCGCCACCACGCCGGCCTGCGCAGTGGCAAGGCGCTCAGGATCGCCGGCAAGACTGCCGAGATCCCGCGAGGCTTTCAGATCTCGGTTTCGCTCAATGATGTCGCGACTGGTTCCGACAGGCGCGGGACGCCCAATCGAGAAACCACAACCCATCGCCGCAAAGTCGTATCGGCGCCCCCCGACAAGGGGGAGATCTGTGCAAACGGTTCTCGGCCCCGTCACGTGCATCGCCTCGGTCAGGCCGAAGCCGCATGCGAGCTCGAACAGCGCAGCGGGAACCGCGGTGCCGCAAAGCGGCAGGCGCATAATCGCTTAGTCGCTCAGGGGCAGTGGTCGATAAGCGTCTTACGCCGTGTTCTCGCACGCCGGTCCAGCTCATGCACGCGTGCGCGTCGAGCGCACGGCACTGGGCCAGTCGTGGAGTCAGTGTTTCCTGGCAGTGGGAAGTTCGGAGGAGCCCGCGGCCTATGGTCAGTTCTGATCATGTCGGCGCTGCCTTGTCCCGCTACTCGAATTCGTTTGTGGAGGACTTAAGCGGGGGCGGTATTTTGGATATCAAGCAGACCATGAGGCGCGTGGCCCTCGCCGCGCGGCTGTTGCTTGCCCTCGGCACTTGCCTCGTCCCCGCGTCCCACGCGCTGGCCCAGAACTACTCGGGAAACGACACGACCAGCGGTCCCTTTGCGAGCGGCCAACAGAATTTCTACCAAAACAGCGCGTTCAACGCGTCGACCGCGAACGCCGCCACCGGCGGGATGCAGATTTTTTACCACAGCAGCACGCTGAACGCCTCCGTCGCCAACGCGATCAGCGGCGGGATGCAGATTTTCTACGACAGCAGCGTCCTCAACGCCTCGCTGGCACATGCCGTCAGCGGCGGGACCCAGACTTTCTACGGCGGCACCCTCAACGCGACAGCAGCAGACGCCGTCAGCGGCGGTCAGCAGCTCTTCTACAATAGCGTCGCACTCAACGCATCGACGGCAGGCGCCATCAGTGGCGGGACGCAGAATTTTCACGACAGCAGCACGCTGAACGCCTCAATCGCCAATGCCATCGCCAGCGGGACCCAGATTTTCTACAACTCCAGCACGCTGAACGCATCCGCCGCAAACGCCGTGAGCGGCGGGGCCCAGACTATCTACGACAACAGCCGGCTCAACGCTTCCGCGGCGAACGCCGTCAGCGGCGGGACACAGACTTTCTACGACCACGGCATCCTCAACGCATCGGTGGCGGACGCCGTCAGCGGCGGGACACAGAATTTCAACGCCACCAGCACGCTCAACGCGACGGCGGCAAACGCCATTAGCGGCGGGACCCAGACCTTCATCAATTTCACAACGCTCAACGCAACGGCGGCGAACGCGGTTAGCGGAGGGACCCAATATTTCTACGACGAGGGCTGGCTCAACGCGACGGCAGCAAACGCCGTTAGCGGCGGGACCCAGAATTTCAGCGGAGACACCGCTCTCGCCGCGTCGGTGGCGAACGCGGTCAGCGACGGAACCCAGAATTTCTCTGGCAACAGCTTCCTCGACGCGAAGGCGGCGGGCGCCATCGGCGGAGGGACGCAGACTTTCAACGACACCAGCTTCCTCAAAGCAGCGGCGTCCAACGGCGTGAACGGCGGCACCCAGACTTTCCGCGACAACAGCGCGCTGAACGCGTCGGTCGCCGATGCTGTCAGCGACGGAACCCAGAATTTTTACGACAACAGCACGCTCAACGCGACGGCGGCAGACGCCGTCACCGGCGGGACCCAGACTTTTAACAACAGCAGCCTGCTCATCGCGTCGGTCGCCAACGCCGTTAGAGACGGTACCCAGTATTTCTTCGACACCAGCACGCTCAACGCGTCGGCGGCGAACGCCCTCAGCGGCGGAACGCAGAGTTTCAGCGGCACCAGCACGCTCGACGCGTCGGTCGCCAACGCCGTCACCAACGGGGTCCAGCAGTTTTTCGAGAGCAGCAGGCTCAACGCCTTGGCGGCGAACGCCGTCCGCGGCGGGGAGCAGGTTTTCTACGACAGCAGCGCGCTCAACGCGTCGACGGCGAACGCCATCAGTGGTGGGAGACAGACTTTCATCTACACCAGCAAGCTCAACGCGTCGGCGGCCAACGCCGTCAGCGGCGGCACCCAGGCTTTCACCGACAGCAGCATCCTCAACGCGTCGGTCGCGAACGCCGTCAGCGGCGGGAAGCAGACTTTCTACAAGAATAGCACGCTTGACGTCCTCGCTGACAATGCGCTGACGACAGGGACGAATCTCCATTTCGACAATTCGCTCGGAGACGTTGGCGGTACGGTCAGGCTGAATGGCAACAGCACGACCGTCGGCGGCCTGACCAGCGACCAGACAGGCAGCGGCCAGATCGTCAATGGCGGCACCGCCGACGGGACCCTGACCATCGACACGTCGCGGGTCGGAGCGACCGTCTTCTCGGGCCTGATCGCGGACGGCGGCGCCGGGACACTGGCGCTCAAACTCACAGGCGGACAGCTCACTCTCGGGGGCACCGCCAACACCTATTCTGGCGGCACCTTCATCAATGGCGGCGTCCTGTCGGTCAGCTCGGACAGCAATCTCGGCGCTGCATCGGGCGGCCTCTCCCTCGACGGCGGCACGCTGGCGGCGACGGCGAGCTTCAACAGCTCGCGCTCGGTCACCTTGGGCGCGAGCGGCGGCAGTTTCGATGTCGCTTCCGGCGCGAGCCTCGGCCTCGGCGGCGCGGTCACCGGCGCCGGCGCTCTCACCAAGGTGGGCGCCGGCACGCTGACCCTGACCGGCGCCAACAGCTACACCGGCGGGACGTTCATCAATGGCGGCGTCCTGTCGGTCGCGGCTGACAACAGCCTCGGCGCCGCATCGGGCGGGCTCAACCTCGACGGCGGCACGCTGGCGGCGACGGCCAGCTTCAACAGCTCGCGCACGGTGACCCTCGGCATGAACGGCGGCAGCTTTGATCTCCGAAACGGGTCCGTCCAGCTCCATGGCACCGTCAAAGGCCCCGGCGATCTCATCAAGCGGGGCGCCGGCACCCTCTATCTCTATGGGGCCAATGCCTACGGCAATACGCAGATTGAGGCCGGTGAACTGATCGGCGATGCCGCATCGATCTCTGGCAATATCGGCAACGCCGGCACCCTCAACTTCGCCCAATTCGCCAACGCACGCTTCGCCGGCGACATCGCTGGCCTCGGCGGCGTCAACGGTACGGTGCGCAAAGGGGGCCTGGGCACGTTGACGCTGGCGGGCACGTCGTCGCTCGACTGGACTATCTACCAGGGCGGCGTGACTACGGCGGCGGGGCGCTTCTCCGGCAATGCAAGGATCGAGGCCGGCGCCTTCAACGCCACATTGACCTTCGACCAGGTCGGTGCCGAGACCTATGCCGGCGTGTTCTCCGGCGGCGGGGCCTTCGCAGTCACTGGCACCGGCAGTGTGCTGATGACCGGCGACAGCTCGGGCTTCGCCGGCGCCACCACCGTCACCGGCGCGACCGTGCTGGTCGGCGATGGCACGAGCGGCAAGCTCGGCGGATCGGTGTCGGTCGGATCGGGCGGCACGCTCGGCGGTGCGGGCACGGTCGGCTCCGGAACGGGCTCGCTGGTGACGATCGCCTCGGGGGGCACGCTCGCGGCGGGCGGCGCCAATGCCGCCGGCACGCTCACCGTCAACGGCGATCTCAGCCTCGCCGCTGGCTCGATCTCGCGCTTCCGGCTCAACACGCCTGGCCTGGCGGGCGGAAGCGGCGCCGCCGCCAACGATCTCGTCCACGTCAACGGCAACCTGACGCTCGGCGGCACGGTCGACGCCCGTGTCGCGGCGGCCGGCTATTACCGGCTGATCGAGTATGACGGTACCCTGACGGGCACCTATGCGAGCGGAACGGTGACCGGGACCGACACCTTCCAGCCGGCGACCAGCGTCGCCGACATCCGCTACAACACGCCCGGCCAGGTCAACCTGTCGGTCCTCGGCGCCGGCCAGACCATGCAGTTTTGGGACGGCGCGAACACGACGGCAAACGGCACCGTCGACGGCGGTGCCGGCACCTGGAGCAGCTTTGGCACCAACTGGACCACGAGCGACGGCAGCGCCAATAGCGGCTGGTCCGGCTCGGTCGGCGTCTTCGCCGGCACCGCCGGCACGGTGACGGTGCAGGGGACGCAGGCCTTCGACACCTTGCAGTTCTCGACCGATGGCTACCGGGTGCAGGGCGATGCGCTCTCGATCGCCGTCGCCGGCGGCGGCACGTTCAACATCGACAGGAATGTCACCACGACGATCGCCTCGGACATCGTCGACGGCGCCGGCAGCAGGCTGGTCAAGGCCGGTGACGGCACGCTGGTACTGACCGGCGCCAAGAGCTTCACCGGCGGAACGGCCATCAATGGCGGCGTGCTGTCGATCGCCGCCGACAACAGTCTCGGCGCGGCATCTGGGGGCCTGAGCCTCGACGGCGGCACGTTGCGAGCGACGACCGGCTTCGACACGTCGCGCACGGTCAGCCTGGGGGCCGGCGGCGGCACCTTCGATATCGCAGGCGGCGGGAGCCTCACCCTCAACGGCACGGTCAGCGGCCGCGGCGATCTCGTCAAGGCGGGAGCCGGCGATCTCATCCTCAATGGCAGCAATGCCTATGGCAATACGCGAGTCGAGGCCGGCACGCTGATCGGCAATGTTGCGTCGATCTCTGGCGACATTGCCGACGCCGGGAGGGTGGTCTTCGTACAGGCCGCCGATGCGGCCTTCGCCGGCAACATCGCCGGTCTCGGCGGCGTCAACGGCACGTTGTTCAAGCAGGGCTCTGGCACACTGACGTTGACCGGCACGTCGTCGCTCTTGTGGCAGATCAATGCCGGCGGGCTGGCGACGGCGGCGGGCCGCTTCACCGGCGATGCGCTGGTCATCAGCGGCGCCACATTGACCTTCGAGCAGAGCAGCGCCGACACCTATGCCGGCAGCCTCTCCGGGAGCGGCGCCTTCGCCGTCACTGGCGGCGGGAGCGTGCTGATGACCGGCGACAGTACAGACTTTTTCGGCACCACCACGGTGATCGGCGCGACGCTGCTGGTCGGCAATGCCACCGGCGGCAAGCTCGGCGGATCGGTGTCGGTCGGTTCGGGCGGCACGCTCGGCGGCGCCGGCACGGTCGGCTCGGGAGCGGGCTCGCTGGTGACGATCGCCTCCGGCGGCACGCTGGCGGCAGGCGGCGCCAATGCCGCCGGCACGCTCACCGTCAACGGCAACCTCACACTCGATGCCGGCTCGACCTCGCGCTTCCGGCTCAACACTCCCGGGTCTTCCGGCAACGATCGCGTCGTCGTCAGTGGCGACCTGACGCTCGGCGGGTCGCTCGATGCCCAGGTCGCCGCCGCCGGCTATTACCGGCTGTTCGACTATGGCGGCGCCCTGTCGGGAACCTTTGCGGATGGAACGGTGACCGGCACCGGTGGCTTCCTGCCGACGACCAGCGTTGCCGATCTCCACTACGACGTACCCGGCTAGGTCAACCTGTCGGTCCTCGGTGTCGGCCAGACCATGCAGTTCTGGGACGGCGCCGACACGACCGGGAACGGCCGTGTGGATGGCGGAGCCGGCACCTGGGGCAACTTCGGCAGCAACTGGACCACGAGCGACGGCAGCGCCAATGGCAGCTGGGCGGGCTCGGTCGGGATCTTCGCCGGCACGGCCGGCACGGTGACAGTGCAGGGTGTGCAGAGCTTCGACACGCTACAGTTCTCGACCGACGGCTACCGGCTCGAGGGCGATGCGCTGAAAATCGCGGTTGCCGGCGGCGGCACCTTCAACATCGACAGGGACGTCACCGCGACGATCGCCTCGGACATCGTCGACGGCGCCGGTAGCAGCCTGGTCAAGGCCGGCGACGGCACGCTGGTTCTCGAAGGCGCCAAGAGCTACAGCGGCGGGACGGCCATCAATGGCGGCGTGCTGTCGGTCGCGGCCGACAACAGTCTCGGCGCCGCATCGGGGGCCTTGAGCCTCAATGGCGGCACGCTGGCGGCGACGGCGAGCTTCGACAGCCTGCGCACGGTCACCCTCGGCACCGGCGGCGGCTTCGACGTGGCCTCTGGTGTGACCCTCGGCCTTCAGGGTTCGATCAGCGGCGCCGGCGATCTCCTCAAGCAGGGCGCCGGCACGCTCATCCTCGCTGGCGCCAATGCCTATGGCAA
>NZ_JASGFS010000027.1:0-77551 GCF_047605465.1 Bradyrhizobium sp. | reverse complement strand
GTTTTCTCGAGGGGGGGTGGTGGGGCCGGGCACCGGCCCGCCCACGACGAGAGCGCAGACGTTCAGCCGGTCATTTCGGCAGCAGCGCCTTCATCTTTTCGAGATCCTTCACATTCCTCTTCATGCCGCCGGGCATCATCATGTCGCCGGGCTTCTGGTCGGCCTTGCAGGCGCCGAGCCACTTTGCCTCGATCGTCGTCACCATCTCCGGCGGCAGCGTGCTCCCGCCGCTGGTCTTGGCGACGGTCTTGACGCTGTAGGCCGAGTTGAAGTCGCCCGTGGCTTCAGCATGGGTGGTCACGGTGGAACCGGCGACGGTGCAGATGGAATCGGCGACGTAGCTGGCGCCGGACTTCGACATGTCCTGCTTGGAGCAGGTCATGCTGTCGCTCGACATCCTGTTCATCATGCGATCGACGCTGTCGTCGGTGCACTGCTGCGTCACCATCGGCGGCGTCACCGTCTTGGAGACGCCGGTGACCTGCATCGTGACCTCCCACAGCCCCGCTTTGCGGATCGGCAATTGTACATTGTCAGCAAGGGCCGGCGTCGCACCAAGCGCAAAGGTAAGGGCAATCAGGCTCGCGCGCTGAATCATTCTTCTCTCCAGTTTCTTGTCGATCAATTGGTGGGGAGTGACCGCGACCGGTCGGTGGGGGCGTTTGAGTTGGCAAAGCTCGCCGGTGCGACATGGGCCAAAGACCGCACACACGCGCAGCGATGAGTTCTGCTGTGCTCAATGCACAGCAGGATTGTGGCAAATGCCGGACGGCGACAGCGGACGAGTCGTCAGCGCCACGCGGGCGATGTCAGTGAAGACGGTTCCAGCTGCAGCAGGGAACCTAAGGTCTGCGACGTGACACGGGATGAAGGACGTTCGCGCGGGATCAGTGCGTCGTTCCAATTGATCTCATTCGTGCACCTCCGCGATCCGTCGCGACTCCAAGAGTTGTTGGTGTCGTACACGAAGACTGCTTCATCGCGCCCGACAACAAACCGCGGGCGATGCACACCGGGAGCTGACCGGTGAATTCCTTGGCGACGATCCCGTCGGCGTCGAACGATTGACGCCTGCTGACTTGATCGCCGCTGCCGTCGAACATGATGGCGGCCCAATGGTTCTGAAACGCGACAAAGCCGATCATCGCTCTCGTCGGACCTTCCCGCGCTGTGCCGACCTCAGCTGACCCGAAGCGACATTCCGTCAACTTGCTTTGCGATGCGGCTCATGACGCAATGATGACTCCAGCATGACGCCTTGTTCGAATGCGCGCTGTGGTTGATTTCAATTTTGCTCGCGACTGTGACCGAAACGGCACAGCCAAGTCCGGAAATCAATCCTATTGTTTCGGTTTGTTGCAGAACATTTCTTCAGTTTATTTTGGGGTGGGGCTTCGATGAAAAGATTACTGCTTGCCTTGACTGCCGTTGCCGGGTTGACCGGCCAAGCGTCCGCTGCGGACATGGCTGTGAAGGCTCCGCCCATGGCTGCGGCCGTGATGGGCTGGACCGGGTTTTACGTGGGTATCAACGGCGGCGGAGCCTGGTCGGACGGACCGTCCATGAGCTACGTGGACCTTGCCAACATTGGCAACACGACCAACGCCTACGCGCCATCCACCGTCAACCCGTCGTCGTCGACCAGCGGGCTCGTCGGTCTTCACGCCGGCTATAATTGGCAGGTTGCCCCCACCTGGGTCCTGGGCATCGAAGGCGACTGGGATTGGACGAACATAAACGCCAGCGGCACCAACAGCTTGTTCGGCGCCACCAACAATGCCGGCGGCACGTTCGGCCTTCTCCGGGACAACGTCACCTTGCAGACCAAGGTCAATTGGCTTGCCAGCGTTCGCGGTCGTGCCGGCTACACCTCGTCGAGCTGGATGTTGTACGGCACCGGCGGCGTCGCTTTCGCGGATATGGACTTCAACGCGCAGGTTCATTGCGTCGGCCCGGTCAATGGAGCGGGGACCCTCTGCGGCGCCCCGGGACAAGACATCAGGCCCACCGGGTTCAACAACACCCGGGTCGGCTGGGTCGCCGGCGCTGGTATCGAATACAAGCCCGCGTCCAATTGGATCTTCGGTCTCGAATATCTGTACTATCGCTTCGGCGATACCAACACGGGGGGCGGCAGCTGGACCTTCCCGAGCGGACAGCCGGCTCCGTTCTACGCCTGCACCACGGCGGGACAGAACTGCGCCAAGTTCTCCTACGGCGATATGAACGTGCAGACCGTCCGCGCGCGCGTGTCTTTCCAGCTCAACAGCCCGACCGCGACGAAGTACTGATCACACCCGAAACGTGAGATGTGAAAGCCCTGGCTTCGGCCGGGGCTTTTTCTTTGTCGCGACGCCTGGTCGCTCGCCAATCGCATTCCGTAGTACGCATCGCGATAGGGACGGCCTCGTCTTGCGATGCGCAACTGATGCCCCTGGCTGAGACCGGATATCCGCTCATGGCCCGAAGCGGACATCGGCGGTTCGGACTGCTATGATCCAGCAGAGCCCGACCGGAGCCAACGACTTGCCCTATCTCTTGAGGCCTCCCGCGGTCGAAGAGCTGCCTGCGCTTTCGGCGTTATGCTTCCGATCGAAGGCTGTATGGGGTTACGACAAGGACTTCATGGAGGCGTGCCGTGATGAACTCTCGATCGAACCGCACGAATTGACGTCGACCTCGATTGCGGTTGCCGAAGATCACGGGAACATTGTCGGCGTCGCGCAGATCAAGGTGGTCGGAAACGCAGCCGACTTGCTCAAACTGTTCGTCGAACCGACCGCCCTGCGCGGAGGTATCGGCAAGGCTCTCTTCGTTTGGGCGACCGGCATGGCGGCGAGTCTGGGAGCCGACCACTTATCGAGGCAGATCCGGACGCCGCGTCGTTCTACAGACGGATGGGCGCAAGAGATGACGGGTCAGCGCCGTCCGGCTCGATCGCCGGGAGATTGCTTCCGAAACTTGTGAAAGACCTGCAAGGGGCTTGAGCTCAGCAGTCCGCTTGCAGGCGCCATCCCGCGTCGGCGGATAACGACGACGCAGATTGGACGCGGCGGACCCAACGAACGGCGCGCAAAGCTGCCGTTAACCAAAGCGCGGGAGCGCGCTTCCTTCAGGGCTCGAGGTGGACCGCGACGCCAAGCGTGTCGCCGGCGTCGCTGCCTGAATATCGGACGTTTCTCCCGGGATTTGACCTTGCGGACAAGAGATCGTCGTTAACCACGGCTCCCGGTTCCCGTTCGCGCGAAATCGCTTCGAAGTTTCTTAAATTTTGCTGCGTACCTCTTCAGGGCATCGTGAGCTGGAGAACGACATGGGTAAGCGGGCCAAACGTGGGAAGGCAAAGACGCTCGCAATCCCGATGGCCGGCAGAGTTGCGATCGGCGCCGTAGCCGTCGCCGCCCTGGGGTACGGCGTGCTGTATCACCCGGCGAGCATGCAGACGGCACGAAAGCCTGCCGCGCATGACGCCATGGCGTCGTCGACGCCGGTTTACGTGTCGCCCCCGGTCCACGCATCAGCGCCGACTCCGATTCCGGCTCCGGCCCCGATTCCACCTCCGGCGCCTCCGTTCGAAGCACCAAAAGCCGCTGACGCTCCCGGAGCGTTCGTTCGGCAGGTGGTCGATTACGCCAGCCGCCAGGCGCCGGGCACCGTGATCATCGATACCAGGAACACGTTCCTCTATTTCGTCCTGAACGACACGCAGGCGCTGCGCTACGGCATCGGTGTCGGCCGCGAAGGTTTCACATGGTCCGGCGAGCAGACCGTGGCTCGCAAAACGGAATGGCCCGATTGGCGTCCGCCCGCGGAGATGGTCGTGCGTCAGCCCTATCTGCCGCGATTCATGGCGGGTGGCCCCGGCAATCCGCTCGGCGCGCGCGCGATGTATCTGGGCGAGACCGAATATCGCATTCACGGCACCAACAAGCCCGATACGATCGGCAAGCGGGTGTCGTCCGGCTGCATCCGCCTCACCAACGAGGACGTCGTCGACCTCTACGACCGGGTGAAAGTCGGAGCGAAGGTGATCGTGCTTCCGGCAACCGCCGCCCGGCGGCCGTCGCAGGGCACGTCGCCCGACGCCGCTTCCCGCGCGCCGGATCCGGCGCCACCGAACCGGCCTCCGGCGGCGGTCAACGCGCAGATGCCGTCATCCGGACCGAGGGTCGCCGAGGCCCAGTAAATCGGACTGTCCCTATCGCTAGGGACAGACGCCGACCGCTGAATTCGCTAGTCTGCCCCCAAGAACACGTGAATCAAGAACACGTGAATCCAAGGGGAGACCGCCTTGAGCACCGCGCCGCGTGTCGACATCGATCCTGCCGCGTTCTGGGCCGACCCCTATCCGATGCTCGCGAAGATGCGCAAGGACGCGCCGATCGCCTTCGTGCCGCAGCTCGGTTCGACCCTGCTCGCCAGCCGTGACGACATCTCGATCTCCGAGAAGCAGATCGACGTGTTCTCCTCGCATCAGCCCGCCGGACTGATGAACCGGCTGATGGGCCACAACATGATGCGCAAGGACGGCGAGGCGCATCAGGTCGAGCGGCGCGCGATGTTTCCGACGGTGTCGCCGAAGACGGTCAAGGCGCACTGGACCGCGCAATTCCAGGCCCACGCCGATCGCATCATCGAGGGCATCGAACCCGGGAGCCGGATCGATTTCATGCGCGATTTCGCGCTGCCGTTTTCCGGGGAGTGCCTGAAGTCGATCACGGGCCTCACCAACATCTGCTTCCAGGACATGGATGCGTGGTCGCAGGGCATGATCGAAGGCATCGCCAACTATTCCGGCGATCCCGCCGTCGAGGCGCGCTGCCATGAAGCGACGTCCGGCATCGATGCGGCGATCGACGACATGCTGCCGGTGATCACGAAGAACCCGGACCAGAGCGTGCTCGGCGTCCTCGTCGCCTCGGGCATGCCGATGGAGAGCGTGCGCGCCAACGTGAAGCTCGCGATCTCCGGCGGCCAGAACGAGCCGCGCAAGGCGATCGCGGGCACGGTGTGGGCGCTGCTGACGCATCCGGACCAGCTCGATCTCGTGCGCCGGGGCGAGGTGTCGTGGCTCCAGGCGTTCGAGGAATACGCCCGCTGGATCTCGCCGATCGGCATGTCGCCGCGGCGCATCGCCAGGCCGTGGAGCATCCGCGACGTCTCGTTCGAGCTGGATGAGCGCGTGTTCCTGATGTTCGGCTCCGCCAACCGCGACGAGAAGCATTTCGAGCGCGCCGACCAGTTCGACGTGCGGCGCGACGTGAGCAAGAGCGTCGCCTTCGGCGCCGGGCCGCATTTCTGTGCCGGTGCCTGGGCCTCCCGCGCGATGATCGCCGATGTCGCGCTGCCGGCCGTGTTCGCGCGCGCCGGAGGGATCGAGATCACCGATGACGAGCCGGTGCGGATCGGCGGCTGGGCATTTCGCGGGCTGCTGAACCTGCCGGTGAAATGGCAGAGCTAGCTCGTATCGGCCGCGCGCCTCGCAAGAGCGGGATTGACGCGCGGGTTCGAAGTGCCGGGTCGACACAATCGCGGTGTCATCGGCCGCGGAGGCGGGCGACCCAGCTCGCCGCGGCAGTCGTATGAAACGACAGTCGTATGAAACGGCAGACGTGTGAAGCCTTGACGTTCAAGCTTTGACGTCTCTGGCGTGCTGATCCACCGCCGTCGCGGGAATGACAGCAGCGCTCGCAAAAGGCGCTTCGTGCCCCGGCAACTCCCAGGCCGTCACGATGACATCATGCCGGTGTTTTGCCCGACGTGTCAAAATCTTCGGAAAAGACGCATCCGGCAATTCCGTGCTTGACGGCTACTGTGCATGGGGTTGTTTTCGACATTTTTGTCGCAGGGGCAGTCGGAACCTCGGTCGCGACGGTTTCGCCTGCGCGCGGGCTCCCATCACGGACTCGTGCGGTGGTCCAGGCCCTCACATTCCCGTGCGGAAAAATTCCGCCTGCATTCGCTCCGTCGCTTGAAAGATTAATCATGCGCATCGCCGGGAGCGCAGTGCGCATATCGCTATTTTTCCCGCCTTCTCGACAGGTTTCGTCGACCGCCCCATCATTCCGCTATCGCGAATGAATGACGGCCGTATCGGCCGGGAGACGGGAATGCGGCGTCGGGACTTTCTCAAGCTTTCAGTCGGAACGGCGGCACTCGGTGCCTTCGCCGGGCGTGCAAGCGCGCAGGGCGCGGTGAAGGAAATTCGTATCGGCTACCAGAAGAACGGCGTGCTGGTCATCACGCGGCAGCAGGCCGCCTTGGAAAAACATTTCACGCCGCAGGGCATCGAGGTGAAATGGGTCGAATTCTCCTCGGGGCCGCCGATGATGGAGGCGATGAATGTCGGCAGCGTCGATTACGGCGCGGTCGGCGATTCCCCGCCGGTGTTCGCTCAGGCCGCGGGCGCGGCGATCGTCTACGCCGCCGGCCAGCCCATCACCAACGGCCAGGGCATCCTGGTGCCGAAGGATTCGCCGATCCGCTCGATCGCGGAGTTGAAGGGCAAGCGCGTCGGCTTCACCAAGGGCTCCAGCGCCCACAACATCGTCGTGCAGACGCTGGAGAAGGCCGGGCTGACCTACGCCGACATCACGCCGGTCTATCTGGCGCCGCCGGATGCAGGCCCCGCCTTCGGCAACGGCAGCATCGATGCCTGGGCGATCTGGGATCCGTATTTCGCGATCGGCGAGGTCAAGCAGAACGGCCGCATTCTCGTCAACGCGCACGAGATCACCAAGACCAATTCCTTCTACATCGCCAACCGTGATTTCGCGAAGAACCACGGCGCTGTGCTTCAGCAGATCATCGACGTCACCTCGGCGACCGCCGCCTGGGGCGAACAGCATCGCGACGAGGTCGCAAAGTCGCTCGCCGCTGTCACCGGCGTTCCCCTCGACATCCAGACCATCGCGGCGAAGCGCCAGAGCTTCGCGGTCGGTCCCGTCACCGACGACATCGTCACGACGCAGCAGGGCGTCGCCGATCGCTTCCACAAGCTCGGCCTGATCCCGAAGCCGATCGTCATCCGCGACATCGTCTGGCGCAACCCGGCGGCCTGATCATGCCGACCAGCCTTCCCGTTCACAGAGGTCCGAACATGAGACGCATCATCCAGCGCCTGATCGCAGCCATCGTGCTCTCGATCGGCATCGTCGCGGCCGCGGTCGGCACCTCCTATGGCCAGGACAAGGTGGTCCGCATCGGCTTCCAGAAATACGGCAAGCTGGTGCTGCTCAAGAGCAAGGGCACGCTGGAGCCGAGGCTCGCCGCCGAGGGATACAAGGTGGTGTGGACCGAATTCCCCTCCGGCCCGCCGCTGCTCGAGGCGCTCAATGTCGGTGCGATCGATTTCGGCAACACCGGTGAAGCCCCGCCGATCTTCGCGCAGGCCGCCGGCGCGCCGATCCAGTACGTCGCCTACGAGCCGCCGGCGCCGAGGGGCGAGGCGATCCTGGTGCCGAAGGACAGCCCCCTGAAATCGGTCGCCGACCTCAAGGGCAAGAAGGTCGCGCTGAACAAGGGTTCGAACGTTCACTATCTCCTGGTCAAGGCGCTGGAGAAGGCGGGCGTCAAATATTCCGAGATCGAGCCCGTGTTCCTGGCGCCGGCCGATGCGCGGGCGGCCTTCGAGCGTGGCGCGGTCGATGCCTGGGTGATCTGGGATCCGTTCCAGGCGGCAGCGGAAGCCGCGACCGGCGCGCGTACGCTCGCCGACGGGACCGATATCGTCGCGAACTACCAGTTCTATTTCTCGTCGAAGAAATTCCTCGAAGCCAATCCGAAGATCGTCGATGCCGTGCTCGCCGAGCTGAGTTCGGTCGACGATTGGGCCAAGGGCGACATCCACGCGGTGGCGGAGCAGCTGGCACCGTCGATCGGACTGTCCGTCCCCGTGGTCGAAGTGGCGCTGAAGCGGCAGTCCTACGGCATCAAGCCGCTCACCGACGCCGTCATCGCCGACCAGCAGCAGGTTGCGGATGCGTTCTTCGCGCTCAACCTGATCCCCAAGGCAATCAAGATCTCCGACGTGGCGCGGAGACCAGGAACGTGAGCAAGGACATGAGCAAGCAGCCGAACGCCAACATCCTCTGGTTCCTGCCGACGCATGGCGATGGCCGTTATCTCGGCACCGGCATCGGCGGCCGCGAGGTCAATTTCAACTATCTGCGCCAGATCGCGCAGGCCGCCGACCAACTCGGCTATTACGGCGTGCTGCTGCCGACCGGGCGCAGCTGCGAGGATTCCTGGATCGTCGCCTCCTCGGTCGCACCGTTCACCGAGCGGCTGCGCTATCTCGTTGCGGTCAGGCCGGGCCTGCAGTCGCCGACGGTTGCTGCGCGCATGACGGCGACGCTCGACCGCATCACAAACGGCCGGCTGCTTGTCAACGTCGTCACCGGCGGCGACCCCGTCGAGAACAAGGGCGACGGCATCTTCCTCGGCCACGACGAACGCTATGCCGTCACCCGCGAATTCCTCGACGTCTATAACGACCTGCTCGCCGGCAAGACCGTCAATGTCGAGGGCAAGCACATCCACATCGAGGATGGCAAGCTCCTGTTCCCCCCGGTGCAGTCGCCGCGTCCGCCGCTCTATTTCGGCGGCTCTTCCGATGCCGGCATCGACGTCGCGGTCGATGCCGTCGACAAATATCTCACCTGGGGCGAGCCGCCGGCGCTGGTCGCCGAGAAGATCGCCAAGGTGAAGGCCGTCGCGGATGCGCGCGGCCGCAAACTCTCCTTCGGAATCCGGCTGCACGTCATCGTGCGTGAGACCAACGAGGAAGCCTGGCGCGCGGCCAACGAGCTGATCAAGCATGTCAGCGACGACACCATCGCGCTCGCCCAGAAGAACTTCGCGCGCATGGATTCGGTCGGCCAGCAGCGCATGGCGCAGCTCCATGGCGGCAAGCGCGACAAGCTCGAGATCGCCCCGAACCTGTGGGCCGGCGTCGGCCTCGTCCGCGGCGGCGCCGGCACCGCGCTGGTCGGCGACGCCCAGACGGTCGCGGCCCGCATCAAGGAGTATCAGGATCTCGGCATCGATACCTTCATCATGTCGGGCTATCCGCATCTCGAGGAGGCCTATCGCTTCGCCGAGCTGGTCTTCCCGCTGCTCTCGCTGGAACAGCCCAGCAACGTGACGAAGCTGCACTTCAACGGTGGTCCCTTCGGCGAGACCGTTGGCAGCGATTTCCGTCCGCAACAGCGGGTGTCGCAGTCATGAGCTTGATCGACAGCGTTTCGTTCCCGCGCAGCTTCCGCCTGCCGCGCGCCGACGGCCTGATCCAGTGGATCGTGCCGCTCGCGATCATCGTGATCTGGCAGGTCGCCAGCATCACCGGCTTCGTGCCGACGCGCGTGCTGCCGGCGCCGAGCGACGTCGTGCTCGCGGGCTGGAAGCTGCTGCTCTCGGGCGAGCTCATCCGCAACATCTGGGTCTCGTTCTGGCGCGCGTCGATCGGCTTCCTGATCGGCGGCGGCATCGGTTTCGCGTTCGGCCTCGCCAACGGCCTGTCGCAGCTCTCCGCCAAGCTCACCGACACCACGCTTCAGATGGTGCGCAACGTGCCGCATCTGGCGCTGATTCCGCTGGTGATCCTGTGGTTCGGCATCGACGAAAGCGCGAAGCTGTTCCTGGTGGCGCTCGGGGTGTTCTTCCCGATCTATCTCAACACGCTGCACGGCATCCGCACCGTCGATCCCCAGCTCATCGAGATGGGCCGCATCTACGGCATGACCGACGGCGAGCTGTTTCGCCGCGTGATCTTCCCGGGCGCGCTGCCCTCGATCTTCGTCGGCATCCGCTTCGCGCTCGGCATCATGTGGCTGACATTGATCGTCGCCGAGACCATCGCGGCCTCGTCCGGCCTCGGCTACATGGCGATGCAGGCGCGCGAGTTCATGCTGATCGACGTCGTGGTGCTCTCGATCCTGATCTACGCCTTGCTCGGCAAGCTCGCCGACAGCGCCTCCCGTGTGCTGGAGCGCCTGACGCTCTCCTGGCACCCCGCCTTCCAGAAACGTTGAGAGTGACATGCAGACAGCCCTCCGTACGTCTCTTCCCGAAGCCGAACTTGCAAGCCGCGCCAATTTCGCGCCGCAGGCACGCGTGGTGCGCGAGGAACGCGAGGACCGTCCCCGGCATGGCGGCGGACTTCCGCTCACCATCCGCGGCCTGCGCAAATCCTTCGGTGACAACGAGGTGCTGCGCGGCATCGACCTGCAGATCCCGGCCGGCCAGTTCGTTGCGATCGTCGGCAAGAGCGGCTGCGGCAAGAGCACGCTGCTGCGCCTGATCGCGGGCCTCGAGAAGATCGATGCCGGCAGCATCAGCTTTGGCGATGCGGTCCAGCCCGAGGACATCCGCGTGATGTTCCAGGAGCCCCGGCTGCTGCCCTGGGCGCGCGTGCTGTCGAATGTCGAAGTCGGTCTCGGCCGCGATCGTGCGTCGAGCGACGCGCATGCGCGCGCCGAGAAGGCGCTGACCGAGGTCGGACTGGCCGAGAAGCGTGGCCAGTGGCCGTCGGTGCTGTCCGGCGGCCAGAAGCAGCGCGTCGCGCTTGCCCGCGCGCTGGTCTCCCGCCCGCGCGTGCTCGCCTTCGACGAGCCGCTCGGCGCACTGGACGCGCTGACCCGCATTTCGATGCAGCGCCTTCTGGAGCGTGTCTGGCGCGACCAGGGCTTCACCGCGATCCTGGTGACCCACGACGTCTCCGAGGCGGTGGCGCTGGCTGACCGCGTCCTCGTGATCGACGAGGGGCGCATCGCCCAGGACGTCACGGTTAACGCCGTCCGGCCGCGCGAGCGCGGTTCGGCCGAGCTCGCGAGCCTGGAAGGCTCGATCCTGAGCCATCTTTTGTCGGCGGACGATCGTACCTAAATATGAGAGGACCCCGCTTCGGGGAGCATGCCATGAACGTAGTTCCCCGCAATCTGATGACCGATCACCTCGTCTCGCCAACCGATTTCCGCGGCGCCATGCGTCACCTGACCGGAGGCGTCAGCGTCATCACCGCCGGACGAGGCAAGGACATCACGGGCATGACCGTGACCTCCGTGACCTCGCTCTCGGTCGATCCGCCGACGCTGCTCGTCAGCATCAACCGCGATGCTTCCTCCTTTCCGCTGATCCGGCGCCACGGCGCCTTCGGCGTGAACATCCTCAATGCCGACCAACTCGATGTCGCCGAGCGTTTCGCCGGCAAGGGCGGCCTGAAGGGCGCCGATCGCTTCGCCGGGGCCCAGTGGGAGACGGCCGTGTCGGGGGTCCCGCTGCTGGTCGATGCCCTGTCCGCCTTCGATTGCGAGGTCGAGGAGATCGTCGAACGGCATTCGCATGGCATCGTGATCGGCCGTGTCAGGGGCATCAGGAGCTCCACCCGCAACGCCGCGCTCGCCTATTGGCACGGCAAATATGTTGCGGTCGATCAGGACGAGGACGCGGCAAGGCTCGCCGAGGTCAGTCTTCCGGCAGCAAGCGGCCGGCGCGGCGCTTGATCGCCGCCCGCGACGGGCACACGGGCTGGTCTTTTTTCCTTCATCGCTCTAGAAGCGCCTGAGCCTGCCGACCGGGAGGCAACGGAGCTGAACGATGAAGCGCGTCGCGACCTGGGCCTTCTACGCCATCGGCGCGCTGGCGATCGCCTATCTGGCGCTCTACGCATACGCGATGTTCAGCGGCCAGCCCGGCATCGTTCCCGGCGATCCCATCCACATTTTCCGCAAGCCGGACGCCCCGAGTTATTCTTGATTGCTTCTCGTCACGGCGGAGCCTGACCCGGCCGCTCACCCTGCGCACTGCTCTCTCGCCGTCGTCATGGCAGCCTGTTGCCGCCATCCACGTGCAGTCGCGATTGATGAGAGGCGTGGGTGGATGCCCGGGGCGGGCCCGGGCATGACGGCAACGCGTGCGGCGCGCTATCCCCGCAGGATCGCCAGCGCCAAGGTCTGCGCGCGGGGCACGATGCTGTCGATCTCGAGATATTCCTCGGGCGTGTGCGCGAGCCCGCCGACGGGACCGACACCGCAGATGGTCGGCGTGCCGACCGCGGCGGTGAAACCGGAATCGGCGCAGCCCCCGGAGAACTCCCCCTGCAGCGTGGTGAGGCCGGCCTGTTTCGCCGCGGCCTGATAGCCTTCGAACAGCGCCTTCGACTCCGCGCTCTGCACCACCGGGACGAACTCGCCCTTGATCGTCAGTGTCGCGCTCGTGCCCGGCACGTAGGAGGTCGCAATGATCTTCTCGATCGCGGCCATCACCGTCGCGCGGTCTGCCGGATCGACATAGCGCAGGTCGATCTGGCCTTCGGCATAGGGCGCCGTGGTGTTGACGGACTGGCCGCCCGACACGAGGCCGACATTGAGCGTGATGCCCTTGTCGAGATTGGTCAGCGCGTGAATATGCAGCACCTTGTGCGCAAGCTCACCGATCGCGCTGACACCGGCGGCGAAATTGGCGCCGGAATGCGCGGCTTTGCCGGTGATGGCGAAATGCATGAAGATGCCGCCCTTGCGGCTGGTCACGACGTTGCCGGTCGGCCGGCCGGGCTCTGAATTGAACACGGCGCGCGCGGCGCGTCCCTCGCGCTCGATCACGGGGCGGGAGGAGGGCGATGCAATCTCCTCGTCCGAGGTGATCAGCACCTTGATCGGATGCGGATTGCCGCCGAATTTGTGGAAGGCCGTTGCCACGAACACGTTCATGACGAGGCCGGCCTTCATGTCGGCGACGCCCGGGCCGTAGGCGCGGCTTCCCTTGATCGTGAAGGGGCGACGCTCGGCCTCGCCCTTGCCGAACACCGTGTCGCGATGTCCCATCAACAGCACGGGCTTCTCGTTGCTGCCGGGTTTGATCACCTCGGCATGGATCGCATCGCCGAAGGTGCCGTGGTCTTCGCGCCGGAACGGAATGCCGTGCTCGGAAAAGTGCCGCTCGAACCGCGCGCCGACCGCATCGACGCCGACCTTGTCGTACGATCCGGAGTCGATGTTCACGACGTCGCGCAACAGATCGATCATGGCCTGCCGCTGCGTTGCCAGCCAATCCGTGATTTGGGCTTCGGACATGGTTTTCCTCGCGTGGTTCCCATGCGGGTTATAGGGCCTGCTGTGCCGATGACCTAGTCACGTGGTGCGGTCCCGTTATGCGAGGTCGGCTCTTGAGGCTCGTCATTGCGAGCGAAGCGAAGCAATCCAGATTGTTTCCCTGGTGCGGCCTGGGTTGTCGCTGCCGCGCCCCGCAATGACGAGGCGGAGGCGATCGTGTGCATTCGTCCTCGAAACAAAAATGCCCGGGATCGACCCGGGCATTCGCAGTCTGCAACCCCTGTGGAGGCGCTTACGCGCCCACCATCGGCATGCGCGGATATTCGCCGGGGGTGCCGGCGGGCGGGATCGGAATGCCGCCGTCGGCGTATTCGTTGAGCTTGTTGCGCAGCGTGCGGATCGAGATGCCGAGGATGTTCGCGGCATGGGTCCGGTTGCCGAGACAGTGCTTGAGCGTCTCCAGGATCAGGTCGCGTTCGACATCCGCGACGGTGCGGCCGACGAGTGCCCGTGTGACCTGCTCGGCGGCCATCGTGGCATGCGCCACGGCCGGGGCCGTCTTGGCGAGGTCGAGGCGGTCGCCGTCCGGCGTGATGATCGCGTCCGGGCCGATCTCGTCGCCCTGCGCCATCAGCACCGCGCGGTGCATCGTGTTTTCGAGCTCGCGGACGTTGCCCTGCCAGCGGTTGACGGAGAGCACGCGGCGCGCCTCGGCGGAGATCGGCCGCAGCGGCACGCCGTTGGCCTCGGCGTATTTCTTCACGAAATGCTGGGCGAGCTCGAGAATGTCGGCGGGACGCTCGCGCAGCGGCGGGATCTTCAGGTTCACGACGTTGAGCCGGAACAGCAGGTCCTCGCGGAAAGTGCCTTCGCGCACGGCTTCCGCGAGATTGCGGTTCGATGTCGCGATGATGCGGATGTCGACGGGCACCGGCTTGGTGCCGCCGACGCGGTCGATCACGCGCTCCTGGATCGCGCGGAGCAGCTTGGATTGCAGGCGGACGTCCATCTCCGAGATTTCGTCGAGCAGCAGCGTGCCGCCGGTCGCTTCCTCGAACTTGCCGATGCGGCGGGCGACCGCGCCGGTGAAGGCGCCCTTCTCGTGGCCGAACAGCTCGGACTCCAGGAGATGCTCGGGGATCGCGGCGCAGTTGATCGAGATGAAGGGACGCTTGGCGCGGGCGGAGCGCGCGTGGACGTAACGGGCCAGCACTTCCTTGCCCGTCCCGGACTCGCCGGTGATCATGACGGAGGCGTCGGAGCCAGCGATCTGCTGCGCCAGCTTGATCACCCTCGCCATCGCGTCGTCGCGATAGACCAGCTCGCGGGAATCGTTGGCGACAGCCGCCAGCACCGCGGCGATCAGCTCCGGTTCCGGCGGCAGCGGGATGTATTCCTTGGCGCCGGCATGGATCGCAGCGACGGCGGCGCGGGCATCGTTGGTGATGCCGCAGGCGACGATCGGTGCGTGGATGTGTTCGGCTTCCAGCCGCATCACGAGATCGCGGATGTCGAGCGCGACGTCGACCAGCAGGAGGTCGGCGCCCTTGCCGCCGCGCAGCACGCGCATCGCCTGCTCGTGATCCTCGGCATGGGTCACGGTGGCGCCGTTCTCCATCGCGATCTTGGTGGCGGTGGTGAGCTGGCCCTTCAATGTGCCAACGATGAGAAGCCGCATGTCAGTCTCCTGTCCGTCTGTTCGCGCTGTCGCGCGTCAATTCCTGTGCGTGCATGATCCGGAAATCTGCCAGGCTGTCGTCCGGCTGGATCATGCTGAAAACACCTAGCCGCGTTCCGTCTTGATGATTTCCGTCATGGTCACGCCAAGCTTGTCCTCGACCAGCACCACCTCGCCGCGGGCGACCAGGCGGTTGTTGACGTAGATGTCGATGGCCTCACCGACGCGGCGGTCGAGCTCGAGCACCGTGCCGGGCCCGAGCTTCAAGAGCTCGCCGACGTCCATCTTGGAACGGCCGAGCACGGCCGAGACCTGCACCGGCACGTCGAACACGGCTTCGAGGTCGGCGGCGACGCGCGCCGCATATTCTTCCTCGTTGTAGCCGATGTCGGTGCCGGCCGGCGGCAACGGACCGTTGAGATCGGGCAGCGGGACCTGTCCGTCGGTGTCGCTCATGGCTTAATTCCCCCTGCGGGACGCGACATAGCGTCCGACCAGTTCGTCGACCTTGGCCGCGATGGCCGCGCGCTCCAGCACGACGCCGCCATCGGCCCATTCGATCCGGCAGTCGCCGGTCGCAATCTCCGGCTCGGCCAGGATCACCAGCCGCCCCTCGAAACCGCTCTGCTTGGCGAGTCGCTCGATCTTCTCGCGCGCGCTCTCGTAGAGCGCGTCGTTGATGCGGACGACGAGATGCGGGGTCGCGACCAGATGCGAGAAGCAATCCTTGACCAGCGCGACGATCTCGCCGAGCGGTTCGGCGGCGACCAGATCGGCGCACAGCTTGCGGGCCACCGCGACCGCGACATCGACCGCCTCGGTCTCCATCTTGGCCTCGATGTTGCCGATGCCCGACGCGATGCCCCGGACTCCGATGTTGATTTCTTCCATGGCGAGCGCGACGCGGCGGTCGCTCTCCGCCTTGGCCTCGCGCTGGCCGGCGGCAAAACCATCCTGATAGGCACGCGCTTCGGCTTCCGCGACCTTCTGGGCGATCTCGGCCGCGGTCGCGGCCTTCTCGCGCGTCCGGTCCGGCGCGGCGAAGTCGGTGTCGAACAGGAATTTTGCCGGGGCCGCCATCAATACACCAGCTCGTCGTCGGCGCGATTCTTGGTCAGCATGATCTCGCCCTTGGCGGCGAGGTCCTTGGCGAGGTTGACGAGCAGGGCCTGGGCCTCGTCGACGTCGCGCAGGCGCACGGGTCCCATCGCGGCCATGTCGTCCTGCAGCATTTTCGCGGCGCGCGAGGACATGTTGCCGAAGAAGAAGTTGCGGACCTCCTCGTTGGCGCTCTTGAGCGCGACGCCGAGCTTGTCCTTGTCGACGTTGCGCATCAGGGTCTGGGCCGAGCCGGAATCCAGCTTGACCAGATCGTCGAAGGTGAACATCAGCGCCTTGATGCGCTCGGCCGATTCCCGGTTGTCCTCTTCCAGCGAGGTGATGAAGCGGGTTTCGGTCTGACGATCGAAATTGTTGAAGATTTCGGCCATCACCTCGTGGGCGTCGCGGCGGCGGGTTTGCGACAGGTTGGACATGAATTCGGTGCGCAGCGTCCTCTCCACGCTCTCGATCACCTCCTTCTGCACCGCCTCCATCTTCAGCATGCGGTTGACGACGTCGAGCGCGAGCTCCTCGGGCAGGATGCCGAGCACGCGCGCGGCGTGCTCCGGCTTCAGCTTCGATAGCACCACGGCGATGGTCTGCGGATATTCGTTCTTGAGGTAGTTGGCGAGGACCTCTTCCTGCACGTTGGAGAGCTTCTCCCACATGTTGCGGCCGGCGGGGCCGCGGATCTCGTCCATGATGCCGTTGACGCGCTCCGGCGGCAGGTACTGCTGCAGCAGCCGCTCGGTCGCGTCGAAATTGCCCATCAGCGCGCCCGATGCCGACATGCGCGAGACGAACTCGAGCAGCATGTCCTCGACCGTGTCGACCTCGACGGTGCCGAGCGTCGACATCTCCAGCGAGAGCTGGCGCACCTCGTCGTCGTCGAGCAGGCCCCAGATCTTGCCGCCATACTGCTCGCCGAGGGCCAGCATCAGGATCGCGGCGCGCTTCGGGCCGGCGAGCTGTTCGATCTTGCCGCCCGCGCGGCTGCCGGCGCGGGCACCCAGGGTCGAGATCACGCTGGTGATGTCGTTGGAGTTGGCGTTTTGCAGGGAGGCGGCCATGTCAGGTCAGGTCTCTCGTCATTTCGCGGGTTCGGTCAGCCACTGGCGGATAATGGCGACGGTTTCGTTGGGATTGCGCTCGGCGAGCTCGCCGACGCGATGAACGGACTGCGCGTGGACCTGGCCCTGGATGGTCGCGACGTCGATCGCGCTGGCGGCGCCGCCCGGCAGCAGCGCCTGGCCGCCGGAGCCGGCAGCGGCAGCGCCCTCGTCGGAGGCGGCGGGGCCGGTGAGGACGCCGGTGATCGCGGCGGCGACCTCGTCGGAGGCGAGGATGCGTTTCACCAGAGGGCGGATCACCATGAACAGCACGATCAGGCCGAGCAGCATCATCACGCCGAGCTCGACGAAGTACATGACGTCGTCCTTGGTGAACTGAAGCATGCCCAGGAAGCCGCTCGGCTCGGTGATCGGGGCGGTGGTGGGGGCATCGGCAAACCGCAGATTGACCACTTCGACCTGGTCGCCGCGCTTCTGGTCGAAGCCGATCGCCGAGCGCACCAGCGCCGAAATGCGGTCGAGCTGCTCCTTGGTGCGATCCTGGTAGACCAGGTCGCCCTTGTCGTTCTTCGAGTAGATGCCGTCGACCAGCACCGCGACCGAGATACGGTTGACCCGGCCGGCCTCGGTCACCTCGGTCTTGGTGGTGCGGGAGATCTCGTAATTGTTGGTCTCTTCGGTCTTCTTGCTCTGGTCCTTGGCGGCGACGCCGCCGTTCTGCTGGTTGCCCGGCAGCTCGTTGTTGACCGTGACCTGGCCGTTGTTGTCGGCGGTCATGCTCTGCTCTTCGCGGGTCTGGGTCGAGCGGAGCACGCGGCCCTCGGGATCGAACTTGTCCGAGGTCTGGGTAATCTTGTTGAAGTCGAAATCGGCGGCGAGCTGCACCCGGGCCCGGCCCGAGCCGACCACCGAGGACACGATGTCCTCGACCTGCTTGCGCAGCCGCTTCTCGAAGGCAATGCGGCGCTCGTCGCCGACCGCCTGCTCCGGATCGGTCGCGGCGCCATCGGCGAGAAGCTGGCCGGCCTCGTCCACGATCGAGACGCGCTGCGGCTTCAGCCCGTTGACGGCGGAGGCGACGAGGTGGCGGATGGCGCGGATCTGTTGCGCCTCCAGCGAGCCGCGCACCCGCACCACGATCGAGGCCGACGGCTCCGGCGCCTCGCGCGAGAACAGCGGTCGCTCAGGCAGCACGAGGTGGACGCGGGCGGCCTGGATGCGGTCGATGGCGCGGATGGTGCGGGCGAGTTCGCCCTCGAGCGCGCGCAGATGATTGATGTTCTGGACGAAAGAGGTGGTACCGAGCGCATCCGACTTGTCGAACACCTCGTAGCCGACGCCGCCGCCCTTGGGCAGGCCGCCTTCGGCGAGCTTCATCCGCAGGCGGGTGACCTTGTCCTTCGGCACCATGATGATGGTGCCTTCATTGCGCAGCTCGAACTGGATGCCTTGGCGTTCCAGGTCCTTGATAATGCTGGAAGAATCCTCGACGCTGAGGTCGGTGAACAGCGTCGTCATCTGCGGCGTGGTGACGCGCATGATGACGAACGCGAAAAAGCCGATGAGCGCGGCGGTGACCGCGATCATCGCTGCGAACCGTGCAGCGCCCAGACCCTTCAGGAAGTCCAACAGACCTTGCAAGCAACTGCCCCGACAGATTCGGCCCGTGATCCGAGCGGCCGACTGGGCAATTATTGCCTAGGTGATGGTTTCGATATGGTTAACGAAGATTAAGAGGTGGGACAAAAGTGGTGACATAAAAAAGATCGGCCTCGCAGAGCGAGGCCGATTTTCGTCAAAGACCGCAGATTTCCGGATCGCTTACTGGCGATATTGCTGGATGCGGGTGGTTCGAAGACCCGCCAGACCATGCTGGTCGATGGAAAACTGCCAGGAAAGGAATTCGTCGACCGTCAGGGTATAACGGCTGCAGGCCTCCTCAAGGGAGAGAAGTCCGCCACGAACAGCGGCGACGACTTCAGCCTTGCGGCGGATGACCCAGCGTTTGGTGCCGGGTGCAGGCAGATCCGCAATCGTCAGCGGACTGCCGTCCGGCCCGATGACGTATTTTACCCTCGGGCGATGGGGTTCTGTCATGGCGTACTCACAAACTCTCAACCACTGAACTCACGACGCAACCCTACGCGTGCCGGCTTAAAAATTGGCTAAGCCTAAGGCTTCAATACAATTCTCGTTGAAACTTGCGGGAACAAGACCGGCTCCGCGGGCTGAATCTGGTTGTCCAGGGCCGGCGGAGCGGGTCTTCGTAAATACTTTACTAACGAACGAGGCCTGCGCGACGCCGGAAGGGGCCTCGACTGCCGTCCCGGCGAAAAAGCCGGACGCATGTCCCCGGGAAGAGAGCCGTCTGCGAGGAGCCCGGGCCTGCGTCCTCGCCTTGAAACGACGTTTGGTGGTGATCGGTCCCGGCGTTCGCCGGGACCACACGTCATGGATAGCGCCGCCTCAATTACTGGTGGCGACGATGCTCTTCACTTGGCTCAGCGTGTAGCTGTTGCCGTCGATCGAGAGCAGCGGCGGCGACTGCGTCAGGTCGACGGAGGAGACCACGCCCTGCACCTGCGCGGCGATGCCGACGGAATTGCCCGAAAGGTCCTTGCCGGTCGCAGAGATCGTGTACTTGCCGTCCGGCCATTGCGTGCCGTCATTGCCCTGGCCGTTCCAGGTGAAGGGAATGTCGCTGCCGGCGCCGGCGGTGTACTTACCGGTGAAGACGGTCTGGCCGGAGCTGTTGGACACCGAGATGTCGACGGTCGCGCTGCTGGGGACGCTGAGGTGCCAGGTCGCCGACGAATTCGTCATGGTCGCGGTCGAACCGTCGACCACCGCGGTCTTGCCGACGAAGCCGAGCGCCTGGGTCGCCTGCGTGGTCTGCTGCAGGCTGACCAGGGTCGCGAGCGAATCGTTGGTCTTGAGCTGCTGCTCGACGCCGGCGAACTGCACCAGCTGCTGGGTGAACTGGTTGGTGTCGAGCGGATCGAGCGGGTTCTGGTTCTGGAGCTGCGTCGTCAGCAGCGTCAGGAAGGTCTGGAAGTTGCCGGCGAGCGTCGCGCCGGTGGACGACCCCAGGCTCGAGCTCGACGAGGAAGATGACGATGACGACGTCTGCGTCGTCCCGGAGACGACGGCTGGCGCGGTGGCGGCACTGGTGGTGGTCATCTGCGGATACTCCTCACACTCTGATGTCGACGCCGCTGCTCGACCCGAGCATGCGGCCATAGCTGCGCCCGACGGGCGCGGCGGGACTTGCGTCTTCGTCGCTGACGATCAGCCGGCGGGCATTGCCGCCATTGTCGTTGTTGCCGCCGTTCTGGCCGGACGAGCTCTGGTCGCGCAGGCTGAAGGAGAGGCCGTTGCTGCCGGTCTTGAGGCCCGCATCGTCCAGCGCGCGCTGCAGTTGCGGCGCCTCCTGCTTCAGCATCGACAGCGTTTCCGGCTTCTCGACGGTGAGATGCGAGGTGACCTGACCGTTGCGGTCGACGTTGATGCGCACGTCGATGCGGCCGAGCTCGACCGGATCGAGGCTGATGTCGAAACGGGTCTTGCCGGCACGCGCGGCCGCGGCGATCTCGATCGGCACGCCGCTGATCGGCACGGCCGTCGCCGTTGCCGCGGTGGCGGTCAGCGTGGCCGTCGATGCGGTCGCGGCCGATGTCGTCGTGGTCATCGGCGCCTGCAATGCCGAGGCGGCCTGCGTACTGGTGTCGGTCGCGGCGGTGGCGGCAGTCTGCGCGTCCGCATGCGCGTGCGCGGTCGGTGCGGCCGCAGGCGTATCGGCGGTGCGGTCGGATGCGCCGGTCTTCGCGTCGGATGCGGCGGCATCGGCCTGAGGCTGCGCCGTCTGCGGGTGCGGGGCCGGGCTGGGGCTAGTCACGGTCGCCGGATTTTGCGCGGTGGCGGTCGTGTTCGCCTTGGCCGTGTCCTGGCCGATATTGGAGATGTCGGTCTGCGCCTGTGCGGTAGCGGCGGCCTTGAACGACGTTTTCGGCGTGGCCTGGTCGACCGCGGCGATCTGCAAGCCGTTGGTCTTGGCATCGGCCGCGGACGTGTCGGAGGCTGCAGCGTCGGCGGCATCCGCGGTCGCGGCTTTCGCGTCCGTCTTGCCGGTCTTGGTGCCGGTCGCGGCATCGGTTTTGGTGCCGGCGATCTGCGCTGCGGTCGAGGCGCTGGTGGCGATGCCGGCGGCGGCGATCGTCAGCGGAGAGGCGGCGTTGCCGGCGGCCTGGTTGGCCGCCGCGTTCGGATCGACCGGCACGACGGGCGCGGCGACGACGATCGCGTTCGGATCCGGCACCGCGGCTTGCGTCTGATCGGTCTGCGCGGCCGCAGCGGCATCCACCGCGTTGCCGAGGCTGTCGCTGCCGTCGGTCTTGTCGCCCTTCGTGTCCTCGGACTTGTCGGCCGACTTGGCGCCCGATGCGTCGGACTTGTCCTTGGTCTTGCCGGCCGGCTTGGCTGGATCGGCGGTCGCGTCGTTCGCGGCGGGGGCGGACGAATCGGTGTTGTCGCTCGCCTTGCTCGATCCGGACCGGTCGGTGGAGGAGGAGGTGTCGCGCGCGCTCTTGTCGGAGGACGAACTGGTCGGATCGGTACGGCGCGGCGTCGTGTCCTGCGTCGAGGACGACGCGCTGTTGCCGATCGCCGAATTGTTGCTGTCGACCAGCGCGCTGAACGGGCTGCTGGTGGACGAGCTTTGCGAGGCCTGCGACCGGGCGGCCTTCTGCGACGCGCTCGGCACCGGCACGCTGGCAGCGACGTCTGACGTTACACCAACCACAGGCAACCCCTTGAAAACATCTTCGGGACAAGAGGTAGCAAGGAGTGGGCCAGCGTCACGTTCCCCGGCTTTATCTATGAAAATCAATACTTTAATAATATCGTGCACCCCTCCGGCGAGGCCCGTGAGCCCGCGCGTTTCTGCCTCCCGGCAAGAATTGCCCTAAGCTGGCCTGCCCTGCGATTGCTTCACCGGAATGCCGCCTATATTAAAGAGGTGCTCTCAGCCGCTTTCGACCGGGCAAGCCGCCCCCGCGGGAATTCTGGTTCCCCGGGACCTCGGCCGTCCCGGCCAAAGGTAATCGCGGATCGCCCAACGCCGCCGCCGGATTCAATATCGATCAGCCATGCTCAACAGTCTGGATATCGAAGGCCGTCCGCAGGACACCAGGGTCGTCGTCGCCATGTCGGGCGGCGTCGATTCCTCGACGACGGCTGCGCTGCTGAAGGCTGAAGGCTACGACGTCGTCGGCATCACGCTTCAGCTCTACGACCATGGCGCCGCGACCCATCGCAAGGGCGCCTGCTGCGCCGGCCAGGACATCCACGACGCCCGCGACGTCGCCGCCAAGCTCGGCATTCCCCACTACGTGCTCGATTACGAGGACCGTTTCCGCGAGTCCGTCATTGACAATTTCGCCGACAGCTACGCGCTCGGCGAGACGCCGGTGCCGTGCATCGAGTGCAACCGCTCGGTCAAGTTCCGCGATCTGCTGAAGACCGCGCGCGAACTCGGGGCGCATGCGCTCGCCACCGGCCATTACGTCGCCTCGCGCCGCCTCGACAACGGCTCGCGCGCGCTGGTCTGCGCGGCCGACAGCGACCGCGACCAGAGCTATTTCCTGTTCGCGACCACGCGCGAGCAGCTCGATTTCCTGCGCTTTCCGCTCGGCGACATGACCAAGCCCGAGACGCGCGAGCTCGCGCGTCGCTTCGGCCTCGCGGTCGCCGACAAGCACGATAGCCAGGACATCTGCTTCGTGCCGACCGGCCGCTACACCGACATCATCACCCGCCTGCGTCCGAACGCGATGGATCCCGGCGAGATCGTCGATCTCGACGGCCGCGTGCTCGGCCGGCACAGCGGCATCGCGAATTTCACCGTCGGCCAGCGTCGCGGCCTCGGTATCGCGTCCGGCTCTCCGCTGTTCGTGGTGCGGCTGGATGCAGCAAACCGCCGCGTCGTCGTCGGCCCGCGCGATGCGCTGAAGATGCACCGCATCGTGCTGCGCGACGTCAACTGGATCGGCGATGGCGACATCGACCGCGCCATCGGCAACGGCCTCGAGATGTTCGTGCGCGTGCGCTCGACCCGCAGCCCGCAGCCGGCGTGGCTGCGCGGCGCCAACGGCCAGTACGAGGTCGAACTGGTCGCCGGCGAGGAGGGCGTTTCGCCCGGCCAGGCCTGCGTGTTCTACGACGCGCCCGCCGGCCAGGCGCGCGTGCTCGGCGGCGGCTTCATCCAGAGCGCCGCCGCGAAGGCCGCGAGCAGCACGGCGCGGCCGCTGGTGGAAGCGGTCCGCGGCTAACTTGCCGTGATCGGTCTCAACTGCTACCGCGATGGACGTGCACCCCTTTCTCCCACGTGCGGGGGAAGGGTTCGGGGAGGGGGCTCTCTCCACCAGCGATGTCTCGCCAGCGGAACCAACCCTCTCACCCTGCACGGCGTGTCGACCTCTCCCGCAAGCGGGCGTGGCGCTAGACCGAGTTCGGGGCTGACTTCGATCTCACCAAACGATCGTCAGGGTTAAGTAGAGTATCAGGCAGGGCAGGGGCATGGCAGCAGACATCTCGCGGGCCGGGGTCGAGAAGGCCTATGGCCGTTGGGCGCCGGTCTACGATCTCGTGTTCGGCAAGGTCTTCGACGCCGGGAGGCAGTCGACCATCGCCGAGGCCGACCGCATCGGCGGCCGCATCCTCGACGTCGGCGTCGGCACCGGACTGTCGCTCTCGGACTACGCGCGCACCACCAAGGTCTGCGGCGTCGACATCTCCGAGCCGATGCTGCGCCGGGCGATCAAGCGCGTGCGCGAGGAGAAGCTCGACAATGTCGAGGTGCTCTCGGTGATGGACGCCAAGAACCTCGCCTTCCCCGAAAACTTCTTCGACGCGGTAGTCGCGCAATACGTCATCACCGCCGTGCCCGATCCCGAAGGCACGCTCGACGAGTTCGTGCGCGTGCTCAAGCCCGGCGGAGAGCTGATCCTCGTCAACCACATCGGCGCCGAGAAGGGCCTGCGACGGCTCTCCGAGCTCGCCTTCGCGCCGCTCGCGCGCCGCCTCGGCTGGCGCCCGGAATTTCCTTGGGCGCGTCTCGTCAATTGGGCCGGCAAGCACGGCGGCGTCACCTTGGCCGAGCGCCGCCCGATGCCGCCGATGGGCCATTTTTCGCTGATCCGCTACCACAAGGCCTGATCGCGATTTTTCGCGGCGTTTGTTCGCTGTCGCCGCGAAACCACATGCTTAGAGTCCGCCGCAGCCGGGCGTCTGAACGATGCGCCGCAAGCGTGACGCGGTCTCAAAGGCTGCATCACTTCGCGCCGCTGCTTGGAACATCAGCCCCGATCCGCGCGTTGGCCCCCCATGCGCACGACATCAAACATCATTCTGGCCGGCCTCCTGATCGCCGCCTCTGGCGCAGCGATCGCACAGGCCCCGCCCGCCCCGGCGACGCCGCCCCAACAGACCGCGCCGCCGTCCCCGCAACGCGCCGCCGACTGCGTCCCACAGGACCGCCCGAACCGCGCCACCGCGCCTGACGGAACCACCACCGGCCAATCCCGGGAACCGCTCGGCGACAAGCTGGCCAAGTCGGACGGCGTGCTGTGTCCGCCCTCCGGCGTCGATCCCGAGATGCACGCTCCGGCGCCGAGCACCGACGGCAGCATGCCGGTCATCCCGCCGCCCGGCAGCCCCGGCGGCGACCCCACGGTCAAGCCGAAATAACGGCGATTCCGCCTTCCCGATCTCGTCATGCCCGGGCACGTCCCGGGCATTCGCGTTCCCGCGCGGGTGCGGAGAGGCGCGGCCGGCCGGTACGAGCCCGGTCCGGACCGTCATCGCGCCGAAAATGCCAATATTCCCGTGAGCTTGTCCGCCTAAGCGGCTCGGCGGAGGCTGAAGCCTTGGCGAGGCGGAAGGCATCCCACTCAGCTTGACTTCCCGCCGCCCCCTTCCTTATATGCCGCGCGTTCGCGAGATCACCGTTTCGGCGCTCGCGACCCTGTGGCGGGGTAGCTCAGCTGGTTAGAGCACGGGAATCATAATCCTGGGGTCGGGGGTTCGAGTCCCTCTCCCGCTACCAAACGTACTATTTTCCAAGCTCGCGATTTCCTGCGATTGCCCGCACCTCCAGGGTGGTGCCGAATGGCTCAGGCGCAATGCTCGCGACTGGCCGTTCTCGAGCCGATCTTCAGCGCTTCTTTGTCACTGTTTGACGGTCATGCCCGGCTCGAAGCCCGCCGACAATTCGGCAGCGAACGACTGAAGTGCCAGTTTTCCGATGCAGGTTTCCGGACCGCGCGGGCGGTTGTCCTGTTCTCTTTGCGCGCAATATCTCCAGTCCCCAGTCCACTCTCCGTTGACGAAATCGTCCAATCTGCATAACGTCAACTAAAGTTGACATTTGCAGCTCGATCGGAGCCGGCGTGTCGGGACAGAGCCTTCGGATTGGGACGCGCAAGAGCGGCGCCATGGCCCGGGCGCAGACGGAAGAGATTGCGCGCCGTCTGCGCAGCGAGAACGAGAATCTCGACGTAGCGATCATCAAGTTCGAAACGCCGGGCGATCAGGATCAGTCCAGCCGGCTCGCGCGCCACGGCGGCAAGGGCGGCGCGTTCGTGGTGGGGATCCTCAGCGCCATCCATCGCGGCGAGCTGCACGCGGCGATGCATTCGCTGAAGGACCTGCCGGGGAACGAGGGCACGCCTAGTCTTGTCGTCGCAGCGGCGCTGCCGCGCGATGCGGCCAACGATCGCCTCGTGCTTCGTCGCGGCCTCTCACTCGAGGAGATGCGAAAGTCCCACGGTATGGGCTTCAAGATCGGTACCAATGCCGTGCGCCGCGCGGCTCACGTGCGACGCCTGTTTCCGGAAGCCGACGTCATTCATTTTCGCGGCGCTGCCGACACGCGGATCAGAAAGCTCGACAATGGCGAGATGCAGCGTCTCGCCGATGCGCGCGAGGTCGGCCCCGACGACGCGCTGGTGGTGGCGCGATCGGGATTGCAGCGCATCGGGCTTGCCTCGCGCATCGCCCGTGATTTCTCGCCTGTCGAGATGCTGCCCGCGGCAGGTCAAGGCATCGTCGCCGTCGAATGCGCGGAGCGGGACTGGCCGACACGGATGCGGCTCGCGTGGATCGACGATGCCCCGTCGCGCTTGAGCGCCGAGGCCGAACGCGAGGTGCTGTGGGTGCTGAACGGCCACTGCAATTCTCCGATTGCCGCGCATGCCGTCCTGTCCGGACACGACATGACATCGTTCGCGTCGGTGCTCGACGAACAGGGCGGTCAGTTGATTGAAACATCGCGGTGCGGGCCGGCGAACCGTCCCCGCGAACTTGGCCGCGCGGTCGGCTTTGACTTGCTCGACAAGGGCGCGGCCGATCTGATCGCGCGGTGCAGGCCGGAGGACGATTAGCTCATGGCAATGGTGTTCCCATTTTCCGCGATCGTCGGCCAGGACGAGATGAAGCTCGCGCTGATGATCGCCGCCGTCGATCCGCGTGTCGGTGGTGTGCTCGCATTCGGCGATCGCGGCTCGGGCAAGTCGACGGCCGTGCGCGCGCTTGCCGCGCTGCTGCCGACCATGCGTGCGGTCGTGGGCTGCCGCTACAGTTGCGATCCGGCCGACGCGACCTCGCAGTGTGATGATTGCAAGGCACGCGCGTCCAAGGGGAAGCTGAAGTCGCATCCGGTGCCGGTGCCGGTGGTCGATCTGCCGCTCGGCGCGACGGAAGATCGCGTGGTGGGCGCGCTCGATCTCGAGCGTGCGCTGGCGCATGGCGAGAAGACCTTCGAGGCTGGCCTGCTGGCGCGCGCCAATCGCGGATTCCTCTACATCGACGAGGTGAACCTGCTGGAGGATCATCTGGTCGATCTGCTGCTCGATGTCGCCGCTTCCGGTGAGAATGTGGTCGAGCGCGACGGGCTCAGCATCAGGCACCCGGCCAAGATCGTGCTGGTCGGCACCGGCAATCCCGAAGAGGGCGAGTTGCGGCCGCAATTGCTGGATCGCTTCGGCCTTTCGGTCGAGGTGAAGACGCCGGGCGATCTGCCGACGCGCATCGACGTGATCAAGCGTCGGGATGCGTTTGAAAGCGATCCGGCCGGCTTCGTCTCGCAATGGGCGAGGGAGGAGTCGAAGTCGCGCAAGCGGATACAGGTTGCGCGCGAACGGGTCGATGCGATTGCGGTGTCCGACGCGATGCTCGCCAGGGCGGCGCAGCTCTGCATGTCGCTCGGCACTGACGGCCTGCGCGGTGAGTTGACGCTCATGCGCGCCGCGCGCGCGGTCGCGGCGCTCGAGGGCGCAAAGGCAGTCGGCGAAGATCATCTGAAGCGTGTTGCGCCGGCCGCTCTGCGCCATCGGCTACGCCGCAATCCGCTCGACGAATCCGGATCGAGCGTGCGGGTCGAGCGCGCGCTTGCCGAATGCTTTGCCGCATGAGCGCGGGTGCGGACATCTGGTCGGATGCGGTGACCGCGGCCGCCTTGTTCGCGGTCGATCCTGTCGGGACCGGCGGCATCTGCATTCGTGTGGGTGCCGGCGCGGTCAGGGATCGCTGGCAAGACGTCCTGCGAAGCTGCTTCCCGCCGTTCATTCCGTTCCGGAAGTTGCCGCCGTCGATTTCCGAGGACCGGCTGCTCGGCGGCCTCGATCTGGCCGCAACGCTGCAGGCGGGACGCCCGGTCGTGCAGCGCGGGCTATTGGCTGATATCGATGGCGGTGTGCTGCTTGCGGTGATGGCCGAACGGCTGTCGCCGGCCACGGTGGTGCATCTGAATGCTGCGATGGATCGTGGCGAGATCGTCGTCGAACGCGACGGCGTGTCGCGACGAGCATCATCGCGCTTCGGCGTCGTTGCGTTCGATGAGGGCCTCGAGGATGAACGGACACCATCCGCGTTGTGCGATCGTCTCGCGTTCCACATCGACCTCCAGCCTCTGTCCAACGCTGATATCTGCTCCGCCGGCGTCGAGGCCGAGGATGTGATGGCTGCGCGGCTCCGCCTGGGGCAGGTGACGCTGGCGGCAGACTCGATCGAAGCCCTGTGTCACGCGGCGGCATCGCTTGGCATCGCATCGCTTCGCGCCCCGCTGCTCGCCGTCCGCGTGGCGCGCGCAGCGGCAGGGTTTGACGGTGAGGAGGTGGTGCAGCGGACACATCTCGAACTCGCCGCACGATTGGTCCTGGCGCCGCGCGCCACCACGCTGCCTTCGACGCCCGAGCAGAGCGCCGAAACCGCGCCCGATCAGGAGCCCGGCGAGGCGGACAACAGGCAGGAGGATGACATCCCGATCGAGGATCTCGTGCTCGAAGCCGCCCAGGCCGCAATCCCGCCCGACTTGTTGAAACGGTTGCAGGAAAAGAGCTTGCACGGACCTCGCAACATCAGTGTCGGCAAGCAGGGGCAGTCAAGAGCAGGGCCGCGACGCGGTCGGCCGATCGGCGTCCGCCGTGGCGAACTCGGCGCCGGCGCCCGGCTCAACCTGCTGGAAACGCTGCGCGCAGCCGCGCCCTGGCAAGCGCTTCGCCGGGGCAAACAGTCGGGCGGGACGACCCGCCTGCTGATCCGCAAGGAGGATTTCCGCATCAAGCGCTTCAAGCAGCAGAGCGCGACGTCCACGATCTTCGTCGTCGACGCCTCCGGCTCTTCGGCCTTGCAGCGGCTCGCCGAAGTCAAGGGCGCGATCGAACTGCTGCTGGCCGATTGCTACGTGCGGCGTGACGAGGTGGCCTTGATCTCGTTCCGCGGCCAGACGGCTGAGTTGATCCTGCCGCCGACGCGTTCGTTGACACGGGTCAGGCGCAGCCTTGCGGCGCTCGCCGGCGGTGGCGGAACGCCATTGTCGGCGGCCATCGCCTCGGCGACCACGCTCGCGGTCGCAGTGCGCGGCAAGGGCCATTCGCCGACGGTCGTGTTGATGACGGACGGCCGGGCAAATGTCGCACGCGACGGCAGCGGCGGACGTGCCGTGGCCGAAGCCGAGGCGCATGAGGCGGCGCGGCAATTATGCGTGAGCGGTATTCCCGCCGTCGTCATCGATACCTCGCCGCGGCCGCAGCCGCAGGCCGAGAAAATCGCGGTGGAGATGCGGGCGCGCTATGTCGCGTTGCCCTATGCCGATGCCGCGCGGCTCTCGCGCGCGGTGCAGGCCAACATGTCCTTGGGATGATCAGGCGCGATGATCGCGAACACGCTGCAGCATTCGCTCCACATGCGCGATCGGCATCTCGGGCTGGATGCCGTGGCCAAGATTGAAGATCAACCGGCCCCGGCCGTAGTTCGTCAGCACCTCGTCGACGGCGCGATCGAGCGCATCGCCGCCGGCAATCAGCGCCATCGGATCGAGATTGCCCTGCACGGCGACGCGGCTCTGCACGCGCTCGCGGATCAGCCGCGGCTCCGCGGTCCAGTCCATGCCGACGGCATCGACGCCGGTCCGCTCAATGTAGTCGGGCAGCAGCGCGCCTGCGCCGCGCGGAAAGCCGATGATCTTCGCGCCCGGACTCCTTGCGCGCACGCCGGCAACGATGCGCTGCGTCGGTTCGATCGACCAGCGCGCAAATTCATGCGGCGGCAGGACGCCGGCCCAGGTGTCGAAGATCTGCACGGCGTCGGCGCCCGCCTCGAGCTGTGCCGAGAGATAATCGATGCAAGCCTCCACCAGTACGTCCACCAGCGTCGCGAACGCTTTGGGCTCACGGTAGGCGAGCAGCCGCGCCGGGGCCTGGTCGGAAGTGCCTTTGCCCGCGATCATGTAGGTTGCGACCGTCCAGGGCGCGCCGCAGAAGCCGAGCAAAGTGACGCTTGGCTTCAACTCGCGCCTGACCAGCCGGAGCGTTTCATAAATTGGCGCAAACACGGATGCGTCGGCCTCGCGCGGCAGGTCGGCGATGTCCTCGACGCGATCGAGCGGATCGAGGCGTGGGCCTTCGCCGGCCTCGAACCGGACAGTGCGGCCAAGCGCATGGGGAACGACCAGGATGTCGGAAAACAGGATCGCCGCGTCGAAACCAAAGCGCCTGATCGGCTGCAGCGTCACCTCGGCGGCCAATTCCGGCGTGAAACACAGATTGAGGAAGCCGCCCGCCTTGGCGCGAACCTCCCTGTATTCAGGCAGGTAGCGGCCGGCCTGCCGCATCATCCAGATCGGCGGCACGGCGGGGCGCTCGCCCGAGAGGACGCCGAGCACCGGTTGATGGGAACGAACATCAGTCAACTTGCGTTTTCAGCATTTGGTGACAAGGTGTCTTGTCACTCTGATACTCCAACGGCGCCGTTTGGCCAAGCGTGAGCCCGCCGGGGATAGCGAGAGGACCGTCGATGCAGCAGATCTCGTCCATGGCGAGCGCCACGAACTCGGCGCGAGAGGCGGCAATGCCCGCGCCACTCCCTGGCAGGCGCGTCGAGCTGGCGGATCGACGCGCCGGCCGGCTCATGCTGTATGGAGAAGCCAAGGCATCGTCAGGCGCAACAGCGACGCCGCCTTTGCTGCTGGTGCACAGCGTCAATGCCGCCGCGACGGCTTACGAGATGAAGCCTCTGTTCGAGCACTACCGCAGCCAGCGTGCGGTCTATGCCTTGGACCTTCCCGGCTTCGGCCTGTCCGACCGCAGCAACAGAAAATATACGCCGCGGCTGATGACGGATGCGATCCATGCCGCTGTCCACGACATTCAAGCGGCCCACGGCGATGGCGCCATCGACATCGTCGCGCTGTCGCTGGGCTGCGAGTTCGCGGCACGCGCCGCGACCGAGGCGCCGAACGCGTTTCGCAGCATCGCGCTGATCAGCCCGACCGGCTTCGATCGGCGCTCCGCCCGCGCCGCGACGCATAGCGGTGGCAATGGTACGCGCGCGATGCCTTGGCTGCATGGACTGCTGAGCGTTCCCCTGTGGAAGCGCGGCTTCTTCTCGGCACTCACCTCCCGCGCCAGCATCCGGTTTTTCCTGCAGAAGACCTGGGGCGCGAAGCAGATCGACGAAGGGTTGCTCGAATACGACTACATCACGACGCATCAACCGGGCGCGGAGAACGCGCCGTATTATTTCGTGTCGGGCTATCTGTTCAGCACCGACGCGATGAAGCTCTACCAGAACCTATCGATGCCGGTCTGGATGTCCCATGGCGTGCGGGGAGATTTTGTCGACTACGCGCAAAAAGTTCAGATCAAGCGGCTGCCGAACTGGAGCGTCTCGGTGCTCCAGACCGGTGCCATGCCGCATTTTGAAAAGCCGGTGGAATTCATCGCTCAGTTCGAGACTTTTCTGAAGGGCGCAACGCCTGAATGATCTCGTCTCCACGTCGCTTGGGGACCTCGTCGCTTCGTGGATGTTGGCGTGATGGGTGCAAGACTATCCTGGCGTTGCGACGGCGCGGATTGGCCCAACCGCGAGGCAAGTCGCTTTCTGGACGTCGTAGGATATCGCTGGCACGTTCAAATCATGGGATCGGGACCGGTTGCGCTGCTCGCGCACGGGACCGGCGCTTCCACGCATTCCTGGCGCGCGCTGATGCCGCTTCTCGCGCGGCACTTCACGGTCGTCGCGCCGGACCTGCCCGGGCATGGCTTCACGGAGGCGCCGCCGCGCCATCGCTTGTCGCTGCCGGGCATGTCGAAGGACATCGCCGCGCTTTGCAGGCAGCTCGACGTCAGGCCGCAACTTGCCGTCGGCCATTCGGCGGGGGCTGCGATCCTCGCCCGCATGTCGCTCGACCGCTCGATCGATCCGGCGCTGATCGTCAGTCTCAACGGCGCCTTCCTGCCGTTCGGAGGCGTTGCGGCGCTCGTGCTCTCGCCGCTCGCCAAGGCGCTGACGTTCAATCCGTTCGTGCCGCGGATGTTCGCCTGGCGCGGCAGCGATCCCGCCGCCGTGCATCGGCTGATCGCCGGGACGGGATCCACCATCGACGCCGAAGGCGAGCGTCTCTACGGCAAGCTCGTCTCGAGCCCCGCACATGTATCGGCCGCGCTGCAGATGATGGCGAATTGGGATCTGCATCCGCTGGTTCGCGATCTTCCAAGGCTGCGCCCGGCCCTCTTGCTGATCGCAGCGTCGAAGGACCGCGCGATTCCACCCGATGTTGCGCGCAGGGTTCGCGAGATCTTGCCGAAGGCGAAGCTCGAACTGGTCCGAGGCTATGGGCACCTCATGCACGAGGAAGCGCCTGAACTTGCCGCGGCGACCATCATCGATGCGGCAACGGAGTCCGGCGTGGTTGCGTTGCAGCACGACGCGTAAATTCTTGTTGACGTTTTTGACTGGCAAAACCGTCAATCTAGATTTACACTCCGTGTCATGCTCGACGTCTCGCCTCGCATCGATGCGCGGTCGTTCCGCGCTGATATCAGGCCGCATGCTGTCGTCATCGGCAGTGGGTTCGGCGGATTGGCTGCGGCCGTGCGATTGGGGGCCCGGGGATATCGCGTCACTGTGCTGGAAAAGCTCGATGCGCCAGGTGGCCGGGCCTATGTGCATCGGCAAGACGGCTTCACCTTCGACGCCGGCCCGACCATCATCACCGCGCCGTTCCTGTTCGAGGAGTTGTGGCGGCTGTGCGGACGCCGGCTGGCCGACGACGTCACGCTAAAACCCGTCTCGCCATTCTACCGCATTCGCTTCGACGACGGCGCGGTGTTCGATTGCTCCGGCGACGCGGAGGCGATGCGCGAACAGATCGCCCGATTTTCGCCGGACGACGTTGCAGGCTACGAGCGCTTCCTGAAAGCCAGCGAAGCAATATTCAAGGTCGGATTCGAAGAGCTGGGCGACGTGCCCTTCGATTCCTGGAAAGATATGGCGCGCATCGTGCCGGCGATGCTTCGCCTGAAGAGCTACCGCACGGTGTATGATTTCGTTGCGTCCTACATTCGTGACGAACGGCTGCGAGTCGTGCTGAGCTTCCATCCGCTCCTGATCGGCGGAAATCCCTTCACCACCACCTCGATCTACTGCCTCATCGCGTTTCTGGAGCGGCGCTGGGGCGTTCACTTCGCGCTCGGCGGCACCGGCCAGCTGGTGGAGGGACTTGTTCGTCTGATCGAAGGGCAGGGTGGCGCGGTCCGGTGCGGCTCGGAGGTCGCTGAGATCCTCACGCAGCGAGGAATCGCCACCGGCGTCAGGCTTGCAAGCGGCCAGACCATGCAGGCCGACATCGTCGTATCGAACGCCGACTCTGCCTGGACCTACAAAAAGTTGCTCCCGGGCATTGTCCGCAAGCGCTGGACCGATCGCCGCATCGACCGCGCGCGTTATTCGATGAGCCTGTTCGTCTGGTATTTCGGCACGCGGCGCCGCTACGATGATGTCGCGCATCACACCATCCTGCTCGGGCCGCGCTATCGCGGGCTGCTGGACGACATTTTCGAGCGGAAGGTGCTGGCGGACGATTTCAGCCTCTATCTGCATCGGCCGACCGCAACGGATCCCTCGTTGGCGCCGCCGGGCTGCGATGCCTTTTACGTGCTGTCGCCGGTGCCGCACCTCCAAAGCGGTATCGACTGGGCAATCCAGGCCGAGCCTTATCGACGACGCATCGAACAGGCACTCGGCGCCACCGTCTTGCCGAATCTCGAACGCGAAGTGGTGACCTCGCGGCTCCTGACCCCGCAGGATTTTCAGGATCGGTTGTCATCCTATCGCGGTGCGGCCTTCGGGCTCGAGCCGATCCTGACCCAGAGTGCGTGGTTCCGGCCGCACAACAGGAGCGAGGAAGTCGAGCGGCTGTTTCTGGTCGGTGCGGGCACGCATCCCGGCGCCGGCCTGCCCGGCGTCCTGTCGTCGGCCCGCGTCCTCGACGACATCGTCCCCGATGCGCAATCTCTGGAGCGGATTGCATGATTGCTGCTTCCGACATCACGGCCTGCAAGGAGCTCCTCCGCGGCGGCTCGCGGACCTTTTTCGCGGCTTCGCTGGTGTTGCCACGCGCCGTCAGCGATCCCGCCATCGCGCTGTATGCCTTCTGCCGTCTGGCCGACGATGCCGTCGATCTTGATGGCGGTCGTTTGGATGCCGTCGACAGGTTGAGGGATCGTCTGGACCGCGCCTATGCCGGTGCGCCGCTGCCGTCGCCCACGGATCGCGCGTTTGCGGGCGTCGTCGCGCGCTTTGCCATTCCGCGAGAATTGCCGGAAGCTTTGCTCGAGGGACTGGCCTGGGACGTCGAAGGCCGCCGTTATGAGACGCTGGGCGAGCTCCTGGATTACGCCGCGCGCGTTGCTGGGACCGTCGGTGCGATGATGTCGCTGCTGATGCGCCGCCGCGATCCGGCTGTCGTCGCGCGCGCCTGCGACCTCGGTATCGCGATGCAGCTCACCAACATCGCCCGCGATGTGGGCGAAGACGCACGCGCCGGTCGCCTTTATTTGCCTCGACAGTGGCTGCGCGAGGCCGGGATCGATCCTGAAGCATGGTTGGCCGATCCGCATTTCGATGTGCGAATCGGCGAGGTGGTCAGGCGTGTGCTGACCATCGCCGAAGCATTCTATCGACGATCCATCGCCGGCATTGGCGCGCTCCCCGCGTCTTGCCGTCCCGGCATCCATGCCGCGCGGCTGATCTATGCCGAGATTGGTCGCGAGCTGGAACGTGAGGGGCTCGATTCGGTCTCGCGTCGCACGGTCGTGTCGGGCCCGCGCAAGCTTCGCTTGCTTTCCGATGCGTTGGCGCTGTCCTTCGCGCGCCCCGGGATTGTCGGCGATCATGTCGAGCCCGCGGTTCGCTTTTTGGTGGATGCGGTCGCGGCGTCGCAGCCGGCCGTCGTTTTGGCCAATTCGGCGTCCCGGCGACGAAGCGTGGTCGAGCAGGCCGTTTGGGTGCTCGATCTGTTCGAGCGGCTCGAGCGCCGCGACCAGTTGCTGCGCGCGGGCGATACCTCATGAACGAGATGGGCGGGCTCGTCGAGTTCTGCCTGGTGGCGATGTTTGCGCTCGGCTGGGGTGTTCTCGAATGGCAGGGACGCCGCCTGGATCGGAAGCGCGCCGAACGCGAAGCGGCGGAGGCCCGAGCCGACGATCGCTAGAACGATTTGCGCGGCATGCGGAAAGGAAGCATTGCCTGCACGATCGGCATGCGGAAACGGTCGAGCGACAGGCTCTCATGCATGATATCGGCGGTTTCGCCGAGGAGCGTCGCCGACAATTGCGAACGTGCGTAAAACGGCGCGTCCTCGAGGGTCCGCGTCACGGTGACGAGCTGCTGCGCGTCGCCTCGTGCCGTTCGCGGGACACGCCAGCCGGTGGGATGCAATTTGGCTCTGGGCAACGGCTCCAGATGTTCCACTGCGCCCGTGCGGTCGACGCGCATGGCAAGGCTCGTGCGTTCGTGATCGCTCTCCACCATGTCATACGAGACGACGGTGCCCTTGCGCGTGTCCGCACGCGACCACTCCCAGCTGCTGAAATCGCGCTCAAGCGGCCTGTCCCCGTAATTCATGTCGAAATAGCCCACGCCGAGCCAGCGCATGGAGGGCTGCCGGAAATCGACCTGCACCCGCGAACAGGGGGCGATCGGATGCCAGTGGTGAAGCCCGGCTGGGTCGAGCGTGAAAGCCTTGCTGGTCAATGCGGAGGGATGAACTCGCACGACGCCCTGCAGGCGGTGCGGAAACGGCGTCGCCACCTCGTCGATCCGGAACGTCAACGCTTCGCCGTCCCAGTCAACGGAGCTCGGACCGATGACGAACTCATCTCTGTTGCGACTGACCGCATTGCGACCGCGCTCCGTCATCGCCCAATGTTTGCGGCGTTCGCCATAGAGCGCGACGTTCAACGCGCAATGATTGCGTGGGTCGCCCCGGCCGATGCGGCGGGCAAATGCGTAGTAGGGTGAGAAGACGCTGCCGACGAAGGCGATCAGCGTGATGCCTTGTTTGCCGTCATCGCTCAGCGCGTCGACATACCACCACGCATAGCCGTTTTGCGGAACGGTGCGGTCGAAGCGAGGTCCGCGATCAGGCTCGTCGCGGCCATCCGTCCCGACAGCGCCGCCATCGGCACGCCCGGGCCCGGATGGGCGCTCCCGCCTGCCAAATAAAGCCCCGGAAGCTTCGTTCGCGCTCCCGGCCGCTGGAATGACGCCATCCAGCCGTGCGAGCTTCGGCCATACAGCGCACCGCCCGTTCCCGGAAACATCCGGTTGAAGTCGTTCGGGCTCGTGACTTCCGTCAACTCCGGGACGGTCTTGATGGTGAGGCCACACCGTTCCAGCATTCCGAAGGTCCGCTCCGTGCATTGGCTGATCTCCGCTGGCGTGAATTGATGGTGGTCGCCGGTGGCCGGTGCATTGGCGAGAATGAAAAGCCGCTGCGGCGAAGAATCCGCTGCCGGCGTGTCGCCGCGGTCCTGCGCGCAGACATAGACGGTCGGCTCGTCAGGCATCTGCCGGCGGCTGACGATGCTGCCGAACTCGGCGCGGTAGTCGCGTGAGAAGAACACGGAATGGCGCAGCAGCGGAAAGCCGGTCGCAGGGGCCAGGCAACTCCATGTCATGGCCGAGAGCGAGCGTGCCTTGTCGGGAATGACAGCCGTCGTTCGCGCGGCGTCGGCACCGAACAGACCGGTCGCCAGCGCGGCCACGTCGGCGGTCATGACGACGCTGCCGGCCGCGATGCGCTCGCCATTGGCCAACGCGACACCGCGCGCGTGGCCGGATTCGACGATGATGCGCGACACGTCGATGCCGTAGTGGAACAGCACACCGCGGCTTGCGGCCATCGCGGACATGATTGAGGCAAGGCGATGCATGCCGCCATTGACCAGCCAGACGCCTGCGCTCTCGACATGGGCGACCAGCATCAGCGTTGCCGGTGCGTCGAACGGTGATGAGCCGCAATAGGTGGCGTAGCGACCGAACAGTTGTTGCAGGCGCGGATCGCTGAAATATCGGCCGAGCGCCTTCGAGAGCGTCTGGAACGGCTTGATCGCCAGCAGATCGCGAAAGCCCGAATTGCGCAGCAAGGAGGCCATGCTCGGCGCGGGCACGGTGATGAAGGGACCTTTGAGAACGTCGAAGATTCTCTTCGCGTCCGCACTGAAGGCCCTGAAGCCCTCGGCATCGGAATGGCCCGCAAAGCTGCCGATGGCGTCGGCCGAGCGCTCTTGATCGGCGAAGAGATCGAGCTGGCTGCCGTCGGTCCAGGCGTGACGTGCGAGCACGCTCAACGGATGAAGCGAGATATGGTCGTCGAGCCGCTCGCCGAGCGTATCGAACAGCTCGTCGAACACCCAGCGCATGGTGAAAACTGTTGGACCGCAATCGATTCGCGTATCGCCGAAGGCGGCTTGCCGCATTTTGCCGCCGGGGCTGGTTGCACGCTCGATGACGATGACCTCCAGGCCTCGGGCCGCCAGCGTAAGCGCGGCGCTTAGTCCCGCAATCCCGGCCCCGATCACGACCACCCGTTGGCTGCTCATCGCGCGCCTCAGAACAATCCGCTTGCAGTCCGGCAATATCTGTCTATTCTAATTGACATGTCAAACGTCAATTAAAGATGACATTTGGCTGGGCGTGACCCGAAGCGGGGAGGCAGGCCATGGACGTCGCGACGCGGATCGAGAGTGTACTCACTCAGGCGGTCGGATCCGCCGGGCAGCCCGGTTGTCCGCCGCGGTTGGCGGCGGCGATGCGGGCTGCGGTGTTCCCCAAGGGCGCGCGGGTCCGTCCACGGCTTTGCCATGCCGTCGCAAGCGCCTGCGGCGACGACGAGCCAGAAGCGACGGCGGCGGCAGGCGCTGCCATCGAGCTGCTGCATTGTGCTTCGCTCGTGCATGACGATCTGCCTTGCTTCGACGATGCTGCGATCCGCCGCGGGCGTCCGTCGGTGCATGCCGCCTTCGGTGAGCCGCTCGCCGTCCTCGCCGGCGATGCACTGATCGTGCTCGCCTTCCAGACCATGGCGCGCGCGGCATGCTCGCCGCGGCGCTTAACGCGCCTGATCGCAACGGTCGGTGCTGCCGTGGGCGTGCCGCATGGCATCGTCGCCGGCCAGGCCTGGGAGTGCGAAGAGGAAATCGACCTGTCGCACTATCATCGCTCCAAGACCGGTGCGTTGTTTGCCGCCGCGACGATCTGCGGCGCCGCTGCCGCCGGCGCTGACGACCCAGACGCCTGGCGCAGCCTCGGTGAGAAGATCGGCGAGGCCTATCAGGTTGCTGACGATATCAGGGACGCCGCAAGTGACGAGGACGAGGCGGGCAAGCCCGTCGGCAAGGACGTCGCGCTTGGCCGTCCGAGTGCCGTGATCCGTTATGGGCTCACCGGTGCGATTTCCTACCTGCACGAGCTCGTCGCCGATGGCATCCGCACGATGCCGCCCTGCGCCAACGCTCACGAGTTGAAGATGTTGATGGAGCAGGAGGCGAAGCGCCTGGTGCCGAAACGTCTCGAGCAATTCGCTGCATAACCATTTTCGAGGCCAGTCATGGCCCTCAGCGATGGAATGGAATCGAACCGCGTCTTCAGCGATGGTTGGCGCGGGCTTCGCGATTTCCTCCTGTCCAGCAGGCGCTTTCAGCGTTTTGCGGCCGCATTTCCGTTGACACGGCCGATCGCGCGACGGCGCGCGGCGCAATTGTTCGATCTCTGTGCCGGCTTCGTTTATTCGCAGGTCCTGGTCGCCTGCGTCCGGCTGAATGTCTTCGCGCAATTGCGGGACGGGGCGCTGCCAGTTGCGACGATGGCGGCGCGAGCATCTGTTCCGGTCGATGCCATGACGACGCTGCTCGATGCGGCGGCTTCGCTCCAGTTGCTGGAGCGTCGCAGTCGCGCGCGTTACGGCCTCGGCCCGCTCGGCGCCGCCATGCTGGGTAATCCCGGCGTTGCCGCCATGGTCGAGCATCACGCGGCGCTTTATGCCGATCTCGCCGATCCCGTCGCGCTGCTGCGGGGCGAGCCCGGCGAGCGAAGACTTGCGGGATATTGGCCGTATGCGGATCGAGCGGCGCCTTCCACGCTGACACGCGAGGCGGTCTCGCCCTACACCGCGTTGATGTCGGCCTCTCAGCCGATGGTCGCAGAGATGGTGCTTGGTGCCTATTCCTTTGCGCGCCACCATTGCCTGCTCGACGTCGGCGGCGGTGACGGCAGCTTTCTGATTGCAGCCGGACAACAGGCCCCCAGGCTGGCGTTGAAATTGTTCGATCTGCCCGGTGTCGCGGCGATCGCCCGGGAGCGGCTCGCAACGGCGGGACTTGGCCAACGCGCATCGGTGACCGAAGGAAGTTTTCTCGCGGACCCGCTGCCATCGGGAGCCGACGTCATCTCGCTGATCCGCGTCGTGCACGACCATGACGACGATGTCGTGTTGCAATTGTTCGCGCGCGTCCGCGAAGCGCTGCCGCGAAACGGTGTGCTGGTGATCGGCGAACCGATGTCCGGTGCATCCGGCGCCGATCCGATCGGCGCCTATTTCGGCATGTACCTGCACGCCATGGGGAGTGGCCGCCCGCGCAGCGTTGCTGCGCTGCAGAGCATGCTGGAGCAGTCGGGTTTTACCGACATTCGAGAGCGCTCCAGCCGGATTCCCATGATCGCGAAGGTCATCGTCGCGCGCGCCTGACAAAACATGTTAATTTTAGTTGACACAAAAAATAGTCAGGATAGCCTGACACTCAAATAAGCATTCCGCCGGGGAATGGGCAGATGGATGCGTTAGCCGTAGTGCTGGAGAATCCAAGGCAGCTCGCGTTGCGGCGACTTCCTTTGGCGGAAGGCTCCGGCGGCGATATCGCGGTCGATATCGAATGGACGGCGATCAGCACGGGCACCGAACGTTTGCTGTTCGAAGGGCGCATGCCCGCCTTCCCAGGCATGGGCTACCCGCTGGTGCCCGGCTATGAAGCGGTCGGTCGTGTCACATCCTGCGATGCCACGTCAGGCTTCCGCAAAGGCGAGCGTGTGTTCGTGCCCGGCGCAGCCGGTTGCTTCGGCGAGGTCCGCAGCCTGTTCGGTGCAGCTGCCTCCCATCTCGTGGTGCCGGCGAAGCGCGTCATTGCCTGCGATGAAGCGCTCGGCGAGCAGGGGGCGTTGCTCGCGCTGGCCGCGACGGCCTATCACGCGTTGCGCGGTGGCGCGAAGCCCGACTGCATCGTCGGGCATGGGGTGCTCGGACGGCTGCTGGCGCGCCTCACGATCGCGCTAGACGCCGCGCCACCGGTCGTGTGGGAGCGCGATGCCGATCGTGCCAAAGGCGCCGTCGGCTACGACGTCATCGATCCCGCGGCCAACACACGGCGCGACTACCGCGTGATCTGCGACGTCAGTGGTGACGCGTCACTGCTTGACCACTTGATCGCGCACCTTGCGCCCGGTGGCGAGATCGTTCTCGCCGGCTTCTACAGCGCCCCGCTCAGCTTCGTCTTCCCGCCGGCCTTCATGCGCGAGGCGCGCATTCGCATCGCCGCCGAATGGCGCCATGAGGATCTGGTCGCCGTGCGCGATCTCGTCGACAGCGGGAAGCTGTCGCTCGACGGCCTGATCACCCACCGCTCCGACGCCACCGCGGCAAGCGAAGCCTATCGAACCGCATTCGATGATCCCTCCTGCCTGAAAATGGCCCTCGACTGGAGAGCATGCGCATGAACGCCCATCAGAAGCTCAGCGCCATGACGGACAATCTGCGAGCCGAAGCCGCGATCGAGCCGGACGCGCCGGTCACAACAGCGCCGACCAAGACGACGCAGATCATCGCGATCTACGGCAAAGGCGGCATCGGCAAGAGTTTCACGCTCGCCAACCTCTCTTACATGATGGCGCAGCAGGGCAAGAAGGTGCTCCTGATCGGCTGTGATCCCAAGAGCGACACCACCTCTTTGCTGTTCGGCGGGCGTGCCTGTCCGACCATTCTGGAGACCTCGTCGAAAAAGAAGCTTGCCGGTGAGGACGTCAAGATCGGCGACGTGTGCTTCAAGCGTGACGGCGTGTTCGCCATGGAGCTCGGAGGACCTGAGGTGGGCCGCGGTTGCGGCGGACGTGGAATCATCCACGGTTTCGAGCTGATCGAGAAGCTCGGCTTTCACGATTGGGGTTTCGATTACGTGCTGCTCGACTTCCTCGGCGACGTCGTCTGCGGCGGCTTCGGCCTGCCGATCGCGCGCGACATGTGCCAGAAGGTGATCATCGTCGGCTCGAACGATCTGCAGTCGCTCTACGTCGCCAACAATGTCTGCTCGGCCGTGGAGTATTTTCGCAAGCTAGGCGGCAATGTCGGCGTCGCCGGCATCGTCATCAACAAGGACGACGGCACCGGAGAGGCCACCGCCTTTGCCGAGGCGGTCGGCATTCCCGTGCTGTCGTCGATTCCTGCCGATGACGATATCCGTCGCAAGAGCGCCAGTTATCAGATCATCGGCAGGCCGGGCACGCCCTGGGCGCCGCTGTTCGAGAATCTCGCGACCAATGTCGCCGAAGCGCCGCCGCGGCAGCCGAAAACTCTGACCCATGACGGGTTGCTCGGCCTGTTCAAGAGCTCGGATGTCGGCCGCGACGTGGTGCTCGAGCAGGCGACGCTCGAAGACATGTGCGGCACGCAAGTGACGGCCAAGCCGTCGCTCGAAGTGATCTACGACAAGGTCTGACTGGACATGATGCGATGACCGACGCAGTTCATCTCGACGAAGCCAGTGCAGCGGAGCGCGCGGAACTCCCGTCCACCGCAGATGCCGCGGCGATTTCGGCATCGGTCAAGGCCGGTGACGGCCTCGGATGTCATGCCGGCAAGGCTGAGCTGAAGAAGGCCGCGGAAGCCGCCGGCAAAAGCGAGACGCTGGCGCGCTATGCCGAGGACTATCCGGTCGGTCCGCACGATCAGCCGCAGAGCATGTGCCCGGCGTTCGGCTCTCTGCGCGTGGGACTGCGCATGCGCCGAACCGCGACGGTGCTGTCGGGGTCGGCCTGCTGCGTCTACGGGCTGACTTTCACCTCGCATTTCTACGGCGCCCGCCGCAGCGTCGGCTACGTTCCCTTCAACTCCGAGACGCTGGTCACCGGAAAGCTTTTCGAGGACATCCGCGAGGCGGTGTTCAAGCTGGCCGATCCCGATCACTACGATTCGATCGTCGTCATCAATCTCTGTGTTCCGACCGCTTCGGGCGTGCCGTTGCAGATCCTGCCCAAGGAGATCAACGGCGTTCGCGTCATCGGCATTGACGTGCCCGGCTTTGGCGTGCCGACGCACGCGGAAGCCAAGGACGTGCTTGCCGCCGCGATGCTGAACTATGCCCGGCGTGAGGCCGAGCAGGGGCCCGTGCAGGCACCGCGCCTGAACCCCGGCGATCGGCCGACGGTGACCTTGCTCGGCGAAATGTTCCCGGCCGATCCCGTGGGCATCGGCATGTTGCTCGCACCGCTCGGTTTGGCGGCGGGGCCGACGGTCCCGACGCGCGAATGGCGCGAGCTCTATGGTGCGCTCGATTGCGCCGCTGTTGCCGCGATCCATCCGTTCTACAAGGCGTCGATCCGCGAGTTTGAAGCCGCGGGACGAACGATCGTCGGTTCGGCTCCGGTCGGACGTGATGGCACCGCCGCCTGGCTGGAATCGATCGGCGCGGCCTGCGGCATCGCGCGCAGCACCATCGACGCTGCGCAGAATGCGGTGTTGCCGGCAATTTCCGGCGCGCTCGCGGCAACGCCGATCAACGGGCGTATCACGCTGTCCGGCTACGAGGGCTCGGAGCTGCTGGTCGGCCGGCTGCTGGTCGAGAGTGGCGCAGACCTGCGTTATGTCGGCACCGCCTGTCCGCGCACGCCGTGGTCGGACGCTGATCGCGAGTGGCTCGAGGCGAAAGGGGTGCGGGTGCAATACCGCGCTTCACTGGAGCAGGATCTCGCGGCGATGGAGGAGTTCTCGCCGGATCTTGCCATCGGCACCACGCCGGTCGTGCAGAAGGCGAAAGCCAAGGCGATCCCCGCGCTTTATTTCACCAATCTGATCTCGGCGCGTCCGTTGTTCGGCGTCGCCGGCGCCGGATCGCTGGCGCAGGTCGTCAATGCCGCCATCGCCGGCAAGGCGCGCTTTGAAACCATGCGGGAATTCTTCGAAGGCGTCGGTGAAGGCGACAAGGCCGGCGTCTGGCAGGACACGCCGGTTCTGCGCCCGGACTTTCGCGAAAAGTTCCGCAAGGCGGCCGCTGCGCAAGCGAAGAAGCGCAAGTCCGAGGAGATGGTGTGATGCTGATCCTCGATCACGATCGCGCCGGCGGCTATTGGGGCTCGGTCTACGCCTTCACGGCAATCAAGGGTCTGCAGGTCATCATCGACGGGCCGGTCGGTTGCGAGAACCTGCCGGTGACGTCCGTGCTGCATTATACCGACGGCCTGCCGCCGCATGAACTGCCGATCGTGGTCACGGGCCTCGCCGAAGAAGAGCTCGGCCAGAAGGGGACCGAGCATGCCATGAAGCGCGCCCGCGCCGTGCTCGATCCTGACCTGCCCGCCGTGGTGGTCACCGGCTCGATCGCCGAGATGATCGGCGGCGGCGTGACGCCCGAAGGCAGCAACATCAAGCGCTTCCTTCCGCGCACGATCGACGAGGATCAATGGCAGAGCGCCAATCGCGCGCTGTCATGGCTGTGGAGCGAATACGGCCTGCGGAAGATTCCCGAGCGCAAGCCGTGCGCGGAGGGTGCCAGGCCGCGCGTCAACATCATCGGCCCGATGTACGGCACGTTCAACATGCCGTCCGATCTCGCCGAGATCTGCCGTCTTGTCGAGGGGATCGGCGCCGAGATCAACATGGTCTTCCCGCTCGGCAGCCACCTCGTCGACGTTCCGAAGCTCGTCAACGCCGGCGCCAACGTCTGCATGTATCGTGAGTTCGGGCGGTTGTTGTGCGAGACATTGGAGCGGCCGTATCTGCAGGCGCCGATCGGCCTGCACTCGACCACAGCCTTCCTGCGTTCCCTCGGTGACATTCTCGGGCTCGATCCGGAGCCCTTCATCGCACGCGAGAAGCACACGACCATCAAGCCGCTCTGGGACCTCTGGCGCTCGGTGACGCAGGATTTCTTCGGCACCGCGAGCTTCGGCATCGTCGCCAACGAGACCTACACGCGGGGGGTGCGGAATTTCCTCGAAACCGAGATGGGCCTGCCCTGCATGTTCGCTTTCGCGCGCACGGCCGGGACCAAGACCGACAACGACACCATCCGCAAATCGGTGCATGAGAAGACACCGCTGGTGCTGTTCGGCAGTTACAACGAGCGCATGTACGCATCCGAGGCCGGCGGCCGGGCGATCTATATTCCAGCCTCGTTCCCCGGCGCAGTGATAAGGCGCCACACGGGAACGCCGTTCATGGGCTATGCGGGCGCCACTTATCTCGTACAGGAAGTCTGCAACGCGCTGTTCGATGCGCTGTTTCACATTCTCCCGCTCGCAACCAGCCTCGACAAGATCGAGGCGACGCCTTCGCGGGTTCACCGCGAACTCGCCTGGGACGAAGACGCCAAGCTCGCGCTCGATCGCATCGTCGACAATCAGCCCGTATTGGTGCGGATCTCGGCGGCCAAGCGCCTGCGTGACGCCGCCGAACGCGGTGCGCGCCGTTCGGGCCTGGAGCGGGTGACGGCGGAGGCGCTTGCAGAGGCAAGCACCGCCTTGGAAGGGCAGGCGGCATGAGCAGGAAATCGCAGTTCAACCGGGAAGGAGAGGCCGATGTCGCTCTATGAAGGCACACATCGTCACGCAGTTTCAGGCTCGAAGGCGGGTTTCGACTATCTGCTGGTCTATGCCGCCTGCTTCGCCGCCTACCTCGTTCCGGTCACGCTCCGGCGCATCAACGCGCGCGCGGGCAGCGAAGCGCAACATCGTCATTCGATCCTCGGCGAAACCAGTGCGCTCGCTGCGAACTGCGCATCATCGTCGTTCGTAGGCTTGTGACAGGGAATTCGTGCGGCTCGCCGCACGGATGGCCATGCCGGCAACGGGATGGCACTCGACGCCGCTCATGCTTCGGGCGGCATTCGGCCGAAAGGCCAACATAGGAGGTACCACACATGGTGGACGTACCAAATACGGGACGCTCTCTGTCGGGGCTGACCGAAGCGGAAGCCAAGGAATTCCACAGCATCTTCATGACGAGCTTTGTGATCTTCACGGTGATTGCGATCATCGCGCACATTCTCGCCTGGATGTGGCGTCCCTGGCTGCCGGGCCCCGGTGGGTATAAAGCGGCGATGGATGGAGCAATCCACTACGCCAGCATCGTTGGCTCCTACCTGACCTGAAGAAGGAGAAGACTATGTGGCGCTTGTGGTTGTTGTTCGATCCGCGCAGGACGCTGGTTGCTCTGTTCACGTTCCTGTTCGCGCTGGCTCTGGTGATTCACTTCATCCTGCTCAGCACGAACCGGTTCAACTGGCTGGAGGGACCGCGTGCGGCAAAGACGTCGTCGATTTCCGAACCGGCGACTCCACTCAAGCTCGGCTAGGGCTCGATACCTGGAAGCGGGCGAATCCGGACGGCAGATCCGGTTCGCCCGCTCCCAATTCCAACAGCGAGGCCGCATCGTTAGCACCGGAGGAATGACCGATGGCCATGCTCAGCTTTGAACGCAAATACCGCGTCCGCGGCGGGACGCTGATCGGCGGCGATCTCTTCGATTTCTGGGTCGGCCCGTTCTATGTCGGCTTCTTCGGGGTGACGACGATCTTCTTCACGTTCGTCGGCGTGTCCCTCATTTTGTACGCGGCGTCCCTTGGGCCGACCTGGAACATCTGGCAGATCAGCATCAATCCGCCGGACGCCCAATACGGCCTGTCCTTTGCGCCATTGGCGGAGGGCGGTTTCTGGCAGCTCATCACGGTCTGCGCGCTGGGTGCGTTCATCTCCTGGGCGCTTCGTGAAGTCGAGATCTGCAGGAAGCTCGCGATCGGCTATCATGTGCCGTTTGCGTTCAGCTTCGCCATCTTTGCCTATTTCACGCTCGAGGTCATCCGTCCCGTCCTGATGGGATCGTGGAGCTACGGCTTTCCCTACGGCATCATCTCGCATCTCGATTGGGTGTCGAACACCGGCTACCAGTTCGGCAACTTCCACTACAACCCCGCGCACATGGTGGCGATCAGCTTCTTCTTCACCACCTGCTTTGCGCTGGCGCTGCACGGTTCACTCATCTTGTCGTCGACCAATCCGGGCCGCGGCGAGGAGGTCAAGTCGCCGGAACACGAGAATACGATGTTTCGGGATCTGCTCGGCTATTCGATCGGGACGCTCGGAATTCACCGGCTCGGATTGTTCCTGGCATTGTCGGCGGTCTTCTTCAGCGCGGTCTGCATCGTGATCAGCGGGCCGGCGTGGCTGCGGCCGGAGGGCGCATTGTGGTCGGATTGGTGGGAGTGGTGGCGGAGCGTGCCGATCTGGACGCCGCACGGTTAAATGGAGGTCGCGATGGCCGAATATCAGAATATCTTCACACAGGTTCAGGTCCGCAGTCCCATCTATCCCGGCATCCCGCTACAGCCCGGGATCTGGGAGCGCCTCGGAAAGGGCAGCCACCATTACTGGCTCGGCAAGATCGGCGATTCGCAGATTGGGCCGGTTTATCTCGGCTTCTTCGGACTCGCCTCGCTGATGGCGGGCTTCGTCGCGATCGAGATCATCGGTCTCAACATGCTGGCGTCCGTCAATTGGAGCCCGCTAGAGTTCATCCGGCAGTTTCCGTGGCTGGCCTTGCAGCCGCCGGCGCCGGAGTACGGGCTGCAGATATTCCCGCCCCTGCAGGAAGGTGGGTGGTGGCTGATGGCCGGCTTCTTCCTGACGACCTCGATCCTGTTGTGGTGGGTGCGAACCTATCGCCGTGCCCGTGCGCTCGGGCTCGGCACCCATGTCTCCTGGGCGTTTGCGGCGGCGATCTGGCTCTATCTCGTGCTCGGCTTCATCAGGCCGATCCTGATGGGGAGCTGGAGTGAGGCGGTGCCGTTCGGAATCCTCCCGCACCTGGACTGGACCAACAATTTCTCGATCACGCACGGCAACCTGTTCTACAACCCGTTCCACATGCTCTCGATCGCTTTCCTCTACGGCTCGGCGCTGCTGTTCGCGATGCACGGCGCGACCGTGCTCGCCATCAGCCGCTACGGCGGCGAGCGCGAGATCGAGCAGGTCGTCGACCGCGGGACGGCGTTCGAGCGTGGTGCATTGTTCTGGCGCTGGACCATGGGCTTTAACGCGACGGCCGAATCCATTCACCGCTGGGCCTGGTGGTTCGCAGTGCTTTGCCCCTTGACCGGCGGCATCGGTATCCTACTGTCGGGAACGGTCGTGGATAACTGGTTCGACTGGGGTGTGAAGCATGGCTTGGCGGTGCCTCGCTAGGCCATGAAACTGGGGGATTGAATGCTCGAACGAACTGATAGCGCCGGGCTCGCATTGCGCCCGGCGAGCCTGCTGGAAGCATTGCGCGAGCGAACGCGGGATTTGCATGTCCAAGCTGAGCGGTCCGGGATCATCGCCGACATCCTGAAGGGCCGTTGCACGCGCGAGGACTATGTCCGCCTGCTGCGAAGTCTCCTTCCGGTCTACCAGATGCTCGAGCAGCAATTGAGGCGACGCGCCGGATCGTCCTCGATAGCTCCGATCTTCCGTCCGGAGCTTGAGCGCGCCGAGGCATTATCTGGGGATCTGCGACACCTCTCGCCCGGCCAGGAAGATCAGCTTCCAGCAGTCGAGCGGTATGTCAGCGCGATCGTGGCAGCTTCTGATGGTGACGGGAGCCGCCTGGTCGCCCACGCCTATGCGCGCTATCTCGGCGATCTCAGCGGCGGCCAAATCCTCAGTCGCCTGCTTGCGCGCTCGCTCGGTCTTCCGCCTGAAGCGCTGTCCTTCTATGCCTTTCCCGCGATTTCCGACATCGGAGCATTCAAGTCGGATTATCGGGCCGCCATCGATCGTGCGGGCGACGAATGCGAGGACTTCGACGCGGTCGTCGAAGAAGGCGCGCGGGCCTTCGAGCTGAACATCGATCTTTCGGTCGCGCTGCAGGCGGACATCGCGGGGGCGCTTCGCAACTAGCTGTCCGAATGCGAGGTGTGCCAGACCAGATGCTCGAGAATGTCGAGCGTGCGGCTGGTGGAGCTGCGAATGCTGTCGAGCATTTCCGGCATCCGGCTGATCTCCGCGCCATGCGTGACCTCGAGTGCCGCGAGCTGCGCGTTTTCCACGGCTGATGCCGCAAGCTCCTGGTAGAGCAGGCTGGCGCTCGAATCGAGACGGAGGCTCGGTCGTCGCGGGCCTGCAATGTCTTCCTGGAAGCGGGTTCTTGCCGACTCCGCGGCCTTGCGATCGCTGAGGTCGGAGAAGATGATGACGAACCCGAGCACGCGCTCGTGCGGTCCGACGACCGGATCGGCACGCACCATCAGGGAACGACGCTGGGCTCCGCTGTTGTCGATTTGCAATTCGCCGCGCCAGCTCCGCTTGTTGCGCAGCAGATCTTCGAGGTTCGCGCGGAACTCGGCCGGCGAGGCGAAATAGCTGCTGAGGTCGCGAAGGTGAGGCAGATGCGGATGCGATGCGCGCAATTGCTCTTCAAAGGCTTCATTGAGCAGCAGGATGCGACCCTCGACATCGGCGATGATGACGGGTTGCTCCGAGCGCGTCACCTGGCGGCTGATGGTTTCAAGCTGGTCCTGGGCAATCACCATGCGCACCGAGCGAAACTGTAGCGCGACGTCGGCTACGGTTTCGCCGATCATGCGCGCGGAGGATATCTCGGCTGGCGACCAGGGATCCGACTTGCCTTCCACCAGCTGGTGCCACTGGGCGAAGGAGCGACGTGGCGACAGATCGGATGGATCATCGCCGATGATGACGGCCTTGAGCGGATCGCCGCCCCAGGTGACGGTGGTGATTCGTTCCGGCCTGAACCAGATCAGATATTCACCGGGACTCGCTGAAAGCGGCGCCGCGATGAGGCCACTGGCGACCGAGCGCAGATCGATGAAGGAAGGTTCGTCGATCGTGAGTGAAGCCGTGACGAGGTTTTCAGGTTTCGAACCCGGCTTTTCCGTTCGCTTGCGGTCGAGCCATGCGCCGATTTCGCGGATACGCTGCGTCCCGGGCACGTCGCCGGTTGTCGTGACCTGCCCCTCGAACAGAAGCGCTGCGCCGGAAGCACCTAGCGGTTGGAGCAACGATTGCGCGCCGTCAAACAGCGCCGTCTGCCAATCGCCGTCGCGGGACACGGCTTCGATCAGGCGCTGCTCCAGCCTGCGGACCACGAGCTCGGACTGGCTCTGCGCAAAACTTTCGAGCGCCGCGATGCGGATCGCACAGGCTTCCGCCAGCGCCTCACACACGGCTCTCATGTCGAAGGGAATGAAGCGCGGGGAGTAATGGTGGCAGGCGACGAGCCCCCATAGTCGATTGCAGACCATCAAGGAGCAGACCAGCGTCGCGCCGACGCCCATGTTCTGCAGATATTTCTGGTGGATCGGCGACATGCTCCGCAGGCAGCTCAAGGACATGTCGAGATCGCGGCCGTTCAGCGGCGAGAGGCGCGGCTGCAAGGGCACCGGTGTGTAATTGACGTCGACCAGCAGGCGGACGCGGTTACGCTCGTAAAGCTTGCGCGCGATCTGCGGAATGTCGGATGCGGGATAGCGGTTGCCGAGGAAAGCTTCGAGGTCCTGGCGCCGCCGCTCGGAAAAGACTTCGCCGTGTCCTTCGTCGTCGAAGCGATAGACCATCACGCGATCGTAGCCGGTGATTTCCTTGAAGATGGCAGCGGTCTCATCGCAAAGCGCACGCAGCGAGGACGAGGACGTGATGCGGTGAAAGGCGCCGTCGAGCGCAGGCGTCGGATCGGCCGATGGCGCGGCGGGTTCGAGCTCCAGCATGAGACCGCCGTTCGACGGGCGATGGACGGTGCAATCGAAGCGTTGCTGTGGGCTGCCGAGGCTGCAGCGAACCGTCATCGATTTGGAATGCAGCGGACCCGACAGATGCGGCAGGATTTGAAGAAGCAGATTGCCGTCGAAATCGGACAATGGGCGGCCGACGACCGGGCTGATTTTCAGAATTTCGCCGGCATTGGCGCTCGCCTGAATGACGATATTGTCGGGCTCCTGCACAACGAGGAGTGCGCCATGGGGCTGGATCGATCCTGCAAGGTGAATCTGTTCGCGCTCGCAATTGGCGAGCGTCGCCTGTCCGAAGGCCGGCGATGCAAGAGGGACCGAGGTCAACTAACCCCCCTTATGTTTCCTCACTGCCCGGTGCTATCCGGTTCTTTATCGTCGATTTTATACCGATCGAGTTTGGCGTAAAGGCTTTGCCGGCTCAACCCCAGGATGTCCGCCGCTGTCGTGCGGTTACCCTCGGCCAGTTGCAGTGCGGCACGTACATAGTACTGCTCGACAACTTCGACAGTGCTCTTGACCAGTTTTCGCAACGGCGTCTTGCCGACGGTCTCGTTCATCGACGCCAGCGCCGTTCGCAGGGAGTCGCTCTCGGGGCTGGGTGAAAGCCGCCGCGCGACGTTCCGCAAGACCAGAACGATCCGGTTGTCGCCGCCGTGCTGATAGCCGGATGCGGAAATCTCGATCTCGGTCTCCGTGCCGAGTTCGCCTTGCACCGTGGTCGACAGCAGTCGCACCATTCCGTGGCGCTGGATGTTCGAGATCAGAACGGACAGGTCGGCGCCTGGACGCGACAGCCAGCGGCCGAGATTTTCACCCGTTACGGCCCCCGTCGATCCGATTTCGACGAGCTCGGTAAAAGCCCGATTGGCGCGTTTGATCTCACCACTGTCGTCGGTGATCGCCACTGCGTCGGGGAGCCGATCAAGCAGCCCTTCGAGATCTTCGTGCTCGGCGGCGGCCGCCCCGGTCGGCTTTCCGATCGGCGTCATCTGGAGCAGGAATACAGGCGTCGATTCCTGCGTCATCAGGGAGCCGCGCAAGGTCCACGGCGTGCCTTCCGCGCCGAGATGAACCACGATTCCCGGCGCCTTGCCCTGGTCGCGCACCCGACGCAGCATCAGCTCGATCGGTTCGCGGTCCTTGGCGGCGATTTCCTGAAGGAAGTCCCGGCCGACCAGGCCTTCCTTGCGACGTCCGGTCCCGGCCAGTACGTTGGCGGCGGTCCGGTTCGCTTCTGCGACGCGCAGATCGGCGACTTTGACCAGCAGAACCGCGTCGTTGGAATCTTCGATCACGAGGCGATATCGCGTTTCGATCTCGCGGAGCTTCCAGTAATCGCGCTCGATGGTTTGTTGCGCGGAGATCAGTCTCGCCTGCAGTTCGGCGACCGCTTGCAGGTTCTTGCCGATCGCGAGCATCCCCGCACGGCCACCGAGCAGCACCGTCGTGAACTCCATGGGCAGTTCAAGGCCGCTCGGGAATCTCTGCGTGATCTGGCGGAACGCCGAGATGCCGGTCCGCTGCGTGTCCTGCATCATGCGCTGAATCTTGTCGGCAGCGCCTCCCACGACGTCCGACCACGGACGTCCCACCCAGGCGTCGATGTTCTCCCTGGACATGGCCGGGGCCAGCGTCACTTCGCGAATGACGCCGTCCATATCGAGAAGCAATGTCACGTCGGGTTGGGGAGCGTTGAACTCCGACATCGCACTCTGCATCCAGGTTTCAGTTGCCGGATCGAACACCCGGCCGTCACCCGCGCCATTGACGGGCGTCAAGGTGAACCAACGCTAACACATCAGCCGTCCGGTCAGTGTGACCGTTTGCCTGCCGGGGCAGGACTGTCAAGCCAAATTTACGAGCTTGGTGGCTTTCGTGCCAACAGGGCCATTTCGGGCATGTTTATGCCGGTGGCCGGGAACGATGGCACGCACGATACATTATTGATGACAAGCATGATTGACAGTATTCTCTGTTAAGTAATCATAACGATATCCGGGAAACGACCTTCGGGAGGTAAATCGATGATCGGAAAAATGGTGACGATCGCAACTGGCCTCGTGGCCGTTGCCGCGCTGGCCCCGTCCAACGGCTTTGCCGCGGGCGAGGGATCGGGCGGCGACGCGACAAAGGGCGAGCAGATATTCAAGCAGTGCATGACCTGCCATCGCATCGGTCCCGATGCGAAGAACATGGTCGGCCCGGTCCTGACGGGCGTCATCGGCCGGCAATCGGGTACCGCACCAGGCTTCGCTTATTCCGATCTCAACAAGCATGCGGGAGAGAATGGCCTCGTGTGGAGCGAGGATCTGATCTTTCAGTATCTGCCCGATCCCAACGCCTTCCTGAAGAAGTTCCTCACCGACAAGGGCAAGGCCGATCTCGCCACCGGCTCGACCAAGATGGTGTTCAAGCTCGCCAATGAGCAGCAACGCAAGGACGTCATCGCCTACATCAAGACGTTCTCGCCGGACAAGAAGTAGTCTCTCGCCTCAGCGCCAGCGTTGCCTCAGATCGGCAACGTTGGCCACGCCCGCGAGCGCCAGGCACGCCGTGGTCCACGGCCAGGAATAATCGCTCAGAGACAGTCGTAGCGCGAGCAGCAGGAGCGCGCCTGCGGCCAGGTTCGGCAGCAATTGCGCCGGCGCGATGCCGCGTCGGGTCGCGTGCCAGTACAGCGTGATCGCGACGATCTCCGCTGCGACGATCACCAGGATCAGATCGACAGCGTGGACACTGGACAGGAAATCGATCATCGAAGCCACGTCCTTGATCAGCTCGCGCGGGCGAGCCCGGTCAGATGTGCGATATTCTTGAAGAGGATCCGCACATGCGACAACGGCCTGGCCCGCACCAGGGCCTTGTTCATGTAGGCATCCCAGGTCAGTTGCTGGACGTCGCGGTCCCGGCAGATCGCGACAAAGCGTTCCCGTCGGCTGTCGTTGGTGTACCAATAGCGCTGCATCAGGCCGAGGATCCAGAAGACGCCGCCATGCAGGCGCATGAAGCGCTTGCGCGCTCGCTTGAGCTGCCGCGCGTCTCCGGTGAGCAGAAACTGATGGATTGCATCGGCCGCGAAACGTCCGCAGGCCATCGCGTAGTAAATCCCCTCGCCAGATGCCGGGGCTACGACGCCGGCGGCGTCGCCTGCCAGCACGACGTCGCGGCCGTTGTCCCAACGTTTGAGCGGTTCGAGCGGGATCGGAGCGCCTTCGCGCCGAACCGTGGTGGCCTGGTCGAGACCAAGCGTCTGTCGCAACTCGCTCACAGAGCCGCGCAGGGAAAATCCCTTGCGGGCGCTGCCGGTGCCGATGCTGGTGGTGGCGCCATGCGGAAAGATCCAGCTGTAGAAATCCGGCGACAGCTTGCCGCGATAGATCACGTCGCACCGCGTGCCGTCGAAGGGAATCTGCCCCTGTTCGGGTGACCGGACAATCTCGTGGTAGGCAAAGACATAGCGAATGCTGTCCGCACCGGGAACACATTGACGGCCGATCGCCGATAGCGCGCCATCGGCGCCGATCACCGCGCGGGCGCGAATCTTGATCGTCTGCGCGATACCATCCGCGCCGCGCGACTCGCAGACGAGCGTTGCCGTGCCGTCGGGGTCGCGTTGAAACTGCCTGAAGGTCCCGGTCCGCCGCTCGGCACCCGAACACGCGGCGCGCTTGCGCAGCCATTCGTCGAAGACGTCGCGATCGACCATGCCGACAAAGCCGCCGTCGATCGGCATGTCGACCTGCCTGTCGGTGGGCGACACCATCCGGGCCGATGAAATCCGCGCCACGAGAAGCTCGTCGGGGATCTCGAATTCGGCGATCAGCCGCGGCGGGATCGCGCCTCCGCACGGCTTGATCCGGCCGGCGCGGTCGAGCAGAAGCACCTGATATCCAAGGCGGGCGAGATCATCGGCCGCGGTGGCGCCGGCGGGTCCGCCTCCGACGACCGCGACATCGAAAGTCCGGGCCTGGATCATGTCGCGCTCCTTGCCTGGCCTGCGACGGCCAGCGAATTGTCGGCGTCATCGCTGGACAGCGGCCTGCCGATCCACACGGCGAGGTAGGCCGCCACGACGAACAGTCCGGCCTCGGCAGCGAACACAGCGGCGTAGGACAGCGACGGTGACGGCAGGATGAGCCGGGCACCGTCGCTGGCGAGCGTGCCCAGCAAACCACCCAGCCCGAACGAGATCGCCTGCGACGCGCCCCACACGCCCATGCGGGTGCCTTCGCGGTCGCGCTGTCCGGCTCCGACGAGATTCATCATCGCCCCGATCGCGGCGATCGCATAGACGCCGTTGGTGATGCCGAGCGCGAGGACCGAGAGCTGCAGCGGCCATGGAGGGCCGACGAATGCCGCAAGCGCGAGGCTGGACAAGGCCAGGGCCGATGCGATGCAGCCGCCCATGATCCAGGGTCTGGTGCGCGTCCGCCATGATGGCATCAGCAGGTTGATGATGGGAACGAGGATCATGCCGATCAGGGCACCGCCATGTTGGGTGCCTGATAATCTCGTCGTTTCGCCCGGTGTCATGCCGAACACGGCGCCGGCGAACGGCTCGAGGATGAGATCCTGGGCGCTGTAGGCCAGCATCGAAACGAAGATGAAGATCGCGAAACGGCGGACTTTCGGCTCCCCCCATATCTCTTTCAGCTCGTGCGAGAAGGATGTTTCGCGTTGCGCGATGCTCACGCGTTGCTGCGGCAACGCTTCGCCTTCGATGTTCCAGATAGCCGCGATGGTGAGGACCAGGGCGATCGCAGAGACCGTCGACGATACGAGGACAAGCCGGCTGCCCGAATAGGGATCGAGCGCGCGGCCTGCAACGATTGTGGTGATGATGAAACCCGCGATCATCATGATCCAGGCAATCGATGCGGCCGCGCTTCGGCGCTCCGGCGCCGTGCGCTTGGCGAGCAGCACGAGCAGCGATGTCCCGGCGGCGCCGACGCCGATGCCGATCATGATGAAAGCGGCTACGGCCAGGATAATCCCGGCGAGCAACCATGTCGCCATCCAGGCGGTCGCGACCGCCGCGAGCGCGCCGCCCGTTGCGAGCACGGCCATGCCGCCGATGATCCATGGCGTTCGGCGGCCACCTAGGTCGGAGCCATAGCCGAGACGCGGGCGGAAGATCTGCATCGCGTAGTGAAGGCCGACGAGCAGGCCGGGCAGCATCGCCGGCAATGCGAGCTCGACCACCATGACCCGGTTCAATGTCGAGGTCGTCAGCACCACGACCGCGCCGAGGGCGGCTTGCACGAGGCCGAGGCGGATCATTCCAAACCAGGATAGTGGTGGCAGATTGGCCTGCATCATACGTGAAGCCCTCCGAGCGCGAATGCCGTCACCAGCATGCCCAGCACATACAGGCTGACGCCGGTTGCGTTGTACCAGGGCGCGCGTTCACGCGGATCCTGCAGCAGGCGACGCATCAACGCGAATTGGCCGATGAGCATGGCCGCGACGATCGCGGCATGATACGGCCGTGCCCACACCCACAACAGCGCGACGACCGTCGCCTGCGCCAGCGCCATCGTGACGCAGGCCAGCAGCGCAGACCGATGCGCCCCGAGGTGTACCGGCAAGGAGAGGATGCCCATCCTGCGGTCGCCCTCGATGGACTTGAAATCGTTGAGGGTCATGATGCCGTGGGCGCCAAGGCTATAAAGCAGTGCCACAACGGCGATGCGCCAGTCCGGCGTGCCATTGGTCATGATCGCGGCGGCGGTCAGCCACGGCAGCCCCTCGTAGCAAAGACCGACTGCACTGTTGCCGATCCAGCCATTCTGCTTGAGCCGGATCGGCGGTGCGCTATAGGCCCACGCCAAAATCAGCCCGAAGATTGTCGCGCCACAAGCCCAAGGGCCGAGCTGAGCTGCGACTGCGAGCGACAGGGCCGTCCACACCAGGGCAATGTAAAATCCCCAGCGGCCCGGAATGCGCCCGGACGGGATTGGCCGGTTCGGTTCGTTGATGGCATCGACGTGGCGATCGAACCAGTCGTTGGCGGCCTGGCTCGTCGCGCAGACGAGCGGCCCGACGAGCAGCAGACCTGTCAGCACCAGGGGCCAGCGTCCGGCTGGGCTCTGCCCCGACGACACGATCCCGCAGCAGAATGCCCACATCGGCGGAAACCAGGTAATCGGCTTCAGCAGCTCGAGGACGACCAGCGGGGAAGGGTGTCTGAGGGGGGAGGTTGGAGCGATATCGGTCATGATGGATTACCCGACCTTGCCTTCGTCATATTCACCGGCTTCGGCGAGGCCGAAGCGACGAAGCTTCACATAAAGGCTCTGACGGCTGAGCCCGAGCATTTCGGCGGCGGTGGCACGGTTGTCGCCGGTCAGCTTCAGCGCCGCCTCGATGCACATGCGCTCGATCACGTCGGTGGTCTCGCGCACCAGCTCCTTCAGCGGAACGCGCCCGATCAGCTCGGTGAGCTGTTCGCGCGACCGCGGGATTTCGGAGTGGGGGCCCGAGATGGCGCCAATGCGCCGTTCGACGTTGCGGATGACAAAGCCGAGGCTCGGAACATCCTGCGGGCCGAGGGCGACCGCGGAGATTTCGACGTTGACGGGCGAGCCATGCTCGCCACGCACCACGCTCGAAAACAGCTTGAGCGACCTGTGCTGCCGCAGATTTGTCAGCAGGATCTCGAAATCGACGCTGGATTTGCCGATCCAGCGATCGATGTTCTCGCCATGAACGTGCTTCTCATGCTCGATCTGGGCCAGCTGCAGGAAGGCGGCGTTGGCGCGGAGCAGGCGGCCGTCGCGGTCGGTGAGGACGAAACCATCAGGCGCGTCCTCGACAAACTGAAGCACCTGCAACGTGTCGTCGGCGCGGGCCGCGGAAGGCGGCAGCGCTGGTGCCATCGACACGAAGCGCAACAGGAAGAACGATGAAAGGTCCTGTCTGAAGAACATCCCGTCGAGCGAGAATTCCCGGCCATTGTCCAGCCGGAGCTTCAGCGCCTCGATCCGCCCCTGCGTGCGCAGCGCAAGGGAAATGGACTGGACCGCGGCGAGGTCATCGATCAACAGCGCGTCCGGAAAGAGCTTTCCGATCAAATGCGTCGGGCCTTCGCCGACCAGGATGGAGGCTGCCGGATTGGCTTCGACGACACGGTGAGTTGAGGCATCGACGATCAGTACCGGCTCCGAATACATCTGGAACAGGATCCGGTAACGCGATTCCACGTTGCGCATCTTCGAGTAATCGCGCTCGATGGCGATCTGCGCCTCGACCAGCTTCTGCTGGAGCGCTGCGGCGGCGCGAACGTCTCGGCCGATGGCGACGAAGCGCTGCTCACCGGTCGCGACCACGGAATAGAGGATCGGAATGTCGGGGCCGCGCATTGCCGGGTAGCGGATTTCCCGCCACCGCGAGACTCTTTTCGTGGCCGCTTCCTCCAGCAATTGTTCGATCTTTCTCTGGCTTTCCTCGGCCACCGTTGCCTGCCAGGACCGTCCGACCCATTGGTCGCTGTATTTCAGCTCGAGCGGTAGATCCGCGCGCTGGAAGGCGGCGTCGTGGATCGCTCCTTCATGATCGATGGCGAGCGCAATGTCGGAGGCGGCGGCAATCAGCAAGGCCGCGACATCCGCATCGAGATCGCCAAGCGATTCTTTCGGAGCCCTGAAAGCCTTCACGGACGAAATCACCCTCCGACAACAGCGGTCCTCTCGCGGCGAATGTCATCCCGGCGTCGCTTTCACAAGGCCAGCCTATCGCCGCTCGGTCAGGAGGTTGACGACATTCTGGGCTTGCAAGGCTTCATGACTGAAGTCGGAGACGACTGCGTCGCCACCGACCAGCAGGACGAGTTCGGGCCGTTCGGTGAACGCGGGACCGCAGACCATGACACCGATATTGCGATTGGACGATTCACGCCGGATCGTGCGGATGCTCGTGGCGAGGTCGTCAAGCTTCTTGTCGTTGCTCGCAAAGAACTCGACGACGTCGAACCATTGCGTCCGGATCGTTTCGATGAAGGCGGCCCCGGCGGGATCGGGCTCGATCCAGGTGTCCCAGCCGTCACGCCGAAAGAACTCGCCGGCCAGGACCAGGCCGAACATCATATGGGCAATGTCGTGCTTTTCGTCGGGACCTGCCGTGAGCAGGGCGCGCAAGCCGGCCGACTTGACGCCGGCGTCGGCGCAAAACGCGGGGCTGAAGTCGCGCAGCAATTGCTGCATGCGCCACAACGCGAGCGTGACATCGGCGAAATCCCACTCGTCGTTCATCCAGAGATGACGCAGATGGCGCGCGGCCGGGACCATGAGGTTGAGATAGATCGTCTGGAGCGGCACGCCGCGATCGCGATAGGACTGGATCAGGTCCGCTGCCCGATGGTTTTCGGTTCCCAGCACCAGTTCGGCGAAGCCTGCCACGCCGCCATCGTCCGCGGGCATTGGCGACGGCACCGCTTGCTGCACCGCATTGCCGTGCGCCATCACCAGACGGGGGATGATCTCGACCTCAACGGTCCGGCTGAGATGAGAGAGCGTGGTGCCGCGGATGACGAGCGGCGGAAGCTTGCGGTGAAGACCGGTTTGAATGCTCGGACGGGCGGTGCGAACGCCGAACCCGGCCGGTGGAGGGGCGGTTTCATTGAGATCAGTCATCGAATGCCTCCCTGAGCATTTGAACGGAAGCGAGTCAGATCGTCAAGTATTATTGACGTCAGTTTTTATTGACACTCGTTTTGGAGGGGTCTAGCCTCTCCGCATCGGGCTCGCACTTCCGGGGTCAAGCGATGCACCATTTCAGGGCCAATCGATCGCTAGGCGATAATGCCGGCCTTGATGTTTTGCTGGTGTCCCCTGATCCCGCACCATCGCAGCACTCGTCCAACGAGTTGTCAAATAGTCTTTACAATTGCTGTGATGCACAGTTCACATTTCCGACCGATCCGGCGCTGCGGCGAAACCTCGAAGCAGCCGGGGAGCCGCGACCACCGCAGGTGAGCCGGACATCGCGCCCGCTCTATTCCAGCGAAGAGAGGCGCCGCCGCGATGAGACGCCCTGGACTCTGGTGCAGGGAATCCTGGCGCCCGTCCAGTTTGTCGCCTTCGCGATCAGCCTCGTTCTGGTGTTGCACTATCTCGCGACCGGCGAGGGGCTCTGGATCGCGACGTGCTCCATCGTGATCAAGACCCTGTTGCTCTACGCGATCATGATCACGGGCTCGATCTGGGAGCGCGTCGTGTTCGGCCGCTACCTCTTCGCGCACGCCTTCTTCTGGGAAGACGTCTTCAGCATGCTGGTGCTGGCCCTGCACACCGCCTACCTCGTCGCGATCATCGGCGGCATCGGCAGTTCGCGGCAGCAGATGGTGCTGGTGCTCGCGGCCTACGCCTCCTACGCGATCAATGCCACGCAATTTCTCCTCAAGCTCCGTGCCGCGCGCCTGCAGGATCAGGCCGCGCGATCGCCGGCGCATCTCGCCGTCGGGGGAGCCAAATGAACATGCGCGCAAAACCCTGTTCGGTCGGCGACAATGTCCTGCGTGAGCGCGGTCAGCGCGAAGTGTTTTGCGGGTTAACCGGCATTGTCTGGCTGCATCGCAAGATCCAGGATGCCTTCTTCCTGGTCGTGGGATCCAGGACCTGTGCGCACCTGATCCAGTCGGCGGCCGGCGTGATGATCTTTGCCGAGCCGCGCTTTGCCACGGCGATCATGGAGGAGCGCGATCTTGCCGGCCTGGTCGATGCCAATGACGAACTCGACCGCATCGTCGCGCAGTTGCTGGCGCGCCGTCCCGATATCAAGCTGCTGTTCCTGGTCGGCTCCTGTCCGTCGGAAGTGATCAAGCTCGATCTGTCGCGCGCCGCGCTGCGGCTGTCGCAACGATTTTCGCCGGCCGTTCGTGTGCTGAATTATTCCGGGAGCGGGATCGAGACAACGTTCACGCAAGGCGAGGACGCCTGCCTTGCCTCCCTCGTGCCTGTTTTGCCCGAGGCCGGCCCGAATTCTCCGCCGTCTTTATTGATCGTCGGAGCGCTTGCCGATGTCGTGGAAGATCAGTTCCGCCGGCTGTTCGCGGCGCTCGGAATCTCGTCTGTCTCGTTCCTGCCGCCGCGGCGTTCGTCCGAGCTGCCGGCCGTGGGTTCGAACACGCATTATCTGTTGGCCCAGCCGTTCCTGAGCGAAACCGCCCGCGCGCTCGAACAGCGCGGCTGCACGCGAATTGCAGCGCCATTTCCGCTGGGCAGTGAAGGCACCACCGCCTGGCTTCGCGCGGCAGCGGCGCAATTCGCCGTCGGCGAAGCGCATTTCAATGCCGTGACCGCACCGCTCCGCGAGCGCGCCGATCGTGCCGTCGGACGTTACAGGGCGCAGCTGTCGGGCAAGCGCATCTTCCTGTTCCCGGATTCCCAGATCGAGATCCCCCTTGCGCGGTTCCTGGCACGCGAGCTCGGCATGGATCTCGTCGAGATCGGCACGCCCTATCTGCATCGCGAGCATCTCGCCGACGAGCTGGCGCTGCTTCCGCCGGACGTGAGTGTCAGCGAAGGCCAGGATGTCGAGCGTCAACTCGATCGCTGCCGCCAGGCGGCGCCGGACCTCGTCGTCTGCGGCCTCGGTCTCGCCAACCCGCTGGAGGCGGAAGGCTTCGCCACGAAATGGTCGATCGAACTGATCTTCACGCCGATCCAGGGGTACGAGCAGGCCGGCGACCTCGCCGAACTGTTCGCGCGTCCCCTGGTTCGCCGGGCAAGGCTGGTGGCCTAGATGCAGCTCACCGTCTGGACATATGAAGGACCTCCCCATGTCGGGGCGATGCGGATCGCCACCGCCATGCGCGGGGTCCATTATGTCCTGCACGCGCCGCAGGGAGACACCTACGCGGATTTGCTCTTCACCATGATCGAGCGGCGCGACCATCGCCCGCCGGTCACTTACACCACGTTCCAGGCGCGTGACCTCGGCGGCGACACCGCGGGCCTGCTGCAAACGGCGATGCGCGAGGCCTATGCGCGCTTCGCGCCCGCGGCGATGCTGGTCGGTGCATCCTGCACGGCCGAGCTGATCCAGGATGACCCTGCGGGCCTCGCGCAGGCGCTCGACCTTCCGATTCCGGTCGTGCCGCTGGAACTGCCGTCATACCAGCGCAAGGAGAACTGGGGCGCCTCCGAGACGCTGTATCGCATTGTGCGTGCGCTCGCCAACCCTCTCCGGGAAAGCCCCCCTGACCCGCGAGCAAAGAGAGCACGTTCAGTCTGCAATCTGCTTGGTCCGACGGCCCTCGGGTTCCGTCACCGCGATGACCTCGCGGAAGTGACCAGGCTGGTTGTGGACATGGGGATCGACATCGGCGTCGTCGCGCCGTGGGAGGCGACGCCTGCGGATATCGCGCGCCTGCCCGAAGCCGATTTCAACATCGTTCTGTACCCCGAGATCGCGCTGACGACGGCGCAATGGCTGCAGCGGCAGTTCAATCAGCCCTACACCAGGACGGTGCCGATCGGTGCGGCCGCGACGCGGCAGTTCATCGAGGAGGTGGCGCAGCTCGCCGGCATTGACCCTGCAAGGGCGTTGGCCGGCGCCGGGCAGCGCTCGTCCTGGTACGCGCGTTCGGTGGATTCGACCTATCTCACCGACAAGCGCGTTTTCGTCTTCGGCGATGCCACCCATGCGATTGCCGCGGCGCGCGTCGCGGCGAATGAACTGGGCTTCAAAATCGTCGGTCTCGGCACCTACAGCCGGGAGTTCGCCCGCGACGTTCGCGAGGCGGCGGCGTCCTACGGCCTCGAGGCCCTCATCACCGACGATTATCTGGAGGTCGAGGCGACGGTCAGCGAGCTGCAGCCCGAACTGGTGCTCGGCACGCAGATGGAGCGCCATATCGCCAAGCGGCTCGGCATTCCCTGCGCGGTCATCTCCGCACCCACGCATGTGCAGGATTTTCCGGCGCGCTACTCGCCCCAGATGGGGGTCGAAGGCGCCAATGTCATCTTCGACACCTGGGTTCATCCGTTGATGATGGGCCTCGAGGAGCATCTGCTCGGCATGTTCCGCGAGGACGCCGAATTCAACGACACTGCTCCGTCGCATCTCGGAGGCCAGCAACTGCCAATTGCTGACGCCCCGACGCATCGCCCCATCGCGCTGCCGCAGGCCCTCGCTGGATCCAGATGGACCGCGGAGGCCGAGCAGGAGCTTCACAAGATTCCTTTCTTCGTGCGCGGCAAGGCGCGTCGCAACACGGAGCGCTTTGCTCAGGAGCGCAATGTCGGCCTGATCACACTCGAGACCCTGTACGATGCCAAAGCGCATTTCGGCCGCTGACAAGACACCCATCCGGGTCGTCATCGTGACGATGGACAGCCATCTGGCGTCCGCAGCGTCGCGCGCGCGGGCAGCGCTTCGCGCGGAATTGCCCGGGCTCGATCTCGCAATTCACGCGGCCGACGAATGGAGCTGCAATCCGGCTGCGCTGGAGCACTGCCGGGAGGATATCGCGAAAGGCGACATCGTCATCGCCACGATGCTGTTTCTCGACGAGCACATCCAGGCGGTGCTGCCGGCACTCGCCGCCCGCCGTGACCATTGCGATGCCATGATCGGCTGCCTGTCGGCCGGCGAGGTGGTGCGACTGACCCGGCTCGGTCGCCTCACCATGTCCGGTTCGAGCGGCGGCATGCTGTCTCTCTTGAAGCGGCTGCGGGGCAGCCGAACCGGCGATTCCAGTGGCGCAGGCCAGATGAAGATGCTGCGGCAGATGCCGCGGCTGCTGCGTTTCATCCCCGGCACCGCGCAGGATTTGCGCGCCTATTTCCTGACGCTGCAATATTGGCTCGCGGGATCGGAGCAGAATTTCGCGAGCCTCGTGAAGTTCCTGATCGGCCGGTATGCCGACGGCGCGCGCGCCTCCTTGCGCGGCAAGGTCCGGGGTGCCGAGCCCATCGTCTATCCCGAACTCGGGCTCTATCACCCCAGGCTCGCGCAGAAGATTTTGACGGACATCGAAGATCTGCCGTCGCTGCCGCAGGCCGCAGGCCGCGTCGGCGTGCTGGTGATGCGGTCCTATCTGCTTGCCGGTAACACCGCGCATTATGACGGCGTGTTGGACGCGCTCGAAGCGAAAGGCCTCCGCGTCATTCCGGCCTTCGCCAGTGGCCTCGATTCACGCCCGGCGATCGAGCAGTATTTTATCCGCGATGGCGTGGCCACAGTCGATGCGGTGGTGTCGCTGACCGGCTTCTCGCTCGTAGGGGGGCCCGCCTACAACGACGTCCATGCCGCCGAAGCGATGCTCGCGCGGCTCGATGTTCCCTACATCGCCGCGCACCCGCTCGAATTTCAGACCGTGGAGCAATGGCGCGAGGATTCCCGGGGGCTGACGCCGGTGGAAGCCACCATGATGGTGGCGATCCCGGAGCTTGACGGCGCGATTGCGCCGATGACGTTCGGCGGGCGGTCCTCCATCGTCGATGCCGGTCACGACATGGCCGTGCTGCCGGAGCGCGCGGCCATGCTGGCGGCGCGTGTGGCAAGGCTGGTTGCGCTGCGCAGGAGCGCACGGGCGGAACGCAGGCTCGCCGTCGTGCTGTTCAATTTCCCGCCGAACGGCGGCAGCGCCGGGACGGCCGCCTATCTTTCGGTGTTCGAGTCCCTGCACAACACGATGAAGTCGCTCGAGGCGGCCGGATACCGGATCGATGTCCCCAAGACCGTCGACGAGCTTCGCGCGGGCGTGCTGAAGGGTAACGCGCCGCGGTTCGGCACAGACGCGAACGTCGCCGCGCGGATTCCGGTCGACGATTACATGCGCCGCGAGCGCTGGCTGCCTGAGATCGAAAAGCAGTGGGGCGCAGCACCAGGCAGGCACCAGACCGATGGCAGTCATCTGCTAGTCCTCGGCGAGCAGTTCGGCAATCTGTTCGTCGGCCTGCAACCGGCCTTCGGCTACGAAGGCGACCCGATGCGGCTGTTGTTCGAGCGCGGATTCGCGCCGACACATGCTTTCGCGGCCTTCTATCGCTGGATGCGGGAAGAGTTCGGCGCTCATGCAGTTCTGCATTTCGGTACGCATGGCGCCCTCGAATTCATGCCCGGTAAGCAGGTCGGCCTTTCCGGCGATTGCTGGCCGGATCGGCTGATCGGCGATCTCCCCAACTTCTATCTCTATGCCTCCAACAATCCGTCGGAGGGAACGTTGGCCAAGCGCCGCGGATCGGCAACGCTGATCAGTTATCTGACGCCGGCGATCGCGAAGGCAGGCCTGTACAAGGGGCTCGCCGATCTCAAGGCCTCGCTTGACAGCTGGCGCGCGATGGCGCCCCAGGCGAGGGACGGGGAGCGAGCCGACGCGCTTGCACTGATCCAGGCTCAGGCCGCCGCGGTCGATCTTGCCGAGGCGGAGGCTGCCTGGGGAGGCGATGCGGCCCAGCGTGTCGCGGCGTTGGCGAATGCCGTCCTCGAGCTCGAATACTCCCTGATCCCGCACGGATTGCACGTCGTCGGGGCGCCGCCGTCGGCCGCGCAGCGTGCGGATATTCTGGACGCCGCCGATATCACCGAGAGCGAGCAACGCGCTGCGCTCGACGAGTTGCTGGCGAGGGATCACGAGACGCCCGCCATCATCCACGCGCTCGATGGCGGCTACATCCACCCCGTCGCCGGCGGTGACCTCCTGCGCAACGTCGAGGTGCTGCCGACCGGACGCAATCTGCACGGCTTCGATCCTTTCCGCATCCCCAGTGCATTCGCCGTGCTGGACGGGGCGCGGCAGGCCGACCGCCTGCTGGCACGCCACGCAAGCGAGGCCGCCGCCTTGCCGGAGACCGTCGCGCTGGTGCTCTGGGGCACCGACAATCTCAAGACCGAGGGCGCGCCGATCGCGCAGGCGCTGTGGCTGCTCGGCGCAGAACCCCGCCGTGACAGCTATGGCCGCCTTGCCGGGGCGCAGTTGATCCCGCTCGAACGGCTGGGCCGGCCGCGCATCGACGTCGTCATGACTCTCTCGGGCATCTTCCGTGACCTGATGCCGTTGCAGACGAAGTTGCTCGCCGAGGCGGCCTGGCTCGCCGCCGTCGCAGACGAGCCCATCGAGCGAAATTTCGTTCGCAAGCATGCGCTCGACTATCAGAAGACGCACGGTGGTGATCTCAGGGAGGCCGCACTGCGCGTGTTCGGCAACGCCGAGGGCGCTTACGGGGCCAACGTCAATCATCTCATTGATTGCGGCGCCTGGACCGACGAGCAGGAACTTGCTGAGGCCTATACGCGACGCAAGGGCTTTGCCTACGGCACGGACGGCCGCCCCGTCCGCCGCGACGCGTTGCTCGGCCACGTTCTCGCCGGCGTCGATGCGGCCTACCAGAACATCGATTCCGTCGAGCTCGGCGTCACCACCGTGGACCATTATTTCGATACGCTCGGCGGCATCAGCCGTGCGGTGAAGCGCGCGCGCGGCGAGGCGGCACCCGTCTATATCGGCGACCAGACCAGGGGCGAGGGCACGGTCCGTACGCTCTCCGAACAGGTTGCGCTGGAAACGCGCACGCGAACGCTCAATCCGAAATGGTACGAGGCGCTGCTCGCGCACGGCTACGAAGGTGTTCGCCAGATCGAATCGCATGTCACCAACACCGTCGGATGGTCCGCCACCACCGGCCAGGTCGCGCCCTGGGTCTATCAGCAGATCACGACCACCTACGTGCTGGACGAAGCGATGCGTGAGCGGCTCGCCGCGCTCAACCCTGCCGCTTCGGCCAAGATCGCCAATCGCCTGATCGAAGCACACGAACGAAACTACTGGTCGCCCGACCAGGCCATGCTCGACATGCTCCGCAAGGCGGGGGAGCAGTTCGAGGATCGTCTCGAAGGCGTGGGAGTTGCAGCATGAACATTCCAGTCCGACAACCTTCTGCGTCCGCGCCGATCCGCCGCCCCGACGGCGCAGGCAGCGTGCAGGTCCAGATGGACCCCAACCTCGTCATCGGGACTGCAAAGGTGTTTTCGGTCTATGGCAAGGGCGGTATCGGCAAGAGCACGACATCGTCCAACCTGTCAGTCGCCTTCTCGAAGCTCGGCAAGCGCGTGCTTCAGATCGGCTGCGACCCCAAGCATGATTCGACCTTCACGCTGACCAAGCGTCTGGTGCCGACCGTGATTGACGTGCTCGAGCAGGTGAATTTCCACGCCGAGGAGCTCCGCACCGACGACTTCGTCTATCAGGGCTACAACGGCGTGATGTGCGTCGAGGCCGGCGGACCGCCGGCCGGGACCGGCTGCGGCGGCTACGTGGTCGGCCAGACCGTCAAGCTCCTGAAGGAGCATCACCTCCTCGACGACACCGACATCGTGATCTTCGACGTGCTCGGCGATGTCGTCTGCGGCGGGTTTGCATCGCCATTGCAGCATGCCGATCGCGCGCTGATCGTCGCGGCCAACGACTTCGACTCGATCTTTGCGATGAACCGGATCGTGGCCGCGATCCAGGCCAAGTCGCGGAATTATCCGGTGCGGCTCGGCGGCGTGATCGTCAACCGCAGCGCCGGCACCGATCAGGTCGACAAGTTCAATGAAAAGACCGGACTGAAGACGGTCGCGCACTTCCCGGACCTCGATGTCATCCGCAAGAGCCGGCTGAAGAAGTCGACGCTGTTCGAGATGGAGCCGTCGCCCGAGGTCGAGGCCGTCCAGAACGAATATCTCCGGCTTGCCGCCTCGCTGTTGGCGGGCGCCGAGCCCTTGAACGCCATTCCCCTGAAAGATCGCGACATCTTCGACCTCCTGGGATTCGACTGATGACCACGGCACACTATCTTGAACGGCGCGGTGAGCTGGAAACCTATTTCGACAGGACCGCGGTCGCGGCCTGGACGCGGCTCACCTCCGATGCGCCGGTCGGGCGCATCCGCGCCACGGTGCGGGCGGGCCGCGATGAGATGCGGCAGACGCTTCTGTCCTGGCTGCCGGAAGACATGCGAGGCGCGCGTCTGCTCGATGCAGGCTGCGGAACTGGCGCGCTGTCGATCGATGCCGCGCGGCGCGGTGCCGACGTCGTTGCCGTCGATATTTCGCCGAGCCTGGTACAGATCGCGAGCGGCCGGCTTCCCGCGGACATCAGTCCCCACGCTATTCGCTTCGTCGCCGGCGATATGCTCGATCCGAAGCTCGGCAGGTTCGATTTCGTCGTCGCGATGGACTCCGTCATCCATTATCGCCCGGATGACGTGGTGCGGATCTTTGCCGGCCTCGCGACGCGCACGCTGCATTCGTTGCTCGTCACCTTCGCGCCGAGGACACCGGCGTTGACGCTGATGCACACGGTCGGCCGGGCTTTTCCGCGCGAGAACCGCGCGCCCGCGATCGAGCCGGTGACCGAGCAGTACCTCAAGAAGCTGATCACCGAGCATCCGGACCTCGAAGACTGGTCGTTCGGCCGCGGCCGCCGCGTCGCGAGCGGCTTCTACAAGTCCCACGCCCTGGAGTTATTGCGACGATGACCAGGCTCGCTTCATCGCTTGCGCAAGGCTGGATGCGACTGGGGTCGCGTTTCCTGCCCTTTGCGGATGCGGCGACGAGCGAGCTGCCTTTGCCTCGGCTGATGCGGCTGTCGCTGTTTCAGGTGTCCGTCGGCATATCCGTGGTCTTGCTGGACGGGACGCTGAACCGGGTGATGATCGTCGAGCTCGGCGTGCCGAGCTGGCTGGTGGCCCTGATGGTCGCGCTGCCGCTGGTGTTCGCGCCGCTGCGCGTGCTGATCGGCTTCCGGTCGGATCATCACCGCTCGGTGCTCGGCTGGCGCCGCGTGCCCTACATCTGGATGGGCACGCTGCTGCAGTTCGGCGGCCTCGCGATCATGCCCTTTGCGCTGCTGGTGCTGTCGGGCGATGAGCCCGGGCAAGTCATCGCCGGGCGGATCGGCGCGGCGATCGCGTTCCTGCTCGTCGGCGCCGGGCTGCACACCACGCAGACGGCCGGGCTTTCGCTCGCGACCGACATCGCGCCCGAGCATTCGCGCCCGCGGGTGGTGGCATTCCTCTATGTCATGCTGATGCTGGGCATGATGGCGAGCGCGCTCGCCTTCGGCGCGCTGCTTTCCAGTTTCAGCGAGATGCGGCTGATCCAGGTGGTCCAGGGCGCTGCGCTGACCGAGATGGTGCTCAACATCATCGCCCTGTGGAAGCAGGAAGCGCGCGATCCGTCGCGAACGTCAGGCGAGAACGAGCGGCCGCGGTTCCAGGACTCCTGGCGGAAGTTCCAGGATGCGGGCGGTTCGTTGCGCGTGCTTCTCGCGGTCGGCCTCGGCACCGCGGGTTTCACCATGCAGGATATTCTGCTCGAGCCTTACGGTGCCGAGATATTGCATCTCACCGTCGGTGAGACCACGGCGCTCACCGCATTATTCGCGGCGGGCACGCTGACCGGCTTTGCCATTTCGGCGCGGCGTCTCGGCAACGGATCTGATCCCTATCGTATCGCCGCGGTCGGCGCGCTGGTTGGCCTCTTGGCCTTCTCCGCCGTCATCTTCTCCGCGCCGATGATGTCGCCCTTGCTGTTCAGGATCGGCACGACGCTGATCGGGTTTGGCGGCGGCCTGTTTGCCGTCGGCACCCTGACGGCCGCCATGGCGCTCGCGCGTGACGGTGCGAGCGGCCTTGCACTCGGCACCTGGGGCGCCGTGCAGGCGACGGCTGCCGGGGCCGCGATTGCCGGCGGCGGCGCCATTCGCGACGTGATGTCGGCGCTGGCTGCCGAAGGCCATCTCGGCGTGGCGCTCGCCGGTCCCGCGACCGGTTACAGCATCGTCTACCACATCGAGATTGCATTGCTCTTCGCAACGCTCGCGGTGATCGGACCTCTGGTGCGATCGCGGCATCCGGCCACCCAACAGAAGCTCGAGTTCGGCATCGCGGAATTTCCAAATTAGTCCATTCGGGAGGACGTCATGCACACAGATCTCACCGGTTACCTCGACGTCGCGCAGGTCACGCTCTACGCCTTCTGGATCTTCTTTGCGTGCCTGATCTTCTATCTCAGGCGCGAGGACAAGCGCGAAGGCTATCCGCTGCAATATGAGGACGGCGGCCGCGGCAGGGGCACCGGCTTTCCCACCTATCCCGGCTTCAAGAAGTACCTGCTGCGCCACGGGCATACCGCGACCCTGCCGAACTGGAAGAACGACCGCGGCGACGCGCCCGTCACGCCGATGGCGCCTTGGCCCGGATCACCCTACGTGCCGACAGGCAACCCGATGCTCGACGGCGTTGGGCCTGCCTCCTATGCGGATCGCGAGGACATTCCTGAGCTCTCGATGGACGACGTCCCCGCGATCGTGCCGCTGCGCGCCGATACCACGATCACGATCGAGCAGCGCGACCCCGATCCGCGCGGCATGCCGGTCATCGGCGCCGATGGCGAGGTCGGCGGCACCGTTCGTGAAGTCTGGGTCGACCGCGCCGAAATGCTGATCCGCTACCTCGAGGTCGAGGTGGCGGGCGCCGCCGGCCGCAACGTGCTGGTGCCGATGACGATGGTGCGCGTCAAGATGCGCTGGGGCAAGGGGCGCGTCGTGGTGCAATCGATCCTCGGCCGGCAATTCGCGGATGCGCCGGTGCTGGCCAATCCCGAGCAGGTCACCAAGCGTGAGGAGGACAGGATCGTCGGCTATTTCGGCGGCGGCAATCTCTACGCCACCGCCGCGCGACAGGAGCCGCTGCTGTGAGCATCCGGATGCGCCAGTTCGAAGACCTCGATCTGCCCCGCGGCGAGAGCCTGGTCTGGCAGGGCAGACCGGATGCACGGGGCCTTGCCGTGCGGGTGTTTCATGTCAGGCTCGTCGCGGTCTATTTCGCATTGCTCTTCGCCGTGCGGATCGCGATCGGTGTCTCCGACGGGCAGCCGCTGTTCGACACGATGGTCGCTGCGAGCCGGCTGGCGATTCCATTCGCGATCGTCATGGTCCTGCTGTGCGGCCTCGCCGTCCTCTATAGCCGCACCACGCGCTACAGCGTGACCGACCGGCGCCTGCTGCTGCAATTCGGCGCGGTGCTGCCGATGACGCTCAACATTCCCTTCCGGCAGATCGCCAGCGCCGCCGTGAAGGAATATGCCGACGGCAGCGGCGATCTGCCCATTTCAGTCGCCGGCGAGCAGCGGCTGGCATTCCTGCTGCTGTGGCCGCATGTGCGGCCGTGGCGGCTAACGAAGGTTGAGCCGATGCTCCGCTGCGTGCCTGACGCACGCGGCGTGGGCCATCTGCTGACCAAGGCCTTGACCGCTGCTTCGTCGCCGGCGCCCGAACCCGTCGTCACTGCGATGCCGGTGCCGCGATCGGCCGAGCTGGGCTCGACTGTCGCGACCGCGGCTTAGGAGGAGACCATGAGCGCAGCCGTTGCCGACAGAATGGTTCCGCGGGGCGCGATCCTCGGAGCGGCCTCGCTCATCGTCTTCTCGCTGGTCGTGGCGAGCGTCGGCCGGCTCACAGGCATCGGCGCGGTTCGCGAGAACTATGCGACGGCGGTGCAGAACCTGTCGTTCCGGTTCGAGGACCGTACCGATGGCGGCATTGCCGTGATTGCACCCGAGAGCGGCGCGGTGATCGGCGTTGTGCCCGCGGGGACCGACGGCTTCGTCCGCACCGTGCTGCGCAGCTTCGCCTTCGACCGCCAGCGCCATGGCCTCGGCGCGGGGCCGGCCTTCGTCATCGCCAGATGGTCGGACGGCCATTCCACCATCGAGGATCCCGCCACCGGCCGCCGCGTCGATCTCGCGGCGTTCGGCGCCGCCAACATGCAGGCCTTCGAACACGTCGTCGCCATGCGAGGTAACAAGCCATGACCCTGCTGCACAATGGAGAGCCCCGGAGTTTCGATGTCGGATGCACGATCGAGATCGAGCAGACCGGCGAGAGCCTGCATGCGCATGTCAGCCTCGACGGCAATGTCGAGATCCGCCCGGGCGACGAGGTCACCATCCATGGCGCGCCGGTGCGGGTCGCGTTCGGCGACACCGTCCATCTGCGCCGCACCGCGACGGTGGTGCGCGCGGGCACGCTCAAGCGGCTCATGACCCATGTCGCCGGCTATCTCGAGCTCACCGAACTCTATGACGTCAGCTTCTCGGACGGGAGGGCATCATGATTGCGATCGAAGGTGGCACCAGGACATCGTCCAGCACCGACATGGCGCGCGAGGACACCATCCTCAGCCCGAGCTTCTACACCACCGATTTCGAGGCGATGGACCGGCTCAACGTCGATCTGGTGCGGCGGGAATGGGACGCGGTGATCTCGGACCTGCGCGCGGATTTCAACCGCAAGCATTTCGTCAAGACGACGGAGTTCGAGCGGGATCTCAACGATCTGCCGGAAGATCTGCGCAAGGAATTCAAGGATTTCCTGGTCAGCTCGCTGACGGCGGAATTTTCAGGCTGCGTGCTCTATGCCGAGATCAAGAAGCGCATCCAGAACCCCGATATTCGCGAGCTCTTCACCTATATGAGCCGCGACGAGGCGCGCCATGCCGGCTTCATCAACGAAATCCTGAAAGATCACGGCATCGGCGTCGATCTCAGCTTCCTGACCAAGGTCAAGAAGTACACCTACTTCAAGCCGAAATTCATCTTCTATGCGACCTATCTGTCCGAGAAAATCGGCTATGCCCGCTACATCACGATCTATCGGCAGATGGAGCGCAATCCGGACCGGCAATTCCATCCGATCTTCCGCTGGTTCGAGAAGTGGTGCAACGACGAGTTCCGCCACGGCGAGGCGTTTGCGCTGTTGATGCGCGCCGACCCCGCGCTGTTGAAGGGCCGCAACAAGCTCTGGATCAAGTTCTTCCTGCTCGCGGTGTTCGCGACCATGTATGTGCGCGATCACATGCGCCCCGCGTTCCATGAAGCCCTCGGCATGAAGCCGACCGATTACGACATGCGGGTGTTCCGCATCACGTCGGATATCTCGCGCCAAGTCTTTCCGGTCGTGCTCGATATCGACGATCCGCGCTTCCTGGCCGGGCTCGAAAGGCTGCGGAAGGTTTCGGAAGCGATCGCCGACGCGAAGGCGAGCGGTGGCCTCGCCTCGCGGCTCAAGCGTGTCATCCTGCCGCTTGCAGCGGCCACAGCCTTCGCCCGGCTGTTCCTGCTGCCGGCCAAGAACAACGAGTTGCCGCAGGAAATCAGGCTTCAACCCGCTTGGTGATGGGAGCCCGTCATGGGCGCACTTGCAATCGCAATTCCCTACGTCCTCTTCGTCTGGTGGTTCTCCACGGGCACGGTTCTCTTGCTGGTGGGGATGTCGCTGCGCCATGATGTGCTGCTGAAGGTGGGCGCAGCGGTCCTGTTCGTGGCGTCGCTGGTGGGCCTTGCAGCCAGCAGCCGGGAAGCCAGTGCGGCAGGCGCCTATTGCGTCTTCACCTGCGCGATCCTGCTCTGGGGCGCCGTCGAGATATCGCTGTTGGCGGGCTGGATCACCGGCCCGCGGCCGCAAGCCTGCCCGCGCGATTGCACCACGGTCGATCGCGTCTGGTTCGCGTTGCAGGCGACCGCCTATCACGAGTTCGCGCTCATCGCCACGGCAGGCCTTGCCTTTGCGGTGACGGTGGGCGCGCCCAATCAGCTCGGCTGGTGGACCTTTGGGGCGATGCTGGTGCTGCGGCAGAGCGCCAAGATCAATCTCTTTCTCGGCGTGCGCACGCTCAACGACGAACTGTTGCCGTCGCAGGTTGATTTCCTGCGAAGCTATTTTGCGCGAAAGCCGATCAATGCGCTGTTCCCTTTCTCGGTGACGCTCGCGACAGCGGCTGCGGCCTGGCTCGCGGTGGCTGCGGTCGGCGCCGAGTCGCGCTTCGACGCGCTCTCTTACTCGCTGCTCGCCGCCCTGGTGGCGCTCGGCGCGCTCGAGCACTGGTTCATGGTGCTTCCGATGCCGGTGGTCGATCTCTGGCGCTGGAGCGTCCGCGCTCAGGCGCCGATGGCTCCGACGCCCGAGCCTATCGTGCGACCGGTGCTTGCGGTGATCCCGGGCGGTGCCGCGGCGGCCGAACGTCCGGCTGTGAAGAGCGCCGCCTTCCTCGCCAGGCAGCGCCTGGAAGACCAGTTTCGCCAATCCTATCGCGACAGCAAGGCCGCAAGCGCGCTCGGACAGGACGTTTCATAGGATTTCAATCGAACAGCAGAGGGGAGATCGCCATGAACTACGAAGACTATTTCCGCCGCCAACTGGATGGTCTCCGCCGCGAGGGCCGCTATCGCGTCTTTGCCGATCTCGAGCGCAAGGCCGGTGCATTTCCGCGCGCCGCGCATCACACGCCGTCCGGCGAACGCGAGGTGACGGTGTGGTGCTCGAACGATTATCTCGGGATGGGGCAGCACCCCAAGGTGCTGGCCGCGATGCACGAGGCGCTCGATCGCTGCGGTGCAGGCGCCGGGGGCACCCGTAACATCGCCGGCACCAATCATTACCACGTGTTGCTGGAGGCCGAACTCGCCGATCTCCACGGCAAGCAGGCCGCGTTGTTGTTCAATTCCGGCTACGTCTCGAACTGGACGACGCTCAGCACGCTGGCCTCGCGCATGCCCGGCTGCGTGATCCTGTCGGACGAGTTGAACCATGCCTCGATGATCGAGGGCATGAAGCACAGCCGCTGCGCCACGCGCGTGTTCCGTCACAACGATGTCGCCGACCTCAGGAGCAAGCTGTCCGACCTCGAACGCGACGCGCCCAAGCTGATCGCCTTCGAGTCGGTCTATTCGATGGATGGCGACATCGCGCCGATCGCCGATATCTGCGATGTCGCGGACGAACATGGCGCGTTGACCTATCTCGACGAGGTGCATGCGACGGGCCTGTACGGGCCGCGCGGTGGCGGTATCTCGGACCGCGAGGGGCTCAGCGACCGCTTGACCGTGATCGAGGGAACGCTGGCGAAGGCGTTCGGCGTGATTGGTGGCTACATCACCGGCTCCCACACCATCTGCGACTTCGTGCGCAGCTTCGCGTCGGGCTTCATCTTCTCCAGCGCGCTGCCGCCGGCGGTTGCAGCAGGGGCGTTGACCAGCATCCGCCATCTCAAGGCAAGCTCGCACGAGCGCGAGCGGCATCAGGATCGCGTCGCGACCCTGCGGCGCAAGCTCGATGAAGCAGGCGTGCAGCATCTCGACAATCCCAGCCACATCGTGCCGGTGATGGTGCGCGACCCCGTGCTCTGCAAGGAGATCAGCGACATGCTGCTCGATCGCTACGGCATCTATGTCCAGCCGATCAACTATCCAACCGTCGCCCGCGGCACCGAGCGGCTACGCATCACGCCGTCACCGCTTCACTCGGATGCGGACATCGATGCGCTGGTGGCGGCATTGTCCGAGATCTGGGCGGAGGTCGGGCTGGCACGCGCGGCCTGACGCCGGCTATGACCTGTCGCGAGGCCGGATCGACCGTGCTGCAGCGGGCGCAGGCGCGTCGCTGGTTCGAGCGGCTGCGCGATGAGATCTGCAGCGCGATCGAGACGCTGGAAGAGGAGGCGCCGACCGCGCTGTTTCCCGGCGAGCCGGCGCGGTTCGTCCGCAAGCCGTGGCAGCGCGCAACGGGCGAGGGCGGCGGTATCGGCGGCTTCCTGATCGATGGCCGGCTGTTCGAGAAGGCAGCCGTTCACACTTCGTCGGCGAACGGCGTGCTGACGCCCGAATTGGCGCGAACGCTCCCGGGCGACGGCAAGCAGCTGGGCTATCTCTCCACCAGCATCAGCCTGATCATTCACCCGCGCAGCCCGCATGTTCCGACCGTGCATATGAACACGCGCTACCTCGCGACCTCGCAAGGCTGGTTCGGCGGCGGGGCCGACCTGACGCCGATGCTGCCGGACCAGCGCTCGCAGACGGCCGAGGATGCGGTGGCGTTTCATCACGCCATGCGGCAGGCCTGCGACGCCCATGACGTCGATTATTATCCCCGCTTCAAGGCCTGGGCCGATGAATATTTCTTCCTGCCGCATCGCGGCCAGACCCGCGGCGTCGGCGGCATCTTCTTCGACCACTTGAACTCCGGCGACTTCGCCGGCGATTTCGCCTTCGCGCGCGATGTCGGCACGGCCTTGCTCGAGGTCTATCCCGCAATCGTTCGCAGGCGGATGGGCGAGACGTGGAGCCAAGAGGACAGGCGGCAACAGCTGGCCTGCCGTGGCCTCTATGCCGAGTTCAATTTGCTGTACGACCGCGGCACCACGTTCGGGCTGCGGACCGGCGGAAACGTCGAGACCATTCTCAGCTCGATGCCGCCGGCGGTGAGCTGGCCCTGACGCATCCTTCACGAGGCCTGGAAGCGCGATGCGACGGTTGATGAAATTCCTGCACACGATCGGCGCCATCGGCCTGATGGGCGCGATGGCATGCCTCGTTGTGCTGCTCGGATTTCTCCCCAAGCCGTCGTCTCTGCCGGAATACGCATTGATGAGCGCGGCGATCGGCGCCATCGCGACATGGGTGTTCTTTCCGTCGCTCGCATTGACACTGATCGCGGGTCTATTGGCGATTGCCTTGAATCGCGCCTACCACAGCGCCGGCTGGGCCTGGGCCAAGCTCGCGACCGGGATCATAATTTTCGAATGGGGCTTTACGGCCGTGCTGGGCCCGCTGCAGGAAGAAGCCGAGGCCAGCGCGCGGGTGCTGTCCGGTGAGGCGGATCCGGGAACGCTGGTGTTATCGGTCACGGCAGAGCGCACATCGCTCTGGGTGTTGCTCGCTGTTGCGGCCGCCAATGTCGTTCTCGGCATCTGGCGGCCACGGCTCACCAGTCTTCCGGACTGACGCAGCGATGCGTCGCTCCGCCGGCCCAGGGGACCGCGGCGCCATTACTTCTGCGTCCCCTCCTGATGGCCTCCGCTGTCCGGACCGGATCCGCTCGACGACCCCGTCGGCGCCGTGCGCGTATCCGGCGCCGGATTCTGCGGCTGGTAGGGTTTTGGCGTGGTGGGGTCCGTCCGCTCGGTCGATAATTGGTTGTTGCGTTGCGCGACCTCCGAGACGGCGGTCCCGGAATGAGAGCGATAGCCGAAGGTCAGCAGAGCCATTGCGATCAGCGCGACCGCGAACAGGCCGGCGAGCTCGGCGCCCGCGCCGGATGGCTCGACACCGCGCGACCTGCCGTTGCCCTCGAGTGCATATGCCGCAACCTCCCGGTTGTGGCGTGAGCGCAGAAACGAGAGGAAGAATCCGGCCGCGACGATGACGCCTGCGGCCAGGGTGAAGAACATCAGCCAACTGAGGGGCGCATCACCAGTCATGGGCAGCTCCGAAAAACCCGTTCGACAGCTTACGCGCCGAGCGACGGAGTGTTCCTATTTGCCATCTCGTCGGATTGGTAAAGGAAGAGCGACTGCGCTGGACAGTCGCGTGAAGTCGTGTGGTGATCCGATTATGCGGTTACTAAGTAATTGATTATATTATTTTCTTGGCGGTCTCCTGGTTGCTGCTCCGATTTCGGATGTGCGGACCGGGAAACCTGCATGCGACGATCAGAGTTCGGCACGTTATGAAGGCAACCCGGTCTGCAGACGTCCCCGGTCGCCGTTCATCCCTAAATTGGTTGAGGCCGTAAACGGTCCTTGGCGAGGTTCTGCGCCCGCAGACAAAACCGCAAGATCAGTCGAGCGCCTCATGTCCGCGCGGGCTTAGCTGGTGCTGCCACGGAGAAAGAACGATGAAGGCCCCGCTGCAAAACTATCAGACCCGGATGCGGCGGGTGCTGGACCATATCGACCGGCATCTTGACGATGATCTGGACCTGGAAACGGTGAGCGGCGTTGCGGCCTTCTCGAAGTTTCATTTCCATCGGCAGTTCACGGCAACCTTCGGGTTGTCCGTGCATCGCTATATCCAGCTTGCCCGTCTGAAGCGCGCTTCATGCCGGCTGGCCTACATGGACGCCCAAAGCGTCACCGACGTAGCAATGGATGCCGGTTACGATGCACCGGATGCTTTCGCCCGGGCCTTTCGGCAGCGGTTCGGACAATCGCCTTCATCGTTCCAAAAGGCTCCCGACTGGGAGCGGTGGCTTGCGGCCTTAGGGCCTCTCGACAATGCGAGGAGCAAACTCATGCAGAAGACTTTCACCGCCGAGGACGTCAAGATCCGCGATGTGCCCTCCACGCCGGTGGCCATCATGGAGCACCGGGGCGACCCGGCGATGCTTGGCGCCACCATCCAGCGGTTCATCGCGTGGCGCAAGGCTGCCGGCCTGCACCCCAAGACAAACCCGACTTTCAATGTCTGGCGTTCCGAGCGGCGTCCTGCGTCGCGTGCCGATTACAGCGTGGACCTTTGTGTCGGGACAGACCAACCGATCGAGGCGAACGGCGAGCGGATCAAGGCTGGCGAGATCCCTGGTGGGCGCTGCGCGGTGCTGCGTATCGTCGGAAATACCGACAATCTGGAGCCCGCCGCACTTTACCTTTATCGCGACTGGCTTCCGGCCAGCGGAGAGGAAACACGCGATTTCCCGATCTATTGCCAGCGCCTGAGCTTCTTCCCCGAGGTGCCGGAGCATGAAGCGGTTGCGGAACTGTTCCTGCCGCTGAAATAGCGCCCACTGACGGCGGCTCGTGTCTTCCGATCGCAAGAGTCGCGCTTGGCCGTTTCGATGGGGGCACCGAGCGGCACTCTTTGCATCGTCGGGCAAAACACCAGACACCCCGTCAAGCCTTCGCCACAAAAATATTCCGCTTTACCGAAATTCGGAAATCGCGTATCCGTCGTTCATCCCGGCTCATCCTTGAGGGGCGATCTCGTGTCGTCTTGTTCGCAGGGCCGGGC
>NZ_JASGFS010000026.1:0-81364 GCF_047605465.1 Bradyrhizobium sp. | reverse complement strand
CACCGACACTGCGATTTTCAGTCGCATGCTCTACCAACTGAGCTACCTGGGCGTGCCGAGCGAAGGACCCAAGGCCCATCGAGCGGGCGGTTTATAGTGGGCTCGGAGCAGCCTGTCCACCCGGCTTCGCCAAGAGGCTTCGCCGGGAGCGGCCCGGCTGTGCACAAGGTGCGGGAGGCTTGCTGCGGCTGGCGCGCGGCCCGCCGAACATTTCGGCAAGCAATTGAGACTTAACGACTATTCGACGTCATCGACCCCGTCGTCGCGGCCGGGGATGACGTAGGAGCCCTTCAGCCAGCGGTTCAAGTCGACGTCGCGGCAGCGCGGCGAGCAGAACGGACGGGTGGCGTGCACGGCCGGCTTGCCGCAGATCGGGCAGGTTTTCACGGAACCGGCGGGCTTTTTGACGTGGTCGTCCATGGTCGGGGCAGCTTACACGAGGTTACGGGGTTCAAGAGCCTGTCGGCATGCGGGTTCCTCCGATGGACGCGCAGGCGCCTCCACCGGGTCTGACGCGGCGATCCTACTGTGCATGGGGTTGTTTTCGGGATTTTTGTCGGGCCATGCCCGGGCCGCGCTCAGACGCCGACGGCGTTGAGCCAGCCGAAGCGGATCGGGAAGCCTTCGCCGCCGAGCAGCGTGGTGGTCTCGTAGAGCGGCAGGCCGACGACGTTGGTGTAGGAGCCCACCATCTTGACCACGAAGGAGCCCGCGATGCCCTGCACGGCATAGCCGCCGGCTTTGCCGCGCCACTCGCCGGAGCCGATATAGGCCTGGATGTCGTCCTCCGAGAGGCGCTTGAAGCGGACGCGGGTCTCGACCAGGCGCTGGCGGAAGGCCTCGCGCGGGGTCACCAGGCAGATCGCGGTGTAGACGCGGTGATTGCGTCCCGAGAGCAGCCTCAGGCACTGCGCGGCCTCGTCGACGAGGTTCGCCTTGGGCAGGATCCGCCGGCCGACCGCCACCACGGTGTCGGCGGCGAGGATGAAGGCGCCGCGCAGCTCGTCGTCGAGCTGCACCGATTTCAGCGCCGCGTCGGCCTTGGCCCGCGCCAAGCGATTGGCACAGGCGCGCGGCAGCTCGCCCCGCTTCGGCGTCTCGTCGACGTCGGCCGGACGGAGCGCGTCAGGCTCGATGCCAGCCTGGTTGAGCAGCGACAGGCGTCGCGGCGAACCGGAGGCAAGAACGAATTTGGGGCGGCCGAGCATCAGGTGATTTGCGGGGGCGAAGCAGGGGGTGAATTGCGCGCGGAACCTATCGGAAGGGGGCTGATTTCACAACCCGGGAACCCGAGGTTTGGTGATTCGAGGTGTCCGACATGCGTGTGCCCTCAGTCTGTGACGCGGGTGTTACGGGCGGCGAATGCTACCCGCTCGCCGCGCCCACTTTCGCGAACCGCCTGCGGATGCGCAGCAGGAGCTGGTCGCAGACTTCGCGATAGGCGGCGAGCTTCTGGTCGCGGCTGCCTTCGATCGTGGTGGGATCCTGCGTCGGCCAGTATTCGACGTCGGCGGCGAGCGTGCGGGTCAGTTCCAGCGCCTTGTGGTGTGCCTCTGGCGAGAGCGTGATGATGAGGTCGAAATTCAGCCCCTCCCAATCCTCGAGCTCCTCGAAGGTCTGCGGCTTGTGCGCGGAGATGTCCTGGCCGAGTTCGGCCATCACGGTGACGGCGAACGGATCGAGCTCACCCTTCCTGGCGCCGGCCGACTTCACATAGAGGCCTTGCGGGAACATGTGCTGCAGCAGGCTCTCGGCCATCGGAGAGCGCACGCTGTTCATCGCGCAAGCGAACAGCACCGATTGCGGATCGCGTGCGCGTGGCGGCGCCGCCATCCGGTCTAGCCCCCCATGATGGAGGGCATGGCCTTGCCGGACGATCGCTGCACATTGTTCCGGGCCATGCCCTAGCCCTTCCAGTGCAGAACGGTGATGAGCGTGAACAGACGGCGTGAGGTCTCGAAATCGACCCGCACCTTGCCCTTCAGCCGCTCCTGCAGCGTGCGCGATCCCTCGTCGTGGATGCCGCGACGGCCCATGTCGATGGCCTCGATCTTGTCCGGGGTCGCGGTGCGGATCGCCTGATAGTAGCTGTCGCAGATCATGAAATAGTCCTTCACGATCCGCCGGAACGGCGTCAGCGACAACAGATGCGCGACCACGGGCGTGCCATCTTCGCGGCGGATGTCGAACATCAGGCGATTGCCGCTGATGCCGATATGCAGCGTGAACGGCCCCTTGCCGTCCGCGCCGTCGGGCGCGAACAGGTTCTGCTCGATCAGGTCGTAGATCGCGATGGCGCGCTCATGCTCGATGTCGGGCCCGGAACGGCCGATCGAGTCCTCGTCGAGGGTGACCGCGACGATGCGGTTGGTCGAGTCGTCCTGTTCGGGCGGCTGGGTCATGACAGATTGAGGCGCAATCCAATCGAGCGTGAATGAGCGTCCAGCCCCTCCGCCTTGCCGAGCGTCATCGCGGCGGGGCCGAGCGCGCGGAGCTGGTCGGGGCCGCATTTCAGGATCGAGGTGCGCTTGATGAAGTCGTGCACCGACAGTCCCGAGGAGAATCGCGCCGAACGCGCCGTCGGCAGCACGTGGTTGGAGCCGCCGACGTAATCGCCGATCGCCTCCGGCGTATGCGGGCCGAGGAATACCGCGCCGGCGTTGCGGATCTTCGCGGCGAGCGCGTCGGGATCCGCGGTCATGATTTCGAGATGCTCCGCGGCGATGGCATCGGCGAGCGGGATGGCCTCGCTCAGATTCTTCACCATGATGACGGCACCGAAATCCGCCCAGGAGGCGCGCGCGATCGCCGCGCGCGGCAGCGTCTTCAACTGGGCTTCGACGGCCTTCTCGACGTCGGCGGCGAGGCGCGCGGAATCGGTGATCAGGATCGACTGCGCGCTGGCATCGTGCTCGGCCTGCGCCAGCAGGTCGGCGGCGATCCAGTCGGCGTTGCCGGTGTCGTCGGCGATGACCAGCACCTCGGACGGACCGGCGATCATATCGATGCCGACCTTGCCGAACACCAGCCGCTTGGCGGCGGCGACATAGGCGTTGCCGGGGCCGACGATCTTGGCGACCGGCGCGATCGCCGCGGTGCCGTGGGCGAGCGCGGCCACCGCCTGCGCGCCACCGACGCGGTAGATCTCGGTGACGCCGCCGAGCTGGGCCGCCGCCAGCACCAGCGGATTGAGCTTGCCGTCGGGCGCCGGCACCACCATCACCAGGCGCGAGACGCCGGCCACTTTCGCCGGCACGGCGTTCATCAGCACCGAGGACGGATAGGCCGCGGTGCCGCCGGGCACGTAGAGGCCGACGGATTCGATCGCGGTGTAGCGCCAGCCGAGCTCGACCCCGAGCGGATCGGTGAAGCGCTCGTCCTTCGGGAGCTGGCGCAGATGGTAGGTCTCGATCCGGTCGCGCGCCAGTTTCAGCGCATCGAGCGTCGCGGCATCGCAGACCTTCACGGCGGCATCGATCTCGCCGGCCGAGACGCGCAGGGACGCCGCATCCAGCGTCAGCCGGTCGAACTTGGCGGTGGCCTCGATCAGGGCGGCATCGCCGCGCCGGGCCACGTCGTCGACGATGCCGCGCGCTGTGGCCTCGACGTCGGCCGACACCTCGCGCTTGGCGGCCAGGAAGGCCACGAATCGCTGGTCAAAATCGGCGCTGCTGCGGTCGAGACGAACGGGCATTTTTCGACAGTCTTTTGGCTGGTCCTTGGGGGCGGGCTGGCATCACCAAGCCCCTGCTCAATGGCGCGGCGGGAAAGCGGCGTCAACCCTTGGCCGGCCCGGAGGCTGGGCCCGAGCCCGGGCCGTTCCGCTCCGGCGTGGTCCAGGGTTTCCGCCGGGACGCGATCGCCGCCTGGTATCCCACCTCACCCTTCCCCCTCGATCTCCGCCGCGGTCCCCAATTCGTCGGCCCCGAGGTCGGTCAGCTCGCATTCCAGGCACTCGACGTCGAGGCGGACCGCGGCGCCGTCGGCGAACAGCAGCAGCGCGCTGCCGCCGGGCTCCTCGTCGCGGCCGTCCTGAGGATGAAACTCGATGCCGACGAGGTCCAGCACCTTGTCGGGCACGGCCAGATCGATGTTGCGCGCCTTGCAGGCGAGCACACGGTCGAAGCGAAGGGCTGCGACCCGCCGGCGCGGCTCGGTCCGGCCTTCCAGCGTCTGTTCCCAGTCCAGCCGGCTCATGCCGACCACGAGACGCTTCTCACCCTGCCGCCAGATGATATCGGAGGCCTGGACGCGGGCGTCCTGCACATGGGTGGAGATCACCGCGAGATCGTCGGCATCGAGCGCGATCATCTTGAGCTGGGAGGACATCGCCGACACTTCTCCTTCAGGGGCATCCGGCTCAACGCGGAAGCAAGCCGGAATATCCGGAAAACTAGCGGAGTGGCGGGCTAGAGGCTATTGATGTTCTCCATCTCCAGCACCTTCCTCGAATAGCCCTCCCGGGCGACCCGGATCATGGCGCGGCCGATCTGCTCGGTCGAGGTGACGAGCCTGGGCGCGAGGCGGCGCAGCACCGACCACAACGGCCAGCTCACGTCATAGACCGCCTGCACCCAGGCGGTCTTGGAGCGCGCGCCGTGCAGCGGCTGGATCACGCCGGGCCGGAACATGTAGGCGGCCCTGAACGGCAGCCTGAGCAGATCGTTCTCGGTCTTCCCCTTGACGCGTGCCCACATCAGCGCGCCCTGTTCGGTGGAATCGGTTCCGGCGCCGGTGACGTAGACGAAGGTCATCCGCCGATTGAGCTTCGCCAGCACCGTCGCCGCCGCGAGGGTGATGTCGTGGGTGAAGTGCCGGTAGCGCTCCTCGCTCATGCCGATCGAGGACACGCCGAGGCAGAAGAAGCAGGCATCGAAGCCCGTGAGCCGCGGCTCGATCGCCGAATAGTCCAGGAAGTCGTCGTGGACGATCTCGGTGAGCTTGGCATTGCGAACGCCGGTCGAACTGCGGCCGACCACCAGCACGCGCTCGATGCCGGGATCGATCAGGCATTCGCGCAGCACACCCTGCCCGACCATGCCGGTCGCACCGAAGATGATGACCTGCATCGGAACATCCCTCACGGCGTCGCGGCTCATGCGGCGGCCGCGATCTCGTCGAAGGATACACCGGTCAGGGTCGCCGAGACATCCCACAGCATCGCCGCTGCGGCGAAATCTTTCGCCCGCGACATGATCCTCGCCGGCACCGGCGCTCCCTTCAATTCGTAGAAACCGTTCGGGCCGTAATAGCCGCCGGGCTCCGCAGCCGCCGAGGTCGCCGCGAACAGCGTCGGCAGCGCGCCGTCCGCGGCCGACTGGCTGATGAGAGGCTGCAGCACCCGGCCGACCCGCCACGTGAAGGCGTCGGCGCCGGGGCCATTGGAGATGAGATCGGTCCGCGCATAGCCGGGATGGGCGGCGAGGCTCATGAGGCCCCAGCCGCCGGCGAGGCTGCGGCGCTGCAATTCCAGCGCGAACATCAGCATCGCGAGCTTGGATTGGGAATAGGCACGCCACGGACGATAGGACCGCTTGCCGTCGAGATCGTCGAAATCGATCGCGCCGGAGCGGTGCGCAAGGCTGGACAGATTGACGACGCGCGGGCTGCGCGCGCGGCGGAGCTGCGGCAACAGGCGCGCGGTGAGCGCGTAATGGCCGAGATAGTTGGTGCCGAACTGCATCTCGAAGCCGTCGTCCGTCTGCTGCCGTTTCGGCAGCGCCATCACGCCGGCATTGTTGATCAGGAGGTCGAGCTGCTCGTTGCTGGCGGCAAAGCGCCTGGCGAAATCGGCGACGGAAGCGAGGCTGGCCAGATCCAGATGCTCATAGGCGATCAGCGCGTCGGGAAACCGGCTGCAGATGCCCTCGATCGCCTGCAGGCCCTTTGCGTCGTTGCGCCCGGTGAGTATGACAATGGCTCCGGCGCCGGCCAGCGCCATCGCCGTCTCGTAGCCGAGGCCGCCCGTCGCCCCGGTGACGACGGCTGTCCTGCCGGCAAGGGAGGGAATGTCTGCCGTGGTCCAGTCGGTCATGCCATATCTCCAGGCTGTCGGGGGTGGAAAAGGCCCGCGACGGGTCTAAATGTGCACTCAGTGCAATTTTGCAAGAGGTGAAGGAATTTGAAGGCGTCGAACCAGGCCAGGACACGCGCCAAGCCATTGTCCCCGGGACGTAAATCGCCCGTGGCGCCGGGCTTGCGCCAACGCAAGCGCGAAGCGACGCGCGAGCGGCTGACCCGCGCGGCGATGGCGCTGTTCCTGGAACGCGGCTTCGAGGCCACCACCATCGACGACATCTCGGCCGCGGCCGACATGTCGCGCCGCAGCTTCTTCCACTATTTCGCCTCGAAGGAGGACGTGGTCGCCGCCTGGCAGGAAGACGCGGCGACCGCGCTGGTCGCCGAGATCGTTGCCCGGCCCGCGAGCGAATCCATGCTGACGGCGGCCGAGAATGCCATCGCGACGGCGGTGAAGCGGATCGATCCGGCCGAGGCTGCCGCGATGTCACGGCTCAAGCGCGACAACCCCGCGCTTCAGGCGCGCGACCAGCTCAAATACGAGAAGCTCGAACGCGCGCTCGCCGACGGGCTCGCGCAGCGCTCCGGCCGCAAATCGGAGCGGTCGAAGGCGCGGCTCGTCGCCATGATCGCCACCGGCGCGATGCGCGTCGGCGGCGAAAGCTGGATCGGCGAAGGTGCGCGCGAGAAGCCCGAGGCTTTCGTGAAACGAACGTTCGACGCGATCAGGGCGATATTGAAGTGACGCGCTCGTCCTTCATCCCTTGAAGAACGCCAGCAGGTCCGCGTTGATCGTCGCGGCCTCCGTGGTCGGCATGCCGTGCGGAAAGCCCTTGTAGGTCTTCAGCGTGCCGTTCTTCAGAAGCTTGGCCGACAGCGGCGCGGAATCGGCGTAAGGTACGATCTGGTCGTCGTCGCCATGCATCACGAGAACGGGCACGGTGATCTTCTTGAGATCTTCGGTGAAGTCGGTCTGCGAAAACGCGACGATGCCGTCGTAATGCGCCTTCGCGCCGCCCATCATGCCCTGACGCCACCAGTTCTGAATCACCGCTTCGGACGGCTTCGCGCCCGGACGGTTGTAGCCGTAGAAGGGACCGGCGGCGATATCGCGATAGAAGGCCGAGCGGCCGGCGGCGAGTTGCGCCTGGAAATCGTCGAAGACCTTCTTGGGCAGGCCGCCCGGATTGGCCGCCGTCTGCACCATCAAGGGCGGCACCGCGGAGAGGATGGCGGCCTTCGCCACCCGGCTCTCGCCGTGACGGGCGATGTAGTGCACGACCTCGCCGCCGCCGGTGGAATGACCGACATGGATCGCGCTCTTCAGATCGAGATGCGACGTCACGGCCGCCAGATCGTCCGCATAGTGATCCATGTCATGGCCGTCGGCGACCTGCGCGGAGCGGCCGTGGCCGCGGCGGTCATGGGCGACGACGCGGTAGCCGTGCGTGACAAAGAACATCATCTGCGCGTCCCAGTCGTCGGACGACAGCGGCCAGCCATGGCTGAACACGATCGGCTGGCCCGAGCCCCAGTCCTTGTAGAAGATCTCGACGCCGTCCTTGGTGGTGATCGTTGGCATGGGAGCACTCCTTCAGTGAGAGACGTCAGTCGGGGCCGTCAGACATGACCCCGGAAGCTGGAGAGGATGGCGCGAGCGTCGGGGTCCGACACACGCGCCCCATCCCGTGACGGCGGGAACAGCCGCTGTAATCGATCAGGCAAACGTCGCCGGCCTGAAGCGGCGCCAGGCGCCGATAATCACCAGCACGAAGAACACCAGCACGATGCCCTGCACTGCGCCGAATACAGGGCCCGACGGTGGCGCCGGCGGAACGGCGGGTGCAAGCGTGGCCAGTGCCGGCACCTTCAGGAACGACTGGATGACCAGCACGAAGATGTTGAGATAGAGCGAGACCATCGCGGTCACGACATAGATCGGACGCCAGGCACCCGAGAGCTTCATGCCGTAGAGCGCGATACAGGCGATCGCCAGCAGCACCAGGGACAGAATGCCCACCATGTGCGAGGGCAACAGCTCCTTGAACGGAAACAGGAAGCCGGTGGCGCTGGTCAGGATCGTGAACAGCAGGAAGATCGCGGTAAGGCCCGGCATCGGTTTCGAGCCGAGCAGTCCGAACATCACGATGATGCCGGCGACGATCCCGACCAGACTGATGATGACATGGACCAACGTGAAGGCAGGCAGGCTCAACCCAAGCACCATGGCAACTCTCCCCATTGAGACGAAGCGAATGGTATTACGGTCCTCATTGGATTGCTACATGCGAAGATGGCGACCTGACGCGCATGTGAGGCGCCCGCCGTACCGAACGACGAGCGCCTGCTCGAAAATTTCGCATGACCGTCACAAAACACGGCAGGCTTTCGACGAAAGCCGAAGCCTCCGCCGGCGCGTCAGACCTCGCGCGTGTCGAACATCTGCATCTCGACACCACCGGACGCGAATTTCGGCACGTCGCCCGCGGCCGCCTTGCCTTCCGGCGTGCCGAACGCCTTCTGGATGTCGGCAAGACTGTCGAAGGAGAGCGTCGCGATCAGATGAAATTGCGAGGGCCCCCCGGGCGTGCCGACCGGTCCCTTGCTCACGGTGTACTTCCTGAGGCCGGGAAGTTTCTTTGCGAGCGGGACATGCGTTTCGAAATAATATTTGTCGAAGGCCGCAGCATCCTTGGGCGTCTTGTAGAGCACGACGAGATCAGCCATTTGGTCCTCCCTTGAAGCTTGTTGTGTTTTCGTTCCTCACAGTGAGACGCGCGCGAACGCGCTCCGGGGATGAGGGGATAGTCACGCATGACACGGCAAGATGGCAAGTCACATTGCACTTGCCGTTTGCTTGTCTTGTCCTTGACTAAAGCGCCGGTTTTGCGGCGTCGCCGAGATAGCCGTGCAGGGAGGCCACGACCTGGGCGCCCTCGCCGATGGCGCCGCCGACGCGCTTGACCGAGCCGGAGCGGACATCGCCGACCGCGTAGACGCCGGGCACCGAGGTTTCGAGCGGCGCCACGAGCCGGCCCTGGTTCTGCTCGGACTGCGCGCCGGTGACGACGAAGCCGCCGCGATCCAGCGTCACGCCGCAGCCGTCGAGCCACGCGGTCGCGGGATCGGCGCCGACGAACAGAAAGAGATTGCGGATGTCGGCGGCGTCCTTGTCACTCGACAACCGGCTCTTCCAGTGGACGCGCCGCAGCAGCGAGGCCTCGTCGCCTTCAAGCGCCGTGATCTCGGTGTTGAAGAGCAGTTCGATGTTCGGCGTCGCCTCGATGCGCTCGATGAGATAGCGCGACATGCTGGCGCCGAGGCCGCCGCCGCGGATGATCATCAAAACCTTCCTGGCGTGTCCCGACAGGAACACGGCGGCCTGGCCCGCCGAATTGCCCGCGCCGACCAGCGCCACCTCCTCGCCCGCACAGAGCCGCGCCTCGACGGGGGAGGCCCAGTACCAGACGCCGCGCCCTTCGAATGTCTCGAGATTGTCGATCTGCGGCCGCCGATAGCGCGCGCCGCTCGCGACCACCACCGCGCGCGATCGCAGCGGATCGCCGCCGTCGAGCGCGACCGAAAATGCGCCATCGGTGCGCGTGCAGTCGAGCGACTTCACGGTGACGGGAATCATGATGTCGGCGCCGAATTTCTGCGCCTGGTTGAACGCGCGCGCGGTCAGCGCCTGGCCGGAAATGCCGGTCGGAAAACCCAGATAGTTTTCGATGCGCGCGCTTGCGCCGGCCTGGCCGCCGAAGGCGCGGGTGTCGAGCACCGCGACGGAAAGCCCTTCGGAGGCAGCATACACCGCAGTGGCGAGACCCGCCGGTCCGCAGCCGACGATCGCGACATCGTAGATGCGGTCGTTGCGGGGGCCGCCGATCATGCCGATCGCGCGCGCGACTTCGGTTTCGCTGGGATTGCGCAGCACCTCGCCGCCAGCGGTGACAACCAGCGGCCAGTCCTCGGGCTTGGGCGAATAGCGCGCGATGACTTCGGCGGCGTCGCGATCACCATCGGGATCGAGCAGATGGTGCGGCTGGCCGTTGCGGGTCAGAAAGCTCTGCAGCCGCACCACGCCGGCCGAATGCGAAGGGCCGATCAGCACCAGACCGCCGACGCCGCCCTGGAGCAAATTGACCCTGCGAAGAATCAGCGCGCGCATGATGCGTTCGCCAAGCTCGGCCTCGGCGACCAGCAGCGCGCGCAGGCGCTCCGGCGGCAGCAACAGCGTTTCGACCTCGCCCTCGGCACGACCGTCCACCAGAGCCGGGCGGCCGGAGAGCTGGCTGAGCTCGGCCAGGAATTGCCCCGGCCCCTGGTCGATCAAGGGGGTGACATGACCAAGGCCGTCACGCTGGCTGAGGGCGACATGCCCCTTCAGCACGACGAACATGCCGGGCCCGGGCTTGCCGGTCTCGAACAGGAATTCACCATCGGCGTAGCTGCGAACCTCGCCGAAATGCCGCATCCGCTCGATCTCGGAGGCCGTCAACGTCGGGAATGTCTGTTCGGGCCGCGTGAATTGCGACATCAGCGCGTTCCCCTCGGCTCGTCGCGGATCATCCTGCCCCATCGTCACTCTCACTCTTCCATCAATTATCCGCCGGCCTTCCCGGCCTGCCCCTCATCCAGGGGCCCATCTTCGTTCCGCGAGGGATCGGGGGGCGCGGCGCGCTCGCGCGCCTGCGTCTTGCGCCGCTTCAGGTTCTCGCGCAGCGCCGATTTCAGCCGGCTCTCCCGGGACGCCCTGTCGTTCCTTGCGATCTTGTCGTTCTCGTCGGTCATTTTGGGCTCATCAAAGCGGTCGGCCGCAGAATGCCATCGAATGGCGACAGCTCAAGGGGATACCGCCTCGGCAACGAAGCGGGAGAATTGGCCAAATTCGAGGGCCTGGCCAACTGGCCGGTTGGCTGGGGATTCCGTGGAACCAAAATCGCCCGAAATCGGTCATTTCGGGACAAAAAGCCCGCCTCCGGCGCACGACGGGATCGATTTTATCGATTTCCCACGGCCGGCAAGCTTGCACATGAGGGGGCCTTGTGGCATCCATCGCCCCGCTTGGCGGGCCCATGTGGCGGCCCGATTCTTTGCCAGCGCCTGCTGCCGTAGCTCAGTGGTAGAGCACTCCCTTGGTAAGGGAGAGGTCGACAGTTCAATCCTGTCCGGCAGCACCAGCCTCGATCCCTGATACCCGCAAAACCGCCAGGACTCAGCAACCGCCAGCATGTCCAGCGGGTCCGATCGCTACGTCCCGAGACTGCGCCTATTTGGATCCGAGCGACTGTCCTGCGCGCGTGGTCCGATTCCGGCGGACCGAGCGCGACGCGAAGGCAACGATGACGATCAGCAGAACGGCCAGGGCGATCCACGACAGAGGCCACCATACTCCGCCCTGCCCCAGCAAGGCCGACAGGAGGCCAAAGACCGTCAGCAACGCGAGCATCAGCGGCCAGCGCCAGATGTGACGGAATGAATTCGATATTCGTGGGCTGGTCACTCCGCAGCCTCGGGCAACGGGGCCGCCGCATTGCTGACAGCCAATTCCTGTTCGGCTTCATTCCAGGACGCCTTGCGCGACAGCCAGAGATAAAGGCCGCTCGCCAGGACCACGATCGTCACGAGATCGAGGAGCGCCCAGAGAATCTTGAGAGGCAACCCGCCATAGTCGCCGAAATGCAAAGGGCGCGAGACTTCCAGCGCGCGCAAATACCAGGGCATTTCCACCACGGCCGTCAGCTTGCCCGAGCGCGCATCGACGAGCGCAGGGCTGAACAGCCGCGACGTCAAGGGCTGCCGGCCCTTGGTCCAGACGACATAATGATAGGGTGACCCGAAGGGCGAGCCGGGAAAGACGACGCTGTTCGCGATCATCTCGGGCATGGCCGCCCTCACGGCATCCAGGGCTCCCTGTGGCGAACTCAGCTCGTTTTGCTGTGGTGTCGGCTTGTTGCGAAACGGCAGCAGCATGGCCTGGACATCCGTGAGCCGCCACAGGCCGAATAGCGGTGTCGACAGCTCATTGATGACGCCGGTTACACCGACAACGGTCATCCACGCGAGGAGGACGATGCCGGTCAGATTGTGCAGGTCGAGCCATTTCAGGCGCCGGGACCTTCCGGTGCGCACCGTGCCGAAATCGAGCTTCCGCATGAAGGGGCCATAGGCAACAACGCCCGAAACGATCGCGATGACGAACAGCAACGCCATCGCGCCCATGAACAGCTCGCCAGTGAGACCCGCGAACAGATCGCGGTGGAGGCTGAGCATGATCGCGATGAAACGGCCCCCGTCGCCGCTGAACGTTTGCGACTCGGCGAGAACCTTGCCGGTATGCGCGTCGAACTTGATCCAGTGCGAGGTGGAGCGATCGGCGGCAAAGGCGGCCCACGACGGAGCCATGGCCACCATGATCCTCGGCTCGTCGTCGTCGATGAAGATGTTGCCGACGACCTGCTCGGGGTACATGGCCCGTGCAGTTGCCACGACGCTGTCCAGGCTTACCGCGGGCGTACCGTCCGGAACGGATGCGTAGGCCGGCCCTGTTTCGAGCCAGTCTCCGATCTCATCGCTAAAAACCAGAGGAAGTCCCGTCACGCAAATCAGCAGCAGGAATCCGGTGCACACAAGGCTCGACCATTTGTGCAACCAGAACCAGCGCCGGAAAGCGAGACGGGACATCATCGACGTCTACCACTGATATCGCAGGGTGGCCAACACCTGGCGCCTCAGGCCGTAATAGCAGCCGAAGTTCTGGCACCATTGCACGTAGGTTCGATCGAACAGGTTGGTCGCATTGACGCTCATCTTGAAGCCCTTGAGCTGCCGGCTCAGCCCCGCGAGATCGTAGTGCAGGGCTGCATCCACCAATGTCGTGGCGGGCACGGAATAGGTGTTCGTCGTGTTTCCGGCGCTCTCGCCGAGATATCGCACGCCGCCGGCGAGGCCGAAGCCATCGAGGGGGCCGCTATGGAAAGTGTAGTCGGCCCAGACCGAGGCCGTATTGTCGGGAATGCCCACCGGCCGCTTTCCGAGCGTGCCCGCGGTATTGGTCGCCGTCACGGCGAGATCGAGATGAGTATAGGACGCGAGCACCGTGAGGTTGGGCGTCACCTCGGATTTGCCTTCCAGCTCGACGCCGCGCGACCTGATCTCGCCGGTCTGGATCGTGTTCAGCGAATTGCTGGGGTCGGGCGTCTGGACGTTCTGCTGCGTGAGGTTGAAGACGGCCGCACTCAGGAGCGTCTTGGGGTTCGGCTGAAACTTGATACCGACCTCTTCCTGCTGGCCCGTGGTCGGCCTGTAAGGATTGCCGTAGAAATCGGTGCCGACGACGGGCTGGAAGGACTCGGTGTACTGCACGTAGGGCGCGACGCCGTTGTCGAACTTGTAGAGCAGCGCCGCCCGCTTGGTGAATGCGTGGTCGGTCTGCGAGGTCGTCTTCGAGGTCTTGAAGTTGTTGGTCGTCGTATCCGACTCGTCCTGGCGCAGTCCGAGCAGCGCGACCCAGTTGCCGAGCTTGATCTGGTCCTGGGCGTAGAAGCCGAGCTGATTGAAGGTCTGAAGGCTGTTCGCCAACAGCGGCTGCTGCGGGATCGCGACGTTGTAGACGGGGTTATAGACGTTGATGGCGGCAACGCCCGTCGTTCCGTACGTCGACTGGACCCGGTCCGTGCCATGCTGGTAGTCGATGCCGAACAATGCCGTATGCTGGAACGGTCCCGCGTTGAATTTGGCCTCCGCCTGATTGTCCACCGAGAACGTCTTCAGCGTTTCCTGTTCGGTAAAGGCCGAGCGCGACATGTTGCCGGAAGCATCGATGGTGCCGAGCGGCGATACGACGGCGACGTCCGCATCGTTTTCCCGGTACCGGAGATTCTGCCGCACCGTCCAGCCGCTCTCGAAACGGTGCTCGAATTTGTAGCCGACCGATGCCAGCGTGCGGTCCATTTTGTCGTAGCTGGGTTCGCCGGGATAGAAGCTGGTCGGAATCTTGTAGCCGGTCACGAGGGGAAACAGCGTCCCGGCTCCGCCGAGCGGAAGCTGGTTGAAGAAGCCGGCTTTCGGATCTCGCTGATACGTTCCGAGGAAGGTGATCGAGGTGTCGTTGTCGGGACGCCAGGTCAAGGACGGGGCGATCGACACGCGCTGATACCGGGTGTCGTCGACCTGGCTTCCGACATCGAAGCCGGAGGCGGTCAACCGGTAGAGAAACTGCTTGTCCTTGTCGATGGGACCGCTGACGTCGACGCCGCCCTGGATGCGCCCGTAGCTTCCCGTCGTCAGAAACATCTCGCGATACGGATCCACGGTCGGCATCTTGCTGACCATGTCGACGATTCCGCCGGGCGACGCCTGTCCATAGAGAACCGACGACGGACCATGGAGCACCTCGATACGTTCGAGATTGTAGGGCTCGACGATCGTCTGCGCCCACGACCCCTGAATCAGCTTGAGCGAATCGAGGTACTGGTCCGCCAGAAAGCCGCGGATGTAGATGTTGTCGAAGCGCAGGTCGGCGCCGGTCTGCTCGACCGTCGTGCCCGAAGTATAGCGAATGGCCTGCGGGACCGTGACAGCGCCTTGCGCCTGGACCTGATCCTGCGTGACGACAGAAATCGCCATCGGCGTTTCGATCAGAGGCGTGTCCGTCTTGGTGCCCGTGCCGCTGCGGGTGGCGACATAGCCATCGACATGTCCCCACGCGGTCTCTGTTCGTTGCGCCGTCGCGTTGTTGCCGGACGGCGTGGGCGCAGCGTCGCGGCTCGCACTTCGACTGTTGCGTGCAGCGTTGCGTGACGCCGATCGTCCCGACCGCGAGGCCGCCGGCTTTGCCTGTCTGGTGCTGGGGCTTTGCACGACGACCGCGGGAAGCGTTGCGCTGGGTGCTGCCGGTTCAGCGGTCTGACTGAACGCGCTGTCAACTGGACAAGAGCCGAACGCCAGAAACATCAACGCATTGGTGGCCTGCTTGGCGGTCCTGCTCTTCAGAAACATAGGGAAACAAAGCTCCAAACTCGATCGGGAGAAGTGAATTTCCACTAGCGAAACTTTTTGCGATCGCACACGGATCTCAACTTAGAAAGCCTCCAAGTCGCGACGTTCTGCGGTGTCTTGTTGCAGCGAGATCACGCAGGGCAGAGGCGAGCATGGTGCATGTCATCTCTTCCTGGCCCCGCATTCGCGCGCCCGTCACTGCCATCGATAGGTGAGGGTGCCCAACACAGTTCGCCCCATGCCGTACTGACAGAGGCCGACGCCCTGGCAGTAGGAGACGTAGGTCTTGTCGAACAGGTTTCGGGCGTTGACCGCGAGCGAGAAGCCTTTCATGGCGGTGTATTTCGCCGCGAAATCATAGGTCACGGATGCGTCGAGGAGCGTGTAGGACGGAAGCAGCGACGGCGTCGTGGCAAGACCGGCGACGCCGGTCCAGACGTTGGTGTAGGTGCCATACGTATTGCCGACGTAGCGCACACCAGCGCCGAGCCCGAGACCAGCGGCAGGCCCGTCGACGAACGTATACTTGGCCCAGAGCGAGGCCGTGTTGCGCGGAATACCGACCGGATGAGTGCCGACGTTGATCGAGAACAACGATGAGGTGTCGTTCGATGCGATGACGATGTTGTCGAGGTAAGTGTAGGCGGCAACGACATCCAGGTTGCGGTTGAACTTCGCGTGCCATTCGAGCTCGAGACCACGCGATCGAACGGCACCGGTCTGCGTGCTGAAGCCGGTATGACCGGGCGTGATGTCGGGCGTGAGTACGTTCTTCTGAGTGAGATCGAACAGCGCCGCGGTTACGAAGCTGTTCCAGCCGACCGGCTGGTACTTGACGCCGATTTCGTACTGCTCGCCGGTGGTGGGCTTGAATGCCACGCCGCCATAGCCGGTGCCCACTTGGGGCTGGAACGAGGTCGCATAGCTCGCATAGGGCGCAACGCCGTTGTCGAAGAGATAGACGAGCCCGGTGCGCCAGGTGAAGGCCGTGTCGGACTGATCGGTCTTGACGTTGTTGATGCGATCGAAATCGTGCGAGGCGGCCCAGTCCTGCCGGCCGCTGATCATGAAGCGCCATCCGCCGAGGCTCATCTGATCCTGCGCATAAAGACCGGCCTGGCTCACCCGCGCATCGTCGCTTCCACCCGCCGTCGGAAGCCCGACCGCGCCGCCATAGACGGGATTGAAGGCATCGAGACCGCTCACGGCGAAATTGCTGCCGTAGAGCTCGGTGTATTTGATGTTCTGATAGTCGAAGCCGACCAGCGCCGTGTGCTTCACTGGACCCGTGGCGAACTTCGCCTCGATCTGGTTGTCGTTGGTGATCTGGGTCAGGTTTTCATTGTTGAAGAACGAGTAGCGTCCGAGTGTCCTGTTGTCGGCGCCGAGCCCGTAGGTGAACACGTTCAGCAGGTCGTCCTTGATGCCGGTATAGCGAAGGCTCTGACGAACGGTCAGATTGTCGTCGAGCCTGTGTTCGAACAGATAGCCGATGCCGTACTGCTCTCGCGAATGACGGTCCAAGCCGGGTTCACCGGGATTGAGCGAGCGCGATATCTGCCCGTTCGGATTGGGCAGCACGGTGCCCACCGCCGGAATGAAGTTGAAGTAACCCGCGTTCGGATCCTTCTGATAGTTCGCGAGCACCGTGAGCGTGGTGTCGAGATCGGGCCGCCAGGTGAATGCCGGAGCCACGGAGATGCGTCGCTCATGCGTGCCGTCGACCTGGGTATCGTTGTCGCGGAACACGCCGGTGAAACGATAGAGCAGCTTGCCGTCCTTATCGACGGGACCGCCCGTATCGATCGACGTGGCGCCGAGATTATACGTGCCCGCAGAAACGTTGATCTCGCCGAATGCCTTCTCGGTCGGTCGCTTGCTGACGAGATTGACCAGACCGCCGGGCAGGCCCTGGCCGTAGAGGACTGAGGCGGGGCCATGCAGCACCTCGATCCGCTCGAGATTGTAGACCTCGTAGGAAGGGACGTTGTAGGCGACGTTCGGCATTCGCAAACCATCGAGATACTTCTCGAGCTGGAAGCCGCGGCCGGTCAGATATTCAAAGCCGCTCATGTTGACGCCGCGCTGCTCGGCGATGACACCCGAAGTGTAATTCAGTGCCTGCGCCACGCTTTGCGCGCCCTGATCCCTGACCTGATCCGATGTGACCACGGAGATCGCCTGCGGCGTTTCGATCAGCGGCGTATCGGTCTTGCTGCCGGTGCCGCTGCGGGTGGCGACATAACCGTCCACGTGTCCCCACGCGGTCTCGCGAGACGCACCTGAAGCAGGGCGCGCGGGCTCGCTCACCGCGCGAGCCGCTGCTCGCCGTCGGCTGGATTGCAGTTTGGCGCTGCGAGCGGGTTGCGCGCGGCTGGAAGATGCCTGTTTCGGAGCGTCGACGGTGACGGGCGGAAGACTGGACTGAGCAATGACGGGCGATGCCGATAGACCCAGTGAAAGAGCGATCATGGAAACGCTCATCGAAAAAGCTGAGAGCATTCCGGCTCCAGCAGTAACCTTTTGCATTGTCTTCAACCCACGCGACGAATGTTCCTCAGTGCGCGGGTAATGCGGGACGAGATTCCGCTTCGCAATGCGAGCGCGGATGGAATCTGTCTAACAATGGCAGCTTGTCGACACGCGATGGCAAGCTGGCGGTTCGCCGATATTGTTTGGCGGGATCTCGATATCGGCGACTGGCTCGCTCACGGCTCCACGTTCGACGAATACGCTCGTGCCGCAGCCTCATCGTCGCTTCATGCGATAGCACATCGGGCAGACAACTTCGCGGATATCAGCTCCGGAAAATCGAGACCGCGCGCAATGCCCGCGCATCGTCCGCGTTTCCGAAGCTCCAGATCGGCCATGCCTTCAATGGCCGAGGCGAGGACACGACATGCGATCGCTGCGGACGAGGGTGACCGCGCAGATCCACCATCAGGCACCCATACGCAAGTTCCCTCATCCGCACGCGATCGCGCTCCCACCCAAGGGGGCAAAGAGGCGCAAGTCTGCAGGATTCCTTAGCAATTTGCCGGATCATCGCTGATGACAGCGCGTGCAAACCGCTTTAAGTCTGGACCGATCAGCAACTCATCGTTCGGGGAGCGCTTGTCGCGCATGGGTTGACGTTCGCGTGCCGTTTTGACGGCCAAGGGGGCTTCGTGAAGTCGGCTTCAATCGCGCCGCCGGTGCACCACACCGTTTCGCGCAATGCGCCCAGTTGCACGATGGTCTTCGTTCTCTGCGCGAGCGTGCTGAGCCTGGCCGGGCTGGTCATATATTCGTTCGTGGGCGTGTCCACGGTCGACCCGGAAGAGGCCGCCCAACTGCTGATCCTGTCGCTTGGGGTGCTCCAGCCGGAGGCCAATGAGCGCTACACCTATATGGCGCTGACCGTTATGGCGCCGCTTGTCATCTGGATATCCGTCAAGTTTTTCGCCCGGCTTGGCTTGCGCGAGACGACAACGAGCTGGCTCACTCCCCTGCTCCTTGGCGCCGGGATCCTGGTCGCGATACCTCTCGATGTGTTTCGCGCGGCCTTTCTCAAGAATGCGCTGATCGCAGCGGTCGGGATCGCCGCGATCTTCGTTATTGCCTGCAAATTCGACAAGACCAGGATGCGGGCGGCAGCAACGTCGATCTTCGACCGTGTGAGAACGCAGAAGCGCGAAACCCATCGAACGGTCGTCATCTCATTGTGCGGCCTGTCCGTCGGGCTGACGCTCGCCTGGCGCATCTTCGGCGATGCCAGTGCCTACGCCATGCTGGATCACTTCGATGCATTCTTCTACTCCGTCGTGCAATCCTATTACGGTGGGACATGCCTGGGAGACGTGCTGCCCCAGTATGGCTGTTACGGCGAAATACTCGCCCCCGTGCTGAAGCCGTTCGGCCTCTCGGTCCTCACGATGACTGCCGTGATGGCGCTGCTCTCCGGTGCGGGTCTCTGCGCCACGATGGTCTTCGCGGGAAGGCTCATCCGCAGCCCGATGATCCTCGCCATGGCGGGATGCTGGGTGCTCATCACACAGAACAGACCGGTTTGGACTTCGATCCCGGCGGACCCGTATTTTCAGTACACGCCGCTGCGCACGCTCTTTCCCGCGCTCAGCCTGTTGGTCGTTTATTGGTGGCAGCGCCGGCGAGCGCCCCTGAAGGCGATGCTGATTGGCGCGTTCTCCGGCCTGTCGATCTGCTGGAATCTGGACTCCGGCGCGGCTGTGGCCATCGCGCTGTTCTGCTTCATCATCATCAGCGGAGCGACGTCGTCGCGCTTCTCGTGGCGCAGTCTGCGCACGAATCTCACGTATGGCGCCCTCCATGTCCTCGGGTTGCTCCTTGCGATTGCGGGCTTCGGCGTCTGGCTGACGATCAAATACGGCCAGCCTCCGCATTTGGCCGACTATTTGGCTTTCGTGCGCATCTTCTACGTGCTCGGCTTCTTCATGCTGCCGATGTCTATTCCGGATGCCTGGGTGGCCGCGGTGGCTTGCGTTCTGCTCGTGCTCGTTCGCTTCGCCATCCGAATGGAAACCGGCCCCTACGCACCTCGCCTCGAACGCGCGGCCTATCTCGCACTGCTGGCCATGGGACTGTTCAGCTATTTCAACGGCCGTTCCCATCCGGTCGTCTTCCTATATGTCAGCTGGCCATTCGTGCTCCTGCTCGGATATCTGCTCGACAGCTGGAGGCCGAGCGGCGCGGCGCCGCAGGACAGGGTCACGCGCGGAATGTTGACGGCTTTGACCGTCGGCGCTTTTTTCATCGCGATCGCAAACGTTTCCATCGGCATACCGCGCGCAGTGGCCATCGGCATCAAGAGCTGGCGGCAAATATTACAGCACGAGGCGAATGCAGTCTTTCAGCCCCAGGTGGATTTCATCCGGTCGGCGAGTAGCCCCTCCGCCCATTTGTCCGTCATGGCCGTCTATCAGAGCGTGCTTCTGGCGGAGGTGGGCCAACGATCGGCATTGCCTGGCCCGGGACTGGTCGAGACCGTGCGCAGGCGCGACGCCGAGATGCAGATCCAGGCCCTGGTCGATCACGGCCCGCAGCATCTCTTCATCGGCAAGGAGGCTGTGGAAGGCAAGGGATCGTGGAACTCCGCCGCGCCCTGGGTCTTCGACAATATGCCGGCGATCAAGCGGGCTTACGATGTCGATCGATGGTCTCCCGACGGTGCACTTCTTCACCTGGTTCGAAAGCCTCGGACCGACTAACCCCCTCGAAGTAAGCGGAAGGTCGCGGAATCCCCCGCCCTGAACAACCCGGCCTCCGGCCTTCGGAACTAACATTTTCATCAGGCCGCACTACATGTGAGGTTCGACGCACTCTCCCGTGCTTCTCACCCGGTACCCTCTCATGATCCCCTTCTCCGTGCTCGACCTCGCTCCGATCCGGCAAGGCGCCGATGCCGCGCAGGCGTTCCGCAATTCGCTGGATCTCGCGCAGCATGCCGAGCGCTGGAATTTCAAGCGGTTCTGGCTGGCCGAGCATCACAACATGACCGGCATCGCCAGCGCCGCGACGTCGGTGGTGATCGGACATGTCGCCGGCGGCACCACGACGATCCGGGTCGGTTCCGGCGGGATCATGTTGCCGAACCATTCGCCCCTGATCATCGCCGAACAGTTCGGCACGCTGGAGTCGCTCTATCCGGGGCGAATCGATCTCGGCCTCGGGCGCGCGCCGGGGACGGACCAGTTCACGGCGAGGGCTCTGCGGCGCGATCTCGCGACGAGCTCCGAGAATTTCCCGCATGACGTGCTGGAATTGCAGGCGCTGCTCGGCGACGTCCAGCCGAACCAGGCGATCCGCGCCGTGCCCGGCATGGGCCTGAAGGTGCCGCTCTGGATTCTCGGCTCGAGCACCTTCGGCGCGCAACTCGCAGCAATGCTTGGCCTGCCGTTCGCCTTTGCCTCGCATTTCGCACCGCAAATGATGATGCCGGCGCTGCGCGAGTATCGCGCCCGCTTCGAGCCTTCGGCGCAACTCGACAAGCCTTACGCGATGGTGGGCGTCAACGTGTTCGCCGCCGATAGCGACGCCGAGGCGCAGCGCATGTTCACCTCGCTCCAGCAGCAGTTCATCAACCTGCGCCGCGGCACGCCGGGTCAACTGCCGCCGCCGGTCGACGACATGGATGCGCTGTGGTCTCCGTCCGAGAAGGCCGGCGTCGGCCAGTCGCTCTCCTGTTCGGCCGTCGGCTCGCCCGCGGTCGTCGAACAGAAGCTGAATACGCTGATCGCCGAGACCGGCGCGGACGAATTGATGACGACGGGCCTGATCTACGATCACACTGCGCGGCTGCGCTCGTTCGAGATCGCCGCCGAAGTGCGCGACAGCCTGGCCAAGCAACCGGCCGTCTAAGCAAGGGAACGCGCCTCAAGGCGGTGAGTACCCGGCCTTTATGGTTCGAGACGCCCGCCTTTGTCGGGCTCCCCGCCACCAGGGTCTGGATCTCACCGCGAAGTTCAAGCTTCATCCCGAGGAGCCCGCCGGGGGCGAGCGTCCCCAAGGATGGGCGGCATCGAGATCGCTCAGGCCGCCCTGATCGAGCTCATGAAACCGGTGACGCCGCGCTTGAGGCGAGAGCTTTCATTGGCGAGCGATTGCGCGGCCGACTGCACCTGCGTGGAGGCGCTGCCGGTTTCCGATGCGCCGCGCTGGACGTCGGCGATACTGGCTTCGACCTGCGAGGTCCCCTCGGCGGCCCGCTGCACGTTGCGGGAAATCTCCTGCGTGGCGGAGCCCTGCTGCTCGACAGCGGTGGAGATCGCGGCCGAGATCTCCGAGATCCGTCCGATGGTCGCGCCGATCTCCTTGATCGCCGCCACCGAATCCTTGGTTGCCGACTGGATGTCGGCGATCTGCTGGCTGATCTCGTCGGTCGCCTTCGCGGTCTGCTCGGCGAGCGTCTTCACTTCGGATGCCACCACGGCAAAGCCCCTGCCGGCATCACCGGCACGGGCGGCTTCAATGGTCGCGTTCAGCGCCAGCAGATTGGTCTGCCCGGCGATGGTTTGGATCAGATCGACGACGTCGCCGATCCGGCTCGCGGCCTGTGACAGCTCGCTGATGCGGGTGTCGGTCTTCTGCGCCTGACTGACGGCTTCGCCCGCGATCCGCGCCGAGGTTTCGACCTGGCGGCTGATCTCGCCGATGGAGGAGGCAAGCTGCTCGCTCGCCGCGGCGACGGAGTGAACGTTCGCGGACGCCTCACCTGACGCGGTGGAGGCGCGGCCAGAGACCTGCGCGACGGTGTCGGCCGTCCTCGACAGCGTCGTCGACGACGCCTCGAGCTGCCCGGCGGCGACCGAGACGAGCTCGATGATCTCGCCGACCTCGCGTTCGAACTGGTCCGCAAGACGGCTCATGTCGACCTTGCGCGCTTCGATCTGACGCTGCTCGGTGACCGTCTGCTCCTGGCGCAGCCGGTTGGTCTCGATCATGGCGTCGCGGAAGACCTGGACGGTACGAGCCATCTCGCCGATCTCGTCGCGGCGATCGGCATGCGCCACCGGCGCATCGAGCTGGCCGGCGCTCAACGAGGCCATGCGCTCCTTCAGTCCCGACAGCGGCTTGACCACGCTGCGGCCGACGGCCCAGGCGATCGCGATCGAGAACAGCATCAGGACGGCGATGACCATGGATGCGGTCTGCACCATCGACCAAAAGGAATTGTCGACCTCGGACATGTATTCGGCCGACCCGATCATCAGATTCCAAGGCGCAAAGCCGCGCGTGAAGGCGACCTTGTCCAGCGGGGTCGGATCGCTGCCGCTGCGGCGGAAGGCGTAGCGCAACGTGCCCTGCCCCTTCTTCGCCATCTCCATCAGCGCCACCGCGAACAGCATGCCGTTGGCGTCCTTGTTGGGACGCATGTCCTTGCCGACAAACTGCGGAATGCCGGGGTTCGAAACGCAGAGCCCGGTCTCGTAATCGTAGATGTAGGCGTAGTTGCTGTGGTCTTCGTACCAGACGTAACTATTGGCTTCGAGGAACCGCTTCTTGGCCTCCTCCTCGGTCATCTGGCCGGCCTTATAGGCCTTGTAATAGCCGTCGGCCAGATTCCAGACCACGTCGACGACCGCATGCGCCTTCTCGACGCGCTCGGTGACGAGCTGGTTGCGGGCGATCCACAGAACGGTCGAGGCGACCAGCGCCATGCAGATCGCGCCGACCAGCGTCATGAGCGCGAGCTTGGCTCCGATCGAGCGAAGGGAAAACAGGTTCTTGAGAGCCGGCATTCTGCCTCTTCGATGTTTGTTGGGCGCCGCGCGCAGGAATCGGGCGGCAAGCCATCACGAGGTGGGAATGCGCAAATTAGAGGCAATTCGTTAAGAACCCAGTTACGCCACGAATTCGCCGCGACGCGCCTTGGGTGTTACCGAAAGATTAATGTGAGCGCCGGCCTCGCGACATAGCCAGCTGCGTCGAGCCAAGAGCGGCAGCCCTCATCCTGAGGAGCCCGCCCACGGCGGACGCGCGGACCGCGCTCCTCACCATGAGGGCCGCACTAATCCGGGAAGCCGAACAGCTTCGCCGGATTGTGGACGAGGATTTTTTCGAGCTCCGCCTGGTCCGGCGCATATCGAAACATCAACTCGAGCAGATCGGCGTCGTTCGGCGGCTGCTTCACCGAGACCGGATGCGGCCAGTCGCTGGCCCAGACGCAGCGATCGATGGCCGCCTCGATGTAGGTCCGCGCGATCGGAACCACGTCGTCATAGGGCGGACCGGCCTGCGAGGTCTTCTCGCCGAGCGAGAGCATGACCCAGAAATTGCCCTTGGCGAGCAGTTCGAGCATCTTGCGCAGGTTCGGATCGTCCTTGCCGCGCGAAGGCTCGGGCCGCGCCATGTGATCGATCAGCACGGGAACGTCGAGATTCTCGTATTTCGACACGCTGGAGACGATGCCGTCTTTTTCCGGCTGGATCTTCACGTACCAGCCGAGTTCGCGGATACGGGCGATGGCGCGCGCGAAATCGGCATCCGACAGGACCGCGCCGAGCTCCTGGCGGAAGCTGAAGCGCGCACCGCGGACGCCGGCGTCATGCAGCTTGCCGAGATAGGCATCGCTCGCTTCCGCAAACACCAGTGCGTTGGCGCAGCCGCGATAGTTCGGGCCCATGGCCGCGAGGCCGTCGAGCACGACGGAATGGTCCGCGCCGTACGTCGTGGTCTGCACGATGATGCCCCGCTCGATGCCGAGCGCCTTGTGCATGCGCAGAGCCGCCTCCCAGGTCGCACTCGGCATCTGGTAGGCCGCACCGGGACGAATGGGATATTTGTCGAGCGGACCAAGGACGTGGAACTGGCTGTCGACGGTTTTCGACGGCGGCACCTTCACGGGGCGGCGCGGATTCGGATCGAACGGGAGATAGGTCGGCATACACTGCACTCCCTCAGTCGATCACCGCGGTGAAGTCGCACTGCACCAGCGCGCCGCCGTCCATGTTGTCCATCGGCAGCGCGTGCCGCGCCGGGCGCGAATGCTCGTCCGGAAACATCTTCAGCCACTCGACATTCACCGGACCGCGTTGCGTGCGATCCTTCAGCCACACGGTCATCTTGATGATGTCGTCGGTGCTGCCGCCGGCAGCCTCCACCGTCGCCTTCATGTGCGCGAACATGTTGGCGCATTGGGCATCGAGACTCTCCGGCATCGCGCCGGTCGCCGGATCGCGGCCGAGGATGACACCGGACATCACGAGATTACCGATGCGGGATGCATTCGGGATCGGGTTGGCGTGCTTGAAGCCGCCGATGTGGATGCTCTTGCGCCGCGTCTGGCCTGTCATGGTACGATCCTTTTTTCTTGATGATTCAAACGAACTGGCACGATACCGAACCGAAGGGGCCGTAGTCCGCGTGGAACGTGTCGCCGCGGCGGACGTCGACGGGACGCGTGAACGAACCCGCCAACACGACCTCTCCGGCCGCAAGACGTTCGTCGTGTGGTGCAAGCCGGTTGGCGAGCCAGGCGATCCCATTGGCCGGATGGTTGAGCACGCCGGCGGCGAGCCCGGTTTCCTCGACCTCGCCGTTGCGAAACAGCAGCGCGCCGATCCAGCGCAAATCCGCTTCCATGGGCCGGAACGGCCGCCCACCAAGCACCAGCGCGGCATTCGCCGCATTGTCGGAGATGGTATCCATCACCTTGCGGGTCCCGCCGGTTTCGGGATCGACGCGGTGCATGCGCGTCTCCAGGATCTCGAGCGCCGGCGTTACATAGTCGGTGGCATTGAGCACGTCGAAGATCGTGCAATCCGGACCGCGCAGCGGGGCCTTCAGGACGAAGGCGAGCTCGACCTCGATCCGCGGTGCATGAAAGCGGTCGAACGGGATGGGGCCGGCGTCGGCATAGAACATGTCGGCGAACAGCACGCCGTAATCGGGCTCGGAGATGCCGACCGCGTTCTGTATCGCCTTCGAGGTCAGGCCGATCTTGTGTCCCTTGACGACACGGCCACGGCCGAGCTGGAGTTTCGTCCAGGCCCGCTGGACGGCGTAGGCGTCCTCGATGCTGAAGTCGGGGTACTCCTTCGAAAACATCGGGATCAGCTTCTTGGTGCGCTCGGCCTCATCGAGGCGCGCGGCGAGACGTTCGATCGTGGCGACATCCAGCACGACCTATTGCTCCGCAGCCACGGCGTTGCGCAGGATCCCGATGCCGCTGGACTCGACCTCGACGACGTCGCCGACCTTGAGCCAGCGCGGCGGATCGAAACGAACGCCGGCGCCCGTCGGAGTTCCCGTGACGATCATGTCGCCGGGTTTCAGGGTAGCGAAGGTGGAGAGATAGGAGATCAGGAAGTCGAAGGGGAACATCAGCCGCTCGGTCGTGTCCCGCTGCCGCACCTCGCCATTCACGCGCGTGACGATGTCATGCGGCCCTCGCGGGTCCAGTTCGTCCGCCGTGACGATCCACGGACCGATGCTGCCGGACCGGTCGAAATTCTTGCCTTGGGTGACGTTGAACTTGCCGTGGCGCAACCAGTCGCGGATCGTGCCCTCGTTGCACAGCGTCATGCCGAAGATGTGCGACCAGGCCTTGTCGCGCGGGATGTGGCGGCCGCCCTGGCCGATCACGATGACGAGCTCGCCTTCATAGTCGAGCTGCTCGGACACGGCAGGCTTCTCCAGCGGCTGGCCGGAACCGGTCATCGACGACATGCTGCGGACGAACAGGCTCGGATATTTGGGCAGGTCCGAATTGTCTTTGTATTCGGCATTGCGCTCGGCGTAGTTCACGCCGATGCACCAGAGCTTTTCCGGCGCGAGCACCGGCGGCAGCAGGACGAGGTTCTCAAGCGCGTGGTCGGGCTTCTGCCCGGCGACGGCTTCCTGCGCATCGGCCAGCGCATTGGCCGCGATCAGCGCCCTCACGTCGGAGAAATCGCGCCCGATCCGCCTCGTCAGATCGACGACACCGCCTTCGACGGCAGCGCCGTAGTGCGGCTCTCCGTTCACGAGATAGCTGAGGAGTCGCATGGTCTTTATCTCCAATCATCTCCAGGCGGTCCGACGTTCCGCCCAGCGCGTGTTCAGTCAGTCGATTTCGGGGTCTGGAATACGGTGTTCAAGGTCACGATCTCGCCGAGACGGGCGTAGCGCGGGCCGCCGATGCGGGCGATCGGGTCGAGCGCCCTGGTCTCGACCTTGCCGTCGTTCACGAGGCCGTCGCGGATGTGGAACAGCACGACTTCCCCGACGATGAGCCGGCTGCGGGCATCGCCAAATTCGAGGCATTGCCGGAAACGGCACTCCATCGCGACCGGCGCGGCGGCAAGACGCGGCACCCCGACGCGCTCGCTCGCGAGCGTCTCCAGGCCGAGTTCCGCGACCTCGCTGATTTCGGGGGGATGTTCGACCGAGCTGTCGTGCAGCGCCTGCATCAGCGGGGTATCGGCGATGTGGATCACGTATTCCTCGGTGTCGAGGATGTTGTGCGCGGTGTCTTTGTAGTCCGCACCCTTGCGGCCGACGCTGATGGCGAGCATCGGCGGCTTCTGCGAGACGAAAGTGAAGGCGCTGAACGGAGCAAGATTGAGCACGCCGCTACGCGACAGGCTCGTGACCCAGGCGATCGGACGCGGCACCACGATGCCGGTCATCAGCCGGTAGATGCGCTCCGCACCGAATTCGCCTGGGTCGATCCGCATCGATCAGTCCGCCCTGATGTTGGCCTTGCGGACGACCGGAATCCACTTGGCGTCCTCTCTTTCGAGATAGGCCTTGAACTCTGCCGGCGTCATCGGAACGGCCTCGGCGCCGAGCTTGTCGAACTTGTCGATCACGCTCGGATCTTTCAGGATCGCGACCAGCGTCTCATGCAGCTTGTCGACGATCGGCGCCGGCGTGCCGGTGGGCGCGAACAGGCCGGTGAAGGTCTGGCCGTCGAAATCCTTGTAACCGAGCTCGATGAAGGTCGGCACGTCGGGCAGCGACGTCAGGCGATGCAGGCTGGTGACCGCCAGGGGCCGGAACATCCCGGCCTTGATGTGCTGCAGGCTGACCGACAGCTGGTCGAAGGCGAACTGCACCTGCCCGCCGAGCAGGTCATTGATCGCCGGCGCGTTGCCGCGGTAGTGCACCGTGACCCATTGCAGGCCGAGGCTGGACTGCATCAACTCGCTGAGCAGGTGGTTGGTGGTACCGGGGCCAGGCGAGGCCATGGTCAGCTTGCCGGGCTCGCGCTTTGCGAGGTCGATGAACTCCTTGAAGGTCGTGGCCTGCACGGAAGGGTGAACCTCGAGCACCAGCGGCGTCATCGAGACGGTCGAGATCGGGATGAAGTCCCGCTTCCAGCTGTAGGCATCGCGCTTGTTGATTTCGGTCGCGAACAACACCGGGCCGTTGGCGCCGACGAACAGCGTGTAGCCGTCGGGCGGCGATTTCGCGAAAGCCTCGCCCGCGATCATGCCGCCGGCGCCCGCCTTGTTCTCGATGATGAAGGGCTGGCCGAGGCGCTCCTGGAGCTTGTCGGCGATGATGCGCGCCGCGCTGTCGACGTTGCCGCCGGCCGGGTAAGGCACGATGAGCTTGACGCCGCGCGACGGCCACTGCTCGCCCGCCGCCGGCCCCGCCAGCATTGCCGCCGCCGCAGCCGCGGCTATCCAGAGCAATCTCATCTCCACCTCCCGCCGGCGGACCTGCGGCCGCCCTGTTCTTCTTGAAAGCCTGTCGGCACCCGATCGGACGGCCATCTGTCGAGGCGGGGCTTTACCTGTCGACCGAATTATGCGGTTCTTGTCCATATCATGGACAGAACATCCTCCCCGGAAAACACCTTCAGCCGGGAGCCCCGGCAGGGCGCACAGGCGATCCGGCGCGCCCTCGCGGTGCTGCGTATTCTCGCCGCGGGGCGTGAGGCCGGCGTGCCGCTGGCCGAGGTCGTACAGGCGACCGGCCTCACCCGGCCGACCGTGCATCGGATCGTTCACGTGCTGATCGAGGAAGGTATCGTGGAACGGCACGACAGGAGCGGCCGTTACGCGATCGGCAACCAGGTGCGCGAGCTCGCGCTTGCCCGTCCCCGGCCCTCGCCGCTGCTCGTGGCCGCCGAACCTTCGCTGCGGCGTGCATCCGCCGAGATCGGCGACACGCTGTTTCTGACGGTGCGCACGGGCAACGACACGCTCTGCGTCGACCGCAGGATCGGTGCCTATCCGATCCAGGTTCTGTCGATCGAGATCGGCGCGCGCCGGCCGCTCGGCGTCAGCAGCGCGGGCGTTGCGATTCTCGCCGCGATGCCGGCGCAGGACGCCCGGAAGATCGTCACGGCGAACGAAAAGAGGTTCGAGGCGTATCGTACCGACGCCGCAGAGGTGATGGCGCAGATCACCGCGGCAAGACGACGGGGATATAATATGAGAGAGGTCGGCCTGGTGCAGAGCACGAAGTCGATCTCGATCTGGATCAAGACCCCGGACGGGCAACCGGCCGCCGCGATGACCGTCTCCGCCGTTCGGACGAGGCTCGGTCCGCGCCGCGAACAGGAAGTCGCGGAGATCCTGCTGCGGGAAGCGCACGCGATCGAGCAGGCGATTCGCGACTAAGCCACGTCCGGCGCTGCTTCGCCCTCCCCGCCTCGCGGGACGAGCGAGCGGACCACCGATGCTGCGGTGTCAATGGCTGACTTCCCACGTCATCCTGTGGCACAAGAACCTCCTCCGCCGATCGACCAACGAGGCCAAGCATGCCCGCGCCCAAGCCGCCCGCCTTCGAGACCCTGAGCCTGCACGCCGGTCAGCACCCTGATCCCGCGACCGGCGCCCGCGCGGTGCCGATCTACCAGACCACGTCCTACGTGTTCCAGGATTCCGACCACGCCGCCGCGCTGTTCAACCTGGAGCGCGCCGGCCACATCTACACGCGCATCTCCAATCCCACCACGGGCGTGCTGGAAGAGCGGCTCGCGGCACTGGAGGGCGGCGTCGGTGCGATCTGCACCGCGAGCGGCATGGCCGCGCTGCATCTGGCCATAGCGACCCTGCTCAATGCCGGCGATCACATCGTGGCGTCGAGCTCGCTTTACGGCGGCACCATCAACCTTCTGGCGCACACGCTGCCGCGCTTCGGCATCACCACCACTTTCGTGAAGCCGCGCGATCTCGACGCGTTCCGTTCGGCGATCAGGCCCAACACGAAGCTCGTGATCGGCGAGACCATCGGCAATCCCGGGCTGGAGGTGCTGGACATCCCGAAGGTCGCTTCCATCGCCCATGATGCGAAGATCCCGCTCCTGATCGACAACACCTTCGCGACGCCCTATCTCAGCCGCCCGGTCGAGCTCGGCGCCGACATCATCATGCATTCGGCGACCAAATGGATCGGCGGCCACGGCATCGCGATCGGCGGCGCCATCGTCGACGGCGGCCGCTTCGACTGGCGCGCCTCCGGCAAGTTCGGCGTGCTGACCGAACCCTATGGCGGCTATCACGGCATCGTCTTCGACGAGCAGTTCGGCACCGCCGCCTTCATCATGCGCGCGCGGACAGAGGGGCTACGTGATTTCGGCGCCTGCCTGTCGCCGACCAACGCATTCCAGCTCCTGCAGGGCGTCGAGACGCTGGGCGTGCGCATGGACCGCCACATGCAGAACACCCATCTCGTGCTGGAGGCGCTGAAGTCCAACAAGGCGGTCGACTGGGTGCTGCATCCCTCGCTGGAGACCCATCCCGATTATCAGCTCGCCAAGACATTGCTGCCGCGCGGCGCGGGCTCGATCGTCTCTTTCGGCATCAAGGGCGGGCGTCCCGCGGGACGCAAATTCATCGAGTCGCTGCGCATGATCAGCCATCTCGCCAATGTCGGCGATGCCAAGACGCTGGTGATCCATCCCGCCTCCACCACGCACCAGCAAATGGATGCCGAGCAGCTCAAGGCTGCCGGGATCGGCGAGGAGCTGGTGCGGCTGTCGGTCGGCATCGAGACGGCCTCCGACATCATCGACGATCTGTCCCAGGCGCTGCGCATCTCGCAAAAGGTCTGAAGCCATGAAACTCACCGTCAACGGCGCCGAGGTTTTTGTCGCAACCGGCGGCCGCGAATTCGACAAGTCGCTGCCCACGGTGGTTTTCATCCATGGCGCCGGCTTCGATCATTCGACATGGGCGCTGCACACACGCTGGTTCGCCCATCACGGCTTCGGCGTGCTGGCGCCGGATCTGCCCGGACATGGTCGTTCGGCAGGCCCGCCCATGTCCGGCATCGCGGAGATGGCCGACTGGACGGCCGCGCTGCTCGACGCCGCCGGCGTGGCGAAAGCACATCTGATCGGACACTCCATGGGCTCGCTGATCTCGCTGGAGACTGCGGCGCGACATCCCGACAAGGTTGCCGCGCTCAGCCTGATCGGCACGGCCGCGACCATGACGGTCGGCCCTGATCTGCTCAAGGCGGCGGAAGCGAACGACCAAGACGCGATCGACATGGTCTCGATCTGGGGTCTCGGATTCAAGGCCGAACTCGGCGGCAGTCTCGCGCCGGGCCTGTGGATGCACGGCGGCGCGCAAGCTGTGCTCAAGGCATGCGCGTCGGGCGTCCTGTTCAAGGATTTGTCCGCCTGCAATTCCTATGCGAACGCACTGGCGGCGGCCGCGGGCGTCAAGGTGCCGGCGACCCTGATCCTCGGCGAACGGGACATGATGACACCGCTGAAGGCGGGCAAGGCACTCGCCGCCGCGATCCCGCATGCGAAGACCGTCGTGGTGGCGGGCGCGGGCCACATGATCATGGCCGAACGTCCCGACGAATTGCTCGCGGCATTGAAGGGCTGAGGATCAATCTTCCCTCTCGCGCGTTGCGGTCGGACATCCCTGCAACTCTCGAAGGGAACGGACCCATGCCAAGACAGGAAGTCATCCGCAAAGCCAGGCAGGACAAGCGTGCCGGAAAATCGGCCAGCACGCAGGCCGGCGAATTCGTCAAGGACGAGATCGAGAAGATCCGGAAGGGCAAGCACGGTGCGCGCTCGACGCGCCAGGCGATCGCGATCGGCCTGTCCGAGGCACGACGCAGCGGCGTCGATCTGCCGCCGCCGCGAAAGGGGCGAACCAAGGAGACGACGCGCCGCAGCGCGAAATACGCCTACGAGGTCGGCCAGGGCAAGCGAACTCCAAAACGCCGGCCCCGCGTGTCGCGCGCCGTCGAGAGCGTCCTGAAGAAGGAGCCGCGCGCGGCGGCCTCGCATCGGGCGCTGTCGAAGCAAGGCAAGCGTGCCGCGAGCCAGCGAACTGCAGCAGCCCGTTCGGCGTCCGCGCGGAAAGCAAGCCGCACCAAGGGCGCCAAGGCACGCTCGGCCGCCGCGAAGAAGGCGGCACGCACCCGGGCGCGACGCAGTAGCTAGCGGAGAATCGAGCCGGGTTCAGAAGGCAAGGATCGGGGCATGCGCGCGCCGGCTTCGCTCGGTGAAGATCGCGCGGGCAGCGCGCTCGGCCTCGCGCGCCGAACGGAACTGGCGGCCTTCGAGGCTGTCGAACAGGCGAGCGGAGGAGAAGAAGCGGAAGCCGCGTTCCTCGCGCGTGATGATGCCGGCGGCATGATCGTTGATCTCGATGATATAGGCGTTCGATTGGCTTTGGGGCTGAAGCTGGGACATGACTGCTCGTTCGCCGCGAATGCGGCGTTCCTGTCTGGATTTTCTGGAATGGGGTGCTGCTGGAACGCGATCAGCAACAACAACAGGCACCGGTCGCCGCCGAGACACAGCGCCGCGCCATGCACGCTTGCATGTCGACAGGATTGCGCTTGTGATCGGTTTTCATCTTTGCGGCTTCGGCTCGAGGAGCAGTTTCGATAAGCCAAATATCGAGCCAAAGGCACAATTGGTCAATGAAATGACTATCCATATTTAGCGGCGCCGCACCGGGGCGCTTCTCCCCGTGTAAGGGGCGGCAGACGGATTCATCTCGCGATGAGTTCAACCCGGGGCTACGGCCGGCATGATAAGCTGCGATCGGCACAACGGTGGAAATTGGGACATTTGGATATGCCGCATGATCTGAAGGGGCGCACGGCGCTCGTGACCGGCGGCTCCCGCGGCATCGGGGCCGCGGTGTGCCGCCTGCTGGCCGAAGCCGGTGCGACCGTGGCGATCAACTGCCGCGAGCGAATCGAGCAGGCAGAGCAATTGGCCGGCGAGATCGGCAAGCACGGTGGACGGGCCATCGCGATCGCCGCCGACGTCTCGCGGCGTGAGGCCGTCGCCGGAATGATCGAGCGCGTCACGACGGAGCTCGGGCCGGTCGACATCCTCGTCAACAATGCCGGCATCGCCATCACGCGCGGGGTCGACGATCTCACCGAGGACGACTTCGATCGCACGATCCTGGTCAACCTGAAATCCGTCTTCCTGTGCACGCAGGCTGTGCTGCCGGCGATGCGCGCGCGGAAATGGGGGCGGATCGTCAACATTTCCTCCGGTGCCGCGCGCGGCGCCGGGTCGATCGGGCCGCATTACAACGCGTCAAAAGCCGGCATGGAAGGCCTCACGCGCGGCTATGCGGCGCGGCTGGTCAAGGAGGGCATCACCGTCAACGCGGTAGCACCATCACTGATCGAGACCGACATGATGAGCGGCCAGCCCCAGCTCGTCAGCCGCATCCCGCTCGGCCGCTTCGGAACCGCGGAAGAAGTAGCGAAGGCCGCCATGCTGCTGATCGACAATGCCTACATGACGGGTCAGACCATCGCACTGAGCGGGGGAATGGCGTTCAACTGAGCGCGGCAGCTGGACCAGCCGGACTCGCGACCTCTTCCTCCTGCCGCCCTTCTGGAAGAGGGTAAGAAATATCACCACATCGTCGCGGCAGCGCGCTCCGGCCAGATGCGGTCATATTCCGCGCCACCGACCTTGTTCTCGCTCATCTCGGCGAGGATCTGGCCCGGCGTCGGCAGGGTCTTCGGGTCGATCCGCTTGTCCGGATTCCAGAGATCGGAGCGAACGATGGCGCGGGCGCACTGGAAGTAGATCTCCTCGACCGCCATCACCATCACGCTGCGCGGCGCCTTGCCCTCGACCTTGAACGAGGCCAGCAGCGCCGGATCGATGGAGAGGTGGGCGCGGCCGTTGGCCCGGACCGCGTTGCCGGAACCGGGGATCAGGAACATCAGCGACACGCGCGGATCGCGGACGATGTTGCGCAGGGAATCGACCCGGTTGTTGCCGCGACGGTCCGGCAGCATCAGCGTCTTGGGATCGTGGATGCGAACAAAGCCGGGGAGATCGCCGCGCGGCGAGCAGTCGATGCCCTCGGGTCCAATCGTCGCAAGCGCGGCGAACGGCGCCTTCTCGATGAAGATGCGGTAGAGCGGCGTGACATGGTCGGCGACTTTCACGGTCGAGGCGTCGTTGGTGGCGCCGTAGATGGCCTCGAGTTCTTCGACCGTATTGATCACCGTCATTCCACTCTCTCCTGGTTCTGCCCGTGACTATTCGTGCCAGCACTCGTTCCTGATGACGCGCACGAGCTGGCGGCTGTGATACTCGGCGGTGCCTGCATTGAGGATGGTGACGTCGGCATGGGCCGACGCGTCGTCGACGCTGCGCGCGAGGCGGTCGGCAAGGTTTCCGTCACTGTGCCGCGCGCGGGCGGCCAGGCGTTGCGCCAGCACGTCCGGAGGTGCCGTGATCGCAACCACCACGACATTGGCATAGGCCTTGCGCAATGCGCCGATCACCGTGCGCGAAACATTGGCGACGACGGCGCGGCCGGCCCGGATGTCATCGTCGATCCCGCGCGGCAGCGCGTAGGAATGGCCGTGCGCATCCCAATGCACCGCGAAATCGCCACGCTCCCGCGCACGGCGGAATTCGTCGGGGCCCAGCGCGACATTGTCTTCGTCGGCCGAGGATTCGCGTGTCACGACGCGGCGCGGGAAGACGATTTCGTGATCGTCGACGCAGGCTTCCCGCGCGAGGCGCAACAGCGTGTCCTTTCCGGCGCCGCTGGGGCCGACGACGAGCACGAGCCGCCCGGGCCCGATCGCGCCCGCCTGCTCCGGCGCGGTGATGACGGTCTCGCTCATGCGACCCTGCCTCCCTCGCGCCAGACGCTGCGGACGACGGGAACGCTGCCGGCGACACGCACCCGGATCAGGTCGGCACGCTTGCCGACCGCGATTTCGCCGCGGTCGGACAGGCCGACGGCCTCGGCGGGAGCCTTCGTTACCGTGCGGACCGCCGCGGGCAGGCTGATCGCCGGCACGTGCTCGGGCAATTGCAGCGCGCCCATCAACAGGCTCGACGGGATATAGTCCGACGACAGGATGTCGAGCAGACCCTCGCGCGCGAGATCGACCGCCGCGATGTTGCCGGAATGCGAGCCGCCGCGCACGACGTTCGGCGCCCCCATCAGGATGTCGATGCCGGCCTGGTGCAAGCCGCGCGCAGCTTCCAGCGTGGTCGGGAACTCCGCGACCGAGACGCGATCGCGCACGGCGTCGGCAACGTTCTCCTCGGTGGTGTCGTCGTGGCTCGCCAGCGGAATCCTGTACTCATGGGCCAGCGACACGATCTGACGCATGTTGGTCGCAGCATAGGCCTTCTGGTACTCGAAGCGCTTGGCGAACAGCTCGTCGAGCTCGGCATCGGTCTTGCCGCCGCCCTTGCCGCGATAATAATCGCGTAGCTTCACCTCATCGCGGAACTGGCGCTGACCGGGCGTGTGGTCCATCAGCGACATCAAGCGGACGTCGGGACGGTCGATCAGCTCCTTGGCTTCCTCGACCACGCTCGGCATCGGAATTTCGCAGCGCAGGTGCAGGAAGTGATCGGCACGCAGCAGGTCGGCGTCACGCGCGGTCGAGATCGCGGCAGCCAGCGTCCCGGCGCGGCCATCGACCTCCTCGGCGCCATCCTCCCGCCAGACCCGCAGCGAGTCGAACACGGTGGTGATGCCCGATGTGGCGAGCTGGCCGTCATACGAGACGACAGCGGCGACCGGATTCCAGAACACCTTCGGCCGCGGCACATAATGCGCTTCGAGATGATCGGTGTGGAGTTCGATCAAGCCCGGCATGACCAGATCACCGCCGGCGTCTTCCGACCCCGCCGGCGCCTTGCCTTCGCCGATCTCGGCAATGTGTCCGTCTGCAAAGGCGAGCCAGCCCTGTTCGATCACCCGGTCGGCCAGCACGATCCTGGCGTTGGCGATCACGGTTTCCTTCGGCTTGACGTTCATGTCCCTGTCTTCCTTCAGGCCGCGGCGGCAAAGCTGGTGACGTCGACGATGCGGTCGGCGATCACATGGCGGATTTCGTCGTCATGCACAATCGCGACCATGGCGACGCCGCGGCGTTTCTTCTCTCCAACCAGTTCGACCACGACGGCGCGATTGGCGGCGTCCAGCGAGGCGGTCGGCTCGTCCAGCAGCAGGATCGGCAGATCCGAGATGAAGCCGCGCGCGATGTTGACGCGCTGCTGCTCGCCGCCGGAGAAGGTCGCAGGCGGCAGCTGCCAGAGCCGCTCGGGAATGTTGAGGCGATGCAGCAACTCGCCCGCGCGGGCCTGTGCGTCGGCCCGGCTCACGCCGTTGACGATCAAGGGTTCGGCGACGACATCGACGGTGGCAACGCGCGGCACCGCGCGCAGGAACTGGCTGACATAGCCGATGGTCGCGCGGCGGACATTGAGGACCTGGCGCGGCTCCGCGGTAGCGAGATCGATCAGCGCACCGCGATGCCGGATGCCGATGCGACCGGAATCGCAACGGTAATTACCGAAGATCATCTTGAGGATCGACGATTTGCCGGCGCCGGACGGCCCGGAGAGCACGACGCATTCGCCGGGTTCGACGTGGAATGTCACACCGCTGACGACGGGCAACTCGATCCCGCCCTGAAGGTGCATCGTGAAGGTCTTCCTGGCATCGGCGACGTCGATCATGGCGGTCATCGGAGGGCTCATGGCGGCAGAATCGAGGAAACGAGGAGTTGCGTATAGGGTTCGCGCGGATCGTCGAGCACCTGGTCGGTGAGACCGGTCTCGATGACGCGGCCGCCCTTCATCACCATCACGCGATGCGACAGCAGCCGCGCGACAGCGAGATCGTGGGTAACGATGACGACCGCGAGGTGCAGCTCGGCGACGAGGCTGCGCACGAGATCCAGCAGGCGCGCCTGGACGGAGACGTCCAGACCGCCGGTCGGCTCGTCCATGAACACCAGACGCGGCTCGGTGACGAGGTTGCGCGCGATCTGGAGGCGCTGGCGCATGCCGCCGGAATAGGTGCGCGGCGCATCGTCGATGCGGGCGACGTCGATCTCGACGCGGGTGAGCCAGTCGGACGCGGTGTCACGGATGCGGCCGTAGTGATTCCATCCCACCGCCATCAGCCGCTCGCCGACATTGGCGCCGGCAGAGACCGCCATGCGCAGGCCGTGCGCCGGATCCTGGTGCACGTAGCCCCAGTCGGTGCGGAACAGGAAGCGCCGCTCGGCCTCGCCGAGCGTCGTGAGATCCCGCGTCACGCCATCGCGCATCCGGTAGGACACATGGCCCGCGCTCGGCGCGAGTTGACCCGACAGCATCTGCAGCAGCGTCGACTTGCCGGAACCGGATTCGCCGACGATCGCCAGCACTTCGCCCGGATAGAGCGAAAAGGACACGTCGCGACACGCGGCGATGCGACCATAGGATTTGCTGAGGGAGTCGGCGACGAGCAGCGGCTGGTCGTTCTCTGTCATGTGCTGATCAGCCATTAGACGTCCCCTGCGCCTTCTCCTTGTACGGCGCGGCGCTCATACTGCCGTGATGGCCGGCGGCCTGGCGGCTCTCGCAATAGTCGGTATCGGAGCAAACGAACATCCGCCCGCCCTTGTCGTCGGTGACGATCTCATCGAGATAGGAATTCTCGGCCCCACACAGCGCGCAGGGCGCGTTGAAACGGTAGGGCTCGAACGGGTGATCCTCGAAATCGAGCGACACTACCTGCGTATAGGGCGGAATCGCATAGATGCGCTTTTCGCGGCCGGCGCCGAAGAGCTGCAGCGCCGGAGAATTGTCCATCTTGGGATTGTCGAATTTCGGCGTCGGCGACGGGTCCATCACGTAGCGCGCGTTCACCTTCACCGGGTAGGCATAGGCGGTCGCAATGTGGCCGAAGCGCGCGATGTCCTCGTAGAGCTTCACATGCATCAGCCCGTACTCGGCGAGCGCATGCATGCGCCGCGTCTCGGTTTCGCGCGGCTCGAGGAAGCGCAGCGGCTCTGGGATCGGCACCTGGTAGACGAGCACCTGGTTGGCCGCGAGCGTCGTTTCTGGAATGCGGTGGCGTGTCTGGATCACGGTCGCATCTTCCGTTGCCGTGGTCGTGGCGACACCTGCGGTCTTGGCGAAGAACTTTCGGATCGAGATCGCATTCGTGGTGTCGTCGGACCCCTGGTCGATCACCTTCAGCACGTCCTGCGGGCCGAGGATCGCGGCTGTCACCTGCACGCCGCCGGTGCCCCAGCCATAAGGCATCGGCATCTCGCGGCTGGCGAACGGCACCTGATAGCCGGGGATCGCGATCGCCTTGAGGATGGCGCGACGGATCATCCGCTTGGTCTGCTCGTCGAGATAGGCGAAGTTGTAGGCGGGCGCGTTCATTCCGCGGCCTCCTTCATGGCATCGGGCGCGTTGGCCTCGGCGAATTCCTTGCGCAGCTTGCGGAGCAGGCCGAGCTCGGACTGGAAGTCGACGTAATGCGGCAGCTTCAGATGCTCGACGAAGCCGGTCGCCTGGACGTTGTCCGAATGCGACATCACGAATTCTTCATCTTGCGCCGGTGCGAGGGCCTCTTCACCAAGCTCGCGGGCGCGCAGCGCGCGATCGACCAGCGCCATCGACATGGTCTTGCGCTCGCTCTGGCCGAAGGCAAGGCCGTAGCCGCGAGTAAAGCAGGGAGCTTCCGTCGCCGAGCCCTTGAACTGGTTGACCATCTGGCACTCGGTCAACTCGATCGAGCCGAGCGGCACGGCGAAGCCGACGTCTTCCGCGGAGAACTCGACCTCGACCTCGCCGAAGCGAATCTCGCCGGCGAAGGGATGGTTGCGGCCATAGCCGCGCTGGGTGGAATAGCCCATCGCCAGCAGGAAGCCCTCGTCGCCTCGCGCGAGATTCTGCAGCCGCAGATCCCGGTCGGCCGGGAAGTTCAGCGGCTCACGCGTGAGGTCGCCGACGCTGGCGCCCTCATCGGCCCGCGGCGAGGATTCGATCAGGCCGTCACGACCGAGAATGTCCGTGACGCGCGGCGTCGCGGCTGTCGACGCTTCTGCGGTCGCGGGCGACTCGGGCACAAAGCCCTCGGCGAGCGTCGGATCGAGCAGCCGGTGCGTGTAGTCGAAGGTAGGCCCGAGGATCTGGCCGCCGGGAATGTCCTTGAAGGTCGAGGACACCCGCCGCCGCACGCGCATCTTGCCGGTGTCAACGGGCTCGCTCGCGCCGAAGCGCGGCAGCGTCGCGCGGAAGGCGCGGACCAGGAAGATCGCTTCGATCAGATCGCCGCGCGCCTGCTTGATCGCGAGCGCCGCGAGCTCCCGATCGTAGAGCGAGCCTTCGCTCATGACGCGGTCCACGGCGAGACCCAGCTGCTCGGAAATCTGGTCGAGTGTGATCTCGGGAACGCGCTGGTCGCCGCGCCGCGCATTTGCGAGCAGGCGATGAGCATTCTCTATGGCGCGCTCGCCGCCCTTGACTGCGACATACATGCTCTAGCTTCCCTTGTTCACGACGCGGGTGGTGCGGGGAATTGCGACCACCGCGTCGTCGGCCACCAGCACCACGTCGATGCCGCGCGGAAACAGCGCCTCGTTGACACGCAACCGCTCGAACAGATCGGCAGGCCTGATCGCAGCCTGGAGCGTCGCGACACCGTCGATACCGGGGCCGCGCAGCTCGAAGCTGCGGCCCGCATCCAGATTGTCGACCTGAAGAATCACCGTGGTCGAACGATCCGGATATTCGCTGGTGCCGAGCGCGAAGCGCTCGAGCGTTGGAAGTGCGGCACCATCGCCGATCAGCGCGAAACTCGCGATGGCGGAATCCTGCACCACCGGCGCGCCGGTGTGGAACTTCATCCACTTCACGACCTCGGAGCTCTCCGCCATCCGCTCGTCAAGCCAGAGCGGCGTGTCGTGATCGAACAGCGTCAGCGCGATCGCGGCCGTGCCGCGCATCATCGGACCTGGCGTTCCCGCCATCGGCACGATGCGCTGGACCGATCCCGGCCGCGCCATCGCGTCCATGACGGAACGAAAGGTCGACTGCGCCGACAACACCTTGTCGGCAAACCCTGGCGGCAGTTCCGCAATCGTGGTCATGGCCTCACCCCTCACCGCGCACCATGGTGTAGAAATCAACCTTCGTCGCAGCGGTCTCGGCCGCCGCCTGCTTGCGTCGAATCATAAGCTGCTCGCGCAACGGCGCGATAACGTCCCGCTCGACGGCCGCGCCAAAGTCCCGCGACTGCACCAGCGCATCGCACAGCGCGATCAGCCGCGCTTTCTCACCGTCGCGCCCGAGCGTGTAACCGAAGCCGACTTCACCGCTCGCAAGCCGCACCGCGGCGCGCGACACCGTTGCTTCGCCGAGGTTGAACGGCGCACCGTCGCCGCCGACCCGGCCGCGCAACATCACGAGGCCGTTTTCCGGCGCGCGCAGGTCCTGATGGGCGGGGAGGGCAAAGTTGCGGAGGCGGGCGGCGATCTCGCCCGCCTCCGCGTGCGCCAGCACGGCCATTGCGGCCTGGCGCTGGGCTTGCTGGTTGTTGTGCTGGGTCACGGAATTCACCGAACTTGCCGAATTCAAGTTGTCTATGATAATAGACAACTTGATACGCAAGCGCCATGACTGTTTCGTGACAAAGGTGTGATTTCTGGAGTAGGTTGCCCGCGACATGAGCATGCAGGACACCGCCTCCTCAGGCGTCGCGTTGTGGCGCCTCGTTGCCGACGGCATCGAACGCGGCATCGCCGACGGCCGTTTTGCCGCCGGCGACAAGCTGCCGGGCGAGATGGAGATCGCCGAGACCTATCGCGTGAATCGCCACACTGTGCGGCGCGCGCTGGCCGCGCTTGCGGAGCGCGGGATCGTTCGTGCCGAGCGTGGCAGTGGAACCTATGTCGAGGCGCAGCGCCTCGCCTATCCGCTGCGCTCGCGCACACGCTTCTCCGAGATCGTCGGCGCCGAGGGCCGCGAACCGCGCGGCCAGTTGATCGAAGCATCCGAAGACGTCGCGACCCGCGAGCTCGCGCGGGAACTGGGACTGAAAGTCGGCGCGCCGCTGGTGCGGATCGAGGCGATACGCCTCGCCGACCGGACGCCGATCTGCGTTTCGACCACCTGGCTCTCGGCGGGACTGTTCCCAGGCGCGGGCAATGTCTTTGCCGCGACTCGCTCGATGACCAAGTTGCTCGAGCATTACGGCATTCACGACTACCGCCGCGGCGCGACCCGCATCACGGCCGGAATCGTCGACGCGACCGATGCCGCACGGCTCGACCTTCCGCTGGGACGGCCGATCCTGGTGGTCGACGCGACCGACCACGATCTCGAGGGCAAGCCTCTTGTGACCAAGCATTCGCGCTTTGCCGCGGAACGGGTGGAGTTCCTGGTGGAGAACGGCTGAGCGGGCTACCTGGACAGATCTCGCAGGGTGGGCAAAGGCGCAAAGCGCCGTGCCCATCATCCTTCCGCGGTTTCTGAGCAAAGGTGGCGGGCCACGCTTCGCTTTGCGCACCCAACGGCGGCGCGATCAGGCTACCGCGCGCCGGCCGATGATGGCGAAGCGGAGCTTGCCCGAGATGAAATCGATCGCTGCGACCGCGACCAGAATCATCAGGATCAGGAACGACACCTTCTGCCATTCCAGGACACGGATCTGCTCGGCCAGCTGGAGCCCGATGCCGCCGGCGCCGACGATGCCGATGATGGTGGCCGAGCGCGTATTGGATTCGATGAAATAGAGCACCTGGCCCGCGATCACGGGCAGGACCTGCGGCATCAGACCGAACCGGATCTCGTGCAGCGCACTGCCGCCTGAGGCACGGATCCCCTCGACCTGCTTCCGGTCGGCGCCCTCGATCGCTTCCGAGAACAGTTTGCCGAAGGCGCCGAAGTCGGACACGGCGATGGCGAGCACACCCGCGAACGGGCCAAGCCCGACGACGTTGATCCAGACCAGCGCCCAGATCAGTGTGTCGACGCCGCGGATCGAATCGAGGAAGCGCCGGACCGGAAAGCGCAGGACGTTCGACGGCACCACATTGCGCGCCGCCAGCAGGCTGACCGGAAGCGCGAACATCGCCGCGAGCGTCGTGCCGAGCAGCGCAATGGAAAGGGTCTCGCCCAGCGCCTTGAGATAGACCGGCAGAGATGAACCGGGATCCGGCGGGATCATCATCATGCTGATCCAGCCGAGCTGGCTGAGGCCATTGAAGAAACGCGACGGCGAGAAGTCGAGATCGACGAGGCCGTAGACGAAGATGGCGAGCGCGAGGACGATCATCGCCGGCGTGGCGAGGCGTGCCGAGGCCGGCCGCTCGAACACATCGGGATAACGCGCGCGAATTTGGGCAGTGTCGACGTCCTGCGGCCCGGTCACGTCCGCGCCTCCTTGCCGAAGAGGCGGCCACGCAGCCAGCCGGTCGTGATGTCGATGATGAAGACGGTCACGATGATGGTGAGAAGGATCGCGCTGACGTCTGAATAGTAGAACTTGCGGATCGCGACGACCAGCTCCTGGCCGATGCCGCCTGCTCCGACAAAGCCCATCACGGAAGCCTCGCGAACGTTGATCTCGAAGCGCAGCAGCGCGTAGCTGGCATAGCCGGCGGTCACCTGCGGCACGATCGCGAAGCGCATGCAGGAGAGCCAGCTCGCCCCGGTCGAGCGAATGCCCTCGACCGGCTTCATGTCGGCATTCTCGACGATCTCGGAGAACAGCTTGCCGAGCGCGCCGGTGGAGTGGATCGCGATCGCGAGCACGCCGGCCATCGGCCCGAGCCCGAAGGCGATCACGAAGATCAACGCGAAGACGATGCCGGGAACGGTGCGGGCGAATTCGAGCAGCCGCCGCACCGTGAACCGCAGCCACGGCGCTGGCGAGGTGTTCTCGGCGGCGAAGAAGTTCAGGGCAAAGGCGAAAGTCGCGCCGATCAGAGTTCCGACATAGCTGATCAGCAGCGTCTCGCCGAGCATCTTCAGCCATTTGCGCCAGCCCCAGAACCACTCGCCGAGATCGGTCCAGACGCGCTGGCCGCTGTCGAGGGTGAGAATGCGATCGAAATAGCTGAGGAAGTTGCCGAAATAGGTGAAGAGCGTGCGCAGGTTCACTTCCGCGCCGATCGCGGCGAGAACCAGCGCCGCGGCGAACACCACGACTCCGAGCAGGAGACGCCACCGCTTGCGCGCGACCGCCTGACGATAGGCGGAATTGAGCGCGGCCAGTTGCTGCTCAGGGAGGATCGAAACCGCAACGGTCATCTGGTCAGACGGAGTGGCCGGTCAAAGAGAAAGAGCCGGGTCGTTCGACCCGGCTCGAGTGACGTGGTCCCGAGATCAGGACGCCTTCTTCTTGCGCAGCGCGTCGACGAACTTGATCAGCTCGATCGTGCCGTCCCAATCCTTGGTGGTGGCGGGATGAAAACCCTTCTTCTGGCCGTCGGAGAGGCGCTCGAAAGCGGCCTTGTCCTTGGTCGGCGCGTCGAAGAAAGCCTTCGCGATCGCGGCCTTGGCGTCTTCCGGCAGGTCGGAATTATAGGCATAGGGGCCGTTGATGATCGGCGCCGACTTGTGGATGATCCGGAAGTCGTCCTTCTTCATCGCCGAACCGTCGGCATTCTTGAGCATGCCCTTGGTCAGCATCTGCGCGAGCGTGGAATCGTCGTCGCTGGTCCACTGGTTCGCCGCAACGTCGACGGTGCCCTGCGCCAGCGCCAGCATCGCGTTCTCGTGGCTGCCCGTGAAGACGACCTTGCTGAAATAGGTGTCGGCATCCGGGATGCCCATCTTGTCGAGCTCGAAGCGCGGCACGTTGTTGCCCGAGGTCGAGTTCGGATCGACCAGGCCGAGGTTCTTGCCCTTGAGCTGATCGACGCTCTTGTAGGGGCTGCTCGCCTTGACGAAGAACACGGAGTAGTAGCCAGTCGAACCGTCGGCGTTGATGTCGTTGGCGAACGCGTCAGTCTTGACGCCGGTCAGGCGCGCGCGCGCGAACGAGGCCGAGCCGTAGCTGGCGATGTGGATGTTGCCGGCGCGCTGACCTTCGATCACCGCGGCATAGTCGTTGGCGATGCGCAGCGTGACCTTCACGCCGAGCTCCTTCGACAGATAATCGACGAACGGCGACCAGCGCTCGGTGACGCCGGAGGCATTCTCGGCCGGAACGACCGCGAAAGTCAGCTCCGGATACTTTGCCTTCCAGTCCTGAGCGGAAGCGGAGGCCGTGAAGGCGAGCGCGGCGGCGCCGGCCAGAACGAGTCTGCGAGTGATCATAGTACCCTCTTGATCGGTTGAGATCGGTTGACGCAAAACTGATAATTACGTTTCGGCGTGGCTCAGGCGGCCGCAGCCGTCCCGAGCGCCGGAACACCGTCGGGCGCAGGCGCGGACGAGCCGCCCATCACTTCGGCTGCTTCGAGATCGTAGAGCTCCCGTGCGACGAGATCGGTGAGCGCGGACGGCGCGCCATCGAACACGACGCGGCCCTGCGCCATGCCGATCAGGCGGTCGCAATAGGTGCGCGCCAGGTCCAGCGAGTGCAGATTGCAGAGCACGGTGATGCCGAAGTGCTTGTTGATGCGCAGCAGCGCATCCATGACGATCTTGGTGTTGCGCGGATCGAGCGAGGCGATCGGCTCGTCGGCCAGGATGATATCCGGCTGCTGGACGAGAGCGCGCGCGATCGCAACACGCTGCTGCTGGCCGCCGGAGAGCTGGTCGGCACGCTGGGCCGCGAGCGAGGCCATGTCGAACTGTTCCAGCGCGGACATCGCCAGCGCCTTGTCGTCCTCCGGCCACGTTTGCGTCAGCGATCGCCACGCCGGCATCGTCGCCAGCCGTCCCATCAGCACGTTGGTCAGGACGTCGAGACGGCCGACCAGGTTGAACTGCTGGAAGATCATCGCGGAGCGCGCCCGCCACTGCCGCAGCTCCTTGCCGCGCAACGCGGTGACTTCGATGCCGTCGAACAGGATGCGGCCCTGCGTCGGTGTCACGAGCCGATTGATGGTTCGCAGCAGCGTCGACTTGCCCGCACCGGATCGTCCGATCACGCCGACGAAACCGCCGGGGGCAATTTGAAACGAAGCGTCGTCCACCGCGGCTTTTGCGCCGAAGCGGCACGTCAGACCTTCCACCACCAGCATGCAGGGCTCCACAATAGCTGGCTGCCACCGCTAACGCCGGCGCTTGACAGTCGTGTGACATGGCCGTCGCACTGCGGCGATGCTACACACCTCGTCCCCTGTCATGGCTTCGTCATGACATCGTCATCATGCCGCTCGAAGAGAAACGCCCGCCCTCGACTTTCGGATGCATCATGGTTGCCAAAGCGCTCTCCGTTCAACCGACCGTCGATCCCACGGCGAAGCTTCACGAGACGCGGCTCGGCGCCTATACCGAGGTCGGCGCACGCACGATACTGCATGAAGTCACGATGGGCGACTATTCCTACGTCGTGAACGACGCGCAGATCACCTACACGACGATCGGGAAGTTCTGCTCGATCGCGGCGATGACGCGCATCAACCCCGGCAATCATCCGATGCATCGCGCCACGCAGGCCCATTTCACCTACCGCTCGAGCGCCTATTTCCCCGGCGAGAGCGACGATTCTGAATTCTTCGACTGGCGCCGCCAGCATCATGTCCATATCGGCCATGACGTCTGGATCGGCCACGGCGCGGTCGTGCTGCCCGGCCGCAACATCGGCACCGGCGCCGTCATCGCAGCCGGCGCCATTGTGACCAAGGACGTGCCCGCCTACACCATCGTTGCGGGCAATCCCGCTCGAACCGTGCGGCGGCGCTTCTCGGAAGAGGTCGCCGACCGTCTCGCCCGGCTGTCCTGGTGGGACTGGGATCACGACAAGTTGCGTTCAGCGATCCCCGATTTCCGCAAGCTCGGGATTGAAGATTTCCTCTCGACATACGAAGCACGGGCCAATTCCCCTGCCAGCAAACAGAGCGCGGTCGCGTGACAGATATTTTCCTCGAGGGCGGCCGGGCCCTGATCGGCGCAGAATTCGTCGAAACCTCGCTCGCCGTGTCCGGGCAGGATATCGCGCGGATCGGATCCCCTCGCGGCCGCGCCGGGCTAGCCATCGACGCACGCGATCTCCTGGTGCTGCCCGGCATCGTCGATCTGCACGGCGACGCATTCGAGCGGCAGATGATGCCGCGCGCCGGTGTCGACTTCCCGATCGACGTTGCGCTCGCCGACAGCGACCGCCAGGCGATCAGCAACGGCCTCACGACGGTGTTTCACGCCACGACCTGGTCGTGGGAGCCGGGCCTGCGCAGCGGGGACAATGCGCGGCGCCTGCTGGAGGCGATCGAGCGCCATCGTCCGCAATTCGCAGCCGACACCCGCTTCCATCTGCGACACGAGACCTACAATCTCGACGCCGAGGACGAGATCGGCCAGTGGCTCGCCGAGGGCCGCGTCGACCTGTTTGCCTTCAACGACCACATGGACGGCACCGTTGCCGACATGGCGAAGCCACGCAAGCGCAACCGGATGGTCGAGCGGACCGGATTGTCGAACGAGGAATTCGACCGGCTGGTCGGCCGCGTGATCGCGCGGGCGACCGAGGTGCCTGGTTCGGTGTCGCGGCTCGCGACGGCCGCCCGCACCGCGGAGGTGCGCATGCTCTCCCATGACGACGCGACGCCGGCAATGCGCCAGGGCTTTCGTACCATGGGCGTGACGATCGCCGAGTTTCCGATCAACGAGGAAACGGCACGAGATGCCGCGGGCAACGGCGACGCCATCGTCTATGGCGCTCCGAACGTGGTTCGCGGCGGCAGCCATACCGGCTGGACCAAGGCATCCGACATGATCGCCAAGGGGCTCTGCTCTGTGCTGGCCTCGGACTATTATTATCCTGCGCCTTTGCTCGCGGCATTCCGCCTCGCCGCGGATGGTGTGCTGCCGCTCGCCGAGGCCTGGAGCCTGGTCTCGGCCGGGCCTGCGCGCGCGGCCGGCCTTACCGATCGCGGCGTCATCGCGGACGGGCGCCGCGCCGATATCCTGCTGGTGGACGACAGCGTGGCGCTGCGGCCACGCCTCGTCGCGGTGATCTCCGCCGGGAAACTCGTGCACCTGACCGATGCGACACGACTGCTCGGCGCGGCGACAACGCCGCACGAGGCTGTTGCCGCTGCATAAACCGGTTATGCTCGCGCCATGACAGGTTTCCCCCGCTACGCGGTCTATTTCGCCGCCGGCGCCGAGAGCGCCCTCTCCCGCTTCGGCGCCGCACTGCTTGGTTATGACGCCCACAGCGGCAACGAAGCGCCGTTCCCGCGCGAGGCCCTGCACGTTGCGCAGGACTGGCGCGACATCACCATCGACCCCCGCAAATACGGCTTTCACGGCACCCTGAAGGCACCGATGGCGCTGGGATCCGGCAAGACAGAGATCGAACTGCTCGCCGCCTGCGCGAGATTTGCGGATACGGCGCGACCGATCCCGGTGATCCGTCCGGTCGTCGATTCCATCAGCGGCTTCATTGCCGTGATCCCAGCCGAGCCTGTCCAGGAACTCCAGCAACTCGCTGCCGGCTGCGTCCGCGAATTCGACCCGTTCCGCGCCGCGCTGACGGCGGAGGACCGCGCACGTCGCAAGCCCGAGAAGCTGAGCGAGCGGCAGCGCGACTATCTCGACCGGTGGGGCTATCCCTACGTGATGGAGGAATTCCGCTTCCACATGACGCTCACCGGACGCCTGGATGCGGACCGGCGCGGGCCGATCGTGGAGATGCTGCGGGCGCGGTTCGCGGCGCTGAAGCTGGATACGTTGTCGATCGATCGCATCGCTTTGTTCAAGCAGGACGATGCGAAGGCGCGCTTCCGCATCGTCGGCGAATGGGCGCTGACGAAATAAGCGAAAATCCGCTCGCCAAACTCAGTGTCGTCCCGGCGAAGGCCGGCACCCATCATCACAGGGTCGAGTTTGGCGACGGCTCGAAGCGACCATCTCGCTCACAGCCCCCGCGGATCATGGGTCCCGGTCCGCGCCGGGACGACGGCGGAAATTTGGCTGGCGCCGCGGACTATTTCCCCCACCGCAACGCCAGCGCGTTTCGCTCCCCGACCAGTTCCAGCAACCCGGCACGCGTCGCGGGATGCAGCGGCTGCAAGGGATGGCGCACGGTGTCCGACTTGATCACGCCACCGGCCTGCATCATCACCTTGCAGGCGATCAGGCCGCATTGGCGGTTCTCGTAATTGATCAGCGGCAGCCAGCGTTCATACGCGGCCTTGGCCTCGTCGCGCTTGCCCGCGAAATAGGGATCGATGATCTGGCGAATACCGTCGGGATAACCGCCGCCGGTCATCGCGCCGGTGGCACCGGCGTCGAGGTCGGCCAGCAGCGTGATCGCCTCTTCTCCGTCCCAGGGACCCTCGATGTCCTTGCCTCCGGCTTCGATCAGGCTCCTGAGCTTTGCGGCCGCGCCCGGCACCTCGATCTTGAAATAGCGGATGTTGGCGAATTCGCGCGAGAGCCTGGCGAGCAACTCCACCGACAGCGGCGTGCCGGCGACCGGCGCATCCTGGATCATGATCGGAATCGTGATCGCGCCCGAGAGCAGGCGGAAGAACTCGACGATGCCCTTCTCGGGCACCCGGAAGGTCGCGCCATGATAGGGCGGCATGACCATCACCATGGCGGCGCCGGCCGCTTCAGCCTGCTTGCTGCGCGCGGCGCAGACGGCCGAGCTGAAATGGCTGGTGGTGACGATGACAGGCACCCGTCCCGCGACATGCTCCAGCACGGCATGCATCACAGTCTCGCGTTCGGCATCGGTGAGTACGAACTGCTCGGAGAAATTGGCAAGGATGCAGAGCCCGTGCGAGCCGGCGTCGATCATGAAATCGACGCAGCGGCGCTGTCCGTCGAGATCGAGCTCGCCGCGCTCGTCGAAGATGGTGGGAACCACCGGGAACACGCCGCGATAGGGGCGCTGGACCTTGGGCAGCGGCGTGACCGGCATCGAACTCTCCATCCCGATGGTCTTCTGCATTGGCCGAACCCGCAAGGCGCGGCGTCACAGATGTACCCGCGGCCGGAAGGGGCGGCAATGCCATTCGCGGCGTAGGGAGGGAGCATGCCGCGCGACACGGGTGTGACCTCGTAACCGGCTGCCTTGCCTCACGCGACCTTGGTGAAATCCGGCGGCCGGCGCTCGGCGAAGGCGGTGAAGGCCTCGCGCGCCTCGGCTGTGCGAAGGCGCTGGGCGAACTGTTCGCCCTCCGCATTCATCTGCGCGACCAGCGCCTCGCCGTTGCGCATCAGCCGCTTGGTGGCGGTGAGCGCGCCGGCCGGCTGGCGGGCGAGACGCCGTGCGAGCGCGAGCGCCTCGGCGTCGAGCTTGTCGAGCGGCACGACCCTGTTGGCGAGGCCCCATTCCAGCGCGGACCGGGCCGGAACGGTCTCGCCGAGCGCGAACATCTCGTAGGCGCGCGCGTAACCGATGCGGGCCGGCATCAGCAGGCTGGAGGCAGCTTCCGGCACCAGCGCCAGGCTGACGAAGGGCGTCGACAATTGCGCGTTGTCGGCGAGCACGACAAGATCGCAATGCAGCAGCATCGTGGTGCCGACACCGACGGCGCGGCCCTGCACGGCGGCGACCATCGGCCGGGTGCAGCGCGCCAGCGACTGGATGAAGCGCACGACGTTGCGGCTGCCCTCGGACTTGCCGGCGGCCACCGCTGCAAACTCGCCGACATCGTTGCCTGCGGTGAACATGTCGCCCTCGCCGCGGATCAGCAGCACGCGCGCGGACGGATCGGATTCGGCGGATTCGATGGCGTCGGCGAGCTTGCCGTACATCGCGTCCGTCAGCGCATTCTTCTTGTCGGGACGCGCCAGCGTGAGAGTGACAACGCCGTCGTTGTTCTCGATCCGGACATGCTCGGTCATTCGTCTGCTCCTCGTGGAAATCTGGTTTGAATGCTCGTCAGCCAGCGCGCGACGATTTCGATCTCGGCGCCGGTGAATCCTTCCGTCAACGCCGCGTTGACCGCGGCGGCGTTGGTCTTGGCCTGCGCGAGCACGGTGCGTCCCTTCGGCGTCAGGAAGACCCGCCAGGCGCGTCCGTCCTCGTTGTCGGCGCGCCGCTCGACCAGCTTGACGGCCGCCGAGCGATCGACAAGGCCGGAAATGCCGGCCGGACCGAGGTCGAGCGCAGCACCCGCCTCCCCCATCAGGACGCCGTCCTGCTTGCCGAGGGTGAACAGCAGCCCGGCCTGCGCCGGCGTCACCTCGCTGCCGGGTTGCGCCGCCATCCAGCGCTGCAACCTTCGTTGCGCGACGTTGAGGAGATAGATCAGCCGATGATGCCTCGTCGCGGTCAAGCGCGCTCCGATTTATTTCGCACGCGAATTATCTAGTCGAATGAATCATGATTGTCAAAAGCGGGCCGCTAAGCCCGCGGCGCGCGGCTACCGTCGAGGAAAAGGACGGCGCAGACGCGAACACGGCGTTCGATCTGCTTGCGCGAGGGCAAGGGCACACCGCCGAACAGCGCAGCACGTTGCGGAGCCGACGCGATCATGCCGATGAGAATGCCGGCGGCCTCCTCCACGTCGTCGATCGCGATCCGCTTGTGCCTGACCTGGATGCGCAGCCAGCCGGCGAGCGCTGTCACGGTTCGAGAGATCCCGTTCTTGTAGAAATTCGCGGCAAGTTCGGGGAATGCAGCCGATTCCTGCAACACCATGCGCTGCAACGCCACGACTTCCGGATCGAGCGCGAGATCGGCGCAGGCAAGCAGCGCGGCGCGAAGACCGGTCTCGATATCGACCTCGTCATTCGCCTGGAGATCGACCGCGGAGAGAAGACGCTCGAGCCGGTCCGCGCACATTGCCTCGAACAGCGCAGCCTTGCCGGGAAACAGGCGATACAGCGTCTTGGTCGAGATGCCGGCGCGGCGCGCGAGCGCTTCGGTGCTGGTCGCGGCATAGCCGTCGCCGGCAAAGGCCTGCCGTGCGGCGTCCAGGACGATGTGCCTCGTCTCTTCGTCGCTGCGTGCTTGCGGCCGCCCGCGGGGACGGCATTCGGTTTCCGGTTTCGCCTGAGCCATGTCTTTAAATGATGCCTGTCATTCCATTGACACTTCCAAAGCTAGTCCTATTTTGGAAATCGTCAAGTTTCCTAATTCAGGGAGCCGGCCATGACCGTGCACACCAATCCGTCCAAGACCGAAGCTGCCGTGGTTCCGACCGATGCTCCCGAGGGCATATTGCCGCGCGCATCGGCACCCGTGCGCAGCAAAAAGCTGAACCTTCGCAAGCTGTTGCTGATCGGAGTCGCGGCCGCCGCGCTGGCGGGCGCAAGCTGGTACGGCCATGACTACTGGACGGTCGGCCGCTTCCTCGTGTCCACCGACGATGCCTATGTGAAGGCCGACAACACCACCATCGCCCCGAAAGTCAGCGGCTACCTCGACCGCGTCGCCGTCGGCGATAACGAGCATGTGAAGGCCGGACAGGTCCTGGCCAGGATCGACGATCGCGACTTCAGGGTCGCGCTCGACCAGGCCAGGGCCGATGTCGCCGCCGCGAACGCGACGGTGACCAGCAAGGAAGCGCAGCTCGAGGTTCAGGAAGCCGTGATCGCCGCCGCCAGGGCGACCATCGATGTCGACAATGCAGCGAAGCTTTTCGCCAAGCAGGAGAACAAGCGCTACACCGACCTCGCGGCAACCGGTTTCGGCAGCGTGCAGAACGCGCAACAGGCGCAGGCGCGCGACGCGGGCGCCGATGCCGCGATCCAGCGCGACGCCGCCAATCTCACCTCCGCCCTCAAGCAGGTCGATCTGCTCAAGGCGGAGATCACCCAGGCCAGGGCGGCTGCCGCCCGGGCGGCCGCCCTGCAGCAACAGGCCGAACTCAACCTCAGCTACACCCAGATCGTCTCGCCGATCGACGGCGTGGTCGGCAACCGTACGCTGCGCGTCGGACAGTACGTGCAGGCCGGAACGCAGCTGATGTCGATCGTGCCGGCCGAAGGCGCCTATGTCGTCGCCAACTTCAAGGAAACCCAGCTCACCAACGTCGTTGCCGGACAAAAGGTCGAGATCGAGGTCGACACGTTCCCGGGCAAGGTCGTGCACGGTCACGTCGATTCCATCGCGCCGGCCAGCGGCCAGGAGTTCGCCCTGCTGCCGCCCGACAACGCCACCGGCAATTTCACCAAGGTCGTGCAGCGCATTCCCGTGAAGATCGCGCTGGATGTCGAGACCTCGCCTGCGATCGCGCTGCGCCCCGGCATGTCCGTGATTCCGACGATCGCAACACGCTCGACGCCGACCGCGCAAGCGGCAACGACGCCCGAGACAACGAAGACGACGTCAAAGGCAAAGCTTGTTTCCGGAGGGTCGTGCCATGTCAACCAGCCTCACGATTTCGACGCCCGCAACATCGGCCGCGACGCCTGATCGCACCGCCGTCGATCCCAATCGCGCAAGCGCCACGATCTGGGTCGCCGTATTCGCGGCGATGATCGGCGCCTTCATGGCGATCCTGAACATCCAGATCACCAATGCCTCGCTGCTCAACATCGAGGGCGGCATCGGCACCGGCGTGGACAACGGCTCCTGGATCTCGACGTCGTACCTGATCGGCGAGATCATCGTCATTCCGCTCACCGACTATCTGTCGCGGGTGTTCTCCTTCCGCAACATCATCCTGAGCTTCGCGACGCTGTTTGCCGCATTCTCGGTGGCTTGCGCCTTCACCCACGATCTGCCCTCGATGATCGCGATGCGTGGGCTGCAGGGCTTCTTCGGTGGCGTGCTGATCCCGATGGCCTTCACGCTGGTGTTCACCAAGCTGCCGAAGGGCCAGCAACCGATCGGGCTTGCGATGTTCTCGCTCGCCGTCACCTTCGCGCCGGCGATCGGCCCGACCATCGGCGGCTACCTCACCGAGAATTACGGCTGGCAGACCATCTTCTTCGTCAACGTCGTGCCGACCGCAATCATGGTGATCACGCTGTTCTTCACCCTGGAGCGCCAGCCCTTGAATCTCGGCTTGCTGCGCGAAGGCGACTGGTTCGGCATCGCGACGATGGCGGTCGGCCTCGCCTCGCTGCAGGCCGTGCTCGAGGAAGGCAACAAGGATGACTGGTTCGGCTCGCCCTTCATCGTCCGGCTCGCCATCGTCGCCGCGGTCAGCCTGTCGCTGTTCATCTACAACGAGCTGGTGGTCGAGAAGCCGCTCCTGCGCCTGCGGCTCCTGACACAGTGGAATTTCGGTGTCGGCACGATTGCCGCCGTGTTCCTCGGCTTCGCGCTGTTCGGCTCGGTCTATCTGCTGCCAGCCTATCTCGGCCAGGTCCAGGGCTACAATGCCGAGCAGATCGGCAACGTGCTGGCATGGACCGGCCTGCCGCAGCTGCTCCTGATCCCGCTGGTGCCGAAGCTGATGCAGCGCTTCGACGCGCGCTACATCGCGACGGTCGGCCTGCTGCTGTTTGCCGCGAGCTCCTTCATGAACGTCATGATGTCGCTCGACTATTCCGGCGACCAGTTCTTCGTTCCGAACGTGGTTCGCGCCGTGGGCCAGGCACTGACGCTGGCGCCGCTGTCGGCGCTCAGCCTCGGCAGCGTTGCGCCGCAGGATGCGGCCGCCGCCTCCGGCATCTCTAACATGATGCGCAATCTCGGCGGCGCGATCGGGACAGCGACGCTCGCGACCATCGTCACCAAGCGCGAGCAGTTTCATTCCAACATCATCGGGCACTCGGTCACGCTCGGCCGCGAGGAGGTCCGCGCCCGCATCGCGCAGCTCACGAACTACTTCGTAGCGCACGGCGTTCCCGATCCCAACGCCGCACGCGAACAGGCCATCATCGCGCTCGGCAAGATCGTCAAGCGTCAGGCGCTGGTGATGGGCTTCTCCGACACCTTCGCCGTGATCGGCGTGATGCTGGTGCTCGCCGCAATCGCGGTGCTGCTGACCCGGCGCGTGAAGTCGGCCGGCGGCGGTCCCGCGCATTGAAGCATTCACGGGAGGCCGTCATGTCCTGGGCATCCGAAGTCTTCGTAGCTCGGGAGAGGACGTGGATGGCCGGGACAAGCCCGGCCATGACGCTGTGAGACACCGCCCGCAGCCAACGATCATCTCACATTCGGTCGTCGCGCCGGGGGACGAGATGAAGGCGCGGTCGTTACGGCGCGCAAGTGAAGCTCGAGGCTTCCGTCACCGGGCCGGATTTGTGGTGCGGCCAGGACGGCCAGCGGCACAGCGGTAGCGCGCGGAGCGTCGCGAATGACGGCGCCTCCGCCTTCTGCTCGGTGACATCGAGATCGCCGGGCGCGCTGCCCTTCTCGACCCAATCCACGAGCACACTCAGCATGTCGACATTGGCCGGTGCGCCGGAGCCGACGTGATCGACGCCAGGCGCGGTGTAGAGCCGCGCGAATTCCGCCGTCTCGGCCTTGCCGAGCTTGCGCTCGATGCTCTCGAAATAGCGGATGCCCGCATAGGGGCTCTGAGCGTAGTCGGCCATGTGCTCGAGCATGACCAGCCGGCCACCGCGGGCGCGAAAGCGGCTGAGATCGGGATCTGTCGAATCCATCAGGTTCGAGACCTCAAGCAGCCGCGCCTTGTGCTCTTCCACCTTGTAGGTCGTCACATCCAGCTTCGGATCGCGCGCGAACACGTATTGGATGCCGCCGGCTCCGTAAACCCAGGCAATGCCGTTGTTGGGCGCGGGCGGCTGCGCCGGGGGCGCGGTGCCGAGCCACCAGGCGATCCAGCCCCCGGTCGGACCGATCGCCGGCGTGTCCTCGCCCGAGACGCCCCAGCCGGGATAATCGTCGAGGCCGTTGGCCAGCGCGAACGGGAATTTGTAGGTCGCATGCAAGGTGTTCACGGCGTTGATCTGTGCGTCGGTGAGACACCGATCACCGCTTTGGCCGGCGCCGCAGCGCAGACTCTCGACCTTGAACGCGGCCTTGCAGGCCACGGGGTTCTGCACAAGCGCATCATCGGAGCCGTCGGCCTTGTCGCAGGTGGCACGGACCGCGTCGGCCACCAGCTTCACCTGCGCCGGGTTGATCCAGCCATCGCCCATGGTGGCGAGGCCGGAGCGCGTGCCCGCATGCTGCAGCCCGACCCAGTTGATCACCGGCACACGGGCGAAGATGCCGTCGAAATCGTCGGGATAGCGCTGTGCCATGGTGAGGCCCTCGCGGCCGCCTTCAGACGAGCCCATGAAGTACATCTTCTCGGGCTTCCGGCCGTAGGCGCGCTCCATCAGGGCGACAGCCGCGTCGCGGACCTTCTTGTAGGCGCGATGGGCGAAATTCTCGAAGGCTTCGTCGTTCAGCGCGAACAGCTGCGGCGGCTCACCCGGCTTCGATTCGTGGCCCGAATCCGTGCCGTAAGTCACGAAACCGCGTGCAAGCGGCGACGGCTTGTCGAACGGATAGGCCGGCGGCAAGCCGAGCCCGGTGATCAGCACGCCGTTGAAGCCGCCACCGCCGTATTGCACCGAGCGCCCGTTCCATTCGACGGGAAGATTGACCTGGAATTTGATCGGCGGCGCCTTCGGATCGGTCGGCTCGATATGGCCGAGAACCTTGCAGAAGGCGGGATTGGCCGGCGTGATCCGTCCCAAGGGGGTCGGCCCGCGCTCGGCGACCACGAGTTGCGAGGGCGACTGCAACGCCGCGGAATCGATCTTCACGGCATCGGCGCCGCCAGCGAGCCCCTTGCAGACCGCGTCGGCATCTTGCGGCAATATCGCCGCGGATACGGCATTCGCGCCCAATGCGGTCAACGCCCCCGCGAGCAGCACACCAAATCCCGCACCCGTTCGCGCCATCGTTTCTTCCCTTTTGGTTTTCTTGCCCGATCCAAAGCGAGCAGCCGCATTCAATGCGACCTTCATCGCCTCGTCAACGAAGGACATATGTTCGCAGTCAGAACGATCCCAACATGCTGCCGGCACCGATCACGACGACCAGCGCCAGCAGCGACGACACGATGCCGACCATCACGATGTCGACATAGCTGTCGCGATGCGTCAGGCCGCAGATCGCGAGCAGGCTGACCACGGCGCCGTTATGCGGCAGGATGTCCAGCGTACCGGAGCCGATCACCGCGACGCGATGCATCAATGCGAGATCGATGCCGGATCGCGCCGCGAGGTCGACATAGGTCTGGCCGAGCGCGTCGAGCGCGATGGTCAGGCCTCCCGACGCGGAGCCCGTCAACGCGGCCAGGATGTTGGTCGCCACCGCCAGCGACACCAGCGGACCGCCCTCGATCGCCAGCACCCAATCCCGCACGATCGTGAAGGCGGGCAGCGAGGCGACGACGGCACCGAAGCCGACCAGGCTGGCGACGCTGAGCGCCGGCAGGACCGATGCATTCGCGCCGGCATCCATCGTCTGCCGCAGCTCCGGCAACCGCGACCAGTTCAGCGCGATGGTCGCGACGATGGCGGTCGCCAGCGCGACCGCAACGGACCACACGCCCGCGACCGCGGCCAGCGACGTGTTGCCGAAACGCGGCTCGGCCAGATAGGCGACGTCGAGCCGCGGCAGCACCACCAGCGACATCACGAGATTGACGGCCACGACCACGATCAGGGGCAGGATGGCGCTCGCGACCGGCGACGGCTTGCCGCTGCGGTGTCCGTGCTGCAGTTCCGCCGGGTCGAACTCCCGCGCTGTCGTCGCGCGCTCGCGCACGAGTTCATCGGCAACGGCGCGTTCGGTCACGTCCTCCGTACCTTCGTCGCCATAGCCTTCCCCGGAGCGCCGCGCCGCCGCTTCTGCCCGACGCAGCCACCACAGCCCCGTACCGAGCATGACAATTGAGGCCAGGATGCCGAGGCCGGGCGCGGCAAAGGGAGTCGTACCGAAGAACGGCATCGGGATCGCATTCTGGATCGATGGCGTGCCCGGCAGCGCCGACATGGTGAAGGTGGAGGTGCCGAGGACGACCGCGGGCGGAATCAGCCGGCGTGGAATCGCGGCCGCACGAAACAGGGACCGGGCCATTGGCACGATGACGAAGAACGCGACGAACAGGCTGACGCCGCCATAGGTCACGGCCGCGCCGGCCAGCACGACGGCCAGGATCACGCGCCGCTCGCCCAGGCGCTCCGCCATGAAGCCCGCAACCGAGGTCACCGCGCCGCTGTCGTCCATGAGCTTGCCGAACACGGCACCGAGCAGGAAGATCGGGAAGAACTGCGCCAGAAATCCCGCCGCGCTCACCATGAAGACCTGGGTCAGGTTGGCCAGCAGCGGCTCGCCGCCGAACAGCGCGGCGATGAGCGCGGCGAAAGGCGCCAGCAGGAGCACGCTCCAGCCGCGAAAGGCGAACAGCACGAGCAGGCCGAGTCCGACGAAAAGGCCGAGAAGACCCATGCCTCAGCACTCCGCGAGCAGGACGTCGAGATCGGCGGTCGAACGCTGACCGATATCGGCGCCATGCTCGGCGAGAAACGTCTCGGCCGCCCGCCGTCCCTCGGCGCGCAGCATCGAAACGAACTCCCATTCCGCGTTGAGCTTGGACGAGGCGCCGAACTCCGTCAGCATGTCGCTCTTGATCCGGTGCGTCCGCATCATTGCCCAGCGCGCGCCCTCGCCGCTACCGGGATCAGCGGCCTGGCGCAACAGCGCGATCATGCGCAGTTCCTTCATCAGCGGCGAATTGAAGGAGATCTCGTTGAGCCGGTTGAGGATCTCCGCCGCCGTGCGCGGCTCCTCCGGTCGCTCGGTCGGATTGATCTGCACCAGAATGGTGTCGTGGGCATCGCTTTCGCGCACCAGCGGCGTGATCGTCGGGTTGCCGGCGTAGCCGCCGTCCCAGTAAAGCTCGCCATCGATCTCGATCGCACGGAACATAGTCGGCAGGCATGCCGACGCCAGCAGGACGTCGGCGGTGATCTCCGCATTGCGGAAGATACGTCCGCGCCCGGTCCGCACGCTCGTCGCAGTGATGAACAGCTTGATCGGCGAGCGGGCGAGGCGCTCGAAATCGATGCTCTCGGCCAACACCGCGCGCAACGGATTGTAACCGGTCGGGTTGAGGTCGTAGGGCGAGAGCAGCCGCGACATCAAGTCGGTGAGGATGTAGAACGGCGACGTATCAAGCGTCCAGCGGCCCATCAGCCGGTCGAGCGGCGAACGTTGCAACGGGCTGAAAGCGGCCGCCCGCGACACGCGCCGCCAATATTGGTCGAGCGCCGCGCGTGCCCCCTCGGCGCCACCCGCCGTCCACCCGTCGGCAAGCACCGCCGCGTTCATCGCGCCGGCCGACGTTCCGGAAATAGCGGCGATCGTGAGCCAGCTCTCTTCGAGCAGACGGTCGAGCACGCCCCAGGTGAACGCTCCGTGCGAACCACCGCCCTGAAGCGCAAGATCGATCAGTACGGTGTCCCGGTCCATCGGCACCCACGCAACTGAAGTTCAAATTCGGCGCGACTTGTAGCACGCCGAGGATGACAACAGTGTAGCGAGCCGTGGCTGCCCGATGCAACCGTAACGTGATCCTGCCTAGTGTTCGAACACCAGCCGGGCGCCGACCGTGCCCTCGAGGCCGCGGATCTGCTGGAGCAGGGCGTCCGAATCCTGGCCGGCGAGGTCGGCGTCGAGCACCACGTAGCCGAGGTCGCCGGCTGTTTCCAGATATTGCGCGACGATGTTGATGTCGCGCTGCAGGAAGACCTCGTTCAGACGCCGCAGCATGCCCGGCACGTTGCGATGGACATGGCTGAAGCGGGCGCCGGCGGGACGCAGGTGCAACTGCACTTCCGGGAAATTCACCGCACCCATGGTCGAGCCGGTGATGAAATAGTCGACGAGCTTGCGCGCCACCTCGCCGCCGATCCGCTCCTGCGCCTCCTCAGTCGAACCGCCGATATGGGGCGTGAGGATGACGTTGCCGAGCCCCTGCATCGGGCTCTTGAAGCGCTCGGAGTTCGAGGATGGCTCGACCGGAAACACGTCGACGGCGGCTCCGGCGAGATGACCGTCATGCAACGCGCCGGCGAGCGCATCGAGATCGACCACGGTGCCGCGGCTGTTGTTGATCAGGAACGAACCCGGCTTCATCGCCCGCAGTTCCTTCTCGCCGATCATCCCGGCCGTCTCCGGCGTCTCGGGCACGTGCAAGCTGACCACGTCGCTCTGCGCCAGCAGCTCCTCGAGCTTGTCCACCGGCTCGGTGTTGCCATGGCGCAGCTTGTCGGTGCGGTCGAAATAGATCACGCGCATGCCCATGGCTTCGGCGAGCGTGGAGAGCTGCGAGCCGATATTGCCGTAACCGACGATGCCGAGCGTGCGGCCGCGCACCTCGCGGCTGCCGGTCGCCGACTTGTCCCAGCCGCCATCATGCGCCGACACCGAGCGCGGGAAGATTCGCCGGAGCAGCATCACGATCTCGCCGATGACGAGCTCGGCAACACTGCGCGTGTTGGAGAACGGCGCGTTGAAGACGGGAATGCCACGCTTGCGCGCGGCCAGGAGATCGACCTGGTTGGTGCCGACGCTGAAGCAGCCGACGGCGAGAAGCTGGTCGGCGGCCGCGAGCACTTCGTCGGTGATCTGGGTGCGCGAACGGATGCCGAGCAGCGACACGCCCTTGAGTGCCTGCCGCAGCGCCTCGCCGTCCAGCGCTTTGGTCAGTCGCTCGACGTTGGTGAAACCGGCGGTCCTGAACAGATCCACGGCGCTGTCATTGACGCCTTCGAGCAGCAACGCCTTCGCGTCGCGCTCCGGGCTTTGGCCTGAGGCTGGCATAGTGTCTCCATGAATAACGGCTTTGCCGCTGCTCATAGACTGCGGACGGCGAAGAACACAATAGGGTTCGGATATGAGGAGAAGATGGCAGGTTCCCGCCCGCGTCGGGCGTCCCGCCCCCGCGCGGGCCACTCCCGGCGGCGTCGTGCGTCAGACGACATAGAACCCATGCGTTCCGTCGCGGCGGAGCTGTTCGACGAGACCATATTCCCAATCCAGATAGGCCTGCATCGCCTGCTCGGCGACTTCGGTGCCTTCATAGGGACGCCGGTAGCGATGTGCCGGATCGGGTTTCGGCAGGACACGCGGCGGGCCGACCTCGAGTTCGCCATCATAGCCGCCTTCGAGGACATAGACCTCCCAGCCCATCTGCGCGAGCCACGACGCGGTCATGTCGGCGCGCACGCCCTTGTCGTCGGTCAAGACGATGCGCGCACCGCGCACCGGTGCCGCCATGTCGGTTTCCTGAACGAGCTGCCCGCCCGGATAATGGCGAAAGCCGGGGAGATGGCCGGCAGCATATTCCTGCTCGTCGCGGACGTCGAAGCGATAGAGCGTGCGCTCGCTCTGAGCGAGGAGCGCCGCCGCGTCGCTCGGGCCGATGTGGCGGACGCCGGCGCGATAGGCGACGTCACGGGCATTGGCCGGGCCGTTCTCGAACGGCCCGATGAGGCCGCGTCGGTCCGAGCCGTGATCGAGCGTGTGGCGCGCCAGGGTCCAGCCGATCGTGCCATTGCGCAGCGCCCGCACCTTGTTCGGCACGCCGGCATTGATCAGCGATTGCGTCCCGATGATGGACCGCGTGCGCCCCGCGCAATTGACGATGATCGTGGTGTCGGGATCGGGCGCGGCTCGACCTGCCCGCAACACCAACTCGCCGCCGGGCACGCTGACCGAGCCCGGGATGTTCATGGTGGCGTATTCATCGAAGCGGCGGACGTCGAGAATCGCGATATTGGCCTTGTCCGCGATAAGTTTAGCGACTTCGTCGGCACTCAACGAGGGTGTATGGCGGCGCGCCTCGACCAGTTCGCCAAAAGCCTTGGAGTAGGAATTGACGTCCTCGAACACCTCGTAGCCCGCAGCCCGCCAGGCCTTCAGCCCGCCGTCCAGTGTATTGATGTTGGCATAGCCGAGCGCCGCAAGGCTTTCGCTCCCCGCTGCGATCAGGCCTTCGCCGTCATCATAGACCACGACCGGGGCATCCTTGCGCGGCAGCCTCACCTCGGCTTCGACCGCAATCCTGTCGATAGCCATATTGGCCGCGAACAGAGGATGGCCGGTGGCGAAGGCGGCCTCGGATCTGAGATCGAGCAGTGCGATCTCCCTGCGCAGGAGCAGCGCGCGGCGGATATCGGCGGAAGTGACGGCCGGAAGCTTCATGTCGCGAACCCTGGGACGACGGCCGTCAGCTTTTGGACCATTGTCGCGGTGTTGGCTAGCCATGTCATGGAACGGGGCGACAGGATTGTCGAATGGGCTGGATCAAGAAGGACGCGATACCCGGCACCCTTGGCGCAATCGCGCGTTCACAGGGCAGACATCACGCTAGTCGCATTCGAGCGTGGCGACAGCCTGCGTAAAGTCGAGCTTCGTGAGAGCATCCGGATCGATCCAAAATTGAAGGACGCACCCGATGTTGGCGTGCCAATCAAGAAAAGCGAGATCGCCATGCATCTGGAGCAACGATATGTTCTCCGGATGCTCCTCGTTCGGACCGGCGGACTGCTACCATACCCCAGCATCTGGTGAAGCGCGATGCTGAAGAAACGGTGTTGTCCATCCGTCCCGGTCGGCGTCATCCAGCGATTCTGCCGCTCGAGATTCACAACATAGCTAAGAGGAACGTCGTCGAGAAGATCGGCGTCCTCGATGGCCATGTAGCGAATCGTATGATTGATGGCATTGCCTAGGTCCGTTGGCATTTGGCCCGGATAGGTGGCGGTCCGTCCATGCATCTCCTTGTAGGCCCGCGCGACGTCGAGCCACCAGGACCTGAAGATCGCTTTCGTATCCGTATCGACCCGATCCATAGGGATCGGCGCTCGACAACGCTCGAACCACTCGATTGCGCCGGCGCGAAGGCGCGTCAATTCCACCACTGTTTCATCGGTGAGCGGTCGATAATGGGAACCAGGCGTCAGATCGTGCTCCACGTGCCACAAAACCGCCCGAACTACATATGTGACCAGGAGCCAGTTGAAGGGCCAATGCTCGTCTTTCTCATATTCAGAGAGGCTTCGAAATTGGAGCAGATCCCGTTGCTCGGGCTCGCCCGGGCCCAGCGCCTTACATAGTTCCTCGATCGTGAGCTCGCCGGCTACGGCTTCATCCTCCAGAAAGAGGAAGTCGCGATACGGCAGGAAGGAAAGCGGATATTTGAACTCGACCTTGGAATGAAAATCGAGGGCTGGATCGAGCCACTTGACCCGGAAACCACCGCTGGTACCAGCGAGTGGCATCAGATCCGGCGGTGGAGCACGATCGGCATACGCATCACCCGCCGTATCACTGTAGATTACGCGACACGGTGGAAACGCTTCGCCCTCGAATACCGAGCTGCAGAAGAAATACAGCGTGCCTCGCTTCGGAAGCGGCGACCATTTTGCGTCAGGCACTTCGGCCAGATCGATCTGGGCCACGAAGGTGAGCGCGACCGTCTCTAGCACCTCGTGCGCCTTGACCTCAGCCTTCGGCCACTCGAACTGCGGGGGTAGTTTGGGGAGGCCGCCGAAAAAACTTCGCGCCGGGTGCGAGAGCGGTACCGGCAGGTCGCTGCGTCTAACAAGCACAGCAGGGCGTGCAGTCTCTTCGATCTCATCTCGTACTGATAGTACCATGCGGATTACAACAACCCCGGCGTGCGCCGCGAAGATCGAACCATTTTACGAGATTCATGGCAAGTACTTCTGGTCTGCCGTGCGGCAGGCGCTTCGTCGTGCTTTCCGCGCGAGGCGTTGCTTGGGAATGACCGAGCGATCGAACAGGCCTCGTGCTCACTCGCCCGGAACGAGCCGTCCGAGCGGCGGCTGTGCCGGGCGCCGCAGCTTGCGGCGCGACAGATAGAGCAGGATGCCGGTGACGGAGAACAGCGGCATCAACGCCGCGGCGATCATGAAGGCGAGCTTGCCGGGCCAGCCAAGGAACGCGCCACGATGGATATCGAGCACGTTGGCGATGATCTTCTCGCCGAATGTCTTGTCGGCATAGCGCTCCGCCGAAATCACCTGGCCGGTGACGGCGTCGATGCGGAATTCATCGCGCGTGGTATCGAGCGTCGCATCCTTCGCCCAAGACCGGATCCGTATTACGGTGCCCGGCCCATTCGGCAGCGCCAGCAGCACTCTGGAGAAATTTCCGCCCTCCTCTCGCTGGATCGTCGCCCACGCTCGATCGAAACCTGCCGGCTGATCCGGCTCGGAACGGGGGGTGGTATGCGGCCCTTTCGGCTGCATCTTGGCGACGGCGACATGCGGGCGCGACAACAGCCAGACGACGCCATCCTTGTACCAGTCGAACGAGTACCAAAGCCCGGTCAGTGCCATCACCAGGTAGACCGGCAGCACCCAGGTGCCGATGACGGCATGCAGCGAACGATGCAGACCGCGGCCGCGAAGACCGACATTCGGCTTCAGCCACATCTTCACGCTATTTGCCCGGCGCGGCCAGCGCAGCACAAGGCCGGAAACGAGCATCACGATCAGGCCGAGCGCGGCAACGCCGGTGATCTGGCGTCCCCATCCCTTGGCTTCGCCGGGAATCAGCAGCCAGCGATGCAGCCTGCGCACTGTGACGAAAAACTCTTCGCCGCGAGGCGCACCTAGCACTCGGCTGTCGTAGGGATCGACGTAGAGCGAGCCTTGCCGTGCGCCCCGCTCGTCGCGAGCGAAGCGAACCCGCACGGCCGCAGATGGATCGCTCGAAAGCACGACGGAGGCCACCTTTCCGGCGACCTCCGCTGTTTTCAGTCGCACGACCAGGTCGTCCGGCAACAGCGCGGGCGTCGTCCGCGGCGCCACATGCATGATGTCGGCGTTCAGATAGTCGGAGATCTCGTCCTCGAAGCTCATGATCGAGCCCGTCAGGGCAATCAGGGCGAGCAGCAGCGCAAGCGCGAGACCGGCGATGGAATGGACCTGAAGCAGGATCGCCTTGATCTTGTGACCGAGCCTATTCATCGAAGCCGGCCCTCCTGATCAGCGCGATCGCGGTCTGCTGCTGCGCGGCGATCCGATCGACCGGCATTGCATCAGCATCGAACGAACCGATATCGGCAACGATCGGGGTGCGCTCTGCCGCGGCGAGCACGGGATATTCGAGTTCGGCGGCCGCGAAGATCCGCTGCGCCGCTGGAGTGACAAGAAATTCCAGGAATTTTCGCGCGGTCGCCGGGTGCGGCGCGTGTCTCGCCATGGCGGCGCCGGTGAGGTTCACATGCGCGCCGCCGCCCTTGAACTTCGAAGGTATCGCCTTCACGGCCAGCGCCCAGTCGCGCCAGTCGGCACCTTCCCGTCCGTCACGCAATTGCGCCAGCGCCACCGTATTCCCGATCCCGATCTCGCACGTCCCTTGCGCAAGCTCCCGGATCACGTCGTTGTCCTTGCCGGTCGGTCTGTGGACGAGATTGGCCTTCAGGCCGGAGAGCCAGAGGGCCGTCTCGGCCTCGCCGTGATGGGCGAGATAGGCAGCAACCAGCGCGACATTGTTCTGATGCAGAGCCGCCCGCATGCAAAGTTTGCCGCGCCATTTGGGATCGGCGAGGTCTTCATAGTCGATGGCCGTCGTCGCATTGTCGTTGCGGACCAGCGCGACGCGCGGACGAATGGCGAGTGTGAACCATTGCGCATCTTCGCCACGCAGGTTCGCGGGCACGGCTTGTTCGATGCGTTGCGAGGCAATGGCCTGCGTGAACCCACGGGATACGAGCTGGGTCGTCTTGTCCAGCCCGATCGTCATCAGCACGTCGGCGCGGGATGCCTCTCCCTCGGATGCGAGGCGCCTGACCAGACTGTCTTCGACGAAGACGATGTCGACCTTGACGCCGCTCGTCGCCGTGAACGCCGTGGCAACGGGCTCGACCAGAGTTGCCTCTCTGGTCGAATAGAGCGTGATCTCCTCGGCACGGCACGCGGTCGCGGCGCAGGCAGATGCCAGCGCAATCAGGGCCGCGACGGCCGTGTGCCGCGCGCCCATCGCTAGAACTTCACGGTGGCCGCCAACGAGAAACGTCGCGCGTCGCCGACGGCCACGTTCAGATTGTTCACGGCGGAGGGATAATAGACGGTGTCGAACAGGTTCTTGATGTTGAACTGATAGATCACCGGCAGGTTCTGGTACTTCGTCTCGTAGGTCGCGAAGATATCCGCGACCACGTAGGACGGCAAGACGAAGGTGTTCAAGGCATCGCCGGGCCGATCGCCGACATAGCGGGGACCACCGCCGACGCGGAGACGGCCGGGCAGCGCCGTGCCGAAATCGTAGACGACGAACAACGAGGCCGTGTTCATCGCGACGTTCTGCAATTGCTTGCCCGCATAGGTCGGGTCTTCGGTCACCCGCGCATCGGTGTAGCCGTAGCTGCCGATCATGCTCCAATTGTCGGAGAGGCGGCCGGTGACGTCGAGTTCGACGCCGCGCGAACGCACCTTGCCGGCCGCAGTATAGACGTTCAGCCCGGTCGAGGTGTTGAGCTGACTGACCAGAACGTTCTGCTTCTGGATGTCGTAGACCGCGAGCGTGCCGGACAGCCGCTTGTTGAGATCGAATTTGAGTCCGGTCTCGTACTGCGTGCCCTCTTCGGGCGCGATGTTCGATCCGAGCACGACGCCGCCGCCGTTGTTCAGCGGCGCGATGGTCGAGTTCGGCTTCAGCGACTGGGTGTAGCTCGCATAGAGCGAGAGCTCGTCGGTGAGCTTGAGGATGGCGCCGCCGAGCGGAAGCACCTTGTCCGCCGACACATTGGTGTTGGTGACGAAGGGCTTGCCCTTTCCGGCAAGCTGATCGTAGTCCATGTAGCGCACGCCGCCGACGAGCGCGAAGCGCTCGGTCAGATGCAGCGTGTCCTGGAAGAACAGCGACCATTGGCCGAGTTTGTCGGTCTGTGCGCTGTCGCTGTTGGACACGGTCGTGCCCGGCCCGATCAGCCCGTAGACGGGATTGTAGACGTTGATGGCCGGCGTCGTCTGCCGGATCAGGTTGTCGCGGTAGATGGTGCGATACTGGCCGTCGCCGCCGAACAGCACGTCGTTGCGCATGTTACCGAGCCAGAAGCCGCCCGAGATATAGGACGTTCCATAGCTGACATTGCTGAGCGAGCCCTGCGTGCCGTCATTGCTGCGCGTCTCGACTCCGGTCGTGAAGTTGAGGGCGGAGATGCGGAGCTGGTTGGCGCTGAAAGTCTCGGTGTTGTAGCTGTAACCGGCGTAGAGCTTCCAGTCCTGGTTGAAGCGGTGCTCGACCGAGGCCTGGATCAGGTCGGACGTGCCCCACACGTTGTTGAACGGCTCGTCGAGCCGGCGTGTGGCGGGAACGGCCAGAGGTGCCTTCGTGACCGGATTGAACGCCGTGCCGCGGTCGAACGGATAGATGAACTCGCGATGCTCGTAGTTGAGCTGGACGGTGGTGTCCTGGCCGTACCAGGCCAGCGACGGCGCGATCAGCATTTCGCGGTGGCGGCCGAAATTGCGCCAGTAGTCCTCGCTGACGCCGTAGCCGATGAAGCGGTAGGCGAGACCCTGGTCGCCGATCGGACCGGTGACGTCGAGCAAGCCGTCGGCGCCGGTTTTCGAGGCGCTGTAGGCCGAGCCGAGCAGCGTGACCGAGCCGTGCTGATAGAGCTCCGGACGCTTGCTGATGGTGTTGACGATGCCGCCGGGATCCATGATGCCGTACAGCATCGTGGCCGGTCCCTTCAGCACTTCGACGCTCTCGACCTCGGCGTTGAAGCTGCGGCCCTGCACCAGCGGCATGCCGTTGCGCATGATCGAGCCGTCGCGGTTGTCGCCGAAACCGCGGCGGATGACCGCGTCCTGGCTGCCGGCGAGCGTGTTGGTCTGGGTGATGCCGGAGACGTTGCCGAGCGCATCGTCGATGTTGCGCGGCAACTGGTCCTTCAACACCTGCTCGGGCACCACGTTGACGGCTTGCGAGGTATCGAGCGGCGAGGCACCGGTGCGCAGCGTGGTCGAACTCGGCATTGCACGGTAGCCGAGCTTTGCGACCTGCTGGGCCGCCGCTGCGGCAGCCGCACGTTCCGAGATCGTCGGCGCGACCGGGGGTGTGGCGCTCCGGTTGCGCTGACGCGCGGCCGTCTGGGCGCGGCGTTGGGATGATTCCGAGGCGCGCGCGGGCTTGGGCCGCTGCACCGGCGCATCCACGGTCACCGGCGGCAGCGCCGATTGCGCTTGCGCGGTCGTCGTGTTGGAGGGGCATTCCGCGAGCAGCACCGCCGCTCCAATGAGAAGACTTGCCCGGCCCTTGCCGGCACGATGACGATGGCCGCCGACGCGCTCGCCATCCACATACACACGCACTTTCGCCCCACTTCACTTCTGCAGTGACATTGAAGCTTGCGCGTCTAGCAATCGAAGCGTCAGCGGAGAACCGTAGGCGGGATTGAATCTCTCTAACGTGGAATCATTCTAAGAGGGCGGTGGCTGCGAACCGCGATCGCGATTGCTCGCACGGCAATTTGCGGCACATCGCGCGCGAATGAGCGACAGTATGTCGCATCACTCCCGTCGTGATGAGGCCGGTCGCGGCCTCAGGCGGCGACCGGGCTGATCAGTTCGTCGAGCTTCAGCTTGAGCGCGCGGCCATCGGACAGCGCGCGGAGCGGCGGCCGGACGCGGAGCCAGGCTGCATCGCCGGTCTGCGCCGCCAGGATCGCCTTCAACGTCGCGAGGAAGGACGGCGATTTCACCACGATGTCGACCGCGGCCTGCATGCGCGCTTCGACGTCCTTGCCGTCGATCATCGCCTTCACCAGCGCGGGCGCGATGTTGGCCATGCCGCAGATGGTGCCTGCGCCGCCGGCGGCGATCGCGCGGGCGATATCGGTTTCGTTGCCGACGGTGATGGCGAGCTCGGGAGCCGCGGCGCGAAACGCCTGGAACTGCTTGAAGTCGCCGCTGGAGTCCTTCAGGCCCGCGACCAGCTTGCCGTAGCGCTTGCGCAGGTTGGCGGCGGCGACGGTCGGGATCGCGACGCCGGAGACTTGCGGGATGTGATACAGCGTGGCGCGCAGGCGATCATCGGCGACGCCGTCGAGCACCGCGGCGAAGGCGTCCTCGATACCCTCCGCCGTGACGCTGCGATCGAAGTAAGGCGGCAGCAGCAGCACGTGGCGAAGGCCGAGGCCGAGCGCTGCGCGCGTCAGCGCGATACTGTCGCTGATCGCGGGAAAGCCACCGCCGATGGCGATACGCTCGGCCGCGACGCCGGCCTTGAGCATTGCCTCGAGCGCGGCCACGCGCTCGGCGACATTGAAGGAAGCGCCCTCGCCCGTGGTGCCGAACAGCACGACGCCGTCGACGCCTTTGCCGAAGAGCTGCTGCGCATGGCCCGCGAGCCTGGCGTGATCCACGCCGCCATCCGCCGCCAGGGGCGTTGCCGACGCTACCCAAAACCCGCGAATTGCCTCGCTCATGGTCCTACCCGTTGCTGCGGCTCGGCGCTAAGCCTTTGATCAAAAACGATCTTCGAGGCCTGTGCCCAGCTTTCTCTTGCTTTGTCTTTCTGTTGTACCTTACATACAACAGCCATGCAATTGTCCGCCGCGATGGCGCGCGATGACCACCCGGCCGGACCACGAGAGGCCTCACATGGACATGATCATCCCCGTCGACAATCCGACCCAACTGCTCGGCGCTCTCCGCGACAAGCTCGGCGCGGCGGCCGTCCTGACCGGTGGCGATGTGCCCGCGCGCAATTGCAACGACTGGAGCGCGAGTCTGCCGCAGACGCCGCGCGCAGTGATCCGTCCGATCGACGCACAGGGCGTTTCCGATGCGATCGCCACCTGTCGGCGGGCACGCCTGCCCTTCGTTCCGCAAGGCGGCTTGACCGGACTGTGCCGCGGCGCCTCGCCCGAAACGGGCTGGGTCGCGATCTCGCTGGAGCGCATGACCGGCATCGAGGAGATCGATCGCGCATCGGCGACGATGACCGTGAAGGCCGGCACACCGCTGGAGACGATCCAGAAGGCAGCCGACGAAGCCGGCTTCTTCTTTCCGCTCGATCTCGGCTCGCGCGGCTCCTGCGCCATCGGCGGCAACCTCTCCACCAATGCCGGCGGCAATCGCGTGATCCGCTACGGCATGACGCGCGAACTGGTGCTCGGCCTCGAAGTGGTGCTGCCCGACGGCACCATCATCACCAGCCTCAACAAGCTGATGAAGAACAATGCCGGTTACGACCTCAAGCATCTCTTCATCGGCTCGGAAGGCACGCTCGGCATCATCACCCGCGTGGTGCTGCGGCTGTTTCCGAAGCCGCGCTCGACGATGGCCGCGCTGTGCGCGCTGAAGGATTACGCCGGGGTGATCGCGCTGCTGGATGCGGCGCGATCCGGGCTCGGCCCGCTGCTATCGGCGTTCGAGGTGATGTGGCCGGATTATTGGGACGTGATCACGACGCGCGCCGGGGTGAAGCCGCCGGTCGCCGCAGGTCATGGCCTCTATGTGCTGGTAGAGGCGCAGGGCACCGACGAAAGCTTCGATGCGCCGCGTTTCCAGAGCTGGCTCGAGGAACTGATGGAGCGCGGGCTGCTGGTGGATGCCGCGGTGGCGCAATCGCTGGCGCAGGCGCAGGGCTTCTGGCGCGTGCGAGACATCTGCGCCGAATTCGGCCAGGTGCTGGGCCCGCACATCTCCTACGACATCGGGCTTGCGGTGGCGCGAATGGACGAATTCGTCACGCGCTGCAAGGCGGCGCTCGCCGCAGAGATCGCGGGATGCGAGAGCGTCTATTACGGTCATATCGGTGACGGCAATCTGCATCTCGTCTCCTGGGTCAGCGGCCTTCCCGTCGAACGCCAGCCGAAGGACGCCATGGACGCGATCATCTATGGCCTCGTGCGCGAGATGGGCGGCAGCGTCTCCGCCGAGCACGGCATCGGCACGCTGAAGAAGCAATGGCTGGGTCACGCCCGCAGCGACGCCGAGATCGTGCTGATGCGGACGCTGAAGGCCGCGCTCGATCCCGACCTCCTGCTCAATCCCGGCAAGGTGGTCTGACCGAGGTGCCGCGCCCGGAGGCCACAGCGAGATCTTTGAAGCTCGACACACCGAGGTCGCTGGCGCAGCGCGTCATGTTGCGGCTGCGCCAGGCCATCATCGACGGCGAGTTCGCGCTCGGCGCTGACATCTCCGAGGAGATGGTGGCGAATTCGTTCGGCGTCAGCCGTACACCCGTGCGCGAGGCGATGGGGCTGTTGCAGGCGCAGGGGCTCGTGGTGATACGCCCCCAGGTCGGCAGCTTCGTCTTCACGCCGAGCGCCGAGGACATCAATGCGCTCTGCACCTTCAGGATCGCGCTCGAACCCAAGGCGGCCGAGCTCGCGCATCATCATGACCGCGACGGTGCTGTCGCGGCGATGAGCGCGTCGATCACCGCCATGGAGCCGGCGGTCGCGACCAGGGACAACATCGCCTATGGCCGCGCCGATGCCGCATTCCACGAGGCGTTGTTCGCCCATTGCGGCAACCGCTATCTCGTCGAATCCTATCAGCTCGTTGCGGGCCGCGTCGCGGCGCTGCGGACCAATCTCACCTCGCCGATCGACGTGCGGACGCGGACCTCGTTCGACGAGCATCGCAAGCTGCTCGATCTTTTCGCGCGCGGGGATCTCGCCGAGTTCGAACGGCTGATGACGACGCACATCACCAATTCGGGCGTGACCTATGCAAAGGCCCTGAAGATGGATTGATCGCGGCTAGCGCCCGCCTTGCGGACCCGGCCTATCCAGGAAATCCAGCGCGGTGTTGATCTGCTCGAGCTGGTGCTCGATCTTGTCGCGCTCCTCCAGCGACTGTTCCGTCTGGAGCTGCTCCACCAGTTTCTGCTTCCGCAACAGCAAATTCTCAATGACCGTACTCACAGCACCTCCATCGCCCAAGGCGAACATCGAGGCAGGCATCCGATTGCGGGCGCAGGCGCGGTCGCAAAGGCGCGCGCGAGGCGTGATCCCTCATCAGAATGTTCGCGGAGGCGGTTGGTTCCCGCATGCGAACCGCCGTTCACACCATAGCCGATTGCACGGCAGATGGAACTATTTGCGCAGGCTCGCCCAGACGCCGCCGAGGATCAGCAGGCCACCTAGAAAATGGATCGGCTTCGGCGGCTCACCGAGGATCGCGAACGACAGCAGGGCGCTCGCGACTGGTCCGATGTAGAGCACGAGCGATGTCCGTACCGAGCCGAATTTGCCGCCGAGCCAGGCGAAGCCCGCATAGGCGAGCAGGCCGGGAACGATGCCGGCGAAGAGATAGGCGGACAACGCCTTGCCGCTGAAGACCTGCGACGGCATGGCCCACATCTCCATGACCGCCAGCGGCAGCGAGAACAGCGCACCGGCGCCGGAGAACAGGCTGATCCGCGCAAGCAGTGACGCCTGCGGCGCCGCGCGCGATTGCAGCAGGGTGTAACCCGACCAACCGAGCATCGCGAGCACGACGAGCCCGTCGCCGGATGCGGCGCCCAACTCGGTCAGCGCCTGCCAATGGCCGCCGGAGATGATGAGCAGAGCGCCGGCCAGCGCCAGCGCCGTGCCGAGCCATTGCAGCGGACCGATATGCTCCATGCCGAGCGCCGCCGAGATCAGCAGCACGGTGATCGGCGACAGCGCCATGATCAGCGCGATATGGATCGCGGTGGTGGAAACGCCAGCGGCATAGACCGGGCCGCCGCAGAGGAACATGCCCATGAAGCCTGCGGCCAGTACCGGCCAGGCGTTCCGGCCGAGCGGCACGCGGCCGTCGCGGATTTCGGCGAGCGCGATCGGCGCAAGCCCAATCGCAACGATGCTCCAGCGGAAGAAGGCCAGCGCGAAAGGCGGGACGGAACCCGCGAGGCCGCGCGCCAGGATTTGATTGGACGCCTGTGCGGTCGCCACCAGGATGAAGCCGATCAGCGCCACCGCGCCGAGCCAGCCGGTTGTGGATGACGCCGCGGCGCCGCGACCGCCGGCCTCTGGTATTCCCTTGCCCATGCACAACCGAATAACCCATGTGCGGCGCGACGAGAACCCAAAAGGCAACCGGCCGACGTGGAGGGGGTGCGCCGCTCAACGTGTCGAGACGACGCCCGCGAGCCGCACCGGCGCGACCTCAGTCCGGCTGATGGTGACCGAGAACACCGCAACCAGCGCGCACAGCACGCAGAGCTTCATCCGCACCGTCTTGCGATCGGTGATGGGCAGGAACAGGAAAAACGTCATCGCCAGGATCAGCAGCGCGTCGACCAGGAACATGGTTCTCTCCCTCGAAACGATGGGAGGATGACATGACCATGCCGGGCGGTATGTGGACCGTGTCACAGTCCCGACGCGACCGGCCGGGGCGTTCGCAAGCTGCGATACCCCGGCCGGGCAGGATTACTTCTTGGCGATGTTCCAGTAGACAGGGACCGCCGCGCTCACGATGCCGTCGACATTGCCGCGCACCGCCCGCACGAGATAGAGCTGCGCCGCCGGCCAATACGGCACATAGTCGACGGCCCTGAGCTGAATCGCCGTCGCGATCTTCTTCTTTTGCTCGGGGTCCGTCGCCAGCGCGAACTCGCTGCGCAGCTTTTCGATCTGCTCGTCGCAGGGCCAGCCGAACCAGGCCTTGTCGCAGTTGGCGCGCAGGCCAAGATGTCCGACCGGCTCGAACATGTCGGCGCCCGTCGGGCCCGACATGAACAGCGACCAGCCGCCCTTGTCGGCGGGCTCTTTCGACGCCCGGCGTCCGACCAGCGTACCCCAGTCCATCGCCTGCGGCTCGACCTTGAGGCCGATCTGCCGCATCAGCTGTTCGGCAACGAGGCTGAACGTGTTGGTCGGGCCACTTTCGGTGGCATGCAGCACCACGACTGGCGTGCCGTCATAGCCGCTCTCGGCGATCAGCTTCTTGGCCTTCTCGATATCCGGCTTCACCCAGCCGTCGGCCGAGAAGTAGGGCGAGGAGCACATGTAGAAGCTCGGGCAGTTCTTGTAGAGCTTGGGATCGCTGACATAGGCCCGCGCGAACTTCTCCTGGTCGATCATGTAGCTGATCGCCTGCCGGATCTTCTGGTTGTTGAAGGGCGGCACGGAGGTGTTCATGCGGAACACCATCTGCATGCCGAGCGTGTCCTGCGGCATGGTCTTGATGTCGGGATTGCCGGCGAGCGTCGGCAGGAAATCCGGCGGCACTTCCTCAAAGATGTCGATCTCGCCGGCCTGCAGCGCGTTGAGCGCGGTCTGCGCGTCCGGAATGTAATGCCATTCGACGCGATCGACCTTGGCAAGCTTGCCGCCGGCCAGCCCGCTCGCAGGCTCGGACCGCGGCTTGTAGCCGGGGTTCTTGACATAGACGACCTTGGAGCCCGGGACCCATTCGTCCTTCTTCATGATGAAGGGGCCGGAGCCGGTGGCGTCGGTGATCGCGGTATCGGCCGGCGTCGCCGCGATCGCCTTGGGCATGATGAACGGCACGTTGGAGCTCGGCTTGCTGAGCGCTTCGATCACGAGGCCCCATGGACGCTTGAGCTTCAGCTCGAAGGTCTTGTCGTCCTTCACCGTGAGCGTGTCGCTGACCGAGGCGAGTTGCTGGCCGAGGCCGTCGCGCTGCCACCAGCGCTTCAGCGAAACGACCGCGTCCTCCGCGGTCACCGGCTGGCCGCTGCTGAAGGTCAGGCCGCCACGCAGCGTGAAGGTATAGGTGAGCTGGTCGTTGCTGACCGTGAAGGCTTCGAGCATCTGCGGCTGCGCGACGAGCTTCTCATCCAGCGAGAACAGCGTGTCGTAGACCATGTAGCCGTGGTTACGGACCATGTAGTCGGACGTGATGACGGGATCGATCTGCTTGAGATCGCCGAATGGGCGTATCTTCAACACCGTTTCGGCAAAGGCTGGCGACGTTGCGCCCAGCAGGCCCGCCGCGATCATGACGGCAAACAATCGGTTCGGCCGTTTCATTCTCTGTACTCCTCCCGTTTTCACTGTTTTTAGACGATGGCGTTGGTGCCGGCCGCGCCCGGACGCAGAGCGTCGAAGCGCGGCAGTGATCGTGCGTGATGGCAGGCGACGTCGTGGCCGGGCGCGACCTCGGTCATCGCCGGCGCCTGTTGCGCGCAGATGTCGGTGGCGAACGGGCAGCGCGTTCGAAAGCGGCATCCCGACGGCAGCGCGGCGGCGCTCGGCACCTCACCTTCGAGGGCGGCCCGGCGGCGGCGGTTGCGCGGATGAACTGCCGGCACTGAATCGATCAGCGCGCGCGTATAAGGATGGGCCGGTGCGGCGAATACCATTTCCGCCGGTCCCCGCTCCATGATCGCGCCGAGATACATCACGGCGACGTCGTCGGCGAGATAGCGCACCACGGCGAGATCGTGGGAAATGAACAGATAGGAAATCCCGCTCTCGCGTTGCACGTCCTTCAGGAGGTTGAGGATCTGCGAGCGGATCGAGACGTCGAGCGCGGCCACGGCCTCGTCGGCGACGACCAGCGCAGGCTCCGCGGCGAGCGCCCGCGCGATACCGAGCCGTTGCCGCTGGCCGCCGGATAGATGATGCGGCAGGCGTGCATGGAAATGCTGGGGCAGGCCGACCTGATCGAACAGGCGCGCGACCTTCCGCCGGTGCGAGGCGGCGTCCCCAATGCCGAAATTCTGTAGAGGCTCCTCGACGATCTCGGCCGCCGTCATCCGGGAATTGAGACAGGCGAACGGATCCTGGAACACCATCTGCACCTGCTGCCGCCGGAGCCGCAGCGTTTCGCCGGACAGATTGCCGAAATCCTCGCCGTTGATGCGGACGGAGCCCGCCGTCGGCTTCAGCAGGCGCACCACCATGCGGCCGATCGTGGTCTTGCCGCAGCCGCTTTCGCCGACGAGACAGAAGGTACGTCCGCGCGCGACCGTGAAGCTGACATCGTCGACCGCACGCAGTTCGCGGCGGCCGAACATTCCGAACGGCCCTTTCTGCGAGGTGAATATCCGGGTCAGGCCGGAGACTTCGAGTACGGCGCTCATGCAAGCGCCTCCGTGCTCGTCTCGCCGAGCCAGCAGGCCGCCCGGTGCGCGCCCGAGCCCGACAGCAGCGGCATCTCGGACTGACAGATCGGCATGGCCACGCCGCAGCGCTGACGGAAGGCGCATCCGATGCCGAGCGCGGTGGAGCCCGGCACGCTTCCCGGGATTTCGGCGAGGCGATCCCGCGTCCCGCTGTTGAGCTGCCCGATCGCGCGGAGCAGGCCGCGCGTATAGGGATGGGCGGCCGCGTCGAAGATGTCGTCGACGGCCGCCTGCTCGACAATGCTGCCGGCATAGAGCACGACGACGCGGTCCGCCATTTCGGCGACCACACCGAGATCATGCGTAATGAGCAGCACCGAGGTGTTGAACTCGCGGCGGAGGTCGTCGATCAAAGTCAACACCTGCGCCTGGATGGTGACATCGAGTGCTGTCGTCGGCTCATCGGCGATCAGCAACGCCGGGCGCAGGGCGAGCGCCATCGCGATCATGACACGCTGCCGCATGCCGCCCGATAGCTGGTGCGGAAACTCCGCGGCGCGCCGACGCGCATCCGGAATGCGCACCAGATCGAGCAACCCGATCGCCTGGCGCCGCGCATCTGACTGGGACACCCCGCGATGCTCGACGATGACTTCGGCGATCTGCTCGCCGATGCGCAGCAGCGGGTTGAGCGACGTCATCGGCTCCTGAAACACCATGGCGATGCGATCGCCGCGCAGCTTGCGCATCGCATCGCCGCCGAGCGTGACGAGGTCGCGCCCTTCGAAGAGGATCCGGCCCGAGGTGACCTGCATGACGTTGCGGTTGAGCAGACCGATGATGGAGAGCGCGGTCAGGCTCTTGCCGCAGCCGCTCTCGCCGACCAGGCAGAGCGTTTCGCCCGGATCGATCGCAAAGGACACGTTGCGGACGAGCGGAACCCGCGTTCCGCGCGCGTTGAGCGAGATCGAGAGATTCTCGACGGAGAGCAGCGGAGCGCTCATCGCACCTCGCCTCCGCCAAGGCTCGGGTCGAGCATGTCGCGCAGCCCGTCACCGAGCAGGTTGGCGGCAAGCACGGTGGCGGCCAGCATCAGCGCGGGAAAGCCGAGGATCCACGGGGCGATCTGCAGGAACTGCCGGCCTTCCGCCATCATGTTGCCCCAGCTCGGCACGTCCGGCGGCGTCCCCGCGCCGAGAAAAGACAGGATCGACTCCAGGATCATCGCCGACGCGAAGACGTAGGTCGTCTGCACCATGATCGGCCCGACGGCGCCGGGCAGGATGTGACGGCGCAGGATGGTCGTCGTACGACCGCCGCAGGTGATGGCCGCCTCGACATAGACGCGTTCGCGCAAGGTAAGGACACTGGCCCGCACCACGCGCGCCATGCGGGGAATTTCCGGCAGGCTGATCGCCGCGACGATCACGACCGGGGAGGCTCCGATCAGCGCGACCAGCGCGATCGCGAGCAGGATCGCTGGGATCGCCATCACCGCATCCATGGCGCGCATGACGATCGTGTCGGCGCCGCGGAAATAGCCGGCGATCACACCGATGGTCACGCCGATCAACGTGGTGACGATCGCGACGGCGATCCCGACCGACAACGAGACACGGGTGCCCCACAACGCGCGAGCGAACACCGAGCGGCCGACCTGATCGCTGCCGAAGGGCTCCGCGAAGGATGGCGGCTGCAGCCGGCTCAGCGGGTCGAGCGCGGCCGGATCCGGCGTGATCCATGGGCTCGCCACGGCCAGCGCGCCGAAGGCGAGGAGCAGGACGCAGCTCACGGCCAACATGGGTTGGCGCAGCGGCAGGCCGGCGATCCGCGCGAACCGGTTGCTGCCGACATCCGCCGTTTCAAGTCCGTCAGCTGCAGAGGTGATCGTCATCGGCTCGTCCCGCATCAGTACCGGATCCGCGGATCGACGACGGCGTAGAGAATGTCGACCACGAGATTGACGACGACATAGACGAAGGCGAACAGCAGGATCAGCGCCTGCACCACGGGATAGTCGCGCCGCAGGATCGAATCGGCCGTCAGCCGGCCAAGTCCAGGAATGGAGAACACAGTCTCGGTGACGACGACGCCGCCGAGCAGCGCGGCAAACCCGATGCCGACGACCGTAATGATCGGCACCGCGGCATTGCTGAGCACGTGCCGTGCGATGATCTTGCGGTTCGAAAGCCCCTTGGCATGAGCGGTGCGGACGTAATCCTCGCGCAGCACTTCGAGGACGGCGGCCCGGGTCACCCGCGCGATCAGGGCGATATAGAGAAAGGACAGCGAGATCGCGGGCAGCACCAGCGAATGAAGCGAGGCTAGCACACCCTGCGACAGCGGCTTGTAGCCCTGCACCGGAAACCAGTGCAGGCCAAGCGCGAGCGTGTAGACGAGAACGAAGGCGACGACGAAGACCGGCAACGAGAAGCCGAGCACGGCACCCGCCATGGTCAATCGCGCGACAAATCCCTTCGGTCGATAGGCGGCAACGAGCCCGAGCGGCACCGCGACGACAACCGCGATGGTGATCGTCATCAGCGACAGGATCAATGTCGGCTCGATGCGTTGCGCGACAAGTTGCGAGACTGGAATTCGGCTGAACAGCGACAGACCGAAATCACCGCTCAGCATGCGTCCCGTCCAGGCGAGGAAGCGCGGCAGCAGCGGCAGATTGAGCCCGAGCGCCTGGCGTACCGCCTCCACCTGCTGCGGCGAGGCGAAATCACCGGCGATCAGCACCGCCGGATCGCCCGGCACGAGGCTCAGCAACAGGAAGACGAACACCGCGACCGCGAGCAATACGGGAATGGCCGCAAGCAACCGGCCCAGCACATAGGAGGTCATGCTGCCTCCTCCGGACCGCGAATGCGGCCCGGCGCCTGCCGGTTGCAACAACCGCCCCGCACTTTCGCCTCCCTTAGTTAAACGTTTTTCTAAGTAAGCACGGACGTCGCTTATTCGCAATAGCTTGTATTTATTGGGAATATCCGACTTGCCTGCGACAATCCGTGTCTATAGAAAAACGTTTAACAGGAGGAGCCGATGTCCGGAGGGCCGTTGCCCACCATCCATGAGGTCGCGCGGCTGGCGGGCGTTTCGGTTGCCACGGTGTCGAAGACGCTCAACCGCTCGGGCAAGGTCAGCGAACTCCTGCAGGAGCGCGTCACCGCCGCGGCACGCAAGCTCGGCTATGCGCCGCATGCCAGCGCCCGCAGCCTGCGCAGCGGCGCCAGCCGTATCCTCGGCCTGCTCGTGGCCGATCTCGCCAATCCCTATTTCCTCAAGCTCGTCGAGAGCATCGAGCGGCTGGCGAGTGCCGCCGGCTATTCGGTCATCCTCTGCAACAGTGCCGAGGATCCCGAACGCGAGGAGCGGCATCTGTCCATGCTGCTGTCGCAGCGCGCCGATGGCGCCATCGTGATTCCGACCCGGCGCGGCTGGAGCGGACGCCAGGCCGCGCTCGCGAGCCTTCCGATGCCCGGCATCATGGTCGACCGGCGGATCGAGGGGCTCGATCTCGATTCCGTCACGACCGACAATGTCGCGCTCGGGCGCCTCGCCGCGGAGCATCTCGACGATCTCGGCCACCGGCGCGTCGGCGTGATCATGGGCTCGCCCGAGCATCCGATCGCGCGCCACCGTCTCGATGGCTTCAGAACCGGTTTCGCCGCGCGCGGCGTCACGCTCGACGAACGGCTGATCGCGAAGGACAATTTCTCCGAGGCCGCCGGTCACGCGGCCGCGTTGCGGCTGCTCGCGCATTCCGAACCTCCGACGGCGATCTTCGCGACCAACAACCACCTCGCGCTCGGATTGCTGCGCGCCATCACCGAGCGGAACGTCTCCGTGCCCGACGATCTCTCCATCATCGCGGTCGACGAATTGCCCTGGGCCGGATTGGTGCGTCCCGGAATGACTGTCGTCACGCAGCCTTCCGAAGCTATCGCCGAAGCCACGGTGTCCACGCTGCTGTCGCGAATCACCGAAGGCCGGTCCGGCCTCGGTGACGACGAAACCAGATCGATCCAGCTCCAGCCGGCGCTCGTGGTGCGCGGTTCCACCGCGGCGATCCGGAAATAGCCATGAGCGACGCGTCGGGCCTTCCGCCTTCATCCGGCATCGCCGCGCTATCCGCCGTCGAAGCCATCGCCGAGATTCACCGGGGACATCTGTCGCCGCTCGAGGTCATCGACGCCGCGATCGGCCGGATCGAGGCCACGGATGCTGGCATCAATGCGATTCCCGTGCGCCGCTTCGAGGCGGCGCGCAGCGAAGCGCGGCGCTTGATGGACAAGAAGGCCGGCGGCGCGGATTGGCCGTTGCTGTGCGGCCTCCCGCTCGCGGTCAAGGACAATACGGACGTCGCCGGCGTGCCGACCAGCGGCGGCAGCGCGTTGACGGCCGGCCGCGTGCCCGATGTCTCGAACCCCACGATCGACTACCTGCAGCGCAACGGCGCCATCGTGATCGGCAAAAGCAATCTGTCGGAACTCGGGGGCGCCAACACGACCAACGCGCTGTTCGGCGCGACGCGCAATCCGCTGTTTCCCGCGCTGACCTCGGGAGGCTCCTCCGGCGGCTCCGCGGCGGCGCTCGCGGCGCATCAGATATGCCTCGGCCACGGCAATGACGTCGGCGGCAGCCTGCGCACACCGGCCGCATTCTGCGGCGTCGCGGGCCTCAGGCCGACGCCCGGCCTCGTGTCCCGCAAGCCGCTCTCCGATCCCTTCGACACCGTGTTCGTCGAGGGACCGATGGCGCGCACGATTCCCGATCTTGCCCTGATGCTCGATGCGATGACCGGCTTCCATGCGCCCGACCTGTTGTCACGCGGGCAGCACACGTCATTCCGGAACGCGGCCGCGCGGCCGAGTTGGACCGGACGGATCGCCGCCTCCGAGGATCTCGGCCTGCTGCCGGTCGATCGGGATATCCGCTCCGGCTTTCGCGGCGCCATCGAGCGGCTGCAGCGCGCCGGCTGCGCGATGAGCGAAGCCTCGCCCGATCTCACCGGACTGCCGCAGACCATCCGCGCGCTCCGAGGCCTTGCCTATCTCACGACCTGGGGCAGGCTCTGGCCGCAATCGCGCGACCGCTTCACGCGCGAGGTCGCCGGCGATATCGCGCATGGCGAAAGCCTGTCCGCACGCGACATCGCGTCCGCGACGGAGCAGCGCGCGGCGACCTACCGGCGCATGCAGGGCTTCTTCACGGAGTTCGACATCCTGATCTGCCCGACCGTGCAGGTCGCGCCGTTCCCCGTCGAGACCATGTGGCCGACCGAGATCGAAGGCATGCGCTGCGAGAGCTACATCGACTGGATCATGATCACCTATGTCTGGTCGATCCTCGGCTGCCCCGCGCTCGCGGTGCCCGCCGGGCGCGACCAGGCCGGCATGCCGGTTTCGCTGCAGATCGTCGGCCCGCCGCACAGCGAGGAACGCCTGATCGCCTTCGCGGCCGGTGTCGAGCAGGCATTGTGCGGCCGGTCCTGAGGCGTCCCGAAATCTCGCGGAACCCATCAATCTTTCACGCGCCCGTTGGTTGAATTCGCCGGCCCGGAGTCTTATCCGTAGGCCCCATGAACACCGATATCATCATCGCCGAAAAGCCCCTGATGGCCCAGGCGCGACCCCGCAAGCCCGCGCCGTTCCTGCCGATGAGCCGCGCCGAGATGGATGCGCTGGGCTGGGATGCCTGCGACATCGTGCTGGTGACCGGGGACGCCTATGTCGACCACCCGAGCTTCGGCATGGCGATCATCGGACGCCTGCTGGAAGCGCAGGGTTTCCGGGTCGGCATCATCGCGCAGCCCGACTGGCATTCGGCCGAACCGTTCAAGGCACTGGGCAAGCCGAAGGTGTTCTTCGGCGTCACCGGCGGCAACATGGATTCGATGGTGAACCGCTATACCGCGGACCGTCGCCTGCGCCATGATGACGCCTATACGGCGGGCGGCGAAGGCGGCAAGCGGCCGGACCGCTGCACCATCGTCTATGCCCAGCGCTGCCGCGAGGCGTTCAAGGACGTGCCGATCGTGCTCGGCGGCATCGAGGCCTCGCTGCGCCGGATCGCGCATTACGATTACTGGTCCGACAAGGTGCGCCGCTCGGTGCTAGCCGACGCCAAGGCGGACCTGCTGCTCTACGGCAATGCCGAGCGCGCCGTCGTCGAGGTCGCCCAGCGCCTTGCCGCCGGCGAAGCGCCGCGCGAGCTCGACGACGTCAGAGGCGTCGCGCTGTTCCGCCGCGTGCCCGAGGACTATTCCGAGCTGCACGCCGACGATCTCGATTCCGCCGACGAGGGCGCATCGCGCCAGAAGGGCGCGACCGTGATCCGGCTGCCGGCGCTGGAGCAGGTCGAGCAGGACAAGGAAGCCTATGCCCGCGCCTCGCGCGTGCTGCACCGGGAGAGCAATCCCGGCAATGCGCGGCCCCTGGTGCAGCGTCACGGCGACCGCGATCTCTGGCTCAATCCACCGCCGATCCCGCTGACCAGCGAAGAGATGGACGCGGTCTACGACCTGCCCTACGCGCGCGCGCCGCATCCGTCCTATGGCGATGCGAAGATTCCCGCCTGGGACATGATCAAGTTCTCGGTGACGATCATGCGCGGCTGCTTCGGCGGCTGCACCTTCTGCTCCATCACCGAGCACGAGG
>NZ_JASGFS010000025.1:0-82507 GCF_047605465.1 Bradyrhizobium sp. | reverse complement strand
ATGATCGGCGGCGCATAGAGGCGCGCAGGGTCGGCGCGGGAAAAGCCGCCATTGCGGTCCGGCGCCCATTGCATCGGCGTGCGCACGCCGTTGCGGTCGCCGAGATAGATGTTGTCGCCCATGCCGATCTCGTCGCCGTAGTAGATGATCGGCGTGCCGGGGAACGACAGCAAGAGCGAGTTCATCAGCTCGATCTTGCGGCGGTCGTTGTCCATCAGCGGCGCGAGGCGCCGCCGGATGCCGACATTGATGCGCGCCCGGGGATCGTTGGCGTAGGTGGTCCAGAGATAGTCGCGCTCGACATCCGTGACCATTTCCAGCGTGAGCTCGTCGTGGTTGCGCAGGAACAGCGCCCATTGGCAGCTCGCCGGAATGTCCGGGGTCTGGCGCAGGATGTCGGTGATCGGGAAACGGTCCTCCTGCGCGATCGCCATGTAGATGCGCGGCATCAGCGGGAAGTGGTAGGCCATGTGGCATTCATCGCCGCGGCCGAAATACTCCTGCACGTCCTCCGGCCACTGGTTGGCCTCGGCCAGCAGCAGCTTGCCCTTGGCGTAGGCGTCAAGCTCCTGGCGCAGGCGCTTGATGATCGTGTGCGTCTCCGGCAGGTTCTCGTTCGACGTGCCTTCGCGTTCGCAGAGATAGGGAATGGCGTCGAGCCGGAATCCGTCGACACCGGCATCGAGCCACCGCTTCATCACCTGAATGATGGCGCTGACGACGCGCGGATTGTCGAAATTGAGGTCCGGCTGGTGCGAGAAGAAGCGGTGCCAGTAGAAGGCGCCGGCTTCGGGATCCCAGGTCCAGTTCGACTTCTCGGTGTCGGTGAAGATGATCCGCGTGCCCTGGTATTTCTGGTCGGTGTCGCTCCAGACGTACCAGTTGCGCGCGCTCGAGCCCGGTTGGCTGCGGCGCGCACGCTTGAACCATTTGTGCTGGTCCGAGGTGTGGTTGACGACGAGCTCGGTGATCACGCGCAGGCCGCGCTTCTGCGCCTCCTGGATGAAGCGCTTGAAGTCCTTCATCGTCCCGAAATCGGGATTGACCGAGCCGTAATCTCCGATGTCGTAGCCGTCGTCGCGGCCGGGGGAGGGATAGAACGGCAGCAGCCACAGCGCGGTGACGCCGAGGTCCTGCAGATAGGGGAGCTTCTCGGTCAACCCGGCGAAGTCGCCGATGCCGTCATTGTTGCTGTCGGCGAACGCCTTGACGTGGAGCTGGTAGATGATCGCGTCCTTGTACCAGAGCTCGTCCACGACCTCGGCAGCCGCGGCCTTCTTGGTATCGACGGAAGAAAGAACATTCATGGCGTGGTCCTTACGCCAGGCAGCGGAACAAGAGTGCCGGATCGCAGCCGGGATCGATATGCAGCTTGATCCCGCCCCATTCGATGCGGGATCGTTCGCCGGTGTGGAGGTTTTCGAGTGAGGTAACGTGGCGCCGCTCTTCGCCGGTGTCGACGGTGACATCGCCGAGTGGCAGCCAGATGTCGCGGACATTGCACGAGAGCGCGATGACGCTCAAGACGCTGTTTCCGGCCGCCTCCTTCACGAAGGCGATCGTTTCGCGGTCCTCGACGCCGAGGAAACGCAGGTTGGCGGTGTCGTGCAGTGCCGTGTTCTCGCGACGGATGCGATTGAGCGCGGCGATGTAGGCCTTGATGTTGCCGGGCCTGTCCCAGTCGCGCTGCTTGATCCGGTATTTCTCGGAATCGAAATATTCCTCGCGGCCGGGGACCGCCTCGTGCTCCAGCAGTTCGAAGCCGCTGTAGACCCCGTAATTGCCGGAGAGGATCGCGGCCAGCGCGACGCGCGCCTTGAACATCCAGGCTTCGCCGCTCTGCAGATGATAGGGCAGCAGGTCGGGCGTGTTGACGAACAGGTTCGGACGATAGAAGTCCCGCTCGGGATAGCGCGTGATTTCGCCGAGATATTGCTCCAGCTCCCATTTCTCCGTGCGCCAGGGGAAATAGGTGAAGGATTGCGCGAAGCCGAGCTTGGCGAGTCCCTTCATCAGTTTCGGCCGGGCGAATGTCTTGGAAAACAGGATCACCTCGGGATGGCGCCTGCGGATGTCGCGGATCAACCATTCCCAGAACTGGAACGGTGCGGTGTCGTGATTGTCGATGGCGAAGATGGTCACGCCATGGTCGATCCAGAACAGCATGGCGTCGCGGAACGCGCACCACAGTCCGGCCCTGTCGACCGACGCGAAATCCGGGATGACGATATCGGAATAGGGACCCGCACCGGTCCGCACCGAGCGGTCCGGCCGCCATTTGAACCATTCCGGATGCTGCGTCAGCCAGGGGTGGTCGGGTGAGCATTGCACGGCGAAGTCGAGCGCGAGTTCGAGTCCGTATTCGAGACAGGTCGCGACCAGCGCGCGGAAATCCTCGGCGGTGCCGAGATCGGGATGCAGCGCATCGTGGCCGCCCTCCGCGGCGCCGATCGCATAAGGCGAACCGGGATCGCCCTCGGCGGCCATCGGCGAATTGTCGCGGCCCTTGCGGCGGGTATGACCGATGGGATGGATCGGCGTGAAGTAGAGCACATCGAAGCCCATCGCGGCGACGTCGGGAGCGCGCGCGATGCAGTCCCTCAGCGTGCCGTGCCGGCCCGGCACATCGCTCTGGCTGCGCGGCATCATCTGATACCAGGCGCTGAAGCGCGCCTTGCCGCGGTCGGCGATCAGCGGGAAGGGCGGTGAGCGGGTCAGGTCGGGACGCGGCTGACTGTCGGCCATCGCCGCGCCGAGTTCGGCCGTCAGCAGCGGCGTAACGTCGCCGGTCTGGAGATAGTCCTCGCATTGCCCGACGATGATCGCCGCGGCGTCCTGCCGCGCACCATGGGCCTTGGTCAGGAGACCGGCGCCCTCGACCGCGTCGAGGGCGACGTCGGCGCCCGAAAGCCGCTTGCGCGCCACCCCGTGGCGCCAGGTGGCGAATTCGTCCGTCCAGGCTTCGATGGCATAGACGTACTGACCGGTTTCGGCCGGGACGAACGCGCCCGACCACCGGTCATTGCCGTGATGGACCATCGGCTCGGTCTGCCATTCCCGGTCCTGCTCGCGGCGCCAGACCAGCGCGGCGCCGATCACGGCATCGCCGTCACGATAGATGTCGGCCCAGACCTCGACCCGTTCGCCGGCGATCCGCTTCACGGCGAAACGACCGCCGTCGATCAGCGGATAGATGTCTTCAATAAGGAAAGCGCTGCCGGCTGCGGCACTCTCGACAGTTTGAATTGTCTTGTTCACGGTGATGCCATTGACAAGAAAGCAGGGGCCCGTTTCCCTCGTCGGGAACCTACGTTTGGTACCTATAAAGAAAGCCGCTTGTATGTCATTGGTTCCCGCCGGGAACGGCAGGTATGGTTCGAGAGTTGACCTTGGCTAACGTCTTCCGATGCTTCGTTAAAATGAATGCCCCCGGAAAAAGGGTGGCCTGCAATCTGCGTGCCGAATGGATCAATTAGCTCAAGCCCGTATCAAGGGCGTTCAGTCCGAATTCGTCGATGCCCTCGGAAAGCTGCGGATCACCGATCCCGTGGCCCTCAAATCCATCCTCGACGCCCTGCCGGAGAAGCGGGTCTATCGCTTCGTCAGCGGGCCTGTCGTGGTGCGGGCGCTGGCAAACGCGCGCACGGAATTGGCGGCGACGGGAGTACCGCCGTTGCGATGGGCCGTCGGCGGCCACGCGAAGATCATCGCGCAGGGTGAGACGCGCGAGCCGGTGATCGCCTGGCCCGCGGGCCTGCCGCTCGGGTACCATCGATTGACGCTGACGGATGCCGAGGGCGCGACCGAAGAGGTGCCGATGATCGTGGCGCCCGAGCGTGCCTTTGGCGGCGATTTCGGCCGCGGCTGGCTGCTCGCCGTGCAACTCTACAGTGTCCGCTCCGAACGCAATTGGGGCATTGGCGATTTCACCGACCTTGCCGGTCTGGTCCGGCTCGCCCGGCAGATCGGCGCAGACGGCGTCGGGCTCAACCCGCTGCACGTGCTGTTCGACGACCGGCCGACCGATTGCAGCCCCTATTCGCCGAACAGCCGGCTGTTTCTCAATCCGCTCTACATCGACGTCGAGGCGATCCCGGAGTTCTCGGCCGCCCTCCTGCCCGATGCCGCCGCGGTCGCTGCGCGCCTGCGCGAGGGCGATCGCGTGCCCTATGCCGATGTCGCGGCGTTGAAATGGCGCGGCCTGCGCGCTGTCTTTGACAGCTTCGTGACAAAGGCGAGCGACGCCCGTCGCAAGGAATTCGACGCTTTCCGTGCGGAGCGGGCGCCGCTGTTGTCCCGCTTCGCCTGTTTCGAGGCGCTGCGCCATCGCTTTGCCGGACCATGGTGGGAATGGCCGCCGGAATGGCGGCAGCCGGACGAGGCGAAATGCGCCGAACTGCGTAACGGTCCCGACAAGCGCGAGGTCGAGTTCGTCGAGTTCGTGCAGTGGATCGCCGATGCGCAATTGCGTGCCGCCAAGGCATTGGCCGGCGAACTCGGCATGCGGGTCGGGCTCTATCTCGACGTGGCCGTCGGCGTGCAGTCCAACGGTTTCGACGCCTGGAACGAGCAGGTGGCGATTTCCCGCCATCTCGCCGTCGGCGCCCCGCCCGACGTTCTCAACACCGTCGGCCAGGATTGGGGCCTTGCCGGTTTCAATGCCGGTGGCCTCGAAGCGAAATCCTTCGTGCCGTTCGCCGACATGCTGGCGGCCTCGATGCGCCATGCCGGCGCCATCAGGCTCGATCACGTGCTGGGCTTGAAGCGGCTTTATCTCGTGCCGCGCGGCTTCAGGCCCGACAACGGCGCCTATGTGCAGATGCCATTCGAGGCGCTGCTGGCGGCCGTGGCGCGCGAGAGTGCGGCCCACAAATGCATCGTCATCGGCGAGGACCTCGGCACGGTGCCGGAAGGCTTTCGCGAGACCATGCAGGATTTCGGCATCTGGTCCTACCTCGTCATGATGTTCGAGCGCGACGACGCCGGGCATTTCCGCAACGTCGATTTCTACCGGCCCAACGCGCTGGTGACGCTGAACACGCACGACCTGTCGACCTATGCCGGCTGGCGCTCCTTCAGCGACCTGAAGGTGAAGCTGTCGCTCGGGCTCGATCCCGGCGAGAACGAGGAAGCGCGCTGGCATGCGCTCGGCATGCTCGACGAAATCCTGCGACAGAACGACATCGACGCCAACGATCTCTATTCCGTGCTGGCTTTCCTGTCGCGCACGCCCTCGCGGCTGCTCGCGGTCTCGCTGGAGGATCTGCTCGGCGTGATCGACCAGCCCAACATTCCCGGCACGATCGACGAGCATCCGAACTGGCGCCAGCGGCTGCCGGTCGCGCTCGACAAGATCGTCTCGAAGATCGACTTGGCGGCTTTGAAGGCCGCGACGCGGGAACGTTCATTGATCGGCGGGAGTTGAGCCGCCGGGGATTTTCAGGTTCGAAAGACATTGTCGCAGAAGATCGAAGACTACGCGCTGATCGGCGACTGCGAGACCGCCGCGCTTGTCGGGCGCGACGGCTCGATCGACTGGCTGTGCTGGCCGGCCTTCGATTCCGATGCCTGCTTTGCCGCGATCCTCGGCACTCACAAGAACGGCCGCTGGCTGGTCGCGCCGGGTGAGGACGTCACCGCCACCTCTCGCCGCTATCTCGACGACACCCTGATCCTCGAAACGCGCTTCGAGACCAAGGGCGGCACTGTCGTGCTGATCGACTTCATGCCGCCGCGCGGCAAGGCCTCCGACATCGTCCGGCTGGTCCGCGGCGTCAGCGGCTCGGTGAAAATGCGGATGGAGCTCGTCATCCGTTTCGGCTTCGGCGTCGACATTCCCTGGGTCCGGCGGATCGACCATTCGCTGCTGGCCGTCGCGGGCCAGGACATGACGGTGCTGCGTACGCCGGTCAAGACGCGCGGCGAGGACATGACCACGGTGTCCGATTTCGAGGTGAAGGCGGGCGAGACCGTGCCGTTCGTGCTGACCTACGGTCCCTCGCATCTCGACCCGCCTGACCCGATCGATCCGGAGATCGCGTTTCGGGAGACCGAGAAATTCTGGCAGGAGTGGTCGAGCCGCTCCACGCATGACGGCGAATATCGCGATCTCATCATGCGTTCGCTGATCACGCTGAAGGCGCTGACGTTCGGGCCGACCGGCGGTATCGTCGCGGCGCCGACCACGTCGCTGCCGGAGAAGCTCGGCGGGATGCGGAACTGGGACTATCGCTTCTGCTGGCTGCGCGACGCCACCTTCACGCTGCTGGCATTGATGAACTCGGGCTATACCGAGGAAGCTTCGGCCTGGCACAATTGGCTCTTGCGCGCAGCCGCCGGCTCGCCCGCCAACATGCAGATCATGTACGGCATCTGGGGACAGCGCCGGCTGCTGGAATGGGAGGCCGACTGGCTCGACGGCTATGAGGGCTCGCAGCCGGTCCGCGTCGGCAACGCCGCGCACGCCCAGCTCCAGCTCGACGTCTACGGCGAACTGATCGATGCCTTCCACCAGTCGCGCATGGCCAAGCTCAAGCTCGACGACGAGGCGACCTGGGCGCTGGAATGCAACGTGCTCAACCATCTCGCCGAGGTCTGGGACCAGCCCGATCACGGCATCTGGGAACGGCGCGGGCAGCCGAGGCACTACGTCTTCTCCAAGGTGATGACCTGGGTCGCGTTCGACCGCGGCATCAAGAGTGCCGAGACATTCGGCTTCAAGGCGCCGCTGCTGCACTGGCGCACCCTGCGCGAGGCGATCCATCGCGATGTCTGCAACAACGGTTTCGACGCGCAGGAGAATGCCTTCGTCGAATCCTACGGCTCGAAACTGCTCGATGCCAGCGTGCTGCTGTTGCCGGCGGTCGGCTTCCTGCCGCCGACCGATCCGCGCATCCGCGGCACCATCGCCGCCACCGAGCAGCACCTGATGCGCGACGGCTTCGTGCTGCGGCACGATCCGCGCGAGGTGTCGGACGAGCGGCAGCCGATCGAGGGCGCGTTCCTGGCCTGCAGCCTGTGGCTCGCCGATGCCTATGTGCTGTCGGGCGACCTGGACAAGGCGCAGACGCTGTTCGACCGCGTCGCGGGACTCGCGAACGATGTCGGCCTGCTGGCCGAGGAATATGATTCAGACGCGGCGCGCCAGACCGGAAACTTCCCGCAGGCGCTGACCCACATCGCGTTGATCAACACCGCGCATAACCTGTCGGCCGCGCGCCAACAGAGCGACAAGCCGGCCATGCAGCGGTCGCAGCAATAGGGCAAGGGCTTGATTGCTCTTACCACGGAGAGTCGCTCTCTCTCGCTTGCGGGGGGCGGGGTAGAGGTCTCCACGGGGCGAAAGCCCCGGAGAAAGAGAACCTTCATCCACTACTGCGCGGCGACCTCTCCCACAAGCGGAAGAGATCAAGAGGGCCCGCAGCCTGACCGGGAGGCTTCGAGCTCACTCACCTTAGCCAACGCCATTGCGCTTCAGGATCATCTCCATCGCCTCGGCGAAGCCGTCCTGCTCGTTGGTCGCGGTGACGTGGGTCGCCTGTTCCTTGACGCTGTCGGTGGCATTGCCCATGGCGATCGACATGCCGCTGACGCGGAACATCGCAAGGTCGTTCTGCATGTCACCAATGGTCGCGACCGCCTCGGTCGCGATACCCAGGCGCTGCGCCATCGCCTTGACGAACGTGCCCTTGTCGAAGCCCGGCGGGGTGACGTCGAGATAATAGGTCTGCGAACGCACCGCAGTCGCCTCGCTGCCGAGTGCCTGCTGCATCTCCTTTTCGCAGGCCTCGAGGCCGGCCGCATCGGCGCTCGCGCCGACGATCTTGCAGGCGCTCGCCAGATACGGCGAGAAATCCGTGACGATGGTCGGATCGGACCGGATCGTGTGCTGCTCGTGCGCGACGTATTTGCCGGTGGGGTTGTCGATCAGCCATTTGTCGTACGTGAAGAGCCAGATGTCGGCGCCGAACTTCCGGAGGATCTGCAGGGATTTTTCGGCCGCGTCGGCCGGAATGAGGTGCTGCTCGACCGGTTTCATCTGGGGATCGACGATCGAGGAGCCGTTGAACGGGCCGACCGGCAGCCAGATCGCCAGTGGCTCGATCAGGAAGCGCATGCCGATCGCGGGGCGGCTCGACGTGATGGTGAAACCGATGCCGGCCTGGTGCAGGCGCTGCACCGCCGCCCTGGCGCGTTCGGTCAGCGTCTTGTCCTTGGTCAGCAGCGTGCCGTCGACGTCGGAGACCACGAGTGAGATGGGCGTCATGGCAGCACCTTAGGTTTTCAGGGCCTTGCGTTGCGGACCGCCGAATTTCAACTGCCGCACCACACCGTCGACGATCGCCTCGACGGACTCGTCGATCGAAACGGTGATCACATGCTCGCTCGACTCCGGCGGCTCCAGCGTGTTGAACTGGCTGGTCAGCAGCTCGGGCGGCATGAAGTGCCCCTTGCGCTGCGCGAGGCGGGCTGCGATCAGCTCCTTCGTGCCCCTCAGGAACACGAAGCTGACGTCGTCGCGGCCGCGCAGCAGCACGTCGCGATAGGCATGCTTCAAGGCCGAACAGGCGATGATGACGTGTTCGCCGGCCTCGCACACCCGGGCGATCTCGTCGGCGATGGCGTTGAGCCAGGGCCAGCGGTCCTCGTCGGTGAGCGGGTGGCCCGCTTTCATTTTTGCGACATTGCTGGCGGGGTGAAAGCTGTCGCCGTCCTCGAAGCGCCAGCCGAGCCGCTCGCCGAGCGCCTCCGCGACGGTGCTCTTGCCCGAACCCGAGACGCCCATCACGATCAACGCACAAGGTGCTTCAACGCCCGCCACGAAATCCCTCCGGAAGCGCGGCCTGGTCGATCAGCCAGACGGTCTCGCCATTCGAGCGCGCGCGCAAGGCCGGCAGATTCTCGCCATTGAGGAGGCGCGTCAAGATCGGTTGCTTGTCGTGCCCGGCGATCTCGAACAGCATTTCGCGGCAGGAGGCCAGCGCGGGCAAAGTGAGCGAGATCCGCGGCACGAACGGCGCGACGTTGGCGGTCGGGACCCCGACCACCCAGCGCTCGGTCTCCTCGATCGCGGGATAGCCTGGAAAGAGCGAGGCGGTGTGGCCGTCCGGGCCCGCGCCCATCAGGACGAGGTCGAACAGCGGCCGTGCCGGGTCGAGCTTGCCGGAGCCGTAGAAGGCCTGCAGTTCGCGCGCATAGGCTACAGCGCCCTGATCGGGATCTGCGGCCCTGGTCGGGATCGGATGGACGTGGCCCGGCGGCGCGCAGCGATCGAGGAAGATCGTGCGCGCGACCGTCATGTTGTTGAGCGGATCGGTCTCGGGCACGACGCGTTCGTCGCCGATGAACCAGTGCACCCGGTCCCATGGAATCCTGCCCCGATAGGCGTCGCTTCCGAGCAGTTGATAGAGTTGCTTCGGGCTCGAGCCGCCGGTGAGGCAGATCGCGACGCGCTCCGTATTGGCCGCGATCCGCGCCATCACCCGTTCGGCCGCGGCGCGGGCGAGCGCCTCGGCGTCGGCCACGATGATCAGCTCCGGCTGGTTGGCCGCGGCGCTCATGAGAATTTTCGCCAGCTTCGCCCGTCGCGCCGGAGCAGTTCGTCGGCGCAGGCCGGACCGTCGGTCCCGGCGCGGTAGGTCTCGATGCCGTTGGAGCCCGCCTTCTTCCAGGCGTCCAGGAACGGCTGCACCGCCTGCCATCCGGCCTCGACGCCATCGGCGCGCTGGAACAGGATGTTGTCGCCGATCATGCAGTCGTAGATCAGCGTCTCGTAGCCGGTGCTGGGATCGGCCCTGAAATAGTCGCCGTAACGGAACTTCATCTCGACGCCGTCGATGTTGATGCTTGGTCCGGGAATCTTGGCGTTGAACTGAAGCTCGATCGTTTCCGTCGGCGCGATGCCGATGGTGAGGAAGTTCTGCGACAGCCGGTCCACGGTGGTCCCGCTGAACATGGACAGCGGCGCCTGCTTGAACTTGATCGCGACTTCCGTGCGCTTGTGCGCCAGCGCCTTGCCGGTGCGCAGGTAGAACGGCACGCCGGCCCAGCGCCAATTGTCGATCATCAGCTTCAGCGCGACATAGGTTTCGGTGGTGCTGCCGGCCTTGACGTCCTCGGTCTCGCGGTAATCGGGGATCTCGTCATCGCCGATGCGACCGGCGAGGTATTGCGCGCGCACCGAGCTATGCAGGGCTTCCTGCTCGCTGGGCTGCTGGATCGCAGTCAGGACCTCGGCCTTTTCCGAGCGAACCGAATGCGCGTCGAAACGAGCCGGCGGCTCCATCGCGACCAGCGACATCAACTGGAACAGATGGTTCGGCACCATGTCGCGCAGCGCGCCGGTGGCGTCGTAGAAGCCGCCGCGATGGCCGACGCCGAGCTTCTCCTCGACCGTGATCTGGATGTGGTCGATGTGGTTGCGATTCCAGATCGGCTCGAACATGCCGTTGGCAAAGCGCAGCACCAGGATGTTCTGCACCGTCTCCTTGCCGAGATAGTGGTCGATCCGATAGATCTGGTGCTCGTCCATGATCTTCAGCAGTTCGGCATTCAGCGCCCGCGCCGACGACAGGTCGGTACCGAACGGCTTTTCGACCACGAGCCGGCGCCAGGTGCCGTTTTCCTTCATCATTCCGGTGCGGCCGAGCTCGCGCGCGGTCGGCGCGAATGCGGCGGGCGGCGTCGCGAGATAGAATAGCCGGTTGCCGCCGGTGCCTTGCGCGCATTCGAGCGAGTCGAGATGTTCGCGCAGGCGATCGAAGGACGGCGGGTCCTTCGGATCGGCCTCGACGAAGGTGACGCATTGCAGAAGCTGGCGGGCGACGACGTCGTCCACGGGGCGCGTCGCGAACTCGCGCAGTCCCTTCATCAGGCTGTCGCGCAGCTCGTCGTCCGACATGCCGTTGCGGGCCACGCCGACGACGCAGAACTTCTCGGGCAAGAGGTTCTCGGCCGCGAGATTGTAGAGCGAGGGAATCACCAGGCGGTGAGTGAGGTCACCGGTCACGCCGAAGATGACGAAGGCGCAATTTTCCGGCTTGCGCTGCGGCTGGGGGTCTTTTGTCACGAACGATGGACCTTCGCTTGGTTACGCTTGCGTGATCTGCCTGTTCGAACAGCTCACTTGGGCTTGGCTGCGTCCGGCTGCTTCGGCTCCTTGTGGCCGCCGAAACCCGCGCGCATCGCGGAGAGAATCTTTTCGGCGAAGGTGTGTTCCTTGCGGGAACGGAAACGTGCATAGAGCGCCGCCGTCAGGACCTCTGCCGGCACGGCCTCGTCGATGGCCGCGTTCACGGTCCAGCGGCCTTCGCCGGAATCCTCCACGAAACCGGAATATTCCGACAGCGTCGGGTTGTCGGCGAGCGCGGTGGAGGTGAGATCGAGCAGCCAGGACGGGATCACGCTGCCGCGCCGCCACACCTCGGCGATGTCGGGGAGATTGAAATCGAAGCGATGATCCGCCGGCAGCGCGTCGACGCTGGCGTTCTGGAGGATGTCGAACCCTTCGGCATAGGCCTGCATCAGGCCGTATTCGATGCCGTTGTGGATCATCTTGACGAAATGGCCGGCGCCGACCGGGCCGGCATGGATGTAGCCCTGCTCGATGCGGGGATCGCGGCCGTCGCGCCCCGGCGTCCGGGGAATGTCGCCGGCGCCGGGCGCGAGCGCGGCGAAGATCGGGTCGAGGCGGTCGACCACCGCCTTGTCGCCGCCGATCATCATGCAATAGCCGCGGTCGAGCCCCCAGACGCCGCCCGAGGTGCCGACATCGACATAGTGGATGCCGCGCTCCTTCAGCGCCTTGCCGCGGCGGACGTCGTGCTGCCAGAAGGTGTTGCCGCCGTCGATGATGACGTCGCCGGCCTGCATCACGCCCGCGATCGTCTCGATCGTGGTCTCGGTGATGTGGCCGGCCGGCAGCATCACCCAGGCGGCGCGCGGCCGCTCCAGCTTGGCGATGAACTCCTCCAGTGTCGCCGAACCCTGTGCGCCGTCCGCGGCGAGGCCGGCGACGGCCTTGGCGTCCTTGTCGTAGACCACGGTTGAATGGCCGTGACGCATCAGCCGGCGAACGATGTTGCCGCCCATCCGGCCGAGCCCGATCATGCCGAGTTGCATTGGGATGTTCTCCTAGTTCAGTGCGTCGGTGAGCGCGGCGTTGAGGGCCGCGAGGCCCTTCTTGAGCCCGCCCTTCAGGTGCACGCGGAGCGCGCGCCGGCCGCGTTCGGTGAGCACGTCGAAATCGCCGCGCGCCTGCGCGGCCTTGATCACGCCGAAGCTGGCCTTCTGGCCGGGCACGGCCAGATCCTTGGCATCGTCGGCGGTGATCTGGAGGAACACGCCGCTGTCGGGCCCGCCCTTGTAGGCCTGGCCCGTCGAGTGCAGGAAGCGCGGGCCGAACTCGGCTGCGGTCGCCAGATGCCGCTTCTCGAGCACGGCGGTCCGCATCTCCTGCAGCGCCTCGATCGTGGCCTTGTCGCGCGCGATGTAGCCGAGCAGGGCGAAATAATCGCCGCGCCGCGAGCGCGTGATATGGGCCCTGAGCCAGGAGGTGAGGTCGCCATTGGCGCCCATCGAGCGCAACGCGGCGGCGTTGTGTTCGTCGGTGTAGAGGTCGGCTTCCGCGGTGCTGACCACCGGCCGCTCCTCGGGCAGGGTGCCGGTCTTTTCGTAGGCCGACGTCAGCTCGCGGGTCTTGATCTTGGCTGCTTCCACGTCCGGCTGGTCGAACGGGTTGATGCCAAGGATGCTGCCCGCCACGGCGGTCGCCATCTCGAAGCGGAAGAACTCCTGGCCGATATGCTCGATCGACTTCATGACGATGCGCACGACGGGATGGCCGGCCGCTTCGATCGCAGCAAGCTGCGAGTCGTGGGCGGCGTCCGCTTCGCCTTCGGTGCGGATGTCGATGAAGAAGCGGTCGTTGCCGTAGACGGAGGGATCGCCCAGCGGCTCGCCGGCGATCGGGATCAGCCCCTTGCCCTCCTTGCCGGTCGATTCCGCGATCAGCTGTTCGGCCCACGCGCCGAAATCGGCGATCTTCTTCGACGACAGGATCGTCACCTTGTCGCGCCCTTCGAGGCCGGCGAGGCCCATGGCAAGCCCGAGCTGCACGCCGGGATTCTCGTTCGGCGGCACGTCCGGTCCGCAGGAGCGCGCCATCGCAAGCGCATGCCTGATGAAGGTCTTGACATCGATGCCGGCGGTCGCCGCCGGCACGAGGCCGAATGGCGAGAGCACCGAGTAGCGTCCGCCGATCGAAGGCTCGCCGTAGAAGATGCGGGCATAGTTGAGCTTCTTGGCCGCCTTCTCCAGCGACGAGCCGGGATCGGTCACCGCGATGAAACGATGGCCGGTCTTCACCTTCGGCCCGACCGCCTTCGCGACGCGCTCGTGGAAATAGTCCTTCATCGCGTTCGGCTCGGTGGTACCGCCGGACTTGCTGGACACGATGAACACGGTGTTGGCGATGTCGATCCGGTCTTCCATCGCCCGCACCTGCGCCGGATCGGTGGAATCCAGCACGTGCAGCTTCGGGAAGCCCGGCTTCCGAGCGAAGGTCTCCGCAAGCACTTCGGGGCCGAGGCTCGATCCGCCCATGCCGAGCACGACGGCGTCCGAGAATTTCTGGCCCTTCACGCGGCTCGCATAGTCCTCGTAATCGGCGACGTCGGCCTTCGCCGCGCTGTCGAGCCAGCCGAGCCATTTGTCCTCGTCCGCGCCGGTCCAGACCGATTTGTCACGCTGCCACAGCCTGCGGATCTTTGCCGATGCGCGCCATTCCTCGGTGCCCTTGGCCACGGCCTTGCCGAGCCCGTCCCCCAGCGAGAGCTGCTGGCGATCGAGTGCGGGGCCTAGCACGGTGGCGCGCTTGTGGGCGACCGCGCCATAGAGCTTGTCGGCGGCGTCGGCGAACTGCTTGACGCCGTCCTTGACGAGCTCCTCGGTGATGGCGTCGAGCGAGACGCCGGAGCGCTCCAGTTCGTCCAGCACGTGCCGCGCGTCGTCGACGTTCTCTTCCAGGCTGTCGCGCGGCTTGCCGTGATCGCGGAACGCGTCGAGCGTCGCCGGCGGCACGGTGTTGATGGTGTCGGGGCCGATCAGTTCCTCGACGTAGAGGACGTCGCTGTAATCCTTGTTCTTGGTGCCGGTGGAGGCCCACAGCATGCGCTGCGGCCTGGCCCCCTTGGCGGCGAGCTTCTCCCAGCGCGGGCCGGAGAACAGCCGCTTGTAATCCTGGTAGGCGAGCTTGGCGTTGGCGATCGCGACCTTGCCCTTGAGCGCAGCGAGCCGCTCCTTCTCGCTGGGATCGTTGGCGCGGGCGATCTTCTCGTCGAGCTGCTTGTCGACCATGCTGTCGATACGGCTGACGAAGAAGCTCGCCACGCTCGCGACGTGCGACGGGTCGCCGCCGCCCGCGACATATTTTTCCAGACCCGAGAGATAGGCTTCAGCGACCTGAAGATAGACCGCCTTCGAGAACAGCAGCGTGATGTTGATGCTGATGCCCTCGCCGATGAGCTGCTCGATCGCGGGCAGGCCTTCGTGCGTCGCTGGCACCTTCACCATCAGGTTCTTGCGGTTGACGTCCTTCCAGAGCCGCCGCGCCTCCGCGACCGTGCCCGCGGTGTCCATCGCCAGGTAGGGCGACACTTCGAGGCTGACGAAACCGTCCTGTCCCTTGAGGCGATCATAGACCGGGCGCAGCACGTCGGCGGCGTTCTGGATGTCTTCGACCGCGACGGTCTCGAACAACTCGGCCACGGTCCGGTCGCCGCGCTTGAGCGCCTTGCCGATCGGAGCGTCGTATTCGTCCGAGCTGCCGATCGCCTTCTCGAAGATCGACGGGTTGGACGTGACGCCCTTGACGCCGTCGGTGTCGATCAGCCGCTTCAGATCGCCTTTGGCGATGAAGCCGCGGGCGAGGAAGTCCAGCCAGACGGCTTGTCCGTGCTTTTCCAGTTCTTTGACGGGATTCATGATTTGTTTGTCTCCAAGCCTGCGGGCGAGGCGTCCAGCCCCGGTCCTGACGGACCCACTTTCTAGCTGACATGCTCCCGGGAGGGAACCAATCAAGGGCATGGACGTCATACCCCCAAGGGTAACTCCGTCGCGATCAGAGTGATCCAGGCGGCAAGTGCCGTGTTGCGTAAAAGTCATCGGCCCGGCACTGTTCGGCCGAAGTCCCCTGGCGTAACGTCAGCCTGCCACTGCGCGGAGTGCCGTCGGCGGGTTCTGATCCGCCTGACGCGACGTGTTGATTGGCTCGATCAGACGGGCCGTGCCGGGGAAAGATATGCGCGCAGGTCCCGATGGTCACGTTCCGGCGACTGACGACCGGCCGGCGGCCACACCTGCCGTCATCATCGATGCCTCTCACGATCTTGAAATCTGTCACTGTGCCGCGCATCTGCGGCTGCTGGTCGCGGTGGGCTTCGCGATGACTTTGCTCAGCGCGAGCCTCGCCTTCAACTGGTGGGACGGCATCGTCGACCACGATACGGCGGTGGGCTACGCCAGCGTCGTCGTGTTCAGCCTGGTGACCTGCTGGCTGATCTGGATGCTGCCGGCCGAACGGGGACCGGTGGTGGTCGTCACGCCCTACGGCATCCGTGATCTCCGCCTCGGCAACGAATTTCTGCTGTGGGACTCGATTGCGGAGATTTCGGCTGAGGAATGCCGCGGCCATAAAGTGATTGTGCTGACGCCGACGCCGGCCCTGCAGCGTCTGCTCCCCTGCATCATGTCGCGCGGCACGCAGCCGCACCGCATCATCGTCAGGGCCGAGGGGCTGACGATGGACGTCGACACGTTGCTGCGCGCCTGCCGCGACTGTCATGCTGCCGACGATTCACGCACCGCATTGCGGCGAGACCGCGATCACGGCGCGCAAGGCTTGGCCGCACAAGCGTCATAAAGCTGCCGCCCGACGGCGGCTATGTTGCGGTGCCGGATGACCTATCCCCGGTAATGCCCGGATGTTGCGACGAGGCGACATGTGCTGGAAATTAGCGAATACTGGTGTAGATTCGCATAAATAACAGGCATGTGCCTGTTCGTAACTCACCCGAATGCCTACGTTGTGCGTTGCGTCTAGATGGCGCCAGGGTGTCCAATGATCGTCATGTGCTCACGCTGATTCGAAACGGCCTGAGGAACGGTCCGGTAACTGCTTTCGTTTCAGCTTGTGTGGCGGAACTCACGCGGAGAGGGATCATGTACAACGATTCTCTATTCAACGCTTTCGCTCGGTCGTTCGAGGCGAGAAGCCAGCACGACATGTCGATGGCGGAATATCTGGAGTCGTGTCGAAGCGATCCCATGAAATACGCCAATGCGGCGGAACGACTACTAGCGGCGATCGGTGATCCCCAGACGATTGACACGGCCAAGGACCCACGCCTTGGCCGTATCTTTTTGAACCGCACGATACGCACCTATCCGGCCTTCGCCGGCTTCTACGGCATGGAAGAGACCATCGAACGGATCGTCGGCTTCTTCCGCCACGCCGCGCAGGGGCTCGAAGAGCGCAAGCAGATCCTCTACCTGCTCGGTCCGGTCGGCGGCGGCAAATCATCGCTCGCCGAGCGGCTGAAGTCGCTGATGGAAGTGCATCCGATCTACGTGCTCAAGGCCGGCGACGAACTCTCGCCCGTGTTCGAAAGCCCGCTCAGCCTGTTCGATCCCGATCAACTCGGTCCGATGCTCGAAGAGAAGTACGGCATTCCGCGCCGCCGTCTCACCGGGCTGATGAGCCCATGGTGCTACAAGCGGCTGGAAGCCTTCGGCGGCGACATCTCGCAGTTCCGCGTCGCCAAGATCCAGCCGTCGCGGCTGCGCCAGATCGCGATTGCCAAGACCGAACCCGGTGACGAGAACAACCAGGACATCTCCTCGCTCGTCGGCAAGGTCGATATCCGCAAGCTCGAGACCTACGCGCAGAACGACCCCGACGCCTACAGCTATTCCGGCGGCCTCAACCGCGCCAATCAGGGCGTGCTCGAGTTCGTCGAGATGTTCAAGGCGCCGATCAAGATGTTGCATCCCCTGCTCACCGCGACGCAGGAAGGCAACTACATCGGCACCGAGAACATCGGCGCGATCCCGTTCACCGGCATCATCCTGGCGCACTCGAACGAAGCCGAGTGGGCGAGCTTCAAGTCCAACAAGAACAACGAGGCCTTCATCGACCGCATCTGCGTGATCAAGGTGCCGTACTGCCTCAGGGTCACGGAGGAGCAGAAGATCTACGAGAAGCTGATCCAGGGTTCCGAGCTCGCGGCGGCGCCTTGCGCGCCCTCGACGCTGGAGACGCTGGCGCGCTTCTCGGTGATGTCGCGCCTGCGCAAGCACGAGAACTCCACGCTGTTCGGCAAGATGCGGGTCTACGATGGTGAAAGCCTGAAGGAATCCGATCCGAAGGCGCGCAGCGTGCAGGAATATCGTGATGCCGCCGGTGTCGACGAGGGCATGGACGGCGTCTCGACGCGCTTCGCCTTCAAGATCCTGGCTGCGACCTTCAACCACGATCCGCAGGAAGTCGCCGCCGACGCCGTGCACCTGATGTACGCGCTGGAACAATCGATCCGGCGCGAGCAGCTCCCCGAGGAAGTCGAGAAGCGCTATCTCGAATTCATCAAGGCCGAGCTTGCTCCACGCTATGCCGAGTTCATCGGCAACGAGATCCAGAAGGCCTATCTCGAATCCTACTCGGATTACGGCCAGAACCTGTTCGACCGCTACGTCGATTACGCCGACGCCTGGATCGAGGACCAGGACTTCAAGGATCCCGATACGGGACAGCTGCTCGATCGCGAACTCCTGAACCAGGAGCTGACCAAGATCGAGAAGCCGGCCGGCATCGCCAACCCCAAGGACTTCCGCAACGAGGTCGTCAAATTTTCGTTACGTTCACGGGCACAGAACGGTGGCAAGAATCCGACCTGGACGTCCTACGAGAAGATTCGCGACGTGATCGAAAAGCGGATATTCTCCCAGGTCGAGGACCTGCTTCCGGTCATCTCGTTCGGATCGAAGAAGGACGGCGAGACGGAGAAGAAACACGGCGAGTTCGTCGCACGCATGGTGGAGCGCGGCTACACCGAGCGTCAGGTTCGCCGGCTCGTCGAGTGGTACATGCGAGTGAAGCAAGCCGGTTGAGGCGGATGCGAAAGTGGCCATTCACATCATTGACAGGCGCCTGAATCCAGGCGGCAAGAGTCTTGAGAACCGGCAGCGGTTCTTGCGTCGGGCCAAGTCCCTGGTGCAGGGCGCCGTCAAGAAGACCTCGCAGGAACGCGACATCAAGGACGTCCTGGAGGGTGGAGAGGTCACCATCCCCCTCGACGGCATGCACGAGCCGCGCTTCCGTCGCGAGGGCGGCACGCGCGACATGGTGCTGCCCGGCAACAAGAAGTTCGTCGAGGGCGATTATCTGCAGCGCTCCGGCCAGGGTAGCGCCAAGGATTCCGGTCCGGGCGAGGGCGACAGCGAGGATGCCTTCCGCTTCGTCCTGAGCCGCGACGAGTTCGTCGATCTCTTTCTCGACGATCTCGAACTTCCCGATCTTGCCAAGCGCAAGATCGCGCAGACCGAGAGCGAAGGCGTCCAGCGCGCCGGCTACACCACCTCCGGTTCGCCCGCCAACATCTCGGTGAGCCGGACGGTGCAGCTCGCGCTGGCGCGCCGCATCGCGCTCCGGCGTCCGCGCAAGAGCGAGATCGAGGAGCTGGAGGCCGAGATCGCCGCGTGCACCGACGAGGACGTGCGCGCCGAGCTCGTCGACAAGCTCGAGAAACTGAAGGCCAAGTCCAAGCGCATTCCCTTCATCGATCCGCTCGACATCCGCTACCGCCGCTTCGAGACGGTGCCGCGGCCGGTGGCACAGGCCGTGATGTTCTGCCTGATGGACGTGTCGGGCTCGATGTCCGAGCACATGAAGGATCTCGCCAAGCGCTTCTACATGCTCCTCTACGTGTTCCTGAAGCGCCGCTACAAGCACGTCGAGATCGTGTTCATCCGCCACACCGATCGCGCCGAGGAGGTGGACGAGCAGACCTTCTTCTACGGTCCCGCGTCCGGCGGCACGCTGGTCTCCAGCGCGCTCCAGGCGATGCACGAGATCGTGCGCGAGCGCTTCAATCCGTCGGACTGGAACATCTACGCCGCCCAGGCCTCCGACGGCGACAACTCCTATTCCGACGGCGAGCTCACCGGCCTGCTGCTGACCGAGAAGATCCTGCCGGTCTGCCAGTTCTTTGCCTATCTCGAGGTCGGCGAGACCGGCGGCAGCGCCTTCGACCTCTCCGACTCCTCGCTCTGGACGCTCTATGAGCGGCTGCGCACCAGCGGCGCGCCGCTCTCGATGCGCAAGGTCAGCGAGCGCAGCGAGATCTTCCCGGTGTTCCATGACCTGTTCCAGCGCCGCGAAACCCAGGAGAAAGCCGCTCCATGACGGAACGCTTGTTCGAAGGCGCCGATTGGGATTTCCACACCTTGCAGCGCATCCACGACGCCTGCGAGACGGTGGCGAAGAACGATCTCGGACTCGACGTCTATCCGAACCAGATCGAGGTCATCACCGCGGAGCAGATGCTGGATGCCTATTCGTCCGTCGGCATGCCGCTGTTCTACAAGCACTGGTCGTTCGGCAAGCACTTCGCGTTCCACGAGGCGTCCTACCGAAAGGGCCTGATGGGGCTCGCCTACGAGATCGTGATCAACTCCTCGCCCTGCATCTCCTACCTGATGGAGGAGAACACGGCGACCATGCAGACGCTGGTGATCGCGCACGCCGCGTTCGGCCACAACCACTTCTTCAAGAACAATTATCTGTTCAAGCAGTGGACCGATGCCGACGGCATCCTCGACTATCTCGACTTCGCCAAGAACTACGTCGCGAGCTGCGAGGAGCGCTACGGCCGCAGCGAGGTCGAGCGCACGCTCGATGCCGCGCATGCGCTGATGTCGCACGGCATCGACCGCTATCCCGGCAAGAAGAAGCTGGACCTGCGCGCCGAGGAGAAGCGGGCGGGGCGCCGCCGCCAGCACGAGGAGGAAGTCTTCAACGACCTCTGGCGCACCGTGCCCAAGGGCGCGGCCAAGAGCCGTTCCGCGCTCACCATCGAGCGGCGCCGCAAGCTGCTCGGCCTGCCTCAGGAAAACCTGCTCTATTTCCTGGAGAAGAGCGCGCCGCGGCTGGCGCCGTGGCAGCGCGAGCTCCTGCGCATCGTCCGCCACATCGCGCAATATTTCTATCCGCAGAGCCAGACCAAGGTGATGAACGAGGGGACAGCGACCTACGTTCATTACCGCATCATGAGCAAGCTGCACGAGCAGGGTCGCATCAGCGACGGCAATTTCCTCGAGTTCCTGCAGTCGCACACGAACGTGGTGTTCCAGCCCGAATTCGACGACCAGCGCTTCTCCGGCTTCAATCCCTATGCGCTCGGCTTCGCCGTGATGCAGGACATCGAGCGCATCGTCGCCCGGCCGGAAGACGAGGATCGCGAGTGGTTTCCGGACATTGCCGGCAAGGGCGACGTGATGGGCGTGCTCCGCGACGTCTGGGCCAACTACCGTGACGAGAGCTTCATCGGCCAATTCCTGAGCCCGAAGCTGATGCGGCACTTCCGCATGTTCCATCTGCATGACGACCCCGAGGAGCGGGCCGGCATCCGCGTCGATGCGATCCACGACGAGCGCGGTTTCCGCCGCGTGCGGCGCGAGCTGGCGCGGCAGCATGACGTCGGTTTCATCGACGCCAATATCGAGGTGGTCGATGTCGATCTCTCAGGCGACCGCCGGCTGATCCTGCATCACCGCGTCATCAAGGGATGCCAGCTCAACGAGACCGACGCCAAGCGTGTGCTCCAGCATCTCGCCGATCTCTGGACCTACGACGTCGCGCTGATCGAGGTCGATGCCAACGACAAGGTCCTGCGGGAATACGTTGTGAGCCCGCGTCCGATCCCGGCCGCCGCCTGAGACCACTGACGGTACGGGTCGATGTGCTCTCGCCCCATGGGGGAGAGGGCCGCGACGCCGGTCAACACAAACCGTGGTGAGGCGTATCTCTCCGCGCATCCTGTGTCGATGCAGACCTCTCATCCGGCGCTTCGCGCCACCTTCTCCCGCAAGGGGAGAACGGCATTCATCCCTGGGCCAGGTGTTCTATGCGGAGCGTTTGGCCGGCTTCTTCTTCGCCGCATTCAGCGCGACGGCCGCGCGAATGAGCGCCTTCAACGCCTTCTCGTCGATCCTGGCGCCCTCGGGAAAATCGATCGCGCGCCGGACATTGCCGTCGAGACTCGCATTGAACAGGCCGGCCGGATCATCCAGCGCGGCGCCCTTGGCGAAGGTCATTTTCACGACGGCCTTGTAAGTCTCGCCGGTGCAGATGATGCCGTCGTGCTCCCACACCGGGACGCCGCGCCACTTCCATTCCTCGACGACATCGGGATCGGCTTCCCTGATCAGGCCGCGGATTCGCTTCAGCATCTCGCCGCGCCAGTCGCCGAGCTCCTTGATCCGGCCGTCGATCAGCTTGGAGGGCGAAGCTGCGCCCGCGTCCTTCGCGACGGTCTTTTTTGCGGTCGTGGCCTTCTTCATGATCTTGCCTCGTTCACGCGTTGCTGCGGCGGCCGGCATAGGGCAGCGCGAACAGGTAGAGCCCGGTCGCGAGCAGCGGGATCAGCGGCACGAGTGCCAGGAAGCCGATCCAGCTCGCCTGGACCTGCATCGTCATGGCGACGATGTTGGCGACGACGGCGAGCGTGAAGGCGATCGACAGCCAGCGGTGCAGCTGCCGGATCCGGACGTTCGAGCTCATTGAGGTCTCCTTCGTAAATGATCGGGACGGACGGCGGCGGCCGGACTACTCGGCTCGCGCCAGCAGTTCGTCCAGCTTTCCCAAGAATTGCTTCCAGCCGGCATGCGCGCCGCCATAGGCCTGCTTCTGCGTCGGACTGAAACCGGCTTGTTCCACCCGCAGATGCGTGCCTGCGCCGGCCGGCGTCAGCGTGAACGTCACCACGCTCTTCAGGTCGAACGCCGCGTCCTCATGCGAGAAATTCCATGTGTAGGCCAGCGTCCGCTGCGGCTCGAGCGTGAGCACCTCGCAATCCAGCACGCCGCCCCATTCGCCGCGAAGATTGAAGCGATGGCCGACCGCCGGCTTGAAGTCGTTCTTCATCAGCCATTCCTCGATCAGATGCGGCTGCGTCAGCGCGCGCCAGATCCGCTCGGGCGGATGAGCGAATTCGCGTTCGATGACCACGGAGCGGGTCTCGGCTGCTTCGTTCATTGGTCCATCCTCTTCAAGAGATCGTCGAGTGCGTCGAGCCGGTTCTGCCAGAACCCGGCCATCTGGCTGGTCCAGTCGAGCAGCGGATCGAGCGCGGCCGGCTGCGCGCTGTAGTGCGTCTGTCGTCCTTCGTGGCGATCGCGCACCAGCCCGGCCTGCTTCAGCGCGCCGAGATGTTTCGAGACCGCCGGCTGGGAAACGCCGGACCGCGCCGTCAGTGCCCCGACCGTCTGCTCGCCTTCGCGGCAGAGCCGCTCGAAGAGTGCCCGGCGAGTGGGGTCGGCGAGCGTCCGGAACAGCAGATCGTGGGCGGCGGACATGAGAGATCCATAACTCAGAGGTTATGGATAAATGCATAACCGTAGAGTTATGGATGTGTCAAGCGCGATCGAAGATTTCCGGTTCAGGAGCCGAAGGGCATCCGCGGTCTCCTCCACCTTGTGGCAGAGGTCGGCATATCGCGCCGGGTGAGGGTTCTTTCTAATTGGGAAGTATCGAGCGCTTCACTTCAGGCAGTCATGACGACTGTCCGAGCGAGAACTGCGGCGAGCGTTTCGCCTGCGGCCATCCTTCGAGATGTCCGCCTGCGGCGGGCCCTCAGGATGAGGCGTGGTTTCGCGGTATCTCGAACCCTCATGGTGAGGAGCCCGCCGCAGGCGGGCGTCTCGAACCATGCAGGCCGAGCACGTCCGGCAATCTCCCGAACGTCCACGCTCCCCCGCCAGCGTCATTGCGAGGAGCGGAGCGACGAAGCAATCCAGTCTGTATCCGCGAAGCAATCTTGATGGCTTCGCTTCGCTCGCAATGACGAGACCGTGGCTGCGATTTGCCACGCGCCTCGCGAACCCTACGGCCGCAAGTAAAGATAGCCCTGCGACTGCAACTCGGCGAGGCGGACCACGCCGCCTTTCTCCGCGCTGACGAAACCGGGCAGCAGATCCGCAAGCGTGATGCTCTGTGCCTTCATCGTGTTGCCGCAGGCCGCGAGCTCGATGCCGTCCTTGCTGAAGTCGCCGACCCGCCTGCTGATGTCGGGATTGGCCTGCGCCGCGTGAAACGCCTTGAGCGCGGGCCCGTGGATCACCAGCGCGATCGTGACATGGTCGGGTCCGCCGACGCCGTCGATATGGTTCTGGATGTTGCCGAGCACGAAATTGACCTTCTCGGCGTCGCTGAGATGGTAGACGACCTTCAGCTTGCCGGGCGCTGTGGCCTCGGTCGCAGCCTTCGCGCGCGTGGCGGCGAGCGCGGCGCCCAGGGCCGATACAGTGCTCCACAGGATGTTGCGGCGGTTCATGGCGATCTCCTCGACGGCCCCTGGCTTGGCTGCACCCATATCACTTGTGGCGCAGCGCGGCGAGTTCCTCGCTGTCGCTTGCGAGCGAGGCGCACGCGCTGACGTCGGTGCGGTCGAGACGGAACATGCCGTCGTCGGCGCCGGCCTCCAGCGAGCCGGTGGCCTCTTCGTCCGGTTTGTTGTTCTGCCACACCCTGATCTGCGCAAGCCGCACGATGGCCGATCCGTCGTCATGCGCGAGCGCGATGCCGAGGCTGCCGCCCTCGCAATCGACGCCGCAGCCGAGGCGAACCTCGTCGCCGTCCCTGGTGAACACGACGTGGTTGCACGAGCCGCCGGACTCGAAATCGCCGGAGCGGTGCCGATATCTGAACCCGAGCCGGAAGGAATTGTGGAGCTGCTTGTCCTCCGTGTCGCGTTCCGCCCAGACCAGCAGCTTCATCGAAGCCACCTTCTGCTTCGGATGCCGCGCCAGATGCGCCGCATCGTAGCGGCGGACGAAGCAGGCATAGGCCTTGTCGCCGGGCGTGCCCGCATAGATGCGCGCCGAGAAGGTTTCGCCCTCGGCCTTGTTCGCCGCGCGGATGTTGTCGGCCTCGTCGGCCCGGGCAGCGCCGATGGCGCTGGCAAGGACAAGCGGCAGGAGCAGGGCAAGCTTCATGAGCGCACCGGATGCGAAAGCGACAATCGAGGGCCGCGATGGACGATGCGGCCCGGTCTGCCGTTAGTCGCAAGCCGGAGGAGGTGCGTTCAAGCCTCTGGCGTCGTCAACGCAGGCTGGCGTTGATCTTGTCCAGCACAGTCGAGCCCGGGCACAGCGTGTCAGCTTCCAGCGTGTTGAGCGGCGTCGCGACCGTGTTGAGGTGCTCATGCATGTCTTCCGCGTCGGGATCGACATAGAGCAGCCCGGTGACGATCTGTCCCTTGGCGGCATGCTTGGCAAGGAACGTCTGGGCGCCGAGCCGGTCGTGCGGATCGTAGTCGGCGTCGATCTTGCGCAAGGCGATCTTGCTGCCGTCATGCTGTTCGACGACCTGCACCGTGCCCGGCGCATAGTCGACCGCGATCGGATCGCGGCCGACCAGCACGTCGAGCCGGTTCACCGCGTCGTTGTGTTCGCGGACATAGTCGAAGCTCTTGGTCGAGCCGGCATGGTTGTTGAAGGCGATACAGGGGCTGATGACGTCGATGAAGGACGCGCCCTTGTGGCGGATCGCGGCCGCGATCAGCGGCACGAGCTGGGTCTTGTCGCCGGAGAACGAGCGCGCGACGAAGGTGGCCCCCAGCTGCAGCGCGATCGCGACGAGGTCGATCGCGTTGTCGGTGTTGGTGACGCCCTTCTTGGACTTCGAGCCGCGATCGGCGGTCGCCGAGAACTGGCCCTTGGTCAGGCCGTAGACGCCGTTGTTCTCGACGATGTAGGTCATGTTGACGCCGCGCCGGATCGAATGCGCGAACTGGCCGAAGCCGATCGATGCGGAATCGCCGTCGCCGGAGACGCCGAGATAGATCAGGTCGCGGTTGGCGAGGTTGGCGCCGGTCAGCACGCTGGGCATGCGCCCGTGCACGGAGTTGAAGCCGTGCGAATTGCCGAGGAAATAGTCCGGCGTCTTCGACGAGCAGCCGATGCCGGAGATCTTCGCCACCCGGTGCGGCTCGATCGAGAGCTCGTAGCAGGCTTCGATGATCGAGGCCGTGATCGAATCGTGGCCGCAGCCGGCGCACAGCGTCGATATCTTGCCCTCGTAGTCGCGGTGGGTGTAGCCGAGGTCGTTCTTCTTCAGCCCGGGATGATGGAATTTCGGCTTGGCAATGTAGGTCATCGGAGCACCTGCGATTCCAGGCCCGTGATGTCCGGGCGTGTCCCGGCCGGCAACGTCCTGCCGGCGGGAAAGGAAGACGTGGAAGCCCTGGCACGGGCGAGCGGAAACGACGCCGTTCCTCGAACGGCCATGCCCGGGCAGGACGATGGGAGCGAAGTATCGGTCATGACACCGCCTTGCGGAGCGGTGTCACCTTGAGGTGATCCTGGTGGTCGCCGATGGCCTTGGCGATATAGCGCGCGGTGATCGGGGTGCCGTCGTAATGCACGATCGGCACGAGGCGGACCGGATCGATGCCGTTCTCGTTGACGATGAGCTGGCGGAGCTGGCTGTCGCGGTTCTGCTCGACGACGTAGACGAAGTCGTGCTCGGCGAGGAAGCTCGCCACGCTCGAGTGGAACGGAAAGGCGCGGATGCGCAGGCGATCGAGCTGATGCCCGCGCGCCTCCAGCAGGCCGATCGCTTCGTCCATCGCGGGCGAGGTCGAGCCGAAATAGATCACGCCGTATTTCGTCGGCCGTTCCGCATTGGCCTGCAGCGGCCGCGGCACGAGATCCTGAGCGGTCTCGAACTTGCGGACCAGGCGCTGCATGTTGTCGGCGTAGACCGAGCCTTCCTCGGAGTAGCGCGCATAGCGGTCTCGCGAGGTGCCGCGCGTGAAGTAGGAGCCCTTGGTCGGGTGCGTGCCGGGATAGGTGCGATAGGGAATGCCGTCGCCGTCGACGTCGAGATAGCGGCCGAAATCGCGGCCCTCGTCCAGCATCTCCGCGGTCATCACCTTGCCGCGGTCATACTGCTTGGCATCATCCCATTTCAGCGGCCGGCAGAGCCGGTGATTCATGCCGATGTCGAGGTCCAGCATCAGGAAGATCGTGGTCTGCAGTCGCTCGGCCAGATCGAAGGCGGCGGCGGCGAACTCGAAGGCTTCGGCCGGATCCTCGGGGAACAGCAGCACATGCTTGGTGTCGCCATGCGAGGCATAGGCGCAGGCGATGATGTCGCATTGCTGGGTGCGGGTCGGCATGCCCGTGGAGGGGCCGGCGCGCTGGATGTTCATGATCACGGCCGGGATCTCGGCGAAGTAGGACAGGCCGATGAACTCGGTCATCAGGGAGATGCCGGGGCCGGAGGTCGCGGTGAAGGCGCGGGCGCCGTTCCAGGAGGCGCCGATCACGATACCGATCGAGGCCAGCTCGTCCTCACCCTGGACGATCGCGTATTTCGCCTTCCCCGTCTCCGGGTCGTGCCGGTACTTCTTGCAATGGCTGGTGAAGGCTTCCGCGACCGACGAGGACGGCGTGATCGGATACCAGGCGCACACCGTCGCGCCGCCATAGACGGCGCCGAGCGCGGCAGCGCTGTTGCCCTCGATGAAGATGCGGTCGCCGACCTTGTCGGACTTCCTGATGCGCAGCCCGATCGGGCATTTCAAGTTCTGCAGCGCCCAGTCGCGGCCGAGATGCAGCGCATGGACGTTCGAGGACAGGAGCTTCTCCTTGCCCTTGTACTGCTCGCCGATCAACTGCTCGATCAGCTTCGGGTCCATGTCGAGTAGCGCCGAGAGGCTGCCCAGATAGATGATGTTCTTGAACAGCTGGCGCTGGCGCGGATCGGTGTAGGTCGAGTTGGTGATGGCGGTGAGAGGCACGCCGATCACGGTGATGTCGTCGCGGAATTTCGTCGACGGCATCGGCTTGGTGGAATCGTAGAAGAGATAGCCGCCCGGCTCGATGCCGGCGACATCCTTGTCCCAGGTCTGCGGGTTCATCGCCACCATCATGTCGACGCCGCCACGGGCGCCGAGGTGGCCGTCTTCCGTGACCCGTACCTCATACCAGGTCGGCAGGCCCTGGATGTTGGAGGGGAAGATGTTGCGCGGGGACACCGGGACGCCGTGGCGCAGGATCGCGCGCGCGAACATTTCGTTGGCGCTGGCCGACCCCGAGCCGTTGACGTTGGCGAAGCGGACGACGAAGTCGTTTACGCTGCTGAGCGGCTTTTTGTCGGACATGATGATCCTGCGTGCGTCATTTCGATGAAATATTTCTGCATGTCCCACGCGCCGGTGGGACAACGCTCGGCGCACAGCCCGCAATGCAGGCAGACGTCCTCGTCCTTCACCATCACGCGACCGGTCTTGAGGTCGCTGGAGACGTAGAGATCCTGGTCCGGATGCGGCGAGGGCGCCTTCAGGCGCTCGCGCAGATCGCTTTCCTCCCCGTTGTTCGTGAAGGTGATGCAATCCATCGGGCAGATGTCGACGCAGGCATCGCATTCGATGCAGAGCGACGTCGAGAACACGGTCTGCACGTCGCAGTTCAGGCAGCGCTCGGCTTCGCCCAGCGCCAGCTTGACGTCGTAGCCGAGCTCGACCTCGGCGCGGATGTCCTTCAGCGCGATCACCTTGTCGCGATGCGGCACCTTGAAGCGCTTGTCGTTGGAGATGTCGTTGTCATAGCTCCATTCGTGGATGCCCATCTTCTGCGAGGAGACGTGCACCTCCGGCAGCGGACGCTCGCTGATGTCCTCGCCCGAGAGCATCTTGTGGATCGACAGCGCGGCGTCGTGGCCGTGCGCGACCGCCCAGATGATGTTCTTCGGCCCGAATGCGGCGTCGCCGCCGAAGAACACCTTCGGATTGGTCGATACGAACGTCTTCGTATCGACTTTGGGCATGTGCCATTTGTCGAATTCGATGCCGCAATCCTGCTCGATCCATGGAAACGCGTTCTCCTGACCGACAGCGACCAGGACGTCGTCGCATTCGATGGTCTGGTCGGGCTCGCCGGACGGAACGAGGTTGCGACGGCCCTTGGCGTCATACTCGGCCTTCACCTTCTGGAAGGTGATGCCGGTGAGCTTGCCGGCGTCGTGGACGAAGGCGACGGGGACGAGGAAATTGAGGATCGGAATGTCCTCGTGAAGCGCGTCTTCCTTCTCCCAGGGCGAGGCCTTCATCTCCTCGAAGCCGGAACGCACAACCACCTTGACGTCTTCGCCGCCGAGGCGGCGCGCGGTACGGCAGCAGTCCATCGCGGTGTTGCCGCCGCCGAGCACGATCACGCGCTTGCCGATCTTGTCGGTGTGGCCGAACGAGACCGAGGCCAGCCACTCGATGCCGATGTGGATGTTGCCCGCGGCCTCCTTGCGGCCGGGAATGTCGAGCTCACGGCCGCGCGGCGCGCCGGAGCCGACGAAGATCGCGTCGAACTTCTCCGCGAGCAGCGACTTCATGCTGTCGATGCGGTGGCCACCCTTGAACTCGACGCCGAGATTGAGGATGTAGCCCGTCTCCTCGTCGATCACCGAATTGGGCAGGCGGAATTTCGGGATCTGCGTGCGCATCATGCCGCCGGCTTCCGGATCGGCATCGAACACGGTGCAGTGATAGCCGAGCGGCGCCAGGTCGCGCGCCACGGTCAGCGATGCGGGACCGCCGCCGACCAGTGCGATGCGCTTGCCGTTCTTCGGCGAAGGGCGCGGCAGGCGCTGCCTGATGTCGTCCTTGAAATCGGCGGCGACGCGCTTGAGGCGGCAGATCGCCACCGGATTTTCCTCGACGCGTCCGCGCCGGCACGCCGGCTCGCATGGACGATCGCAGGTGCGTCCCAGGATTCCGGGAAACACGTTCGATTTCCAATTGATCATGTAGGCGTCGCTGTAGCGGCCTTGTGCGATCAGTCGGATGTATTCGGGAACCGGGGTGTGCGCGGGACAGGCCCATTGGCAATCGACCACTTTGTGAAAGTAGTCGGGGGCCGCAATATCGGTCGGTTTCATTCCTACCCTGTCCGCACAGGCTCAAAGACCCGGCGGCCTTTTCTTGAGCTTGTCGGACGCTTAACGCGCGTCGATCTGGTTTCTGAATGACGTCATTGGGTTAGCTTATTAGAACCGTTCCGAAGTACAACGGCAAATTTTCGCGATCACCGCCTTTCATGGGAGCCGCGCGCGCACAGCATTAACGGCCGCGTGCGATGCGGCGGTGCAGCATGTTGCATTGCGGATGGCCGCGTCAGTCGTGCGCGATGTCGCTCTTCGCGAGGTCCCACATCAGGCTGTAGGTGCCGACGGAAACAGGCAGCGGGAAGGGTGATGCAGCAGGCCCGGTGAAGCGCTCGGCGATGACGGCGGAGACCGCACCGACATGCGTGCCGTCGATCAGCACGAACCAGTCGCGCGCGCCTTCGTTGCGCACCGCCGGAATATCCGCCGTTGCGCCGGACAATTCCGGCTCGCTCTCGAGCAAATGCATGGAGATGATGCCGTCGCGCTTTTCCGGCGCCAGCTTTTCTTGCAGTGCATCACGCCACGGTGCGGCGTTGTCGGGCGCGGGCCGCAACCGCACCACGCCGAGCGCGGCGCCGCGGCCGGTGCCCTTGCTGATGGTGATGCGCGCGACCACGCGCAGCATGTTCTTGAAATGCGCCATGCTGCGCCGCGACCATTCGGTCTGATTGGCGAGCCGCGCTCGGTAGGCGGGACTGTCGAGCACGTCGAGCGTCGTGGTCGAGTACAGCGAGAGATATTTGGGATCGGCAGCGTACGCGACATAGCGTCGCGCTTCGAGGAAGCCGTCGATGGCGACGCGCTCTTCCAGGTGTTCGCGATCGTACCAGCGGTTGAAGTCGGCTTCGTCGGCTGCGTCGATATTCATCGACGTCATCAGCATGCCTGTTCCGGCGAGCGGCATTTTCTTGTTGTCCTTCCCTTGCGCATTCCAGCTCTTCACGATGAAGAGCCGCGCAACGCGGCGGCTCGAACCATGAAGGCCCCCAGCTACGTCCCGGCGTCTTGCCTTTCGAGACGCGCTCCGTTTGGAGCACCCCTCGGGATGAGGAATAAGTCTAGCGCGCGGCTTTCGATCCGATGTCGGCGATCGATTTCATGACGGCGTCCCTCACGCCGGCATCATAGAGCGAATGTCCGGCTTCTTCCACGATGCGGATCTCGGAATCCGGCCAGGCCTTCGCGAGCGCCTGCGACGTCTCGGGCGGGCACAACAGGTCGTAGCGGCCCTGCACGATGATGCCGGGAATGCCGGCGAGCCGGCCGGCATTCCGCAACAGCTGGTGTTCGGTCATGAAGCTGTCGTGGGCGAAATAATGCGCCTCCATGAAGGGCGTCGCGGGCAGGGTGCGCCACACGTTGAGCGAGGCGAGGTCGAGCCGCGTCTTCGCCGGCTTGTGCTCGGACAAGGTGCGCTCGACATCGTGCCAGGCCCGGGCGGCGCCGCCGTGCACGGCCGGGTCGGCGTCGAGGATGCGCCGGTAGTAGGCCTCCACCGGCCGCGCGCGCTCCTCCTCCGGTAGCACGCTCAGGAAATCCTGGTGGAGCGCCGGATAGAATTGCGCCAGGCGCGATGTGAAGGCCGTCTCGACTTCGGCCCGCGTGCCGAGAAAGGTCGCGCGCAACGCGATGCCCGAGACATGTTCGGGATGCGCCTGCGCGTACGCCAGCGCCAGCGTCGCGCCCCAGGAGCCGCCGACCACGATCCAGCGATCGAAGCCGAACCTTGCGCGGATCTTCTCCATGTCCGCGATCAGGTGCTGCGTCGTGTTGTGCTCGCGCGATCCTTTCGGGCGGCTGCGCCCGCAGCCGCGCTGGTCGAACAGCACGGCGTGGAAACGCTCGGGATCGAACAGCCGGCGATGATCGGGCTGGCAGCCGCTGCCGGGGCCGCCATGCAGATAGATGGCGGGAATGCCGCCGGCGCGGCCGACGCTCTCGACATGGAGCTCGTGGCCGTCCCCGACGTCGAGCATTTCGGAGGTCAGCGGAGCGAAGGGATCGGCACGTTTGGCGGATGCGGCCGCGTCGGCGTCAGGCACCATTCTCGGATTCCAGAGTGCCGCCGGCGAAGTTGCGGTAGAGGAAGCGGCTGGTTTCTCCCTCCGCCTCGCGCTCGGCCTGCTTGAAGATGGTCTCGTGCAGCGGCGACAGCGCGCAGGCCGGATCGGTGTTGGCGGCATCGCCCGTCAGCGCGAACGCCTGGCAGCGGCAGCCGCCGAAGTCGATCTCGCGGAATTCGCAGGACTTGCACGGCTCCTTCATCCAGCCGGTGCCGCGATAGCGGTTGAACGCATCGGAGTTCTGCCAGATCCAGGCGATCGAATGGTTCGAGCGCACGGATTCGAAGTCGAGCCCGGTGATGCTCTCGGCGGCGTGGCAGGGCAGCACCTTGCCCGCGGGCGAGATGTTGAAGAACTGCCGGCCCCAGCCGCCCATGCATTTCTTCGGCCGCAGCGCGTAATAGTCGGGCACGACGTAGTCGATCGCGAGCGTGCCCTTCAGCCGCTCGCGCGCGTCCTCGACGACGCGCGTGCAGGCGTCGAGCTGCGCGACCGTCGGCATCAGCGCGGCGCGGTTCTTCAGCGCCCAGCCGTAATATTGCACATTGGCGACCTCGAGCCGGTCGGCGTCGAGATCGACCGCCATCTGGATGATGTCGGGAAGCTGATGCAGGTTCTGCCGGTGCATCACCGCGTTCACCGTCAGCGGCAGGTCGAGTTCGCGCGTCCATTTGGCGACGTCGAGCTTTTTGCGATGGGCGCCCTTGTAGCCGGCGACGCGATCGGAGAGGCTTTCCTCGATGCCCTGGAAACTGATCTGCACGTGGCAGAGCCCGGCATCGGCGAGATCGCTCAGCCTGTCGCGCGTCAGCAGCACGGCCGAGGTGATAAGGTTGGTGTAGAGGCCGACGTCGCTGGCGTGCTTGACCAGCTCGACGAGGTCCTTGCGCGCCGTCGGCTCGCCACCGGAGAAATGCACCTGCAGCACGCCGATCTCGGCGAGCTCGCTCAGCACCTTCTTCCACTCCTCGGTGGTCAGTTCGCGGCCCGCGCGGTCGAGCTCGACCGGGTTCGAGCAGTAGGGGCATTGCAGCGGGCAGCGGTGGGTGATTTCGAGCAGCACAGCGAGCGGAATGCCGAACGTCTCGGCCGTCGAGCGCTGCTTCTCCAGCACGGCGAGGCTGTCGCTGGCGTCGGGCGGGATGACGGGATTGCCGAGCAGATCGCTCATGGCGTCTTCTCCCGGGCCTCCGTGAGGAAGCCCTTGTCGGCGAGATCCTGCAGCATGCCGATGACGTCGGCGAGGATTGCCTCGCGCGGCGCGGCATATTTCGCCGCGAGCTGGTCGGCGACGTCGCCGACATTGCGCTCGCCGTTGCAGAGCTGCAGCACCTCGACCGCGATCTCGTCCGGCGCCAGCACCCGTTCCGGCGCCAGGATCACCCAGACTTGTCGCGTCTCGTCATATTTCAGCTTGGCATGCCGCGGCAGCACGGGGCGGCTCGCCTCGCTGACGCTGATGTTCCGCGGCCCGGCCATGGCTCGTCCCTCGGCTCGCCGTTCTAGTTGTCTTTGGGCACGAAAGCGCCCGGCGGAATGTGGCCTTCGACATAGGCGTGCTGGAGCGCATCGAGCTGCACCCACAGCACGTTGGTCTTGAAGATCAGCGCGTTGCAGACGGAGGCGCGCTCCTCCGGCGTCTTCGCATGCGCCTTGACGTAGTCGAGCGCAAAGCCGGCATCGCGGGGCGCCTGCGCCAGCCGCCGCTTGAAGTAGCTCATGATGTCGGGATTGACGAAGTCGTAATGCTCCAGCATCCCCGAGATCCGCTCCTCGTGCAGGTTCGGCGCGAACAGTTCGGTGAGCGAGGAGGCGATCGCCTCCAGCGGGCTCTTCTCGCGGCAGTAATGGACATAGGCCTCCACAGCGAAGCGCGTCGCCGGCAGGATGCCTTCGGTCGATTCCACATAGGCCGTGTCGAGCCCGAGGCCTTCGGTGAGCTTGAGCCAGCGCTCGATGCCGCCCTCGCTGCCGACGTCGCCGTCATGGTCCTCGATGCGGTGGCGCCATTCCAGCCGCGTGGCGCGGTCGCGGAAACGCGAGATCACCACCGCGTCCTTGATCGGGATCGTGCTCTGGTAATAGTAGCGGTTCAGCGCCCACGCCTGCACCTGGCCCTTGTTCAGCTTGCCGCCGTGCAGCAGCTTATGGAACGGATGCAGGCTGTGATAGCGGGTCGCGCCGATATGGCGCAGCGTCGCCTCCAGGTCCTCGGCGGAGTTGAGCCGGATGTCCCTGCCGATCGAGAGCGCGGTCATTCCCGTCAGTGATGCGGCGTTCACAGCTCGATCTCCGTTCCGTCGGCGGGTATCTGCCAGCCCGCGTCCTCGGCGGCCTTGCGCTCGATCGAGCCGGGCAGCAGCGCCGGGTTCGAATTATTGATATGCAGAAATATCTTCCTGTCGATAGCGAGGCCGGCGAGCCGCGCGATCGCGCCGTCGTCCCCTGACATCGCGACATGTCCCATGCTCTTGCCGGTCTTGTGGCCGAGCCCGGCCCTGATCATCTCGTCGTCGCGCCACACCGTGCCGTCGAAGAACACCAGTGCCGCGCCGTCGATCTCGGCCTTGAGCGCGTCGGTCACCTCGGCGCAGGCGGCGACGAGATAGAAGCTCCGGCCTGTCGACTTGTCGGTGATCTTCAGGCCGAGCGTGTCGCCGTCGCCGGTGTCGCCGCCGGGATGAGTCCTGCCTTCCAGATACCAGGCCGACTTGCCGGGCACCGCGAAGGGCAGCACCTCGAGTCCGGAGCGCGCGCCATCGGGCAACCGCGGCTCGAACGGCTCGCCGACGCCGATCGGCTGGCGGCGCACGTTCTTCTCGTTCAGCACGTTGAAGATGCTGTTGCCGTTCAGGATCGCCAGCACCTTCTCGTGCGCGTAGATCGTGAAGGGCGACCCCTCGCGCATCGAGAGCAGGCCCGCCACCGCATCCACTTCGCCGTTGGTCAGGATCACCCCGGCGATCGGCGTGTGGCGCAGCGCGCCGGCCTTGGGATGCAGTTGCGGCGTCGCGTTCAACTGCTGCCGAAGATCGGGGGAGGCGTTGATCAGGAACCAATGCTCGCCGTCGCCGCTGAAGGCGACCGAGGCCTGGGTTCGTTGAAGCTCTTGGCCGCTCGCACGGGCTGCCCGGCAGCCCTCGCAGCCGCAATTCCATTGCGGCACCCCGCCGCCCGCTGCGGCGCCCAGGACGACGACGCGAAGCATGTTCCGTCTCCTGGAGGAACGTTGCGCGGTGGATCTCCGGTCGACACGAAATCCGTCATCCGGAAACCTATTGTGACCGGAAGACCCACCTGCGCGGAACGCGTATTCGCCGGCCGCTTACTTGCGGGTGGCGCTCACATACATGTTGATTTCCATGCCACAGGGCACTTCGACGATCTTGGGGGTTTTCCAGGCCATCTTGGCTCTCCATATTCGCGAAATCGGACGTGTCCGCCCAGGGAGTAAGTTACTGCGAGTAGAAAAGTTCGCCAGTGAAATCTTGGCGAGGAAGCCCATGTTGCGACGCGAAAATGATGACCGGACGCGCTTCGCGTGACGCTGCCTTGCGCTGGGCGCATTCGGTCGTGACCACTGTCCTGATAAAGCAGTTGTGAGTGCAGTGCAGCTTTCAATCCGGTACACGCGACCCAACTGGATTCCGGTGATGCCCAGATATTTCTTCAACACCCGTATCGGCGACGAGTTGATCGTGGATCCCGACGGCGAGGATCTCCGCAATCCCGATCGGGCCTGGGAGGTCGCCCGCCAGATGATCCTCGAAGTGGTGAAGTCGGAAGGCACCCAACGGGCCCTTCTGGAAGCCGTCATCGAGGTGACCGACGTCGACGGGGAGATCGTGCTCGAATTCCCCTTCACCGAGGCCCTGCTGGACATCCCGGACCAGTCCGCGACGCGGCATTAGGGGCATCGCCTTACCTCCGTGGACGTCCCGCTTCCTCCCCGCCATTTGCGAGCGCGGCGGGGCCATTCCATCTCCTTCGGCTCTGAAATCCGCATGGCTTTGCCGCGTTCCCGGGGCTAAAAGACGCCGGTCATACGGAGCAAGCCATGCAAGATCTCTGGCGCCTCTCGGCCGCCGACCTCGCAGCCCTCGTCAAATCCACGAAAGTATCCGCCAGGGAGGCCGCCACGGCCGGTCTCGCCCGGCTGGACGCCGTCAATCCCCGCCTCAACGCCGTGATCGACCACCGGCCGGACGACGTGTTCAAGCAGGCAGACGCCGTCGATGCCGCCATCGCCAGGGGCGAGGACCCCGGCGTGCTGGCCGGCGTCCCCGTCACCATCAAGGCCAATGTCGACCAGGAAGGCTTCGCCACCACCAACGGGCTCAAGCTGCAGCGCGACCTGATCGCGCGCGAGGACAATCCGGTCGTTGCCAATTTCCGCAAGGCCGGCGCCATCCTGCTCGGCCGCACCAACTGCCCGGCGTTCTCCTATCGCTGGTTCACGACCAACCTCGTCCATGGCGACACCAGGAACCCGCGCGACGCCTCGCTGACGCCGGGCGGCTCCTCGGGCGGCGCCGGCTCGGCGGTGGCGGCCGGCATCGGCCATATCGCCCACGGCACCGACATCGCCGGTTCGATCCGCTATCCCGCCTATGCCTGCGGCGTGCATGGCCTGCGCCCGACGCTGGGTCGCATCCCCGCCTTCAACCCGGCGCTGCCGGAGCGGCCGATCGGGCCGCAGATCATGGCGGTGTCGGGACCGCTGGCGCGCACCGTCAACGATCTCAGGATTTCGCTCGCGGCCATGTCGGCGCGCGACGTGCGCGATCCCTGGTGGGTGCCGGCGCCGCTGGAAGGCCCCGCGAGGCCGAAGCGCGCCGCGCTCTGCCTCAACCCGGACGGCCTTGCGACCACGCCGGAGGTGAAGGCGGCGGTGAGCGATGCCGGCAAGCGGCTGGAGCGCGCCGGCTGGACCGTGGACGTGAGCGAGAACACCCCGCCGATGCGCGAGGCGGTCGAGTGGCAGATCAAGCTCTGGCTCGGCGACGGCTATGAGGCGCAGCTCGAGATGGCGGAGCGCGAGGGCGATCCCGGCGCGCTGGCCTGCCTGCGCGGCAACCGCGCCAGGGTCACGCCGATGGACCAGGCGAACTACGCCAAGGCGCTGACGCGACGCGCCACGCTGACCCGCGACTGGATGCTGTTCTTCGAGAAATACCCCGTGCTGCTGACGCCGGTCTCCGGCGAACTGCCGTTCCCCGATCATCTGGACCGCAAGGACGATGAATCCTTCAAGCGGGTCTGGGAGGCGCAGTTGCCGCAGATCGCCATCCCCTTCATGGGCCTGCCGGGCCTCGTGGTCTCCACCGGCCTGGTAGGGAAGGCGCCCGTCGGCGTGCACATCGTCGCCGCACGCTACCGCGAGGACCTCTGCCTGCTCGCGGGCGAGGCGATCGAGGCGGGCGGCGTGCCGCCGTCACCGATCGATCCCGTGGGTTAGCGATGTCGGTCATCTACGAATTCAAGGCCAACTCGCTGCTCGGCGAGGAAGTGCCGATGCGCCGCTTCGAAGGGCAGGTGCTCCTCATCGTCAACACCGCGAGCAAATGCGGCTTCACGCCGCAATATCGCGGCCTCGAGGAGCTGCATCGCGACCTGTCGCCGCGCGGCTTCTCGGTGCTCGGCTTTCCCTGCAACCAGTTCGGCGGCCAGGAGCCGGGGCAGGCGAGCGAGATCCAGGAGTTCTGCTCGACCCATTACGACGTCACCTTCCCGTTGTTCGCGAAGGTCGACGTCAACGGCGCCAACGCGCACCCCCTGTATGAGTATCTGAAACATCAGCAATCCGGACTGCTCGGCTCCTCCATCAAGTGGAATTTCACCAAATTCCTGGTGGACCGTGCCGGCAAGGTGATCGCGCGTTACGCGCCGACCGCCAAACCGGAAGGATTGCGGCAGCAAATCGAAACCCTGTTGTGAGCGAGACAAGCATGAGCGACGAATTCCCGGACCGTCTGTCGGTCGATCCGAACAGCCCCTACTACAACGCGGACATCCTGGCGCGCGACGTCGGCATCCGCTTCAAGGGCGTCGAGAAGACCAATGTCGAGGAATATTGCGTCAGCGAGGGCTGGGTCCGCGTCACCGCCGGCAACGCCAAGGACCGCTACGGCAACCCGCTGACCATCAAGGTGCACGGGCCGGTCGAGCCGTATTTCAGGGACAAGAAGTGACGGCAAAGCCGTCATTCCGGGGCTCGCGAAGCGAGAACCCGAAAGCTCGAGATTCCGGGTCTGGTCCTTTGGACCATCCCGGAATGACGCCAGCGAACTGAAAGGCCACCCGCATGTCGGTCCGCATCGTCGACGTCCGCGAGATCACCAAGCCGATCTCGTCGCCGATCCGCAACGCCTATATCGACTTCACCAAGATGACGACGAGCCTCGTTGCGGTCGTCACCGACGTCGTGCGCGACGGCAGGCGCGTGGTCGGCTACGGCTTCAATTCCAACGGCCGCTACGGGCAGGGCGGCCTGATCCGCGAGCGTTTCGCCTCGCGCATCCTCGAGGCCGATCCGAAATCGCTGCTGAACGGCGCCGGCGACAATCTCGACCCCGACAAGGTCTGGGGCGCGATGATGACCAACGAGAAGCCGGGCGGTCATGGCGAGCGCTCGGTCGCGGTCGGCACCATCGACATGGCGGTGTGGGACGCGGTGGCGAAGATCGCCGGCAAGCCGCTGTTCCGCCTGCTCGCCGAGCGTCACGGCGTGACCGCCAATCCGCGCGTCTTCGTCTATGCCGCCGGCGGCTATTACTATCCCGGCAAGGATCTCTCGATGCTGCGCGGCGAGATGCGCGGCTATCTCGATCGCGGCTACAACGTCGTCAAGATGAAGATCGGCGGCGCGCCGATCGAGGACGACCGCATGCGCATCGAGGCCGTGCTGAAGGAGATCGGCAAGGACGCGCAGCTCGCGGTCGACGCCAACGGCCGCTTCGATCTGGAAACCGGCATCGCCTATGCCAAGATGCTGCGCGACTATCCCCTGTTCTGGTACGAGGAAGTCGGCGATCCCCTCGACTACGCGCTGCAGGCCGCGCTCGCCGAATTCTATCCCGGTCCGATGGCGACCGGCGAAAACCTGTTCAGCCATCAGGACGCGCGCAACCTGATCCGCTATGGCGGCATGCGTCCGGATCGCGACTGGCTGCAATTCGATTGCGCGCTGTCCTACGGCCTGTGCGAATACCAGCGCACGCTCGAGGTGCTGAAGACCTACGGCTGGTCGCCCAGCCGCTGCATCCCGCATGGCGGTCACCAGATGTCGCTCAACATCGCGGCCGGCCTCGGTCTCGGCGGCAACGAGAGCTATCCCGACCTGTTCCAGCCCTATGGCGGCTTCCCGGACGGCGTCCGCGTCGAGAACGGCCACATCACCATGCCGGACCTGCCCGGCATCGGCTTCGAGGGCAAATCCGATCTCTACAAGGAGATGAAGGCGCTGGCTGAGTAGGGCGGGGCGTCCAGCAAATTGATGTGGTCCCGGCGCAGGCCGGGACCCATAACCCCACGCAGCGGACATGAGCCGCGCCGGCGACCCCGAGCGATCGTCAAACCCGATCCTGTGGTGACGGGTCCCGGATCCGCGCTTCGCCTGTCCGGAACGACGACCGCGCGAGCCGCTATGACAACCGCATGTCCAGCAGCCGCCGTCCTTCGCCCTTGATCAGCTTCTTCACTGCGCTCGAGGCCACGACCTCGCCGTCATTGGCATAGGCTTCGTGGTTCTTCTCGATGTCGTCGAGGCGGTAGAGATAGTTGACCATCACGCTGGCGGATTCGCGCACGCCCTTCGGCGAGAGATCGCCGAGCCAGTTGATGCGCTCGAGCCGCGCGCCGTTGCCGAGGTGAAAGCGCGCGACCGAGTCGATCAGCCGTCCCTTCGGCGTCCGCGCCTTCAGGAAATAATGCGCCGCGAGCGGCTCGATCACGCCGCGGAGCTGCGCGGTCGCTTCCGCGTTCTCGAACCATTTCGGCTCGTCGAGGCGCTTCAGCACCTCGCGGTCCTCGTCCGACAGCGGCAGGTCCTTGTCCTGCTTCACCCATTGCATGAAGCCCGGCACCGGCGACAGCGTCACGAAGGTGTCGAGCTTGGGCGTTTCGCGGCGGAGCTCCTCGACCACCTGCTTGATCAGGAAGCTGCCGAAGGAGATGCCGCCGAGGCCGCGCTGGGTGTTGGAGATCGAATAGAACACGGCGGTGCGCGCGCGTTCGATCGGCAAATGCTGGCGATCGACCGCGAGCAGCGGCGCGATCGCGCCGGGGATCGTCTCGGTCAGCGCCACCTCGACGAAGATCAGGGGCTCGTCGACCATCGCGGGATGGAAGAAGGCATAGCATCGCCGGTCGACCGGATCGATGCGGCGGCGCAGGTCGTCCCAGTCGCTGATCTCGTGCACGGCCTCGTAGCGGATGATCTTTTCGAGGATGTTGGCCGGGGTCGACCAGTCGATCCTGCGCAGCACGAGAAACCCCCTGTTGAACCACGAAGAGAGAAGATGCGACACGTCGCGGTCGAGCGCGGCGAGATCGGTGTGCCCGTTCATCATGCCGAGCAGGTCCGCGCGCATGCTGACGAGATCGCCGGTGCCGCCGGGCGCGCGGTTGAGCCGGCGGATCAGTTCCTGCCGCCGCGGCTCGGAGGCGAAGTGCAGGGAACTCGCATCCTCGTCACTCGGCTTGGCGCGCCATTTCTCGATCGCCTGCGCCAGACGTTCCCGGTCGGGACCGAAATCGCGCACCAGCGCAGCGAAAAAGGCGCGGCGTCCTGCCGCATCCAGATCCCTGTAGAGATCGAGCACCTCGCGTGCCATCGCCGTGCCGGAGGCTTCGCCCCGGCCCGAGAGCAGCGCATCGCAGAGCTCGGCCAATCCCTCGGCGTCCCGTTTGACGTCGGCGGAATCACCGCGGCGAAGCAGCGTGCGGCCGCGCTCTGAGATCGTGGCGAGCAGGTCGGAAAAAAACGCGTTGGCCATCTGGACTTATCAATTCCGGTTTGTGCGCTGCGGGAAGCTTACACGGGATTTGGGCGGAAGCCGATCACAATCAAGCGCAGGAATTTGGCAACTTTAGCTGGGCCATGCGTGCCAACAAGGCTGGCATGCCCCGCGCTTGCGACGGCTATGCTTCTTCACGAACGTCGTCATGCCGCGCGCAGGCGGGGCATCCACTACGCCGCGGCCTGTCCGTCAATCCATCGGCGCTGTTGGAATGCTGGATCGCCTGCTGTCGCGGGCGACGACACCAGGAGCAGGGTTAACGGGCGACAGACCTCAGCCCTTCCCCGCAAACTCCGTCGGCGTCCGTCCCGTCACCTGCCGGAACGCCGCCGAGAACGCCGGCACGCTGGCATAGCCGAGCTGGGTCGCGAGCTGCTTCACCGAGACGTTGGCGTCGGTCGACAATTTCTGGATCGCGGCCGCGATGCGGGCGCGCTGGCACCAGCTCTTGAAGCTCAGCTGGGTCTCCGACGAGAACAGCCGCGACAGCGTCCGCGCGGAGGTTCCGACCTCGCGCGCCAGCGAGTCGATGTCGTGCAGGCCGGTGGGATCGTCGAGCACGATCATCGCGGCGCGGCGGCAGCGCAGCTCGCGCGGCAACGGCACGAAGGTCGCGGAATCCTCGGCCTGATGCAATTCCAGCATGACCAGGCGGATCAGCAGTTCGGTCCGCTCGGACGCGTTGCGGGGGTCGAACAGCGCGAGGATCGCCTGGTGCAGGAGCGGCGACACCCGCACCACGAATTCGCGGGCCAGGCCCTCATGGCGCTGCTGGCGCTTCAGCCACGGCAGGTCGAAATACAGCGTGCGCATCTCGATGTCGGCGAGCACGTCGATGGCGTGCTCGAGCCCCGCCGGCACCCAGACCGCGCGGTCCGGCGGCACGAGCCAGCGCCCCCCGGGCGTCGTCACCTGCATCGTGCCCCTCGCCGCATAGAGGAGCTGGGCCTCGCGGTGCATGTGCGCATCGAGCCGCAATCCCTTGGGATAGTCGCGCGCGACCAGGTGCACGCCCGCGGTCGAGCGGTGGTTGCCCCGGACCTCCCGGATTGGCGTTTCTACGACAGTCATTGGCAGCATCCCGTAATCGCTCCGACATATAACCCATTTCGGAGCAAGTGAGGATTCGTATGAACAGCCCCAGCCGGGTGATCAGCTTCGTCAACGCAGGCCACTTCATCGATCATTATTCGATGCTGATTTTCGCCGCCGCCGTGATCATCATGGGGCCGGCGCTGGGCATGGCCTATTCGGAACTTCTGCCCTATGCGACGCCGGGTTTCGTCGCGTTCGGGGCGGGCTCCCTGCTCACCGGCTGGCTCGGGGATCGCTGGAGCCGCCGCCACATGATGCTGATCTTCTTCATCGGCATTGGCCTGTCCATGATCTCGGTCGGCTTCGTGCAGACCCCGGCGCAGCTCGGCGCGGCGCTGCTCGCCATCGGCATCTTCGCCTCGATCTACCACCCCGTCGGCACGGCGATGATCGTGTCCTACGCCGACAAGCTCGGCCGCGAGATGGGGCTGAACGGCGTCTGGGGAAATCTCGGCGTGGCCTCGTCCGCGCTCGTCACCGGCGTGATCGGCCAGTATTTCGGCTGGCGTCTCGCCTTCATCGTTCCCGGCATCGTCACCATCCTGATCGGAATCGCTTTCGCCATGATGGTCGTGCACGAGGATCGCAAGGGCTCGAAGCAGGCGGCGGCGCAGTCCCGGGTCGCGAAGCAGGACATGTGGCGCGTGGTGCTGTCGCTGCTGATCGTCGTGATCGCGATCTCGACCACCTTCAATGCCGTCACCGTCGCGCTGCCGAAGCTGTTCGCCGAGCGGCTCGCCGATCTCACCAAGAGCCCGGCGCTGCTCGGCGTCATCGCGGCCTGCGTCTACGTGTTCGGCGCGATGACCCAGTACACGATCGGGCGGCTGCTCGACCGCTATTCGCTCAAGACGGTGGCGCTGCCGCTGTCCTTCATGCTGGCGCCGTTCCTGTATCTGGCCGCGAGCCTGAACAACCTGCCGCTGATCGTCGTTTCCATCGGCATCGTCATGGGTGCGTTCGGGCAAGTCACGGTCAACGATGCCATGGTCGGCAAGTACACGACCGAGGAGTGGCGCTCGCGCGCCTATGCGGTGCGCTACTTCGTCGGTTTCACCGCGGCGGGCGCCTCCGTCGGTCTGGTCGCATGGCTCTACGAGCAGGGCGGCTTCGTCACCATGCTGCACGCCTTCGCCGGCCTCTGCCTGCTGGCGATCGCCGCTGCGATCATCCTGCCGCGTGAGATCAGGACGCCGGCCGCACAATCGGCCTGACCGCGCTCTCGTGTCCCGGACGCGCTGCAGCGCGCAACGCTGCGGCGCAGAGCCGGGACCCACTGACCGCAAATTCCCGTGTCGCATGGGCCCCGGCTCTGCAGCGCACCGCCGAAGCGGCGCGGCGCTGCGTCCGGGGCACGAGCCAGTGCCAGGCCTGAACTTTCTCCACCGTCATTGCGTGCCAGCATCGCGCCGCCACGCAATGACGGAAGAAATGCGTGCGCCTGCCTTTCCACTCGTCGATGCGGCGCGCCACGCGGCCCCGTCTCCAGCGGGCCGGGTGCCAGGCTCCGCGACGAAGCGAGCCAGATCGCTCCCGCGGAGGGAGATTGGATTGCTACGCTGCGCTCGCAATGACGGGGATGTCGGCAAGGGCGGAGCGGGTCCGATGGAGCCTGCCCACCATGCCATCCTGCCGGTGTTTTGCCCGACGTGTCAAAGGTCGCCGGGCGACCAAAAGACCTCGCCCGGTCAATGGCGGTCTACTGTGCATGGGGTTGTTTTCGCCGATTTTGTTGCCGCCCTCTTAACCTCGTCGGCAGCGGCGGGAACTCGCTCCGCCTCCCGCGGGTTCTATCCATGACGTCCGGACACCTTGTTCGGGCGGATGAAGGGGGAAAGACGCCTGCATGCTGTGGAGCCTGCTCCGACCGGTCGGCCTTGTCCCCGCGGCGCTTGTCCTCACCACCATTGCGGCCAGCGCCGAGGGCGGCAAATCGGCGGGCCCGTCCGAATTCCTGCTGGTGGCGCAGATCGTGCTGCTGATCGCCGTCGGCCGCGGTCTCGGCGAGATCATGCAGCGCATCGGCCAGCCTTCGGTGATCGGCGAATTGCTCGCGGGCATCCTGCTCGGACCATCGCTGTTCGGCTGGATCTGGCCGGAGGCGCAGCACGCGATCTTCCCCAAGTCGCCGGAGCAGAAGGCGATGATCGACGGCATCGCCCAGTTCGGCATCCTGCTGCTGCTGTTGCTCACCGGCATGGAGACCGACCTCAAGCTGGTCAGGAAGGTCGGCAGAGCGGCGATCGCGATCTCGATCGCCGGCATCCTCGTGCCCTTCGCCTGCGGCTTCGCGCTCGGTGAATTCCTGCCCGATGCGCTGCTGCCCAATCCGCAGCAGCGTCTGGTCGCCTCGCTGTTCATGGGCACGGCGCTGTCGATCTCCTCGGTGAAGATCGTCGCCGTGGTCGTGCGCGAGATGAATTTCATGCGCCGCGATGTCGGGCAGATCATCGTCGCCACGGCCGTCATCGACGACACCATCGGCTGGATCATCATCGCGGTCATCTTCAGCCTCGCCTCGCAAGGCACGCTCGACATCGCCTCGGTGGCGAAAGCCGTGCTGGGCACGCTCGCCTTCCTCCTCGTCAGCTTCACCATCGGCCGCCGGCTGGTGTTCCAGCTCATTCGCTGGGCCAACGACAACCTCGTCAGCACCGCGCCGGTCATCACCGTGATCCTGCTGCTGATGGGCACGATGGCGCTGATCACGCATCTGATCGGCGTGCATACCGTGCTGGGGGCTTTCGTCGCCGGCATCCTGGTCGGGGAATCTCCGATCCTGACACGGCAGATCGACGAGCAGCTGCGCGGGCTGATCTCGAGTTTCTTCATGCCGGTGTTCTTCGGCCTTGCGGGCCTCAGCGCCGATCTCTCGGTTCTCCGCGACCCCGGACTGCTGATGCTGACGGGCCTGCTGGTCGTCATCGCGAGCGTCGGCAAGTTCGGCGGCGCCTTCGTCGGCGGCACCGCGGGCGGGCTGAGCTATCGGGAGTCGCTGGCGCTCGCCAGCGGCATGAATGCGCGCGGCTCGACCGAAGTCATCATCGCGACCATCGGTCTGTCCATCGGCGTGCTCAGCCAGAACCTGTTCACGATGATCGTGACCATGGCGATCGTGACCACCATGGCGATGCCGCCGATGCTGCGCGCAGCGCTCGCAAAGCTGCCGATGAACCGGGAGGAAAAGGCGCGCCTTGAACGGGAGGAGTTCGAGGCGCGCGGTTTCGTCGCCAATCTCGAACGTCCGCTGCTGGCGGTCGACGAGAGCGTCAACGCCACCTTTGCCTCGCATCTCGCCGGATTGATCGCGGGCATGCGCGGTCTCCCGATCACCGTGCTGCATATCGGAAAGCGCGCCAAGGAGCAGGAGAAGGAGCGCGACGGGGAGGAGGCGCACGAAGCCGTGGTGAAGAAGGCGGCCGAAATGGTGTCCGCCCACGGCGACGATGCCGGCAGCGTCGATGTCGTCACCCGGGCGAGACGCGCGGAGCTCGGCGAGACCATTGCCGACGAGGCGCGCAAGGGGTTCGATCTCCTCGTGATCGGTGTCGACAAGGTCGCCAAGGGCGGGGATCGCTTCGACGGCAAGATCGAGGACATCGCGGCCAGGTTCGAGGGGCCGCTCGCGGTCGTGGCGGCGAAGGGCAGGCACCTCGAGCAGCCGATGCCCGACGCGCTCAACATCCTCGTCCCGGTCTCCGGCAGCGGCGTCTCCAGGCGCGGCGCCGAGGTCGCGGTGGCGCTGGCGCAGGCCGGATCAGGCTCGCTTCGGGTGATCTATGTGGCGACAACGCGGGACAAGGGCGCGCAGCGTGGCGCGTCGCGCGGGTTGAGCCGGGAAGCGGGTATCCTCAAGGACACCAGCGATCTCGCCGCCCGCTACGAGGTCGACATCACCGCGACGCTGCGCGTGAACCGGACGCCGGAGGCCGCGATCCTCCGCGAGATCGACACCACCGACGTCGATCTCGTGGTCATGGGCGTCGACCGCATCCAGGGCGACCACCTGTCCTTTGGCGGTGTCGCCGACGCCGTGCTGCGGCAGTCGAAGGTGTCGGTGCTGCTGGTCTCGAGCGGCGAGGCCCGGCGGACGTCGGCGGAGACGGCGTGAGGCCGTGCGCGCCCCTCTCACGGTTGCGGGAGAGGCTGCAATGGGCCTGGAGCCGCGCCGACGAAGTCGACGGGTCTCAGTGTTTCACCTCCGCGGCCGGCTTGGCCGCCGGGGTCGTCTCCTTGCGCGAGGCGAGCCAGTTCTCGAAGCGCTGAACCACTACGAAGAAGGCCGGCACGAACAGCACCGCGAGGCAGGTCGAGGCCAGCATGCCGGAGAACACGGTGATGCCGATCGACTTGCGGGCGCTGGCGCCGGCGCCGGTCGCGATCACCAGCGGCACGACGCCGAGGATGAAGGCGAACGACGTCATCAGGATGGGACGGAAGCGGGATCGCGCCGCCTCGATCGCGGATTCCAGGACCGGTTTGCCGTCGCGGCCGTGCAGCTCCAGCCCGACCTCGACGATCAGGATGGCGTTCTTGGCCGACAGCGCGATCAGCAGGATGAGGCCGATCTGGCAGTAGAGGTTGTTGTCGATCTTGAGCGCGTTGAGGATCAGCATCGGTCCGATCAGCGACAGCGGCACCGCGAGGATCACCGAGATCGGCGCGTACCAGCTTTCGTACTGGCCGGCGAGCACGAAGTAGACCAGCAGCATGGCCAGCCCGAACACCCAGTAGATCTGGTTGGAGACCGCCTTCTCCTGATAGGACATCGCGGTCCATTCATAGCCCGTGCCCGGCGGCAGCGTCTTGTCTCCGATCTGCTCCATCAGTTGCAGCGACTGGCCGGATGAGTAGCCCTGCGCCGGCAGGCCGACGATCGTCGACGAGGGGTAGAGGTTGTACAGGCTGATCAGCGAGGGCCCGGTGGCGGGCGTGATCGTGGCGACCGTACCGATCGGGATCATGTCGCCGTTCTGGTTGCGCACCATCATGTTGGCGATGTCGCGCTCGGTGACGCGGAACGACGAGTCGGCCTGCGCATAGACCTGGAACACGCGGCCGAACTTGTTGAACTGGTTGACGTAGGACGAGCCGAGATAGGTCGACAGCGCCGCGAACACCTGGTCGGTCGTGACGTGCAGCGTCTGCGTCTTGATGCGGTCGATCTCGACGTCGAATTGCGGCACCGACGAGCGGAACGAGGACGAGACGCGCTGCAGCGCGCTCTGGCTCTGCGCATTGGTGACCATCGCGCTGGTGATCGCCTGCAGTTTGGCGAAGTCGCTGTTGCCGTCGCGCAGCTCCACCTGCATCGAGAAGCCGGCCGCGTTGCCGATGCCCTGGATCGGCGGCGGCGGCAGCACCAGCGTCCGTGCCTCCATGATGGTCGCGACCTTGTCGTTCAGCCCGTACACCAGCGAGCGCAGGTCCTCGCCCTTGCCGCGGGCGGCCCAGTCCTTCAGCACGATATAGGCGACGCCGGCATTGGCGAGGCTCGCGCTGTTGTCGAGCGCGGAGATGCCGGCGATCGTGATGACCTGCTGCACGCCGGGCGTCCCGCTGATCAGCTCGCTCGCCTTGTCGAGCACCTTCTGGGTCCGTTCGAGCGAGGCGCCGTCGGGCAGTTGCACGGCGGCGATCAGGTAGCCCTGATCCTCGATCGGAAGGAATCCGGTCGGCACGCGCGACAGGCCGTAGCCGCCGATCGCGATCAGGACCAGTGCAATCGCGACCGAGGCAGTGCTGTGCCGGACCAGGGTGCCGATCAGGCGCGTATAGCCTCGCTCGACGCGATTGTAGACGGCGTTGAAGCCCCGGTAGAAGAAGTTGCGCTGCTCGGGCGGCACCGTCGGCCGCAGCCAGAGCGCGCATTGCGTCGGCTTTAGCGTCGCCGCGTTGATGGCGCTGAGCAGCGCGGTCGCCGCGATCACCAGCGCGAACTGCGAGTAGATGCGGCCCGTGAGCCCCGCGAGGAAGGAGGCGGGCAGGAACACCGAGATCAGCACCAGCGTGATGCCGACGATCGGCGCGAACAGCTGGTCCATCGCCTTGATCGCGGCGTCGTGGCCGTTCATGCCCTGCTCGATATTGTGGGCAGCGCCTTCGACCACCACGATGGCGTCGTCGACGACGATGCCGATCGCCAGCACGATCGCGAACAGCGTCGACATGTTGATGGTGAAGCCGAGCGCGGCCATCGCGGCGAACGCGCCGATGATGGTCACCGGCACGGTTGTCGCCGGCACCAGCATCGCGCGCCAGTCCTGCAGGAACACCAGGATCACGACCAGCACCAGGACGCCGGCCTCGATCAGCGTCGTATAGACCTCGTGCACCGAGGCTTCCACGAACTTCGTGGTGTCGAACGGCGTGTCGTATTTGATGCCTTGCGGGAACGCCTTGGCGAGCTCCTTCATCTTCTTCTCGACGGCCTGCTCGACCTGGAGCGCGTTCGCGCCTGGCGACTGGAATACGCCGATGCCGGTGGAGGGCTGCTTGTTCAGCGCGAAGATCTGGCTGTAGGTCTGCGCTCCCAACTCCACCGAGCCGACATCGCGCACGCGCGTGACGTCGCCGCTGGTGCCGGTCTTGACGATGATGTTCTCGAACTGGCTAGTGTCCTCGAGCCGTCCGTTGACGTTGAGCGTGTACTGGAATGCCTGTCCCGGCGGCGTCGGCGGCGCGCCGACCTGACCGGCCGAGACCTGCTGGCTCTGTTGCTGGATGGCCTGGATGACGTCCTGCGGCACCAGTCCGAAGGCCTGGAGCTTGTTCGGATCGAGCCATACCCGCATGGAATACTGGCCGGCCCCGAACACGGTGACATTGCCGACGCCGGGCAGGCGTGAGAGCTCGTCGCGGATGTTGATGGTGGCGTAGTTGCTCAGGTAGAGGCTGTCGTACTGCCCGTCGGGCGAGGTCAGCGTCACGAACAGGAGGATCGAGGTCGACCGCTTCTGCACGGTGACGCCCTGGCTCTGCACGGCCTGCGGCAGTTGCGACAGGGCGCTGGAGACGCGGTTCTGCACCAGCACCTGCGCGAAGTTGAGATCGGTGCCGATCTTGAAGGTCACGGTCAGCGTATAGGTGCCGTCGGCGCCGCTGTAGGACTGCATGTAGAGCATGTCCTCGACGCCGTTGACCTGCTGCTCGATCGGCAGCGCGACGGTGTCGATCACGGTCTTGGCGCTGGCGCCGGGATAGCGCGTCGTGACCTGCACGGTCGGCGGCACCACGTCCGGATATTGCGCGATCGCGAGGTTGAACAGCGCGACGCCGCCGATCAAGATCATCAGCAGCGCGATGACGTTCGAGAGGACCGGCCGCTCGATGAAGAATTTGGAGATCATGACCGGCTGCTCCTGCGTGGTAGGCTCTATGGCAGACTACTTGGCGGATGCCTGCGGCTGCTCGATCTTGGATTGCTGCGGGTCGATCTTCTGGCCCGGGATGACCCGCAGGAGCCCCGCGATCACCACCCGGTCCTCCGGCTTCAGGCCGCTTTCGATCACGCGCAGGCCGTTGTCCACGGGGCCGATCTGCACCTTGCGCTGCTCGACGGTGTTGTCGCCGTTGACCACCAGGAGATAGCGGCCGCCCTGGTCGCTGCCGAGCGCGGTATCGGGCACGAGCAGCGCCGACTTGTCCTCGTCGAAGGGCACGCGGACGCGGACGAAATAGCCGGGCAGCAGCACCCGCCTGTCGTTCGGCACCAGCCCGCGCACCGCGAGCGTGCCGGTCGACTGGTTGATGGTGGGCGCGACGTAGTCGAGCTTGCCCTGATGCGGATAGCCGGTCTCGGTCTGGAGGCCGACCTCGATCGGGAATTGCTTCAGGTCTGCGGCGGTGAGACCCCGGCGGATCGCCTCGGCGCGGATGCGCAGGACATCCCGCTCGTTGACGGTGAAGTTCACGTAGATCGGGTCCATCGCGACGATGGTCGCAAGCTGGGTCGGGGAGGAAACGCCGACGAGTTCGCCGACCGAGACCATGTGGGCGCTGACGACGCCGTCGAACGGCGCGGTCACCCTGGTGTAGCCGTAATTGACTTCGGCCAGCCTGGTGTTGGCCTGGGCCTGCTGGAGATTGGCCTGCGCGTTGTCGCGGGTGGACGTCGAGGTGTCGAGCGTGGCCTGCGACACCGCCTGGCGCTGCACCAGATCGGTCTGCCGCCTGAAGTCGGCTTCCGCCTGCCGGAGCGAAGCCTGCGCGCCGGCCTCGGCCGCCTGGGCCTGCTCGAGCTTGAGCTTGTAGGTTTCGGGCTCGATCGTGAAGAGCTGGGTGCCCTGCTTGACGAAGGTGCCGTCCTGGTAGTCGATCGACTGCAGGAAGCCCTGGACCCGCGCGACGAGATCGACGTTCTTGATCGGTGCGGTATTGCCGGTGGCTTCGACATAGCGCGTGACCGAACGCTGCAGAGGCGTGGCGACATCGACCTTGGGCGGCGGCGGTGCCACGAAGGCGTTCTTGTCCTCGCAGCCGGCGAGGGCGACCACGGCCACGATCGCCGCCGAGAGCCGGCCGATATGCCGCCACTGCCCGTCGCGTTTGGCGGGGCAGGTGAGATGCACGCGCGTCATTCGATGGCCCCCGATTGCTGTCCGTCGGTACGACAGGCTACCAACAAAAAAGCGGTCGTGGAACACCATACGAATGACGGTTATCGGTCTCGCACCGCAAACCGGAGCGAGGCCTTTGATGGCATCGTTATGACAAATCGCTTTTCATGGCGCGCATGATTGACCACAATCGCGCCAAAGGCCGTGCGCCGGCTGCAAGGCGGATGGAAATGAAAACAAGAGGATGTGCGAGGAGAACATGACATGCCAGCGTCACTTCGGTCGGCCTTTGCGGGCCTCGTTCTCGCCGCGACGGTTGCCATGCCCGCGCTAGCCGATGGTTTGAAGGACGAGATCGCGCCGACCGGTAAATTGCGGGTCGCGATCGCCATCAGTCCGGCCGGTGGCGCGTTCTGGTCGACCAAGACCGAGGCCGGCTATGCCGGCGTCCCCGTCGACCTCGGCAAGGAAATGGCCGCGCAACTCGGCGTTCCCGTGGAATATGTCGTGCACCAGAATTCCGGGCAGATCACCGACGCTGCCGGGAAAGGCACCTGGGATGTCACTTTCCTGCCCAAGGATCCCGAACGCGAGACCCGAATGATGTTCGGCCCGATTTACGAGGTCGCCGACGCCACCTACATCGTCAAGTCCGGCTCGACGGTCACCAGTTTCGCCGCGCTCGACCAGCCCGGCGTGAAGGTCGCCGCCGTCAACAACACGACCACCATGCGTGGCGCCGTCGCGCATCTGAAGAATGCCAAGGTCACCGGCTATCAGACGTATGATGAGATCTTCGGCCTGCTGAAAAACGGCGGGGTCGACGCCTTCGCGCTCTCGCGCGACCAGCTCAACAAGATGGCGGAGAAGATTCCAGGCACGCGCGTGCTCGACGAGACCTTCAAGAAGACGGTCACGGCCGTCGCGGTGCCGCTCGGCCATCAGCAGGCGCTGGCGTTCGTCTCGAAGTTCATGAGCGATGCGACGAGCAACGGCGCCTTGCGCAAGGCGTATGACAATAACGGGCTGAAGGACACGCCGATCCGGACGGAGTGACGCCTTCGTTCCTAAGACCTAGCCTCGTCGCGTGACGCGCGCATGAACGCCCAGCGCGCCAAACGGCGCGCGGCGATTTCGGGGCCGCGAACGCCGCTCAGCGCGGCTTGATCTCTTCGTATTTGGCCATCGCGCGCTCGAACTTCCGGTTGAACAGCCACATCGCGCCGAGAATGTCACGGAAGCTCGCCGAGGTCCTGGCCCTGTCGGCCTGACCGAAGGCGAAGATGCTGTTGTTGCGCAGATGCTTCATGATGGTGGGGCTGGACACCCTGTAGCCCAGCAGGTCACCCGATTTGAGCGCGGATCGCGTCGGCGTGGGAATGATCTGGATCAGCTCGAACAGCTTCATCTGGTCGATCGGATCGGGCAGCGTCTTCACGATCGCTGGGATCTCAGCGAACAGTTCCGCATGGGCGTTCATGAGGCCGTCCCTGACGCCGGTCCAGTGGTTGAAGCGATGATCCGTGCCGCGGGCCCGCGCCTCCTCCTTGTCATCGCGCGCATTCACTTGCGGATCGGCCGCGGCGATCGCCGGCTTGATGGCCTCCCATTTCCGGCGGCCGTTGCGGTCTTCCGACGGGCCCGTCTGCAGGCTCCCCATATAGGTGTTCGAGCGCGCATTGCCGACATTCTGCTTGCCGTTCGTCTCCGCGAAGAACAGTCCCAGGCTGATCCGGCCCGCCGCTTCGGCATGAACCGGCGCGAGACCCTTGGCGCGCGCGATCGCAACCGCGAGGTCTACGACGTCCTTGAACGGTGTCGCCGACGCCTGCGCGCCGTCGGGCGGCGCCTCCATGATCTCGAACAGCCTCGCATATTCGTCGACCAGAGGCTCGATGCCGACATCGAAATAGACCGGGGGAATTTCGAACTTGTTGGGCTTTCCGATTCGGGATGGAACGGCGTCCGTGAGATCCTTGTAGCTGCTGATCACCGCGACGCGCGCCAGGTACAGCGCCTGTCCCGGCAGGTTCGGCAATGGCCGCTTCGCCTCGATCTGGCTGCGCCTCTCCGCGAGGATGGATTTGAAATCGCCGAGTGCGCGATCGTAGGCAGCGAGCGCATCCGACTGTCTGGCAGTCGGCGCCGCCTGCTGTCCCATCGCCGGTGTCGCCAGGGCAATGGCAAGCGCCGTCATGGCGGCATGGCATCTTCGTCTCATCGCGCGCTCCCGGGCCTGTCGATTCGGCGGCGTCCGGGATCGTAAGCAACAAAGCCGCAGCCTGGCGAGGCGCCTTCGTGGCCGATGGCGAGGCCTGTCGGGCCTTCCCCGGAATCTCCCTCGGGGACCGGGCGAAAGGCCGAAGCTTACAGGAACCTGACAAAATTCCTTTACGTTTCAGTAGCTTCGCATCTGCGACAATACGCCGCCCCATTAGGGCGGCGCGAGCCCACCGACGCGAAAGTCCTCGTCTCCACCACCGTGCGTCGGTCCTGGTGTCAGTTTCGTCTCACCGTCACGCAACTCTTCTCAATCAATTCTTCACCGCTTCCGCAACGAGAAGCGAACAGTCGAACGGGGGTTTGGCAATGGCAATTCTCGGAATGGTCCGTCCTCTCGGGCGGCTCTTGTGGCGCATGAAGCGCGACGTCAATGCCAATGTCGCGGTCATGTTCGCGATCGCGCTCGTGCCGCTCATCACGGGAGTCGGATGCGCCATCGATTACAGCATGGCGTCACGCGTGAAGGCCAAGCTGCAGGGCGCGGCGGATTCCGCCAGCGTCGCCTCGATCTCCGTCAACTCGGCCGGCTACAAGGCGGCGATGTCGATGTCGTCCAACGGATCGGTCGCCAGCGGCGTTACCGAAGCAACGAATATCTTCAGTGGAAATGCAGCCACATTCGTCGGCAGCTACAGCAATCTGGGCGTCACCGCGACCGTCACCAAGACCGGGTCCAAGCTGACGTCCAGCGTCCAGTACAGCGCGAACGTGCCGGTGACGTTCCTGCAGATCCTCGGCTACCAGACCTTGGCCGTGACCGGCACTTCGTCGTCGACGACCACCCTGCCGCTCTATCTCGATTTCTATCTGACGCTGGACGTGTCGGGCTCGATGGGCCTGCCTTCGACCACCGCCGAAGCCCAGCGCATGCAGGCGGTCAATCCGGACAACTATCGGCAATATCCGACGGGCTGCACACTCGCGTGCCATTTCTCGCCGCAGAACAGCGCCTGCACGGATACGGGGACACAGGGATATCCCACCAACAATTACTGCCTCGGTTATGCGATCTCGCGCGTGACCCAGAGCGGCTATCAGGGGCTTCTCACCAAGAAGTCCTCAAACCCGATGGGCGTTCAACTGCCCTCGTCGATCGTTTCCGGCCTGCCGAATTCGCTCTATTCGAACCTGGCGACGGTGGCGAACTGTCCGACGGACGGTACGGATGCCTGCATCCAGCTGCGATTGGACGCCGTCGGCTATGCCGTCAACCAGTTGTTTACCACCGCGAACAACACCGCGAAGGTCGCGAACCAGTTCCGCATCGGCCTCTACCCGTTCATCCAGTATCTCTACGCGTACTTTCCGCTGACCAGCACGATCAACGGTTCGACGACCAACCCCACGACCATCAACTATGCCGCGGCAAACCTCGCGACGTTGCTCGACACCAACATGAATTCGAGTCTCGGCTCGGGAGGAACGCATATCGACACGGCGCTGTCGAGCGTGAACACCCTGATCACGAGCGTCGGTGACGGCAGCGCGTGGAACAGCACGTTGCCTTACGTCTTCCTGGTCACGGACGGTGCGCAGGATCCGCAGATAAAAGGCGTTCCCAACGGCTCCTGGTCCGGCAGCAACCATGCGACGGTGATCGACCCGACCGCGTCCTGCGCACCGCTGAAGAGCCGCGGCGTCATCATTTCCGTGCTGTACATTCCGTACCAGCCGATCAGCCCGGTCAACGCGTCCTTTGCCAACGACGAGGACGACTACGCCAACTCGAACATCGCGAACATTCCGACGAGCCTGCAAAACTGCGCCTCGCCGGGCTTCTTCTACACCGCGAACACGCCCGCCGACATCACGGCGGCCCTGAACGCGATGTTCAATCACGCGGTGGCCGAGGCGCACATCACCAACTAGCCGGACGCTGCCGTCCGGCCGGCTGCGGCACAATCGACGAACAGGTGCCGGCCTAGTCGTTGGCTTCGGGCGGCAGGAAGTCGACTTCGTGCAGGGCCGAGATGCGCACGACTTCGGCGGGATCGGTCAGATTGTGGAGCTGGTTGAACAACGCTTCCAGCTTCTGCATCGGCGAGACCCAGAACAGGGCGCGGCACGGCTTGTCCGACTTGTTGAAATAGCCGTGCGGGATGCCGCGTGGCATGCGCACGAGATCGCCGGCATGCGCCTTGACCCACTTGCCGTCGAGCTTGAGATCGAGCACGCCCTCCTGCACCAGGATGAACTCCTCCTGGGTCGGGTGGACGTGTACCGGCACGAACTGGCCGGGCTCGCTGTTGGTCTCGAACGCAAAAGTGGAATCGGTGATGGCCTTGGGAAAATAGACCTGGCCCAGAATATTCCAGCTCTTGCCGCCATAGCCCGCACCGTTCGCGGTGATGCCTTTCTCCAGCGCCGTCATGGTTTGCCTCCAATGGGATGTCCGACCGCGGCGAGTTTTGCGCAGGCGCTGCAGGTTGTCCATCCGCGAGCGCACCCGGGGTGGCTGTTGCCGGCTCCGGCCTGGACTAGTTCTGCTCCGGCGCCTGGTTGCGCAGGAAGTGCTCGACCTCGGCCTCGACCGAGTAGGGTGTGGGGATGGGATCGCCGACGGAATCCACGGCGGTGTCGAGGCAGCGGCGCAGCATGCGCGCGAGCTCGGCCTTGCGGTAGGGTTTCGTCAGGAGCGGTGTGCCCTGACCCGTACGCCCCTGCGCGTGGAGGGAGTCGTAGGCGTATCCCGACGTGAACAGGATGCGCAGGGCGGGCCGCGCGGCCACCATTTGCTCGGCGAGCTCCTGTCCGTTCAACCCGCCGGCCATCACGATATCGGTGAAGAGCAGGTCGAACGGCGTGCCCTTCGCCGCGATGGCGAGCGCTTCGGCCGCGTTGGCGGCGGCAACCACCTTGTAGCCGAGGCTCTCCAGCTGGACCGTGACGTATCGGCGGACATCGCGGTCGTCCTCGACGCACAGGATGGTCTCGTGGCCGCCCACGACCTTTCGATCGTCATAGCCGGTCGGACGAAGCGCGCTCGCATTGGCCTTGGGCAGATAGATCGCGAATGTCGTGCCCCGGCCTTCCGCGGAATCGACCTTGATACCGCCGCCGGACTGCTTGACGAAACCGAACACCATGCTGAGCCCGAGCCCGGTGCCCTTGCCGACTTCCTTCGTCGAGAAGAAGGGATCGAAGATCCGTTCGAGAATGGCCTGCGGAATGCCCGTACCGGTGTCGGCGATCTCGATCTTGACGTAGTCGCCGGCATATCCGGCACCGACTGCGATCGCGTCGCGGACGCCGAACACCACGTTGCGGGTCGTCAGCGTGAGCTTACCGCCCTCTGGCATCGCGTCACGGGCGTTGATGGCGAGGTTGAGCAGGGCCGAGCTCAACTGCCCCCTGTCGACGAAGGCGAGCCAGATGCCGCCATCGAGTTTCGTCGCGATCTCGATCTTCTTGTCGAATGTCGCGAGCAGCAGCCTGGCGACTTCGCGGAGCAGCTCGTTGACGTCGATCTCGGCGGGTTGCAGCGCCTGCTTTCGCGCGAAGGAGAGCAGGCTCGATGTCAACATCGCGCCGCGGTCGGCCGCCTCGCTGATCAGCTTGGTGATGGTCGCGAGCGGCGGGTTGTCCTTCACGGCATCGGCGAGAATCTCGATCGTGCCCGTGATCACGGTGAGCATGTTGTTGAATTCGTGCGCGATGCCGCCGGTGAGCTGGCCGACCGCCTCCATCTTCTGGGCCTGGACGAGCTGCTCCTCGGCGGCGCGCTTCTGGGTGACGTCCTTGACGAAGGTGTTGACGACATGGCGCTCGCGGATGCGCTGCGCCGTGCTCGACGCCTCGATCAGGATCTCGTCGCCATTCCTGTGAAGCAGGCTCGCTTCGAAGCGGATTCCGATGGGCGTATCGGACAATTCCGGCAGGAGCCGTGCCATGCGTTGCCTGAAGCCGTCGCGCAGCGACCCGGCGACGAGGAGGTCCACGACGTCCTTGCCCAGTGCCTCCGCCCGGGTCCATCCGGTCAGGGCTTCGGCCTGGAAGCTCCATTCCAGGATGACACCGCTTGCGTCGGTTTGAATGAAGGCGTCGAGCGCGGTCTTGATGACGGCCTGGGCCATCTGCGCGCTGGCCTGCGTCAGGTCGGCCAGTTGTGCAGCGGCGCGTTTCGACTGGGCCGTCTCGATCGTTCGCGCGCAAAGACGGGCGATCAGGACCGCAACGATGCCGCTTGCCAGAACGGCGAGAAGCTGAACCAGGCCGAAGCTCTGCGGTATCGTCGTGCCGGTCAGAGCATAGGACCCCACGAGCATTATGGCGGTCACGACGACCTGCGCGGCCATCGCGAATGTCAGAAGCCTCCCGAGTTTCATGGTCTCATACCAAAGACGTCAGCCACGGACCATCGACGGCCCTTCCGCCGACGAGCCCGCCGCCGCTTGAGCTACAGTCTCCGCGCGTTTCAGTCGAGGGGCAATTTTGACTGATCCGCGGACGAATGGCTTGTCGCGGAAGCGTGCCTTTGAGCTGCACGATACGTCAGGCTGCGGGCGAATCGATCCGGTGCCGCGTCGTCGCCCGGACGACGCGATCCGAATGGCCGTTGCTCCAGATGTCTGAACCGAAGGTGAGGAGGAGGGGACGCGGCCTCAGGAATTCACGTGCACGAAATCCCGCAGCAGCGGATAGATTTCGTTGTTCCAGCGCTTGCCCGAGAAGACGCCGTAATGGCCGACGCCCGCCTGCATGTGGTGGACCCGCCGATAGGCGCGCACGCCGGTGCAGAGGTCCTGGGCGGCCAGCGTCTGGCCGATCGAGCAGATGTCGTCCTTCTCGCCCTCGACGGTCATCAGCCCCATGCGGCTCACGGCCCTGGTGTTCACCGGACGTCCCCGATGCATGAGCTTGCCTTGCGGCAAGAGGTGCTCCTGAAACACGTCACGCACGGTCTCGATGTAGAATTCGGCGGGCAGATCCATCACCGCGAAATATTCGTCGTAGAACGTCTTGATCGTCGCGGCCTTCTCCTTCTCGCCCTTGGCGATGTGGTTGGCGAGATCGAGATGCTGTTTGATGTGCCGTTCCAGGTTCATCGACACGAAGGCGGTGAGCTGCACGAAGCCCGGGTAAACCTGACGCAGCGCGCCGCGGCACTGTACCGGCACGTAATTGATCAGGTTTCGCTCGAACCATTCGATCGGCTTGCTCTTGGCGAATTCGTTGACCTTGGTCGGCTGGATGCGCGTGTCGATCGGCCCCGCCATCAGCGTCAGCGTCGCCGGCCGCGACGGATGGTTGCCCTCGCACATGATCGCGGCGGCCGCGAGCGCCGACACCGACGGCTGGCAGATCGCGACCATGTGCGGGCGCGGCCCCAACTGTCCGAGGAAATCGATGAGATGCTCGGTGTAGTCGTCGAGCCCGAAGCGGCCGTCGCTGCGGGGGATGTCGCGCGGATTGTGCCAGTCGGTGATGTAGACGTCGTGGTCCTGGAGCAGCGTCTTCACGGTGCCCCGGAGCAGCGTGGCGAAATGGCCGGACATCGGCGCCACCAGCAGCATGCGCGGCTGCTCGGGCACGTCGTGCTTCCTGAAATGCAGGAGCGAGCCGAACGGCGTGGCGTAGGCGATCTCTTCGGTGACCGCGACCTCGCGATTGCCGACCATCACGCTGTCGATGCCGTAGGCCGGACGGTCATAGGTGAGGGTGGAGCGCGAGATCAGCTCCAGCGCGGCCGAGAGCCGGCCGACGACCTGATCCGACATGCCCTGCGGGACCAGATTGAGGAATTTGAGCGCCGAGGAGGCGCCCGCGCGCCACGGCGCGGTCAGGTCCATGTGGTTCTGAAACGCCTGATACAACATCGACATCATACGGACGTGCCCATCTTTCCCATGCTGTCATGCAATATCGAAGCCAAGCCGGCTCCGATCGCCCGGAAAACTGGCACATCGCTTGCTCCTCAAGCGGACATGAACACGCGGGATGCGCGGGCAATGGGCAAGCCCGTCGGCCGCGCGGGGATGTCGGTCTCAGCGTGACGGAAGGGCCATATGGCGAAAGCGACACTGACCATCAGCAGCAAGAACTACTCGTCCTGGTCGCTGCGTGGCTGGCTGCTGACGAAGTTTTCAGGGCTGGACTTCGAGGAGATCGTCACCGCGCCGGACGATGCGTCCGCGCGGGCCGAAATTCTCCTGCTGTCCTCGTCGATCCTGGTGCCCTGCCTGCGGCACGAGGGGGCCGTCGTCTGGGACACGCTGGCGATTGCCGAATACCTCAACGAGGTGATGCCGGAGGCGGGCCTGTTGCCGTCCGATCGGGTCCAGCGCGCACATTGCCGCTCGATCTGCGGTGAGATCCATTCCGGCTTCACCACGCTGCGCGCCTCGCTGCCGGTGAACCTGAAAGGGCATTTCCCCGGCTTCAAGATCTGGTCGCGCGCGCAGGCCGACATCGACCGCGTCTGGTCCATCTGGCGCGACTGCCTGGAAAAATCGGGGGGCCCGTTCCTGTTCGGCGATAAGCGCAGCATGGCGGATGCGATGTATGCCCCCGTGGTGACGCGCTTCGTGACTTATGACGTCAAGCTCGAGCCTCGGCTGAAGGCCTATGCCGATACCATCATGGCGATGCCCGAGATGAGGGAATGGATCGCGGCCGCGCTGGAAGAGCCGGCCGAGATCGAAGAGCTCGAGGTCGAATATTAGGCAGGCGCCGCGCGGCGCTGCCCGTTTCGGTGGCGAGCGGCGCGGGCATCTCCTGCTCAACTTCCCGCCATGCACCGCGTCACGATGGCGGTCGGCGTCGCCCGTGCCACGATGTGCGAATGTCCGCGCGCGCCGGAATTCGCGCGGGCCGCCAGCGGCTTCGCCGCAAGCCATGCAATCCCTCGCGATATTGCAGCGCCGCTGGCGCGATTTTCGCATAGCACAATAGGCTGCGAACGCGACGGACGGACGCTGCCGACAATTTGGACGCCGCGCGGAGCGCATGCACGAAGCCACCAGTGGAGGCCGTCATGAACCAGCATACGGACGTCAAGAAATTCTCCCACGTCAAACCCGCCGACACCGGCTACAAGGGCGGGGGCCTGCGCGACTTCTTCCTCTATCGTGACCTCGGCATTGCCGATGCGACCGGCGGGCAGGTGATCTGCCATCTGGTCAAGGCCAACCCGGATTGTCCGCCCGTGGACGGCACGGGCTGGCACCGCCACGATTGCGAATTCCAGATCGTGATCATGATGAAGGGCTGGGCGCGCTTCATGTACGAGGACAAGCCGACGCTGGTGCAGGCCGGCGACGTCGTGCACCAGCGCCCGGGCATCGTGCACTACCTCTACGATTACTCGCCCGACATGGAATACATGGAGATCGTCAGTCCGGCCGACTTCAAGACGGTCGACATGCCGCCCGCGGTCGAGAACGTGCCGCCGGTGACCCCCTGGAAATGAGCGGGCAGGTCGCGGGGCCGCCGCATTAACTCTCTTCGCCGGCCTTGGATCACCGTCCTCTCGCGCGTCTCACAGATATGGTGCGCGCGCGAGGGACGATGCCGACATCTAGCCGTGAACAGGTGCGTACGGAGCCTCACGGCTGATTCGGACGCGATTCGTTCGGACCGTGTTCCGAAGGTTAAGAGAGGCGCGAACTCCGTCGCATTTTGAGACAGGCACCCGCCTTCAGGCGAGGCCGCTCTGCTTCACGCGCGGCAGACGCCATCCGATGACGGTTGCCTCGAGTACGATTCCCGCTTCGACGTTCTGCCAGCGGCCCTCGACATAGCGACAGGCGAACGGCAGCTGATACGTTCCGCTGTGGTCCTCGCACAGCACTTCGAGCGGCAGGCCGATGGGTGGCTCTCCGGCACTGTCGAATTCCGCCAGACGTCTTTCGCGCGTTGCCATTCCAGAAATCTCCCCTAATCAAAGCCGGAAGCAGAGCGCCCATTCTCCGCGTCCTGATCATCGCCCCCCGTCCAGGGAGCATCCGCAAGCTCAACGCCAGAATGCGGTACGAGTGTGGTAGCCTCGACCGCCTGTGCGCAAACCGCGCACATTGCCGTGATCGATTTGATGAGGAACCTGAATGTCGTTTCGAAGCTCCGGCGTATGTTTCGCGATCCTGCTGCTCGGCACGCTGGCAACCGCGCCGCTCCGCGCGCAGGACGTGCCCGGCATCGAGATCTGCACGGTCGAGAAGACGATGGAGCGGCGCACGAGTTGCCTGCAGAGCAACGTCGATTTCCTCCAGAAGACCATCTCCAAGCTCACGCTCGACCACCAGCAGAAGCTCGATGCGGCAAATCGTCAGATCGACGCGCTCAAGACGGTGGTCGCCGGCCTGCAGAAGACGCTCGGCGATGTCCAGGCTACGCAGGCGAAGCTGTCCGAGGACCTGAAGAAGAAGCAGGATGCGCCGCCGCCCAAGGACGCACCGAAATGAATATCGGAGCGGTCCCGATGCGCCGCGCCGCCACATAGCGCTGCGCCGGAGCAATCCCGATCAAGCGCGCGGCGGCGTGGTGTGCGCATCATCGCCCCGCTTCGAACGAGGATCCAGGACGTCATGAACCCCGCCCACCGCGCGCTCTGGTTCATCGAGAGCCATCTGGCCGAGCCGTTGACGCTCGACGAGATCGCCGCGATCGGCGGCGTGTCGCGGTTCCACATGGTGCGCGCGTTCGCCGCCGCCACCGGGCTTCCGGTGATGCGCTACGTGCGCGCGCGTCGGCTGACGGAGGCTGCCCGCAGCCTCGCGAAGGGCGCGCCGGACATTCTCGGCGTCGCGCTGGAGGCGGACTACGGCTCGCACGAAGCATTCACCCGCGCGTTCCGCGACCAGTTCGGCACCACGCCCGAAGCGGTGAGGGCGGCGACGTGCGTCAACACGCTCAAGCTTCAGGAGCCGATTCTCATGGAATCCAAAATGCTCGACAACCTCGCGCCGCCCCGTTTCGAAACCGCCAAGGCCTTTCTCGTCGCCGGCCTCGGCGAACGCATCTCCTGCGAGAACGGCGCGATCATTCCCGGACTCTGGCACCGCTTCCACCAGGAGGTGGCCGGCATTCCCGCACGCGCCGGCCAGGGCAAAAATCAAGTCGCCTACGGCGTCTGCTGCAACGGCGACGATGCCGGGAATTTCGACTACATCGCCGGCGTGGAGGTCGCCGATTTCTCCGACCTGCCGAACGGCTTCAGCCGCATCCGCATCCCCGAGCAGCGCTACGCGGTGTTCACCCATGCGGACCACGTCGCCTCGATCCGCCGCACGGTCAACACGATCTGGAATCACTGGCTGCCGGCTTCGGGCCTGAAGGCGGCCGACGCGCCGAACTTCGAGCGCTACGACGAGAAGTTCGATCCCATGACCGGCAATGGCGGCTTCGAAATCTGGATACCGGTGCGGGAGTAGAGCATGTTCCGGCTCCGCGAGGGCCGGGATCGCGCGACGCGCGCAGCAGGCTCGCCGCACGAGAATGCACGCGTTCGCGCGGCGTTCATTTCGAGCGCAACGCAGCATTGCGCGCGCTTGCTTGGCAAGCTTCGGTGACTTTGCCATAACCGCATGCAAAGCCTGCGTGCGGGGCCGATGCCGGACATCCCGTGCCAGCCATAACAAGCAGCCGGGAGGTCCCAAATGTCCAACGTCCGCGTTCTCGCCACCGACCTCGAATTTCCCGAAGGGCCGGTCGTGATGCCGGACGGTTCGGTGGTGCTGGTGGAAATCCGCGGCCAGCGCCTGACCCGCGTGTATCCCGACGGCCGCAAGGAGATCGTCGCGAAGGTGCCGGGCGGTCCGAACGGCGCGGCCCTCGGGCCCGACGGCAAGATCTACATCTGCAACAATGGTGGCTTCTCCTGGATCCCGACCCGCAACATGATCATGCCCGGCCCGCAGCCGGAGGATTATCTCGGCGGCTCGATCCAGCGCGTCGACCTGCAATCGGGCAAGGTCGAGACCGTGGTGACGAAGTGCGGCGAGCACGATCTGCGCGGGCCGAACGATCTCGTCTTCGACAAGCAGGGCGGCCTCTGGTTCTCTGATCTCGGCAAGCGCCGCGCGCGCGAGATGGATGTCGGCGCGATGTATTACCTCAAGCCCGGCATGACCGAGATCGTCGAGGTCGTACACGGGGTGCTGCCGGCGAACGGCATCGGCCTGTCGCCGGACGAAAATACCGTCTACATCGCGGAGACGCCGACGGGGCGGCTCTGGGCCTACGAGCTCTCCGCGCCCGGCACGCTCAAGCCGCGCGACGTGATCTATCGCGGCGAACGCGGCAAGCCGATCTGCGGCCTCGGCGGCTACCAGATGTTCGATTCGCTCGCGGTGGAGGCCAACGGCAATGTCTGCGTCGCCACGCTCGTCTCGGGTTGCATCTCGGTGATCGCGCCCGACGGCACCCTGGTCGAGCAGGTGCCGACCGGAGACCGCGTCACCACCAACATCGCCTTCGGCGGCCCCGGGCTGAAGACCGCCTACATCACGCTGTCGGGCAAGGGCGAACTGGTCGCCATGGACTGGCCGCGCGGCGGTTTGCCGTTGAACTTTTTGAATAAGTGAGCCAAGCCATCGCCGTGCGGGAGGCGAGGCAACTCTCGGACCCTCACCCTGAGCAGCGCGCTTCAAGCGCGCGTCTCGAGGGGCGAGGCCACGGGCGGGGCCTTCATCCGTCGAGACGCGCATCCCGCGCTCCTCAGGATGAGGGGTCGGCGGCCCGGATTGCTTCGTCCGCATGACCTAAGGAGAGACCATCAATGCCCTGGCCCGATCCCATCACCCTGCGTGGCGAGCACGCGCGTCTCGAGCCGCTGTCGCAACAGCATCGCGAAGGGCTGGTGGAGGCCGTGAAGGACGGCGAGATCTACAAGATCTGGTACACCGCGATCCCGACTCCGGAGAACGTGGCCAAGGAGATCGATCGCCGCCTCGGGCTTCAGGCGGCGGGCTCGATGCTGCCGTTCACGGTGTTCGACGCCGGCGGCAGGATCGTCGGCATGACCACCTACATGAACATCGATGCCGCCAACCGCCGCGTCGAGATCGGTTCGACCTGGTACGGCAAGAGCGCGCAGCGCGGCCCGCTCAACACGCAGTGCAAGCTGCTGCTGCTCACCCATGCCTTCGAAGCACTGGACTGCATCGCGGTCGAGTTCCGCACGCATTTCTTCAACCACCAGAGCCGCCGCGCCATCGAGCGCCTGGGCGCCAAGCAGGACGGCATCCTGCGCAGCCATCAGGTCGCGCCGAACGGCACGTTGCGCGACACCGTGGTCTACAGCATCACCGCCGCCGAATGGCCGACGGTGAAGACGCATTTGAACTACCAACTCAACGACAAGCCGCGCTGAGCGGCTTCTGGCGGGCACCATGGACAGATTCGATTATGTGATCGTCGGCGCGGGCTCGGCGGGTTGCGTTCTCACCAGCCGGCTGAGCGAAGATCCGAACGTCAGCGTCTGCGTGCTGGAAGCCGGTCCGAACGACTGGCATCCCTACATCCATTTGCCGGCGGGCTTCATCAAGACCTTCCACATGAAGAGCATCAACTGGGGCTACCAGCAGGAGCCGGGGCCCTTCACCGGCGGCCGGAGCATCTATGCGCCGCGCGGCAAGACGCTCGGCGGCTCGTCCTCGATCAACGGCCACATCTACAACCGTGGCCAGCGGATGGACTTCGACACCTGGGCGCAGATGGGCAATCGCGGCTGGGGCTATGCCGACGTGCTGCCTTACTTCAAGCGGCTGGAGAAGCGGGTCGGCGAGGGCGACAACACGTTCCGCGGCCGTGACGGCAACCTCACCGTCACCACCATGGACTGGCGCGATCCGCTTTGCGAAGCCTTCATGGAAGGCGCGGTCTCGCTCGGCATTCCCCGCAATCCCGATTACAACGGCAAGACGCAGGAGGGCGTGTCCTACTGCCAGCGCACGATCGACAAGGGCCTGCGCGTCTCCGGCTCGACCGCATTCCTCAAGCCCGCGATGAAGCGGCCCAACGTGCATGTGCACACGCATGCGCACGCCACCGAGATCATCTTCGACGGCAAGCGCGCCGTCGGCGTGCGCTACACCAAGGGCGGCCGTGGCGGCACGCCGGTCGAAGTGCGCGCCAACAAGGAAGTGATCCTCTCCGGCGGCACCTATAATTCGCCGCAGCTGCTCCAGCTCTCTGGTGTGGGCTCGCCCGATCTGCTGAGTGCTCACGGCATCCAGGTGCGTCATGCCCTGCCGGTCGGCGAAGGCCTGCAGGACCATTACGCCCCGCGAACGGTGGCGCGCGTCAAGGACATCAGGACCATCAACGAGCTGCGCCGCGGCCTCTCGCTGTGGATCGAGGCGCTGAAATGGGCGACCGCGCGCCGCGGCCTGCTCTCGCTGTCGCCGACCATGGTCTATTGCTTCTGGCATTCCGGCGAGAGCGCCGATTCCTCGGATCTCCAGCTCACCTTCACGCCGGCTTCCTACAAGGAGGGCGTGCAGGGCCAGCTCGAGGACGAGCCCGGCATGACGGTGGCCTCCTGGCAGCAGCGCCCCGAGAGCCGCGGCTATGTCCGCATCCGCTCGTCCGATCCGTTCGCGCCGCCGATCATCCAGACCAATTACCTCGACGCCGAACTCGACCGCCGCGTCATCGTCGGCGGCATGAAGCTCGCGCGCAACCTTCTGAAATCCGCGCCGCTGTCGCCCTACTACGCCTACGAGGATTTCCCGGGCCCCAACGTCAACACCGACGACGAATTCCTGCACGCCGCGACCGAGCGCGGCACCACTACCTTCCACCCCGGCTGCACCTGCCGCATGGGTCCGGCGGACTCGACCTGGGCGGTGGTCGACGACCAACTCCGCGTCCATGGGCTGGAAGGCCTGCGCGTGATCGATGCCTCGGTGATGCCGCGCATGATTTCGGCGAACCTCAATGCGTCGACGATGATGATCGCGGACCGCGCCTCGGATCTCATCCGCGGCAAGGCGCCGATGGAAGCCGCAAGGATTCCGGACGCCGCGGTGGCGTGAGGGGCGTCCTGTAGCTGCGAAACCACGGGGGGAGCGCCGCCCGTCAGTTTCTCGCGTCGCGAGGATACGTGGCTGTCTCTGCGATGATGCGTGTCGAAGAGCGGCGCCGCCGCTTTTTGCTTCGCAATGAGGCTGTTTGCAGCACGCTCGTCATCGCAGGGTGGGCAAAGCGAAGGCCCACCATCTCTTGCGTCGTCCGCGATTGGCATGGTGGGCACGGCGCATTGCGCCTTTGCCCACCTTGCGGCCCTGGCGACCGCCAGGACGCATTACTCCGACGAGACGTTTGGCGGACGGCAGGAGCGGCGAAGTCCTGTCGCTCGTTCACGCGGTGTGCGTCCCGGTGTTCGCAAGGACGGCACCGAGGGGCGCGGCTATCGCCTCACACTTCCCGCCGGCTCAGGAACGCCAGCCGCTCGAACAGGTGCACGTCCTGCTCGTTCTTGAGCAGCGCGCCGTGCAGCGGCGGGATCAGCTTGCGCGGGTCGCGTTCGCGGAGTTGCTCGGCGCTCATGTCCTCGTTGAGCAGCAGCTTGAGCCAGTCGAGCAGCTCCGACGTCGAGGGTTTCTTCTTCAGGCCGGGCACCTCGCGCACTTCGAAGAAGATGCGCAGGGCCTCTTCCACCAGGCGCTTCTTGATGCCGGGGAAGTGGACGTCGACGATCCGCTCCATCGTGTCGGCGTCGGGGAACTTGATGTAGTGGAAGAAGCAGCGACGCAGGAACGCGTCCGGCAGCTCCTTCTCGTTGTTGGACGTGATCATCATGATCGGGCGCTGCTTCGCCTTGATGGTCTCGCCGGTCTCGTAGACATGGAATTCCATGCGGTCGAGCTCGAGCAGCAGGTCGTTCGGAAACTCGATGTCGGCCTTGTCGATCTCGTCGATCAGCAGCACCGGGCGCTGTTCGGCGGCGAAGGCTTCCCACAGCTTGCCGCGCTTGATGTAGTTCTTGATGTCGGAGACCCGTGCATCGCCGAGCTGGCTGTCGCGCAGGCGCGACACCGCGTCGTATTCGTAGAGGCCCTGCTGCGCCTTGGTGGTGGACTTGATGTGCCAGGTCAGAAGCGGTGCGTTCAGCGCCTTCGCCACTTCCTCGGCGAGCACCGTCTTGCCGGTGCCGGGCTCACCCTTAACCAGGAGCGGGCGCTCCAGCACGATCGAGGCGTTGACGGCGACCTTGAGATCGTCGGTCGCAACATAGTCCTTGGTGCCGGTAAATTTCATTGCACGTCCTTGTTGGTCGCTGGCCGAGGCATCGCTCCGGTCACGACATGGGAACGGTCGCCCGGGCGGCTGTTCCTGGTTCGGTCAGGCCTTCAGACCCGTCTTATCAGCGAAAGGATGACGAGCACAATCACCGCGCCGATCGTGGCGTCCACGATGGCGCCGACGGTGCCGGTGGCCAGCTCGATGTGCAGCTGGGGCAGCACCCAGCTGGCGACGAGCGCGCCGATGATGCCGACGACGATATTGCCGATCAGCCCAAATCCCGCCCCGTGGACAATCTTGCCCGCGAGCCAGCCGGCAATCGCACCGATGATGAGTGCTGCGAGAATTCCCATGACAAACGCCCCCAAGACGACCCCTTGATCCCGTCAATTCTAGACCAAAAAGCCTGCCGGTCCAGCGCGGAGCGGAGGCCTCCGCCCCTTGACGCCGGCCATCCGACGGGCAATCTGTCACCCATGTTCCTGCAATTTTTCACCTCTCTGCGCGATGCGCAGGTCCCTGTGACGCTGCGCGAATACCTCACGCTGATGGAGGCGCTCGACGCCGACCTCGCGGACTACACGGTCGAGAATTTCTACTATTTGTCCCGCGCCTCGCTGGTGAAGGACGAGCGCAATCTCGACAAGTTCGACCGCGTCTTCGGCACGGTGTTCAAGGGGCTCGAGAGCCTGCTGGAGGCCATGGAGAAGGCGGAGATCCCCGAGGAGTGGCTGAAGAAGCTGGCCGAGAAATACCTCACCGAGGAGGAGAAGAAGCAGATCGAGGCCATGGGCTGGGACAAGCTCATGGAGACCCTGAAGAAGCGCCTGGAAGAGCAGAAGGGGCGACATCAGGGTGGCTCGAAGTGGATCGGCACCGCCGGCACCTCGCCGTTCGGCGCCTACGGCTACAATCCCGAAGGTGTCCGCATCGGCCAGGAGAAGAACCGCAACAACCGCGCCGTGAAGGTGTGGGACAAGCGCGAGTTCAAGGACCTCGACGGCAATGTCGAGCTCGGCATCCGCAACATCAAGGTGGCGCTGCGCCGCCTGCGCAAATTCGCGCGCACCGGCGCGCCGGACGAGCTCGATCTCGACACCACGATCCGCGAGACCGCCAATCACGGCTATCTCGACGTTCACATGCGTCCCGAGCGGCGCAATGCGGTGAAGCTCCTGGTGTTCTTCGACATCGGCGGCTCGATGGACGCGCATATCGAGCAGGTCGAGGAGCTGTTCTCGGCGGCGAAGAGCGAATTCAAGCACATGGAGTATTTCTACTTCCACAACTGCCTCTATGAAGGCGTGTGGAAGCAGAACAAGCGCCGCTTCACCGACCGCACGCCGACCTGGGACGTGCTGCACAAATACCCGCACGACTACAAGGTCGTGTTCGTCGGCGATGCCTCGATGTCGCCCTACGAGATCATGGTGCCGGGCGGCTCGGTCGAGCACGTCAACGAGGAGCCCGGCTCGGTCTGGCTCGACCGCATCATTCGCACCTATCCGCATTCGGTGTGGCTGAATCCGGTCCAGCAGAAGCACTGGGACTACTCGGAATCGACCACCATCATCCGCCGCATCTTCGCCAACCGCATGTTCCCGATCACCATCGAGGGGCTCGAGGGTGCGATGAAGGAATTGGCGCACTGACGCGACGAGGCCGGGCACTATCGGCAGCGTCGGTGTGCTCACTTTCCCTCTGTCGCTTGCGGAGGAGGGGGTATCGCGACGGGCGGCGCTCCCCGGGAGGAGAGAGCCCCAGCCGTGTCGCTTCGCGCCTTAACTTCCCCCGCAAGCGGGAGAGGTTGGATCGAGTGTGCGGCCGGCAGATGCCGCAACGACGGCTACGAATGAATTGAGGGAGACGCACCATGCCCCAGACCATCACCCGCGGCATCAAGGCGCTGATCGACGAGGCCAATGCCGAGATCGAGACGCTGTCGGCCAAGGACGCCATCGAGATCTCCAGGAACGGCGACGTCGTCATCGTCGACATCCGCGATCCCCGCGAGATCGAGCGTGACGGACGCATTCCCGGCGCCTTCTCCTGTACGCGCGGCATGCTCGAATTCTGGATCGATCCGCAGAGCCCCTACGCCAAGCCGATCTTCCAGGAGGACAAGAAGTTCGTCTTCCATTGCGCCGGCGGCCTGCGCTCCGCGCTCGCGGCCAAGACTGCGAAGGACATGGGCCTCAAGCCCGTCGCCCACATCGCCGGCGGCTACGCCGCCTGGCGCGATGCCGGTGGCCCGACGGAGCAGTGGGAGCCGAAGAAGAAGGGATGAGGTGAGCGACGCTTGCGCCACACATTCCGTCATGGCCGGGCGTGTCCCGGCCATCCACGTTCTCATCCGCGCGTCGAAAGACGTGGATGCCCGGGACAAGTCCGGGCATGACGACCGCGGATGCCGCCGGAGAGTACAGCAATGACTGAAGCCCCCACCGATCCCCTCGTCTCGACCGAATGGCTCGCCGCCCATATCAACGACGCCAACGTCAGGATTCTCGACGCCAGCTTCAAGCTGCCGGGCGTGCTGCCGCTGCCGAAGGACGACTATCTCGCCGCGCATCTGCCGGGGGCCGTGTTCTTCGACGTCGACGCGGTGTCGGATCATTCCGACCCGCTGCCGCACATGTTTCCGAGCGCCGAGCAGTTCGGCCGCGACGTCGGCGCCCTCGGCATCTCCAATGCCGACACCGTCGTGATCTACGATGCCGGCGGCTGGGTCGCCGCGCCGCGCGCGTGGTGGATGTTCCTGTCCTACGGCCACGGCAATGTGCGCATCCTCAACGGCGGCCTGAAGAAGTGGCGCGCCGAGGGCCGTGCGACCGAGAGCGGCGAAGCGAAGCCGAAGCCGGCGACCTTCAAGGCGAGCTACGATCCCAGGCGCGTGCGCAGCATGCAGCAGCTGATCGCCAACGTCGAAAGCCGCGCCGAGCAGGTGATCGACGCGCGCGCGGCCGAGCGTTTCGAGGGCCGTGCGCCGGAGCCGCGGCCCGGCATCCGCTCGGGTCACATCCCCGGCGCCCGCAACGTGCCCTACAATCTGCTGTTCGACGCCGCGACCGGCACGATGAAGCCGCTCGATGACCTGCGTGCCGCCTTCACCGGCGCCGGCGTCAAGCTGGATGCGCCGATCGTGACGAGTTGCGGCTCCGGCGTCTCTGCCGGCGTGCTCACGCTCGCGCTCTATCGGCTCGGTGTCACCGACACCGCGCTCTATGACGGCTCGTGGTCGGAATGGGGCCAGGCCGGCGGCCCGGCGATCGCGACCGGGCCGGCCTGAGCCTATCGCCGCGCGGTCGTTGCGGCCGAGGGCTGCGGCTGAAGGAACGGGTTGTAATTGTAGCTCTGCTGCATCTGTGGCGGCGGCGCATGGCGCACGACGCGGTGCCGTTTCTTCGCGCGCTGCGCACGTTGCTTGGCCGCCTTGCCGTCAGACGCGCTGCTGTCGGCTTTGGTTTTCGCAGGCTGGTCCTTCGAGCCCGTCGTCGCGGGATCGTTCAGCGCGGCGGTTTTGGTCCCGGTCGTTTCGGCTGCCGGCTGCGCCGCAACGGCGGTCGTCCCGGCGGGCGCTGGCTCGCTCGCCGTCGCGGTGGGCTTATCCGCGGGAATTGCTGCCGTCGTATCGGCGGGCGTGAGCGTGTCGGTCGGAGTCGGCTGGGCAGACTCCATGCGGGCCGGTTCGGCAGCGGGGGTTTCGGTCGTCGACGCGGCGTCGGCGACCTTCGGTTCCGGCTGCACGTCGGCCTCGGCGGCCGGCGCGGCGCTCTGTTCAGGCTCGTTCACCGGCAGTCCGACCGTCGGCACCTGATCCCGCAACGACGGCTCGGGGGCCGTCACCGCCGGCTCGACCTGCAGCGCGGCCAGCACAGGCTGGGCCGGTTCGGACGCCTGCGCGAACACGCGCTCCTGGGGGCCGGTCCGCCAGGAGGGATTGTTGACGTACTGCTCGTGGGTCGCCCGCAGGAGCGCTGCCGCTCCCAGGCCGAACACCAGGATGGAGGTCGAGAGCAGGATCGCGGCAAGCACGAAGCGGAGGCCGGGAAGCATCGGAAGCTGACGAATTTCCGCCCCGGCGGTGGAGCCAGGGCCCTTGAGCCATCTGAACGCGGTGACGGTACTGAATGCCGCGTTCGCCACGCGGGATGAAAGGGCAAAGCAGAGGCGAATCAGGCTGATTCGAACATACCGCAACGATTCCGTGCCGTTCCCCTAAAAGAGAGCGGGCGACTCCGGTAAATTGCGGGGTGATGCGATTTTGGTCCCGTGATGCAACGGGGCAACGGTGGCACCGCTGGATCACAAATCGCCAAATCAGGCGCCGATGAACCGGTTATGTCTTGAATGTGCCGCTATCTTCGGTCATGTGCCCTTAACGGCCGGATCGGGCCCGGGGACACTACAAGAGCGATGATGATCAAACACTTTCTGACGATATGCGCTGCCGCGACAGTCGCTGCGGCGGGAACCTCGATCGCACAGGCCCAGCAGAGCTACCAGGTCCAGCAGGCGCCGGTCTACGGCGCGCCTACCGAATATCGCGCGGGTGACCGCACGCCGAATTTCGACTCGCTGGATGACGAGGACGACGCGCCGCAGAATTCCGCCGCGCTGCCGCCGCCCGGCCCCGGCGGTCCGATCATGTCGCCGGACGATCCGCGCTATGGCCGCCCGGCCGGTGCGCCGGTCTACACGGCTGCCCCGTCGCAGGGACCGGTGATGTCGCCGGATGATCCGCGCTACGGCCGTCCTGCCGGCACGCCGGCGTACTCCGCCGCGCAGCCGCAGGGTCCCGTGATGTCGCCCGACGATCCCCGCTATGGCCGCCCCGCCGGTCCGCCCGCGGTGATCTATGGCGACCGTCCGGCGCAGCAGGCCACCGGTGATGGTCTGCGCCCGCCGGAGGCCGTCGGTGGCGCTGCCGCGCCCGGAACGGCTCAGGCGCCTGTCGGTGCCAACGGCCGGCCGATGACGGTCGCTTCGCTGCCGCCCGAGGAGCAGCCCGATGCCGCTCCCGCGCAGTTGCCGCAGAACCTGCGCCGCCAGGAAGTCTCCTTCCAGACCAAGGAGCCCGCCGGCACCATCGTGGTCGATACGCCGAACACCTATCTCTATTACGTCCTCGGCAACGGCCGTGCGATCCGCTACGGCGTCCGCGTCGGCCGCGACGGCTTCACCTGGACCGGCGTGCAGAAGATCACCCGCAAGGCCGAATGGCCGGATTGGCATCCGCCGGCCGAGATGATCGAGCGTCAGCCCTATCTGCCCCGCTTCATGGCCGGCGGTGAGGGCAATCCGCTCGGCGCCCGCGCGATGTATCTCGGTTCGACCGTCTATCGTATCCACGGCACGAACCAGCCTTCGACGATCGGCAAGTTCGTCTCCTCCGGCTGCATCGGCATGCTGAACGACGACGTCTCCGACCTGTTCGACCGCGTCAAGGTCGGCACCCGCGTGGTGGTGATGCCCGGTGGCAGCCCGCCGGCGGGAACGGCGACCGCCTCTGCCGCGCCGGCCCCCGGTGCCGCGCAGGCTCCGATGGCGGCCCAGGCCGGTCCGGTCCCCGGCACGCAGCCGACGGTCGTTCCGCCGCTGCCGGCTCCGGTCACCGTGCGCTAGGCGCTGCGAGACAATTCGGATCGAAGGGCGTGCCGTCGGCACGCCCTTTTTCGTTTCAGGCCAGCTTTCGCGGTATCTCGTGGCCCTTGGTCCAGGCGTCGATGGCATCGACCATCTGGCCGTAGTGGATGCGCAGCCCGTCCTCGGTCGCGTAGCCGAGATGCGGCGTCAGAACGAGATTGTCGAGCTTGCGGAAGGGGTGGTCCGTCGGCAGCGGCTCGACCGAGAACACGTCGAGGCCGGCACCCGCGATCTTCTTCGCCCGCAACGTCTCCAGCAGCGCGGCCTCGTCGATGATCGGTCCGCGCGCGGTGTTGACCAGGAAGGCCGTCGGCTTCATCCGGGCGAGATCAGCCGCGCCGACCAGGCCGCGCGAGCGGTCGCTCAGCACCACATGGATGGTGACGATGTCGGCCTTGGCGAACAGCTCTTCCTTGCTGGCATAGCCGACGCCGACCTCCCTGCACTTCTCCGGCGTCAGGTTCGGGCTCCAGGCGATCACGTTCATGCCGAACGCCTTCGCGATGTCTGCCATCTTGCTGCCGAGCTTGCCGAGCCCGACGATGCCGAGCGTCCGGCCCTCGATCTCCACACCGGCGAAGGTCTGCCAGGGCTCGCCCGCATGCATCCGCGCGTTCTCGCGGCCGATGCCGCGGGTCAGTTCCAGGATCAGGCCCATGGCGAGCGGGGCGGTCGGATCGCGGGAATATTGCGTGCCGCCGACGATCACCCCGCGTGCCTTCGCGGCCTCCATGTCGATCGCGGCGTTGCGCATGCCCGAGGTCAGCAGCAGCTTGAGCTTGGGCAAGGCTTCGAACAGGCTTTTCGGAAAGGCGGTACGCTCGCGCATCGCGCAGATGATGTCGACATCGGCAAGCGCGCTCGCCGCGGCCTGCTCCGAGGCGAAGGGTTGGCTGAACACGGTGACGTCGACCCGGTCGAACAGTTTCTGCCAGTCGGCGACGTCGAGGGCGAGGTTGAAATAGTCGTCGAGGATTGCACAGCGCAGCCGCGTCATCAGCGTTCATCCATGGCGAGAGGTGACGGCGCCGTGCGAGGCGCGCCGTCGACGGAACCGGGCCATGGTTGCGCGCAATCAGGGCCGTGCGCAAGCGGCTTGGATCCTCAAAACTGCGGCAGGGCTCGAATGTCTTTCAGACGCCTTTCAGATGTCCTTCAGACGTCTTCAGATGTCTTGGCGCTTCAGCCGGAGCGGCGTGTTCATGCCGTGCTTGGCGCGCCAGGCCGGGCCGGGGCCGCGCATGTAGTGCAGCTCGGGCCTGTAGGGGCTGAAGGCGGTCGCGAAGAAGCGCTTCCAGAAGCGCTTGATGTCCGTGCCCAACCCTGAGGCGTGTCCGGCTTCCGCCGGAACGGCGATGGAAGTGGTCTCGATCAGAGCCATGATGCGGCCTCGCTGTTCTCCCGTCCGTTCTGTGCGGGCGGCGCTTTTTTCAGCGCATCAGCGAGCTTTGGCCGGATTTATTAAAAGATGGTTTCAATTGTACGGATTGGCGGCCACATGGTGTCCGACCCGTATCCAACCGTGGTGAACGGACAGAAAACATTGCCCTTTTGGGGCGGGATCGCTACATCGGCGGCAAGCAAATGTCCTCAAATCGAAGGTTTCACGGGACCGATGGCGCGCCAGTTCATCTATTTCATGCAGGGCCTGACCAAGAGCTACCCGACCCGCAAGGTGCTCGATAACATTCACTTGTCGTTCTATCCGGACGCCAAGATCGGCGTTCTCGGCGTCAACGGCTCGGGCAAGTCGACCCTGCTCAAGATCATGGCCGGGCTCGACAAGGAATATTCGGGCGAGGCCTGGGTCGCCGAGGGGGCCCGCGTCGGCTATCTCGAGCAGGAACCGCATCTAGATCCGAAGCTCAGCGTCCGCGAGAACGTGATGCAGGGCGTCGCCAAGCAGAAGGCGATCCTCGACCGCTACAACGAACTCGCGGTCAATTATTCGGACGAGACCGCCGACGAGATGACCAAGCTGCAGGACGAGATCGAGGCCCAGGGCCTCTGGGATCTCGACAGCAAGGTCGACCAGGCCATGGACGCGCTGCGCTGCCCGTCCGACGACGCCGACGTGACGAAGCTGTCTGGTGGTGAGCGCCGCCGCGTCGCGCTGTGCCGCCTCCTGCTCGACCAGCCGGAACTGCTGCTGCTGGACGAACCGACCAACCATCTCGATGCCGAGTCGGTGTCGTGGCTGGAAGGCCATTTGCGCAACTACCCCGGCGCGATCCTGATCGTCACCCACGACCGCTACTTCCTCGACAACGTCACGAGCTGGATTCTCGAGCTCGATCGCGGCCGCGGCATTCCCTACGAAGGCAACTACTCGTCCTGGCTGATGCAGAAGCAGAAGCGGCTGGAGCAGGAAGGCCGCGAGGACGCTGCGCACCAGAAGACGCTGGCCCGCGAGCAGGAATGGGTCGCCTCCTCGCCGAAGGCGCGGCAGGCCAAGTCCAAGGCGCGCTACCAGCGCTACGAGGAACTGCTCAAGCAGGCGAGCGAGAAGCAGACCCAGACCGCGCAGATCATCATTCCCGTCGCCGAGCGGCTCGGCGCAAACGTGGTCGATTTCGAGACCCTCAGCAAAGGCTATGGCGATCGCCTGCTGATCGACGACCTCACCTTCAAGCTGCCGCCCGGCGGCATCGTCGGCGTGATCGGTGCCAACGGCGCCGGCAAGACCACGCTGTTCAAGATGATCACCAAGCAGGAAACGCCGGACAAGGGCACCATCACGGTCGGCGAGACCGTGCATCTCGGCTACGTCGACCAGTCGCGTGACGCGCTCGACGGCAAGAAGACGGTGTGGGAGGAGATCTCCGGCGGCAACGAGCTGATCCTGCTCGGCAAGAAGGAAGTGAACTCGCGCGGCTATTGCTCGTCGTTCAACTTCAAGGGCGCCGACCAGCAGAAGAAGGTCGGGGCGCTCTCGGGCGGTGAACGCAACCGCGTTCATCTCGCCAAGATGCTGAAGTCCGGCGCCAACGTGCTGTTGCTCGACGAACCGACCAACGACCTCGATGTCGACACGCTGCGCGCGCTCGAAGAGGCGCTGGAGGACTTCGCGGGCTGCGCCGTCATCATCAGCCATGATCGCTGGTTCCTCGACCGCATCGCGACCCACATCCTCGCCTTCGAAGGCGACAGCCATGTCGAATGGTTCGAAGGCAACTTCCAGGACTACGAAAAGGACAAGATGCGCCGCCTCGGCCAGGACAGCATCATTCCGCATCGCGTCAAGTACAAGAAGCTGACGCGGTGATCCCGGCATGATGCGGCGGGCGCTCATCGCTGCGGTGATCGCGGTCACCTGCGGCTGGTCGTCCGCCCGCGCTGCCGACGCGGCGTTCACGCAGTTCATCGCTTCGCTCTGGCCGGAGGCACAGGCCGCCGGCGTGTCGCGCGCGACGTTCGATGAACAGACCCGCGGGCTCGAGCCCGACTACAAGCTGCCCGACCTCATCCTGCCCGGGCGGCCCGCGACCGGCGCGCCGTCGCAGGCCGAGTTCGTGCAGGTGCCCGCCGACTACGTCAAGGAAGCCTCGATCGCGCGGCTCGCGGGCGAGGGGCAGCGCCTGCTGCAAAAATATCGCCCTGCGCTCAGCGAGATCGAGAAGCGGTCGGGCGTGCCGGCGACCGTCATGCTCGCGATCTGGGGCCGCGAGACCGACTATGGCCGCTACACGCTGCCTTACGACCTGGTGCGTGTGCTGGCGACGCAGGCCTATGTGGGTCGGCGCAAGGACACCTATCGCAACGAGTTCATCCTCTCGCTCAAGATTCTCGGAGAGGGCGTAGTGACGCGCAAGGACATGCGTTCGTCCTGGGCGGGCGCCACCGGGCTCACGCAATTCCTGCCGTCCGAATACTACAAGCATGGAGTCGATTTCGACGGCGATGGCCGGATCGACATCTGGCATTCGGTGCCGGATGCGCTGGCATCGGCCGCGCAGCAGCTCGTCAACAAGGGCTGGCAGAGCGGCGTGCGCTGGGCTTACGAGGTGCAGGCGCCCGCCAAGGTCGATTGCACCAGCGGCGTGCCCGAGGTCACCAAGCCGATCGGCCAGTGGCTGCGTGATGGTTTCGTGCCGGTGCGTGGACAGAAACTCAGCGCGGCCGAACAGGCCCAGCCCGCTTCGCTGCTGCAGCCGGAAGGCATCTACGGCCCGTCGTTCCTGACCACGAAGAACTACTTCGTCATCAAGGAGTACAATTTCTCCGACCTCTACGTGCTGTTCGTCGGTCATCTCAGCGACCGCATGACGAGCCCGCTGCCGTTCGCGACGCCCTGGTCCGCCTCCAAGCAATTGCGCACGAAGGACGTGGAAACCATGCAGCGCGGCCTCACGCGCGTCGGGCTCTACAAGGACAAGATCGACGGCAAGGCCGGCATGCAGACGCGCGCGGCGCTCGGCGCCTACCAGAAATCGGCAGGCCTGAAGGTCGATTGCTGGCCGAGCGAAGAGGTGCTGCGTTCGATCCAGGCGGCGCGCTAGATCGAGCCGCTCTCGCGTCAGGAAAGCCGATGCCTCCGCTGGAGATCGCCGAACCCTTGTTCGTCAGGGACGCCTTGGCGAAGGCCAGGGAGCAGGGCTCCTAGGCGGCCCCTCGAATGACCGGCAAACAAAAAGCCCGGCCGATGGTCTCGGCCGGGCCTCGATCGCGGCGCGCATGCGCCGTGCGATCAGATCAGTAGCAGACGCGAACCGGGCGGACGACCCAGCCGTAACCGTCCCAATAGCGCTGGCGCTGCCAGTAGCAGGGCGGGGGCGGCGGGGCGGGTTCGGCCACGTAGACCGGGCCACCATAGGCCGGACGGCTCGACGCGATAGCGCCGCCGACGATCGCGCCGCCGATCAGGCCAGCCGCGATGCCGGCGCCGACGCCGTCACCGGCTTTGGCGGGCGGAGTGGCGGTCACCAGCGAACCGGCGATCGTCGCAACCGTGAGGGCGGCAACAATAGTCTTCTTCATGCTCTTGGCTCTCCTGAGAGATGGACGCACCTTGTCAGATACGCCCGGGTTTCAAAGGTTCACGCACACTGTGTTGGAATTGACCGTGCAGCTAGGAAGCGCGCAATTGGTCAATCCACGGTAAACGCACACGGAGCTGTGACGAGAAAAAGCGGTCTTTTTCAGGCCCCAAGATGAACGGCGCGTACGGAGTGAACCGGCTTTCGGCGCCTTATCCACAGACCCGAACGCGGCGCACACGCCAGGCGTAGCCGTCCCAGAAGCGCTGCCGCTGCCAGACACAGCCGCCGCCGTAGTAGCCGTCGGCGACATAGCCCGGACCCGGCGCGTAGTAGTGGGGCGGGTAGTAGCCGGGGCCGCCGCCATAATAGTAGCCCGGGCCGGGGCCTGGTCCGTAGTAATACGGAGATGCCAGTGCGCCGCCGACGATGGCGCCGCCGATGATCCCGGCGGCCACGCCTGCAGCGACGCCGCGCTGCGCCTGGGCGGGCCCCGCGGCCGAGAGGGCCAGAACGGCGGCAGCCGCAGCTGCCAGGAGCGATTTCTTCATTTGCCTCAACCTTTCACACGGACACAGAGGAACTCTTTGGGGATCAAGGTTCCATACTTCACTTGAACGATCAATGAACGACACCCAGGAGGGGTGCGACCAATTGGTAGGTGTCTCAAGTCCAAGAGGAAGACGACAATGGGCAGCCCAATGACCGGTGCGCTGATTGCGGCCACGATCGCCCTCGCGCTTGGCTACGGCTGGTTCGCCCGTCTCCAGACCCGCGGCCGGCGCCCGCGTGCGGCGGCCGGCGGCGATGGCGGCGGCGGTGACGGCTATACCGGGACGGCTGACGGCCTTTCGCTCGGGAGCTGGTTTTCCAGCGACAGTTCCGGAAGCTCTTCCGACAGCAACTGCTCCGCGAGCGATAGCGGTGGTGGGGCGGATTGCGGAGGCGGCGACGGTGGAGGAGGCGGGGGTGGCGACTAGCTACGCCGCAATCCCGATTGAGCAAAAACCTCTATTTTAGAGCCGTTCCAAGCTGGTTCCGCCCAGTTTGGAATAGCTTCAAACATGGGTTTTTCCTTTTGCATCCGGACGGCCCGTTAAATATCGATGATGACGCATCACCGAAGGGCTTGCCGCTTTCCATGATCGTCTGTTCCTGTAACGTGCTGAGCGATGACGACGTCCGCGCTGCCGTCGCCGAGTCCGACGACGCCGTGCGTCACGCGAAGCAGGTCTATGGGTGCCTCGGTTGCAGTGCCGAATGCGGCCGCTGTGCACGGACGATCAAGACCATCATCGACGAAGCGCTCGGCCCCTGTGCCAAGTCCTGCTGCGCAGGTTGCCCGCACACCCACACGGTTGCGGCCAACGACGAGGCGGCTGAGCCTGCCGACTTCGCGCTCGCGGCCTGCTGAAACCTCACCACACCCCGGTTTGAGATTATCCCCGGTTGCGCCTCCGTAGCCGGTTGCCCTCGTTCCCAAACTGTTTTAGAAGCGTTCTAAATTCGGCTTTAGGCCGATTTGGACTGCTAGAGCTGGAGTGAATCATGCAGGGCGACGCAAAAGTCATCGATTATCTCAACAAGTCACTGCGTCACGAACTGACTGCGATCAATCAGTACTGGCTGCACTACCGCTTCCTCGACAATTGGGGCCTACTGGAGATGGCCAAGGTCTGGCGCAAGGAATCCATCGAGGAGATGGAGCACGCCGACAAGCTCACCGCCCGCATCCTGTTCTTCGACGGCTTCCCGAACATGCAGGTGCTCGATCCCCTGCGCATCGGCCAGAACGTCAAGGAGATCATCGAATGCGATCTCGCGGCCGAGATGAGCGCCCGGGCGCTCTACCAGGAAGCGGCGACCTACTGCCACAGCGTGAAGGACTACGTCACGCGTGACCTGTTCGAGAAGCTGATGAGCGACGAGGAGCACCACATCGACTTCCTCGAAACCCAGCTCGACCTGATCGGCCGCATCGGCCTCGAACTCTACACCCAGAAGCACGTCGGCGGCCTCGAGGGCGAAGGTCACTAAGACGCCTCCGCTCTCCACTCGTCGTGGCCGGGCTTGTCCCGGCCACAAGCGCGACGGCAAGGAAGACGCGCATGCCCGGGGCAAGCCCGGGCATGACGGTCTCATCAATAACGAAAGCCTGCCTAAAGCTGCGTTTGGTAGCGCGCTTCCACGATGTCCTGGCTTTCCGGTTCGCCGAGACTGGTCTGGTCGTGGATCACCTCGCTGATGCTCGGCATCACCGAGCGCTGCACTTTCTCCGGCGACCAAAGCTTCGAGCGCATCAGCGCCTTGCCGCAATGGAAATAGACTTCGCTGACGGCGACGTTCAGCACCGCGCGTGGAGGCTTGCCGAACTCCACCATGGACGCAAGCAGTTCGGGATCGACCGACAACGTGCCTCGTCCGCCGACGCGCAGCGTCTCGTCGATACCGGGCACGAAAAACAACAGATGCACGAAGCCCGAGCCCTCGACGACGTTCCTGAAGCTGTCGATCCGGTTGTTGCCCGAACGGTCGGGCATCAATAGCCGGTTGGGGCCGGCGACGTGGACGAAGCCGATGCTTCCGCCGCGCGGCGAGGCGTCGACGCTGCCGTCCGCGCCCGATGTCGCAAGCACGCAGAACGGCGACATCTCGATGAATTTCTTCGCATGCACATCGATCGCGGGGCGGGCTTTCGCGATCACGCGGGGAGTCGGTTTCGGATAGATGGCGGCGAGATCTTCGGCGCAAAGATCGGTCACGAAAGTCTCCCTGATTGGATGCCCAAGAATACCACTCCGCCGCCTGACTGCTATCCCCGTTTTGTGGCGCGCTCCCCGCGCGGCTCATAGGCAGCCGTCGTCGCGCGATTTTGGCTAAACCGCATCTGCCGGAACGAAACAGCTGATGATGATCGCGCCGCGGTGATGGACGTACCACACGACGGCTTCGCCGACCGGATTGCCTCGGTCGCGAATGATCGCGCGCTCGGGCACAGCCATCCATTGTCCCTCGATCGGGACCCAATAGGTGCCGTCGCGCACGTCGTATTCGGTGCGATGGCCATCCGATATATCGCAGCAGGGAACGCCGTTCGGCGCCATCACGCTCTTGAACCAAGCGCGGATGTCGGGCGGGACATTGTCGTATTGCCCGTTGTCGAATGCGAAGGCGGCACCGGTCATCGCGGCCAGCCAGACACACAGCGCGAGCTTGTGCATGCGCTCCTCCATCGCATGTCGATTCGGATCGTTGACGCGATTAAGCCCGAGCCGTCAGGTCATTGCATGCTCAAATAATATGCGTCGCCGATGATGCGCCGCGATATATGCGAGCGCCTGCGACCCTACATGGTTCGCTGCGGTGCGGTCTGCAGTAATTGGCGGATCTGCTCGCTGTAAAATTTCGCACTGCCCGTGGTGCCGTGACCGCGCGTCTCCGTGCTGGCGGGGATCAGGTACAGGCGCCCGTTGCCGACCCGCTTCATCGCGGCCTCCGTGATGCCGGTCTCGGGCGGGTTGCGTTCGTCGTCGGCCGAGTTGATCAGCAGCAACGGCGCTTCGATCTGCTCGAGGCCGGCGGCGGCGTTGTAATCGTGCGAGGCTTCCCATTGATAGACGAAGTCGTTCGCATCGGCGGTCACGGGCGAGGCGAGCCGCTCGTCGACGATCCTGTCCGCTTTCGCCGCCGTCGGCGCCTGTGATTGATACGCGCGTTCCGCCGATGCTCGCGATCCCGTAGGCGGTGATGGCGTATTTCATCATGCGCGGCTGGCTGGTGTAATTGCCGCCGTTGTAGTCGGGGTCGTTGCGGATGGTGTCCAGCATGATCCGCCGCAGCATCCAGTTGCGCGACGCCATCTCGGTCGGCTGCGATGCCATCGGGATCAGGGCGTCCATCGCCTTCGGATATTTCTCACCCCACAGCCAGGTGTGCATGCCGCCCATCGAATTGCCGATGACGAGACGCAAATGCTTGATGCCGAGGCCTTGCGTCACCAGCAGATGCTGCGCCTCCACCATGTCGTCGTAGTCGTATTTCGGAAAGCTCGTCTTCATTCCGTCGGAGGGTTTCGACGATTGGCCATGGCCGATGCCATCGGGAATGATGATGTAATATCTGGATGCATCGAGCGGCTGGTCGGCGCCGAACAGCTCGCCGGCGAACGCGGGCGTCAGCATGTTCGCGGCCGATGCGCCCGATCCGTGCAGCACCAGTACGGGCTGGCCGCTCGGCTCGCCGACGGTGGTGTAGTGGAGCCGCAACTCCGGCATGACCTCGCCGGTGTGGAACTTGAAATCCCTCGCGATCCAGTCGCCCTGTTTGGGAACCGGATAATCGGCGGCCATGGCCGGCATCGCGATGGACAGCAGAATGGCCGACAGTGCCGCGCGGGACGCCCTCATGTTTCTCTCCATGCGGCTCTCGACGGCGGCCGCGTTGCCGCGAAGCTTAGCAGAAGCCTCCGGGAGGATGTAGGATTTCGGCTCCGCCGATCGTCTTCAGGGAAACAACGGGAGAGGCTGCATGTGCCGCAACATCAAGACGCTGTTCAACTTCGAGCCGCCGGCGACGGAAGACGAGATCCACGCCAGCGCGCTGCAGTTCGTGCGGAAGCTGTCCGGCTTCAACAAGCCGTCGCAGGCCAATGAAGCGGCGTTCGAGCGTGCGGTCGCGGAGGTGTCGGAGGCCGCGCGCCGCCTCCTGACCTCCTTGCACACCCACGCGCCCGCGCGCGATCGCGAGGTCGAGGCCGAGAAGGCCAAGGAGCGTTCCCGACTTCGCTTCGGCTGACGATCGCAAACGACCGCTGCGTGATCTGGCTCACGCTCGGAGCGGCTTCAACGTGCGATGATGTTTGCCGGGGTTTTGATAACCGGGAGCACGACCATGAGCCGCCCCCTTCTTCCGCTGAAAGCGGGTGCCATCGTTTTCACGCTGCTATGGACCGCGTGGATGATGTGGTGGAGCGGCTCGTTCAGCGGCGCTGGTGTCGCGATCCTGGCGCTGTGCGGGGCCGCCGTCGGCTATCTCTGGTATCGCGCCATGCGCTGGCAGTTCGAGCGCATGGGCATAGTGCCGCGCAAGGACGATTCACCTCGCGTTTCGTGATCACGCCGCGCCTCCTGACGCGGTGCAACGAACGGGCAATTGCCGGCCGCTAGTCCTTGTGGCCGTGCTTCTTCTTCTTTTTCTTCCTCTTGTGATCGCCGTCCTCGGCCTCGTCGCTGTCGTCATCGGCGAATGCGTCGTCGGTCTCCTGCACGGCGGCTTCGAGGGCCTCGCGCTCGGCTGCCTCCCGCTCGCGCTGGCGGCGGCGCTCGTCCCAGGCGTCGAAGAGCTGTTCCAGCCACGGCATCACCTGTTCGATCGAGGGCAGTTGGCCCGGAGGCCCTGGCTCGCCGCGCGGGCCCTGCGGACCGGCGGGGCCCTGCGCTCCCGGCTTGCCCTGCGGACCGGCCTCGCC
>NZ_JASGFS010000024.1:0-84123 GCF_047605465.1 Bradyrhizobium sp. | reverse complement strand
CTATGCGATCGAAGGCGGCAAGGAAGCGGCCGAGCAGATCGGCCAGGTGCTGGCGACGAAATGGTCGCTGGCCACTGCGCTGTCGATGCTGGCCTGGTACATCTTCGCGCCGCAATGCGCCTCGACGCTGGCGGTGATCCGGCGCGAGACCGGAGGCTGGACCTGGATGGTGGCAACCTTCGCCTACATGCTGGTGCTCGCCTATGCCGCGAGCCTCCTGACCTACAACGTCGCCGTCGCGCTCGGCGCGGGGTAGCCCCCGCCCAAAGACCAAATTTGCGAAAACAACCCCATGCACAGTAGCCTGGGGTCGCAGGCTTGATGCGCGGTGACGGCGGCCAAGGCGTTGACTTGGCGACGAAAGGGATCGTGATCCGGACAGAGCCGGCGTGCGGCTAGACGCGGTGTTCGCCGGCAGGCCGCGGCATCCGGAAACACCCGCGAATGAGTTGATGCCGGATCGCGCGGCGCTCCATGCGGGCCTCGGTCCGGACCGGTTGACCCGTCGGGCAAAACAGCGGCACGATGGCATCATCGGATGACCGGGCTCGCGACGCTCGCCCCCGAGGCATCAACGCATCGCTGCCCATGGACCACTTCCGCACCCAGAGACTGACCGCCGAGAAGCTGCGCGAAGATCACCTCGCCGATCTCGTCGCGCTGCATCTCGATGCCGACGTGTCCCGCTATCTCGGCGGCGTGCGATCGGCGGAGGCGACCCGAACATATCTCGCGGTCAACATGGCCCATTGGGACCAACACGGCTTCGGGCTGTGGGTGTTGCGAACGGCAGACGGATCATTCGCCGGGCGGGCGGGCCTCCGACACATCATCGTGGACGACATCGACGAGATCGAGATCGCCTACACGTTCAAGCGCGAATTCTGGGGCCAGCGACTTGCGGGCGAAATCGCGAGCGCGCTCACCGATATCGGCCTGGCAAAGTTCGAACTGCCGTCGCTCATCGGCCTGGTCCATGTCGGTCACGGCGCCTCGCGCCGCGTATTGGAGAAGTCGAACTACATCCTCGAGAAGAGCACGACGCATCGCGGCGAAGATGTCGTGATCTACCGAATCCGGCCATGACAACCGCATCGGCCATGACCCGACATCGTCTGCCGCGCCTGGATGACGCCGAATGAACGCCGACGCGGACAACATCGTGGGACTGTATCGCCGCCACGCGAAGGCGTGGCTGCAGCAGCGAGGACGGCATTTGACCGAGCGCAAATGGCTCGATCGGTTCGTCGCACGGATGCCCGCCAGACCGAGCGTGCTCGATATCGGTTGCGGTCCTGGGGAGCCGATCGCGCGCCATCTGCTGGACTCGGGATGCGCCGTCACGGGAATCGATGCCGCTCCGGAAATGATCGAGATCGCCAAAGGCCGCTTTGCCGAAGCGACCTGGCACGTCGCGGACATGCGCACCCTGGACCTGGACGCCACGTTCGACGGCCTGCTGGCCTGGAACAGCTTCTTCCATTTGAACCACGATGATCAGCGCCGGATGTTTCCGATCTTTCGGCGGCATGCCGCTGCCGGCGCAGTTCTGATGTTCACGAGCGGCCCCTCCTTCGGGGAAGCCATCGGGACCTTCGAGGGCGAGCCGCTCTATCACGCGAGCCTCGATCCGAGTGAATATCGCCAATTGCTCGACGACAACGGCTTCGAGATTGTCGATCATGCCGTCGAGGATCCCGAATGCGGCAGGCATACGATCTGGATTGGGCGCTTGCGCAACGCGGCTTCCGCAAGCGGGGACCTCGTCTAGGGCCGCGCGCGCCGCGGATGTTCCAACTCGTTCCGTGAAGCATTCGTGTTCCGTGTTCCCCGGGGTCGGTGGCTTCGGCGGAACGAAATCTCGAAACATGAACCTCTGTTCAAGAAAGTTTCTGCGGGGTTCCTGCAACAGGCACGCGCGGCATTCGTTGACCCGCGACGATGCAAGAGGAGGAGGAACAGATGAAGAAGCTGACTTACGCTCTCGTGGCGGCAGCGACGCTTGCGATCGGTGTCCCCACCATCGCGAATGCGGCCGGCGTCGGCATCTACGTCGGTGGCGATAATGGTGGTTACTACGGCGACCGCTATGACGGTCCGCGCGCCCGCTTCTACGACCACGACCGCGGCTGGCACCATGGATGGTACCACTCCGATCGCGACTACGATCGCGGCGTCGTGATCCGCCGCCATCACTGGGATGATTAAGCTGCGATGATGAGGGCGTCCGGTACGGGCGCTCACGCGGTGAAACAAGGAAAGGCCCCGCTTCGGCGGGGCCTTTTTGTATCGTCTGGACGTGCAGCGCCATAGCAGCACAGCAGATGGCGCTGCGCTCCAGTCGGACGACGGGCGTCTACCGGAAATATCCCAAGACGAGATCGAGATCCGCGCCGCGCGCCACGGTCCCGTTCAGCTCGGCGTCGATGACGCGGCGGCAGGCGTCAACCGCAGCCTGGTCGCCGAGATCGTTGGCGGCTTCGAGGACGAGCCAGGCAGCGTCCACCGACGCCTTCTCCGGGGCTCCACCACCGGCGTCGGCGGCGGAAGCCTTGTCGAGATTGGTCTTCAGGCTCTTGCGGGCTGCGGTGCCGAATTGAGGCAACATTGCAAACACTCCCTTCGAATTCCCGGATACGACTCAATGCATCTGGAGTTCGGCCTGCCGGCCACCGGCCGTATCGGCCGTCACGCTGTTCTTGCGCGACTGGTAGAATTTCAGAATGCTGCGGGACGTCTCGATCTTGAGCCGGCCGAACTCGCGCTCGCTGTCCTGGAGTTCGCGCGCCGTGATCAGGTGATCCTTGGCGCCGAGGAAGAGCAGCGACATGGTCGTGTCCCAGGAGAAGTCGAGCGCCTTGCACAGAACCAGCAACATCTCGCGATTGCGGTCCATCAGCGCGCGCTCGATCACGTCGACCGGCAGCGCGGAGAGCAGCGACAGGCCGATCTGGACCTCGTCGAAGCGATGCTGGCGCGCGTAGTTCGCGATCGAATCCTGGTTGAGATTGCCCTGCCGGTACTGCGTCGTCACCACGCGCTTGGCCACGAAGTAGCTGCGCGAGGACGGGCCGAACTTGGATTGGAGATCGCCGGTGACCTCGGTCACCGAGCTCTGGATCTGCGCCATCATCTCGGGCCGCTCGCTCTCGAGCCGGCGACGGACGTCCTCTGACGCCTTGGCGATGAGCTGCTGGAAGATGTGCCGCGGCACGTCCTTGCGCAGGCCGAGCTGCTCGGCGAGGATCGAGTCGCCTTCGGCGCGCCGGACCATGTGGAGCAGACCCGAGCCCGAGAAGCGCGCGCCTTCGTTCCGGGCGACCGACGTCACGACGTCCTGATTGCCGCGCTCGACCAGTACGTCGGTCACGGCCTCGCCGATCGAACTGCGCTGGGCGATCGCAAGCAGGTGAGCCTGTCCCTTGGTCATGGCGTTCTCGATCAGCATCTTCTCGTCGAGACGGTTCGAGTCGCGCAGCACCGGTCCGGCCACCGCGATCTCGTCGTCGAACGCGAGCTGCGCGATGACGCTGAGCGGGGCGTGATCGCAGGCCGCCATCAATTCCGAGAGCTGGGCACGCGCGGCCACCTCGATCTCGTCGGCGAGCCGACCGATGACCTCGCCGAACATGCTGATCTCGTCGTTGCTGTAGCGGCCGGTGATCAGGAGGTCAGTTGCGTGCCACAACGCCCGCGCCCGGCTTTCATCCGTGCCCCGCGCAATCGCGTCGTCGAGATCCTGCAGAAGCGATTTCGCCCCATCCATTCCATCAACCCCAAATCTTGACCAGTTCTTGGCGAGCCGCCCCACCGCTGCTGGCAGGACGCCGAATTCCTATGGAACCGACGCTAGTCATCAAACGCGAGAATTCAGTAAAATCGGCAAATCAGTTTTGCCGGGCAAAATTCATTAAATTCCGAGCCGATGTGTTGACCGGCGCGCAAGGCGAGCTCCGTCCCCCGGCACCACAGGGCCATCGCGCATGAGAAAAAGCGTGGCGACAGGCTCACTTGCGCCCATCTTTCGAGACATCCGCGTGCGGCGGGCGCTCATCAATCCCTCATGGTGAGCCCGCCTCGGACGCACGTCAGGATGGCCGCGGCGAGCCTGCGTAGTTCTACGGATTGGACGGAGTGAGAACCATCGGCGGCTTGGGCCTCGGCTTCGGCGGCGGCGGGCCCGGCGCAGGTCTCACCTCGATCGGCGGCGGCAATGGCGTGACCTGCTGGCTCGCGAGCGGGGGGCTCGATACGACGGGAGCCGCCTGCGGCGCCGGCCTCGGCGTCGGCACCGCCTTCGGCTTCGGCGGCGTGCGGCGCGGATCGCGTCCCGGCAACGGCACGTCGGTCAAGGCTGGTTCGGGCACCGGGTCGGGAGCGACCAGCGTCGGGAGCGCGGCGGTGGCCGGCGGTGGTTCGCCGCGCTCGATCGCATCCAGCCGGCGCGTCTCGCGATCGATCGTGCGCACCGCGAGCCACGAGGACAGCGGCGCGAGATCGACGGTCCGGCTCAGCCTGTCGGGAGGACCTGCCGCGAACAGCTGGATTTCCGGCGGCGCGCCCGAGAGCCCGTTCATGATCGGCGTCAGATTCGCGCGGAAGTCGGCCTGATCGGCGGGGATGTCGTAACCGCCGGAGACGACGGCGCGGGCGTTCTTCGCCTCCAGCGTGGTCGGGCCGGCGCGCAGGCGGCCGTCGCGGATGGTGAAGGGAATCTGCACCGCCGCAACAGCGATCGGCCCGGCCGACAAGGCGGGCTCGACGAGTTGCCGGAGCCGGTTGTCGTCGGGCACCTGACCACCATCGCTGGCGCGGATGGCGATCTCGAAGGCGCGGGGATTGAGGCCGGCGATCTCGGCCGATTCGAGCGACACCGTGCCGTTGCCGGCGAGCGCGCCGGTCAAAGCCGCGACGCTGCGCCCCTGACTCGTCAGCGCCATCTGAACGTAGGCGCGCCCCTTCGGCAGCGCCAGATCGCGATAGCGCAGCATCTGTGCATCGACATGGGCGAGATCGAGACGCAGGTTCAGCGCAAGGCCGTTGGCGCCGTTCGCGGCATCGAGGCTGGCCGCCATCTCGCCGCCGCCGATGCCACCCTTGAGCGCGTCGAGCGAGAGCGATTGTCCGTCGCTCCTGACCGTCCCGCTGACGGGACGCAGCTCGATGCCGCCGGGCAAGCCGCCGCGCAACGCCTGGAAAGCGACGCGGCCGCGCCAGCCGCCGAGAAGTCCCGCCCGCAACGGCTGATCGGCGTCGCGTCCGGCCGCGCCGAGAGCGACCGCGAGCGCGGGCCCAAGATCGAGCGTATCCAGTCCCACCTCGCCGTCGACGCTCCTGTCCTGGTCCAGCGTCATCGCCAGATGGCCGCGCAGATGCGAGCCGGCGACGGTGCTGTCGAGATCGTCGAAGGTCAGGCGGTTGCCCACGAGATTCACCCGCGAGGACAGGCTGACATTCTGCGCGGACTTCTCGGCCGGGCTGGCTCCCAGCAGCGGCGCCAGATTGGCGTTGCGCACGCGCAGATTCACGCCGGCCTTCGGCTCCGCGCCGGACAATTCGACACTGCCCTGTGCATCCGCGTCCAGCCCGCCGCCGCTGAGCTTCGCATTGAGCTGCAGCGGCCGGCGCCATGCGCCGCTCAGCTTGCCCTCGAACTGCGAGGCGCCCTCACCCGCGGCAATCGCGCGGTCGAGACCGAGCAGCGTCAGCAGCGTCCCCGCCTGCGGCGACGACACTTTCGAGTCCAGCGTGAAGTCGCTGTTGCGCAGCCTGTCGATGTCGATGCCGTCCACCGCCGCGGCGAGCGCCTGCGCGCTGAGCGTCGCGGTTGCCTTGAGCTGCGGCGCGTCGAGATCAAGCGCGGCGCGCGCATCGCGCCGGTCGGCATGCTCGGCATTCTTGTCGAGACTGACATCGAGCTTCAGCCGGGTCGCGCCGGGCAAAGGCGTGACGGCATCGAGCCGCGCGCGGATCGCCGGTGCGATCGGTTCGATCAGCGCCGTGAGCTCGCGGAGCGAGTTCGCCGATGATTTCAGCGCGAGCCGGCCGGTCGCGCCGGCACGGTCGAAGCTGCCGCTCGCCTCCGTGGTCACGCCGCTCGCCTGGCCGAAGCGCAACTGCTCCAGCGACAACGCGGCCGGACCGTAGCCGAGCTTCGCCGCGAACGGCCGCAGTTCCTGGCCGGCCGAGATCGCGCGGCCGACATCGAGCGAAAGCCTGGCTTCCTCGGGCCATGCGCCCTGCGGTCCGGCGAGCGCGCGCACGAAGCTCGCGGCGGCATCGAGATCGAGACGGTCGGCCTTGAGCTCGGCGTCGATCCGCGAGCCCTTGTTCGCGCCCGTCTGCGCGAAGGCGATCCGTCCTTCGACGGCGCCGCCTTCGATCTCGGCCTTGAGCTTCTCGATCGCGAGATGGTTGGACGCGATCGTGACATCGCCGTTCAGCCGCAGCGGCCTCGTGCTGCGCCGGTTGACGTCGCCGCGGCCGAGCAGCCACGCCACCAGCGTGTCGGGATCGGAGGATTCGACGCTGAGGCGGCCGCTGAAGCTGTCGGAGCCAGGTGCGGCGCCATTCAGGGCGATCTGGGTCATGCCGGGCGCGCGCAGGTCGAGCCGCTGGAACGTCCAGGACTTGCCGTCGGTCTGCAGCTCGGCCGTGATGTTCTGGAGCGGGCGGCTGCCGAGCATGATCTGCTCGGAGCTGAACTCGATCTGCGCCGGGATCGGCGCTTGCGGGATGGCCGCAAGGCCGGCGCGCAGGGCCGGCAGGATGCGCAGCGGTTCAGCGTCGTCCTTGCCGGTCAGCTTGTCGGCGTCGAGCTGGCGCGCCGCCAGCACCGCGCGCAGCAGCGGCGCGCTGCCGAATCTGAGATCGCCGTTGCCGCCGAACTTCAGCGCCGCATCGCCGGCGCCGTAGCTCGCGTCGAGCTGGTCGAATTTGGCACCGGCCGGATCGGCCTTGAGCTTGCCGCTCAGCTTCCACGGCGTCGGGCCGGCCGCGCCGGGCTTGCCGGCCGGAAGCACGGCCAGCGCGAGCGTGCCGTCGAATTTCGGCGCACGGTTCTCGAAGGCCAGCACGCCGTCGAGATCGGCCTGGATCGGACGCTCGCCGGGATCGATGTTGACGTGCAGGCGCGTGGCACTGCCATCGGCGCTCGGACCGGAAGAGATGCGGAACGGATAGCGCGTGCCGGCGACGGAGAAATTGCCGTCGCCCCGCACCGCGCCCGCCAGCGAGCGCACATCGCCCGCGAAGGCGATGTCGTTCAATTCCAGCGTCGCGCGGCTTGCGGCATCGTGCAGGGCGATGCGGCCGGTGAGGTTCAGCCGCTCGATCGCCAGCGAGGCCAGGTCGAAGCTGCCGCTCGCCATGGACGGCAGGTCGACCCGCCCCTTGGCGTCGAGGCCGAGATCCACCGCCATGCCGTTGACCGTGAGCTCAGTGGCGCGCCATTCGCCCCGCATCAGCGAGCTGAGGCTGAACTCGACGTCGAGCTTGTCGGCCCGCAGGCGGCCGCGATCATTGTTGCCGCCCAGGGTGACCGAGCGCAGCCGCAGCGTCGGCGCCGGCAACAGCCGCGCATCCAGCTCGCCCGCGACCCGCACCGGCACGCCGATGATCCGCGTCGCCTCCGCCTCGAACTGGGGCCGAAACTGGTTCCAGTCGATGAAGTAAGGCCCGATCAACGCGGCCAGCAGCGCAACGATGAAGGCTATCGCCAATCCGAGCAGCGTCGTCTGCACGGGTCTCCCCTCGGCCAAACCGGCACCCGGGCCAAACCCTGGCTTCGAAACCTCGGTTTCAGAGACCTTCAGGCGCGCCGGAACAGGCTCTTATATAAGGGGAAGTGTGGCGAAGTCACAGCGACTGTTGCGCGCGGAGGTTAATGCCCGTGCGAAATCGGCCCCTCATGGTGAGGAGCGCACAAGGCGCCGTCCCGAACCATGGAAGGCCCCGCTTTCACCCGCCACCCTTCGAGGCGGCCGCCCTTGCGCGGGCGCCCCAGGTCGAGGAGGAGCGCCTCGCGGAAGCAGCGCCCACCGGCCGTCACCAGCTCGCCGGCAGCCGCTTCAGGCCGCGCAGCACGAAGGTCGGCCGCCATTCCGGGTTCTCGATGTCGTCGATCCGCAGATCGGGAAGCCGCCGCAGCAACGTGGCGATGGCGATCTCGGCCTCGATCCGCGCCAGTTGGGCACCCAGGCAGAAATGGATGCCGCCGCCGAACGACAGCGGCCTCACATTCTGGCGGGTGATGTCGAGCCGGTCGGGCCGATCGGGATAAACCGCCGGATCGCGGTTGGCCGAGCCGAGCAGGCACAGCACGGTCTCGCCCTTGGGGATCCTGACGCCGCCGAGATCGTCGATGTCTTCCAGCGTGACGCGCCCGGTCAATTGCACGGAAGAATCGTAGCGCAGGAATTCCTCGATCGCGTTCGTCATCAGCTCGGGCCGTGCCTTCAGCAGCGCGAGCTGGTCCGGATTGCGGAACAGCGCCAGGAGGCCGTTGCCGATCAGGTTGACGGTGGTCTCGTGGCCGGCACCGAACAGCAGGATGATGTTGGCCGTCAGCTCCTCGTTGGTGAGCTTGTTGCCGTCTTCCTCGGCCTGCACGAGCTGGGTGATGAGATCGTCGCCGGGATTGCGGCGGCGCAGGTCGAACAGCTGCCGGAAATACATCTCCGACATCAGGTTGCCCTCGTTGCCCTTCTTGATCTCCTCGGGCGAGAGCGGCACCGGGTCGAGCAGGCGGCCGCCGTCACGCGAGCTCTTGTAGAAGACCTCGCGATGCTCTTCGGGGATGCCGAGCATGTCGCAGATGATGGTGACCGGCAGGCGGAAGGCGAAATCCTCGATCAGGTCCATGTGGCCGCGTTCGATCACGGCATCGATGGCCTGATCGACGATCGCCTGGATGCGCGGGCGCATGTCCTCGACGCGGCGGGCGGTGAAGGCCTTCACCACGAGGCCGCGCAGGCGCGTGTGATCGGGCGGATCGGCATGCAGCATCCAGTGGCTCATGCTGCGGAAGACCGGCTCGTCCATGATCTGCGGGCCGTAGCGCCGCTTGGTGCGGTCGACGTAGTCCTTGCCGAAGCGCTTGTCGCGCATCACGAGGCTGACCTCGGCGTGGCGGCTGGCGAGGAACGATCCGAACGGCGTCACGTGGACCGGATCGACCGTCCGCAGCCGTTCGTAATGCGGATAGGGATCGCGGATGAAGTCCGGCGACAACGGGTTGAACAACGGACCGCCGCCTGCGGGTTGCACTTGCTCGTTCATGGTGACCTCGAACCGGTTGCCGCATGAAACGAATACGCGGGGCGGCCCCGACGCCCGGCGTAACCATCCCTGGAATTATCAACTCGATACATTGTTGTATCGAGTTGCATTCTGCCCTAAACTGCGCCGATGTCAAGGGTGAGAACCAGGCCGACCAGGGACGACACGCGCGACAAGCTGTTCGAGGCGGCCGCGCGCGTGTTCGAGGAGGACGGCATCGGCGGCGCCAGCATCGAGGCGATCGCGGCGGCGGCGGGCTTCACCCGCGGCGCGTTCTATTCGAATTTCGCGAGCAAGGACGAGCTGATCATCGCCATGATCGAGGATCATGTCGAGCAGTCGATCCGTCGCAACCTCGACATCCTGGCGCAGCACGACAATCTCGACGATTTCATCGCGGCGCTGAAGACGATGGATCGCAGCAGGCAGGACCCGCTCGGCCGCTCGCCGCTGCTGCACATCGAGATGATCCTCTATGTCGCGCGCGCCGAGAAGCGGCGGCCCGAGCTTGCCAAGCGCCTGCGCGCGCGCCGCAAGCTGATCGCCGACATCGTCGAGGCCACGCTGAAGGGCAACGGGCGGAACGACAAGCTGAATCCGCCATGGATGGCCTCCATCGTGCTGGCGCTCGAGGACGGCTTCCGCCTGCACCGGCTGATCGATCCGGAGACGACGCCCGCCGACAGCTTCCTGCGCGCGATCATCGATCTCAGGCGCAGCACCGGGCTGGCTTCGGAGTGAAGACGTCCGGCGCGATGCTCGCCCCGGCCGCGCTAGTCCGGAAAATGACAGGCCACCTGATGGGCGGCGCCATCCGGCCGCAATGACGGCCGCTCCTGCGAGCAGACGGGCTGTGCGATCGGACAGCGCGTGTGAAAGCGGCAACCGCTCGGCGGATTCCTGGCGCTCGGAATGTCGCCGCCGACGAACGCCGGCTTCGGCTGCTCCTCGCGGCGCTTGCGCGGCATCGCGGCCAGCAGCGCCTTCGTGTAGGGGTGGCGGGGACGCTCGTAGAGCTCCTTGCAAGGACCGATTTCGACGATCCCGCCGAGATACATCACGGCCACCCGGTCCGATACGTGGCGAACCACGCGCAGATCGTGCGACACGAACAGATATGTCAGCCCGAAATCCCGCTGCAGGTCCATCAGCAGATTGACGACCTGCCCCTGGATCGACACGTCGAGCGCCGAGACCGGCTCGTCGCACACGACGAATTTCGGATCGGAGACGAGAGCCCGCGCGATGCCGATGCGCTGGCGCTGCCCGCCGGAGAATTCGTGGGGAAAGCGATCGACCATGTTGCGGTCGATCCCCACGTTCTGCAGCAGCGACAGCACCTTGTCCTTCCGCTCGGCGGCCGGCTTTCCCATGATCCTGAGCGGCTCTTCGACGATGGCGGAGATCCGCATGCGCGGATTGAAGGCGCTGCCGGAGTCCTGGAAGATCAGCTGGAAGTCCGGCCGCGCGCGCCGCAGCGTTTCGCCGGTCATGGCAGTGAGATCGCGGCCGTCGAACGAAATCGAGCCCGCGGTGGATTCGATCAGCCGCAGCAGCAGCCGTCCGAGCGTCGACTTGCCGCAACCGGATTCACCGACGAGCGCGAGGGTCTCGCCGCGCCGGATGTCGAACGACACGTCCGCGACGGCCTGGACCATGCCCTTGCTCTTGCCCCATGCATTGGCGCCGCCGGGAAAGTTCTTGCGGAGGCTGCGCACTTCGATCAGCGGGCCGGCATCGGCCATCTCAGAGCTCCTGCGCCAGGGAATCGCCTGGCTTGACGGGGTGGAAGCAGGCGACGCGCCGGGATGCGGCGGCGTCGATGGACGCCAGCGCGGGAACGTCCCGCTCGCATTGCTGGCTCTTGCGCCCGCATCGGGGATGGAACCAGCATCCCGACATCACCGTGCGCGGGTTCGGCACGTTGCCGGGAATGGTGAGGAGCCGCTCGCCGTCGTCCTCGATGTCGGGGATGCTGGACAGCAGGCCGTCGGTGTAGGGATGCCGGGGATCTTCGAGCACCTCGTCGACCGATCCGCTCTCCACGATGCGCCCCGCATACATGACGATCACCTCGTCGGCGAACTCGGATACGACGCCGAGGTCGTGCGTGATGATGATGACGGACATGCCGGTACGGCGCTGGATCCCGCGCAGCAGCTCGATGATCTGCGACTGGATCGTGACGTCCAGCGCGGTCGTCGGCTCGTCGGCGATGAGGATGTCCGGATCGCAGCTCAGCGCCATCGCGATCATGACCCGCTGGCGCATTCCGCCAGACAGCTGGTGCGGATAGCTGCGCATGATCTGCTCCGCGGCGGGAATTCCCACCAGGTCGAGCAGTTCGACGGCGCGCCGCCGCGTCGCCTCGCGGTCGAGGCCGAGATGATAGCGGATCGGCTCGCTGAGCTGGTATCCGATCGTCAGCAACGGGTTCAGCGACGTCATCGGCTCCTGGAAGATCATCGCCATCTGCTTGCCGCGGACGTCGTTCATCTCGCGCTCGGCGAGCCCGCCGATGTCCCTGCCCCGCAGCAGCATGCGCCCCTCGGTGCGGGCGGTGCGGCGCGGCAGCAGATGCATCAACGACATCGCGGTCGCGCTCTTGCCGCAGCCGGATTCACCGACGATGGCGAGCACCTTGCCGCGCGACAGGTCGAAATCGACACCCTTGACGGCCAGCGCCGCGCCGTGACGCGACAGGAACGTGACCTTGAGGTCGCGCACGGACAGGAGACGATCGTCCGCCGCACCGCCGGCCTCGCCATGCGCGCGGGCGGACACCGTCAGCTCTTCGGATCCAGCCATTCTCGAAGCCCGTTGCCAAAGATGTTGATGGTGAGAACCAGCGTGACGATCGCGATGCCGGCGGAATTGGCGATCCAAGGCGCGAGGAACAGCCGGTCGCGTCCTTCGGCCAGGATGTTGCCCCAGGTCGCCGCCGGCGGCGGGACGCCGAGCCCCAGGAAGGACAGCGCCGTTTCCTGCAGGATCATCTGCCCGACCTGCAGGGTCGCCACCACCGTGAGCACCGGCACCAGCTGCGGCAGGATGTGCCGCAGCATGATGTAGCCGCTGCGTCCGCCGAAGGAGACAGCGGCCTCCACGAACGGGCGCTCGCGCAGGCTGCGCGTGAGGCCGAACATGATGCGCGCATAGACCATCCAGCCCGACACTCCGAGCACCACGATCAGATTGAAGAAGCTTCCGCCGAGCGCGGCGACGAACAGGATGGCGAGAAGCACGTCCGGAAACGCGGTCTGCGCGTCAACCGTCCGCATGATGACTTCTTCCGTCTTGCCGCCGACATAGCCCGCGAGCACGCCGGCGGTGGTGCCGATCAGCATCGACAGCACGACCGAGGCGACGCCGACCAGGATGGACAAGCGCGATCCGAAGATCAGGCGGGAGAGGATGTCGCGGCCGTAGCTGTCGGTGCCGAGCGGGAAGCGCCACGACCCGCCGGTCATCCAGACCGGCGGCTTGAGACGGAACACCACCTGCTGCTGGTAGGGATCATGCGGTGCGATCAGCGGCGCGAAGATCGCCGCAAGGACGATCACCAGGATGACGGTGCTGCCGATGACGATCTTGGCTTTTGCGGCGGTCACGGATCAGGCCTCGCGAATTCGCGGATCGAGCAGCGACAGCGCCACGTCGACCAGCAGATTGGCCAGCACGATCGCGATGCACATGATGCAGATCGCCGCGATCACGACGGGGATGTCCCGCTGGAAGATGCTGGAGACCATCAGCCGGCCGATCCCGGGCCACGCGAAGATGCTCTCGGTGATGATCGAGCCGCCGATCAGCTTGCCGAGCTGCAGGCCGAGAAAGCTCAGGATCGGATTGAGGGTGTTCGGCAGGACGTGGACCAGGAGCACGCGGGCCGCGGGAATGCCCTTGGCCCGTGCGGTCACCACGAACTGCTCGCTCGAGGTCTCGATCACGCCGGTGCGCGTGATGAGGATGAAGTTGGGGATCAGATAGGCCGCGAGCGTCAGCGCGGGAAGCACGATGTGCGAGATGCCGCCCTGGCCCGAGGTCGGGAGCCATCCCAGACGCAGGGCAAAGAACTGGATGAGGAGGATGCCGAGCCAGAAGCTCGGCATCGACTGGCCGAGCACGGCGAGAAAGGAGATCACGACATCGGTCGGCTTGTCGCGCCGGAGCGCCGCGATCGCACCGCCGGCAATGCCGAGGATCACGGCCAGCGCCAGCGCGACCGCCACCAGCTCGAGCGTATTTCCGAGACGATCCAGCACGACTTCGAGCGCGGGAACGCCGAATTGCAGGGACTCCCCGAAATCGCCCTGCACGACGTCGCGCAGGTAGATTCCGAACTGGACGATCAGGGGCCGGTCGAGCTGAAGCTTCTGCGTCAGCGCCGCGACCTGCTCGGGCGTCCGGTTCATGTCGAGATAGATGTCGACCGGATTGCCGGTCAACCGAAGAACGCTGAAGGTCACGAACAGGACCAGCAGCAACGACACAGGAAGATAGCGAAGCCGCCGCCAGAGATATCCGAACATCGCGAGGGCTCCGCTATCGTTGCTTGATCCGTCAGTTCAGCTTGGCCTTGTTGAGCCTGAGCACGCGATCGGCAGGCGCATCGAAGCCGGAGAGCTTCTTGCTGACGCCGTAGATGGTGGGAACGCCGAACAGGAACATCGACGGGTTCTCCGCGTGCAGGATCTCGTCCATGCGATCATAGGCGGCCTTGCGGGCTTCGGTGTCGTTGGTCGAGCGTGCCGCCAGGAACAGCTTGTCGAACTCCGGGTTGCTCCAGGCCGTCCGGCGGTTGTTGCCGGTGTACCAGGTCATCGCGAAATCGGCGTCGCCGAAGGAGTACCAGCCGATCATGTAGATCGGTCCAAGTTCGCGCGCGGGCGAGCCGAGGTTCTTCAGGAAGATGCCGGGCTCCATCACGTTGATGCTGACCTTGACGCCGACGTCGTTCAGCATGCCGGACACCGCGTTGGCGATGTCGACGTCCGAGAGATACCGGCCCGACATGGTCGAAATGCTGGTGGAAAAGCCGTTCGGATAGCCGGCTTCCGCCAGGAGCTTCTTGGCCTTCGCCGGATCGAACGACCGCGCCTTGACGGCGGAGTTGAAGCCGAAGGTGGTCGAGGTCAGGAGCTGCCCCTGCAAGACCTCGCCTTTGCCTTTCAGGATTTCCTTCAGGATCAATTCCTTGTCCACGGCGTAGTCGAGCGCCTCACGAACCTTGGGATTGTCGAACGGCGCCTTGGTCACGTCGTAGGTGAGCACCAGCCCGACGCTCGTGTTGACGGAATTGATCTTGAGAGCGGAGCTGCCCTCGACCTGCTGCACGAGGTCCACCGGAACCTCCTCGACGATCTGCGTCTCGCCGGCCAGCAGCGAGGAAATCCTGGTGGCGGCCTCCGGGATGGACCTGAGCAGGACACTGTCGATCGACGGCTTGCCCGCGAAGTAGCTGGGATTGGCCTTCAGCTCGATGCGATCGCCGGGAACGTAGCGGGTGAATTCGAACGGGCCCGTTCCCACCGGTTTCCGGCGCTGTCCTTCCGCGCCCACTTTCTCCGCATAGAGCTTCGGCTCGATCAGAATGTCGGCCAGCGCCACCGGCAGCGTTGGGAAGGGCTTGGCCGTCACGATGTCGACGGTCTTCGGATCGACGATCTTCACTTCCGTGATCGCGCTGATGCGCCCGAGCATTCCATAGGCGTTCTTGGGATCGAGCGCGTGATCGATCGTGTACTTCACGTCTTCGGCCGAGAACGCCGAGCCGTCGTGAAACTTGACGCCTTCGCGCAGATGGAAGCGCACCGTGGTGTCGTTGAGCACCTCCCACTTCTCGGCGAGGCCCGGAACGATCTTGCCGGCGTTATCGCGCGCCGTGAGGCCGTCCATCATCTGCCGGTTCACGTTCAGCGAGACGTTGGTCGACAAGCCCGGCTGCAGCGATTCCGGAAAGCTGGCAAGACCGATCGACAAGGTCTCCGCCTGCGCAGTAGCGGCCGCGGATGCGATCACGACCGAAGCAAATAGTCCCTTCAAAGGCGCCCACATGACAGAACTCTCCCGTTAATGAACGCGAGCGTGGCAGAGCCTTCCGGGGTGGTCAAGAATATTTGATTATCTTACGCGTAAATTACGCACAAATTATTCGCATACTGCATGCCATTTGCTGCGCAGCACACGTGCCGAAGCTGCCTGCGCGACAAGACGCCTCACTCTCCGAGATCGATTTCCTCGCCGACGTTGAGCGACGACGCGTTTCGCGCGGCCTGCTCGTAGATGCCTGAAATGGTCCGGAGAACGCTTGCGAGACGATCGAGATCGAGATCGTTCGCAGACAGCATCGCGACGGCGTCGAGCAGGAAATTGGAGCGCACGATCGAATATCGCTTGTAGAGATCCCTGCCCCCGGACGTCAGCTGAAACAGCGTTTCCTTGCCGACGCGCTGGCTCTCGACCAGATGCGCGGTCGCGAGCTTCTTGAGAGCGTATTGAACCGTGTAGGTGTCTTCGATCTTGAGCGCGAACGCGATATCGGCGGCGCGGACCTTCTGGTCGCGCGAATTCAGGAAGCCGATGATGAGAAGGTCGAAGGAGGAAAAGCGCCCGGCGCCCACCGCCGCGCCGCAACGGACCGTCCATTGCGAGAACGCGTTGTGCACGACCACGAGAGCAAGCTCGAACTGGGTCATCGATCTTGCTCGAGGATCGATTGGCATCTCGCCGGAGACTTTCCCCGGCTTCGTCGTCTTGTCGGATCCCTGCTTCCCTCGCGCCACCTAGGCATCTCCCATTGCATCAGGAGTTGCCTGTATAGCGGCTCTGCTCGCCTCGGCAAACGGCGAAGCAGGGATCCCTCGCGTGTCCGTCGTTCCCTAGCGCGGGATCGGCTGTCCGATCACCGGAATCTGCTTCGGCGCGAAGCCCAGGGTCAGGAGGCGCGGTCCGTTGTCCGTGACCACGAACAGATCCTCCAGATGATAGGTCTCGCCCGCGGAGTCCGTGATGAGCGGCTCGATGTTGATGACCATGCCCGCCTCGAGCTTGCGCTTCTCGCCGGGCCGCAGCAGCGGGCTTTCGTGCAATTCGACGCCGAGGCTGTGCCCGATATGTGGCATCGTGAATTTCAACTTGGCCTTCTCGAACCGCTCCTTGCAGTAATAGAAGGGCTCTTCGGCCGGCATGCCGGCACGCACCATGTTGATGGTGGCGGTCTGGATCTCCCAAAGCGCCGCGTAGGTGTCGGACTGCAGCGCCGTGGGCTTGCCGGTGGAATAGGTTCGCGCCAGATCGCTGCACCAGGCGCCGTAGGTGCCGGCAACGTCGAGGCGGATGATCTCGCTCGGCTGCGGGATCTTGTCACTTGCGAGCGCGTGGGTCTGCGACGACCGCTGGCCGCTGCCGAACACCAGGAAGCGGATGCCGTCAGCGCCGTTGTTGATGATGCCCGTCGCGATCCGGTTGGCCATCACGCGCTCGGTCTCGCCGAGGTTCGACGCGCTCATGGCATCGAGCACGGCGCGGTGAGTCTGCTTGGTCGTCTTCTCGAGAAATGAGATCTCGTCGTTCGACTTGATCGCCCGCACCGCAGAGATCACGGGATGCGTATCGACCAACTCGAGATTCGGCAGCAGGCTGCGCAGCCGCTGGTACGAATTGACCGGCAGATAATCGAGATCGATTCCGATCTTCCCGGACGTAATTCCCTTGTCCTTCAACAACGCGGCCAGCGCGTCGACCGGCTCGTCGACGAATTCGGTATAGACCCGGATGTCCTTGATCCAGCTCTCGACCTGCATCTGCTGGCGCTCGATGCTGCACACCAGGGCGGCAGGATCACCCTTGGCGGGCAGCACGGCGAAAGCCTGGCGTGGCCTGATGTCCCGCACCGTCATGATGTAGGCGCCGGTCGCGTAGGCGAAGTTTTCGGGGCTCATCGCCACGACGGCGTCGAGATTCGACGACGACGCAAGGCGGACGAGGGAGCCGGTGTTCGGAAGCGGGTAAGGCGAAACAGAGTCGGTCATCGAGGACTTGCACCTTCTTTACATGTATTTCGTCTATATTTTACGTACGATTTATTTGCATTGTCAACCAACCTTCCTGCTCATCCGGGCGCCTTTTGGCTGCAGCGCTGATTAATCCGGAGGCGGCGCGCGGACAGGCGCCGCGGGCGATCGCGGATTTAGGAGGCAGTAAGGCCGGCAAGGACGCGCTCTTTGCTGGGCCACAGCCGTCCCTCCGCGTCGCAGACAGACGCCCAAGGCCCTTGGTCGACAACGCGGGCGCGCGCAGTCCATTCCGCAGGGAGCGACGGTGTTCGAACTGGTGATGTCTCAGAATGCCGGCTGACACCGCCGACCAGGACGGCGCAAGCTTCGCGCGCGCACGCGGCAACCAGCGTCGCTGCGTTCGACGAGCCCTGAGGGACCGCCGGTGCCGGCGTGTGATTTGCAGGAATATCACGCGCCCGCAGCGTGTCGATGGAGGTGCCGAACGCGATTCCATCGTCGGGGCAAGGAGCGTCGCAAGTGCTAGCTCGTCGGGACGCAGCGACATCGCTGCGCCCCTCGCTTGGGAAACCGGTCGCTTCAGCGCGAGGCGGTGCTGAGGTTCTCTCCGAAGAACTTCCACGTCTTGCCGTCGAACTTGGCGAGCTTGAAGGTGTCGAAGGTGGAATAGTCCGTCGGCGACACCGACACCGTGATGCCGGGAAGGAACAGCGGCAGCGATACCTTGCTGAGGTTCGTGGCCTGCTTCAGCACGTTCTCGCGCGTCAGCACGTCGCCGCAGTTCTTCAGGATGATGGCCGTGAACTGCGCGGACGTGTAACCGATCTGGTTGCTGCCATCGATCGGATTTCCCTCGGGGTACCACTTCTTCATGAACTCGAGATAGTCCTGCACGCCCTGATCGGAATCCCAGGCGGGATCTCCGACGACCTTGGTCGCCAGCGCGGTAATGAGACCGGTGGAGGCTTCGAATCCCGCCGGCTCGAGCACGCCGCCGATCGAGCTTGCGACCGACACGATGAAATGCGTCGGCTTCCAGCCGAGATCGTTCACCTTGCGGATGGCCTGCGCGCCGAATTTCGGCGTCGTGATCGTCATCAGGACATCGGCGCCCGCCGACTTCAGATTGACGATCTGCGAGTCGATCGTGGGATCGGTGACTTCGTAGCTGAGCTCCTTGACGATGAGATCGGCCTTGTCGCCGAGCCCTTCCTTGAAGCCCTTCAGGTAGTCCTTGCCGAAATCGTCGTTCTGATAGATCACGCCGATCTTGGCGTTGGGAAGCTCCTTGAGGATGTACTTGCCGTAGATCTTGGCTTCCTGCGCGTAGGGCGGATAGAACGGCGTGGTCCAGGGGAAGTTCTTGGGGTCGTTCCACTTCGAGGCGCCGGTGGAAATCAGGATGTGGGGGATCTTCTTGCCGTTCAGGTATTTCTGGATGGAGGAATTCGTCGGTGTCCCCAGCGATCCGATGTCGGCGAGAATCTCGTCCTGCTCCACGAGCTTGCGCGTCTGCTCCACCGTCTTCGGCGGGCTGTAGCCGTCGTCCATGCTCAGGAACGTGATCTTCCGCCCGTTGATCCCGCCCTGGCTGTTGATCATCTTCCAGTAGGCAGCCTCGGCCCTGCCCTGCGTGCCGTAAGCCGACGCGGGTCCGCTGTAGGGCATGGTCTGCCCGATCTTGATTTCGGTATCGCTGGCGCCGGGATCGTATTGCTTGTCGGCGGCCATGGAGGCCGCGGTTGACATGAGGCCAAAGGCGGCGGCAATCGCCGCCGTGATGCAGCAACGCATGTAGTTCTCTCCCTGTAGCGTCGCTGTTTGCCGCGACGTCTGCTGGGATAATGATCTTGGCTTTTGGGAATGTCGACCGCTAAGTCACGGGCTTCCGATGCCTGACGCCTCCCGGCCGGATGCCGGCCGGGCATCTGCCTGAAGGGATCGCGCCCAGGTTGAACCGGGCTTTCGCCCCGCGGCCACTTGTCTACCACCTAAGGGTATCCCGGGCCGGCGGGAGTTGTTCGCCGCAACGGCTGGCCCGCGCGCCGATCGCACGTCGTAGTCGCGACTACGCCGACCGCTTGACCGCGGCCGCCGGCGCCAGGTCGAGCCGCCCGGGCATCGCCCTCGCCTGCTCGGCGGCGTGCTCGATCAGCCAGCCTTCGAACACGGCCGGTGCGAGCGCCGGAGCATAGAGGAAGCCCTGCAGGACGTCGCAGCCGAGCTCGGCCAGCATCCTGCGCTGTCCCTCGGTTTCGACGCCTTCGGCGACGACGGTCATGCCGAGCCCCTGCCCGACGCGCACGACGGCGGTGGCAATCGCGAGCGCCCCTGCATCACTTTCGATGTCGCGCATGAAGCTGCGGTCGATCTTCAATTCGCGGATCGGCAGATGCGCGAGCCGGCTGAGGCTCGAATAGCCGGTGCCGAAATCATCCACCGAGAGGCCGACGCCGAGCGCACGGATCGCATGCATCGTCTCCAGCGCGGAGGCGCCGTCCTGCATGAACGTGCCTTCGGTGATCTCCAGCATCAGCGTTTCCGGCGGCAGGTCGTGTTCGGCGAGGATGTCGGCCAGCCGCGCGGCGAGCGCGACATTGCGGAAATTGATCGGCGACAGGTTCACCGACACGCAGGGAATGTCGAGCCCGTCGCGGCGCCAGCTCGCCATCTGCCGGCAGGCCTCGCGCACCGACCACAGGCCGATGTGCTCGATCAGGCCGCATTCCTCGGCGAGCGGAATGAATTTCGCCGGCGAGACCTCGCCGAGCGCGGCATCGTGCCAGCGCGCCAGCGCTTCGACGCCGTGGATGGCGCCGTCGTGGCTGCGGATCTGCGGCTGGTAGCTGAGGGTCAGCGCTCCCTCGGCGATCGCGCGGCGGAGCGCTGCGATCAGCGCGAGCCGCTGCTCGGTGAGCCCGTTCATCTCGGCACTGAAGAGGCGATGGGTCGAGCGGCCGGCCTGCTTGGCCATGTACATCGCGGCGTCGGCCTGCTGCATCAGCGTGTCGATGTCGGTGGCGTGATCCGGATAGAGGCTGATGCCGATGCTTGCCGACATCGGCATCAGCTTCGAGCCGAGCCGCAGCGGCGCGGCGAGCGCCTCCGTGATGCCGGCCGCGACACGCTCGGCGCTCCCGGCGTCGCGCTGCGGCAGCAGGACGACGAATTCGTCGCCGCCGAGCCGTCCCAGCATGTCCTCCGGACCGATATGCTCGCGCAGGCGCTGGGCGAGCTGGATCAGGAGTTCGTCGCCCGCGGCGTGGCCCAGCGTGTCGTTGACGTCCTTGAAGTGATCGACATCGAGGAAGGCCAGCGCAACGTGGCCGCCGGTCGGGCAAGCCTCGATCGCCATCGTGATCAGGTGCCGGAGCTGCGCGCGGTTCGGCAGGCCGGTGAGGATGTCGTGATAGGCGAGCCGGGCGATCTCGGCCCGCGCCTCCTTGCGCTCGATCGCGAACGCGCCGAGGCTGACGCAGGCCTCGACGATCCGACGGTGCCATTTGCTGGGCGCGCGCGGCTCGCGGAAATAGAAGGCGAAGGTGGCGATGACCCGGCCGTCCTTGGCCTTGATCGGCGTCGACCAGCAGGCGCGCAGGCCGACCTCGAGCGGGCGCGCCTTGTAGGGTTGCCAGCGCGGATCGGTGTCGAGATTGGTTGCGAGCACCGGCTCACCGTAGAAGGCCGCGGTGCCGCAGGAGCCGACATTGGGACCGATCGCGATGCCGTCGAGCGCGCGGGAGTAGTCCTCGGGCAGGCTCGGGCCGCCGAGCGGATGCACCAGCCCCGCGGCATCGACATGAAGCAGCGAGCAGACGACGTCGGGCGCGATGGTCTCGACGCGGCGGCACAGCCGGTCGGCGATTTCGGTGATCGGCACCTCATCCGCGAGCGCACCCATGATGAGCTGCTGGAGCGAGCGCAATTGCCTGGTTTCGGTGATGTCCTCGAGCAGCGCGAAGATGTGCTTGACCCGGCCCTTCTTGTCGCGGAAGGCATCGATCCGGGCGCAGACCCAGATCTCCTCGCCGTCCTTGTCGTAGACCAGCACCTCGGCCTCGCCACGGCGGCCGCCGTTCATCAGGCGCTGGACGAGCTTGGCGACGGCCTTGCGATCGGTCTGGCGTCCGGCGATGAGCTCGGTCGCGCGGCGCCCCTCGGCCTCGGCATTGCTGTAGCCGAACAGCGTCGTGAACGCCGAATTGACGTAGCGGATGTTCTGCTCGGTGTCGGTGATGATCACCGCACGGTTGGTCTGGTCCGACACCGCGTTGAGGAGCCCGATCCTGACACGGCGTTCGGCCTCGGCGGTGACGTCGCGCGCGAACACGATGCGATGGCTCGCACCATCGAGCGTCACCGACGACAGCGACACCAGCACCTTGATCCGGCTGCCGTCGTTCCGCGCCAGGCTGATCTCGTCGCGAAAGTCCGCGGCCGGATCGGCCTGAAGACATTTGAGGGTGAGCACGCCCGCGTCGGCACCGAGCACCTCGGCGCGATTCAGCTTCCAGATCCGCTCCGCGCCGGAATTGAAATGCGTGATGCGTCGCGCATCGTCGACGATGACGATGCCGTCCTCGGCGCGATCGAGCGCGGCCAGCAGCACGTCCGAAGTTTCGGTCGCAAGGCAATCGGAGGCGGACATCTTTCGATCCGGAGGCGTCGTGAGATACGGCAATCGGTCCGAAACTAGCGCTCCGATGGTGTCCAAGATGTTCTTGCAACCCGGCCGGCGGGCCGCCAAGCCGCGACATGCTTAACAGTCGGCGAAGGCATCGATCGCAATTCGATGCGTGCGGACTATCCCGCGCCGGTTTCGGGCTGGAGCTTGTCCAGCCGGCCGGCCACGGCCCTGACCTTGCGCGGCGCGGCCTGCCAGATCGAGAGCGCCGACAATCCGCTCACGACGACGGCGATGGCAAAGGCGAGCGTGTAGTCGCCGGTCCGGTCGTAGAGGAAGCCGGTCACCCAGGGCCCCGCCGCGCCGCCCGCGAGCGCCGCCAGCATGATCGTGCCGAAGATGCTGCCCTGGTGCCTGCCCTGGAAGATCTCGAACACCACCGCGCCCATGATCGAGGTGAGGCCGTAGCCGAGCGCGCCTTGCGTGAACACCATCAGATAGATCAGCCAGAACGACGGCGCGAACTTCAGCGCCATCAGCGCCGCGAAGCAGATCGCAAAGCCGCAGCAGCTGATCGCCCAGACCCATTCCCGCCCGATCCGGTCGGAAGCGTGCCCGAGCAGGATCTGTCCGGGAATGCCGAGCAGGCTGACGACACCGAGCGCCCAGACCGCGACGTTCGGACTGAAGCCGATGTCGAGCAGGAATTTGGTCTGGTGCACCTGCACGGCGTACCAGATGTACAGGCCGCAGAAATAGCCGAGCGCGATCCACCAGAAGCGCGCGGTGGCGAGCGCGCGGGCGAGCGTCCAGTCCGTCGCGGCCCAGACCGGATCGACGACATTGGAAACCGGTTTCGCGGCGCCCGCTGACGGAGCGGCGTCACCGTCCGGCTGAAGACCCATGTCCTCGGGCCGCTTGCGCAGGAACAGGTTGACCGGCGCGAGCACGATCAGGACGAGCAGGCCCATCGCCGTGCAGGCGGTGCGCCAGCCCGTGTGCTCGATCATGTGCTGCACCCAGGGCAGCAGCGTCACCGAGCCGATGCCGACGCCGGCGAAGGCGATGCCGATGGCGAAGCCGCGCTTGCGGATGAACCAGTTCGGCAGGAACAGCGACTGGCCGGAATAGCCGAGGCAGACGCTGCCGGCGCCGACCATGACGCCGATGGTGACGTAGAGATGCCAGGGCGCGCTCGTGAGCGGCGCCAGCAGCAATCCGCCGCCCATCAGCACGACGCCGAGCTCCATCACCGCGCGGGGACCGGCGCGATCCATCAGGCGGCCGATCAGCGGGCTGACCGCGGCCGACACCACGAAGCCGAAGGAGAAGGCGCCCGCCGTGACACCGCGTTCCCAGCCGAACTCCGCGATGATCGGCGGATAGAACAGCGAGAAGGCCGTGCGCGCATTGACGCCGATGGCCATGGTGACGAAGGTCACCGCGACCACGACCCAGCCGTAGAAGAAAGGAAGCCGCATGTCTGTGTGTTTCATCCCTGGACGATCCTTCGGACCATCTGGGGGTGTCCGGGTCAAGCGCTTTTCGCGCATGCCCCTCGCGCGGCCTCAGGCGGCGTCGCGCTGCGAAGGTTGCGGCACAGCGTCGAACGCGATCTGGCCGATCGGCTGCGGGCGCCCGAACAGATAGCCCTGCGCGAAGTTGACGCCGAGCGACTGCAGGCGCTCGAACTCCTCGCGGGTCTCGACGCCCTCGGCGGTGACGGACATGTCGAGGCCGCGCGCGAGCGTCACGATCGAGGAGATGATGGCCGAGCTGCGTGGCTGATGCGTCAGGTTGCGGATGAACGACTTGTCGATCTTGATCTTGTCGAACGGAAACACGGTGAGATAGCTCAGCGACGAATATCCGGTGCCGAAATCGTCGAGCGCAAGCCCGATGCCGATGCTCTTGAGACGCTCCATGAAGGCGTGGTTCTCGACGCCGCGTTCCAGCAGAACCGACTCGGTGATCTCGATCTCGAGCCGTTCCGGCGGCAGGCCGGCATCACGCAGCGCAGCCCGGATCACGTCGAACAGATCGGCTTCCTTGAACTGCACCGGCGACAGGTTCACCGCGATCCTGGCGTCGGACGGCCACGACGCCGCATCGGCGCAGGCGCGCCGCAGCACCCATTCGCCGAGCGGAACGATCAGCCCGGTCTCCTCGGCAAGGGCGATGAACTGGTCCGGCGGAATCAGGCCGCGGCTCGGATGCCTCCAGCGAACCAGTGCCTCGAAGCCGCAATGTTCACCGCTGCCGGCGTCGACGAACGGCTGGTAGTGCACCTCGAGCTGGCAACGCGAGATGGCGTCGCGCAGATCGCCCTCCAGCGTGTTGCGCGCCTCGAGCTCGGCCGACATCGCCTCGTCGTAGATGGTGAAGCAGTTGCGGCCGAGCGATTTCGAGCGGTAGAGCGCCAGATCGGCCTTCTTGAGCAATTGCTCCTGGTCGCGGCCGTGTTCCGGCGCGATCGCGATGCCGATGCTGGTGCCGATCTCGACGCGATGGCCCGGCAGCAGGAAGGGTTCGGCGACCAGCTTGGCGATGCGTGCGGCCAGCTCGGTGGAGGAGGCCCGGCGGTCCGCGCAGCCCTCCTGGATGATGGCGAACTCGTCGCCGCCGAGGCGTGCCAGCACGTCGCTCTCGCACAGCGCGGATTTCAGGCGCAGCGCCACCTGGCGCAGCAGCGCGTCGCCGGCACTGTGGCCGAGGGAATCGTTGACGTTCTTGAAGCGGTCGAGATCGAGCATCAGGATCGAGAAGCCCGGACCGGCATCCTTGCGGCCGTTGAGCTCGTCGAGCCGGGCCAGGAAGAAGGCGCGGTTCGGCAGCCCGGTCAGGATGTCGGACTGCGCGAGCTCCAGCACCTTCCGGTTCGCAAGCGCCAGCCGCCGCGAATTGCGGCCGGCAAGCATGAGGTAGGCCGACAGCGAGAGCGTGAGCAGCATGCCGACGATGAGAACCCCGATCGCACGGTCATAGGCCGTCTGCATCGGTCCGCCGGGCGTCGGCATCGCGCGCACCCGCCAACCGGCATCGCCGATCCTGAGAACGCCGGACCAGTGCAGGCGCCGCGCGACGGCGCGCATCGACTGCGGAGCGGCCGCCGCCGACGAATAATCGGGCAAGGCATCGTCGGCGCCGGCTTGTCCCGAGGCCGGCGGATAGACGTTGACGCTGACGGCGAGATTTGCGCCGGCATTGGCGCGAATGGCCTGCATCAGCAGCGGCAGGTCGAAGATGCCGATGACATAGCCCGAGAGATTGCGCCGCCGATCCGCGGTCGTGTCGCGCGGCGCGCCCCTGGCGTAGACGGGAACGGCGACGAGCACGTCCGGTAGCCGGCCGGCCTCTCGCGGCTGGTAGAGAATGGTCGGCGTGGCCGCGATCCGATCGTTGTCGCGCGCGCGCTCGAGCGCCGCGCGGCGATCCGGGATGGTCGCGTAATCCATGCCGTAGACGGCCGATGTCTTCGGCTGCGTCGAAAAGAAGACGGGAAAATATTCGTCGAGCTCGGGCGCGACGGCGAAACCGTCCTTCCCGAGCGACCTGATCTGGTACCCCGCGACGCCGTCGGCGATCGCTGCGGCTTCGTAGCCGTCGCGCTCCGCGCGACTGATCCGCGGCAGCCAGGCGACGCGCAGCATGCCGGGATGCCGCTCGAACAACCGGGTGGAGAAGGTCTCGAACTCGCTGCGGGTCACGTCGCCGTTGGCGGACTCGAACAGCGTCCGCAGTGCCACCAGCCTGCCGATGTACTCGTTCATGCCGTTCTGCATGACGATGGCTTCGGTTTCGGCCGCGCTGTCGAACTCGCTCTTGTTGACGCGGGTCTCCCACCGCGCGACCGCGGCCGCGCCCACCAGCGAGAACAGCAGGCCGACACAGGCAGCGATGAGCGCAGGACGATAGAGCCCGGGCGCCGACGCGGAACGCCTCCGTTCTATCACACGCTTCCGATCTTGATCATTCTGATCACGACCACCCATCTTGATCCGCAAGTCCCCCTCGGCGCGACGACTCGAACCTGTGGTTGAGCCGCCGGGATACTGATCGGACAAGGACGGGGTTAAGAACTGCACAATTTCAAAGGCCGGCCATCCCGCATTGCGCGGCTTAGTTAACGAAGTGCCCGCGCGATCCCGGCCCTTTCGCTTCGCGGAGATTGAACCGGCAATTCAGGGCCGCCGCGCCCAGCGGTCGGCGTTGACCGCGCCCTGCGGGACGTCGCCTCTGACGATCGCCTCGACCTGCCGCACCGTCTCCAGCGACTGGTATTCGATGGCCTGCGGCGTCAGGCCGCCGACATGGGGTGTGGCGATGACGTTGGGGAGCTTTGCCAATTCCGGTGTCGGCATCTGGTCGGGCGCGCGGCCGACATCCATCGCCGCTCCCGCGATCCGATGCTCCATCAACGCCCTGGCCAGCGCCGTCTCGTCGACGAGATTGCCGCGGGAGAGGTTGAGGAAGACGGCGTGCTTCTGCATGCGCGCCAGAGCCGCCTCGCCGATCAGGTTCTCGGTGTCCTCGTTGGCGATGGCGAGGCAGACGACGTAGTCCGATTCAGCCAGCAGCGCATCGAGCGGCACCTGCCTGATCTCCTTGTCGTCGACGGTCGCGAAGGGATCGGACACCAGCACCTCCATGCGCAGCACCTTCGCCACCTCGGCGAGGTAGCGGCCGATGCTGCCATAGCCGATGATGCCGATGCGGCTGCCCGCGAGCTGGCGGCCCATCCGTGCCTCCGGCTTGCGGCCGGCCTGGTAATCCGCCGTGGTCCGCGACACGCCGCGCGACAGATCGACCATGAAACCGAGCGCGAGTTCGGCGACGGCCTGCACGAAGCCGGGACCGGCGCGGGTCACCAGCACGCCGGCGGCAGAGGCCGCATCGACATTGACGTTCCGGATGTCGACGGCGCAGCGCACGAAGGCGCGCAGATGCGGCAATTGCGCGAAGACCTCACCACGGCCCTCGGTCATGCGGTCGGCCACGATGATGTCGGCATCACCGGCCGCCTGCACGAGGCTCGCGGTATCGAGTGGCTGATCACCCTCGTGCAGCATCACGTCCGCGACCGCGCGGAGGCCATTCAGACTGCGATCGCCGTAGTAGTTGCGGCGCATCTCCGGCGTATGAGCGAGCAGGACCTTCACGGCAGCACTCCTTCAGTATCCGAATGCCCGCGGCAGCGCGGTCGACAGCCAGGGCACGAAGGCGATCACGAGCAGGCAGAGAAACAGGAGGCCGAGGTATCCCATGATCGGCTTCACCGTCTGCTCGATCGGCACGTTGCCGATCAGGCAGGCGCCGTAGAGGCCGAGCCCGAGCGGCGGCGCGAACAGCCCGATGCCCATCGCGATCACCAGCACCACGCCGAAATGCAGGGGATCGATGCCAAGTTGCACCGCCACCGGCAGCAGCAGCGGCCCGAAGATGATGAGCGCGGCCGCACCTTCCAGCACCGAGCCCATCACGATCAGCACCGCGATCGCGAGCAGGATGAACAGCCAAGTGCCGCTGGTCTTGGACAGGCCGAGCATGAAATCGCCGACCGCATGCGGCACCTGCTGCAGGGTCAGCGTGAAGGCGAGCGACTGCGCGGCGGCGACGATGAACAGCACGAGGCCGGCGCGTGTCGCCGCCTGCACGAAGCTGTGCGCGGCCGACTTGAAGGTGAGCTCGCGGAACACCAGGCTGCCGACCACGATCGCATAGGCGACCGCGAAGGCCGAGATCTCGGTCGCCGTCGCAAAGCCGCTCTTGAAGCCGAAGAAGATCATGAAGATCAGGCCGAACGAGGCGATGGCGCCGCTCCAGAGTCCGGACACCGGCAATTGCGGCTCGACCTCCTCCGCCGCTGCGGGACGCTTGCCGAAGATGATCGAGACCGCGATCAGGACCAGCGCCATCAGCGCCGCCGGCAACAGGCCCGCGACGAAGAGACCGCCGATCGACAGGTTGGCGACGAAGCCGAGGATGATCAGGTTGATGCAGGGTGGAATGGTTTCCGCCATCACGGCGGATGCCGCGAGCAGCGCGACCGCGCCGCCCGGATTCTGCTTCGATCGGCGCGCCGCCGGGATCAGCACCGAGCCGACCGCGGCGACATCGGCCATCTTCGAGCCCGAGATGCCGGAGAACAGCACCATCGAGGTCACCATCACGACATTGAGGCCACCGCGCATGCGCCCCACCGCGCGCTGCAACAGCTCGATCAGGCGGACCGACATGCCGTTGGCTTCCATGAGATAGCCGACGAGGATGAAGAACGGGATCGCGAGCAGGACGAAATTGTCGATGCCGCGCGCCATCTGCTGCGCGAAGATGACCCCGGGCAGCGCGCCTTCGACCCAGATGAAGATCAACGCGGCCAGCGCCAGCGCAAACCCGATCGGCAGGCCGCCGAACAGCGTCGCGAAGAAGCCGATCAGCATCAGCGTGCCCGCCGACGGCACCGAGGACGGCGACAGATAGTCCCATGCCAGATAGAGGCCGGTCAGCAGGGCGATGGCCAAGAAGCCCTTCGCGATGTCGGGCAGCGGCCGCGCGCAGAGATGATCGATCGCAAACACGGTCATGAACAGCGCGCCGACGCCCATCGGATAGAACGTCAGCTCCAGCGGCAGGCCCGACCCGGTGGTCTGGCCTGCCGTCAGGGAACCCAGCTTGATCGCGTTGTAGGCGACGTAGCCTGCGATCAGCACGATCAGCAGCGCGCTCGCGGCATCGACCAGCGCACGAAACCGTGCCGGCAGCAGATCGCGGAAGAACGACACGCCGACATTCTCGCCGCGCGCGAGCGCGCTCGCCGCGCCGAAGAAGGCGGAACCGACCATCAAGCCTCGCGCGACATCATCCGACCATTCGACCGGTGCATTGAAGAAGAAGCGCAGCAGCACGGAGGCGCACACCACGACGAGATCGGCGGCCAGCAGCATGGCTGCGATCGCGTCGCTGCAGCGAAGCAGCAGGGTAATGCTCCCGTGGCGGCCGCCCGGGAGAGACGCGGCGCCCGTCATCGATGCCTCAGGCTTGCGTCGAGCGGATGATGTCGATGACGGCCTTGGATTCCGGCCGCGCCTTCATGAAATTCTCGGTCTGCGGCGCGACGCGCTTCTTGAACGCCTCGCGGTCGCACTCGGCCACCGTCACGCCCTTCTCGGTCAGGGTCGTCAGCGCTTCCTTCTCGACCGCCAGCCCATGGGCCCGCGTGTCGATCGCGGCCTTTTTCGCGGCATCGAGGAAGCCTTCGCGCAGCTTCGGATCCATGCGGTTGAAGGTCATGTCGCTGAAATAGACCGCCAGCGGCGAGAAATTGTGCTGCGTCAGCGCGTAGAACTTCGCCGTTTCGAAGAACTTGCTGGCCAGGATCGTCGGCGGATCGTGCTCCAGCCCGTCGAGCACGCCGGCCTGCAGCGCCGTGTAGATCTCGCCGAACGCCAGCGGCGTCGCGGCGGCTCCCATCAGCCGCAGGCATTCCGTGATGACGGGGTTCGGCAGCGTGCGGATCTTGAGGCCTGCGAGATCCTCCGGCGTCTTCACCGGCTTCTTCGCGAACACGCTGCGGGAGCCGAAATTATAGGCCCAGGCGATGATGCGGATGTTGCCGCCCTTGAGCAGCGCGTCCTCGATCGGCTTGGCGGCGCCGGCGTCGAACGCCTTGGTCTGCTGCGGGAAGCTCGAGAACAGGAAGCCGAGGTCGTAGGTGCCCACCAGCGGCACCAGATTGGCCGAGATCGACGAGCCCGAGACCATGAGGTCGATGACGCCGAGCTTCACCGAATTGATGACGTCGATCTCCTGGCCGAGCTGGTTGTCGGGGAAGAAGGCGACCTCGACCTGCTCGCCGAGCCCGTTCGCCTTCAGGCTCTTGACGAGGTTGTCGTAGTAGACGCGGCCGTTGGCGTATTTGGGATCGTTCGGCAGCGAGGAGGAGCATTTCAGCTTCACCGTCGCGGCTTCGGCGCGGCCGATCAGTGCGGGAGAGAACACCAGGCCGGCGGTCGCCGCCGTCGACGACTTGATGAATGCGCGACGGCTGACGGATACGATTGTCATGGTGCGGTCTCTCCCCAGGCATTTTTTGTTTGCGGCCGCGATCGTTGTCGCAACCTGTTGCATCGACTGTATGGCCAAAGCGACGACAGAGGCAAGGGTGCGACGCGGGTCGAGGCCCCGCAGCCGCAAGCACCGGAGCTGACGAGAGCGTCGATCACGCCGGCGCCGGAACAGCGATATCTGCGGGTGATTTTCGCCGGCGCATCGTCGCGAGCACGACGCGCGAACGACCTTCGTCGCGCTCCCGGAAAATCGATCCAATTGGAGCATGGATCAATGCGCGATTCACATTGATGGCGTCGGACCGATGCAACTGCCTTGCGGCAGATGCCCTGCCCCATTTTGCCGCAGCCGCCACGTGATCCAGCGCACAGACAGAATCATGGCAACGATCTAGAAAAAGTGACATCCTCGCGCGTATTGCCGATGGAGGTGACACCATGCGCCGTCCGGTCCTCCGCAATCTCTTGCTGGCATCCAGCCTTGTCGCCCTCGCGCAGTTGATGACGACGGCCCACGCCGCGGCCGAAGCGCGGCTCGCACTGGTGATCGGCCAATCCGCCTATCGCACCGTGCCGGAACTGCCCAACGCCGCCAACGACGCCAAGGGCATGACCGAGCTGCTCGGCAATGCCGGCTTCACCGTCACGACGGCACCGAACCTCAATCAGGACGAGATGCGGCAGGCGATCAGCGATTTCGCCGGCAGAGTCAGTGCCAGCGGCGCCGACACCGTCGCTCTCGTGTTCTATGCCGGCCACGGCCTGCAGATCGACGGCGAGAATTATCTGGTGCCGGTCGACCTCGATCCGAAGCGCGAAGCCGACATCCCGCTCCAGGGCGTGCGGCTCAACGACCTGCTCAACACGCTCGGCGCGCTGCCGACGCGGGCACGCATCTTCATGCTCGATGCCTGCCGCAACAATCCGTTCCCCGCGCTCAGCGGCGCAGGCCACGGGCTCGCGATCGTCGATACCAAGGCGGGCGCGCCCGGCTCCTTCATCTCCTATTCGACCTCGCCCGGCGCGGAGGCTGAAGATGGTTCCGGCGCGGACAGTCCCTATACGACCGCGGTGCTCTCCGTCGCCAGGCAGCCGAACATCCCGATCGAGGAGATGTTCAAGCGCATCCGCATCGCCGTGGCGCAGTCGACGGACGGACGGCAGATTCCCTGGGAGAGCTCGTCGCTGACGACCGACTTCAAGTTCTTCGGCGATAGCGGCGCCCAGCCAGCTTCCACGCCCGGCGCATCCGCCATGGCGCTCGCCAGCGGCACGCGCAGCGTCGAGGACTGGCGGAGGGATCTGCAGGGCAAGGCGCCCGGCGCGGCCTATGAGCTCGTGATCGCGGACGACACGGTGCCGGCCTATCAGGCCTATATCGAGTTGTACGCACAGGACGTCCATACGCCGAGTCTACGCGCGGTGCTCGAGCGCCGGCGCCAGATGCTGGCCTGGGAGCGCGCCGTCGCGATCAACACCCGCGCTTCGTTCGAGGCCTATCTCGTCAATTGGGACAACAGCGATCTGGCCGCAACCGCGCGCAGGCTGCTGCTGCGGGTGCAGAACCGCAATTACGTGCTGCCGGCGACGGTCGCGGCCGTGCCCGCCCCGGTCGCCGTCGCGATGGCGCCGACCTGTCCGTGCGCGACGCCGCCGGCCACGCCGGTCAATCCGGCGGTGGCGCCGACCATCAAGAAACGCGTCGACGACACGCCGCCGAAGCGCAAGGTCGCGGATACGCCGCCGAAGCGCCGACGCGCACCACCGCCCGATGACGAGGTCGTCGAGCGCGCACCGCCCCCCGGCCCTCCGCCCGGAGCCGTCATGCAAGGCGTCGGCATCGGCGTGGGGATCGGCCTCGGCATGGGCATGGGCGGACGCGGCGGCGAGATGGGCCGCAGTGGCGGCTATCGCAACGGATACTGAGGCGATCCGCCAAGGACAGGCACGTCATCCGTCATTGCGTGCGCAGCGAAGCAATCCGGGCTGTCGCCGCGCTGGGATTCCGGATTGCTTCGCTGCGCTCGCCATGACGCAGAGAAGCAATTGCGGCGCCATCATCACCCGGCTACTTGGCACTTGACACTGCGCCTGACACGCGCACCCGGACATCACCACCGGATATTGCTGCCGACTAGGAATGAGCCGAGGCTCTCCTGCCCGGGACGCAGCGTAGCGCTCTTCCGCTGTGCGCTGCAGAGCCGGGGCTTATGCCTGTTTGATCTCGTCCTTCCGGATCCCGGCATGGCGGCGCATCCCGGACATGCGCATCGCGGAATGGGCGTCATTCTGCTTCCCTTCCCGGGAAATGCTGTAGTCTGGTCGGCCGACGCACGCCTTTCCGGGAGCCGCCATCGATGCCGCACGACGCTCACGCCAAGACAGCCTGGCCGCTGTTCCGGTCGCTCGCGTCCTATGCCCTGCCCGGCGACCTGATCGCCGGGCTGACCCTCGCCGCGATCGCCATACCCGAACAGATGGCGACCGCGCGGCTCGGCGGATTTCCGCCGCAGATCGGCTTCTTCGCCTTCATGGCGGGTTCGCTCGGCTTTGCGCTGCTCGGCGGCAATCGCTTCCTGTCCTGCGGTGCGGACTCCACGATCACGCCGATCTTCGCGGGCGGGCTCGCGGCGCTGGCCGCCGCCGGCTCGACCGAATATCAGGGAATGGCGATCGCGCTGGCTCTCATGGTCGGCGCGATGATGCTCGCGGGCGGCGCCTTCCGTCTCGGCGGCATCGCCAATCTGCTCTCGATGCCGGTGATGGTCGGCTTCCTCGCCGGCATTTCCGTGCACATCATCGTGTCGCAATTGCCGGGCGTGCTCGGGTTGGAATCGCCGAGCGGACCGACGCTCGATCGCATCGGCGTGCTCGCGACCGAACTCGGCCGGACCAATCCTTTCACGCTGTGCATCGGCTTCGGCGTCCTTGCCGTGGTGTTCGCCTCGGAGAAGGTCAGCGCGAAAATTCCAGGCGCGCTGATCGGGCTCGTCGCCGCGACGCTGGCCGCAATCGCGCTCGGCCTCGAAAGCAAGGGTGTCCGCGTCGTCGGCGAAGTGCCGGGCACACTGCCACGACCGACCCTGCCCGATCTCGCGCCGGAGCAATGGGTGCATCTGGTGCCGCTCGCCTTCGTGATCACCGTCGTGGTGATGGTGCAGACCGCCGCGACGACGCGGTCGTTCCCGTCCGATCCCGACAAGCCCGCCGACGTCGACCGCGATTTCCTCGGCGCCGGCGCCGGCAGCGTGCTGGCCGGCCTGTTCGGCGCCTTTCCGGTCAACGCCAGCCCGCCCCGCACCGGCATCGTCGCGGAAACCGGCGGACAATCGCAACTCGCAGGTCTTGCCGCAGCCGTGATCGTGCTGGCGCTGCTCGCGTTCGGGACCGGGCTGCTGCGGCACGTTCCGGACGCCGCGCTCGGCGGCATCCTGCTGTTCGTGGCGCTGCGGATCGTCCGCGTAAAACAGATCCTCACGATCTACCGGCAATCCTTCAGCGAATTCCTGCTGATCGTCGCGACCGCTGCGCTGATCATCGTGCTGCCGATCCAGCAGGGCGCATTCCTCGGCATCGTGCTGTCGCTGCTGCACGGCATCTGGAGCACGACGCGCGCGAGGCTCGTCGAGTTCGAGCGCGTGCCCGGCACCACGATCTGGTGGCCGGCCCATCCGCACATCACCGGCGAGCGCATCGCCGGCGTCGCCGTGATCGGGCTGCAGGCGCCGCTGTCGTTCCTCAATGCGCCGGGCTTCCGCAGCGACGTGACCAAGGTTCTCAGCACGAACGCGCCGCAATTGCTGGTGCTGGAGGCGAGCGGCATGGTCGAGATCGACTTCACCGCCGCCCAGATCCTGCTCGACGTCTTCAAGGCATGCGGCGAGCAAGGCGTCACGGTCGCGCTGGCGCGGCTGGAATCGGTACGCGCCCAGGACGCGTTCGAGCGCTTCAGATTGTTCGATGCGCTGCCGCGGGACCATGTCTTCCGCAGCGTCGACGAGGCCGTCCACAAGCTGGCGAAAACGAATTATTAGCGCGAGGTCATACCGGCTGAGCCGCGCACTCGCTGCAACGCCTCCCACTTGCGGAACGGGGGCACGTCGCGCCGGGTGAGGGTTTTCTCCTCGTGGGGATGGTGCCGTTGCGGAGACACCCTCTCCCCGACCTCCCCCGCAGGCGAAAGAGGGAGCGCGCCTTCCTCATGGCAAGACTTCACGAAGCCAGTACCGGATGATCGCGCAGCGCCGCTTCGCGGATCCAGCTTGCGTGGATCGCGCGAAGCAGGATCTGCGCGGTCTTGACGTCGCCGGCCTTCATGCAGAGGTCGACGATGCGCCGGACCGCGTCGTCGCGCATCAGCCCGTCCGAGATCTTCATCGCGATTTCCATCGCGACCTTGGCGGCACGTTCATAGCGCTCGCTTTCAGGCGGGTCGTTTCGCGCGGCACCCACGGCGCTGGCGACGGCGGCCTCGCAGATGGCGCGGATGCGCTCGGCAGCCTCGATGTCACCGAGCGGCCACTCGATCGCCTCGTCCCAGATGTCCTGTTGCGACTTGCGCGCAAACCACCGCATTGCCCGCCCCGTGATGACGGAGCGAGCATAAACGCAGGCAATGGCGCGCGCTACGCCTGCGGCACGATCTTGCCGGGGTTGAGGATGTTGAGCGGATCCAGCGCCTTCTTCAGCGCGCGCATCGCATCGAGCGCTTCAGGCCCGAGTTCCGCCTCGAGGTATTTCTGCTTGCCCTGCCCGATGCCGTGCTCACCGGTGCAGGTGCCGTCCATCGCCTGCGCACGTTCCACCAGGCGGTGCATGAATTCCTCGCCGCGCGCCATCTCGCCGGGATCGTTGACGTCGCAGACCAGCGAGCAGTGGAAATTACCGTCACCGACATGGCCGACGATCGGCGAGAGGAGATTGAGTCGCTTCAAATCGTCCTCGGTCTCGCTGACGCAGTCGGCCAGGCGCGAGATCGGCACGCAGACGTCGGTGGCGACCACACCGATGCTGTCGCCGGGACGCAACGCCTTCACCGACCAATAGGCGTCGTGGCGCGCCTGCCACAGCTTCGAGCGATCCTCGGGCTTGGTGGTCCAGGAGAAGTCGCCGCCACCGCACTCCTTCGCGATCTCGCCGAAGGCCCTCGACTGCTCGGCCACCTCGATCTCGCTGCCGTGGAATTCCATCAGCAGCAGCGGCGTCTCCGGCAGCGTCAGCTTCGAATAGGCGTTGCAGGCCTTCACCTGCGCGGCATTGAGCAGCTCGATGCGCGCGACGGGAATGCCGGTCTGGATCGCCAGGATCACCGCCTGACAGGCGCCGTGCACCGTCTCGAACGACACGGCGGCGGCCGCGATCGTATCGGGGATGCCGCGCAGGCGGATGGTCAGTTCCGAAATGATGCCGAGCGTGCCCTCGGCGCCGACGAACAGATGCGTCAGGTCGTAGCCCGCCGAGGACTTCTTGGCGCGTGTGCCGGTCGTGATGATCTCGCCGTCGCCGCGCACCACCTTCAGGGCCAGCACGTTGTCGCGCATGGTGCCGTAGCGCACCGCGTTGGTGCCGGAGGCCCGCGTCGAGGCCATGCCGCCGAGGGAGGCGTCCGCGCCGGGATCGATCGGAAAGAACAGGCCCTGGTCGCGCAGATGCTCGTTGAGCGCCTTGCGCGTCACGCCGGGCTGGATCACGCAATCGAGGTCCTCGGCATGCACCGCGAGCACCTTGTTCATGTCGCGCAGGTCGATCGAGATGCCGCCTGCCGGCGCGTTCACCTGGCCCTCCAGCGAGGTGCCGGTGCCGAAGGCGATGACGGGCACACGGTTCTTGGCGCAGATCCGCACCACGTCCTGGATGTCGGCGGTCTCCTGCGCCATCACCACGCCGTCCGGCGGCTGGTTGGCGATCCACGTGGTGGTATGGCCGTGCTGTTCGCGCACGGCCTGCGAGGTGATGAGGCGGTTGCCGAAGCGTGCGGCAAGCTGTTCCAGCGCGCTCGCCAGGGCTTTCGGCTCCGGCCGCGGCGGATTATTGGTGATGGTCGTACCCACGGAAAATCCTCCCGACAGAAGACCGTGGCAAAGGACATATGCCCGGTCAAGTCAAGGGATCGGACCTGTGTCGGGACAAAATTGGTGAGGGAAGGACATACCCCGAGATGACCGCCGATACGCCCAAGGCCGAACCGTTCCGCGCCTCGATCATGCAGATCGAGCCGCAATGGATCGACTATAACGGCCACCTCAACATGGCCTATTACAACGTGATGTTCGACCGGGCCATCGACCAGATGTGGCTGCAGCTCGGGATCGGGCCGGGCTACATGAAGGAGCGCAACGGCTCGACCTTCACCGCCGAATGCCATGTGCGGTATCTGCGCGAGATCCACCTCGGTGATCCCGTGCAGGTTTCGGTCTGGCTGCTGGAAGCCGACGACAAGCGACTGCACACGTTCCAGGAGCTGCGGCACGCGACCGAGGGATGGCTGTCGGCCACCTCCGAAAATATGTCGCTGCACATCGACATGGGCTCGCGGAAGGTGGCCGCGTTTCCCTCGGACATACGCGAGAGGATTGCGGGCTTCGTCACGGCTCACAGCGCGGTGACGCGGCCCGAGGGCATCGGCCGAAGCGTCGCGATGCCCTCGAAGCGGTAGTTGCGTGCCGGCTTCAGGCCCTTATCCGGACCCTGCGAAGACGATCTCGCAGGATGCGGGCCACTGTCGTGGCCTCATGGTTCGAGGCGCGCTTTCCGCTCCTCACCATGAGGGACTTGCGCCGCTAAACCCTGCGGCCCCGCGCCATTCCGACCACGGCCGAAACCAGGAACAGCACGATCGCGACGAAGAAGATGATCTTGGCGATTTCGATCGAAGCGCCGGCGATGCCGCCGAAGCCCAGAATGCCAGCGATCAATGCGATAACCAGAAACGTCACAACCCAGCCAAGCATGGTGAAACCTCTGTCTTGATGTCTGTCTGCGGGGCGGCTCGCCGCCACGCCTTGCCTGCGCAGACAATCTCTGGGCGGGAACGAAGGTTCCGCTCCCCGGCCGGCGGAAATTCGCGCGCCCGATAGGAACAAATCGGGCTGCGGCGTACGTGGAAAACCCCTGCCCGCCGCCCCATATAGCCAACAATCCCTGTTATGAAGGCTCCCTCCCACGACGGCGCGGTGCCATCGTCGGACAAATGATTCGCATGACCGAGCCGAACAAACTCACCTCCCAGAGCGTCCCCGACCATCAGCCCGCGGCTGGCGGCATCGCCGCACGCGCGCGCGCCTCGGTGGGGCCGAAATACCTGACCGGGCTCAATCCCGAACAGCGCGAGGCGGTGGAGACGCTGGACGGCCCGGTTCTGGTGCTGGCCGGCGCCGGCACCGGCAAGACGCGCGTGCTGACCACGCGCATCGCGCACATCCTGAGCCAGGGCCGCGCCCGCCCCGCCGAGATCCTGTCGGTGACCTTCACCAACAAGGCCGCGCGCGAGATGAAGCATCGTCTCGGCCAGATGCTCGGCCACGCCGTCGAGGGCATGCCGTGGCTCGGCACCTTCCACTCGATCGGCGGCCGCATCCTGCGCTTCCATGCCGAGCTGGCGCAGCTCAAGTCCAATTTCACCGTGCTCGACGTCGACGACCAGGTGCGGCTGCTCAAGCAGCTCCTGCAGGCCGAAAGCATCGACGACAAGCGCTGGCCGGCACGCATGCTGGCCGGCCTCATCGACGGCTGGAAGAACCGCGGCCTGATGCCGTCGCAGGTGCCTTCGGGCGAGGCCGCGATGTTCGCCAACGGCAAGGGCGGCAAGCTCTATGCGAGCTACCAGGAGCGGCTGAAGATCCTGAACGCCGCCGATTTCGGCGATCTCCTGCTGGAGAACATCCGCATCTTCCGCGAGCACCCGGATATCCTGCGGCAGTACCAGCATCGCTTCAAATACATCCTGGTCGACGAGTACCAGGACACCAACGTCGCGCAATATCTCTGGCTGCGGCTGCTGTCGCAGGCGCCGTCTTCGAGCAAAGCCGTCATTCCGGGGCAGCTCGAAGAGCCGAACCCGGAATCCGCAGATGAGCCCCCGACTGGAGATTCCGGATCTGCGCCCTCGGCGCATCCCGGAACGACGGTCGCGCCCGCAGGCCCCACCAAGAACATCTGCTGCGTCGGCGACGACGACCAGTCGATCTATGGCTGGCGCGGCGCCGAGGTCGACAACATCCTGCGCTTCGAGCACGATTTTCCCGGCGCCAAGGTCATCCGCCTCGAGCGCAATTACCGCTCGACCGGCCACATCCTCGCCGCCGCCTCGCATCTGATCGCGCACAACGAAGGCCGCCTCGGCAAGACGCTGCGCACCGAGGACCAGGACGGCGAGAAGGTCACGGTCACGGGCTCCTGGGATTCGGAAGAGGAAGCCCGCGGCATCGGCGAGGAGATCGAGCAGCTGCAGCGCCAGGGCGAGAAGCTGAACGAGATCGCAATCCTGGTGCGCGCGTCCTACCAGATGCGCGAGTTCGAAGACCGCTTCGTTACGCTCGGCCTGCCCTACCGCGTGATCGGCGGTCCGCGCTTCTACGAGCGCGCCGAAATCCGCGATGCGCTGGCCTATCTGCGCGTCATCAATTCGCCGGCCGACGACCTCGCCTTCGAGCGCATCGTCAACGTGCCCAAGCGTGGCCTCGGCGACGCCACCGTGCAGATGCTGCACGACCACGCCCGCAAGCGCCGCATTCCCCTGTTCGAGGCCGCGCGCGCCGTGGTCGAGACCGACGAGCTCAAGCCGAAGGCGCGCGGCTCGCTGCGCAACGTCGTCGTCCAGTTCGATCGCTGGCGCGCCCAGCGCGAGGTCACCGCCCACACCGACCTCGCCCAGATCGTGCTCGACGAGAGCGGCTATACCGAGATGTGGCAGAAGGACCGTTCGGCGGATGCCGCGGGCCGGCTGGAGAACCTCAAAGAACTGGTGCGCTCGATGGAGGAGTTCGAGAACCTGCAGGGGTTCCTCGAGCACATCTCGCTGGTGATGGACCGCGACGGCGGCGCCGAGGAAGACGCGGTGTCGCTGATGACGCTGCATTCGGCCAAGGGCCTCGAATTCGACAACGTGTTCCTGCCGGGCTGGGAGGAAGGCCTGTTCCCGAGCCAGCGCACGCTGGACGAACAGGGCCGCGCCGGCCTCGAGGAGGAGCGACGGCTCGGCCATGTCGGGCTGACCCGCGCGCGGCGCCGCGCCATGATCTATTTCGCGACCAACCGCCGGATCCATGGCACCTGGTCGACCACGATCCCCTCGCGCTTCCTCGACGAACTGCCGGCGGCCAATGTCGAGATCACGGAATCCAAGGGCGGCTCGGCCTGGGGCGGCACCGGCGGCTACGGCGCCTCGCGCTTCGACGACATGGAGTCGTTCGGCTCCAGCTATTCGACCCCGGGCTGGCAGCGCGCCCAGGCCAACCGCAATCGCGGCGGCGGACGCAATGGCGGCGGACAGGGCGGATTCGAGGAACAGGCCGCGACGTTTTCCTCCGCATCGTCCTCGCCCGATTTCGGCAGCTTCTCCTCGCGCCGCCGCGGCCCCCTGACGATCGAGGGCGAGCTGGTGGCCAAATCCACCGGCACAACCTCGGAATTTTCGCTCTCCGACCGCGTCTTCCACCAGAAATTCGGCTATGGCCGCGTCACCAAGATCGACGGCAACAAGCTCACCATCGCCTTCGACAAGGCCGGTGAGAAGAAGGTGGTGGACAGCTTCGTGCAGCGGGCCTGAGCGCCCCCACCTGTTGCGGCGGCGTTACGCCGCCACCTTTCTTCCGTCCACGCCCCTTGACCACCGCGAACTTCCCCGTATCAGATGCACCCATGGTCCGGGGCTCCGTCACATTGATCTTGCTCGCATTTGGGATGCCGTCGCTTGCGGCGGCGGAAACCATGAGCTTTGGCGATTCGATCGGCCTGCTGGCGAAGAGCTGCGGCGCGGAAATCGTCGCCAATTGCCGCGGCGTCAACCCGGACTCGACCCGCCTGAAAGAGTGCCTGTCCCGCAACAGGGATGTGCTGTCGCAGCAGTGCCAGAGCGACTATCTCGGCGCCTTCGACGCGATCCAGAAGCGCGTCGCCGCGCGCGTCACGGTGGCGAACGCCTGCCAGCGCGAGATCGTCAAGGTCTGCGGCGGCTCGACCAAGGAGACCAGCAAATCGATCCCCTGCCTGGTCTCGACGCAAAAGGGCATCAGCAGCAACTGCCTGAAGGCCGTCGACGATGCGGGGTATCGCTGATGCGCGCGAACCGGCTTTCCACGGCCGCAATCGGCATCGCGCTCGGCCTCTCCGTCTTCGCGGCGACAGCCGGCGCGCAGACGGCGTCGCCGACCCGCGACGACATCATCGGCAAGCTCGATCATTTCGAGGAAGCCGCGGAGGTCGACCTGCCGGCGCTGAAGCAACAGGTGATGGAGCGCGCCAGGGCCAGGATCAAGAACGATCCCGGTCCGGTGAACCGGCCGCTGATCGCGCCCGATCTCGCCAAGCTGCCCGCGTTCAACGCGCAGATCCAGTTCGACGCCGACACGCCGATCATCCAGCCGGCATCCTACCAGACCGTCGGCCGCATCGCGGACGCGCTGGTTCATTCGTCGCTGCTGCCCTACACGTTCCTGATCGTCGGCCATGTCGAATCCAATTCGAAGACGCGCGAGGCCAACGCGATCCTGAGCCAGCGCCGGGCCGACGCGATCCGCGACGTGCTGGTCAACACGTTCAAGATCTCGACCAAGCGGCTGCACCCGATCGGCCTCGGTGAGGAGCAGTTTCTCGACCGCGCCAAGCCGACCTCGGCCGTCAACGGCCAGTTGCAAATCCTGACCTTTGCCAAGCTGCCCGAGGACGAGCCCGCGCGCCCGGCTGCGGCCCCCGCGCCTGCGGCGAAAAAGCCCGCCAAGAAGCATTGAGCGCACGCACTTCGGCGCCGTGCGGAACCCTTTGAAGTCTTGACCGTTTTGTGACCTGTCTCACAGCGCAACAGCGTGGTTTCGCGCGACAATTGCGCAGGTTTGTGCACCGCTCGATCAGGTGCTATAGGCTCTTTTCGTCCTTCCCGACCCCATGCTGCACGAGACCGAGATGGCTGGTTATTTTCAACGCCAACTGGCCGACTACGTCGAATATCATCGCGATCCCTGGAACTGCGCGATGCACGTGGTCGGTATTCTCCTGCTCTTCACCGGAGCCGTGCTGCCGCTGACGCGGGTCGCTATCCCTCTCTTCGGCGTCGAGGTGAGCCTGGCGGTGATCCTGGCGCTGCCGGTGCTCGTATATTGGCTGATGCTGGACGCGGGGATCGGATTCGGCATCCTCGCCGCGTCTGTCGTGCTGCTTTCGGTCGCAACCGCGATCGGCAATCAGGTCTCGACCGCCATGATGTGGTCGATTTTTGCCGTGCTGATCGCGCTGGGAGTCGCGGCCCAGATCGTCGGCCACAAGGTGTTCGAGGAGCGGCAGCCATCGATGGTCGACCACCCCACTCATTTTCTTCTTGGACCTATGTTTGTTATGGCGAAATTATTCATTGCGTTGGGCTTCCGTCGCGACCTTGCCGCGATTCTCGCGCCTCTTCCGGCCAATTCCCTTTCAACCCGATAGCTTCCAGAGCGGAACAGCAAACTTTCTTCATGGCTCTTGTACTGGTTACCGGTGGCAGTGGCTTCATCGGACAGCATCTCGTAGAAGCGCTCCGCGCCCGTGGGCAGCGGGTACGTGTTCTCGATGTCCGTCCGCCGGCCACGGCAAACGCAGATGTCGACTATGTCCACGGCTCGGTGCTGGATGACGCCGCGGTCGATACCGCGCTTGCCGGTGTCGATCAGGTCTATCACCTCGCCGGTCTTCCCGGGATGTGGGTCGCCAACAAGCAGGACTTCCACAACGTCAATTGCCGCGGCACCGAGATCGTCCTCGCGGCTGCGATGAAGCGCGGCATCTCGCGCTTCCTGCACTGCTCGACGGAATCGATCCTGTTCCCCTATTCCAGCCTCAACGGCGTTGCCGCCGAGGAGGCGCTCCAGCCCGCCGACGCGATGCCCGGCGCCTACACGCGGTCGAAGTCGCTCGCCGAGCATCACGCGGCGAAGGCCGCAGCCGCGGGGTTTCCGCTGGTGATCGGCACGCCGACCATGCCGATCGGCGCAGCCGACCACAATCTGACGCCGCCGACAGCGATGCTCTGGTACTTCCTGCAAAAGAAGGTCCAGCCGCACCTCAACTTCCTGGTGAACCTCGTCGATGTCCGCGACGTCGCCACGGGCCTGGTGCTAACGATGGAGCGCGGCCGCATCGGCCAGCGCTATATCCTCGGCGGCGACTGCGTTCCGCTCGGCCGCATCCTGCGGATGATGTCCGCGATGAGCGGCCGGCGGCAGTTTCCGGTCGTCGTTCCCGGCAGGCTCGCCGAGTTCTCGGCCATCATGCTCGAATACATCTCCGACCACCTCACCCGCCGGCCGCCCAACGGCACCGCCGAGGGCGTGCGTATCGCACTCGCCGCGAGCGACCTGTCGATCGGCAAGGCGCGCACCGAACTCGGATACTCGCCACGCCCGATCGAGCCCGTGCTGCGTGAAACCATCACCCACCTGCTCGTCCGCAACGGCCAGCAGCCCGCCGGCGCCATCAAGCATCACGCGCTCTCCTCGCGCGCGGGCTGAAGCCGCCGCCTAACGCAAAGAACCTTCATGTCCTTTGATTTTAGTAAGCTTCTCTCTGTCGCCTGGGGTGGATGGACCACGACCTGGCCGACACAATTGCTCGCCCTGATCTGGCTCGCCTGGCTCGCAAGCTGGGTCGGCGCCTCGTTCTGGCAGGGCCGCACCCAGAAACAGGTGATGACGCTGGAGTCCGGCCGCTATCGCATCCCGATCCTGGTCGGCGGCATCCTGTTCACGCCCTGGACCGCCGAAGTGCTCGGCGAGAAGCCGCTGTGGGTGTTCAGCGATACCGGCGTCTACATCGTGGCGCTGATCGTGCTCGCCGGCATCTCCTTCACCTGGTGGGGACGGCTGCACCTCGGACAGTTCTGGTCCAACACCATCACGCACAAGGAAGACCACCGGGTCATCGACACCGGCCCGTACGGCATCGTACGCCATCCGATCTACACCGGCCTGATCCTCGGCATGCTGGTGACGGGTATCGCGGTCGGTACCGTCACCGCGATGCTCGGCGCGATCCTGATCTCGCTCGGCATGTGGCAGAAGGGGCGGATGGAAGAGGTGTTCCTCTCCAAGGAGCTCGGCGAGGACGCCTACGGCGCCTATTGCCGCCGCGTGCCGATGATCATCCCGTTCCTGTCGCCCCGCTGAGTTAAAGCCGGCGTCCGGCACATCGCTGTCGGCGCGCCGAAGGCCGCCGACATAGCCCCATGCAAATTCGGTCGGCTGCCATTCCGCCGTCGTGGACGACGGCCGCGTACCGCGGTGGTTGACGTTTGCCCCGCCACCAAGTTGGATGCGCGCGAAACGGGGGCTTTGCATGACCTTTTCCAGCATTTTCGCGCAGTTCGTTGCTCTCCTCGGCGGCATCGCGCTGCAGTGGCGGCGGCTCTCGGGCACCGAGCCCGCGCCGGCCTGGGGCCAGACCCCGGCCATTCCCGAAGCGAAGCCGCAAGGAGCGATCCCGACACTGAAGATGCCGACGGCGCGGGGCTGGAGCGAGGGACAGAAGCCGATCGCCGCACCCGGGCTCAAGGTCAATGCGTTCGCGGCCGGCCTCGACCATCCGCGCTGGATCGAGGTGCTGCCCAATGGCGACGTGCTGATCGCGGAGGCGACGCAGATCGCAGGCGCGCCGCGCACCGTGTTTCACTATGCGATGCAGGCGACGATGCGGCGCGCGGCCGCTCTCGGCGTCAGCGCCAACCGCATCACGCTGCTGCGTGACAGGGACGGCGACGGCGTCGCCGAGCAACGCGGCGCCTTCATGGAGAATCTCAGCCAGCCCTTCGGCATGGCGCTGGTCGGCGACACCTTCTATGTCGGCAACACCGACGGCGTGATGGCGTTTCCCTATGTCGCAGGTGCCGATCGCATCACCGCCCCCGGCAAGAGGCTCACCACGTTCAAGCCGAGCGGACACTGGACACGCAGCCTGCTCGCCAGCCCCGACGGCAAGAAGCTCTATGCCGGTGTCGGCTCGCTCAGCAACATCGCCGAGATGGGCATGGAGGTCGAGGAAGGCCGCGCCGCGGTCTACGAGCTCGATCTCGTCGCCGGCACGCATCGCATCTTCGGCGCGGGCCTGCGCAATCCCGTCGGGCTTGCCTGGGAACCGAACACCGGTGTGCTCTGGACCGTCGTCAACGAGCGCGACGGCCTCGGCGACGAGACGCCCCCGGACTATCTCACCTCGGTGCGCGACGGCGGCTTCTACGGCTGGCCCTATTGCTACTGGGGCAAGACGGTGGACGATCGTGTGCCGCAGGATCCGGCGATGGTCGCCAAGGCGCTTCAGCCGGACTACGCGCTCGGCGGCCACACCGCTTCGCTCGGCCTGTGCTGGATGCCTGCGGGCACGCTTCCGGACTTCCCCGACGGCATGGTGATCGGCCAGCACGGTTCGTGGAATCGCAGCAAGCTGTCCGGCTACAAGCTGGTGTTCATCCCGTTCGAGAACGGCAAGCCTTCCGGCCCCGGTCGCGACATCCTCTCGGGCTTCCTGGCTCCGGACGAGAAAGAGTCCTATGGCCGGCCGGTGGGCGTCGTGATTGGTCCCGACAAGAAGTCGTTGCTGATGGCCGACGACGTCGGCAACGTGATCTGGCGCGTCACCGGCGCGTAAGGCTCACGTTCCGACGCAGAGCGTCGCGCGCTGCTTGCGCAGCAGCGCGATCACGGACAGCGCGGTGATCATCCCGGTCTTGGGGTTCTCGGATGGGACGTTCTCGATCGACATCGAGAACCGCGCCGAATCCGCCTCGACCTCGATACGATGCACGTTGCGGGTCACGCCCGGGTCGGCCCAGATCTGCACCATGGTGCGATCGGGCCCGATGCCCGCGAGTGAGAGCGCAACCGCGACGTTGAGATTGGCCGGAAAACCCTTCGCGGCCTCGCGCGCGCTGCCCTCGAACAGCTTGAGCGGCTCGCGCAGATGATCGATGTCGATGTTGTTCTCGACGATGAAGGGCGCGCCCTTCAAGCCGTCGACCGGCTTGCGCGAGACCATCTTGACGGAATGAATGGTGCCGATGGCGGCGGCGTTGACGGCGTCGAGCCCGATCAGCGCGCCGGTCGGCACGATGATGCGGCCGCCATTGGCCCGGGCGAGATCGATCAGGTCGGAATTCTCGAGCAGCGCGCCGGCACTGACCACCACGGCCGCCCTGCCCCGCTTCACAGCGGGCTCGACGATCGCGCGCAGATGCTTGCTCGGGGCGCATTCGACGACGATATCGGCGGCATCGCCGAGCTCTTCGACCGCGAGAACCCGCGGCGGGCGGCGCAGGCCGCCGAGGAAGGCCTGATGTTTCGCGGGATCGCGCACCGCGACAGCCGCCAGCGTCAGCCCCTCGATGCCCTGGTCGAGCGCGGCCGCGATCTTGGTGCCTATCGAGCCCAGTCCGGCAACGGCAACCCGCAAATCGCTCAACGGCCTCTGATCGGTCATCGCATCACACCTGCTGTTCAGGCGGATGTCATAGCCCGCCGGGCCTCCCGCGCATAGCTGCCAGGGCGCGCCTCGATCGGGCAGGCCGGGGAAACTACCGCCGCGCCGGCGGCGGCATCGCCATCGCGGCGGTCGGCTCGGGCGGCGTCAGATGACGCGGCACGACGATGGACTGGCCGGGGACGAGCGGCGCGTTCTCGGCCAGCGAATTGCTCTGCGCGAGCGTCCACACCGGCACGTGGTGGGCCGCTGCGATGCTCTCCATGGTGTCGCCGGTGCGCACGGGCACCCGGACGCCGGAGTCCCACAACTCCACCAGCGTATCCCCCGGCACCAGATAGCGCAGCGGCACCGCATCGGCCTGGGTCTGCGCCGGGATGCGCGGCAGCTGCGTCACCATCTCGAGGATTTGGCGATGGATGTCGTCGGACTTCTCGATGTTGATGTGGCTGACGCGCGAATTTTCCTTCAGGTCGTAACTGGCATAGTGGCCGCGATAGCCGGGCACGGCCACGACGTCGCCGCCGCCGAGGACGCTGTCGGACAGGAAGATGTTGATGAAGCGCTCGACGTTGAGCGGCACGTCACCGGTGGCATGCGCGGGATCGATGGCGATCACGAGGCTGATCGGAATGTTCTCCTTGGCCGCCATCTCGGAGATGACGATCGAGCACAGCCCGCCCATGGAATGGCCGATCAGCACGATCGGCGCCGCCTTCTCCTTGTAGCTGGAGATGACGCGGTTGCCGATCAGCCGGCACAAGGTGAATTCGTAGACGTCGGCGGAGAAGCCGGCCTGCGTCAGCTTCTCGCTGAGGCGATCCATGCCGGTCGAGAAGATCGGCCCCATGGCACCGCGGAACAGATAGATTTTCGGCGGCGGCAGCGGCTCGGGCGGTGGAGACGGAGGAGGCGGCGGCGCCACGGCATGGGTCGCGGCGGATTTCGACTTGGCGGGTGCCGCCGCGGCAATGCCGGGGCTCAAGGCGAGCAGCGCGACCGCTGCCAGCACGACGATTCGCCTTGGATCAACCATCAGTCCAGCAGTCCCGCCACGGGAGGCAGAGGCCTCCGCCCGGGGCGCTTAGTGACGGCCGATTTGGCGGTTTTTGGGGCATCGGCAGGCGCGGGGCCGTCCGCCACCTCGCGCCGCAGCCGAACCGGATTTTCGGGCGGAATCAGTCGCGCGCGGCGGCCGGAGCGGCCGCATCGAACTTGTAGTTCAGGCCCGCCTTCACGATGTTCCCACGGGTCGAGAAGCTGTAGGTCCCGAAATCCGAACCGATGGGATTGGTCTGCGGGCCGGCGATGGTCCGGTGGCCGAGATCGTAATAGAGATATTCGCCCTTGACGCTCCAATTCCTCGCCACGGCCCACTCTGCACCCGCGCCGAGCGTCCACCCATAGCGGAGGTCAGAGGCGCTCGCGATGAATTGGCGCCCGAGCACCGCCTGGTTGAAGAACTCGCTGACGTTGGCGTTGTCCTTGATGTTGGCGTAGGCGAGACCGCCGGTCACGAACAGCAACAGCCGCTGTGATACGATTGCGCCGAGACGACCGCGCAGGGTGCCGAAGAAATTGATCTTCTCGCTCGCGCTGGTGCGCACTCCCGGCGCTCCCACGGGGAGGTCGACGTCGCGAGAAGCCTTGATATCAGCGAAATCGAAGTCGGCTTCGACGCCGACCAGTCCCATGCCGAACTGGTAATTCCAGCCGGCCTGTCCGCCGACGAGATAACCTTGCGGACGCAGATCTCCGACGGCGAAGGGGACGACCAACGGCTGCGAGGCGGTAATCAGGCGGGAGCCGGACACTGCGACATCGCTGGCCTGATTCCAGGCATAGCCGCCGTTCACGCCGATGTAGAAACCACTCCAGTTGAAGCCGGGGTCGACGGCCACGGGACGCGCCTTGTATGCCAGATCGGCAGCCGATGCGGCCACCGGCCCGAGAGCCACGAGTATGGCGGCCGCTGCAAATGTCCTCATGTTCAATCCCGTTCGTTGCGCGCGATGACCGGAAACGAGGCGGTCATCCCCCATAGCCCCTCCAAGACAGCGGGGAGAGCCACGAACATGGATGTCAAACGACGCTGCTTTTGTCGTCATCCGATTGAAGGAGGGGCGCGCTTGCTCGGCGAACAATTTTGAAGGGGCAAACTGTCGACGTCGCGGCGTAGGCGCCGGCTACCAGGCCTGCGCGACGTTCGCCACCACCAGCTTCTGCTGCTCGCGAAACGCGGTGATCACCATGTGCACGAGATGCAGCTTGCCCTTCACCGCCGGAGAGATGTCGAACGGGTAGGCATCGCTCATCCCGAGCGACCGGTTGATTTCGTTGATGCCGCGGGCGAGCGGCGTCCACAACGCCAGGAGCGCCTCGAAGTCGCTCTCCAGATAGGGATCCGTCAGCGTCTGTCGGGCGCGCTCCTCCAGCGACAACGGCAGGCCCGCGAGCGAATCGAGCGTGGATACGATGTGCAGGAAATGCGCGAACGTTTCGGCCCAGTCCTCCCAGGGATGGGACGTCGCGTACTCGCTGATGAAGCCCGTGCGATCGTAGGAGCGATCGATGCGGCCATGATAGCTGCTGATCGCGGCCTGGTAGTCGTGGGTCTCGTCGCCGAAGATCAGCTTGAAGGGGGCCTGCAGCGTCGTGCCGTGGACGAGCGAGTCCCAATAGAAATGGCCGATCTCGTGCCGGAAATGGCCGAGCAAGGTGCGGTACGGCTCGCGAAACGCCACGCGCCGCGCTTCGCGCTCGACATCGTCGGCTTCCGCAAGATTGAGCGTGATGAGGCCGGCGAGATGCCCCGTGAGAATGGGGCTCGTCTCGTCCGAGAGGATATCGAAGGCCACCGGCACGCCGTGCCGCGATGCCAGCGGAAGCCGCAGCCGCGCGAGATCGTAGAGAAGACGGCGCTTGGCCTCCTCCATCCGCCGCCACAGCATGATGTTTCTGGGGCTGCCGAGATTGGGAATCGTACGTGTGAGCCGGCAGGAGCCGCAAAAGGGGTCGGCTCCCTCGGTGCACCAGTTGCAGCCGATGAGATTGCGATTGCTGCAAGGCATCTTGTCGGACGACGGAAGCATGCCGATGCGTGACGGATCGAACAGCAGCCCGGCACCGCAGTTGGCGCACGCAACGTGCTCGAACGTCACGGCCTGTCGACACGACGGGCACTGGAAGTCTCTCATGCGTCGCAGCCCCGTCCCGCGGCCGCGTGGGCCGTGGTGCAACAACACCCGATCGAATGCGGGGTTCCATCAGCCGCGCATCCGAGGAACCTTTGCCAAATCTTTCAGTTGCCACCGCGATCAATGGTTGAGGAGGACCAAGATGAAGAAGATCGCTTTGGCATGTGCTGCTGCAGTTGCCGCCGTGACCGCTGCGCACGCAGCCACCACCACCGTGAAGTCGGCACCGGCTGAAAGCTGGACGGTGACGAACTACTACAAGCAGGCCGTCTACGATCCCAAGGAAAGCAAGATCGGCGACGTCGACGATGTGCTCGTCGACAAGTCCGGCAAGATCACCGGCCTCGTTCTCGGCGTCGGCGGCTTCCTCGGCGCCGGTGAAAAGGACGTCATCGTCCCCTTCACCGCGGTGAAGACCGCCAAGAAGAACGACAAATGGTGGCTGACCATCGACGAGACCAAGGACACGCTGAAGGAAGCACCGGGATTCAAATACGACAAGGCCAGCACCACCTGGGTGCCCGAGAAGAAATAGGCCGTCGCGATCACCACCCGGACAGGGCTCGCTGCTGTCGCAGCGGGCCCTTTTCGCGCTCAGCAGCGCTGCCTCACCGCCCGGACAAGACAATGCCGCGGCCGACAATCAAGTCGGCCGCGGCATGATCGGATCACCCAATGCGGGCGAAAGCTTCAGTTCCTGGCGGGCGCCGTCGCGGCGGCCGAACGCGCCTGACGCGGCGGTGCGCCGGGACCGGCGATAGGTGCTGCCGGACCGCGCGAGCGCGCGATCGCGGCGTCGATCTCGGCGATCACGCGGCGCTGGATCACCTCGTTCTTGTCGATCGTGATGTGGCCGACACCGGTGCCGCGCACGTCGACATTGTCGAGCTTGCCACGGAAGCCGTCGGCGCGCTTCACCGGCTCGCCCGGGCCGTCGCCGATATAGATGTTGATGTAGCGCTCGGCGCCGGTCGACAGCTTGGTCTTGAACACGGAGTCGAGGCCGATCGCGAGCTTCACGGGCACGCCGAGACGGTTGAGCTTGGCGATCATGTCGGGCAGCGCGGTCGCGCCCGAGGAATGGCCGACCAGGACGATGGTCTTCAGGCGGCCCGCCTTGTAATTGGCCGCGGCTTCATCGGCGAGCGAGGACCAGGACACGAAATTGGCCACCGTCACGGGGATGCCCTGCGCCTCGAGCCGGGAGCCGATGGTGTCGAGCCCGAGCGAGAAGATGTTGAGCACGCCGCGAAGCAGGTAGACATGGGTCGTCGCCGCAGCCTGGCTCGGGGCAGCCCTGGCGGTGGTGGGGCTGATGGCAGCAGCGGACAGCAGGAGCAGGCATATCGCCCACGCCCGGATAGCGGACAACTGGCTGGCGCCGGCTGCGTAACGGCCGTTTGGTCTCATCGATCTTTTCCCTGGGGACATACGCTTCGCGATAGGCCGGAATCGTAGCCATGCCCTGCTCGCAGACGCAACAAAGAGCCGCGTGAGGGATCATCTTAGCCGCAGCCCGTGACTGTTGCGCAACAGTTGCCCGGAACCTGCCACTGAACAGCCTGTTTTGAGACCATTTTTCTCCGGGCAATTGCGAGCGGGCAAGTCCATTCCTATTTCAGGGCTCCGCTGACCGCCCCAACGGGGCGGTTCCAGCTCCCTCCCCAGCCTCCGGCCATCATGTCCTCCATCATCTCCGTCGCCAACCTGTCGAAGACCTATGGGTCCGGCTTCAAGGCGCTGAAAAATATCAATCTCGACATCAGGCGCGGCGAGATCTTCGCGCTGCTCGGCCCGAACGGCGCCGGCAAGACCACGCTGATCTCCATCATCTGCGGCATCGCCAATCCGAGCGAAGGCAGGGTCACCGTCGGCGGCGAGGACATCCAGGTCTCCTACCGCAAGGCGCGCTCGCTGATCGGCCTCGTGCCGCAGGAGCTGCACACGGACTCCTTCGAGAGCGTGTGGGCGACCGTGAGCTTCTCGCGGGGCCTGTTCGGCAAGCCGAAGAACCCTGCCCATATCGAGAAGGTGCTGCGGGACCTCTCGCTCTGGGAGAAGAAGGACAGCAAGATCATCACGCTCTCCGGCGGCATGAAGCGCCGCGTGATGATCGCCAAGGCGCTCTCGCACGAACCGCAGATCCTGTTCCTGGACGAGCCGACCGCCGGCGTCGACGTCGAGCTGCGCAAGGGCATGTGGGAAGTCGTGCGGGGCCTGCAGCAGTCCGGCGTCACCATCATCCTCACCACGCATTACATCGAGGAAGCCGAGGAGATGGCCGACCGCATCGGCGTCATCAACAAGGGCGAGATCGTGCTGGTCGAGGACAAGGCGACCTTGATGCAGAAGCTCGGCAAGAAGCGGCTGACGCTGCACCTGCAGGACAAGCTCAGCACGCTGCCCGACAGCCTCGCCCAATACAGGCTCGACCTCCGCGAGGGCGGCACCGAGCTGGTCTACGACTACGACACCAAGGGCGAGCGCACCGGCATCACCAGCCTGCTCGGAGACCTGCGCAACGCCGGCATCCGCTTCAACGATCTCGACACGACGCAATCGTCGCTCGAGGACATCTTCGTCGACCTCGTGAGGACGTCATGAACCATCGCGCCATCCGCGCCATCTATCTGTTCGAAATGGCGCGCACCTGGCGCACGCTGCTGCAAAGCATCGTCTCGCCCGTCGTTTCGACCTCGCTCTATTTCGTCGTGTTCGGCGCCGCGATCGGCTCGCGCATCAGCGAGGTCGACGGCGTGAGCTACGGCACCTTCATCGTGCCGGGCCTCGTGATGCTGTCGGTGCTGACGCAGAGCATCGCCAACGCCTCGTTCGGCATCTACTTCCCGAAATTCGTCGGCACCATCTACGAGATCCTGTCGGCACCGATCTCCCATTTCGAGATCGTGCTCGGCTATGTCGGCGCGGCCGCGACCAAATCGATCATCCTCGGCCTGATCATCCTGGCGACCGCCGGCCTGTTCGTGCCGCTGCACATCCATCATCCGATCTGGATGCTGACCTTCCTGGTGCTCACGGCCGTCACATTCAGCCTGTTCGGCTTCATCATCGGCATCTGGGCCGACGGCTTCGAAAAGCTGCAGATGATCCCGATGCTGGTGGTGACACCGCTGACCTTCCTCGGCGGCAGCTTCTACTCGGTCAACATGCTGCCCTCGGGCTGGCGCACCGTGGCGCTGCTCAACCCCGTCGTCTATCTGATCTCAGGCTTCCGCTGGAGCTTCTACGAGATCGCCGATGTCAGCGTGTCCGTCAGCATCGCCATGACGCTGGCGTTTCTGATGATCTGCCTGGTCGTGATCTGGTGGATCTTCCGCACGGGCTACCGGCTGAAGAACTGACCGCGCCGCATTCCGGGACGCTACGCGCGCGCCCCGGTACGGCGTCGGTGCATTACCGATAGCAGTGGAAGCGGTGATAGCCGTCGTAATAGCCGCGGCAGTAATGGTGATAGTGGTGGGGGATGCCGAGCACGCCCTCGACCGCGCCGACGGCACCGCCGACACCCGCGCCGACGACGCCGCCGACAGCGCCACCCACCGGGCCGGCGATACGATTGCCTTCGTAGGAGCCTTCCTGGGCTCCGCGCACGATGCCCTGGGCGTGACCGGCGTGCGGCACGCACAAGAGCGCGAGAAGGATGGCGGCGGAGGCGAGAAGCAGGCGGAAAGGTAGACCGGCCGGCAGATGTGCGGCGGCAATACGAGCTTTGTTCATCTTCAGTCCCAAAGGAAACGGCGGCGACGGCCGCCTGTCGAGGTAGGCACATCCCAACGCCCGGGACGGTCAAATGGTTGCGCCTTTATGACGAATTGTCGGCGTCGCGGAGGCGCCTTCGCTCGCGAAAATGTCAGCGCCGGCGCCGATGCCGCGGCCCAAAGCACACTTGCTTACGCCCGGCTTCACGTTAACGATGGGCAGCAGGGCCGCTGGAACGAAAGCCGGATTGCAGGCATAGTGCACGCCGGGGGACGGAGAGCCGCGGCGCCTGCGTGAACAGGCCGGAGGCCAGAAGTCAAATGCGTTCCCTCGTCGTTGCGTTCACCTCCCTGATACTTTTGAGCGCGGGCACCGCGCAGGCCAAGGTCGACATTACCGTCGACAAGGACAATCAGCAGATGACCGTCGTCGTCGACGGCGTCACCCGCTACCACTGGCCGGTATCGACCGGCATTCCCTCGCGCGAGACGCCAAACGGCTCGTTCCGCGCCTTCCGCATGGAAGAGGACCACTATTCCAAGGAATTCGACGACGCGCCGATGCCGCACTCGATCTTCTTCACCAAGGTCGGGCACGCCATCCACGGCACCGACTCCGTCGGCAGGCTCGGCACGCCGGCCTCGCATGGCTGCGTCCGGCTGTCGCGCCAGAATGCATCGACGCTCTATGCGCTGGTGCAGGAGCAGGGCGTGCTCAACACCACGGTCAGCCTCACCGGCTCCGCACAGGTGGCTCTGGCGCGCAATCCGCGCGGCCGCAACGGCAACGCGGTCGCGCGTGGCGTACAGCCGGCTGAGCAGCAATACGCGACCAGCGGCGATCCCGTGAACCTGACGCCACCGGCTCGGCGCTACATGCCGCAGGACGACAACTACATCTATCCGGCCGACGGCAGCGACACCGGCGCGCGCTATCCGGCGCCACGCCCGATCAACCGCCCCTATGGCACGCAAGCCTATCAGCAGCTTCCGCAGCCGACGTACGACCAGGGCTATGGCCAGCAGGGCTACTATCAGCAGCAGCCGCGCCAGTACTATCCGCCGCGCGGCTATTACTATCAGAACTGACGCTATCTGAACGCGGCCTCGCCGCGTTCGACGATCTTCCGCGCCGCATCGACGAAGGCGCGCGCGACCGGCTCGAGAATCTCTGCCCCGGTCGCGCCGAGATCGTCCGATGGCGTGTGGAAGCTGTGATGACGACCGGCCATGCCGATGAAGTTGGCGTAACCCGCCGCGTGCACATCGCGCAGCTCGCCGACCGCTTGCTTCTCCGTCACCAGACGCCTGGCCTCGATCCCGGCAAAGGTCTCATTGGTCAGTTCAACGGCGGATTTGCTCAGCACGAGATAACGCTCCGCCTCCGGCTGCTCACTGCGGACGCCTTCCGCGACGGCGTAACACGCGTTCGACGAGCCGAAATGAATCCAGGCCAGGGTGTCCCTGGGCGCCGGCGCGCCCTGTTTCAGGAACAGCTCCATGCCGCCATGGCCGATCTCATGGCCGGCCGTCGCGATGAAGACGAAATGCGCCGGCCATTTCTCCGCGGCGACGGTGCGCGCGAGCGCCAGGAAGTTGGCGATGCCCGGCCCGCGCTCGCACACGCAACTGTACCAGCCGGTCATCGGCGTGGAGACGACGATGGTCGGCCCGCTTCCGATCCCGGCGACGACGTTGCGGCCCGCGACATCGCGCTGGTAATGGCCAATCGCATCGAGCGTCACCGGTGTGCCTGACGTCAGCGCGCGCTCGAACGCCGCCCGCACCTTCGCACCGACGACCATCACCGGCACCGGCCAGGGCGCATCCTCCTGCGTGACGTTGTAGGCGAAGCGGTCGTCCGCGGGATTGCCGATCATCAGCAGGATCGCCGCCGGCTTCCTGGCCGCGGCCTCGGTGATCGCCGCGCGATGGGCGGGGCCGAGATAGGCGCCGCGATCGAACGGCAGGTCGATCCACAGGATCTTCCCGGTGACGTCGCCCTCGCGCGCGAGCGGTGCGGAGAGATGGAAGCTCGCCTTGTCCTCCGGCGGCCACCAGAACGGCGTCGCCTCGACCGACATGCCGGCCAACTCCGCGCTGGCCCGCTCGACGACATATTGACGGCCAAGCACGACGGGTTGGAAGCCGACGTCGAATCCCGCCTGTTTCAATTCGCCGGCGATCCAGTCGGCGGTGGCGCGGTCGCCGGGCGATCCGAACCGATGCAGGCCGAACGAAGCGTAGCGCTCGACGTCGGCGTAGAGATTGGCTCCGGACAATACGTCCGCGGCCGTTGCCTGTCCGATCATGAGCGCCACCGTCATCGCGATCAAGATACGCATGTGAACCGTTCCCGGACCCAATGGCCGTCAGTTTCGGCCTTCCTCGCCGGCCGTCAACCGCCCTCGCCGACCAGGACGAACGGTGCCCAGACGGCAGGATCGGCATTGCGCGGCGACGAGCGGTCCGCGATCAGGGCCCGCATCGAGCGCCGCAGCGCTTCGGCGCGGCCGATGCCGGGATGCGCGGTGAGTTCCGAGAACGCCCCCGTGGTCAGGCGCACCGCCGCATCGGAATCGACCGGCCAGTGCGATACCAGCAGCGCGCGTGCGCCGGCATAGAAGAACGCGCGTGCGAGGCCGGACAGGCCCTCCGCGCCCGGCTTTTCGCCGGCGGCTGTATTACACGCCGACAGCACAGCCCAATCCGCATCGAGCTTGAGCTTTGCGATGCGGCTCGCGGTGAGCAGGCCGTCGTCGTCGCCGGTCGGCCGATCCGGCAAGGTGAGCACCAGCGCGGGCTCACTGAGGCCGTTGACCTCGCCGGCGACGAGCCCGTGGGTCGCGAAATCGACGACGCGATACTGGTCGAGCGGAAGCTGGCTGACGCTGGTCACGGTCGCGGCCTGGCCGAGCTTGACGTCGTCCTGCGGCGAGGCGCCGAGTGCGCGCGCCACGGCCTGAAGCTCGCCCGCGGTTTCCGGCAGTGCCGGCAGGCCGGTGCGCAAGCGGTCGAGATCGACGGCGGCGCCGTCATAATAGCTCTGGTAGGGTTGCACGTTGCGTCCCGCCCGCCTCTCGCCGGAGGACCGCTGCAACACCGGATCGCCGAAGCCGATGAACGGCTTCTGTGCGCGCGACGCCTTGGCCAGGCTGCGCAGCGCACGCAGGCTCGGCACCGACGGCAGCACCGTGATGGCACGGTCGTTCAGCAGCCATGCCGCCTGTCGTTCGCGGTCGGCGGAGGTCATGTCAGGCTTCTTGGTCACCAGCACCTGGAACGGCAGGCTGGTGAGCGCGCCGGCCGGCACGATCAGCAGTTTCGGCTTGCCGGCGACGTCGGCGGCTATCGGATCGAACAGCGCCGAATAGAGCGCGAAGGACGCATCGAGGTCGAATGACGACTGGGCTCCTTCCGGGTCCGTGAGCCCCTGCCGCAGATGAGCGACCCGCTCGTTGAGATCGCGGCTGCCCAGCGCGATCTGGCGCACCACGCCCGCCTCGCGTGTCACCGCGAAGGCATAGGTCCTGTCAGCGAGGACAACGAACGACACCAGCGCTTCATCCGGCTTCAGCAAGCCCTGCGCCTGAGCGAGCGACAGTGGCTGCGGATTGGACAGCTCGGAATAGGCCGGAAAGCTGCGGTCGAGCTGAGCCGTCACGTCAGCGAGCGATTTTTGCGTTTGCGCCGTCTGCGCGCGCAAGCTCGTGACCAGCGTGTCGTTGCGCTTCCCGTCCGGCTGGCCGAGCTCGGAGGTGACGCGCTTGTCGAGCGTATCGAGGCTGGCCTTGAGATCCTGCTGCCGTCGCACCAGTTCCGCGGCCGCATCATTGCCCGCGCCGAAGCGCGCCGCCATCTGCGCGAGCGCCGCACCCGCCTTGGTCTCATGTGCCCGCTGCGCGGCGCCGAAGGCCTCGTCCCTGGCCGCAGCATCGGGCTTGCCGTCCGAGACGCGCCAGATCGCGTCGATCAGCCAGGGATCGATCTCGGTGAAACGCGTGAATTGCGAATTCCGCTGCGCATTGAGCGCGGCCGCGGCGGGCCGCAGCCGCGCCAGACTGTCCTGCCATTTGCCTTCGCGTCGGTCGACGTCAGCCAGATTGATCAGGGTCGCGATGGTGTCCTGATGACGCGGCCCGAGCTTGTCCTGGGCGATCGCCAGCGCGCGATCGAGCCGGCTGCGCGCTTCGGTCAAATTGCCCGTCTTGAGATCGAGCAGCGCGACGGCGCGCAGATCCTTGATCAATTGCGGATGCGAGCCGCCGAGCATGCGTTCGTCGATCTCGAGGCAGCGCACCAGATAGGGCCGCGCCTCGTCGGTCTGGCCGGCATCGAGCAGCGCCTGTCCGAGTGAGCCAGCCGCGAGCGCGCTCGCGCCGCTGCCTTCGCCGAACTTGCGCTCCATCACCGCAAGCGAACGGCGGTAGAGACCGAGCGCCTGGTCCTTGCGGCCGAGGCTCGCATAGCTGTTGGCGAGATTGTTGAGGGCGCGACCGACATCAGGACTGTCGGGGCCGAACGCCTTCTCGTAAATCGCGAGCACGCGCTCCTGCAGGCCTGCGGCCGCCTCGTTCTTGCCCTGCGCCGAATAGACGTTGGCGAGGTTGTTCAACCCGATCGCCGTGGTGGGATGGTTCGGCCCAAAGATCCGCTCATAGGCCTGGAGCGTCTGCTGATAGAGCTTTTCGGCCTCGGCATAGCGCGCCGCGTGCTCCAGCACCGTCGCGAGATTGCCCGTCGTGGCGGCGAAGTTCGGATGCGCGTCGCCACTGCGCGCCCGCGTGATCGCCAGCGCGCGCCGCATGGTGGCTTCGGCGTCGGCCAGACGCCCCGCATCCAGATAGAGGTTGCCGAGGTCGTTGAGCATCTTGTCGTAGTTCGGCGCCCCCTCCGCATTGCTGCCAAAACTGCGGTCGAGCAGTTCGATCCCCTGCTTCAACAGGCGCTCGCCATCGTCGAAGCGGCCTTGCAAGCCGTAGACGTCGCCGAGATTGTCCATCGCGGACGCGATTTCGGCCGGCGGCGCATTCGCCCCCTGCAATCCGGCGAGGACGCGCTCGAAATAGCCGGCCGCTTCCCTGTAATTTTCCTTGTCCCGCGCCAATCCGCCGAGCGCGGCGAGCGTGTCGGAGAGGCGGACGTCGTTGGCGCCGAACGCCCCGGTGCCGAGTGCCAGCGCCCGCTCCGCCACCGTCGTGGCCTCGGCCCGGCGGTCGAGCATGCCGAGCGCCCCGACCAAAACGTTGGAGGTGCGCAACGCCGAGGCGACGTCGTTGCTGCGGAGCTTGATGGCGAGCGCGGCGTTGAGCTTGTCGACGGCTTCCGGGTAGCGGCCGAGATTGTGCAGGAACATTCCCTCGTTATGCAGCACGCCGGCATAGTTCATGTTGTCCGCGCCCTGCCGTCGGCGCACCAGGTTCTCGAGCGTCTGCGCGGCGACCAGCCCGTCGGCCCATCGGCCGGTCTGCGTGGCCGCATTCATCTGGGCGAGCAGCGAATCGAAATCGTTGCCGCGCTGGGCGGCGGCCGGCGCGCTGGCCAGCAGGACAACAACAATCAGGGCAGATAGGCGGGCGCGGCTCATGCAAAAATCCCGTCACACGCGTCAAATGGCAATTTTGGCAGGATACGGGCGGCGATTGCCGCTGTCGACCGCGGGAATTCGTGCCAATCTGCACATGAACGCGCTGAACATCCCGCCTTTGGACTTGCCCCGAGACCCGCCATGCCGTCACGTGCTGCGACCATCTTGACTGTGATCTCGGTTCTCACTGCGGGAAACGCCATGGGATCGGATATGAGACCGGATAAGGGATTTGATATCGAGGCCCATCGCGGCGGGCGTGCGCTGATGCCGGAAAATACGCTGCCCGCCTTCGCCAATGCGCTGTCGATGGGCGTGGACACGCTGGAGCTCGACGTCGGCATCACCGCCGACGGCGAGGTCGTCGTGTCGCACGAGCGCGGGCTCAACCCGGATCTGGCGCGGGATGCAAGCGGTGCGTACGTCAGCGCGCCCGGCACGCCTTTCGTGAAACTGCGTTTCGCCGACGTCAGAACCTACGATGTCGGCCAGATCCGGCCCGGCAGTGCCTATGCACGACAATTTCCGGATCAACGCGCGGTGCCGGGGACGCGCATCCCGACATTGAAAGAGCTGTTCGCGCTTGTGCGCAAGTCCGGCAACAGCCAGATCCGCTTCAACATCGAGACCAAGATCGATCCGAACCGTCCGGACGAGTCGCTTCCCCCGCAAGACTTCGTTACCAGGCTGCTGGGATTGATCGAGGCCGAGGGATTTTCCGGCCGCGTCACGATCCAGTCGTTCGATTGGCGAACTCTGCTTCTGGTCCAGCAACGGGCGCCGACGATTCCGACCGTGTACCTGACGCTGCAGCGAGGGACCGAGCCGACGATTGCGCTCGACAAGGCCACCAGCTGGACCGCCGGTTTCAATCCGGCCGACCACGGCGGCTCGCTGCCGCGCACGATCAAGGACGCGGGCGGCGCGATCTGGTCACCCTATTTCGGCGACGTCAACGCGGCGCTGGTGTCCGAAGCCCATACGTTCGGACTGCGCGTCGTGGTGTGGACGGTCAACAAGCGCGACGACATCGCACGCATGATCGAGCTCGGCGTCGACGGCATCATATCGGACCGGCCCGATTTGCTGCGACAGGTCGCGGGCGAGAAGGGAATTGCGTTGCCGGCGGGGACGCCGGTCGCGCCGTAGGATCTCTTGGCTCGAGGCCGCGCGCTGCGGGACCGTCCTACTCTCCATTCTTGAGGCGCCGGTACAGCGCGCCCAGAATGTTGGAATAATCGTCGGTCCAGACCCGCACCTTCTCGTCGGCGTCGGTCTCCTCCCACACCTTGGACGAGGCGATGCTGCCGACATCGGCCGCCTCCCGCGCGGAGATGACCACGTCGGTGGAGAAGATGTAGTCGGCGTCCCGGCCCGAATCCTCGTTGTAGACCCAGCTCTTCAGATCGTTGGCGTCGGCAATGCCGACCACCACGGGCTCGAGATCGAGGTGCCTGTTGGAGACGTGCATCACGACGGCGCCATGCGGGGCGAGCTTGTCCTTGTAGATCTTCATCGCCTCTTCCGTGGCGAGGTGGATCGGGATCGCATCCGACGAATAGGCATCGACGATGATGAGGTCGTAGACGCCGTCGGGCTCCTTGGCGAACGTCAGCCGCGCATCGCCGATCACCGGTTTCAGGTCAGGCATGCAGCTCGAGATGTAGCGGAAGTTCTTCGGGTCACGCGCGGCGTCGACCATGGACTGGTCGATCTCGAAGAACTTCCAGCTCTCGCCCGGCTCGGCGGCGCAGGCGAGCGTGCCCGACCCGACACCGATCGCGGCGACCTTGAGCGGCGCGCCCTTGCGCTCGCGGATCGCCGTGATGGCCTGACCGATACCGCCGTCCTTGTGGTAGTAGGTGATCGGCTCCGGCCGGCCGGCGACCGGCGTCCCGTCATTGTTGCGGAAGCGCTCGGCGCCGTGAATGGTGGTGCCGTGCATCAGAACGTGGAAATAGCCGCCCGGCGTGACCACGATCTTGTGGACGCCGAAGAAGCTGCGCACTGTAACGACCCGGCCTTCGTCCGCCGGATAGACGCGGATCAATGCCAGCGCGAGCGCGACGGTCGCGAAGATCTTCCATCGGCCGGCATTGAGCGCCAATGCCAGCAGCGCGGCGAGCACGCCGACCGCGCCGGCAATCCAGACGCGGTGATCCTCGAACCAGGCCGACAGTTCACCTGTGGTGTAGGACGGCGCAACCAGAGCGATCGCGAGCGCGGCGAGCGCCAGCCAGTACCATTTGACGACACCGGCGAGGCGCTCGTTCGCCGCAGGCCGGCACAGCGCGGCAAGGGCGATCAGGATCGGATATTCAGCGATCCAGGAGAAGGTGAAGGGCGCGACCAGCCCCGCGAACAGCCCTCCGACCATGCCGCCGAACGACAGCGCGACATAGAAGCCGGTGAGATATCTGGCCGCCGGCCGGGTCCGCGCCAACTCGCCGTGGCAGGCCATGGCAATGACGAAGAAGCACAATTGATGACCGCCCAGCGTCAGCAACAGATTCTGCTCGCCGCCGAACGCCAGCAGGACGATGACGCCGGCAATCGCCACCGGCTGCAGCATCAGCATCCATTTGTGCGGCAGCAGCGGGCGCGACTGGAACACCACCACCCAGGTCAGGAGGTACAGCGACAGCGGCAGCACCCAGAGCAGCGGCGCCGCGGCGACGTCGGTCGAGATGTGCGCGGTCACCGCGATCAGCAGGCCGGACGGCACCGCGGCGAGGAAGATCCAGCGCAGGCGCGTCACGACACCGGGAGCCGGCGCATTCGCATCCTCGGTCTGCACCACGGCCGCCGCGGATCTGGGCGAGCGCAACAGCAGGACGCCGCAGGCCGCGATCAGGAGGATCAGAAGGCCATAGCCGCCGGTCCAGAGCCGATTCTGCGTATGCAGCGTGAACATCGGCTCGAGCAGGAACGGATAGGACAACAGCGCGAGAAAGCTGCCGATGTTGGAGGAAGCGTAGAGGAAATAGGGGTCGCGCCCATCGGGATGGCCGGTGCGGACGAACCAGGCCTGCAGCAGCGGATTGTTGGCGGCGAGCGCGAAGAACGGCAGCCCGATCGAGACCACGAACAGGCCGAGCAGCCAGAACGCATAGCCGGAGGCCGGCGGCTCGCCATAGGCGCCGGCGATACCGAGCGGCAACGTGACGAAGGCGGCGATCAGCAGCACCAGATGCACCACGACCGGGACGACGCGGTTCTTCACCTGCATGAGCAGATGGGCATAGGCGTAGCCCGCCAGCAGCAGCGACTGGAAGAATACCATCGCCACCGACCACACCGCCGGCGAGCCGCCGAGACGCGGCAGCACCATTTTCGTGAACAGCGGCTGTACCGAGAACAGCAGCAGGGCGCTGACGAAGATCGCGGCCGTGTAGACCGTCAGCAGCAGCCGGTTGCGCGACGAGGACGGCTGCTCCGTGGCGGCGGGTTGCACGATCGAGTCCATGGATGCTCCAGCGAAAGCGTTTCCGGCGAGTTGGGCACCGGTCCGCGCGGGCCAACGCGTCGGATAATTCCCCCGGCGGGCGCCGGACGCGCGCAATGGAGCACAAGGCGCCTGAACGGGCAATAAAGGCTGTCGTGATGTTGCAGCGAGGAATGCTTGATATAGAACGTCGTTCCGGGACGATGTGAAGCATCGAACCCGGAACCTCTTGATTCTCCGGCGGGCGATGGCGCTCCATCATTCGCGCTTCGCACGTCCCGGAATGACGGTGAGTTGGACCTTGAACCTTTCATGACCGAAACCGACGTCATCATCATCGGCGCTGGCCATAACGGCCTCACCTGCGCCGCCTATCTCGCGATGGCGGGCCTGCGCGTACGCGTGGTCGAGCGCCGCAAGGAGGTCGGCGGCGCGGCCGTGACGGAGGAATTCCACCCCGGCTTCCGCAATTCGGTCGCGGCCTACACCGTGAGCCTGCTCAATCCGCAGGTGGTCCGCGACCTCAAGCTGGCCGAGCACGGCCTGCGGATCGTCGAGCGGCGCGCGCAGAATTTCCTTCCTGCCCCCGACGGCAGCTATCTCCTCACCGGCGAAGGGCGAACGAAAGCCTCCGTCGCGCGGCTCAGCGCGCACGACGCCGCCGCGCTGGACGGCTTCTCGCGCGAGCTTGAGGACATCGCGGACGTGCTGCGGCAGTTCGTCCTGCGCGCGCCGCCGAACCTCGTCGAGGGCTTCGGCACGGCCGCGATCCGCGAGGGCGTCAATGCGTGGAAGACGGGCAGCATCCTGCGCGGCCTCACGCTGGAGCAGAGCCGCAGCCTGCTCGATCTGTTCACGCGCTCGGCCGGCGAGATGCTGGATGAGCGCTTCGAGCACGATCTGGTCAAGGCACTGTTCGGCTTCGACGCCATCGTCGGCAACTATGCCAGCCCCTACGCGGCGGGCTCGGCCTATGTGATGCTGCATCACGCCTTCGGCGAAGTGAACGGCAAGAAGGGCGTCTGGGGTCACGCCATCGGCGGCATGGGCGCGATCACGCAGGCGATGGCGCGCGCCGCGCGCGATCGGGGTGTGGCGATCGACACCGATGCGGGCGTGCGCGAAGTGATCGTCGAACGCGACCGCGCCGTGGGCGTGGTCCTCGACAGCGGCACGACCCATCGCGCGAAATATGTCGTGGCCAACGTCAATCCGAAGCTGCTCTACACCCGGCTGGTCGCGGCCGATGCCCTGCCCGCGGATTTCCTCGCCCGCATCCGCAACTGGAAGAACGGCTCGGGCACCTTCCGCATGAACGTGGCGCTGGATCGCCTGCCCTCCTTCACGGCGTTGCCGGGCGACGGCGATCACCTCACCTCGGGCATCATCCTGGCGCCGAGCCTCGGCTATATGGACCGCGCCTGGCTCGATGCGCGCGCACGGGGCTGGAGCAGTTCACCCGTCGTCGAGATGCTGATTCCATCCACGCTCGACGCCACGCTGGCGCCGGACGGCAAACACGTCGCGAGCCTGTTCTGCCAGCATGTCGCGCCCGAACTGCCGGGCGGAAGGTCCTGGGACGATCACCGCGAGGAGGTCGCCGATCTCATGATCGCGACGGTCGACGGGTACGCGCCGGGCTTTGCCGCGAGCGTGCTCTGCCGCCAGATCCTGTCCCCGCTCGACCTCGAACGACAATTCGGCCTGCTCGGCGGCGACATTTTCCACGGCGCCCTGACCCTGAACCAGTTGTTCTCGGCGCGGCCGATGCTGGGACATGCCGACTATCGCGGGCCGGTGAAGGGCCTCTACCACTGCGGCTCCGGCGCCCATCCCGGCGGCGGCGTCACCGGCGCGCCCGGCCACAACGCGGCGCAGGTCATTCTGCGCGATCACCGCGCCCTGTTCACCGGCCGTGGATAGGCCTGTGGATGGGCTGTGGGCGAGCCTGTCGGAAAAGCTGTGAAGAGACGGTGGAGGTCCGGGCCCGGCGGGCCTGAACTGCCTGCGGAAAAGCGGTGGGAAACCCGGGATCAACGCCGGGACAAGCCGGTGGAGAGCATCAGGACAGGCGGCGGACAGCCTGTGGACGGACCGCCTACCCCCTCCCAGAAACGACGTCGCCCGCAGGGGGCTCATCCCCCCTGCGGGCGTCCGTCGGAAAGCAGCCAAATAAGAAGAAAATAGTCCCGCTGGGAATGCGGGGCGGAAATTACTTCAAGGAGGTGCTAATCGAACCAAACTTCTCGTTCAGCGTGGTGCCCAGGCTGTTGACGACGGTGATGATCGCCAGAGCAATACCGGCTGCGATCAGACCGTATTCGATCGCGGTCGCACCGGACTCATCGGACCAGAACTTCTTAACCATGCGCTTCAAGACTCGCCTCCATTTTCATTTCAAGTTGTGTTGGTTGTTTCCAACGGCCGGGAAATTACGGGGTACAACCTACGGTCTGGTTAACTGGGAGGGTGCAAGTTATGCGGAAAGTTAAAGGTAAAAATCCCGGAAATTCGATGCAGCGAGCCGCCTAGATGGAGCCTTCTCCCACCCACCGCGCCAGCTTTTCGATCGGCAACGAAGCCGAGTCCAAGCGTGTCGTCGACGTGCTCACCGAGATCTTCTTCGAGGGCGATGCTGCGGTCGCAGCCTTCGAGCGACCGGACGGACAATGGGACGTGACGCTGCATTTCGCCGAAGCGCCGGACCAGGGATTGCTGCGCGAACTCGTTGCAACTTCAGCAGGAAACGAGATCGCCGCGACGCTCGTCTTCGACACGGTCGAAGCCAAGGACTGGGTCCGCGCGAGCCTCGAGGATCTCGTGCCGGTTCCAGCCGGCCGCTTCGTCGTGCACGGCAGCCACGACCGCGACCGTGTGGCGCCGAACAAGCTCAGAATCGAGATCGAGGCGGCCCTCGCGTTCGGCACCGGACACCACGGTACGACGCGTGGCTGTTTACTCCTGCTTGACCATGTCCTGAAATGCGCGCGGCCCAGACGCGTGCTCGACCTCGGCACGGGAACCGGCGTGCTGGCGATCGCGGCGGCGAAGGCTCTGCACCGCGCGGTGCTGGCCTCCGACATCGATCCGCCCTCGGTGCGCGTGGCCGCCGAGAACGCGACGCTGAACGAAACCGGCAACCATGTCCGGGTAATCCGCGCCACAGGTTTCGCCGCACCGGATTTTGGAAAGGCCGGTCCGTTCGACCTGGTGCTGGCCAACATCCTTGCCAATCCGTTACGGCTATTGGCGACCCCGATGGCGCGTCACCTGGCGCCGGGCGCACGCGTCATTCTCTCGGGCCTTTTGACGCACCAGGCGCCCGCCGTGATCGCCGCCTATCGCGCGCGCGGCCTCGTGCCGGTGCGGCACCTGCGGATCGAGGGGTGGAGCAGCCTGTTGCTGCGCAAGGTGGGATGAACTGAGGAGCTAAACCGCTTCGGCGCCGCAGCCCTGCGGCTTCCGGTCCTCATGGTGGAAAGGCGCGCAAACGCCGTCTCGAACATGCAGCCCCGATCATGGCCTCGCCCTTCGGGACGCTTGCGCGGCAAGCGACTCAACGCGAAGATTGAGACAGAGGACGCCTACTCTGACGGCTTGTTGTCGTCCCTTCGGATCGGCAGACGCTCGCCCTGCAAGGCACGACGGGCGCGGCGCTCGGAAAAGCGGTCGATCATCTGGCTGATGACGCCGCGCGGCTTCTTCGGTGTCGTGGCGGCCGGGACGCGGCGGACCGGCGGCGAGATCTTCTCAAACATGAACGCAGGCATCGTGTATCCCCTCGTCGTTGAGTAGAAACACTTGCTCGAATTTCCCTGTTATCAGGACGAAGCGCAACTGCCGCATCCCTTACGCTCCACTCGACTCAAGCGGAACTTTTTCAAGCACAGTCCATGCCAGATGCGCCGCGAATGCGTCTACATTGCGGACTCATCCCCACGGTCCTAGATTGGATCCACCATGTTCGAAGCGCACTTCCAGACGTTCGAGGAGCCCGAGGCCGGCGTCGCACTGACGGCGCGTCTTGCCGCGCTCCGTGAAGAGCTCGCCCGCCGCAAGCTGACCGGTTTCGTCATTCCGCGCGCCGACCAGCAGCAGAACGAATATGTGGCGCCGTCGGAAGAGAGGCTCGCCTGGCTGACCGGCTTCATGGGATCGGCGGGACTTGCGGTGGTTCTCGTCCGGGAGGCCGCCGTGTTCGTCGACGGCCGCTACACGCTTCAGGCGTCCAAGCAGGTCGACACCAGGGCCTGGGCCGTCGAATCGCTGATCGATCCGCCGCCGGAGAGCTGGGTGTCGGCGCACCTGAAGCCCGGCGACCGCCTAGGATTTGACCCGTGGCTGCACACTTTTTCGGCAGCCGAGCGCCTGTCAGCCGCCTGCGCCAAGGCCGGCGCCGAACTGGTCGCGGTCGAGAGCAATCCGGTCGACGCCGTCTGGCCGGATCGGCCGCCGCCGCCGGTCGCGCCGGTCGCCGTGCACGGCCTGCAATATGCGGGGGTCGCCGAGGCCGACAAGCTGGCGCAGATCCGGACCGAGATCGGAAGGCTGGGCGTCGACGCGCTGGTGCTGTCCGACAGCCATGCCGTGGCCTGGACCTTCAACATCCGCGGCGCCGACGTCGCGCACACGCCGTTGCCGCTGTCCTACGCGCTGGTGCCGAAGGACGGCCGGCCGACCGTGTTCATCGACCACCGCAAGCTCTCCAACCTGACGCGCGATCATCTCGAGCAATCCGCCGACGTGCGCGAGCCCGACGCGATGGCGCCGACCCTGATGGCGCTCGCCAGGAGCGGGGCCGCGATCGCGCTCGACAACGCCACCGCGGCCGACGCGCTCAGCCGGCTGATCGCAGGCGCCGGCGGCAAGCCGGTGCGCGGCAGCGATCCGATCGCGCTGCTGAAGGCGGTCAAGAACGCGACCGAGATCACGGGCACGAAGACGGCGCACCGGCGCGACGCCGTGGCGCTGGCGCGCTTCCTGGCCTGGGTGGACCGCGAAGCGCCGACCGGCAAGCTCACCGAGATCGACGCGGTCGAAGCACTGGAAACGTTCCGCCGCGACACCGGCGCCCTGAAGGACGTGTCGTTTCCGACCATCTCCGGCACCGGACCGAACGGCGCCATCGTGCACTACCGCGTCACCCGCAAGAGCAACCGGCGGATCGCACGCGGCGACCTGCTGCTGATCGATTCCGGCGCGCAATATGAAGACGGCACCACGGACGTCACCCGCACCATGGCGGTGGGCGAGCCGACGGAGGAGATGCGCGACCGTTTCACCCGCGTGCTGCGCGGCCACATCGCGATCGCGCGCGCGGTGTTTCCGGACGGCACCACGGGCGCGCAGCTCGACACGCTGGCGCGGCAATATCTCTGGGCCGCCGGCGTCGATTTCGAGCACGGCACCGGCCACGGCGTCGGCAGCTATCTCAGCGTGCACGAAGGACCGGCCCGCATTTCGAAGCTCGGCACCACGCCGCTCAAGCGCGGCATGATCCTCTCCAACGAACCCGGCTACTACAAGACAGACGGTTTCGGCATCCGCATCGAGAACCTCGAACTGGTGGTCGCCGCCGACATTCCGGGCGCCGAGAAATCGATGAACGCGTTCGAGGCGCTGACCTTGGCGCCGATCGACCGCCGGCTGATCGAGGTCGGGATGCTGAACCGCGACGAGCTCGACTGGCTCAATGCCTACCACGCCCGCGTCAGGGCCGAGGTGCGGCCGGCGCTGGACGAGGCGACGAAGGCGTGGCTGGACCAGGCGACGGCGGAGCTGAAGGCCTAAACGGCCCTCGCATGGCACTACGCGGTTGGCGCAAGGCTCAACCGCCTTTTGCCCGCGATCTTAGCGACTTGGCGCATTCCCAGCCACGCTTGTCCGTCAAATGACGGCTTCCTGCGCACTGATATGATAACAGTCCCGGAATCGGTATAGCCGCATTCCGAAACGCCGATATTCGTCTTGTGCGAGCAAGCTACAGTCCGATTCGACTTCGAGAGACGGACACGCATGCACGGCATGATCAGCAGGCCGCCGGACGCGGCAACACGGAACATCGCGACTTCGCGCGTGGTGTTGCTGCTGCTCGTCGTCATGACCGGGATCGCGCCGATCTCGCTCTACATTCTGGTTCCGGCCCTACCCATCCTGGCGACCAGTTTCGGCAGCGATATCTCGATCGCGCAGATGACGGTGTCGCTCTACATGGTCGGCATCGCACTCTCGCAGCTCACCATGGGGCCGCTGTCGGACAAGTTCGGCCGGCGCCCAGTGCTTCTCTCGGGTCTCGCGCTGATGGTGGCGGCGAGTGTCGCCTGCATCTTCGCGGAGACGCTGCCGCAACTGATCGCCGCGCGCTTCTTCCAGGCGCTCGGTGGCGCCTCCGGCATGGTGGTCAGCCGCGCCATCATCCGCGACATCTACGAGCGCGACCGCGTCGCCTCCATGATCAGCCTCGTGGTCGCCGCCCTGATGATCGGCCAGATGGTGTCGCCGCTCACGGGCGGTCTCATTGAAACCGCGTTCGGTTGGCGCGCGATCTTCTATGCCGTCACATTCGCCGCGATCGCGGTCGCGGTCGGCATCGCGATCGCCTTACCCGAGACACGCCGGGACCGTGCCGTCGGCAGCGGCGGCTTTCGCAGCGACGTCGGCACGCTGATCAAGAGCCGCGCCTTTATCGGCTATGTGATGTGCCAGGTACTGGCGTCCCAGATCATCTTCACCTTCGCCGGCGGCGGCCCCTACATCGTCGTCACGCAGATGGGACGGACCAGCGCCGAATACGGCGCGTGGTTCGCGACGACCGGCTTTGCGTATCTCGTCGGCAATCTCCTCTGCGTGCGCTTCGCGCCGCGGCATTCGCTGGAGAAGCTGATCTGGTTCGGGCTTGGTCTGCAGCTCTGCGGCAGCCTCTTGAACCTGCTCTGGAGCTTTACCGGCTGGAACGAGGCACCCGCCTGGCTGTTCGGCACGCAGATGATCGTGATGGTCGGCAACGCCTTCGTGATGGCGAACTCCGCCGCCGGCGCCATCAGCATCCGTCCCGAAGCCGCCGGCACCGCGTCAGGCGCAATGGGCTTCCTGCAGCAAGGCATCGGCGCGCTGATGTCGCAATTCGGCGCCTATCTCGGCGGCCACTCCACTACGACCCTGCCGCTGACCTCGGCGGTCCTCGCCATCTCGCTGCTCTGCGCCTGCATGATGATCTTCGTCGTCCCCCGCCGCGAACTGGTGGTGAGCGAGGAACTGATCGAGCAGGCGGAGGAGGAAGAGACCGGAATGATGTGAGGGCTGTGCGCGTCCGCCGTCACAACACGCTCGGTGTCATCGCCCGCGAAAGCGAGGCGTCCGTCATACCGCACCTACTCCGCATCCTCGCGCCGTCTTTGGAATACTGGATCATCCGCGCTCGCGGATGATCACGGCGAGGCCGTGGAAACCGAAGCGCGCCTCACTCTTCGATCAGCTTCAGCCACTCGTCCTCGGTCAGCACCTGGACTCCGTGCTTGTTGGCGTCCGCGAGCTTCGAGCCCGCGCCGGGACCGGCGACGACGAGGTCGGTCTTCTTCGACACCGATCCCGAAACCTTCGCGCCGAGCCGCTCGGCAGTCGCCTTGGCCTCGTCGCGCGTCATCTTCTCCAGCGATCCCGTGAACACCACGGTCTTGCCGGCGACGGCCGAGTTGCTCTTCGGCTTCTCGGCGTCGACGATCTCGACTTCCTTGGTCAGGCGCTCGACGATGCCACGATTGTGGCTCTCGCCGAAATAGTCGGCGATGCTCTTGATCACGGTGTCGCCGATCTGGTCGAGCGCGTCCATCTCGGCCATCGCCTCCTCGTCACCCTTGGCGACCTTCAGGCAGGCGTCATGGAAGGCGTCCCAGGAGCCGTAGCCGCGGGCGAGCGCCAGCGCCGTGGTCTCACCAACATGACGCATGCCGAGCGCATAGACGAAACGCTCCAGCGCGATTTTGCGCCGGCTCTCGATGGCGCCGAACAGATTGCGCACCGAGGTCGCGCCGTAACCTTCGATGTCCTCGAGCTTGAGCTTCGAATTGCGCTTCTCCAGCGTGAAGATGTCGGCGGGCTCCTTCACCCAGCCTTCGTCGAAGAAATACTGAAGCTGCTTCTCGCCCAGGCCGTCGATGTCGAAGGCACGCCGCGACACGAACAGCTTGAGGTGCTCGATCTTCTGATAGGGGCAGGCGAACTCGCCGGTGCAGCGGGCGCGGGATTCCTCCTCGCCAGCGGCCGTCTCTCCCCGCGTGACGTCGGTGTGCAGCGGGCACGGGCACTTCTTCGGGAAGTGGAATTCCTTCGCAGCCTTGGGCCGCTTGTCGAGGACGACGTCGACGATCTGCGGGATGACATCGCCGGCGCGCTGGATCACGACGGTATCGCCGATCCTGATGTCGCGTCCTTCGCGCAGGACCTCGCCCTTGTTGCCGATGCCCTTGATGTAGTCCTCGTTGTGCAGCGTCACGTTCTGCACGATCACGCCGCCGACGCCGACCGGCTCCAGCTTGCCGACGGGCGTGAACGAGCCGGTGCGGCCGACCTGGATCTCGATGTCGCGCAGCACTGTCATGGCGCGCTCGGCCGGGAATTTGTGCGCGATGCCCCAGCGCGGCGTGCGCGACACGAAGCCGAGCCGTTCCTGCCAGTCGATGCGGTCGACCTTGTAGACGACGCCGTCGATGTCGTAGTCGAGCTCGGCGCGCTGCTCCTCGATCGCATGATGGAAGGCGAGCAGCTCCTCGACGGAGTGACAGAGCTTCGTCAACGGATTGGTCCGGAAGCCGCAGCGCTCGAACCAGTGGATCATGCCGCTCTGCGTGCCTTCGGGCATCGCGCTCATCTCGCCCCAGGCATAGGCGAAGAAGCCCAGCGGACGCGAGGCGGTGATGGCCGGGTCCTTCTGCCGGAGCGAGCCCGCCGCCGAATTGCGCGGATTGGCGAAGATGGTGTCTCCGGCCGCCTTCTGGCGCTCGTTCAGCGCGAGGAACGCCTTCTTGGTCATGTAGACCTCGCCGCGCACCTCGCATATCTCGGGGACGTTACGGCCCTTCAGCTTTTGCGGCACGTCTTCGAGCGTGCGGATGTTTGCGGTGACATCCTCGCCCTCCGCGCCGTCGCCGCGCGTCGCCGCGGTCACGAGTTCGCCGCCCTCGTAACGCAGCGACATCGAGAGGCCATCGATCTTCGGCTCGGCGGAGAAATCGATCTTGTCGTCGGCGAGCTTGAGGAAGCGCGCGATACGGCCGGCGAAGTCGCGGACGTCCTCGTCGGCGAAGGCATTGTCGAGCGACAGCATGGGAACGGCATGCCGGACCTTCCTGAAACGCCCCGATGGCGCGGCGCCGACCTTCTGCGAAGGCGAGTCCGCGCTGACGAATTCAGGAAAGCGCTTCTCGATCGCGTTGAAGCGCTGGCGCAGCGCATCGTATTCGGCGTCGGTGACCGTCGGCGCATCGTCCTGATAGTAGCGCCGATCATGGCCCTCGAGTTCGAGGGTGAGCCGCATGTGCTCGACCTTGGCCTGCGCCTTGGTGAGATCGGCGACGTCGCGAAGCGGCTTTGCTTTGGATTTTGCTGCTCTTGCCATCATACTTAAAGTTATAGCTCGTCGTTCCGGGATGGTCCGAAGGACCAGACCAGGAACCTCGAGATTCCGGGTTCGCACCTCGTGCGCCCCGGAATGACGAAATCGTTCGGGCGGGGGCTCATGGCCCATTACGTCTATATTCTAGCAAGCCGCCGCGATGGGGCAATCTACGTCGGCGTCACCAGGGACCTCGCACGCGCATCCACGAGCATCGAATCAAGGCAGTCCCCGGCTTTACAGCCAGATACAACATTATGCGGCTGGTCTGGTTCGAAGCCTATGACGATCCAATCTCGGCGATATCACGCGAGAAGGAGCTCAAGACGTGGAGACGGACCTGGAAAACCCAGTTGATCGAGGAGGATAATCCGAACTGGGCCGATCTGTACGAGTCGATCCGCCGGTGAGAAGGCTGCTCTGGCACGGATTCGAGACCCTAGCCTCGAATCTCGAGATTCCGGGCTCGATGCTTCGCATCGCCCCGGAATGACGATGCAGGGCTAAGCCGTCGCCGCCCGCAGCAGTCGGTCCGCGGCGGCTCTTGCCTCGGCCGTGATCTCGGCGCCGGCGAGCATACGGGCGATCTCCTCGCGGCGGTGGTCGGCGGCGAGCGCGTTGACGCGCGTGGCGACGCGCTTGCCCTTGTCGAGGGCATCCTTGGAGATCAACAGATGCTGGTCGGCGCGCGCGGCGACCTGCGGGGCGTGGGTCACGGCCATCACCTGCACCTTGCCGGCGAGGCGCGCCAGCCGCGCACCGATGGCATCCGCCACGGCGCCGCCGACGCCGGTGTCGATTTCGTCGAACACCAGGGTCGGTGCCGAGCCGCGGTCGGACAGCACGACCTTCAGCGCCAGCAGGAAGCGCGACAGCTCGCCGCCGGAGGCAACCTTCATCAGCGGCCCCGGCTTGGTGCCCGGATTGGTCTGCACCCAGAACTCGACGCGATCGAAGCCCTGCGGCCCCGGTACGCTCTCGTCGGTTTCGACCTGGGTCATGAACTTCGCGCGTTCGAGCTTGAGCGGCGCCAGCTCGGCGTTGACCGCCTTGTTGAGCTTCTCCGCCGATTTCTGCCGCACCAGCGACAGTTTCTTGGCCGCGGTCGCATAGCGCGCATCGGCCTCGATGGCGGCCTGCTCCAGCTTCTTCAACTGCGTGGCGCCGGCATCGATCAGCACCACGTCGGCGGCATATCTGGCGGCGAGCGCGGCGAGGCCATCCACCGGCGTCGAATATTTGCGGGACGCGGCACGCAGGCTGAACAACCGCTCCTCGATACGTTCGAGCTCGGCCGGGTCGAAGTCGGTTGCCGCGAGGGCGGCCTGGAGATGCTGGTCGGCCTCCTCCAGCGCGTTGATCGCCGTGTCGATCGCCCTCACCGCCGGCTCGACCAGCGCCGGCGAGTTGACGCCGCGCCGCTCCAACCGGCGAACCGCGGCCGAGAGCGTTGCGACCGGCGAATGGTTGCCGCCGACCGCTTCCTGGGCCTCACGCAGGTCGGAAGCGATCTTCTCGCCCTGCATCATGGTGGTCCGGCGCGAGGCGAGCGAGGTCTCTTCACCGTCCTTGGGCGCGAGCTGCTTCAGCTCGTCGGAGGCATGGCGCAGATAGTCGGCCTCGCGCGCGGCGCGTTCCATGCCGGCGCGATGCTCCTCCAGCGCGGTGTTCGCGGTGCGGCGCGTCTCCCACAGCGTCTCAACGGCGACGACGTCCTTTTCCAGGCCGGCGAAGGCATCGAGCAGGCGGCGGTGGGTGGCGGCATCGACCAGGGCGCGCTCGTCGTGCTGGCCGTGGATCTCGACCAGCGCGGCGCCGACCGACTTCAACGTCTGCACGCTGATCGACTGGTCGTTGATGAAGGCACGGGTGCGGCCGTCGGCGAGCTGAACCCGGCGCAGGATCATCTCCCCGGTGTCGTCCAGGCCATTCTCGGCCAGGATCTTCGCGGCAGGGTGATTCTTGGGGATATCGAAAACGGCGGTGACCTGTCCCTGCTCCGCGCCGTGGCGCACGAGGCCGGCATCGCCGCGGCCGCCGAGCGCCAGCGCAAAGGCATCGAGCAGGATGGATTTGCCCGCACCGGTCTCGCCGGTCAAAACCGCGAGGCCGGTTGCGAATTCGATATCGAGCCGTTCGATCAGGACGATGTCACGGATCGACAGACGCGCCAGCATGGAACCAGATTTCCTAGCCGAGGCCCAACTTCTTGAAGGACCTGCTGATCCAGGACCCCTGATTCTCGCTCGGTTCGAGACCGCCGGATTTTACAAGATTATATGCGTCCTTGTACCAGCGGCTGTCGGGAAAATTGTGCCCAAGCACGGCAGCGGCGGTTTGCGCCTCGCCGACGATGCCGATCGCCATATAGGCCTCGGTGAGCCGGAACAGCGCCTCCTCGACGTGGCGCGTGGTCTGATACTGGGTCACCACCGCCTTGTAGCGGTTGATGGCGGCCGTGTAGTCGCGCTTCTGCATGTAGTAGCGGCCGACATTCATTTCCTTGCCGGCCAGCTGGTCGCGGGCACCTTCGATCTTGGCCTTGGCGGAGGTCGCGTATTCGGACGTCGGATATTTGCGCACCACCTCTTCGAGCGCGGCGATCGCCTTCTCGGTCCGGGCCTGGTCGCGGCTGATGTCCGGGATCTGGTCGTAATGCGAAGCTGCGATCAGGTACTGCGCATAGGCCGCGTCCGGGCTTCCCGGATGCAGGGTGACGTAGCGGGTGGCCGCACCGATGCAACCGTCATAGTCGCCGCCCTGATAGGCCGAATAAGCCGACATCAGCAGCGATTTGCGCGCCCAGTCGGAATAGGGATGCTGGCGGTCGACCTCTTCGAACTTCTTGTTCGCCGCCTTCATGTCCTTCTTCTCGTTCATGAGGTACAGGCCCTCATTATAGAGCTTGTCGGCGGGCTCCTCGACGAAGGTGTCGTCCTTGGAGGTGAACTTGTCCCAGAGGTCGCCGGTGCCGCAGCCGGCAAGCGGCAGCGCGAGCATCAACAAGGTGGCAGCCTGAAGCAGCCCACGGGCCTGGGGCGAACCTGCGAAATATCCGCGCGTCATACGCTGTGCCGACATGAATTTGAGACCTGACGCCCTGTGATGCGGTGGCTCGCCAGCCCATGAACCCCGTCATGGGCGCGAAATGTGACCGTGGTGCCTGCCATGCGACCACGCCGGTGTAACCGAAAAACGATCGTTAACCAACCGGATAGGCAGGCATTTCGCCCGGATTAAGGCGAACGTGCCGCAATGCTAGTCGATCATGGTTACCAGGAGTTTCCAGGGGAGAACGCCTGCGACAACAGGTCTCTCAGGAGACGTCCGGCCCGTAGGCCGCGGCGATCCGTCCGCCGACGATACCGCTGCCGACCTCGACGACGGGGCGCGTGGTGCGGCGGGCCGCTTCACCCTCGACCACCCGCCAGGCGGTACGGTCGGCGAGCAGTGCGGTCAGCACGGCGTGATTGAGCTTGTGGCCACCGCGAATCGAGCGGTAGGCGCCGAGCAGAGGCAGGCCGGCCAGCGCGAGATCGCCGATCACATCCAGAACCTTGTGGCGGGCGCACTCATCGGCGTAGCGCAGGCCTTCGGTGTTGAGCAGGCGCTCGTCGTCGAACACGACGGTGTTGTCGAAGGAGGCACCGAGCGCATAGCCCGCGCTCCAGAGACGCGCGACATCGCACATCTGGCCGAAGGTCCGGGCGCGGCCGACTTCACGACGGAACCGTTCCGGGTTCAGGTCGAAAGCGTAGCTCTGCTGGCCGATCACGGGATTGGTGAAATCGATCTCGACCTCGACGCGGAACCCGTTGGCGTAGGGCCGGATCTCGCCGAAGGAATCGCCGAGCTTGATCGAGATCGGCTTCAGAACCTGGATGAAGCGGCGCTGCGCCGACTGGGTGACGATGCCGGCCTGCTCGATCGCCGCGATGAAGGCCGCGGCGCTGCCGTCCATGATCGGGACTTCCGGACCGTCGATCTCGATGGTGGCGTTGTCCACGCCCATGCCCCGCAGTGCAGCAAGCACATGCTCGGCGGTGGAGACCAGCGGGCCGTTGCGATCACCGAGAACGGTGGCGAAATCGGTCGCGATCACCTGGTCGGCAGTCGCCTGAACTTCCCGGTCGCTTCCCTCGAGCCCGGTGCGGACAAAAACAAGACCCGCGTCGACAGGCGCAGGTCCGAGGGTAAGAGTGACGGGAAGACCGGAGTGAACGCCTACGCCTGCCACGGAGGCTTGCGCACGAAGCGTTGTTTGCCGGCTAAATTTCATCAGGAACCCGCCCCACTACGACCCACTGCGACTTCTACAAGACCCGACGCATCGACCGAAATCGACCGCCCGAATCTCCGTATCCCCAAGTCACGGCGAACCATAGTCACTGCCTCAAACAGCGCCAACTCACGCTTTTTTACCGATTGTTACCCCAAACCTGCCGTATTCGCGCCAAGGCTTAACCAAATTGCGCCGGTGTTTGAAGCCGTTATCCGTAGCTTTACTGAACCACCGAATACATAATTAATGATTTAAAATCAGTCGCTTGACGACACGATCCCGTCAGATGGAACCGGAAAAGAAAAGGTCCCGGCGAGCTTCCCGCCGGGACCTTTTGCATCTGCCTTATTGTAACAATCCTCAGGTCGCCTGCCGCCGCAGGAAGGCCGGGATATCAAGATGGTCGTCTCCCTGTGGCGCCGGGGCAACAGGCGCGGGACGTCCGTGCATGTCGAGACCCTGCGGCGCCGGACGGCGGGCATACTCGGATACCGGCTCGCTGGCCGCGATCTGCTGCGCCACGGTCTTCTGCGGCTTGCGCTCCGGCAGTGCCGGCATCGCGGGACCTGCGGTGCGGGCGGCGATCGGCGGCTCGCTCTCCTCGTCGCGACGGCCGAGGCCGACATTGGCGAGTCGCTGCAGCAGCGACAGCCGGCTCTTCTGGGGCGTCTCCTCCTCGACCTCGCCGCGGGCCTGGCGCAACTCGGCCTGGGCCGGCATCGGCAGTTCCTCGATTCGCGGCATCCGCGGCGCGCGGACCGGAGGACGCTCGGCCTGCGGGGGAATGAAGGTTTCGGGCGTCATCGGCTCGTGCATCGCGATCGGGGCCTGCTCAGGCTCCGGGAACAGCGTGGGCTTCTGCGCGATCGGGCGCACGGTGACGTCGCCGTAGGAGGCCGGCTGCACCGGCGCCTGCGCCTGCGGCACTTCCGGGGCAACAGCCGCGGCGATGGCCGCAAGGGCGGCGCGCTCGACATTGGGACGCGGCGCGATCGGCGCCGCCTGGGCCGGCGCGGCGGCCGGGACCTGGGCTTCCAGCTTCTGGGCGCGCTCGGCCAGACGCTGGTTGTCGGCGCGGAGCCGCGCGGTCAGGTCGGCGAGACGGCTCTCGGCAGCGGCGGCCGGAACGGCGGGAGCCTGCTGCACCTGCGGTGCGGCGTTCGCGACCGGGGCGCTCGAGGCCTGGCTGTTGCGGGCGATCGCGGCCTGCTCGATGCCGGTGGCAACGACCGAGACGCGGATCAGGCCGTCCAGCGCTTCGTCGAAGGTCGCGCCGACGATGATGTTGGCGTCCTGGTCGACTTCCTCGCGGATACGGGTCGCGGCTTCGTCGACCTCGAACAGGGTGAGATCCTTGCCGCCGGTGATGGAGATGAGGAGGCCCTTGGCGCCCTTCATCGAGGAGTCGTCGATCAGCGGGTTGGCGATCGCGGCTTCGGCGGCGGTCAGCGCGCGCTTGTCGCCGGAGGCTTCGCCCGTGCCCATCATCGCCTTGCCCATCTCGCGCATGACGGCGCGGACGTCGGCGAAGTCGAGGTTGATCAGGCCTTCCTTGACCATCAGGTCGGTGATGCAGGCAACGCCCGAATAGAGCACCTGGTCGGCCATCGCGAAGGCGTCGGCGAAGGTGGTCTTCTCGTTGGCGACCCGGAACAGGTTCTGGTTCGGGATGATCAGCAGCGTGTCGACCACCTTGTGAAGCTCGTTGATGCCGGCTTCAGCGGTGCGCATGCGGCGGCCGCCCTCGAAGTGGAAGGGCTTGGTGACGACGCCGACGGTGAGGATGCCCATGTCGCGCGCGGTCTTGGCGATCACCGGAGCCGCACCGGTGCCGGTGCCGCCGCCCATGCCGGCGGTGACGAACACCATGTTGGCGCCCGAGAGATGGTCGCGCAGTTCGTCGATCACCTCTTCCGCCGCCGCCGCGCCGACGTTCGGCTGCGAACCCGCGCCGAGGCCCTGCGTGACCGCCGTGCCCATCTGCACGATGCGCTGCGCCTTCGACATCGTCAGCGCCTGCGCGTCGGTGTTGGCGACCACGAAATCGACGCCCTGCAGGCCCGCCGTGATCATGTTGTTGACGGCATTGCCGCCGGCGCCGCCGACGCCGAACACGGTGATCCGGGGCTTCAGTTCGTGAATATCAGGAACATTGATGCTGATGGTCATGGTTGCCTCTCGATCACGCGCGCGTGGGTTCGCCCCGGCCGGCGGCCGCGGGAGTTGGTGAAAATCGGGATTGCGGAAATGCAGTCATCAGAAGCCCTCGCGTAGCCATCGTCCGACCTTTCCGAAATAACCGCCGGTCCCTGTCTTGACCTGCTGCCGCGTATGCCGCGGTTCGACATGTTCGTGATGAACATATTGCGGGTAGACCAGTAGTCCGGCCGGCACAGCGAACGCGGCGTTCTTCGCCTCGTTGGGCAGCCGGCCGAAGCCGAGCGGACGTCCGACCCGTACCGGCCGGCCGAGAATCTGCGTTCCGAGTTCGACGAGGCCGGTGAGCTGGGAGGCGCCACCCGAGAGCACGACACGGCCCTTGGGCTCTGCCGCGAAGGGCGAATCCTTCAACTTGTCCCGAACCATCTCGAAGACTTCCTCGGCACGATGCTTGACGATGTTGGCGATTGTGGCGCGAGAGACGATCTGCGGCAGATCCTGCTCGTCACCGGCTGTCGGCACAGACATCAGCTCACGCGAGTCCGAACCGCCGGTGATGACGGTCCCATATAACGTCTTGATTCGCTCGGCATCGGCAATGGTCGCCGAGAGTCCGCGCGCGAGATCCATCGTGATGTGTTGCCCGCCGACCGCAAAACCGGCCGCGTGCACGAAACGGCCGCCGGCATAGACCGCGATCGTGGTGGTGCCCGCGCCCATCTCGACCACGGCGGCGCCGAGATCGGCCTCGTCGTCGGTGAGCACCGACAGGCCGGCCACGTAAGGGCTCGCAGCCATCGCCTCGACGTTGAGGTGGCAGCGTTCCACCGCCAGCATCAGGTTCCGCGCCACCGTGGCGTCGCAGGTGACGACGTTCATGTCGACGCCGAACTGGCGCGCGACCATGCCGCGGGGATCGCGGATGCCCTTGACGCCGTCGAGCGTGTAGCCGACCGGAAGCGCATGCAGCACCGTGCGGCCATCGCCGGTGGCGTGGCGCATGCCGGTGGAGGTGACGCGGCTGACGTCGGCGGGCGTCACCGCGCCGCCGCGAATGTCGGCCGCGGCTTCGACGAGCTGGCCGGACAGCCTGCCCCCGGACACCGACAGCAGCACGGACTCGACCCGCACCTTGGCCATCTTCTCGGCGAGCGCGACGGCCTGGCGCACCGCCTGCTCGCATTCGCCGAGATCGACGACCGCACCGGCCTTCATGCCGCGCGCCTGGATCTGGCTGTAACCGATCAGTTCCACCGCGTGGGTGCGGCCGCGCAGCGCCTCGCTCGGCGCCGACGGCTTCAGCCGCGCGATCATGCAGGCGATCTTGCTGGTACCGATGTCGAGGCAGGCGACGAGGCCGCCACGCTTGTGCGGCATCGGGCGCGTTTTCGGCGTCTGGGTGCGATCGAGGCCGGTCATGCGGAATCTCCGGCCTTCTTCTTGGACTTCTTGTCCTTGAACTGTTCCTCGCGCGCCTTCGCCGCGTCGTCGGACAACTGCACGATCAGGCGATCGGGCAGGCGCATGTCGACGGCGACGATGTCGCGGGAGAACAGCTTGTCTTCCTTGTCGAGCCTGGAGAGCGCGGCCAGCGCGTTGCCGACGTCCTGCTCGGGCAGGCGGACGTCGAGGCCGTCCTTGAGCCTGAGGTTCCAGCGGCGCTCGCCGACGAAGATCACGGCCTTCGTCACCGCATTCACCTGCGGATAGCGCGCGAGCAGCGCCAGGAAATCACGGGCCTGGGTATCGGCGCCCTTGCCGACCACGAGCGGCAGCGACAGGAACCGTCGCGAGACATAAGGCTCGAGCACCGCGCCGTCGTCGGCGATGACGGAGAGCCGCCCGGCCTCCTGCCACAGCGCGAACGCCTTGCGCTCCGTGATGTCGATCATGAGCTGGCCCGGATAGAGCTTCAGCACGGTTGCGTCGGCGATCCAGGGATTGGCCTTGAGCTTGTCGCGGACGTCGTCGGCGTCGAGGAACAGCAGCGACGACCGGCCGCTGACGCCGCCGATCGCGAGGATCTCGTCCTGGCTGAGCTGCTTGCGGCCGTTGATCACGACCGAGGTGATGCGGAACCCGGCCGAATTGGCCAGGGCATTGCGGGCATCGCTGACGGCAGTGATGAAGTCCTGGAGATGGCCGCCCTTGACGATGCCGAGGCCGCAGCTTCCGACCAGGAGCAGCACGGTCATGCTGATCCCGACCCGGCGCGGCATATAGCGCTCGACCAGCGCGACCACGCGCGGCTGCGGCTCACGTTCGACGACGGCTTTCGCCCTCGCCCTGATCCTGGTCTTTTCCCTGGCGGCCTCGCGCCTGTCCTGCGCCCACTCGCGCAGAAGCACGACCGCTCCGACAGCGGCCGCCTTCAGATCAGCTTGGGGCCTCAGCGATCTGAAAAGCGACCGGGTGAGGCTTCCTGCACCATCCATTGCACGAGCTCGTCAACAGTTTGCCCGCAACACCACGCGGGACCTGGCGAACATGACGTCTCGGACTTGCCGGGCCGGGTTTTGGTCTTCAGCAGAAGAAGCCTCTCCCCTCCAAGCGCTTGCTGACGGCGGGAACACCCGCGACAGCTCACGCGCCGGCAGCCAAAGCGCCATATGCGCCGCCAGCGTTAACCTTCGGCCTTCCTGGTAAACAAAAGGTAAAATTCGTTAACGGGAGATGCTTTTTGCCCCGTCTTGTGAGGCCTTTATGCCGCGATGTCTGGCATTTTACCGGTTTCGGCCACCAAAGTGCCCGGTTTCGCCCGTCCGGCCGTTAACCAATCCTAATTATTTCCGGACCCGCGCCTCGGCGAGCTCGATCAGGCCGTGCAGGAAAGCGACGAAGGCGATGCCCTCGACCTTCAGCGCCTTCGGATAGAGCGAGGATTTCGTCAGCCCCGGCAGCGTGTTGGTCTCAAGATAGACCAGGCCCTTCGGCGAGACGATGAAGTCCGAGCGGGAATAGCCGGTGCAGGACATCGCACGATGCGCCCGCATCGCGTGATCCATCAGCGTCGCGGTGACCTCGGGTGTGAACCGGCCGGGGCAGATCTCCTGGGTCGACTTGAGGAGATATTTCGCGGCGTAGTCGAAATTGCCCTCGCCCGGAATGATCTCGATCGGTGGCAGCGAGACGATCGAACCGTCCGGCCGCTCCAGCACGCCGCAGGTCGCCTCGACGCCGGCGATGTAGGGCTCGATCACATAGTCTTCGTGCCTGGCGGCATTGCGGACCGCGACGAGATCCTGCTTCGCATTGACGAAGATCAGGCCGTAGCTCGATCCGTCGCGCGCGGGCTTGGCGATCAGGCGGCCGTATTCGGCGAAGGCCGCGTCGATCTGGTCCAGCGCGATGTTCGCCGGCGGCGTCACGCCGCCGAGCGCGGCGAAATGCTTCGCCGCGATCTTGTCGAAGGCGAGATGCGAGGAGGCCGAGCCCGAACCGGTGAACGGCACGCCGCGCGCTTCGCACATCAGCTGCAATTCGCCGTTCTCGGCACGTCCGCCATGCAGGCCGAGCACCAGAAGGCGCCCTTCCGCCTTGGCCTGGTCCAGCGCCTGCGCGAGCGGAATGCCGCGCGTGCCCGGCTTGAACTCGTCCTCGAAGGGACGCGCGTGCTCGAGGAGCTGCTTCGACTGGACGGTGTGCACGTTGTCTTCGACGTCCCACCACCACAGATCGGCCTCCGGCAGCGCCTGATGCAGCGCCTGGGCCGAGGCGACCGAAACCAGACGTTCGCGGTTGGAGCCGCCGAAGAGGATGGTGATGCGCATTCGCTGCCTCGCGTTTGGTCATTCCGGATCGCGCAAGGCGCGAACCCGCAAGCTCGAGAATTCGGGTCCGATGCTAACGCGTCGCCCCGGAAGGATTGTTAAGGGAAATCCCGATCCGCTTGATTTCCCAGTGTAGCTCAATTCCGGAATTCGCCTTCACCCGCTCGCGCACGGTCTCGCCCAGCGTCTCGATGTCGTGCGCGGTCGCATCGCCCGTGTTGATCAGGAAATTGCAGTGCATCTCGGAGACCTGCGCGCCGCCGACGCGAAGGCCGCGGCAACCCGCCGCGTCGATCAGCTTCCAGGCGGAATGGCCGGGCGGATTCTTGAAGGTCGAGCCGCCCGTCTTCTCGCGGATCGGCTGTGCGGTCTCGCGATGAGCCTGCACCTCCGCCATGCGCGCACGGATCGTTTCCGCGTCCCGGATCTCGCCGCGAAAGCGCGCCGACGTGAAGATGATGGAGGGATCGACGCCGCTGCTGCGGTAGACGAATTTCATGTCGGCGTTTGCGAAGACGTGCTTGCTGCCGTCGCGGCCGACGCCGCTCGCCTCGACCAGCACATCCTTGGTCTCGCCGCCATTGGCGCCCGCATTCATGCGCAGCGCGCCGCCGATGGTGCCGGGAATGCCGAAAAAGAATTCGAGCCCGCCGATATGGGCTGAGGCCGCGACTTCCGCCACGCGCTTGTCCAGCGCGGCCGCGCCGGCGGTGACGACATCGCCGCTCGCGGTCGCATCGCCGAAGGCGCGCGGCGCAAGCCGGATCACCACGCCGAACAGGCCGCCGTCGCGCACGATCAGGTTGGAGCCGACGCCGACGACATGGACGGGAATGTCGCCGTCGAGATGCGCGAGAAAATAGGCGAGATCGTCCTCGTCCGCCGGCGTGAACAGCACCTGCGCGGGACCGCCGACGCGAAACCAGGTGAGCTCGGCCAGCGACTGGTTGGCGAGCAACCGGCCGCGGAGATCAGGCATCGCAGATTTGAGCGAGGGCGTGATGTCCGGAAAGTTCATGTGAGGATGCCGCCCCGGCAGGAGCCCATCGCATGTGGAAGGGAATGACACGCGCGCATGGTCATCCCAGCGCCTTCAGCTCGTCCGGCAGCGCATAAGCCCATTGCGTGATGTTGCCGGCGCCGAGGCACACGACGAGATCGCCCGGCTTCGCGATGCCCCTGACGATTCCGGCGAGATCCGCCGCTCCCGGCAGCGGGATCACCTGGCGATGGCCGTGGGCGCGCAGCCCCGCGACGAAATGATCACGATCGATGCCCTCGATCGGCGCTTCCCCCGCGGCGTAGACCTCCGCGACGACCACCGCATCGGCATCGTTGAAGCAGGTGCAGAACTCCTCGAACAGCGATTGCAGGCGGGTATAGCGATGCGGCTGCACCACCGCGATGACCTTGCCGTTGTAGGAATCGCGCGCAGCCTTGAGCGCGGCCGCGATTTCGACGGGATGGTGCCCGTAATCGTCGATGACCGTGACGCCGTTCCACTCGCCGGTCTTGGTGAAACGCCGCTTCACGCCGCCGAAGCCAGCGATGGCGGCGCGGATCTTGTCGTCGGAGATACCGAGCGTGTGGGCCACCGCAATCGCCGCCGTCGCATTGGATGCGTTGTGCCGGCCCGGCATCGGCAGCGCGAGATCGGCGATCTCGTGCGCGGTGCCGGCCTTGCGGTTGCGGATCACGACCTTGAATTTCGAGCCGCCGCCACCGGCGGTGAGATCGACCAGCCGCGCATCGGCCTGCGGATTCTCGCCGTAGGTGATGATGCGGCGATCCTCGATCTTGCCGACGAGGTTCTGAACCACCGGGTGATCGATGCACATCACGGCAAAGCCGTAGAACGGCAGGTTCTCGACGAAGTGCCGGAAGGCGTCCTGCACGGCGTCGAAGGTCTTGAAGTGATCGAGATGTTCGGGATCGACATTGGTGACGATCGCGACCTCGGCCGGAAGCTTCAGGAACGTCCCGTCGCTTTCGTCGGCTTCCACCACCATCCACTCGCCGGCGCCGAGCCGCGCGTTGGAGCCGTAGGCGTTGATGATGCCGCCATTGATGACGGTGGGATCGAGACCGCCGACATCGAGCAGCGTCGCGACCATGGTCGTCGTCGTGGTCTTGCCATGGGTGCCGGCGATGGCGACGCAGCTCTTCAGCCGCATCAGCTCGGCCAGCATCTCGGCGCGGCGAACCACGGGAATGCGCTGCGCCCGCGCCGCCATCAATTCCGGATTGTCGCGCTTGATCGCCGAGGAGACGACGACGACCTCGGCACCGTCGACGTTCTCGGCCTTGTGGCCGACCGAGACCTTCGCACCCTTCTTGCGCAGCCGTTCGAGATTGTAATTGTCCGCGGCGTCCGAACCCTGCACGGCATAGCCGAGATTGACCAGCACCTCGGCGATGCCGCTCATGCCGATCCCGCCGATCCCGACGAAGTGGATGGGTCCGATCTCGCGCGGCAGTCTCATGCTCTATCCCGTCGTTCCGTCGTCATGGCCGGGCTTGTCCCGGGCATCCACGAATCCTTACCACTTCTTGCAAGACGTGGATGGCCGGGACAAGCCCGGCCATGACGGTAAAAATATGGAAATCCGGCGTTTCGCCTCAGATTCCCGCGACTTTGACCACCAGATCGGCCAGGCGCTCGGCCGCGTCGAGCCGGCGCGGCTCGCCGCCATGGCCGAGGCGCTCGGCGTC
>NZ_JASGFS010000023.1:0-85163 GCF_047605465.1 Bradyrhizobium sp. | reverse complement strand
CGAGAGGGTGGCGAGACGAACAAAGCTCGGGCGAACACGCCGCGAGATCGCGAAGGCGCGTCCATTGTTTGATACGCGATCATCGCGGATCAGGTGCTCCGTCGAAGCATGCGCGCCATGAAGCGGGCGCCGGCACCGCGGCCTCGTACCAGGCTCAAGTTCCTGCCGGCATGATCGATGACGGGCAGCGCGGCCCGGAACGGCGCAACGACCGCATGGTCTCCGGAACGGTCGCCGATGATGTGCACAACGCCATCCGGTCCGGTTGCGAGGTTGTCCTTGCGCTAGCCTCACTTGTAAGAATTGTTGTATTGTTGCTGCGGGCGATATACCAAATTCCATTGCAGGGCAGTTGCAGTGTGCTCCGCCCGAATGGTCGGCTCGGATGGCCACCAAAGGTCGGTTCTCGGTGCCGGCACGAAGCGCCCTGCATACTGCACGATGAAAGATCCGGCTGGCCGCCGGTGCGGGAGCATCTCGATGGGTTCGCGACGCGTCAAAATGAGTGACGTCCTCTACGGCGATATCCTCAAGCAGATCAGCACCGGTGGGTTCGGCGCAGGCGAACGCCTTCCTTCGGAGAAGGAATTCGGAGAGCGCTTCGGTGTGTCCCGTCCGATCGTTCGCGAAGCGCTCGAACGGTTGCGGGTCGATGGGGTCATTCGATCGCGCCAGGGCGCGGGCAGCTTCGTTTCCGATGGCGTTCCGCATGTCGAGGCCGCCGAGGTTCCGGTCATGGTGAGCGCCGACGAGGCGCCTCCGCAGATCAACAGCATCGTCGCGATCCAGAAATTCTACACCTACAGGATCTCGCTCGAGGGTGAGCTGGCATTCGCCGCGGCGCAGAGCCGGCTGCCGGCCGACATCCAGCGGATCGGTGGCCTGCTGCAGACCATCAAGTCCAGCGCCTCCGTCAGTTCGCAGGGGATCGAGGAAGATCTCGAATATCACGAGGCCATCGCCCAGGCGACGCATAACGACTTCTTCATCGCGGCGTGGGGCGCCGCGCGCGCGCACATCCGCTTCCTGATCGAGCTTGCCCGCAATCTGTCGACGTTGCACTCACCCAATCACTCTGCCGTCGTGCGCTCCAGCCACGAGCCGATCTTCGAGTGCATTCGCGACGGTGATGCCGACGGGGCGCGCGCCCGCATGCGCGAGCACATCACGCGCTCGCAGGAGCGCGTTTTTCTTGGCAAGTGGACGTGATCCTCGCCGGCCCGTGACAGTCGGGTCAGGTCAGTCCTTGCTGCCCGTGCTGGCGAACGAGGCGATGAAGTAGCGCTGGAACACCAGCAGGACGCCCATCGGCAACAGTGCCGTGAACACCGCGCCGCCGAACATCTGGCCATAGTCCACGTCGTATTGTCCGGCAAAGCTCGCGATCGCGACCGATGCGACGTGATAGTCGGGATTCGGCGCGATCAGCAGCGGCCACAGGTAAGCCTGCCACTGGAACACGAACAGGATAAGGCCCGCACCGATCAAGGCGGGCTTCGAGAGCGGCAGGTAGATCTTGGTGAAGATCCGGGGCCAGCCGAGCCCGTCCACCATTGCGGCTTCCGCGAGCTCGCGCGGAATGCCGAGAAAGAATTGCCGCAGCAGGAACACGGCGAGGCCATTGCCGATGCCGGGCAGGATCAAGCCCGCGTAGCTGTTCTGCAGATCGAGGTCGCGAAACACCTGGGACAGCGGAACGGCAATGGAATCGAACGGGATCAGGAAGGAGACGATCATCGCGGTGAACACCACGCTGCGTCCGCGGTAGTTCAGCGCGGCCAGCGCGAATGCCGCCATCGAGCAGATGACGAGGCCGATGGCGACGGTCAGCGCGGTCACCAGCGCGGAGTTGAACATGGCGCGGGCAAACGGGCCGCTCCACAGCGCGATGATGTTGTCGAAGGTGATCTCCGCCGGCACCAGCGTGCGGATGCTCAGCGGCGACAGGTAGCGGAAGATCTCCGCGCTCGGGCGCAGGGCGCTGACGGCCGCCCAGATCAACGGGAGCATGGCCGCGGCCGACGCCGCCACGGCGATCGCCAGCGGGCCGGGGTGATAGTTCTGCTTCATTCCGACTTCGCTCCCGTCATCATGCGGAACTGGATCGCGACGATGATCACGACGATGGCGACCAGGATGCCGGTCTCGGCCGCGGCGCCGCGCATGTCGCCGGACAGGAAGCCGCGGGTGTAGATGTCGTTCATGATCAGGTTGGTGGAGCCCTGCGGCCCGCCCTTGGTCAGGATCTGCACCGGTGCGAACACCAGGAAGTTCGCCACGGTGTCGGCGACCAGCACGAAGGTGAGCGGCCGACGAAGCTGCGGCAGGGTGATGAAGCGGAATTGCTGCCAGCTGTTCGCGCCGTCGATCACCGCGGCCTCGTATAGCGCGGCTGGGATTTCCTTGAGCCCCGCGAGCAGGAACGTCGTCCAGTAGCCGACCCCGATCCAGCTGACGATCAGGATGATGGTATAGAGCGCCTGCTCCGGTGTGGTGAGAAAGCCCTGGGCCGGCAGGCCGATGGTCGCGAGCAACGCGTTGGCGGGGCCGTCGGGGCGGAACACCACGCCCATGATGATCGCGGAGACGCTCTGCGGCACGGCGACCGGCAGCAGGACGAGCGTCCGCCACAATGGGCCTGCCGGCAGCGCGCGATTGAGCACCAGCGCGAGGCCGAGCGCACAGGCGATCTGGAAGGGATTGACGATGAGCGAGAACAGCAGCGTTGCCGACAGCGCATCATGGAATGACGGATCGGAGAAGAGGAACGTGTAGTTATCGAGGCCGAACCGCCCCGCCGCGCCGACGTGGAACGATTGCCACAGCGCAAGGCCCGTCGGCCAGATGCGCAGCACCAGCACGGCCACGATGGCGGGCGCGAGAAAAAGGGCCGCGACCGCACCCTCGCTGAGGGTGCGGCGCGACCTGGGAGCCGAGGCGGCTTTGGGAGCTGTCATAGAACCGTCGGAAGAGGTGAGCGCGGTCATCATTCGAGCCGGGAGAACGCCGCGCTGAGCGCCGCCTGGGTGCGATCGAGTGAGGATTTCGCTTCCGCGCCGTTGCGGATGTCGCTGTACATGCGGTTCATGATCTCCTCGAACACCACGTAGCCGATCGTGCGCGGCCGGCTGACGGTGGTGTTGGCGAGTTCATGGCTGATGATCTTGGCGAACGCGGCGGTGTTGCCGCCGCCCGCTTCGGACTCGCGCTTCAGGTAGGCCTCGAACGCGACCTTGTTGACCGGCGGCTGCGGCGCGATCGTGCTGGCGAGCAGTGCGCCATTGCCGTCGAGGGTCAGGAATTTCGCGAACTTCAGTGCAGCGTCCTTGCGCGCGCTCTTCGGATTGACGCCGATGGTCCAGGACCCCGTCGGTGTCACCGGCTTGCCGCCCGCGAAATACGGCATGGGCGCGATGCCGAAGTTCAGCTCCTTGGCGAGGCGGAACACGCGCGCATGCCAGACGCCGGCCACCATGTAGGCGACCTGGCCAGAGGAGAACAGGGCCGGCATCTGCTCGTAGGCGACGCCGCGCGGCGCCAGTGCGCTGGCGTAGAGATCGCGATACCATTCCGTGGTATTGACCCAACCGGCGGACGTCAGCGCCGGCGTCAGCAATCCGTCGCCGGTGAGGCCGGGACCGAAGCCCTGGGATTCATACAGCGGCTGCAGTTCGTAATAGCGGTCGTTCTGGTCGAACGCGAAGCCCCATTTGGCGCCGGCCTTCTGCGCCGTGCGGGCGTGGGTCAGCAGGTCCTCCCAGGTCAGGCGCCTGGCGGGATCGGAGTCCGGCGCGGGCAGATCGGCCTTCTTCAGCAGGTCGTTGTTGAAGAACAGGAACTGCGACGTGGTCCAGAACGGGAAGCTCCACAGCTTGTCCTTGAACGAGGAGCCGGCGAGCGCCGCCGGCGCGACGGCCGCCTCGATCTCGCCGCGCATCGCCGTGAGGTCGGACAGGAAGCCTTTCTGGGCGTAGGCGGGCACGCGCGGCTCGTCGACCGTGAAGACATCGACGCTGGTATCGCCGGCGCCGAGGCGCGCCTGGATCTGCGCGTTGAGCTGGTCGAACGGGACGTTCTGCGCCTGCACCTTGATGCCGGGATTGGCGGCTTCGAACGCCGCGATCACGGCATCGAATGCGCCGGCCTTCTGCGACGACAGGAAGCCGATGCGGGCCTCCTGCGCGTGGGCGAAGCGCCCGATCATTGGAGTGGCGAGCAGGCCCGTGCCGAGCGCCACTGCCTGACGACGCGTGATCTTGACCATGGAAATCCCTTCCCTTCGTTTCCCAATGTCCTGCCTCCCGTTCACGAGCCTCGGCAGGACGTTTATTGACGTGTCGGCTTCGAGGCGTTGGCGGACGTCAAGCCGTCGAGATGTCAGGCGGCGCGCAGGCTGCGGCCGGTGTCGGCGTCGAACAATTGTGCGACGTCGGGACGTGGTGCGATGTGGATGGTGTCGCCCGGCCGCGCGCCGATCCTCTCGCGGAACACGCAGACCACGGGCACGTTGCCGAGATTGGCCATGACGTGGGTCTCCGAGCCGGTCGGCTCGACGACGGTCACGCGTGCAGGCAATCCCTGATCGGAGATCATGAAATGCTCGGGACGTGCGCCGTAGATCGCGTTGCGGCCGTCCGCGTTCGGCGGCAGCTCGCTGATCGGCAGTCGGAAGCCGTCGCTGGACTCGAACGCGCCGTCGCGAACCTTCCCCTTGATCTGATTCATGGCCGGCGAGCCGATGAAGCCCGCGACGAACAGGTTGGCGGGGCGATCGTAGAGCTCGAGCGGCGAGCCGATCTGTTCGACGACGCCGTCACGCATCACCACGATCTTGTCGGCCATGGTCATGGCTTCGATCTGGTCGTGCGTGACGTAGACGGTCGTGGTGCGCAGCTTCTGATGCAGCGCCTTGATCTCGGCGCGCATGGCGACGCGGAGTTTCGCATCGAGGTTGGACAGCGGCTCGTCGAACAGGAAAACCTGGGGTGCGCGGACGATGGCGCGACCCATGGCGACGCGCTGGCGCTGGCCGCCCGAGAGCTGCCGCGGGTAGCGCGCCAGCAGGTGGGTCAGTCCGAGGACGCCTGCCGCGCGGGTGACGCCGTCTTCGATCTGCGCCTTCGGCATCCCCCGCAGCCGCAGCGAGAATCCCATGTTGTCGGCCACCGTCATGTGCGGATAGAGCGCGTAGTTCTGGAACACCATCGCGATGTCGCGGTCTTTCGGCGCCAGGTCATTCACAACCTTGCTCCCGATCCGAAGTTCGCCGCCGGAAATGCCTTCGAGGCCGGCGAGCATGCGGAGCAAGGTCGATTTCCCGCAGCCGGAAGGGCCAACGAGCACCACGAACTCGCCGTCGGCAATGTCGATATCGATACCCTTGACGACCTCGACATTGGCAAAGCGTTTCCGCAAGCCCTTGATGGTGACCGATGCCATTCGTTTCCTCTGATCGTGCTGTTGAGTTTGATCGGGGCCGATCGTCATCGCGATGACAGCTGGCTGGCTCAGCGTGACAAGTTCGGCGAGTTGTTATTGTAGATATACAAATTCTTGTGCCAGTCCGACCAACATGTCAATATTTTCTCGCGGCGGCAGGCGCCTGTGCAGTGCTGAAAACAGGCAAGGATGAGAATTATTATAATTATATCAATATATTGATGGCGAAAAAGATTCGCGGTAAATGGCCGTTCCGTCATTTACATGTTAATTGACATCTTGTGTGGTCAGGCATTAGTCAAGGCGAGCGCCAGAAGGGCGACCTTGAGAAGGGATCGCTCGGCCGTGTCGAAAAGGCTGGCGAAAGGGCAAAGGGAGGACAACAGGTGACAGGAATTACACGGCGGACATTTCATCGTGGGTTGCTCGGAGCTTCCGCCGCGACTGCCTTCGGTCGGGCGGCGTGGGCGCAGTCCGAGCTTGCAGCCGTCACGCGATCCCTTCCGAAGACGTATTCGGGATCGACTGTCCGTATTCTGTTCGGCACCGGCACGACCTGGGACATTCTCGCGGCGGCCTCGAAGGAGTTCTCGGAGGCGACCGGTATCAAGCTCGATTTCACGTTCGGGCAGTACATGGACCGCTACACCAAGATGCTGCTGGATGTGACGACGGGCACGAATTCCTTCGACATCTATCCGGTCGCCTATCAATGGAAGTACGATGTCGCCCAATATCTCGTCGACCTGACCAAGATCGACTCCGAGGTCGAGGGCGCTCCTCCGCTTGACATCGACGACTACGCCTCGCGTCCGCTCGACATCTACGGCCGGGTCGATGGCCGTCTGATCGCTCTGCCTGTTCTCGGCGATGCGACCTTCGTTCTCTGGAACAAGAATCGATACAAGGAAGCCGGCCTCGATCCGGAAAAGGCGCCGACGAGCTGGGAAGAAATCGCAGCCAACGGCGGCAAGCTCGGCGGCAACAATCGTTACGGCTACGGCATGCCGGGCGGGAAGAACGTCCAGACCGCGACGGTCTGGATGCAGCAGTTCAACGGCCGCGGCGGCAAGTATTTCGACGACAAGGGCGTGCCGCAATTCAACAGCGAGGCCGGGATCGCGGCGCTCGAGTTCATGGTCAGCCAGTTGCAGCCGTTATCGCCGCCCGGCAATCTCTCCTGGGACATCTCGGAACTCGTCAACAGCTTCTCGACCGAGACGAGCGCACAGGCGCTGATGTGGCCCTCCGGCATGGGCCTGCTTGCCGATCCCAAGAAGTCGGCCGCTGCCGGCCATTTCGGCTGGACGGTGCCGCCGCAGGGTTCGCTGCTCGGCGGACACGGTTTGGGCATCAACGCGAAAGCCCGCAACATGAAGCCCGCAAAGCTGTTCCTGGCGTGGCTTACCTCAAAGGAAATCGTGCGCCGCACGACGCTGGCCGGTGGCGCGCCGGTGAGGATGTCGGCCCTCCGGGATCCCGAGCTGATTGCCCGTAATCCGCACTTTCCGGCGGTCGCGACCGCGCTGCAGGGGCCCGTCTTCTCCTTCGTTCCCCTCAAGGAGGCCGAGCAGGTCCATCGCATCATCTACGACGAGGTCAACGCAGCGCTGGCCAAGACGAAAACGGTCAAGGTCGCGATGAACGACATGCAGAACGGCGTCACCGATTTCGTGAAGCGGCGCGGCTATCTTCGCTGAGGTCGGGAAGACATGAACGTGATGAAGTCCATCGCCCCGGCCGTCGCGATCCCTGTCCGGGACGAGGTTGCTGCCGGGGCGCGGCGGGAGGCGCTCTACTTCCTGATGCCCGCCGTCGCCGTCGTGCTGGTGGTGTTCGTCGCGCCCATCGTCTATTCGCTCAAGGTGAGTTTCTTCGACTGGTCGCTGGTGACGCCGGGCAGCGAAGACATGTTCGTCGGCTTCGCGAATTACACGTGGCTGCTGTCGAACTCCAGCTTCCACAGCGCACTCCTGGTGACGCTGACCTACGCGTTGGTGTCGATCGCGATCGAGCTGCCGCTCGGTCTGGCACTCGCGTTGCTTCTCAACCAGTCGTTCTACCTTCGTCCGCTGTTTCGCGGCATCATGATCATCCCGATGGTTCTGACACCGTCGGTTCTCGGTATCTTCTGGAAACTGTTCTACGATCCCAGCGCCGGCCTTTTCAACTACGTGCTCGGCGCGCTCGGACTGCCGCGTATCGATTGGCTGGGGCTGGATCACGCCCTGATGTCGTGCATCATCCTCGACGTCTGGCAGATGACGCCGTTCTTCATGCTGGTCCTGCTCGCGGGACTGCAGTCGCGTGACCAGGAACTGATAGAGGCGGCGTCACTCGACGGTGCCGGCGCGGTGCAGCTTTTCCGCTATCTCACGATCCCGCATTTGCTCCCTTATATCCTGGTGGCGTGCTCGTTTCGTCTCATCGGAGCGCTGGCGGACTTCGACAAGATATTCCTGCTCACGGCCGGTGGCCCCGGCGAAGTCACCACGACATTAAGCGTGCTCGCCTACAAGCTCGGCTTTTCCGCATTCGACATCAGCCGCACGGCTTCGATCGCATGGGTCTATCTCGTCATCGTGCTGATCGTCTGCTCGCCGCTGATGTTCTACCTGCAGCGGCACGCCTTCAAGGCGCGATGAGGCAATGATGTCTGTGTCCGTTCACGTCCGCAAGAGCCTGCTGCTCGCACTCTGGATTGTCATCGCGTCGTTCTATCTGTTTCCCTACGTGTGGATGGTGCTCACCGGCTTCCGGCAGCCGATCGACACGATCTCGATGCCGCCGCGCTTCATCTTCGGTCCGACCCTCGACGGGTTTCGCGAGCTGTTCGCGACCAGCGAGTTTCAGTTCTTCCTCCTGAACAGCGTGATCGTGTCCTTTGCGAGCACCGCGCTCGTCATTGCCGTTGCCGCGCCCGCCGCCTACGCCCTGACGCAGCTTCCGATCAAGGGGCGGGCCTTTCTCATGCTGGTCATGGTCGCACGCATGGTTCCGGCCATCGTGATCGTGATTCCGGCCTATCTGATCGCGGTCAAGACAGGACAGCTCGACACCTATCAGGTGCTCGTCGTGTTCTATGTCGCCTTCAACCTGCCATTTGCCATCTGGTTGATGCGCAGCTTCTTCAGCGAGATTCACCCGGGCATTCGCGAGGCCGGTATCGTCGACGGCGCGACGGAATTCCAGGTGTTCTGGAAGATCCTGCTGCCGCTGACGTCGAGCGGAATCGTCGCCACGGCCGTGTTCGTCTTCATCGCCGCCTGGAACGAATTCCTTTTCGCGCTGGTGCTGACGAACTCGCACGCCGCGACCGCCCCGCTCGCCATGCTCGGGTTCCGGACGCAGTGGGGCGTGCTCTGGGGACAGATCGGCGCGGCAGCGGTTCTGGTCTCATCCCCGGTGCTCATCTTCACACTGTTCATGCAGCGCTATCTGCTGCGCGGTCTGACCATGGGCTCCGTCAAATGACGTCCTTCGGGTGGCGCAACGTTGTCTCCCGTTGAGTGACGTGGCGGCCGCCCGATTCGAAACGCGAGAGGATCACGATGTTCATTACCCGCCCCGGCGAAGCATTGCCCGATTGGTGCGAGGTGCGCCGTTTCGATCTGATCGAGGCGAGTGCGTTCTCCGACGTGACGTTCGAGGCCCGCGGGCCCAACGACGTGATCGTGGTGACCTACGGCACCGGCAAGCTCACTCTGTCGGATCGCATCATGGTGATCCGCGAATCCCAGTATCTCGTCTTGCCGCCGGGCGAGACAAAGTTCACGCTGTCTGGAACGAGCCGCCCAGTGCAGGCCATTCACTTCAGCGGGCAGTGGGGCGCCGACATCTACGGGTGCGGTACGTTTCCCGTGAGCCTCGACGTCCGGAGCCAGTTCGTCGGGGACAAGGTCACCTACCCGAAAGCGACGAGCTTCGACTCGCACTACCACGACTACGATGAATACTGGGTGATCGTGCAGGGCTCCGGCACGGTCGTCGTCGGCGAGCACAGTTACTTTGTCCGCCCCGGTGACTGCGTCCCGATCGGGGCTGGCTATCACCACGACTTTCCTCTCGTCGATGCCCCCGTGAAGGCGGCTTATCTCGAAGTGTCGGCGTGCGGACAGAAGCGGCTTGGACACCTCTGGAATCACACCCACGGTTCGGCGCAGCCGATTGCAGCCCGGGCGCCGACAGTCTAGTGGCGTCCATCAGTTCAACGCGGCCCGGAAAAGGCCAATGACTTGACCCAAGACCCAGCAAGCCGGGTCTGCGCGGCATCGTTCCGGCGATGTCCGTCAATCTGAGAGAAAAACCTATGTCGCGCTCTGAGGACGAATTCGACTTCATCATCGTCGGCGCCGGATCCGCCGGCTGCGTGCTGGCGAACCGGTTGAGCGCTGATGGCGTAACGCGCGTACTGCTGCTCGAAGCCGGCGGTCGCGATCGAAACCCGTGGATTCACATTCCGTCGGGATTCTACAAGATGCTGTTCGATCCAAAGCTGCATTGGGTCATGGAAACGGAGCCCGTGCCAGGTCTGAACGGTCGTCGAGCCTTCTGGCCGCACGGCAAGGTTCTGGGTGGAACGAGCTCGATCAACGGCTTGCTCTACATTCGGGGCCAGCGGGAGGACTTTGACGGCTGGCGGCAGAAGGGCAATGTCGGCTGGTCGTTCGACGACATCCTTCCCTACTTCAAGAAGGCGGAAGACCAGGAGCGAGGAGCCAGTGAGTTTCATGGCGTCGGGGGGCCGCTCAGCGTTTCCGAATGTCGCGACAATCATCCGCTTCACGACGCCCTCATCCAAGCAGCGCTGGAAGCCGGGTTTCCCGCAAATCCCGACTTCAACGGACCGACTCAGGAGGGAGTAGGTCGGTATCAGGTGACGATACGCGGTCGTCGGCGCTGCAGCGCGGCGCGTGCCTATCTGCGCCCCGCATTGAAGCGCAGCAACCTTCGGGTCGACACCAACTCGCTCGCTGCGAAGCTGCGCTTCGATGGTCAACGCGCCGTCGGCGTCGACTATTTGAAGGATGGCGAAATGAGAACGGCACGGGCACGGCGCGAGGTGATCGTCTCGTCCGGTGCCACCAATTCTCCCCAGCTCCTGCAGATCTCGGGGATCGGGCCGGCCGGGCTGCTGCAGGATATCGGCGTTCCCGTCGTGCACGCGTCGGAAGCCGTCGGGAACAATCTTCAGGATCACCTCGGCGTTCGCCTGATGTACCGTTGCAAGAACATCGTCACCTACAACGATATCGACCAGAGTCTGTTTCGACAGGTCGGTCAGGCGCTATCCTACGTATTCCGCAGGCAAGGGGCATTGATGACGGGGGCCGGGCCCGTGGGGCTGTTCACGTCGACGACTCCTGATCAGGCGTCGCCCGACGTGCAGTATCAGTTCCTTGCGGCAAGTGCTGCCAACATCGATCGCGTCACCCACGATTTTCCCGGCTGCATGGTGACCTGCAAGCCGTGCCGGCCGGAAAGCCGGGGATGGATCAGGGCGAAATCCAGCGATCCTCGCGCGCGTCCGTCCATACAGCCGAACTATCTTGCAACCGAGCGCGACCGCGATACGTTCGTCCACGGGCTGAGAATTGCCCGCAAGGTGTTCTCGATGCCCTCCGTCAGCCAATACATCGAGTCGGAGATATCTCCGCACCCGGACGCCAATACGGATGAGGCCATCCTCGAGTATGCGCGCTCAACCGCGTTCAGCACGTTCCATCCGACCAGCACTTGCATGATGTCGAACAGCGCCGAAGGCGTCGTCGATGATCAATTGAGGGTGCACGGCATCGGAAGTCTCCGGGTGGTGGACGCGTCGATCATGCCGGCCGTCATTTCCGGCAACACCAATGCTCCCGTCATTGCGATCGCCGAAAAGGCGGCGGATCTCATCCTGAAAGGTGCAAGGCCGTAGCGCAGCGAAAGTTGGCAAAGAAACAAGTTCCGAACATGTAAAGGCGCCATTGCCGCTGATTTTACTCGATAAAATCGATGTTTCTCGATGCCTTTACCCGGTTGTTCGGTTTTTGCGTCGAAGAAAAATTACAAGTTTGTTGACATCTTTTGCTGCGTGGCCTACTCGAAGAATGCGCCTTGCGAGCGGGCGCGCGACACACCGGCGGCGCTACGAACAGCGCGATCGAGACCGCGCGTCGCTCAGATTGGAAGTCTAGGAGAGCGACATGCGGCTCGGCTGCATTTTTCTTGCCCCTCAATCGCTGGCAGAGCTGGACGCCATGGCCGAGACGCTCGACGTCTATGGTCTTTCGGCGATCATCGCGCCCAAGACGTTCGGGGACTTCAGCGAGGATGAGGCGTTCGCTTTCGGCGAGCACGCCCGCGAGCTCGGTGTTGTCATCGGTGAGACCGGTCTGTGGGAAAACTTTCTCACCGACGACAAGGATTTGCGGGCGAACCGCATCGAGAGATTTCGCCGCCTGTTGCGTAATGCGGACATTGCCGGCGTACGTTCCGCCAACACCCTGGTCGGCACCAAGCACGCGTCGGATCGTCCGCTATTTCCGCACGCCTACAACTTCACCCGTGAGTGCCGCGCCGAATTCCGTGAGGTCGTGCTGCGCATCCTCGACGGCCTCGAGCTCAAGAACACCAAGTACGGTATCGAGCCCTGGTACACGACGTTCTTCTATCAGCCCGAGGACATCAAGGAGTTCATCGTCTCGGTTGGCCATCCACGTGTCGGCCTCCACATGGACCAGGGCAACATGATCTCGCATGCGTCCTTCTACGACACGACGGCGATGATCGAGAAGACTTTCGCCCTGTTGAAGGACGACGTCGTGTCCGTGCACATCAAGGATATCCAGTGGGAGGGCGCGCATTTCGGGCTGCGCTGGAACGAGGTGCCGCTCGGCGAGGGCACGATGGATATCGCAACCTATCTGCGCCACATCGCGAAGCTGGATGCCGATATGACCTGCTACCTCGAGCACTTTTATGAAGAGCGGGACTATGCGCTGAACTTCGCGCGGTTGCACCATATCGCGCGGGGCGAGGGATTGTCGTTCCTGCCACGTCAGCCGCTTGCCGGCGAACGTGTCGTCACGGGAAAATTCCCGAAAGCCTGACAGGTCCGTAAGGGACATCGAATTCACAGGCGGTGCAGAGCAGGTGCCCGCCTTGAGGAGGATAGAATGGATCTGCGACTTGGCATCGTCAGCTGCGGCCGGATCTCGAACGCGCGCGGCATCGCGGCCCGGCGCATCCGCAAGGGAACGGAGGCGGGCGTTGTCTGATCAAATCGTCGCCCGTCACATGCGGCGGAGGTCATGATGGCTGTGGCATCCAGGCCGACCGTGATCGTCGCTGCGACGCTCGATACCAAGAGCGCGGAAGTCGCATTCATCCGCGACGCGTTCGCGCAGCGCGGTATCCGCGTCACGGTGATCGATTGCGGCATCCTCGGCGAACCGACGATGGAGCCGACCATTTCACGCGCGGACGTAGCCCGGGCCGGCGGCGGCGACATCACGGCCATGCGGGCGGCGCGCGACCGCGCCAACGCCATTCCGCTGATGATCCGGGGCCTGGAAGCGATCCTGCGCGACCTGCGCGACAAGGGGCTGGTGGCCGGATATTTCGGCCTCGGCGGCGGCACCAACGCAGCGCTGGCGTCGGCGGCGTTCGCGCTGTTGCCGTTCGGTCTGCCGAAGATGCTGGTATCGACAGTTGCCTGCGGCAACACCCGGCCGTTCATCGGCATGAAGGACGTGATGCTGATGCATTCCGTCGTCGATATCCTTGGCCTCAATGGCTTCCTCGAAGACGTGCTGACGCGCTCGGTCACGGCGTTCTGCGCGCTGCTCGGGGCCCCGCCGGTCGCGCCGACGCTGACGCGGCGTACCTGCATCGGGATGACTACATTCGGATCGACGACCGAAGGCGCGATGATCGCCCATGAGCGGATGGTTCGCGATCATGACGTCCTGTCGTTCCATGCCCGAGGCGTCGGCGGCGAGGCGATGGAAGCGTTCATTCGCGAAGGGCGCATTCAAGCCGTTCTCGACCTGACAACCACCGAGGTTGCCGACGAACTCGTCGGCGGGATCTGTAGCGCGGGCCCGGATCGCCTGTCGGCGGCGGCCGAGCGCGGAGTGCCGCAAGTGGTGCTGCCGGGCGCGATCGACATGGTGAATTTCGGGCCGCCGGCGACCGTCCCAGAGAAATTCAAGGGACGCCTGTTCACGTCGCACACGCCGCACGCCACGCTGATGCGTACGACGCGCGAGGAGAACGTGGCGATTGCCGAATTCATCGCGGACAAGCTGAACGCCGCACGCGGGCCTGTCGCCGTCGTGCTGCCGATGCGGGGCTTCTCCGCCTACGACATCGCCGGCGGACCGTTCTTCGATCCGCGGGCCGACGAGGCCTTCTGCACGACGCTGGAAAGCAAGCTCGTTCCATCCGTAAGCGTCGAGCGAATAGACGCACACATCAACGACGCGGCGGTGATCAATCGCGCCACCGCGCTGCTGACCGACATGATCTCACGTTCGAACCATTCCGAGGCACCATGAGCCGCAGATTCAAAAGAGCCGAAGTTCTCGCCCGCCTGTCGTCGCAGATTGCTGCGAAGCAATCGCTTCTCGTCGTCGGAGCCGGGAACGGCCTTGTCGCACGCTGCGCCGAGGATGCCGGCGCGGACCTGATCGTGGTCTACAACTCCGGCTATTTCCGCCTCAACGGCCATCCGAGCATGCTGGGCAATCTGCCGATCGGCAACGCCAACGAAATCATGCTGGAGCTGGGAGGCCGCTCGGTCATTCCGGTCACGCGCGACGTTCCGGTCATCGGGGGCGTCTACGGTGTCGATCCGACGCGCGATATGGGCCTGCTGTTCGAGGACATGCGGCGTGCGGGCTTCTCCGGCGTCATCAATTTCCCGACGGTCGGCCGGATCGACGGCCAGTACCGGCTCGATCTCGAGGCGACCGGCCTCGGCTTCGGCCGGGAGGTCGAGATGGTGCGCCGGGCGCGCGCCGACGACATGTTGACGATGTCCTATGTCTACAAGCCGGAAGATGCGCTTCGGATGGTGGATGCCGGCTGCGACATCATCGTCGGTCATTGTGGTCTGACGGCGGGCGGAGACGTCGGGTCGACCAACGCGATGGCGCTCGAAAAAGCATTCGACGTTCTCAACGGGATCTTCGACGCGGTACGCAAGGTTGCGCCCGAGGTGATCCTGCTGTCGCACGGCGGTCCGCTGTCCAGCATCGCCGATGCCGAGCTTGCCAACGTTCGAACCGGCGCGGTCGGCTTCGTCGCCGCCTCGAGCATCGAGCGAATCCCGATCGAGCAGGCGCTCAAGGATGCCTGCCGCGGCTTCAAGGGCATCAAGGTCGGCGAGGCGCGCGCGCATTCGCGCGTCTGAGCGGCGCGCTCGATATTTGGAGATGGATATGGACAGCGTGTTTGATCATACCGGATTCATCACGCCTTCGCTCGAAGGCTCGGTGCGGTTCTGGTCCGAAGTCATGGGTTTCGAGCCGAAGCCGAGCGTGGAGCGCAAGGGAGACTGGGTCGCGCCGTTCACGGGCGTGCCGGGCGCCGAACTCAAGATCGCCCATCTGTTCGGACACGGGACGCACCTTGAGTTCATCGAGTTCGGCGCAGCCGGAGGCCGGCAGGGCGAGCCGGTTGCGAACGACTGCGGGACGGGACATGTGTGCTTCAAGGTCCGCGATCTCGACGCCACCGTGGAGCGTATCCTGGCCGGCGGAGGCAAGCTTGCGGGCCGCATCACCACCATCACCGAAGGGGCGGTGGCAGGTGTCCGCGGTCTCTATCTGCGCGATCCCTACGGCGTGCTGATCGAGCTGCTCGAGCTGAAGTAAAGACGACGCGATGACGACTATCCTCTACACTGAATCCGTATTCACGGACCAAGCCTTCGAGACTGAGTTGTTCGGTCCCGGCGTCGAGATCGTACGCCGGAACGTCGGGCGGCTCGCCGATCTGGAGGATGACGTCTGCGCGCGAACGGAAGGGTTGATGCTGTTCCGGCACTTCCTGCCGGCAGCGGACCTCGCCAGGTTCCCGCGGCTGCGCGTCGTGGTGCGGATGGGTGTCGGCTATGATCGCATCGACCGCGCCGAGGCGGCGCGGCGGGGCGTCATCGTCTGCAACTGTCCGGACTATGGCACGACCGAAGTCGCCGATCACGCCGTCGCGCTGATGATGTCGTTGCGCCGGGGTGTGCTGCTGCATCACGAGGCGCAGCGCCGTGCGCCGGAGGCGGCGCCGTGGGCACCGATCGATGATCCGCTGGTACGCAGGCTGTCATCGCTCACCGTTGGAATCGTCGGCCTCGGTCGGATCGGCACCGCTGCGGCTCTGCGTTTCAAGGCGTTCGGTTGCCGCGTCTTGTTTTTCGATCCCGGCCTTCCGAATGGCGTCGAGCTTGCCCTGGGCCTCGAACGCGCATCCAGACTGACCGATCTTCTGCGCCGAAGCAACGTGCTCTCGATCCATGTGCCGCTGACGCGCGAGACCCGCGGGATGATCGGTGCGGACGAGATCGCGCTGCTGCCGCGAGGCGCGGTGATCATCAACACCGCGCGCGGACCCGTGCTCGATCTCGATGCCGTCGAGCAGGGCTTGCGCAGTGGTCAACTCGCAGGCGCCGGCCTCGATGTCCTGCCCGTCGAACCGCCGGTCGCGCCGCTGCCCGGTCTGCTGCAGGCCTATCGCGCCCGCGAGCCCTGGCTCGAGGGGCGCCTGGTCGTCACGCCGCATAGCGCGTTCGCCTCGCCGGAGGCGCATGAGGACATCAAGCGCAAATCCGCCGAGACGATGCGGGCTGTGCTGCTCGACAACACGCCGCAGAACGTGATTCCGCCCGAGGCGGAATGACCGCGCCGCATCTTCGCTCTTCGCCCTTCAATACCGCAGCCCCCATCATTCATGGGCATCTTGAGGACATTCGATGACACTCGACGCAACCGCCGCCGGCGTATTTCCGATTGCCCCGACTCCGTTTCATTCCGACGGCCGGATCGATGACGCGTCGGTGGACACGCTGATCGCCGGCTATCTCAAGGCCGGTGCCACCGGCGTGACCGTTCTCGGCATCATGGGTGAGGCTCCCAAGCTCGAGCCGGACGAATCGCTCGCCATCGCGGCGCGATTCATCAAGGGATTCGGCAAGCTGCCGGTGATCGTCGGCGTGTCCGCGCCCGGCTTCGCCGCGATGCGTGCGCTGTCGCGCGCGGTGATGGACAAGGGCGCGGCCGGCGTCATGATCGCGCCGGTGCCCAGCCTGCGCACGGACGACCAGATCACGACCTATTATCGTCAGGCGATCGAGGCCATCGGCACGGACATTCCGTTCGTGATCCAGGACTACCCCCTGACGCTGTCGGTGCAGATGACGCCGGGCGTCATCCGCCAGATCGTGCAGGAAAATCCTTCCTGCGTGATGCTCAAGCACGAGGACTGGCCGGGCCTGGAGAAGATCTCGACGCTGCGCCGCTCTCAGGCCGAGGGCTCGTTGCGTCCGATCTCCATCCTGACCGGCAATGGCGGCCTGTTCCTCGACTTCGAGATGGAGCGTGGCGCGGATGGCGCGATGACGGGCTATGCGTTCCCGGAGATGCTGGTCGAACTCGTCAAGCTGCACAAGGCCGGCCGGCGCGATGACGCGCACGACCTGTTCGACGCGCATCTGCCGCTGGTGCGCTACGAGCAGCAGCAGGGTGTCGGCCTCGCGGTCCGCAAGTACGTCATGATGAAGCGCGGTCTCATCGCGTCGGACGCGCAGCGCAAGCCGGGCGCAGTCCTGTCGGGCAAGGCACGCGAGGAGGTCGACTATCTGCTGCAGCGGCTGAGCCGGACAGGGCACGCGTTCTAGCGCGCTTGCTGCCAGCTCGGAGACGCGGGTCGTTGAAAGGTTAAGACATGGATCTCGGATTGAAGAACAAGACCGCGCTGGTGCTCGGCGCGGGTGGCGGGCTCGGCAGCAGGATCGCGGCGACGCTTGCCGCGGAAGGTGCGCAGGTCGCGCTCGGTGATATCGATCTCGAGGCGGCGGCGAAGGCTGCCGCGGCGATCACTGAGGCCGGCGGTCGCGCGCTCCCGCTGAAGATCGACCTTGCGGACATCGCGGCCCTGGACGGACACGTCACGCGGATCGAGGCAGAGCTTGGTCCGGTCGACGTGCTCGTCAACAACACCGGCGGGCCGCCCCCGACGCCTGCGGCAGGACAGGATGTCGCCCTCTGGGCGAAAAGCTTCGAGCAGATGGTGTTGTCGGTCATCGCGCTGACCGACCGCGTGCTGCCGAACATGCGTGCGCGCAAATGGGGACGCATCGTCACGTCGACGTCGTCGGGTGTCGTGGCGCCGATTCCCAATCTCGGCATTTCCAACGCGTTGCGGCTGTCCCTGGTCGGCTGGTCGAAGACGCTCGCGCGTGAAATCGCGCGGGACGGCATCACCGCGAATATCGTCGTTCCAGGGCGGATTGGAACGCCGCGCATCGCCTTCCTCGATGCACAGAAAGCCAAGCGCGAAGAGCGGGGCGTCGAGGCGGTCGTTGCCGAGAGCACCGCGTCCATTCCGATCGGGAGGTACGGCGAACCGCAGGAATACGCGAACGTGGTGGCCTTTCTTGCCAGCGGCGCCGCATCCTACGTGACCGGTTCGGTGATCCGGGTGGACGGCGGCCTCATCACGAGCGTCTGATCCTGCCGGCGCGAGTTAGTTCGCGTGCTTGACGAGGCGGCGGCACCGGCGTTGCCGCCGCCAGCAACCGAATTGTACTACACTTCCGAAAGCGGGTATCGTAATCTCACCCGGTAGGGTTCGCGGGTCGATGTGCAACATCGGCCGGTGGACGACCATGTCGGATTTGAGATGACGCCTTCGCGAGACCATGCGCCCGTAAACGACATTCGCGACATCGTGGTCAAGAAGACGACCGCCGCCCAGCAGGTGGCGGATGGGCTCTCCGAACTGATCCTGTCGGGCAAGGTAACCCCCGGCCAGCGTCTTCGCGAGGCCGCCATCGCGGCGGAGCTGGGAGTGGCCCGCAACACGATGCGCGAGGCGATCCGGCTGCTCGAGATCGCGGGTCTGGTGCATATCGAGGTCAATCGCGGCGTCGTTGCGATTTCTCCGACGCCGGAAAGTCTGAAGAGCCTCTATAGCGCCAGGCTGGTGCTCGAAACGAGCGCGGTGCGCGACCGACGCGCGAAGCACCATGTCGAGCACGTGAGGCAGGCTTATGATCGACTGATCGCTTCCGCGAAAACCAGGGATGTGGCCGCGATTGTTCGCGACGATCTCGCCTTCCACGCGGCGATAGTCCGCATGCTCGACAGTCCGCGGATCGATCATTTCTACGATCAGCTGGTGCGGGAGCTGAGGTTCTATCTTGTCTATCTCTGCGTCCAGGACAAGGAGTTCGAAAGATCCGCCGGGGTCGTCGACGAACACTATCCAATCATGAAGGCGCTCGAGGAAGGCAGCGCCAAGGCCGCGCGCGAAGAGATCGAAAAGCACATCGTGGCGAACCACAATCGCGTCGGCGAACTCATCTTCAAGAACCTGAACGGCACGTCCGTGCTGGTGGACAGCCTCGACCGGTAGCGACGATCGTTGGTCGATGGGCTGCACTCGCGAAGCAGGGCTCATCCGGCGGAAAGCGACGGTGTAGGTCTCGCTGGTGGCCCTTCGACACCGCCGGGGTTTCGCGCGGACGATCCTGACAAATTCAAGATAGGGCCACGATGAGGCTTCGGCGCTTCCCTGGGCTTGGGCGGCGTGGTCCTTGACGGGCCATGCCGAAATCTGTACATCCGCCTAAAGTGTACTACAGTTGTACAGAAGGGCAGTCTCCATGGCTCAATCTCTCGCAGAGCTGGACAAGAACCATCTCATTCACCCCCTGATCTCATGGTCCAGGCATGAATCGCGCGGCCCGACGATCCTCACATCGGCTTCGGGGGTTCACGTCACCGACAGTGACGGCAACACGTTCATCGACGGCTTTTCCGGGCTGTGGTGCGTGAATGCCGGCTATGGCCAGCAATCCATCGTCGATGCCGTCACCGAACAGATGAAGCATCTCGCGTATGCGACGGGCTACTATCACTACAGCAGCGAGCCCACCATTCGCCTGGCTGCGCAATTGGCGAAACTGGCGCCGGGCAATCTCAACCGGGTCTTCTTCACCCTCGGCGGTTCCGACGCCATCGACAGTGCGATCCGCTTGATCCGCTACTATTTCAACGTGACGGGCCGCACCAAGAAGAAGCATATGATCGCTCTCGAAAAGGGCTTTCACGGTTCATCGACGATGGGCTCAGGCCTGACGGCGCTCTCGCCCTTCCACGTCGATTTCGATGCACCGACGCCGCTTCAGCATCATATCCCCTCGCACTACGCGTACAGAAATCCCGCCGGCGAGACCGCGGAGGCGATCATCGCGTCGTCGGTGGCTTCCCTGAAGGCGAAGGTCCAGGAACTCGGCGCGGAAAATGTCGCGGCGTTCTTCGCCGAACCCGTGCAGGGCGCGGGCGGCGTGATCGTGCCGCCGGATGGCTGGCTGAAGGCCATGCGCGACGCTGCGCGCGATCTCGGAATTCTGTTCGTCGCAGACGAGGTGATCACCGGCTTCGGGCGTACGGGAACGATGTTCGGGTGCGAATACGATGGTGTGGTTCCTGATCTCATGACGGTCGCGAAGGGCCTCACGTCGGGCTATCTCCCGATGGGCGCGTTGCTGATGTCCGAAGAGATCTATCGCGCCATCGCGGACAATGTGCCGGATGGTCGGCCGGTCGGGCACGGCTTCACATACTCCGGTCATCCGGCGAGCGCCGCGGCCGGCTTGGCGGCCCTGCGGCTCTACACCGAAGGGGGACTTCTGGAGAATGGCCGAAAGGCGGCCGACAGGTTCATCGCGCGCCTCAACGGCCTGAAGGATCATCCGCTGGTGGGAGACGTTCGGGCCAGGGGAATGCTCGCCGGTGTCGAGCTCGTGACGGACAAGGTCAACCGGACGAAGCCGGACGGGGAGCTCAAGCTGGGCGATCATCTCGTCAGGCTCGGCTTCGAGAACCGGGTCATCTACCGCACCTTTCCCGACGGGGTCGTCGGATTTGCCCCGCCGCTTTCATGCACCGAGGACGATGTCGATGTGATCGCCGATCGCTTCACCAAGGTGCTGGACGGCTTGTTGCTGATCAACGAGGTACGGGCGGCTTTGGCATGAACGAGATCGTGAAAGACCGCGCGATGACGCCGCTACGAGCTGTCGACAAGCTGCGCGATCCGACGTTGTTCGTCGAGCGCGCCTTCGTCGGTGGCGCATGGATCTATGCGGACGACCGCGGCACGCTCGCCGTCACCGATCCCGCCACGATGTCGGCCATCGGCTGTGTCCCGTCGCTCGGCCGGCAGGAAACCCGGCGGGCCGTGCAGGCAGCAGCCGATGCGTTGCCGTCCTGGTCCGCGCTGACCGCGGCGGCAAGGGCTGGCCTTCTGGAGCGATGGTACGATCTGATCATCGCGAATATCGAGGACCTCGCGACGATCATTACGCTCGAGCAGGGCAAGCCGCTGGCCGAAGCCCGTACCGAGATTCGGTACGGCGCGAGCTTCGTGAAATGGTTCGCGGAAGAAGCCAGGCGGGTCTACGGCGAAACCATCCCCGCCAACGAGAGCGATCGCCGTATTTTCGTCTTGAAGCAGGCGGTCGGTGTCTGCGCGGCAATCACGCCGTGGAATTTTCCGATCGCGATGATCACGCGCAAAGTCGGCCCGGCCCTGGCGGCGGGCTGCACCATCGTGGTCAAGCCGTCCGAGCTCACGCCATATTCGAGCCTCGCGCTTGCGGTGCTTGCCCAGCGCGCCGGCATTCCCGACGGGGTTCTCAACGTGGTGACGGGGCTTCCGGAAGGCATCGGCAGCGAGCTCACGAGCAACCCGACCATCCGGAAGCTGTCGTTCACGGGTTCGACCAATGTCGGACGAATCCTGATGCGCCAATGTTCGGAGACGATCAAGCGCGTGAGCTTCGAGCTTGGCGGCAACGCCCCTTTCCTGATTTTCGATGACGCCGATGTCGACCTGGCCGTCGCCGGCCTGATGGCGAGCAAGTTCAGGAATGCGGGACAGACCTGCGTCTGCGCCAATCGAATCCTTGTTCAGGATGGCATCTATCCTGCACTTGCGAAGAAACTGATCGAGGCCGTTGCGGCGCTGAAGGTCGGAAGCGGCTTCGATTCCGATGTTGCCGTCGGTCCGCTCATCAGCCGGGCCGCGGTCGAGAAGGTCAATCGCCACGTCGCGAACGCGATCGAGGGCGGAGCGAAGACTTTGCTCGGCGGCGCGTCCGGCCGGGACGATCAGTTCTGCGCACCGACGATCCTGGGCGATGCGACGCCGGATATGCTCCTCGCCCGCGAGGAAACCTTCGGCCCCGTCGCGCCGTTGTTCCGATTCAGCGATCCGAAGGAAGCCGTCCGTTTCGCGAACGCGACGCCGTTCGGGCTGGCATCCTATGTCTACACCTCGTCCTTGAACCAGGCCTTCGCGGTCGGCGAGAAGCTCGAATTCGGCATGGTCGGGCTCAATACCGGCAGCGTCTCGACCGAGGTCGCACCGTTCGGCGGCATGAAGGAGTCCGGCATCGGGCGAGAGGGCTCGCGGCACGGTATCGACGAATATCTGGAGATGAAGGCGCTCCATCTCGGCGGAGTGCCGTCACTCTAGGGCGCGATGATCCGCGAAAAGGCAGGTCTGGGAAGGTCGCTGCCCGCCTTGCGGATCAAGGCTTAGCTCCCCGCCGCATATTCAACGCAGCATGCACCTCCGCAATGGCGTCCGTTGACAGCCGCGAACGCCGTTGCAATGCTGCAGCCATTCGGAGCAGAGGAAATCCGGTCGGAGGATCCGGCCTGTCCGAATTCTGCGAGCAGCCGTATCGGGGATGCCATGAAGCGTGATGGTTCGGTCAATTCGGTTCTGACCAGTCGGCTGGAAAAGTCCGTCTGCCAGACGATCAATCGCATCTTCCAGATCTGCGATCAGTTGTCCCAGGTCGTCGTGAGCGATCTGGAGAAGCTGCCGGGCGATCAATACAGGTTGCCGGATATCAAGAACCTGTATGCATCGGTGCAGAAGGCGTTGAGTGCACCAAACGCTCCCGTCTACGGTGTTGGATTCGCGGCCAATCCGAAGGTGTTTCTCGAGCCCGGCCTGCTCTGGTGGTACGCCGCGCCGGCCGGCGAAAGATTGCAGCCGCTGAACGTCAGCATGCAGGAAGGCAATCTGACCTACTACGACTACACTGTATCGCACTGGTGGCGCGGATCTCAGGGCGACGAAAAGCCTCACCTGTTCGGGCCCTTCGTCGATCACAGCGGAACGAACGCCTATGTCGTCACCTTCAGTCGCGGGGTTTTCATCGGCGACAAGCAGGTCGGGCTCATTGTCGGCGACGTGCTCGTGGGCACGCTGCAGGCACTGTGGCAACGGGAGTTGTCGGCACTTCCCAAGCCGAGCAGTCTCGTCGACGAAGAGGGCGTCGTCGTCGCAACGAACTCCGCGCGCCTGCTTGGCGGTGTCTTGCGCAAGGTCTCGGGATCGGTCGCGCTGCCTGTGAAAGGCGCGACGTGGCGCGTCGTTGTGCAGTCTGCGAGCACACCGCGGACAAGAGGAAAAAAAGCCGCATAACGCGCGCGATCCCTCCGGGTGCCGAGTCCGGAAGCGCCTACTTTTTGAACGCTTCAAAACCTTTGACATATAGTGTTATATGTTTTAGCTTTTCGACGTTCGGTCTTTCGGGGCGCTGCGCCGGTCGCGCGCGCTTTTGATCAGGGAGTTGCAACGATGCAGACGCAAATGCTTATCGGATCGCGGGCAGAGGCGGGCGCGGGCGCGCCGTTCACAGTCCTCAATCCCAGAACGGGCGCGAAGCTCGCGGAGATCCCGGAAGCGTCGATCGAGCAGGTGGGCATGGCCGTTCAGGCGGCCAAGACCGCGTTCGAAAGCTGGTCGCGCACCACGCCTGCCGCCCGCTCCGCGGCGCTGCTGGCGATCGCCGACAGCATCGAGCGCGACGCCGACAAATACGCCAGCCTGGAGGCGATCAACTGCGGCAAGCCGAAGCACCTCGTGCTTCGCGACGAGATGCCGGCGATCGTCGACTGCTTCCGCTTCTTCGCGGCGGCCGTGCGGTGCATGACCGGCCCGGTGGCCGGCGAATATCTCGAAGGCCACACCTCGATGCTGCGCCGCGATCCGCTCGGTGTCGTCGGCTCGATCGCGCCGTGGAATTATCCGCTGCAGATGGCGGCCTGGAAAATCGCGCCCGCGATCGCCGCAGGCAACACGCTGGTGTTGAAGCCGTCCGAATTCACGCCGCTGTCGACGCTGCTGCTCGCGCATCAGGTCGCTGGCGTGTTGCCGCCGGGCGTTCTCAACGTCGTCTTCGGTCGCGGTCCCTCGGTCGGCCAGGCCCTGATCAGTCACCCCGACGTCGCGATGGTGTCGGCGACGGGCAGCATCGCCACCGGCGAGCACGTTCTCGCCGCGGCCGGCAAGCCGATCAAGCGGACGCATCTGGAGCTCGGCGGCAAGGCGCCCGTCATCGTTTTCGACGATGCCGACCTCGAGCAGGTCGTCGAAGGCATCAAGGTGTTCGGATATTACAATGCCGGGCAGGATTGCACGGCGGCCTCGCGCATCTATGCGGGCAAGAAGATCTACGACAAGCTCGTCGCCGACCTTTCGTCCGCGGTGAAGGGCATCAAATACGACGCCGAAGACGATGCTGCGAACGACATCGGGCCGCTGGTGTCGGCCCAGCACCGCGATCGCGTCTCGGCGTTCGTCGACAGAGCCAAATCCCTGAAGCATGTCTCGATCGCCACGGGCGGAGAGAGCGCATCCGGCGCCGGATACTATTACGTTCCCACGGTCGTCGCCGGCGCGCGGCAGGAGGACGAGATCGTTCGCAAGGAAGTGTTCGGCCCGGTCGTCTCCATTACCCCGTTCTCCGACGTGGACGAGGCCGTCGCGTGGGCCAACGATTCCGACTACGGCCTGGCATCGTCGGTCTGGTCGAAGGACGTGAGCAAGGGAATGGCGACCGCCGCGCGTCTGCGCTACGGCTGCACCTGGGTGAACACGCACTTCATGCTCGTCAACGAGATGCCGCATGGTGGACTGAAGCAGTCCGGATACGGCAAGGATCTGAGCATGCACGCTCTGGAAGACTACACCTTCATCCGCCACGTCATGGTGAAGACCGGCTAGGCGGACGCGGTCTTCCCACTTTCATCTTCGGCTCTACTGCCAGCTTTCTGAAAAGAGAGAACAATGTCGCGCGACTCCAAGTACGATATCCTCTTCGACAAGATCTCCTTCGGCCCCAAGACGTCGCGTAACCGGTTCTGGCAGACCTCGCACTGCACCGGCTACGGCTCCGAACGCCCGGGCACGCAGGCGTTCTTTCGCGGCATGAAGGCGGAAGGCGGGTGGGGTGTCGTGTGCACCGAGTTCTGCTCGATCCATCCGGAATCGGACGAATACCCCTTCACGTCCGCGCGGCTCTGGGACGAGGGCGACGTCAAGAACCTCGCCAAGATGTGCGACGAGGTGCATCGCCACGGTTCGCTCGCCGGCGTGCAGCTCTGGTACAACGGCATGCACTCGCCGACCGCCGAGTCCCGCGAAGTGCCGCGCGGTCCATCCGGATTCCCGTCGAACGTGTTCCCCGAGAGGACCGTCTACGATTCGATGGCCGACGAGGACGACATCAAGGCCTTCATCAACATGTACGTGCTGGCGGCGAAGCGCGCCGAGCAGGCCGGGTTCGACGTCGTGGAGATTTCCGGAGCCGACAGCACGCTTCCGCTGCAGTTCCTCGAGCAGCGCTACAACCAGAGGACCGACAAGTACGGCGGCTCGCTCGACAACCGGGCGCGTTTCTACATCGAGCTGATGGGCGCCGTGAAGCGCGCGGTCGGAGACCGGCTCGCCGTCACGACCAGATACGAGATCGATACGGTCAACGGCGACCACCGCATGCAGTATCACGACGAGGGCATCCGGTTCGTGCAGCTGATGCACGCCGAAGGCGTGTGCGATCTGTGGTCGGTGAAGATCGGCGACTACGAGGAATGGGGTGAAGACGCCGGCAGCTCGCGCTTCCGCAAGTCGAACTGGATGCGTCCCTTCATCATGGACGTCAAGGGCGTCGTCGGCAACATTCCGGTCGTCAGCAACGGGCGCTTCACCAGCCCGGACGACATGGTCGACGTCATCCGGTCCGGCCAGAGCGACATCATCGGTGCCGCGCGCCCGTCGATCGCGGATCCCTTCCTGCCGAAGAAGATCGAGGAGGGCCGCCCCGAAGACATCCGCGAGTGCATCGGCTGCAATATGTGCGTCTCCCGCATGCAGCAGCAGGCGCTGCTCTACTGCACGCAGAATGCGACGGCGGGCGAGGAGTATCGCCGCGGCTGGCATCCCGAGAAATTCGAGAAGACCAAGAAGCCCTGTTCGGTCCTGATCGTGGGGGCAGGCCCCGCCGGCATGGAATGCGCCGTCGTCCTCGGCAAGCGGGGCTATGACGTGCATCTGCGCGACAAGTCCCCCGACCTCGGCGGTCATTGGAAGGACGTCATCCGCTATCCCCGCTGCTCCGAATTCGCCCGCGTCATCACTTATCGTCAGATCCAGCTGTCGAAGCTCAAGAACGTCGAGGTGCATCTCGGCATCAACGAGATGACGACCGACGACGTCTTGACCTACGGTGCCGACAAGGTCGTGATCGCGACCGGCGCGAACTGGTCGACCATCGGCCTGGGCGCGGAGGTCCATCGTCCGATCGCCGGCGCCGATGCATCGCTTCCCAACGTCCTGACGCCGGAGCAGATCATGGCGGGCAAGGATGTGCCCGGTCGCAAGGTCGTGGTGCTCGACGGCGACGGCCACTTCACCGGCATTGCGATGGCGGAGTTGATGGCCGACCTCGGCAAGGAGGTGACGTTCGTCACCAACATGCACGACATCGCGGCATTTTCGCTCTTCACGATGGAGATGGCGAACAACAAGCGCCTGCTGTACTCGAAGAAGATCAAGCACATGACGAACCATTGGGGCCACGCCTATCGCGACGGCAAACTCCAATTGTTCTATCTGTACAAGGACACCCCGGAACTCATGGAAGGGGCGGATGGAAAATGGGGCCGCCGCTTCGGCGAGGAGCTGGTCGAAATCGATTGCGATGCTCTCGTCCTGGTGACGTCGCGCAAGCCCAACGACAAGCTGTATCGGGAGCTGATCGCGCGGCGCGGGGAGTGGGAGCAAAACGACCTGTCCGGCGTGTATCGCATCGGCGATTGCCATGCGCCCCGGCAGCTCATGAATGCGATCTTCGACGGTCATCGCATGGGCCGCGAATTCGACTCGGCCAATCCGCAATATCCGCTGCCGTGGATCCGCGAGCGGCAGATCTGGGGCGCGACGACCTACCCCGTGCTCGGAGACGCGCGCCCGATCGTCGAGAGCATCTGATCCGCTGAGAACAGGGAACGACGTCCTCCATCGGAAAGGTTGAAGGCGAGGTGCAGACCCGCGAGATATTCTGGTCGATCGGCTCTTCCGGCGTCGTCATCTTTTACGTCGTCGGATGCCTCGCGATGGCGGCGTTCGCCTATGGCGTCATTCGTCACGTCGTCAAGTACAGCCGCGGCCGGTCGCTCAAGCAGCCGCTCGAGATATGGAACGGCGTGCGGCGCATGCTGTCCGATCTGGGCTCGCATCGGACCTTGAGGCGCCGGGACCGCTGGGCAGGCATCGCTCACCACGCCGTGTTCGTGGGGTGCCTGACCGCCGCGCTCGGCACCACGATCATCTTCATCGACTACGACATCGTGCGTGCCATCTTCGGTCAGCAGTACTGGCGAGGCTATTACTACCTGATCTCCAGCCTGCTGCTGGACATCGGCCATCTCGGTCTGGTCGCCGGCCTGCTCTACCTTCTCGTGAGAAGGGCGATGTTCCAGCTGCCCAAGCTGGACTATGTCAGGCGCTATCGGGGTGAGACCGAGCTGCGTCCTCCCGCCACGATCTGGCAGCTTGAGGACTGGGCGTTTCTCCTGTCTCTCCTCGCCATCGAGCTGAGCGGCTTTCTGCAGGAGGGCGTCCGGCTTCTGATGGACCAGCCGCCGGCATTCGACTGGAGCCCGGTCGGGGCGGCCGTGGCCAAACTGCTGTCGATCGCGGGTCTGTCCCGGGACCAGGCGGCGCAGATACGTCTGTCTAATTGGTGGATCCATGGCGTCCTGGCACTGGCCTTTACCGCGGCCATTCCCTGGTACAAGGCCAAGCATATCATCGCCGTCGTCGGCTCGCTCGCGCTGCGAGACGAGAAGCCCCTTCGCCGTCTTCCAAAGGAGAACGCGCCGCCGCCGGATGCGGGCGACAGGCCGGTCGGCATCAAGAAGATCTCCGACCTGTCGTGGAAGGAGATGCTGCATCTGGATGCCTGCACCAAATGCGGCCGCTGCCATGATGCCTGTCCGGCGAGAACGGGAGGCGCCCCGCTCAGCCCTCGCGACGTGATCTTGGATCTGCGCACGCTTGCCGATGACGTCGGCGGCCGCGACCTGGGCGATCGTTCGAACGTCGGAAACACGATCGCCCCCGAGACGCTGTGGGCATGCATGTCCTGCGGCGCCTGCCAGGAAATCTGTCCGGTCGGCATCGAGCATCCCTCGCTCATCGTGCAGATGCGGCGCAACCTGGTCGACGCGGACGTGATGGAGCCGCAGCTCAGGAAGACGTTCGAGGCGATCGGGTCGACCGGAAACAGCTTTGGCGAACCTTCGCGCAAGCGTCCCGACTGGATCAGGGATCTGAAATTCCGGATCAAGGACATTCGCAAGGATGAGGCGGAATTCCTCTGGTTCGTCGGCGACTATGCCTCTTTCGATCCGCGCAACCAGAAGGTCAGCCGAACCTTCGCCGAGCTTCTTCATTCTGCGGGTGTCGACTTTGCGCTGCTGCACGAGAGCGAGTGGACCGCGGGCAATGACGTGCGGCGTGCCGGCGAAGAGGGGCTGTTCGAGGCGCTGGTCGACCACAACCTCGGAAGCCTTCGCGAGGCCAAGCCCTTCCGCAGGATCATCACGACCGATCCGCACAGCTACAACACGCTCAAGAACGAATATCCCGAATTCGGCGACGTTGCGCCGATCGACCATTATTCCACCATCCTGCTGGAACTGCTCGAAAGCGGCCGATTGAAGGTCAACCGGCCGCTCAAGAAGAAGGTGACCTTCCACGATCCCTGCCATCTCGGAAGGTTGAACAAGGGCTACGAGCCGCCGCGCAAAGTTCTCGAAGCGATCGGCTGCGAGCTGATCGAGATGCCGCGCAACCGGGACAATTCGTTCTGCTGCGGGGCAGGCGGTGGGCGCATCTGGATACCGGACACTCCCGGAGTGGCCAAGCCGTCGATCTCGCGCATGCACGAAGCGGCGGCACTCGGCACCATCGATGTTTTCGTAACTTGCTGTCCGAAGGATCTCACGATGTACGAAGATGCGCGCAAAACGAGCGGGCACGAGCAGAGTTTCAAGGTCGGAGACATCGCGGAGCTGGTCGCCGAGGCTGTCGCGCGCAAGAACGAGCCCGGCTTCGATCTGCCGCAGCTGACCGAACGCATCGTCGATGCGATCGCGAAGAGAATCGGCGATGTCGTGAATGCGCGGATTCAGGATGCCTTCGCTTTGCTGCCGGCGCGGGCGATCGTCGAGCAACCGTCGCTGCCACCTCCGGAACAGATCGCGGCGCCGGCTGTGGCGAGCGCTGCAGGCCGGAGCGAACCTGCGCCGGATCCGGTGCAGGCCGAGCCATCGCGCAGCACCGCCCCGACCGCTCGCGATCAGGCCGTCCCTGCGCAGGACGCTGCCGTCACGCCGGTCGTCACACTGACGCCGATGGATTGGGATACGCTGGCGCCGATTGCGAAGGCCGATCTGCCGCGCTACGAGGTTCCAGCGGCCGCAGGACCGCGGCTCCTGGTGGCCGTCAAGCATGTGGCCATCCTCGGCGAGGAGAGGGAGCTGACCGGCGACGGCCGTGATGTGCTGCCTCACCTGCTCGAGCATGGGTTGAACGAATGGGACGACACCGCGCTGGAGTACGCTCTCGCCGCGGTCGAAGGGATCGGCCAGGGCGAAGTGGTCGTCGTCACGATCGGCGATGAGGGAGCGGAAGCGACGTTGCGGAAGGCGCTGGCGAAAGGCGCTCACCGTGCCGTGCGCGTCTCGCCGGCGGCGGCCTCTTCTGATCCCATCGTCATATCGAGCATGCTCGCCGGCGTCGCCGACATCGAGCGGCCCGATCTGATCCTGTGCGGCACGCAATCGAGTGATCACGCCAACGGATCGACGGGCGCGGCTCTGGCGCGCATCTTGCAGCGTCCCTATGCGACAGTCGTGGTGGAAGCAAACTGGAATGGACTTGACCGGATCGAAATTGCGCGCGAACTCGAAGGCGGTACGCGCGAGCGTCTGTCCTTGCCCACGCCAGCGGTCATTGCCGTTCAAAGCGGCATGAATACGCCTCGATATGCGACGATGCGGATGATCAAGGAAGCGAAGCGGAAGCCGATCACTGTCGTCGACGGGATAGACAGTGGCAGCGTCGGCGGCGCTGTCGTCCGCCGCATGTTTGCGCCACCCGTGACGAAGGCCGAAATGTTGACGGGCAATGCCGATGCCGTCGCCGAGTTCGTGGCGAATATCGTGCGCAAGAAGGTTGGAGCGCGGTCGTGAGCGGGATTCTGATTGTTGCCGACCAGTTCGAGGGCGCTCTCCGTGATATCACGCGCGAGATCGTCACGGCCGCGGTCGAACTGAAGAGCCAATGGGGCGGCAAGATCAGCCTCGCCATCGTCTCGGACGGGAGCGAGGGCGCTGCGGCCTCGGCAAATCTCGAGGGTGTGGACGAGGTCATTGTCTGCAACGTCGGCTCGAACCATTTCGATGCCGGGATCTACGAGGAGGTCACCTGTGCGCTCGGCGCCGAGCTGCGGCCGAGCCTGATCCTGTTCGGTCACACCTCCAACGGCATGGCATGCGCGTCCGGAGTGGCCGCACGGCTCGGCTCCGGCTTTTCGAGCGACGTCTTCGGGCTGAAGATCGAAGAGGGCGAACTGGTCGCCACGCGCGCCGCCTACGGCAACAAGCTCTGCATCGATCTCTCATTTCCCGGAAAGCGCGTCGTCGTGCTGACGATGCGGGCCGCGACGTTCAAGGCCGCGAGCGCGACCGGCGCCGCCAGGATTGTGCAGCGTGATTTCGATCCGTCGCAATTCGCGCAATCCTCGACCCACATCGAATACGTCGTGCCGCCCGCCAGTAATTTCGACGTCAGTGCCGCGGATTTCATCCTGGCGGTCGGCCGGGGTGTCGGCGAAGAGAAGAACCTGCCGCGATTCATGGAGCTCGCCACGAAGATCGGCGCTACGTTCGGCTGCTCGCGTCCCATCGTCGATGCGGGCTGGCTGCCGAAACCGTATCAGATCGGACAATCCGGTAAGACCGCCAGCAACTGCAAGCTCTACATCGCGCTCGGGATCAGTGGTGCGGTACAACATCTGCACGGGATGAAACATGTGGAAACGATCGTGGCGATCAACACCGACCCCGCAGCGCCGATGTTCAACGTCGCGACCTATGGCGCTGCGCTCGACATCTTCGCGTTTGCGGACGCACTCGAGCGCCGCTTCAATTGATCGCGGGTTTAAACATTGACAACTAATCTTATAGCTTTACGCTTGAAATGTGAGGGGAGTGTGTACGATGCATGACACGCAGTTGGTCGATCTTTCCGCTACCGCAGTGGTCACCCTCTTGCGGGCCCGTAAAGTGTCACCGCTCGAGGTGGTCGATGCCGCGATCGAGCGGATCGAGGCCGTCGATGGGCAGGTCAACGCCCTTCCGGTGCGCATGTTCGAAAAGGCGCGGGAAGCGGCCAAGCAGTTCAAGGCGACGGAAGCCGCCGCCGAGCCCGGATGGCTCGCAGGCCTGCCGATCGCGATCAAGGAATTCAACGACATCGCCGGTGAGCGGACCACCTATGGATCGCGACTGCTCAAGGACGTGGTGGCAACCTCGAACGATCTGACGGTCCGTAACTTCCTCACGAGCGGCGCTATCCTGATCGCGAAATCGAACGTGCCGGAGATCGCCGGGGCCAATACGTTCAACCCCGTCTACGGGGCGACGAAGAACCCGTGGAATTTGAAGATGTCCGCCGGTGGCTCTTCGGGCGGCTCGGCCGCGGCGCTCGCCTCGCGAGAGGTTTGGCTGGCGAACGGCAGCGATCTGGGAGGCAGCCTGCGCATCCCCGCCAGCTATTGCGGAGTGGTCGGGCTTCGTCCGAGCGTCGGTCGCGTTCCCCGGCCGGCCGCCGATCTGCCGTTCGATCCTCTCACGGTTGAAGGACCGATGGCGCGCAGCGTCGCCGATCTGGCGCTGATGCTGGACGCGCAGAGCCGCGACGGGCACCGGGATGCGCTCGCGCTGCCGCGTCCCAAGACGCCGTTCGTCGATGCCATCGCGCGTCCGCGGACTCCGACGCGTGTCGCGTATTCGAAGGATCTGGGCCTCTCCCGCAACGTCGATCACGAAGTGGTGGAGATCACCCGTGCTGCGGCCCTGGCATTCGAATCCGCCGGATCGATCGTGGACGACGTCGTGCCGGACTTCGCCGGCAGCATCGATTGCTTCCAGACGCTGCGTGCGCTTCTCCTCGCGTCGATGCGGCGTGATCTGCTGTCAGGTAACCGTGAACTCATCGCGCCGGAGATCGTCTGGAACATCGAGAAGGGCCTCGCCCTGACGGCCGATCAGATCGTCGACGCGGAACAGGCACGTGCGCGCGTTTTCGCGTCCGTCGCGGAGTTCTTCGACCATCACGACGTTCTGGCATGCCCGACCGTCGCACTGCCTCCGTTCCCGGTCGAGCAGCGATATCCGACGTCCATCAATGGCGAAGAGCTGTCGACCTACATCGACTGGATGTTCCTGACCTTCTGTCTCACCGTGACCGGCTGTCCGGTGATCTCCATTCCTTGCGGCCTGACGAAGAGCGGGTTGCCGGTCGGCATTCAGCTCATGGGGCGTCCCGGCGGCGACTTCGAGCTCCTGTCGATCGCGAGCAAGTTGGAAGAGATCCTCAACCTGAACATCGGGCTTGGCGTGGCCAACCCGGCGACGAAGTAAGCGAATTCATATTTCATCGGGAGCTGAACAGATGCGAAAATACATCACGCCACTGCTGCTTGCGGCCGCACTTCAGGCCGCTCCTGTCACTGGGGTCTCGGCCCAGCAGTCCGCCAATACGCTGCGATGGTCGAGCGAGGCCGCGCTCGCGGTGGTCGATCCTTATTTCACGGCGAGCCGCGAAGGTGCCATCATCGACGCGCAGCTCGTCTGGGACACCCTGGTGTACCGCGACCCCGAGACCGGCGACTACAAGCCGCTGCTGGCAAAGAGCTGGAAATGGGTCGACGACGTGACCCTCGAATTCGAGCTTCGTGACGACGTCAAGTTTCACGATGGCAAGCCGCTGACGTCGGATGACGTGGTCTATACGTACAACTACGTCGCGAATCCCGCGAACAAGGTGAACGTCCAGAGCAACGTCTCCTTCATCAAGGAGGCGGTCGCCACCGGTCCTTATGGCGTGCGTCTTACGCTCAAGCGCCCGTTCCCCGCTGTTCTCGAATACGTCGCATCCGTGCACGCGATCCTGCCGAAGGATTTCTACGGCGCGGGTGGCGTGGCGGGCGGCAACGGCCGTCTGGTCGGCACGGGTCCGTACAAGATCTCGCAATTCGTGCCCGGCAACACGGTCGAGCTGACGCGGACCGGCACCTACTTCAAGGACTCGCCCAAGGGTGATCCGAAGCTCAACGTGATCGTCTACAAGTCGATACCCGACATGTCGACGCAGATCGCGAACCTCTTGAGCGGAAATCTCGATTGGATCTGGTACGTGCCGAAGGACCAGGTCAAGCCGCTGCAGGCGCAGAAGAACATCACCGTGGTCCAGTCCGAGACGATGCGGATCAGCTTTCTCGCCTTCAACCTCCGCGACAAGCCGGGCGGAAATCCGCTGAAGGATCTGCGCGTGCGGCAGGCCATCGGGCACGCGATCGATCGCGACCTCATCATCAAGGAGATCGTCGGAGGCGGCACCAGCGTGCTGAAGTCGCCTTGCTACAAGACACAGTTCGGTTGCGGCAAGGAAGGTACGCAGCTCGCCTACGATCCGGCCCTGGCGAAGAAGTTGCTCGCCGAAGCCGGCTACGCCAAGGGTTTCACGCTCGAGCTCGTGTCCTACCGAAATCGCGACTGGATCGAAGCGATCGCGGGATTCCTGAATGAAGTCGGTATCAAGACCAATGTCTCGGTCTTGCAGTGGCCGAGCGTACGGGATCGCATGGTGAACAACACGCTCGATCTGTACATGGGCGATTGGGGCTCGTACGGCGTGAACGACGTGTCGGCGGTGTACAACGCCTTCTTCCTGCAGGGGCCCGATGATCTGGCCCAGGATCCCGAACTCGCCAAGGTTCTGCAGGAGGCGGTCGGTACCACGGACAAGGCGGTGCGGAAGGAGAAATACGACTTCGCGAGCGACCGGGTGCAGAATCAGGTCTACTGGTTCCCGCTCTGGCCGAATCCGATCACCTATGCCTATCGTTCGGACCTTCAGTTCCGTGCCTATCCGGACGAGAACCCTCGCTTCTTCCAGTCGTCCTGGAAGTGATTAGCCTGCATCCGCGATAAATCCGATGCTGCTCTATCTGATCAAGCGTCTCGGACTTGGCCTCGGGGTGATGCTCGCCGTCTCGCTCGTCACGTATGCGTTGACGAACACGGCGGTCGACCCAGCCCGGGCCATCGCGGGTGAAGCCGCTACCGAACAGGACGTGCAAGCCATCAGGGTCGCGTATGGTTTCGACCGACCGGTTGTCGAGCGATACGCGATTTGGCTGCATGGTGCCGTCACGGGCGACCTGGGCATGTCCTATCGTCAGAAGAGACCGGTCTTCGCGGTCGTGGGTGAACGTCTGCCGGTCACTCTCAAGCTCGGCTGTCTCGCCTTCATCATCGCACTCGCGCTCAGCATCCCCCTGGGGATCCTGGCTGCGTTGTACCAGGGAACCTGGATCGACAGGTTCGCCCTGGCGCTTGCCATCATGGGGCAGGCGATTCCTTCGTTCTGGCTTGCCCTTCTCGGTGTGGTTCTGTTCAGCGTCACGCTCGGATGGCTGCCGGCTTCGGGAGCTTCCGGCTGGACGAGCTTCCTGATGCCTGCCGTCGTCCTCGCATATTACGCCACGCCGACGATCATGCGTCTCACGCGTGCCGGCATGATCGACGTGCTGCACGCCGACTACATTCGGACGGCGCGAGCCAAGGGTCTTTTGCCGCGCACGATCATCTTCAAGCACGCATTGCGGAACGCCTTGCTGCCGGTGGTTTCGATCGCTGCGGTTCAGCTCGGATACATGCTCGGCGGTTCCGTCGTGATCGAGACCATCTTCGCCATGCCGGGGATCGGATATCTGGCCTGGGAATCCATCTCATTGTCCGACCTGCCGGTCGTGCAGGCCATCGTGCTGGTCGTGGCCGCGTTCTACGTCGTTCTGACGACGTTGTCCGACGTGCTCAACGCCTGGCTCGATCCGAGACTCCGGACGTCGTAGGGAAACCATGGTCCAGAACGTCGCAAGCGTGAGCCCCCTGCCGCCGATGTCCGTCACCCGGTATCGACGCGTCGTCGCGCTCGCGCGGAAGAACCCCAGCCTGACCATCGGCCTGATCGGCCTCTCGATCATCGTGGCCGCGACCTTGCTGGCGCCGTTGCTGACCAGCTACGATCCCTATGCGCAAAGTCTGGCGAGCAGGCGTATTCCGCCGTTCTGGCACATGTGGATCGACAACAATCCCAAGGCCGGATTTCAGCATTGGCTCGGCACCGACAAGCTGGGCCGCGATTATTGGGCGCGCATCCTCTACGGTGGCCGGATCTCGCTGCTGATCGGGTTCACGACCGTGGTGATCTCCGGTCTGATCGGGTCGACCCTCGGGATCTGCGCCGGCTATTTCGGCGGCCGGGTCGATGCGGTCGTGTCTTTCCTGGTGTCGGTGCGCTTGTCGATGCCGATCATCCTGATCGCCCTGGCCGTCGTCGCCCTGCACGGAAGCTCGCTCGAGATCATCATCATGGTGCTCGGCCTGTTGCTGTGGGACCGGTTTGCCGTCGTCCTGAGAGCGGTGACGCAGCAGGTGCGATCGAAGGAATATGTGACGGCCGCGTATGCGGTCGGCTGCTCGCGCCTCAGGATCATCCTGCAGGAGGTGTTGCCGAACGTTCTCAACCCGCTCATCGTCGTTGCGACGATCGAGATCGCCAACGCCATTCTGTTCGAGGCGGCGCTTTCGTTCCTGGGTCTCGGTGTGCAGCCTCCGTTGCCGTCCTGGGGGCTCATGCTGGCCGAGGGGAAGAGCGAGGTGTTCTTCGCGCCCTGGATGATCGCCATTCCCGGGACCGCGCTGTTCGTCCTCGTCCTGACGGTCAACCTCTTGGGCGACGGTTTCCGTGACGCCTTCGCCAAGGAAACCCGGCTATGAACGCCTCGGATCAAGTGCTTCATCAAGCCGTCCTGAGCATAGAAAACCTGAAGGTGTCGCTGCCGTCGGACGGCCGGCCGCTGCAGCCCGTGCGTGGCGTGAGTCTCGAAGTCAGGGCGGGGCGTACGCTCTGTATCGTCGGCGAATCCGGATGCGGCAAGTCGATGACGGCGATGGGCATCATGAAGCTCCTGCCGGAAAGCGCCTCGATTTCGGCGGACCGGATCGACCTGGCCGGCCAGGATCTGTCGAAGCTCGACGAGAAGCAGTTCCGGGAACTCAGGGGCGATCGCATCGCCATGATCTTCCAGGATCCGATGACGTGTCTGAATCCCGTTCTCACGGTCGGCGAGCAGATGACCGAGGTCTATCTGCGGCATCGCCGCGCCACCAAGGCGCAGGCGCGCACGCGGGCCATCGAATTGCTCGAACAGGTGGGTGTCACCTCGGCCAATCGTCGATTGGCGCAGTACCCGCATGAACTGTCCGGCGGCCTGCGCCAGCGCGTGATGATCGCGATCGCATTGATGTGCGATCCCAAGGTCCTGATCGCGGACGAACCCACCACGGCGCTCGACGTCACGGTGCAACTTCAGATCCTGCGGCTGTTGCGGGAGATCCAGCAGCGCACGGGCCTGGCGATCGTGCTCATCACGCATGATCTCGGTGTCGTCGCGCATGTCGCGCACGACGTGGTGGTCATGTACGCCGGCGAAATCGTCGAGCGCGGCACCTTGCAGTCCGTTTTCGCGAATCCGCTGCATCCCTACACGCGCGGCCTGATGGACTGCATTCCGGTGCCAGGAAAGATAGAGCGCGGCTCGAAGCTCAACTCGATTCCGGGGCTCGTGCCCAGCTTGCGCGAACTGATCGTCGGCTGCGGATTCCGGCAGCGCTGCCGATTTGCCCGCGAAGCTTGTTCCGATCCGGTGGCGCTTCGCGAGGTGCAGGAGGGCAGATGGGTGCGTTGCATTCTGGAAGAGCAAGACCTGTCATGACCGAGTCCGTCGCCGCGATCGAAGTCAGAAACGTCTCGCAGCTCTACGAGGTGAGCTCCGGCTTCTTTTCCAGCCGGGAGCTTCGCGCGCTCAATGACGTCTCGCTCCGGGTTCCCAAGGGAGCGGTGCTCGGCATCGTGGGTGAATCGGGTTGCGGAAAATCGACTCTCGGACGGGTGCTGCTCGGTCTCCTGAAGCCCTCGTCAGGTGACGTCCTCGTTGACGGGCAGCCGCTTTCTTCCTTCAGTCGGCTAAGCCTCGCGGCGCTGATGCAGCCCGTCTTTCAGGATCCCTATTCGTCCTTGAATCCCAGCAAGCGAATTCGGGACATCGTCGGCCTGCCTCTGAGCGTGCACAAGCGCCCGAGGTCGGACGAAGGCGGCCCGGTCGTGGAGCAGTTGATCCGGACAGTGGGGCTTGGACCGCATCATCTCGATGCATATCCGAGCCAGCTGTCGGGAGGGCAGAGGCAGAGAGTGGCGATTGCCCGTGCTCTCGTGGTGCAGCCGGAAATACTGATCTGCGACGAGCCGACCTCGGCGCTCGACGTTTCGGTCCAGTCGCAGATCCTCAACCTGCTCATGGAGCTGCAAGCACGCCTGAAACTCACCTACGTGCTCATCAGCCACAATCTGGCCGTCGTCGAGCACATGGCCACGCATCTGGCGATCATGTATCTGGGGCGCGTGATCGAGACCGGCGATGCCGCGAGCATCTTCGAGTCACCCAAACATCCCTATACGCAGGCACTCGTCGCTGCCGCTTTGCCGCCGATTCCCAGCGAGGAACTGCCGAGCGCGCTTCCCGGCTCTTTTCCGAACGCACTCGATCCCCCCAGCGGATGCGCCTTTCATCCCCGTTGCAAGCACGCGATGCCACGCTGCCGCAGCGAGCAGCCATCGCTGGAACAGCACGAGCAGACGGCTGTGGCGTGCTTTCTCTATTCCGAAGCCGCTTCATAGGCGCGATTTCGGCGATGCTCTGTTGCCGTTCGAGCGGCCGGTTCACCGCTCGCGGAGACGGAAACCAAAGTGATCTCGGCGAACGTTAGAACCTGTCAATCCGTCCGGCGCTTACGCCCCTTCGCGACGCGTAGCTATGGAAATCAGCCAGCTTAGGTGGTAGACGGGAGCTATCCTCGCGAAAGGCGCAGTCGGTCCGATAGAATGAATTCTGGAGCGCAGAAACTCCATCAGCCGCTTTCCCTCGCGATCCAGGAGGCCGTGCTCGAACCATTGGAGACCGGGGCGCGGCAGATCGCCGTGACTCGCCGACTTCAGCAGGCGATTATTCTCGGCATCCTCAAGGATGGAGATCAACTTCCTAGCGAGAGCGATCTTGCCGCCAAGCTCGGCGTCTCGACGGTGACTTTGCGGTTTTCCCTCGCCGAGCTCAGATCGTTCGGTTTGCTTGAAACGCGGCGCGGCCGCGGCGGCGGCAATTTCGTGCGGCTGCCGCCGAACTGGATCGAGATCCAGACCAATGCGCAGCTGAACGAGATCAGTCTCGACGACCTTCGCGACCTTCGCGACTACAGCGCGGCGGTTGGAGGCGGCATCGCCCGGTTCGCTGCCGAGCGGATTCGGAAGTCGGCGATCCCCCGGCTGGAGCTTGCTGCACGGGCGATCGCGACGTCGTCTTCGCCGCCGGAGAAGGCGCGATCCGATCTTCTCTTCCACCTCGAACTTGCTGCCGCGACGCGGTCGGCGCGACTTACGAAGTCGGAACTCGAAATCCAGAGCACGGTGGCTCCGTTCCTCTGGATGCCGCACGCCGATCTGCAAAATCCGTCAGACGCCGCCAAGGAGCACATGGACATCGTGAATGCCATCTCGGCAGGCGATGGCGAGCGCGCGCGTCATCTTGCGGAGGAGCATCTGTCCGAAGCGCTCAATCGCTTGATCGAGTTCAGGATGGAGATCGCGAGCTTCGTCTCGGGAAAGCATCGCTGATCGCCTCCGGACCACGTCCCTCAGGCGACGGTTCGTTCACCCGTGGACATCGCAATCTGGAAATCGTGCGAGCAGCGCTCGACGACGAAGTCCACGAAGCGACGGAGGATGGGAGGCGTGTGCCCGCCACGCCAGGCCAGGCTGATTCCGAAATCGGCATATTCGTCGGTGATCGGCAGGGCGATGACATCAGGCGGAAGTATTTCGCGCACCGAAGCGCCGTACAGCGTAATTCCCTTTCGCAGGGAGACTTGTCGAACGAGGATCGGGAACTCGTCAGCCTCGTCGGCTATCGTCGGCAAATAGCCGGCTTGCATGCAGACGTTCAGGGCGACCGATCTGAACGCGTTCCACCGGCCTTCACGGCCGAAGACGAAAACGTCCTTCGAAAGGTCCTTCAAGGCGACTTCGGTTCGCTGCGCGATAGGATGCAATCGGGAAGCCAGGATGACGAGACGTTCCCGAAACAGCTCCGTGTGAGGAACGGTCTCCTTGCAGGCCACCGACATGAGAAAACCTGCGTCGAGCTCGCCGGAGACGAGCGCGTTGATCTGTTCGAACGACGATCGGAGATGAAGCTCGGTGTTCACATTGGGCTCGGACGCGCCGAACTGCATGAGCAATTCGGCCATGGGTCCGTGAGTGGCCAGGGCCGAATAGCCGACCATCAGAGTTCCGGCGTGTCCGTCGGAGGTCAGGCGTGCCGCACGGATGCCGCGAGCCAGTTGCGCGAAGGCCTTCGATGATTCCTCGATGAGAACTTTTCCGGCATCCGTCAGGGATACGCGGCGGGTCGTTCGCTCGAACAGTTTGAAGCCGAGCGCCGTTTCGAGCTGTTGGATCGCGCGCGTCAGGACCGGTTGCGAGATCGACAGCTCCTCTGCCGCACGCCGAAAGCTAAGGTGTCTTGATACCGCAAGGAAGATTTCGATCTTCCTCAGGTCGGGAAGCCTTTCCATCGTACTATTTCTGTATGGGTATCAATTCGTATCCGATTGATATTGGACGGATTGCGACACGTCTGTCAAATTTTGGCCCGCTCGCTTTTCTCGCGGCGACGATTGGGGTTGCCGCTTCGCCCGGGGACGCTCAGCCGCGTCGGCCAACTTCAGAGGTTCATGCTCATGTTCGACTACGGAATGGTTTCAACTCCGCAGCCCGAGGCAAGCGAGGCAGGCGTCGACATTCTGCGAGCGGGTGGCAATGCACTGGATGCCGCGGTTGCGTCCGCGTTGGTGCAGAGCGTCGTCGATCCGTTGATGTGTGGTGTCGCCGGCTTCGGCAGTCTCGCCCTGTATCTGCCGGATCGCGGCGTTCACACCTATTTCGACTTCCACGCTCCCGCGCCGAAGGCCGCTCGTCCCGACATGTGGGAGAGTCTGATCGAAGGCGAGACGCGGGATGGCTGGGGCTTCATCCTCAAGGGCAGCGTGAACGAGATCGGTTACCAGTCCATCTGTGTTCCGTCGACGTTGCGCGGTCTGCATGACGCCCATCGCGAATACGGGAAACTGCCGTGGAAGGAGTTGTTCGCCGCGGCCATTGCCTATGCGGAGGACGGATGGTCCGTCCGTCCGCACGTTCACTCGTTCTGGTCGGATCAGGGGACGATGGGGCGCGTCAACAACGATCAGAGGATCTCTTTCACGCCGGCCGTGAAGGAGCTCTATTGTCGTCCCGATGGAACGCCCAAGCGTGTCGGCGATACCGTGCGCAATGGCGATTATGCCAACGTGCTTCGCCAGATCGCAAAAGGCGGCGCCGACGCTTTCTACAAGGGCGAGATCGCTGCCGCGATCGCCGATGACATGAAATCGAACGGCGGGCTCGTGACCACGGACGATCTCGCCTCCTTCCGGCCGACCCGCAACGAGCCGCTGCGCGGCCGATATCGCGACCACGAGGTCACCACGAACCAGCCTCCCGGCGGCGGAATCATGCTGCTGCAGATGCTCAACACGCTCGAAAACTTCGATCTGAGGGCGATGGAGCACAACAGCGTCGATTACATCAAGACGGTCGCGGAGGCGATGAAGCTCGCGACGATCGACAAGGAGAACCACATCGGCGATCCGGCCTTCCTGGACGTTCCGACGGAGCGGCTGACGAGCAAGTCCTATGCTCAGGAATTGGCCACGAAGATTCGCGCGGGACACCGAGCCGAGGTCACCCGCGTGGCCGGCGGTATTCCGAGCAAGGACACGACGCAGGTGAGCGTCGTCGACCGTCACGGTGGTTGCGTTTCGCTGACGCATTCCCTGGGCAACCCGTCGGGCGTCGTGACCGAGGGATTGGGATTCATGTACAACGGGTGCATGGGCATCTTCGACCCGCGTCCCGGCCGTGCCGGATCGATTGCTCCGGGCAAGGCGCGCTTCAGTTCGATGTGTCCTTCGATCCTGTTCAAGAATGGAAAGCCGAGCATGGTGATCGGTGCGCCCGGCGCGACCCAGATCGCAATGGGCGTGCTTCAGTCGGTGATCAACCGGATCGATTTCGACATGTCGATGCAGGAAGCAATTTCGGCGACGCGGTTCTCGGCGACCAGCAACATCATCGATCTGTCCAACCGTGTCCCGCGCGCCACGGAGCGCGAGCTTCGATCGATCGGCTACGAGACCGTGCGATCCGCCCTGAGCTACACGTTCGCGTGGGTCCATGGGATCGCCATCGAAGAGGGCGGTCCGTCGGGCGGCGTCGATCCTGCGACCGACGGGATCGCGCTGCGGACGTAGGAGCGCGGACGGGGACCCCGGCGGAGCTCTTCGCGTCCTCGGCCTCGCGCGGGAATCGCTAAAGCAATCCGCGGATGGTGAGCGCGACGATCATGATCGCGCTCAACACCAGTACGATCGATTGTCCGCGGAGGAAATCGCGATCGAAGGCTGTTCGTTCCGTCTCGCCGATGTCGATTTGCCCGAAGAACGAACAGCCCTGGTAGTCGACAACGCCTTGGGTGTCAGCGCGACCAGCTTGCTCTGTCGGCGAGGCGAAGGCGTTTCCGGCCACTCAAGCCCCCGGTACGGATGCGTCTCGGGAGGCTTGTCCCGCTGCCTGCTGATGAAGCCAGCCGCACATCGCCACATGTTCCTCCTGGGCGGCAGAGCAGAGGCCGCGCGCCCTGACGAAGCCGTGGATGAGGCCTTTGCCTGGACGGAACGTGACCTGCACGCCCGCAGCCTCCAGCCGTTGCGCGTAGGCGTAGCCGTCGTCGCACAACGGATCGTGCTCGGCCACGACGATGAACGCAGGCGGAAGGTCCGCGTGGGATTCCGCGCGCAGCGGGACCGCGAGTGGGTTGGCGCGCTGCTCCTCGGTCGGGCAATATTGATTCCAGAACCAGATCATCTCCGCGGCGGTCATGTACGGGGCGTTCGCTTCGGTCCGATATGAGGATCGCGAGAAGTCGACGTCGACACAGGGATAGATCAGCAACTGGCCGCGAAGCTTTTGTTCACGATTCCGGAACAGCAGCGTCATCACCGTGGCAAGGTTGCCGCCGGCGGAGTCTCCGCCGACGAAGATGGCTTCGGGATCGACACCGAGCCTGGCTGCATTCTCGAAGGTCCAGCGGACCGCCACTTCACAATCCTCGACCGCTGCCGGGAAGGGGCATTCTGGTGCCCGCGCATAGTCGACGCTGATCACGACGCAGGGCGTATCGGCGGCGATCGCGGCTGTAATCTGGTCGTGACTGTCGATGCTGCCGATCACCCAGCCGCCGCCGTGCATGTACACCAGAGCAGGAAGCGGCTGCGCGGCGCGCGGCCGATAGGTACGAATCCTCACGGGCCGCGGAGCATCGATCACGATCGTCTCGACGACAAACTCCTCCGGATAGGGCATGCGGGCCGCAGCGGAGAGGCGCTCGACGCGCTCGCGCCAAGCGGGCACGGAGAGCGAAAGCGGCGGTTCGGGCCAGGCCTCCTTCAGTCGGGCAACGAAGGGGGCGAGCTGCGGGTTGAGAGCCATATTACAATCCTGTTCAGTCTAGATGTCGCCGTGAACGACGCGCCCGCCGACGAGCGTGGCGTTGCAGGCGAGAGATTCGAGGTCTTCGGCAGAAGTGGTCAGCGGGCAGCCGCTCAGCACGGTCAGATCGGCGAGATAGCCCGGTGCGATCTGTCCCTTGCGGGCCTCTTCGAACGAAAACCATGCGCCGTTTCGGGTCATCGCGCGCAGCGCCAGCTCCGCGGATGCCGAGGCGCGCGGACCGATCGTCTGTCCGGTCGTCCGCTCGCGACGCGTGCGCATCGCACGCATGATGGCGAGTGGATTGCAGGGGCTGTTGTCCGTTCCGCATCCGACGGGCACGCCGAGCGCATCGAGTTGGGATGCGGGCGCGACCAGCTCCCGGTCGGCTTCATCGAGGGGGAAGAAACGTGTGCCGACCTTCCAGAGATGATAGTCGGGGATCAAGGTGACGCCGATTCCGAGGTCTTTCAACCGGGCAAGGTCCGATGCTGCGGCGTGGCTCATGTGCTCGATCACCCACCGCCGGTGGGCGATCGGATGCTTCGCATTGACGCGCTCATAGATGGCAACGATCTCGTGCAGCTTGTCGACGGCAATCGTGTGGACGCGCAGGTCGGATCTGGCAGCCGCCAGGCAGAGCCGCTCGAATTGCTCGGGCGTATTGGCCTGCTTGATGTAGCAGGACCAGCCGAGATCCCCCGGCCTCGCCATTGACGCGAGCGCAGCGCTCTGCTCGCCGCCGTAACCGATGAAGACGCCGCCGACCCGCAGCATGTCGTCGCCGAGGCCGGCTCCGCGGGCATGAGCCAGCTTGTCCTGAAAATCGCGCTCGGCCTCGTCGAGTGAATTCCAGAACGGGCTGACGACGAGATGCATGCGCATCGTCAGCTCATCGGCTTCCCGCAGGTCGCGATAGGCCGCGATGACGTCCGGCGCGCAGCCGTGCCCTTCGTACACACTCGTGGTTCCGAACGAATGATAGGCCCTGATCGATCGCTTGATGCCTTCGCGTCTATCGTGCGGCGAGAATCGCGGCACCGCCGGCAGAAGCGCGATCTGGGCCGAATCGGGATAGTTGTGCTCGACGATGACGCCGGTCAGTTCACCCGCCGCATCCCGCTCCAAGGCGACACCCTCGACCGGCGACGTCGAGGTCCGGTCGAGCCCGTTGAGCTTCAATCCGAGCGAATTCAGCGCGGTGTAGCAGGGCACGAGGCTCCAATAGCCTGACGGCGGCAGGATGCAGACCGGATGGTCGGGTGCTGCCAGATCGAGTTCTTCGCGCGTCGGCATGCGGCGCTCGGCGAGCACGATCGGGCCGCCGAAATAGAACGGCGCATCGCCGACCGGCATCGTCACGATCCATTCGCCGCGCGGCGTATTGTGGGCAAGCTCGGCGATCCGGGCCTGGACGTCGGCGATCGAGCGCACCGTTCCGAGGGACGGAAAGCGCTCGCGCAAGCCCTCTGTATCCATATGGGCATGGGTGTCGTTGAAGCCGGGAATGATCGTGCCGTCGGTCCTTAAGACCTTTGTCCCTGGGTTCGCGAGGTCGAGGACATCGTCGCGGTCTCCGACCGCGACGATGCGGTCGTTCTGCAACGCGACGGCCTGCGCAATGTCGCCGGCAGGATTGAGCGTCAGCACGCGGCCGACGAGGATGCGATCGATGCTAGGCCGGCTCATTCTGTGTATTCCCCGCGGTCTCGACGGCTACGCCTCGCTTGCCCTGATCGGTCTCGGTCCAGCCAAGGCGGAGACAGGTGAGGTCGTACAGCTTTCCGGCGATTCCTCCGACACCGGAAGGTATGAGGACGAGCGTCAGGATCAGCGCGCCGCCGAACACCAGCCCGCCGAGCGAGACGTCGATGTCGCTGGCCCAGATCGGGACGAACTGGATGAACATCGCACCGACGATGGCGCCTCCGATCGAGGTGATGCCGCCGACGACCGCGCCGACGAACAGGCTCAGGCTGAGCATGACGTTGAACGTGTCGGGCGATACGAACCCGACGATCATCGCATAGAGCGAGCCGGCGACGCCGGCGTAGAGGCTGCTCATCGCGAAGGTCGCGGTCGCAAGCGGGGCGCGGTCGACGCCGAGCACGGACGCGACCAGGTGATTGTCACGCGCGGCGATCATCGCCCGGCGGAGGGGACCGGAGAGGATCCGCGCGGCGACCAGATAGAGCACTGCTGCGATCGCGAGGCAGACGAAATAGATCCACTGGGAGTCGTCGATCCATTTCAGCGGAGATTCCGGGTTTCCGACGTTGAGTCCCTGCACGCCGCCGGTGAAGCCGTCGAACCGCTTCAGGAGGGCGGGAACGGTGATCGAGAGAACCAGCGTGCCCATCGCCAGATAAAGACCCTGCAGCCGCAGCGCCGGAAAGCCGAGACACCATCCGGCGACCCAGCTCAGGGCCGCAGCGACTGGAATCGTGGCGTAGGGGTTCCAGCCATAGCGGACCACGAGGATGGCGGTCGTATATGATCCCAGCGCCACGAACGCGGCATGCCCGAGCGTGATCGCTCCGCCATAGCCTGTCACAAGATTGATTCCGATGATCGCTATTGCAAACACCAGAACGGTCGCGAACTGGCTGACGAGATAGTTCGGGATGACGAACGGGATGACGTAGAGGAACAACACCGCCAGCAGCGCCGCAAACGCGATGCGGACAGCGAGGGGAGGCCTCGGCCTGACGACGACGTTCATAGTCTTGCTACCTTCTTGCGGCCGAACAGGCCGTCGGGTTTGACGAGCAGCGTTCCGAAGATCAGGACGAGCGCGACGACGATCTTGAGATCCGGGCCGATCCACGGGATGTAGGTGCCGACCAGGTTCTCGACGACGCCGACCAGAAGGCCGCCGACCACGGCGCCGATCACGCTGTCGAAGCCGCCGAGGGTTGCGGCTGCGAACGCATAGATGATGACGCCGAACATCATCGTCGGATTGAGGAAGACGCGGGGCGCGACGAGAATGCCGGACAATGCGCCGAGCGCGGCCGCGATGCCCCAGCCGATCAGCAGCATGGCTGGCACGGGAACGCCGACCAGTTCAGCGGAGTCGGGCGTGGAAGCTGCTCCGCGCATGGCGAGGCCGAGCTTGGTCCGCTCGAACAGCAGGTAGAGCACCAGCAGCACCAACGCGACGACCGCGATGATGCCGACCGTCTCGATCGACACGCTCAAGGTCCCGATCACCAGATGCCCCTTGGGGAACAGGCTCGGAAGGGCCTTGATGCTATAAGTCCAGAGGAATCCCGCGAGACTGTTGAGCGCCAGATAGAGGCCGATCAGCACGCTGACCACGGTCAGGAGGTTGGCGCGCGAGAGCGGCTTGACCAGGCCCGCATAGAGCGCCGTGCCGGCCGCGAACGAGATCGCGATGCTGATGATGACGGCCGGAATCAGCGGCATTCCCCACGTCATCAGCTGCCAGACGGCATAGGCCGAGAGCATCGCCATTTCGCCCTGGGCAAAGTTGACGATGCCGGTCGAGCGGTAACTGAAGGCGAGCGCCAGTGCGAGCGATGCGTAGATCGCCCCGTCGGCAAGTCCGTCGATGATCTGATTGGCGAACAGCATCATTCATATCCCAGATAGATGCGGCGAACCTCGTCATTGCCGACGAGGTTTGCGGCTGAATCTCGCAGCACGACGCTGCCGCTCTCCAGAACCATGCCGTCGTCGGCGATCGCCAGCGCGAGGTTGGCGTTCTGCTCGACGATGAGCACGGTCATGCCCGTTTCCTTGCGGATCTCGGCGAGCGTGTTGACCAGATCGCGCGTGATGAGCGGAGCGAGACCGAGTGAGGGTTCATCGAGCAGCAGCAGCCGCGGCTGCACCATCAATGCCCGGGTGATCGCGAGCATCTGCTGCTCGCCGCCGGACAGGCTGCCGGCCTGCTGCGACAGGCGCTCGCGCAGGCGCGGAAAGAAGGCCAGCCAGCGTTCGCGGTCGCGTTTGGCATCCGCTGAGCTTCGCAGATAGGCGCCGAGCCGGATGTTCTCGTCCACCGTCAGGTCCGCGAACGTGCCGCGCCCCTGCGGCACATGCGCGATACCGGCCGCCACCACCCGCCGCGCCGAGAGCTGGTCGATCCGCTTGCCGTCGAAGGTGATCGAGCCGGTGCGACTGATCGTGCCCGAAATGGCGCGCAGCAGGGTGGTCTTGCCGGCCCCGTTGGCGCCGAGGACGACGAGAATCTGGCCGTCGTCCATGCTGAGATTGATGCCGTGCAGCACATGGCGTGCGCCGTACCCGGCCTGAAGTCCTTCGATCGTCAGCAGGCTCATGCCGCGCTCCCGAGATAGGCGGCGGCCACCTTGGCATCGGCCTTGACGTCCTTGGGCGTGCCGTCGGCGATCTTGACGCCGTTCTCGAGCACGACCACGTGATCCGATATCCGCATCAGCATGCGCATGTGATGCTCCACGAGCAGGACCGTGAGATCGTAGCGCTTGCGGATGCGCAGGATGACCTCGGCAAGCTCGTCGACCTCGCCGTGCGACAGGCCGTTGGCGGGCTCGTCGAGCATCAGGAAGCGCGGGCGCGCGATCAGCGCGCGCGCCAGCTCGATGCGCTTGAGCGTGCCGAACGGCAAGCCTCCGGCCAGTTGATCGGAGAGATCGCCGAGCCCGAGCTCCGCGAGCAGGGCGGATGCCTCGACCTCGGTATCTAAAGCCGTGCCGGCGTGCCCGGTCCCGAAGATCGCGCTGAGAAAGCCCGGCTGCAGCCGGTGATGCGCGCCCAGAAGCACGTTGTCCTTGACCGACAGCGTGCCGAACAGCCCGACATTCTGCAATGTACGCGCGATGCCCAGGGCGATGATACGATCCGCCGGCAGCGCGGTGATGTCGCGGCCGTCGAAATGGATCGATCCGCGATCGACCGGGTACACCCGGGATATGGCGTTGAAGAGCGACGTCTTGCCGGCGCCGTTCGGCCCGATCAGGCCGCAGATCTCGCCGACTTCGACGTCGAAGGAGACGCCCTGGAGCGCGCGGATCCCGCCGAAGTCGATCTCGATGTCGCGAACACTGAGCAAGGTCGTCACGACGTCCGCTCCTTGTTGAAGATCGCCTTCGGCATCCTGGCGTGGATGCCGTTGACGCCGTTCACGAGCTGGGTGACGAGCAGGTCCGCCTGGAGCGAGCAGAGCGCGTAGGCATCGCGCCGGTTCATGCCCTGCGTGTCGACCAGAAAGTCGATCATGTCGAGCACGGCCTGGCGCGCGGCCTCCCGCAAATCCTCGTCGAGCCCCATCGTGATGAAGTGCTCGCGCGTTTCGGCTTGCGGTCGCTTGATGGTGCGTCCCTTCAGCACCGACAGCCGGAGTTCCGCGACCGTCATCGCGGTCTCGAGCGCGGTCTGCACGACCTCTCCCGATCCCTGCGCGGCGTGCGCGTCCCCGGCGTAGAAGCCGGCACCCTCGGCGAGCACGGGCAGATACAGCACCGAGCCGGCCACCAGATCGGCGCAGTCGATGTTGCCGCCGAAGCAGCCGGGGATCGCCGAACTCTGGGGCTTGCCCCCCGGCGGCGGCGAGACCCCCATGATGCCGAGAAACGGCCGCAGCGGAATGGTGATGCCGTCTCCGAACCGCGTCGTCATCGTGCGCGAGTCGAGCGCGAAATGGCGCAGCTCGGCGTCCTCGAACACGTCCGACAGCAGGCCGCGGCTCTGCTTGCCCGGGAAGATGACGTTGATGCCGTGATCGGCCACTTCGAGGCGCTTGATCTCGACCTTGAGGACGTCGCCCGGCATCGCGCCGTCGACCGCGATCGGCCCGGTCAGACTGTGCGGGCCGCGCCCCTCCGAGCGGATGCGATCACGCAGCGCGAGCGCGCGGTCGATGTCGAGCGTCGCATCGCCGGCGTTGTCCCACATGGTCCATGTGTCGAGGACGACCGTGTCCCCCGATGCGATGGTGAGGACCGGCTTGGCCTGCGGAGAAATGAGCCCTCGCTGGATCGTGGCGAGGGATGCGTTGATCGTATGGGTAGCCATCATGACGCCGGGTTGGAGTGCGCCGCGAAGACCTGCAGCCGCATCGGCGTGCACCGGCCTCCGTTGATCATGCTGATGTGATCTTCCGGACAGTTCGATATCGCGACGAGGCAATCGGTATCCGCCCGCAGTTCGACGAAGTCGCCGGGCTTGGAAACCGGCGCTTCCGCGACCCATGAATGGCTCGAACAGTCGTGATGGTAGTTCATGAAGAAGTCGATGGTGTCCGGAATGTCTTCGGGCAGGATGCCGTAGGGGGCCACCACGCCGCTGATGATCTCGTGGCAGCCGTCGACGCCGTGGACACCGAAGCTCTCGTAGAAGCGGCGGTTGCACATGCGCTGGTTGACCTTGTGGACCCCCTTCGGTTCGGGGGTCTCCTTCACGATCGTCATCAGGGGCGTGTAGATCGTCGACATCAGCACGTCGCCCTCGGCGAGGTGGTCCTTCGACATCAGGACACTGGGCTCGGGTCGCCCCGAGCGCTTGGCGCTGTACTGCATGGCGTAGCGTGTCGTGGAATAAGACAGCGACAACCGGTCGCGGTAGTTGTGGGCGTTGAAGATCGCGACGTCGACGACCTGTTGGCCCTCGACGTCGGTGATGCGAAGCACCTCGTCCTTGCGGACGATGAGCGCCCTGCCGCTTTTCGGCGGCAGGATTTCGTTGAGCAACTCGGCGGACATGTAACTCACCCGGATCAGATGGCAGCGCGACTACTTCAGGTTCTGCGGCGTCTTGCCTTCGTACTTGGTGATGACGTCGCCGACCTTGAGCCAGTTGCCCTTGCTGTAGCGGACGACCTGCATCGTCTCGACGTAGAAGGGGTCCTTCTTGCCGTCGACGCAGACGTTGACGCCGGGCACGACGCCGAGAATGGGCGCGCCGCACAGGTTCCGCGCGGACTCCATGATGGCTTCGCGGGTCGGAGCCTTCGCCTTCTGCAGGGCCGCCACCATGGTCTGCGCCTGCGAGAAGCCGTACATGGTCATGGGGTCGTCGAGGTTGAGGCCCGAGCTCGAGAACTTCGTGCCGATGTCGCGATAGGTCTGCATGTCCTTGGTCGCGGCATAGTCCGACGTGGTCGGGTCCATCATGCTGACCACGGAGTAGACGCCCTCGGACGCTTCTTCGCCTGCCGGCTCCATCACCGTCTTCTTGGAAGCGCTGATGTTCGAGACGATCACCATCGGACGCCACGAGGTGTCCTGGATCTTGCGCAGGGTCTGCGCGGTGAACTTCGGCACGGCGAAGACCAGCAGGACGTCGGCGTTGGTGGCGCCGAGGTTGGAAACCTGGGAATCGACGGTCGGCGAGGTGACCTCATAGGACTGCGCCTCGACGATCGTCACGCCGGTGTTGGCGGACGCGGCCTTGAACGCGTTGAGCAGCTCCTTGCCGAAATCGTCGTTCTGGTAGAGCACCGCGACCTTCGCATTCGGCTTCTGCGACTTGACGAACTCGGCGTAGATGCTGCCTTCGGTGGTGTAGGAGGGCTGCCATCCGATGGTCCAAGGATACTTCTCGGAATCGGTGCTGAACGCTGAGAGGCCGCTGCCGACGAAAAGCTGCGGCACGTTCTTGCGGTTGACGTAGTCGCGGATCGCAAGGCCGGTGGCGCTGCCGAGCGGCCCGATGATGATGGCGACCTGGTCGCGTTCGACGAGGCGGCGAGCCTGCTCGACCGTGCGCGGCGGCGAGTAGCCGTCGTCGTAATAGGTGTAGGCGATCTTGCGGCGCTTGCCGTCGCTCATGAGGACGCCGCCGTCCTTCTCGTTGACGGATTTGAAATAGGCGTCCTGCATCGCGCAGATCGTGACGAACGAGGCGATCGGCCCGGTGCTCGGGCAGATGCCACCGATCTTGATCTCGGTGTCGGTGATGCCGGTCGTATCGGCGATCGCACCCGAAACCTGCGCCGTCGTGGCGACGGCCGTTGCGAACAGAAGCTGCGTGACGGTGCGGGAAAGTTTGAAACCACTCATAATAGTACTCCTGACTTTGATTGTTGAACGATGTCGGCTGGGACGCAGCCCGGTGTCTGCTAGGTGTTCGCACCTATCTCGGAGGCGCCATGGACGAATTGGCCGCCGACCATGGTCGCCACGCATGCGATGCGTTCCAGCGAATCCGCGGGCGTGCCGAGCGGATCGTCGCTGAGCACTGCAAGATCGGCATAGTTTCCGGGAACAATCGCGCCCTTGACGTGCTCCTCGAACGTCAGCCACGCGCCGTTGACGGTCAGCGCGCGCAAGGCGACCTCTGCCGGTGCGCAAGCTGAGGATCCGAGGACCCGTCCGGTGGTGCGCTCCTGCCGCGTCATCATGGCGCGCATGCCCGCAAAGGGGGTGACCGGGCTGTTGTCGGAGCCGGCCGCGACGGGAATCCCGAGCGAGGACAACTGGACCAGCGGCGCGACCATCGCGCATTCGTCGTCGGAGCGCGACGCGAACCGATTGCCGGCCTTGGACAGGTGAAACTCCGGAATCAGCGTGACGCCGACGCCCAGCGCCTTCAGCGCCGCGAGGTCTTCCATCGCGGCGATGCTGACATGCTCGAGCACCCACCGCCTGCCGTCGAGGTGATATTCGGCATCGATCCGCTTCAGGATGGGAACGATCTCGTGCAGCTTGTCGATGACGATGGTGTGGAGCCGCAGGTCGTGGGCCGCGGCGAGCCGGCACAGCGCCTCGAAGCTCTCCGGATCGTTCGCTTGCCGGACGTAGCACGACCAGCCGAGATTGCCGGTGTCCGACAGGGCGACGCTCCCCACCGCCGGGTCGCCGCCGTAATTGACGAAAAGTCCGGACACGCGCAGCCGGTCGTCGCCGAGGCCGCTGCCGCGGGCATAGGCCAGCCAGTCGGACATCTGTCGTTCCGCGTCGCCCAGCGACGTCCATGTCGGGCTGACGACCGCCCCGACCCGCATCGTCAGGGAAGAGTCTTCGTGGATCTGGCGGTACGCCGACAGGATTTCCGTCGCGCAGCCGTGGCCCTCATAGATGCTGGTGACGCCATGCGCGTGATAGGTGCGCATCGCCTTCGTGATCGCGTTGCGGCGGTCCGACGCTGTCACGCGCGGCAACGCGCCCAACAGGTCGAGCTGCATCGCATCCGGAAAATTGCGCTCGACGAATACGCCGGTCGGCTCGCCATGCGAGTCGTGAAGAACCTCGATGCCCTTGATCCGGGGCTTCGTCGCACCCGTGATTCCCAGGATCGAGAGCGCTCGCGAGTTCACGGCCGCATGGCAGGGGATCAGCCCCCAATAGGACGACGGCGGCAGGATGCAGACGGGATGATCGGGCGCGGCGCGGTCGAGCTCCGCGCGGTTCGGCATCCGTTTTTCCGCCAGGGTCAGCGGGCCATCGTAATAGAACGGCTGCTCGCCGACCGGCATGGTGACGATCCACTGGCCGGGTGCCGTCTGGCGGGCCAGTGCCGAGATCCGCGTCAGGACGTCATCGATCGAGCGGGCGCCGCTCAGCGAAGGGAAGTGCTCGCGCAGCCCCTCGGTATCCATATGGGCGTGCGAGTCGTTGAAGCCGGGAATGACGACGCCATCCGTCCGGATCACGCGCGCCCCGGGACAGAGACGGGTCATCTCGTCCCGCGTGCCCGTTCCGGCGAAGCGGCCATGCCTGACGGCGACGGCTTCCGCGACCGTGCTGCGGGAATCGAGCGTCAGCACCCGACCGCACAGCACGTAATCGGAACCATCGTCCGCGTGGCCGGGGGCTTGTCGCATCAGTTGCGGCTCCACGGCATGACCAGCCGCTCGATGCCGTCGAGAGCGATGATCGACAGATATCCGCTCACGGAGATGGCGATGATGTTCACGTACATCTTCTCGACGGCGAAGATCTGCCATGACGACCAGATCGCATAGCCGAGCCCGGTCTTGGCGCCGACGAATTCAACGGCGGCGATCACGACGAATGCCGTGCCGATGGCGAGCTTCAGTCCGGTGAAGATGCTGGGAAGGGCGGCCGGAAGCGCGATGAAGCGGAACAACCCGAAGCGGGACATTCCGAGGTTGTGCCCGACGTCGAAATAGATCTTCGGCGCATAGCGCGTGCCCGACATGGTGTTGAAGAACACCAGGAAGAACACGACGATGGCGATGACGGCGTATTTCGGCGCCTCGCCCAGACCGAAGATCATCAGCAGCAGCGGAAATGTCGCGATCTTCGGCACCGGATACAGCGCGGAGAAGATCGGCGCGATCAGTTCGCGGGCGGTGGGCCACATGCCGAGCGCCAGGCCGAGCGCGATGGCCGGGATGCCACCGATGGCAAAGCCGATGAGAACCCTCTCGAGCGTCGCGTAGGCGTCCACCAGCAATGGTCCGTGCGCCAGCTCGTTCCAGAAGATGGAGAGAATGGAAGAGGGCGCCGGGAAGAAACGATCGTCGGCGATACCGCTCTTGACCACGATTTCCCAGAGCAGGAGCACGCTGAGCGGGCTGAACTTGCCGAGCAGCGAGATGATCTTGCGGTTGCGCGACGGCCGGGCCAGCCGCTCGAGCGTCTCGGCGCTGGGCTGTTGCGCGGCCGCCTCGGGTTTCGGCGGGGTTGCGTCGACCACGGCGTCCGGCCGCTCCGATGCCTCGTCGCCCTTGTAGCGGGCGAGCAGCTTCCAGATATCGAAGGTCATGCGCCCGAAATCGGGATGACGCCTGAGCTCGAGCACGTCCCTCGGCCGCGCGAACGGCACCTCGATATCGGCGGCGATCTCACCGGGGCGCGCGGACATCACGATGATGCGGTCACCGAGGGTCAGGGCTTCTTCCACGCTGTGCGTGATGAAGACGACCGTCTTCCCCGTCCGCTCCCAGACCCGCAGCAACTCCTGCTGCAATTCCATCCGGGTCTGCTCGTCGAGGGCGCCGAACGGCTCGTCCATCAGCAGGATATTGCTGTCGCGATCGATCAGCGCGCGCGCGACGCTGGCGCGCTGTTTCATGCCGCCGGAGAGCTGGTGCGGAAATGCCTTGCCGAAATCCTCGAGCCGCATCAGGGCCAGCAGCTCCCGTGCTCTCTTCTCCTGTTCCTCGGGCGAGGCGCCCTGGAGCCTGAGCGGGAACTTCACGTTGTCTTCGACGGTCAGCCATGGAAACAGCGAAGCTTCCTGAAACACCATCGCGGGCGGACGCGCCACGCCGGCGTCGCGTTCGATGCCGATGCTTCCGAGCGTCTCTTCCTCCAGACCGGCGAGGATGCGCACCAGGGTCGACTTGCCGCAGCCGGACGGCCCGCAGATGCAGATGAACTGGCCGCGCGGAACCGTGATCGTGACGTCGCTGATGGCGATGACGGTGGCGTGGCGCCGGTCGTCGTGAAATGCCTTCCAGAGATGCTCGACCGTGATGGCGTTGCGCGGCAAGGCTGATGCGGAGTCCTGGATGGCGTGGCGAGCAGACATGGCCGGCGATGTTTCCTGTGGGAGTCCTGGCGGGTTCGGCCGGCCTTACTTCGCGAGCTTGCGCGCCTGTTCGATGATCTGCGGCGAATAGAAGTCGGCGAAGTTGATCTTGTCCGTGTAGGTCAGCATCTTCCGCTCGCGGAAATACTCCTGCATGTCGTCCATCAGCGCGAAATCCGGCTCGATCTTCGGCAACAGCTTGGACGGTGTCCGGCGCAGAATGTCGGCCGGGACGCCGGTGTATTTGGAGACGATCTCGACGATCTGCGGATCCTGCCAGGCGCTGGCCTCGATTTCGCGCGCGGCCTTGAGGAAAGCGGCGAGATAGCGGGCGCAGGCGTCGGGGTTCTGTTTCGAGAAATCGCCGTTCGCGAGCAGCGGGAAGGCACCTTTTCCGCGCGCCGCGTCGTTGGCGATGGGCACGGCGATTCCCTTCTCCTCGAGCAGGGTCACGCCGGGCTCTGCTGCCCAGCTCGCGGTGATGGCGCCGTTCGCCACGGCCGGACCGATGTCGTTGCGTCCGATCTGCACGAGCTCGACGTCCTTGACGCTGCCGCCGAAGGCCTTGAGCGCCAGGTGCACGTCGTATTCATTCCAGCCGCCGAGGCCGACGACGCCGACCTTCTTGCCCTTCAGGCCGGCCGCTGTCGTCAGGCCTGCATCGTAATTCGCCTTCGAAACTACCAGCGCGACGAGGTTTCTGCCGCTTTCGGGCAACGTGGTCTGGGTGCCGAGAACGCGGATGAGGCCGCCGCGGCGCATGGCGTTGAAGACCGACGCGCCCCACGACGTCGCCATGACCTGGTACTTGCCGGCAGCGAGCAGCGGCAACTGGTCCGCGACGTTCTGCAGGGAGGTATCGACCGTGACGTCGAGCGACTGCTCGGTGAAATAGCCCTTTTCCTTCGCGACGAAGTGCGGAGAGGAGGTGATGCTCTGGACCGCCGAGACGACGATCTTGGTCGGGCCGGTGTCGGCGCGGGCAGGTCCGAGCGCGCCTGATATTGCGACCGCGGCGGTGCCGAGCAGCAGGGAACGACGGGAGTGACGAACAGCGACCTCAGGTCGCATCGATTCAGAACGCATCGCAAACCTTCCTCTGAAGCAGTCTCAAGAGAGTCTCAGGCGACCGAGCCCTTGCCCTGAAGCGATTCCACCAACTTGTTGACGGCAACGGCCGCGCCCTTGCCCGCCTCGTTGCCGAAGATCAGCCGCGCGAACTGTCCGCCGAGATAGGGATGCAGCCCCATGTCGTAGAGCGCGAGGAAATTGCGGGTTTCGATCGCGTGCCGTTCGTCCTTGCGCAGCGGATAGCGATCCAGCACGGCCGCTTCCTTCTCAGCGAATTCCACGCGTAGCTCCGGCGACCACTTCAGATCCTGGATCAGATCGTGCGTCACCAGCGACGGATTGAATTTTTCGAGGCCCATGATGCTGCTCCTTCAAACCGCCGCGCGTTGCCGCGGCATATTGGCGTTCATGTCCCACAGCACGCCGCCGACACCGCACTTGAAGTCCTTGTGAACGGTGTAGCCGAAGTTCTTGCCGGGTCTGGATCCGATGGCGCCGAGCACGACGACCCAGGCCAGGAGTTCCGCGGTGCCCCCGGAGCCGGCGGCTTCCATCTTCTCCAGCGTCAATTCCCGCAGCAGCTTCTCGTGGTCGCCCGAGGCGACGAGATCGAGAAACCAGCGGTCGAATTCCTCGTCGATGAAATAGTAACGGGCGCCGCCGGGCTCGTGGCTGAGGCCGCCGGATCCGAGCAGGGCGACGCGCATGTCGGCGGGCAGATCGTTCCGGATGAAGTCGCCGAGCGCCTTGCCGACATCGTAGCAGCGATACTGGTCGGGGATCGGGGGCACCGTGCAATTCTGCAGCACCGGCACCATCGGTATTCCCGAGCCCGCGATATTCGTCAGCAGCACGGGCACGGAGATGTTGTCGTCGAACTTCAGGTTTTCGTTCTGCGCGAACATGCGGATGCCCCGCTTGCTCATGCCGTTGAAGAGCGCTGCCGCGATCTCGGGGGAGCCCTTCACCGTGTAGTCCTCGCAGCCGATCCACGGCTTGAACCACTCGTATGGGCCGCGGTGCTCGGCGGCCATGCCGATCAGGAAGTCGGGATAGGTGCGGATACGGCTGTTGGCGAGGTGATCGTTGGCGAACACGATCAGGACATCGGCTTTGGCCTCGGCGATCGCTTCGGCAAGGTTGCGATAGGTGGTCGCAACCACATCCTTGACGTCCGGCGGGGCCGCTTCGAGCAAGCCGATCAGGCCTGGCGCATGAGGCGCTCCCGCAGCGAATACGATCTGAGCCATATCATTCTCCCTTTATGTTCCAAAGCTGCGCGATAAATCCAAGACTGTCAAGATTTTCGAAAATCTGTTTCCTCTTGGAATTTCGTCGGTCTTGGACGATATTGCGGTGAATCGCGACTAAAGGGCGCAGATGGGATGAAGAGCATTTCCAAGGAGTTCATCGGCAAGTGGGGCCCCGGCGTGGGCATGACCAGCAGCGAGCCGAAAACGCTGGCGGGGCAAGTCGCGCAGCAGTTGAGGCTCGACATCATTCGCCACAAGCTGGAGCCGGGCGAGCGCCTGCAATTCGAAAAGCTGAGCAAGCGCTACAAGGTCGGCGTCAGCCCCTTGCGCGAAGCGCTATTCCAGGTTGCAGCTCAGGGTCTGGTCGTTGCCGAGGATCACAAGGGTTTCGTCGTCGCGCCCATTCACCTCGACGAGATGATGGACGTGTCGAGCCTGAGGGCCCATCTCGAGACTTACGCGCTCAGCGGCTCCATCCGCGACGGACGGGAGGAGTGGGAGGTCGATCTGCTCGCGGCATTCCACCGGCTGAAGCGCGCGGGCATTTCCGTATCGGTCGATCGGGAGGACGAAGATCTCCGGACGGATTGGGAAGACCGGCATCGCGAATTTCACTTCGCCCTGTGCAAGGGGTGCAATTCGCCCTGGCTGCTGCATTTCTTCAACGAGCTCTATGATCAGATGGAGCGCTATCGGCGCTACTTCTGGAAATATGCGGAGCGGGCGGTTGCGGCCGATAGCGAGCACGAGGCGATCATGCGTGCCGCCCTCGATCGCGACGAAGAGCGCGCCACGAGCCTGTTGCAGGCGCACTTCAAGCGGCAGGCGAAGCTGACCCTGAGCCTGCGCAACAAGGTCCAGCGCGCTGTCGCGGAAGCGGGCTGAGCTTTTGGAGAGCGGGGCGATGAATGGCGCGATCGAGCCGGATGCAGGCCCGGCAATGATGCCGGTCTATCTCCATTACACGCAATCGGAGCTGGATCGCGCTTTCGATCAGACGCAATGGGCGTCGAACATGAAGGATCTCGTCGCGCGCTGGGCCGAGACGAGCCGTTCGGTCCGCGACAACGAGCCGCGCATGGAGACGCGTCGCTATGGCGCAGGGGCCAACGAGGATCTGCAGATCTTTCCCGCGGAGGATCGCGACCGGCCGATTCAGGTTTTCATCCATGGCGGGGAATGGAAGCGGCGCGACAATCTCGGCACTGCGTTTCCGGCGCTCAGCCTGGTCCCGGCCGGCTTCAATTTCGTGAATCTGAATTTCGAGGCCGTCCCCAACGTCACCATTCCGGAGATGCTCGACCAGGTGCAACGTGCGGTGGTCTGGATCTATCGCAACGCACGCGACTTCGGAGCGGACCCCGACGCGATTCATCTCTCCGGACACTCCTCCGGTGCGCATCTGGCCGCCGTGCTGGCGACCACGGAATGGGAGAAATTCGGCGTGCCCGCCGACATCCTGAAGAGCGTGGCGTGCATCGGCGGTCTTTACGACATGGAGCCCGTGCTGCTGAGCATGAGGCGGGCGTGGGTCAAGCTGACGGCTGAAGAGGCCGATCGGCTCAGTCCCCTCTATCATGTCGACCGCATTCGGGCGCCCGTCGCGGTGGTGTACGGCGGAAACGAATCGCCGGAATTCAGGCGCCAAGCTTTGGCCTTTCATCATGCGCTGCTCGCGGCAGGCAAGCGCAGTGACCTCACGGAGATGCCCGGCCAGAACCATTTCGAGGTTCTCGACGCGCTGCATCATCCGGGATCGAGGCTTTTGCGGATATTGGCGGCGAACGCGGGCTAGACGCGGCGGGCGGGAAAACGGCCGAATTGGCACGAATTTCGGGGCGCAACCCTGCCATCCGATCTTGGGGAGATGGCGCCGACTCGGCGCTTGCAAGGCGGACAAGCTGTGCGCCATATTTCACGAGACTGATGGCCGGGCACGTGCCGGCCCGACGGAACGGCTCGAAAAACGAGGACAACATGCCGGGGAAGGAGACACATTCTTCGTGTCGGGGCGAGGTGAGCGAAACTCTCCGCGTGCCGTCGGCCATGTTGACGCGCCTCTTGAAGGTCGCGCCGGGTCTGCAACACAGGAAATTGGCCAAGGGCGCCTCGATCTATCGCCAGGGCGAGGTGAGCACGCAGTGCTATGTCGTCGTGTCCGGTCGCGTCGGCATTACGATGCTCGGCGCAGGCGGCCAGGAACTGCTGATCGACATCGTCGGTGCCGGTGCCTTGTGCGGCGAAGGAGCCGCCTTCGACGGCTTGCCGCGTTTTTCCAGTGCAAACGCCCTTGAAGCGAGCAAGCTGCTTCAGATTCCGGCACGCGAATTCTGCCAGCTGATGTCGTCCGATGCCGAGCTCGCGGCGCTCATCGCTCAGACCATTGCGCTCAAGCAACGAACGCTCGCCGGCCGGCTCGCGCAGGTTGCTCAATCCTCGCCGGAAGTCCGCATCACCGAGTTGCTCTCGCAGATATCGGAGCCGGAAGCTTCCGATATCGTGCTCACGCATCAGCAGATCGCGAACCTGATCGGCGCGTCCCGCATCACGGTGACCCGTGCGATGCAGCGGCTTCGGCGCGAAGGCGCGATACTTTGCCATCGCGGCCGTTATCAACTCGTCCGTGCCGCGGCGCCGCACCTTCATGCGTCCCGGATGGCTTGATTTCAGAAGCCGCATCCGCTTTTCAGTGAGCTGCGTCAAACAATCTGTGGTCTTGGTATCGCGCGATACATACGCGGCTGGGATAATCCCTAGCTTTGTACCCTGTTGTGCTGGCAGCCGGAGCTTCCTCTATCGGCAGAGGTGGTCGCGGCGAATTGCAAGAGGGTACAAGTGAGCGCAGGTCGTATCAAAGATATCGCCAACATCCAGAAGCTCGGACACGTCGAATTCCGCACCACCGATCTGGAGCGGGCGAGGGACTTCTACGTCAATCTCATCGGTCTCCATGAAACCGCGCGAGACGACAACCGGGTGTATCTGCGCTGCACGGAAGATAAGCAGCATCATACCTTCGTGCTGCGCAAGGCGGAGTCGGCCGGCGTGGGGCATATCGGCTTCGTCGTGTCGGAAGAGGGCGATCTCGACCGGATGAAGGCCCGTTTCGAGGAACTCGGGTTGCCGTCGCGCTGGGTCGGCAATGACATGCTGGGGCAGGGACGCACGCTTCGCGTTCAAGATCCCTTCGGTTTCATCGTCGACTATTACGCCGAGATCCAGTCCGTGCCGTGGCTGGTCCAGCAATACCACCTGCACAAGGGAGCATCTCCGACCCGGATCGACCACATCAACGTGCTGACGCCGGACGCTCAGGCGGGCTACGACTGGTACACGCAGGAGATGGGATTTGGCTGCGCCGAACTGACCGAGGGCGATGCTCCCGAGAAGCGCGTGTGGGCGAGCTGGCTGTTTCGCAAATCGACGGTGCACGACATTGCCGTCATGACGGGGGCGGGTCCCGCTGCTCATCACGTCGGCTTCTCGCTCGGCGATCCGCTCTCGATCATCAAAGCCTGCGATCTGCTGGCGGGCGCCGGCTACGCCGGCAGCCTCGAGCGTGGCCCGGCGCGGCATGGCATTTCGAACGCACTGTTCGTCTATGTGCGCGATCCCGACGGAAACCGGTTCGAGCTTTATACGGGCGACTATCTGACCGGTAACACCGCTGCCGAGCCGATCCGGTGGAATCTCAACAATCCCGTCCGTCAGACCCTCTGGGGCGCGCCGCCGCCGCGGCGATGGTTCGAGGAGTCCATGTCCGTGGAGGAGTTCGATGGACACGGCATGAAGAAGACGAATCCCCCGCTCATGCAATCCGTGCCGAGCTACGTGCTCGACTGATTGGTCATTCCTCCATTCACAGGACCGTTTTCATCGTGAAAAAGATTCTCGCTCTGACCTTTGCCGCCTTCGCTCTGTCGGGCTTCGCCCGTGCCGCCGACAAGCCCGAGCTTCGGATCGGCTCCGTCGTGGCCATGACGGGCCCGGCTTCGGCACTCGGCGTGCCCGCCAAGAACGCGATCGACCTGCTGCAGGAGCAACTGGCGAACGACACCAGCCTGCCGTTCTCGGTCAAGTTCATCACCTACGACGACGCCTCGGATCCGACCAAGGCCGTCAACAGCGTGCGCAAGCTCGTGACCGAGGATCGCGTTCACGTGGTCATCTGTTGCAGCACCACTCCTGCGTCGATGGCCATCCTCGAGGTCGTCACGCAGGCCAAGGTGCCGAACATCTCGCTGGCGCTCGGACAGAGCGTGATCGAGCCCGTGAACGAGCGCTACTGGATCTTCAAGACGCCGAGCACGGACCAGCTTCAGATCGCCACGCTGGTCGACGACATGGTCAAGCACGGCAGCAAGAAGGTCGCGTTTCTCGGCCTCGAAGATTCGTTCGGCGAGGGCGGATGGATCGCGATGCAGAGCGTCGCGAAGGCGAAGGGCGTCGAGATCGTCGCCGCCGAGCGCTTCTCGCGCACCGACACCAATTTCACGCCGCAGGCGCTGAAGGTCCGGCAGGCGAGCCCGGGCGCCGTGTACATTCATGCCATTCCGCCGTCGTCGGCGCTCGTGCAGCAGGCCTTGCGTCGGGTCGGCTATACCGGACCGATCTATCATTCGGGCGGCTCGGCCAACAGCGCCTTCCTGTCGATCGGCAAGAAGGACGTCGACGGCGCCTTGCTCGGAACCACGCCCGTGCTGGTGTACACCGATCTTCCGAACGACAACCCGCTCAAGTCCGTCATCGCGAGCTTCGCGGCTCTCTACGAGAAGCGTTTCAACGTGCCGAAGGTGGACATCTTCCCGGGCCAGGCCTGGGATGCCGGCAACATCGCCGTTCGCGCGGCGAGCGAAGCGGCCAAGGGTGGCGCGAAGACCGACGATGTCGAGGCCTTCCGCGCCGCCTTGCGCGACAAGATGGAAGGCATCAAGAATTTCGTCGGTGTCGGCGGCATCTTCAACTACACGAGTAGCGACCATCTCGGACTCGACGCTCGCAGCACCTTCATCGCGGTCGTCAAGAACGACGAGTTCCGCCTGTACGACGGCAAATAGCGTAAATGGAAACAGCGCTCTTCCTTCTCGTTGATGGGTTGACCAACGGACTAGTCTACGCGTTGTTGGCGCTGAGTCTCGTTCTGACGTTCACCGTCACCCGTGTGGTGAACATTGCGCAGGGCGAATACGTCATGCTCGGCGCGCTCACGTTGGCCGACCTGTTGCAAGGGCGGTTTCCGGGCACCGTCTACCTCCTGGTGGGCGGGCTCGCTCTCTGCATCCTGCTCGATGCACCCCGTTGGCGGAGCGACTGGAAGAAGGCGTCCGTCTCCGCCGGCGGCATGATCCTGGCGGCCGTTGCCGCCGTCGTGCTCTCCCGGGCCGCGCTGGCGCTGCATCTGCCGGTGGTCGGCATGATGCTGGTCTCGCTGCTGCTGGTCGCGCCGATCGGGGTTCTGATCTACCGCTTCACGGTGCATCCGATTCCGAATGCCTCGACGATCGTGTTCGTCATCATATCCGTCGGTGTCTCCATGAGCGTGCAGGGTCTCGGTCTGCTGCTCTGGGGCGCAAATCCCTATCCGGTCGAGCCGGTCGTCGCCGGAGGCGCGCTGCTCGGCCCGGTGTTCGTTCCCTACCAGAGCTTCGTCATTCTCGTGGTCGCATTGTCGTCGATGGGCGGCCTGTATCTGTTCTCCGAATACACGCTGATCGGCAAGGCGCTGCAGGCCTCGGCGATGAACCGGCTGGGCGCGCAGTTCTGCGGAATTCCGGTCGACAGGGCCGGCGGGCTGGCATTTCTGCTCGCGGCTGCGTTCAGCGCGATGAGCGGCATGCTGCTCGCGCCGTTGATCACCGCCAACTATGAAATGGGCTTCATGGTCGGCTTGAAGGGATTCGTCGGCGGAGCGATGGGCGGCTTGATCGACTATCCGTTCGCGCTTCTGGGCGTCATGATCGTGGGCGGCCTGGAAACCACCTCCGCCTATGTCGCGAGCGCCTATCGCGACGTTCTGGTGTTCGGCCTGCTGATCCCGATCCTGCTGTGGCGCAATGCGCGCCAGCGCGCGGAGGCGCGGTGATCATGCGAACACGATCGGTTCTCGCGCTCGCCGCAGGCGCTGCGTTCCTCATCGTTCCCTGGCTGCTGCCGCCGTTCTACGTCGGAATCCTGGCGTTCGCGGGCGTCTATGCGCTCGCGGCCATCGGCCTCGTTCTGCTGCTGCAGGCGGGGCAGGTCTCGCTCGGCCAAGCCGCCTTCATGGGGCTCGGCGGCTATCTGTCCGGGCTCCTGGCACGCAATTACGGGATCGACAGCGTCCTGACGCTGATGCTTGCGATTGCCGCGACGGCCATCGTGTCCGCGGCGATCGGCCTGATCACGCTCAAGCTGCGCGGCCACTATCTGCCGCTGGCGACGCTGGCGATCGGAATTGCCGCATCGGGGATCTTCACCGCCTGGCACGACGTCACGGGCGGCGCGTCGGGCGTGGACAAGATCCCGGCGCTCGGCCTGCTCGGCTACGTCGTCAGCAGCGACCAGGTCTACACGCAGCTGATCTGGATCCTGGTGCTGCTCGCCGTATGCGGGGTCAACCGGCTGCGGGTGTCCCGGATCGGCAGGGCGATCGCCTCGCTGGAATCGCATGACGGCATGGCGCGAAGCTTCGGCGTGGACACGACGGTGCTGCGCGTGAAGGTCTTCGTTTTCTCGGCCGTTCTGGCGGCTCTCGCCGGCGGTCTTTATGTCCATCTGCTGCGCTTCATCAGCCCGTCGCCGTTCGGCTTGCCGACGTCGTTCAAGCTCCTGATCATGTCCGTGGTCGGCGGCCCCATCAGCGCTGCGGGCGCCGTGCTGGGCGCGCTGACTCTCGAGAGCCTGCAATGGGCGTTGCAGGACATCCTCGCGCGGTACGGCGCGAGCGGAAATCTCGAAGTGATCGTGTTCGGCGTGCTGCTCGTCGTGATGCTCCTGAAGTTTCCGCACGGACTATGGCCCGCCGTGGAGAGGCGCCTGCCGAAGGCGGCTGCGCGAAGCCGTCACGGCGCGCCGCTGCCGTCTCGTCCGCCGGAGGCAGCTGCGAGCGAGGTGCTTCTCGACCTGAAGAATATCGGCATTCGCTTCGGCGGCCTGCAGGCGCTCGCCGATGTCGACATGGTCCTTCGGCGCGGCGAGCTGGTCGGCCTGATCGGTCCGAACGGCGCCGGCAAGACCACCCTGTTCAGCATCATCTCGGGCCTGCAGAGGCAGACCTCCGGCTCGGTCGCCCTGTTCGGCCGGCCGTTGCCGCGGAGCCACCGGATCGCGAGCCGCGGCATGGCGCGCACCTTTCAGCACGTCCAGCTCGTGCCCGACATGTCGGTGATCGAGAACGTTGCGCTCGGCGCCTACTGGCGGACCGGCGCCGGATTCCTGCGCGGCCTGCTGGCGCTCGATCGCGACGAGAACCAGCGCACGCTGGCGAGCGCCCACGCGGCCCTGACGCGCCTTGGCCTTGCGGCCGAAGCCGACCTGCCTGCCGGAAGCCTGCCGCTCGGCAAGCAGCGGATCGTCGAGATCGCGCGTGCACTGGTCGCCGATCCCCAGATTCTCCTGCTCGACGAGCCCGCCGCCGGCCTTCGCTTCTCCGAGAAGCTGATGCTGGTGAAGATCCTCCGTCAGCTCCAGGCCGAGCAGGTGACGATCCTGCTGGTCGAGCACGACATGGAGCTGGTGATGGGCTGTGTCGAGCGCCTCGTGGTGCTCGACCGCGGTCGCATCATTGCACAGGGCGTTCCGCAGGACGTTCAGATGAATCCCGCAGTCGTCGCTGCCTACCTTGGTGGAAGCCGTGACAAAGCTGCTTGAAGTCTCCGGCCTCGCCGTCGCCTACGGCAACGCCGTCGCGCTCGAATCGATCAGCTTCGACATCGACCGCGGCGAGTTCATCACCTTCATCGGTCCCAATGGCGCCGGGAAGACGACCCTTCTCAATTGCCTGATGGGGGTCCTGTCCCCGAAGGCCGGCACCATCGCGTTCGACGGGCGCAGGCTCGGGACCGAGCCACCGGAAGCACGCGTGGCCGGCGGCATGGTTCTCGTGCCCGAACGCCGCGAGCTGTTTCCGGCGCTCAGCGTCGAGGATCATCTGCGCCTCGGCGCCTTCCTCAAGCGGCGCCGGACGCGCGAGCAGACGGCTGCCGCGCTCGACCGCATCTACACGCTGCTGCCGAAGCTGGCCGAGCGCCGGCGCCAGCTCGCCGGCACGCTGTCCGGCGGCGAGCAGCAGATGGTCGCGGTCGGTCGCGCGTTGATGTCGGAGCCGCAGCTCCTGATGCTCGACGAGCCCTCGACCGGCCTTGCACCGCGCATCACCGAAGAGATCTTCGAGGCGATCGACCGTCTCAGGGCGGACGGAATGACCGGCATCCTGGTCGAGCAGAATGCCAACCTCGCGCTCTCTGTCGCGAGCCGCGGCTATGTCATGGAAGTCGGCGGCGTGGTCGCCTCGGGAACCGCCGCCGATCTCCGCAACGACCCTCGCGTGATGGCGGCGTATCTCGGCGTCGGGGACCGCTACCGGGACACCGCAATCTAACTCGCACCTTCTACTTCCCACCAAGCAAAGGACACTATCATGTCGCGCACCGTCATCGTTCCGCCAACCGGGCTGCGTCCCGGCCTTCCGTACTCGCCGGCGATCCGGTGGGACAGGCTGCTGTTCATCTCGGGCCAGACCGGCTCCGACCCGGTCACGCGCGAGTTTCCGGACGACATCAAGGCTCAGACGCGGATCGCGCTCGACAACGTCAAGGCTCTCGTCGAAGCCGGCGGCGCCACGATGGATTCGGCCCTGAAGATGACCATCCACATGACCGACATGATGAACGAATTCGGGGCGATGAACGAGGTGTTCCGCGAATACTTCCCGAAGGACCCGCCGTCGCGCACGACGGTGGGCGTGGCTCATCTGGCACGTGCCGGCCTGAAGATCGAGATCGACATGATCGCAGTGGTCAAGGATGCCGGCTGAGGCACCGACAACGCTTCTGCGCGGCGGCTTGCTGCAAGCCGCCGCGCAGGGCGATCGCGCTTCGGACAGCCTGCTGATCGTAGGAGATCGGATCGGCTGGGTGGGCGCCCATCAGGACGCGCCGGCGGCGGACAGGATCGTCGATCTTGCCGGCTCGCGTGTCGTCCCTGGCCTGACCGACGCTCATCTGCACTTCTTCATGCGGGCGCAGGAGCTGGTCAACCTTCAGCTCGGGACGGCCGGCTCGCTGCCGGATCTTCTCGACCGTGTGCAGCGCGGCTGCGCGGCCGCGACGCGGGACGAGTGGATCATTTCTTCGGACTACAGCGAGCAATCGCTCGCGGAGCGTCGTCATCCGACCCTGGACGAGCTCGACGCCGTCGCTCAGGGGCGGCCCGTGCTGTTGCGCCGGACAGGCGGCCATCTCACCGTGGCGAATTCGGCCGCGCTCGAGCGCGCAGGCATCGACGCGAATACGCCCGATCCGCCGGGCGGGACCATCGAGCGGAAAAACGGCCGGTTGACCGGCGTTCTCACCGAGCTGGCCGCCGACGAGCTTGCGGCAAAGGCGCCTCCGCCGTCGCCGGCGCGGATGATCCGCGCGATCGGAGACGTGATCCGGGAATCCCTTGGCTTCGGCATCGTGGCCGCCGTCGAGGCCGCGGTCGGCTTCAACAGCGGTTTCGAGACGGAATGGAATATCTGGAGCGCGATCCGGGATGCCGGTTTGCCGCCATTGCGGCTGGGCTTCATGCTGCGCATCGATCCCGCGCAGGCGCGCGATCTCGGCATCGCGCCGACCGGGCTGGATCCCTGGTGGCAGGTTCGGACTCTCAAATTCTTCGTCGACGGAATCATCGGTGCGAGAACGGCGGCGTTCTCTGAGCCCTATGTCGATCGCGACACCTGCGGCCTTCTGATCGAGGAATCGACGGAATTGCGCGCGAAGGCCATCGAGGCGCACGCGGCCGGATGGCAATTGGCGGCACATGTGATCGGCGATCGCGCGATCGACCAGTGGTTGTCCGCTCTCGAGGCGGCGCAGAAGGCCGATCCCCGGCCGGACCCGCGGCATCGTCTCGAACATTTCGCCGTTCGCGGCGAGGACGCGTTGCGGCGCGTGCGGGCGCTCGGTGCGATCGTCGTTCCGCAATATGGGTTCCTGCCGCGGCTCGGGGCGTCTTTCGCACAGGCGATCGGACCGGACAGGACGTCGAACCTCTATCCGGGGCGAAGCGCGCTCCAGGCGGATGTTTCGATCGCGGGAAGTTCCGACCATCCGATCGGGCCGTTGTCACCCTTCATCGGCATCGCCGCGGCGGTCGATCGGCTCACGTCGACGGGATTGACGATCAACGCATCTGAAGCGCTCACCAGGCCGGAAGCGTTGAGCCTCTATACGCGGGGCGGTGCGGTGGCGATGGGACACGAGACCTGGCGCGGGTCGATTTCCGCCGGCCAGGCCGCCGATATCGCCGTGCTCGATCGCGATATCCTTCTCGAGTCCAGCGATATCGCTCGCACGACCAGCCGTGCCACCTGGGTGGGCGGCAAGCTTGTGCATTCCGACGGGACGCTGAACCCCTTGCCGATAGATACTTAACATGTTAAGTAACGTCCAGAATGCCCCATCAAGGAGGATGACATGAATAAGCCTCTCCCGAACAACGCCTTGACCGATAACCTTCGCAAGGCCGAGCAGCACCTGGCCCGCTTCAAGAAAAGCGTGGTCCCTCATCGCATTGCCGGCGAGAACGTGGTCGGCCAGGAGGCGTTTGAGAATTTCGATCCCTCGGACAATTCGGTCCTGTGCAAGATATCCTCCGGCACCGAGAAGGAGATCGACCAGGCGGCGCGCGCTGCCGAAGCCGCATTCAAGGTCTGGAAGGACGTTCCCGGCGAGAAGCGCCGTGCCCTGCTGCACAAGATCGCCGACAAGATCGAAGCGCGGGCGGAAGAGATCGCTCTCGTCGAAAGCACCGACAGCGGGCAGGCCATTCGCTACATGGCGAAGGCGGCACTGCGCGGCGCCGAGAATTTCCGGTTCTACGCCGACAAGGCTCCCGAAGCATCCGATGGCCTCTCGCTCCCGACCGAGACGCATCTGAACTATACGATACGGCAGCCGATCGGACCGGTCGGCGTGATCACGCCGTGGAACACGCCGTTCATGCTGTCGACGTGGAAGATCGCGCCGGCTCTCGCTGCCGGCTGCACCATCGTCCACAAGCCCGCCGAATGGAGCCCGCTCTCGGCCGTCATCCTCTCGGAAATCATGAGCGAGGTGTTCGAGGGCGCCGGACTGCCCAAGGGCATCGTCAACCTCGTGCACGGTTTCGGCGAAAGCGCCGGCAAGGCGCTGACGGAGCATCCGGCCATCAAGGCGATCGCGTTCGTCGGTGAATCGATCACCGGAAGCCACATCATGTCGCAGGGGTCGCGCACCCTGAAGCGCGTTCATTTCGAACTCGGCGGCAAGAATCCGGTCGTGGTGTTCGACGATGCCGATTACGACCGCGCCCTCGATGCCGTCTTGTTCATGATCTACAGCCTCAACGGCCAGCGTTGCACGTCTTCCAGCCGTGCGCTCGTGCAGCGTTCGATCTACGACAGGTTGACCGCGGATCTCAAAGCGCGGGTCGAGAAGATCAAGGTCGGCCATCCCCTCGATCCGGATACGGAGCTGGGGCCGCTCATTCACGCCCGCCATGCCGACAAGGTGCTGAGCTACGCCGAGCATGCCAAGAAGGATGGCGCGCAGATCGCCACCGGTGGAATCCGCGCCCTCGACGGCAAGGGCAATTTCGTCTGTCCGACCCTCTTCACCCGCGCGACCAACGAGATGCGCATCGCGCAGGAGGAAATCTTCGGTCCGGTGCTGACCGTGATCCCGTTCGAGGACGAGGCCGACGCGATCCGGATCGCCAACGACGTTCGTTACGGTCTGGCCGCCTATATCTGGACGGGGAATGTCGGGCGCGCCCACCGCGTCGCCCAGAGCGTCGAGGCCGGAATGGTCTGGGTCAATTCGGAGAACGTGCGGCATCTGCCGACGCCCTTCGGCGGGGTGAAGGCGAGCGGCATCGGTCGCGATGGCGGAGACTATGCGTTCGAGATCTACATGGAACAGAAGAACATCGCCATCGGTCTCGACAAGCACCGCGCTCCGAAGATCGGCGTCTAGGCGCGGGAGGAGCACATGAAGACCCGATTGCCAGCGTTCGATCCCGTCCTGCTTGCCGGCGTCTCCGCGGGAGCTCGGATTTACGAGCTCTCGCATGCCATGGCTCCGTCGATGCCGGTCTACCATCAGCACATACCGTACTCGATGGCGTTGCATCGACGGCATGGCGATCCTCATCCGACCCAGCGGAAGGACGGATCGAGCTTCGCCAACGAGGTGATCGTGACGTCGGGACACTCCGGAACGCACATCGATGCGTTGGGACACTTCTCCCGCCATGGGTGTCTTCATGGCGGGATAAAAGTCTCCGAAGTCGAGACGAGAGACGGCTATCAGCAGCTCAACGCTGCTGACATCCCGCCGATCGTTCAAAACGCGGTCGTGCTCGACATCGCTGCTGCCAGGGGTGTCGATTGCCTTAAGCCCGCCGAGGAGGTTTCGGTCGCCGACCTCGAAGCCGCGGCGAAGTTCAGCGCTTCGGACGTTCGCCCGGGAGATGCGGTCCTGCTTCGAACCGGCTGGTCGAAATACTGGTCGGATCCGGAAATGTTCATCGGCCGGCGGGGCGGCATGCCGGGACCCGGTGAACAGGCGGCGCGCTGGCTGGTGTCGAAGGGCGTCAGCCTGGTCGGCTCCGATACGCCTGGCTTCGAATGTCTCCCGACGCCCGCAAGTTCGGTGCATGCGATCATGCTGGTGGACGAGGGCATCCATATCATGGAGAACCTGAATCTGGAGGAGATCGCCGGCGCACGTCTGCCGCGCGTGGTCTTCGTCGCGTTGCCCCTTCGTCTGACCGGCGCGACGGGATCTCCGATCAGGCCGATCGCGATCGGATGACACTCTTTCCCCGGGAGCATCGCTGACGAATATGTCGCGTACCCATCTCACAAGGCCATTCGAGCGGTAGACATGCAGAAGCGGGACATTTCACTCGTCTGCGGGGATTACGATCGTACCAGGCGCATCCTCGACGGGACGATGCAGATCGATGGATACGCTCTTCGAACGTCTTCCCTGCCGCCTGAAGAGATGTTCAAGCGCGCGTTTGGCCCGGCCGAGTTTGACGTCAGCGAACTGTCGGCCTGCCTGTTCATGCAGTGCCTGGCAAACGGCACCTGTGCCTATGTCGGCATTCCGGCATTTCCGTCCCGGTCGTTCCGGCACGCCGCGATCTTCGTCCGGTCGGATAGCAGCATCAAATCTGCGGCGGACCTGGCCGGCAAGACCATCGGCCTTCGCAGCTTTCTCAACACGGCGGCTCTCGTCGTGCGGGGACTGCTGAAGGATGAGTTCCAGGTCGATCCCTGCGGCATCAAATGGCGGCTGGGCGATCTCGACGAGCCCGAACGCAGGAACATCCCCGTCCCTGGTCTGGCCCAGCCGTTCGATATCCAGGTCCTGGATTACGGAACGACGCTCTCGCAGGCGTTGTTGAGTGGCGCGATCGACGCGATCGTCCATTACGATCCGCCGCGTGCCTTCTTCGAGAAAGACCCCAAGGTCCGGCGGATTTTCTCCGACGTTGGCGCAGCCGAGCGCGCCTATTTTCAGAAGACGGGCATTTTCCCCATCATGCATCTGGTGGGCATCCGCCGATCGCTCGTCGAGCAGGATCCGACGCTTCCCTGGAAGGTCTACGACGCCTTCGCGAGAGCTAAGGCGCGAGCAATATCGGACCTGGGCGTCCAGGGGGCGCAGACGGTGTCGCTGCCCTGGCTGCGCGACGACGTCGAGCGGACCGTCGCTCTGGCAGGGACGGACTTCTGGCCCTACGGAATCGATGCCAACAAGGCCGCTCTTGAGAGCCTCGTGAGATATGCCTTCGAACAAGGCCTGACCAGCCAGCGCTTGAACGTCGCCGCGCTGTTCGATCCGACCCTCTCGGCGACGTGAGCGATTGAGCCCATATGCACTGTCCTCGACACAGATCGTGACACGCTCTGTCGGATTTCAAACCTCCCGTCGCGCAGCCGGGCATGGGGCGCTTCGCCGCGGCCGGCTCGGCGGGAGCATCGTCACGATGGAGATCGAACGCGAATTTCTCCGCAGGCCGATCGCTGCGACGGCAGCAACCCCCGGGCGGTGAAATCCGTAGAATGTATCCAATACTGACATTTTCGGCTTTTCGGCGATTTGTCCCGCCAAAAGTACGTTTCAGATCGACTTGCGTCGATTCAGTCTAAATAATTGACAAGCATCATTTATTTGCCAATTTTGCTTGATGTCACGAAAGCAGCGGGCGTAATTAACACCGAGCGTTGGATACGGGCGTTGACTTTTGGATACATTTTGGTCAGGTTCCCCTCACAATAAAACGAAACGTGGGGAGGGACCCGGTGACCGGCAGTTCGGGCGCGCGCGGGCCGAAATTGACACAGACGACGGCCGTGCTGGTGATGTGCGCGGTATTGATCGTCGTTTTCTCGATCTTCCTGAAAGGCTTTCTGAGCCTCGGCAATCTGTTCGCGCTGGCGCGCAACATTTCCATCCTCGGCATTCTTGCGCTCGGCATGGCGGTCGTGGTGATCGGGCGCGGACTCGATCTGTCGCAGGTCGCCTCGTTTGCGGCCTCGACCGCGATCGCGATCATCCTGATGAACTCGGGTTACGCGACGCCGGTCGCCTTGCTGATCGGCTTCGTCATGGCGATCGCCATCGGCGTCCTGAACGGGTTTCTGATCTCCGTGATCGAGATGCCGCCGTTGCTCACGACGCTGGCCTCGAGCCTCGCGGTGCTGGGAATCGTGCGCACCACGGCCGTTCAGCACTATGTCGTCTATCTCTCCAAGGGACACGACGAATTCCTGCGGCTTGGCGGCAACGTCTGGGGCGGCGTCCCGATCTCGATCCTGATCTTCGCGGCCACGGCGGTCGTCGTGCATCTCTTCCTGTCGCGCACCGTGATCGGACGCTTCGTCTACGCCCACGGTGACAATCCCGATGCCGCGCGTCAGACCGGCCTGCCGACCCGTCCGCTGACCATGATCGAATACGCGCTGTGCGCCGCGATCGGCTATGTCGGTGGTGTGGTGATGATCGCGCAGACGGCGCTGATGCATCTGCAGGTCGCGGAATCGACCATCATCTTCGACGTCATCATGGTCGTCGTGCTCGGAGGCGTCAGCCTCGTCGGCGGCCGCGGCAACGTGATGAGCGTCATCGCCGGAACGCTGCTGATCGGTGTGCTGCTGAACGGCATGACCATCATGGACATGGACGTGCAGACCCAGAACATCGTCAAGGGAGTCGTGCTGCTGATCGCGATCCTGCTCGATTCCCGGCTGCATCCGCGCGACGAGGAGACGTCGAAGCAGGGCGATTGAAGCCCTGCTTCCATCAAAAGGCCGCAGCGGGCGGCCGATATAAAAAGGGAGGGAACGACATGACTAAGACTTCGTACAAGAAGGTGCTTGGCGGCATCGGGCTGATGGCGATGGTGGCGAGCGTGGCCCTGGTGGCAGCGCCGTCGCAGGCGGCTGGTCCGCGCGACCAGTTGCGCGAGAAGTTCGACAAGGCCCTGAAGGGCAAGACGGTTGCCTGGTCGCCGGTCTGGATGGGCGTTCTGGAATCCGAGTGGACGCGCGTGATGAAGGATCGTTTCGACGATTACGGCATCAAGCTGATCACGCGCGACGCCAACATGAAGTCCGATATCCAGCTTCAGACCGTCAGCGACTACATCAACGAGAAGCCTGATGTGATCGTTGTCCAGAATCCGAACGTCACGCTGCTGGCCAAGGAGCTGAAGCGTGCGATGGACGCCGGCATCTACGTCGTACAGGTCAACATGGCTTCGAATACCCTGACGGATGCCTATGTCGGCGTCGATGCCAAGGACCTCGGCACCAAGATCGCTCGCGAAGTCATCAACCAGTGCGGCGGCGGCAAGGGCTCGGGCGAAATCGCGATCCTCGAAGGCGAGGCGACCGCGGCCTATTCGCTCGACATGAAGAACGGCGCGATGGAAGTGTTCAAGACCGATCCGTCGATCAAGGTCGTCTCGTCGCAGCCGACGAGCTGGGACGCGAACAAGGCGGGCGATATCACGACCACCGTCTTGCAGCAGCATCCCAAGCTGTGCGGAATCTTTAGCGTCTGGGGACCGCAGACGGCGGGCGCGGCGCAGGCGCTCAAGGCGGCCAACATGGGCGACAAGGTGAAGGTGTTCGTCGCCAGCGACGGACAGCCGGCGGATTGCGATCTGCTGGAGCAGGGTGCGTTCTCCGCGAACCTCTCGTACCGCGCCGACGTGCAGGGCCAGACCATCGCCGATGCGGTGATCGCGCTGCTGCAGGGCGGCGACAAGCCTGGCGCCAAGAACACCGCCTATTACACGACGCCCGCCTGGGTGAAGTCGAAGGATGACCGCATGTACTGCTTCAGCATCCCGAAGGGCGCGAAGTAAATCGTTCCGGCGCCCGCGCCGATCGCGGCGCGGGCAGGCCGGAGTTGACGATCCCCATTTCCCCTGCGTCGTCCCGACGTTCGGCCGCATTCGCGCCGAGCCCGCCGGAGTCTGTTGATGAAGAGCCTGCAAAGAGCCTGGCACCGCCATTCGCCCCAGCTGTTCCTGGGCGAGCTGCTCGAGAAGCGCTGGATGGAGCCGATCATCCCATTCACGCTGACGATCGCCGTATTCCTGGCGTTCGCGCTGATGATCCCGCGCTACCTGACGGCGGGCAGCCTCCAGGAGCTCATGCGGAACTTCGCGGAGCAGGGCATGGTCGCGGTCGCGATGGCCTTTTCCGTCCTGTCGGGCGGTATCGACCTGTCGGTCGGTGCGGTGTTCGCGATGTCGAACTTCCTGACGCTTTACCTCTATCTCATCGTCGGACTGCCGCTGCCGGTCGCGATCGTGCTCGTCATCCTGTTCGGCGCGGCGATGGGCGCGATCAACGGCGGCCTCATTGCCTACGGCAAGACCAGGCCCTTCCTGACGACACTGGTCGTCCTCATCATCGTCCGCGCTGCCTATAACAAGGTGACCGTCGCGTTCACGAACGAGCTCGCCAGCATCGACAGCGGGTCCAGCACCTGGGACTTCATGGGCTCCGGCAGGGTTCTCGGCATTCCCTTCAACATGCTGGTGTTGCTCCTGCTCGCGGTTGGGACGCACTTCTTTCTGACCCGCATAAAGCCCGGCGTGCACATCATGGCGGTCGGGTCGAGCCGCAAGGCGGCGCGTCATGCGGGCGTCAACGTCAAGCGCGTGCTGTTCTCGGCCTATGTGATGTCCGGGTCGATCGCGGCGCTGGCGGGAGTCCTCTATGCCGCGCGACAGAGCAGCTCGGGCACCGACACCGGCGTCGGCTGGGAGATCAACGCGCTGGCCGCGGTCGTTCTCGGCGGTATCAGCCTGGCCGGCGGCCGCGGCACCATCGCCCGCGGCGTCATGGGCGCGGCGATCATCTTCATGCTCACCAGCGGCATGGTGCGGCTGGGCATTTCCGGCAACCTGACGACGGCCATCATCGGCATCATCCTGCTGCTCGCCGTCGGCTTCAACGTGAAGTGGGTCAAGAACAAGGGCAAGGTGCTGCAGAAGGTCTACGTCACCCCGAGCTGGGTCGATTTCGAGCCGCCCCCGTCGGTCGAGCGCGGCAGCGGCACGCCGTTCGCGGAGAATGATCGCCTGAAGAACGCGGAGGCGATCGCGCTCAACATGATCGAGGGGCCGGAAGACATCATCCTGGACCGCCAGGACAACCTCTACACCGTCAACCGCAACGGCTCCATCATCCGCTTTCTCGCGCCGGACTACACCGTGCGCGAAGAGTTCGCCCGCATCGGCGGCAGGCCGCTGGGGCTCGCGTTCGATCGCGATCAGAACCTGCTCGTGTGCATCGCCGGCATGGGCGTGTACGGCGTGAAGTCCGATCGCTCGGTTTTCAAGGTCACCGACCGCACCACGCGCACGCGAACGCGCCTCAAGGACGATTCACGGCTCTATCTCGCGGACGATCTCGACGTCGCGCCCGACGGCAAGATCTATTTCAGCGAGGCGTCGACCCGGTACGAATTGACCGACTGGGCGCTCGACGGCTTCGAGGGCCGCGGCAACGGCCGGCTGATCTGCCACGATCCGAAGACCGGCCTGACCAAGACCGTGCTGAAGAACCTGACCTTTCCCAACGGCATCTGCATCTCGCATGACGGCCAGTCGGTGCTGTGGGCCAGCACCTGGCTCTGCCAGATCAACCGCTATTGGATCGCCGGCCCGAAGGCGGGGACCAGCGAGATCCTCATCGACAACCTTCCGGGCTATTGCGACAACATCAACCGCGCCTCGGACGGCAAGTACTGGCTCGCCTTCGTCGGCTTGCGTACCCCGGTCTACGACCTTGCCATGCGCAACCCCGTGTTCCGGACCCGCATGGTCAAGCAGATACCGCCGGACGAATGGCTGTGCCCGGGCATCAACTATGGCTGCGTGGTCAAGTTCGACGACGACGGCGTCGTGACCGAATCGCTGTGGGATCCGGGCGGGCAGTCGCATCCGACCATCACGTCGGTCCGCGAGCACAAGGGCCATCTCTATATCGGCGGTCTCGAGAACAACCGCATCGGGCGCATCCGACTGGAGGGGGCCGACCCGACCTGGGAAGCGCACAAGTCCTATTGGGGAAGGGCCTGAGCCATGTCTCTGATTGGCGATATCATCGACCGCGTGCTGTCTCCGAACCGGGAAATTCACGTCATCCCGGTGCTCGACGCCGCATTCTCTCCGAACCAGCGCCTCGACCAGGCCCGCCAGCTCGGCGACCGGATCGAGCGGCCGGACGACATCACGCTCGGGACCGACGGAGCGCTCTACGTCTCGACCGGCAACAGCATCCTTCGTTGCACCGGCGACGATTTAAACACGCGCAGCGTGTTCGCGACGCTCGACGGTCCGGTCGGCGGCCTCGCCTGCACGCCCGACGGCCGGATTCTCGCCTGCGTCGCCGGCGTGGGGCTGGTGTCGCTCTCTGCGCGCGGCGAGATCGACGGCAGGCTCGAGAGCGTCGGCGGCGAGAAGATTGCCTGTCCGCTGTCGGTGGCGGTCGCGCCCGACGGCGCGATTTACCTGACCGATGGTTCGCGGCACAACCGGCCGGAGGCTTGGCTGACCGATCTGATGCAGAACCGCGCTCCGTCGGGCCGGCTCATTGTCTGCAATTCCGCGCTCGGCGATGCGCGCGTGCGCGCGGACAAGCTGGCGTGGCCGCTGGGCCTCGTCGTGTCCGGTGACGGCAGGGAGGTCTGGGTCGCCGAATCCTGGACTCACCGCCTGACCGCTTTCTCGCGCGCGGGCGACGACCGGCGCGTGATCGTCAAGAACTACACCGGCTATCCGGCGCGTCTGTCCCGCGGCGCGAACGGCGAGGTCTGGATGGCGTTTCTCGCGCTCCGCACCCAGCTCACCGAATTCGTGCTGCGCGAGCGCGCATTCTGCGAGGAGATGATGCGGACGGTGCCGGTCGAGCTCTGGATCGGACCGGCGCTCGATGGCCGCCTCAATCCGCGCGAGCCGACCCAGATCGGCCGCATCAAGAAGCTCGGCATCCAGAAGCCGTGGGCGCCCCCGCGCTCCTATGGTCTCGTCGCGCAGCTCGACGCCGCGGGCATGGCGATGACGACGCTGCACAGCCGCGTCGACGGCCGCGTCCACGGCGTCACCGCGGTCCGTCCGATCGGCACAAGGGTGGTGGCGGTATCCAAGGGGCGCGATTGTCTCGTCGAACTGCCGCTCGATCGCGGCGCGCAAGAAGGATGAACGCCATGCCGACAGAACAACAGGCGGGCAATCCGTTGCTCCAGGTCGTCAATGGCAGCAAGGTCTATGGCGGCCTGCACGCGATCGACGGCGTCAATTTCGACCTGCGGCCCGGCGAGATCCACGCGCTGCTCGGCGAGAACGGCGCGGGAAAATCGACGCTCTGCAAGGCGATCGCCGGTGCGATCGTGCTGACCTCCGGCGACTACCTGATCCAGGGCCGCAAGGTCTCCTTCGCCTCGCCGAAGGAGGCGCTCGAGGGCGGGGTCGCGATGGTCTACCAGGAATCCAGCCTGGTGCCCTCGATGACCGTGGCGCAGAACCTCGAGCTCGGCATGGAGAAGTGGGTCACGGTCTACAGCAAGATCAACATTGCGGCGACGCAGTCGCTGCAATCGATGAACTTCAACGTCGACCCGCTGGTGCTGGTGGAGAACCTCGGCACCGCCAAGCGGCAGATGGTCGAGATCGTGCGCGCCGTGCGCCACAACGCGCAGGTCTTCATCTTCGACGAGCCGACCGCCTCGCTCACCCCCGAGGAGACGCAGCATCTGTTCCATCTCCTCAACACGCTGAAGGAGAGGGGCGCGGGCATCATCTTCATCTCGCACGCGCTGGAAGAGGCGCTCAACATCGCCGACCGCATCACCGTGCTCCGCGACGGCAAGCTGGTCGCCACCGTGCCGGCGAAGGAGGTCTCCCGCGACTCGCTCGTGCGGATGATGGTCGGCCGCGAGGAAACCGCGGCGCAATACGCGACCCACGGCGCGGATCCGGATGCGCCCAAACCGCACGCGCCGCGCGGCGAGAAGGTGCTCTCGGTCGAGAACGTGACCATGGGCAGCATCGTCAAGAACATGTCGTTCTCGGTGTTCAACGGGGAGGTCGTCGGCATCTTCGGGCTGGTCGGCGCGGGACGCTCGGAGATCGCGCAGATCGTCAGCGGCGCGCGCAAGCGCAATTTCCTGCGCGGCGGGATGATCTACCTGCGGGACAAGCCGGTGCGCTACCGGGTGCCGCGGCAAGCGGTGCGCGATGGGATCGCCTACATCACCGAGGACCGCAAGGTCGACGGCTTCTTCGAGACGATGACGGTGGATCAGAACATCTATCTCGGCTATCTGTCCTCGCCCCGCGTCAAGCGGTTCTTCTATTCAACGCGCGAGATGAAGCGGATCGCCGATCAATGGATTTCGGCGCTCTCGATCTCGGCCTTGAAGCGAACGCTGAAGATCGTCGAATATTCGGGCGGCAACCAGCAGAAGGTCGTGGTGGGGAAATCCCTGGCCCAGGAACCCACGGTCGTCATCTTCGACGAGCCGACGCGCGGCGTCGACGTCAGCGCCATTCCGCAGATCCACGAGGCTATTCGCAAGCTGGCGGGAGAGAACAAGGCGGTCGTCGTTATCTCTTCCTATCTGCCGGAAATTCTGGCTATCTCGGATCGGATCCTGGTCGCTCGCGGCGGGCGCATCGTCGAGGAAATGGCGCGGGCCGATGCGACCGAGGACAAGATCATGTATGCGGCCATTCACTGATCGAGAGGGCCTCTCATGAGTGCTTATCAGCGGCCTCCCCTTTGGAAGGACGTGGCACGGGACGCGAATGACGACGATCCGGAAGCCGGTCGCCTGATGAGCGAACGGATCGCGAGCGAGATTCGCAGCGCGGTCCTGAGCGGCGAGATGAAGCCGGGCACGCGGATCCGGCAGGAACTTCTCGCGGCTCATTTCGGCGCGAGCCGCATTCCGGTGCGCGAGGCGCTGAAGCAGCTCGAGAACGAGGGGCTCGTGGTGCTGGCGCCGAACCGCGGCGCCTGGATCGCGGACGTCAATTCCGAGGAATCGATCGAGATCTACAAGATCCGTGAAGCCGTCGAGCCGCTCGCCATCGGCGAAAGCATCCTGAACCTGACCGACGAGGACATCGAGACGCTCGACCGGATCGTGCGCGAACTCGAGCAGGTCACCACGCTCGAGGAATACATCCAGCTCGATCGGGAGTTTCACCTGCGCACCTATGCGCGGGCGCGGATGCCGCAATTGCTGACGATGGTCGAGCGCTTCTGGAACAGCACCCAGCACTTCCGGCGCCAGTTCGTGAACGAAACCTACGCCAAGGACGGGTTTCCGTTCTCCGATCCCCAGCATGTCCTGATCATGGATGCCATCCGCGCGCGCGACGTCGAGGCCGCACAGGTGCTGGTCCGCCTTCACATCCGGCGGACGCGCGTCGTCATTCAGACCACCGAGACCGGAGCGGCCCAACCGCCCATCGCGAAGCGGGGCAGGCCGCCCTATGCGCGTTTCGGCTCCGTGTACCGAGGGAAAAGCGCCAATGAGTAGTTTCGGGAAGATCGGCGTCGTCGGCGCCGGGATGATGGGCTCGGAGATCGCGCTGATGTTCGCGCTCGCGGGCTATCCGACGCTGCTCAGCGACGCGTCCCGGGACGCCGCCGAGCGGGCCGTGGCGCGCCTTCACGATGTCCTCGATCGCGGCCTGCCGCGCGGCTTTTGGACGGCGGAGGCCGTGGAGACCGCGCGCCGGCAGCTTTCGGTGGCCGACAACCTCGATGCCTATGCCGACCGCGATCTCGTCGTCGAGGCGGTGTTCGAGGACGAGACCCTGAAGCGCGGCCTGTTCGCGAAGCTGGATGCGATCCTGCCAGCGGATGCCGGGCTCGCCTCCAACACGTCGTCGATCTCGATCACGACGCTGAGCGCGGCCGTGTCCGAGCCGCGGCGCGCGCGGTTCGTCGGCACGCATTTCTTCTCGCCCGCGTCACGCATGAAACTGGTCGAGGTGATTCCCACCGCCGACAGCGATGCGACGTTCGTCGATGCCGTCATGGAGACGATGGCTGCGATCGGGAAGACGCCGATCCTCGTCAAGGACGTGGTCGGATTCGCGGTCAACCGCCTGTTGCATGCGCTCGTCCTTGAATCCATCCGCCTCGTCGAGGAGGGCGTCTGCTCGCCGGCGGACATCGATGTCGCCTGCAAGCTCGGCCTCGGACATCCGATCGGTCCTTTCGAGCTGATGGACAACACGCAGAACTCCCTCTCACTCAGCGTGCATGAAATTCTCTACCAGGCTTACGGCGAGCGCTTCCTGCCGCGCCCGCTGCTTCGCCAGATGGTGGCCGCCGGGTACAATGGCCGCAAGGCGGGACGGGGCTGGCATCGTTACGACAGCGACGGCAAGAGAAAATGACCTCTGGCTCGGATCCAGCATCGAGGGCGCAGGCTTACGGGGAAGCCGCGGATCGGTTGCGGGCGCAGCGCGGCGGACCATCTCCGGCCCCGCCCGAGCCCGGGGGACTGACGGCGCTCGATCTGTTTCGTGCCGTGCCGCGCGACGCTGCGGCCGCGTTTTATTTCGATGCGACGCTGACCTATGGCGATATCGATGGGCTCAGTGACCGGCTCGCCGGTGTGTTCGCGCATAAGGGGATAGGGCGCGGCGATCGGGTCGCGGTCATCCTTCAGAATGTGCCGCAGTTCGTCGTGGTCAGCGTGGCGGCCTGGAAGGTCGGCGCGATCGTCGTCAGCCTCAATCCGATGTACCGCACGCCGGAGCTTCTGAAGCTGTTCGCCGATTGCGAGCCGAAAGCGGCCGTCTGCCACGATGACCAATGGGACAACGTGTTTCCGGCTGCGGCTTCAATCGATCCCGAGCTGGTGTTCTGGACCTCCGCGCGTGAATTCCAGCGGCGAGATGATGGCCGCGTGCTGCCGGAGCCGGGCACGGCGCCGCAGGCCCATGCGCTGGCGACGGTTTTCGCCGGGAGTGCAACGGCGCCGCCGACGCCTGTTCTGACCTCCGACGACATCGGCCTTCTCCTGTACACGTCCGGGACCACCGGTGTTCCCAAGGGCGCCATGCTCACGCATCGCAATCTGGTGGCGACGGCGCTGATCTGCCGGGATCATTTCGAACTGAACGGCCGGTCCCGCATCTTCGGTGTCGCGCCGCTGTTCCACATCACCGGCTTCGAGATCCAGATGGTCGCGGCCTTTGCCGCGCTCGGGGCGATGGTGTTGACCTATCGTTTCCAGCCGCAGGTCGCGCTCGAGGCCTTCCTCGAATGGAAGCCGACATTCATCGTCGGTGCCATCACCGCCTACATCGCGCTGATGAACCAGGCCGACGCGACGAGCCGTCACTTCGAGAGCTTCGAGCACATCTATTCCGGCGGCGCGCCGATTGCACCCTCGGTGATCGCCGCCTTCGCGAAGCGATTTGGACGGGAGATCCGCAGTTCATATGGAATGACCGAGCTCACGTCCGCGAGCCATCTCGCACCCAACGAGGGGCCGATCCCGGTCGATCCCGCGTCGGGCGCGCTGTCGATCGGCAGGCCGACGCCGGGCGTCGATGCGATCATCGTGGATGACGGGCGCCGCCCGCTGGGCCCGGGCGAGCATGGCGAAGTCGTCGTGCGCGGCCCCGGCGTGATGGCCGGCTACTGGAGAAAGCCGAAGGAAACCGACGAGGTGCTGACGAGCGGCTGGCTGCACAGCGGCGACGTCGGCTTCTTCGACGAAAGCGGCTGGTTCTATCTCGTGGATCGCAAGAAGGACATGATCTCCGCGTCCGGCTTCAAGGTCTGGCCGCGCGAAGTGGAAGACGTGATCTACAGCTTTCCCGGGGTGCGCGAGGCCGCCGTCGTCGGCGCCGCCGACGCTTATCGAGGCGAGACGGTGGTGGCCTTCGTCTCCGCCCAGCCCGGCGTCGCGCTCGATGCCGCCGCGCTCTCGCGCTTCTGCCGCGAACGGCTGGCGGCTTACAAATGCCCCGCCGACATTCACGTGCTGCAGGATCTGCCGAAAACGGAATCCGGGAAAATCACCCGCAACACCCTGAGGGACGGCCTACGCAGCCGGTAAGGAGAATTCACGTGGATATCACCCAGAGCGAACGCAGTCAGCAACTTGCCGTGCGCATCCAGCGCTTCATGATGGAGCACGTCTATCCGAACGAGCGACGCTACTATCAGGAGGCCGAGCGGCTTGGCCCCTGGGCGGTGCACCCGGTCGTCGAGGAGCTAAAGGTCGTCGCGCAAAAGGCCGGGCTATGGAACCTGTTTCTGCCGGCCCATGAGGATGGGCTGACCAATCTCGAATACGCGCCGCTCTGCGAGATCATGGGGCGCTCGCACCTTGCGCCCGAGGTCTTCAATTGCAGCGCGCCGGATACCGGCAACATGGAGACGATCCTGCGCTACGGCACGGACGCGCAGAAGGAGCGCTGGCTGAAGCCGCTCCTGGCGGGCGAGATCCGGTCTTCATTCGCGATGACGGAGCCGGATGTCGCTTCCTCCGACGCGACCAATGTCGCCAGCTCGATCGTGCGTGATGGCGACGATTACGTGATCAACGGCCGCAAATGGTACACGACGGGCGCCACCGATCCGCGATGCAAGATCATCATCTTCATGGGCCAGACCGATCCGGACAATCCGGATCGTCACAAGCGCCAGTCGATGATCCTCGTGCCGAAGGATACCCCCGGAATCGACATCATCCGTTCGTTGCCGGTGCTCGGCTTCTACGGCGTGCCGGACCGCGCGTCCGAAGTGATCTTCTCCAACGTCCGCGTGCCGGCCACCAACATGCTGCTCGGGGAAGGGCGCGGGTTCGAGATCGCGCAGGGCCGGCTCGGACCTGGCCGCATCCATCACTGCATGCGACTGATCGGCCTGTCCGAGCGGGTGCTCGAGCGCATGTGCCGGCGGGCGTTGAAGCGTGTCGCGTTCGGCAAGCCTCTTGCCGAGCAGACGGTGACGCTCGAACGCGTCGCCGAAGCGCGCATGATGATCGAACAGGCGCGGCTGCTCACCCTCCGGGCCGCCTACATGATGGACAACGTGGGCAACAAGGCCGCCCGGCAGGAGATCGCGATGATCAAGGTCGTCGCGCCGAACATGGCGCAGACGATTGTCGACTGGGCGATCCAGGCTTTCGGCGGAGGCGGAACCAACAACGACCATTTCCTGTCGGCAGCCCTCGCGACGACCCGCCTGCTGCGGCTCGCCGACGGCCCCGATGAGGTTCATCGCAACCAGATCGGCAAGCTTGAGCTGCGCCGCTGGCTGAATACCGATCCGGTGCAAACCGGCGGCAGCGCAGACCCGTTGTCGCCCGAGGAATCCCGGGCCTGGTCCGAAGGAGGCCTGTGGCCGCGTCCTAAATCGCTGACGTAGATTCTCATTGATCGGCCTGCGATCGCATGGCGCGAACGCCCATCAGGGCTCGTCCCTGGACGAGACCTTGATGGCGTCGCTCCGCGACATGCATCCTGCAGGCTTTCGCCGGCTCAGGTTCGGATGACGAAGCCCTTGGCGAGGTGGTTGCGGACGAAATAGATCATCGCGATTCCCGGGACGAGGGCGATGACGGTCATGGCCATGACGAGGCCGACATCTGTCCGGAAGCCGAACAATGCGTTGATGGCCATGGTGATCGGCTTTCCACCGGTCGTCGTCAGAATGCGGGCGAGCACCACTTCCACCCAGGAGAAGATGAAGCAGAAGAACGCGGTGACGCCGATGCCGGGCGCCACCGCGGGAATCAGGTGGCGGATGAAGAAGCTGACGAGGGAGTGGCCGTCCAGGAAGGCGGTCTCGTCGAATTCGCGCGGAACCGCCGAGATGAATCCCTCCAAGATCCAGATGGAGATCGGAATGTTGAACACGCAATGGACGAGTGCGATGCCGATCGGGGTGTTCACCAGGCCGATCTGGGCGAACAGCACGAAGATCGGCAGCGAAAGCACGACGGTCGGCGTGATGCGGAACACCAGCAGCAGGAAGAACAGCTGCCGGTCGCCGACGAAGCTGTATCGGGCGAAAGCATAGGCCGCGGGCAATCCGACACCGAGGCAGAGCGCGACGTTCAAGACGACATAGATGATCGAGTTCAGGATCGCCTCTTTCAGAACGGTCGAATGCAGAATGTTCTGATAATTGACGAGACTGAAATGCCCTTCGGGGATGCCGTCCCTGGGCAGGGTCGAGACGAAGCTGATGACGATCGTCTGCGCCAGCGGCACCAGGATGAAGGCGCCGACCACGGTGAATATGGCGATCCTCGCCGCCAATGACAGCGACTTCATCTGACGGCCTCCGTCGTCGCGGACGGCTGCGCGGTCGTTGCCGCCTTGAAAGTCCATGCAACCGTCATGACGATCAGGAAGTAGACGATCGAGCGTGCGGCGGAGGGGCCGTAGTTGAAGGACTGTATCTCCTCACCGAGGTCGAGGCTCAGGAATGCTGTCGCGCCATTGGGCCCGCCGGCATTGATCCGGAAGGCCTCGATATAGATCATGAAGCTGTCCATGAAGCGAAGGAGCAGCGCCATCGAGAGCACGGCCTTCATCTTCGGAAGCTGGATGAAGCGGAAGACGTGCCATTGCGACGCGCCATCGATGGCCGCCGCCTGATAGTAGGCGGCGGGAATGCTGGAGATGCCGGCATAGGACAGCACGACGACGAGCCCCAGCCAGTGCCAGGTATCCATCACGACGAGCACGATCCAGGTGTGCAGCGCGTTGAACTTGTAATCGAAGCCGATGCCCGACCATGCCAGCGCCCGGCCGGCGAGTCCGACGGTCGGGTTGATGAAGTTGAGCCAGATCACCGGGATCATGTTCCACGGCACCACCAGAGGCACGGTGATCAGGACGAGGACGGCGCTGACGACGGCGTGATGGGACCGCTGCAGCAGCAGCGCGATCCAGATGCCCAGCGGCAATTGGATCGACAGGACGATGGCCGAAAACAGAAAGCTTCGTCCCAGGCTGGCGTAGAAGCGCTCCGAGGTGACGATGTTCCGGTACCACTCGACGCCGATCCAGTAGGAATTGTTCAGGCTGAAGAGGTCCTGGAAGGAGTAGTTCGTGATGGCGATGAGAGGGAGGATGCCGACGAAGGTCACGATGACCAGGGCAGGAAGCACCAGGAACCAGGCTCTGTTGTTATTCGGCTTCATGTCGAACGATTGCGGGGGCAGGAACAGCGAGCCCGGGAATGCGGAAGGAGTACACGGCGGGAGCAGTACAGGCGGGGAAGCGGGACGCGCAAAGGGCCTCGACTGACACCGAGGCCCTTCAGCATTCCGGATCGCTTCCGAGATAGCCTCTTAGATTGCCCGCGGGCAAGTCCTGGAGATGGCACCGCAGCTCCGCGCAGCCGTCATTGCTGGGCGGCGATCGTACATGACGGTCGCCCGTCGGGCAAAACAGCCGCCGCCCCGTCAACCCCTCACCACAAAAATATTCCACTTTACCGAAATTCGGAAATGGCGTATCGATCATTTATCCCGGCTCATCCTTGAGGGGCGATCTCGTGTCGTCTTGTTCGCAGGGCCGGGC
>NZ_JASGFS010000022.1:0-95966 GCF_047605465.1 Bradyrhizobium sp. | reverse complement strand
GAGCGTCGACGACGACTGGATGGTGTGTGCCCGCGGCGGCCGTCTGGGGTGCCGCTGCCTCGCCGCCGGATGCCGCGCTCACGGCCTTGGCGCAGGCCGGCGACACCTTGGCCTTGTTCTTGTCGAGACATTCGAGCGCGGCTGCACCGCCAGGCGACACGCCGGCGCACACCTTTGGATAGTCGGCGCGGCAGGCGCTTTTGATCGCGGCGACCTGCGTGCTGCTTGGTTTCGACCCGCCGCTCTTGGCTGCGGCCGGCTTGGCTGCGGGCGCCGCCTCGGTCTTCGCCGGGACGGACTGGGCGGGTTCAGCCTTGGGGGGAGCCTCCGCCTTGGGAGCGGCGGCGGGCTCGATCGCGCGCACTGCGCCCTGACACCCCGATGACAGGCTCGACATGTTCTTCTGGAGGCATTGCAGGGCCTCCATGCCACCCGGTGTGACGCTCGCACAATGGGCCTCGTAGTCGGCCCGGCACGCGGAACGGATCGCGCTCTTCTGCGCATCGGTCGGGGCCTGCGCGAAGGTCGGTGTTGCAATTGCGAAGAGCACCAGCCAGGCGGCGGACGTGACGACATGCTTCATTGGCGTGAACATCTGCATGAATTCCTGCCCTGTCGTGGAGCGCTCGGCATTCCGTGCGAGGCTCTCAAAAATCAATTCAATGCAATCATGGCGAGCAATGTCTCGCAGCCGACATCATTGGCCGCTTTCGCGGCCACCGCAAGGAGATTATGCGCAGGAAAGGCGAGGGCTTCGGCGCTTCAGAGCTTGACCATGCGCTTGCCGCGGTTCTCACCCGCCAGCAATCCGATCAGCGCCCGCGGCGTGTTCTCGAGGCCGTCGATGATGTCCTCCTGCACCTTGAGCTTGCCGGACTTGACCCAGGCCTGGAGGTCGGCGAGCGCGCGCTGGCTCTGATCCATGTAGTCCATCACGATGAAGCCCTGCATCACCAGCCGCTTCACGACGATCAGGCCGGGCACGCCGCGCGGGCCATGCGCCGCGGGCACGCCGTCATATTGCGAGATCGCGCCGCAACAGGCGATGCGGCCGTAATTGTTCATCTGCGGAATGCAGGCTTCCAGGATGTCGCCGCCGACATTGTCGAAATAGACGTCGATGCCCTTCGGCGCCGCGGCGCGCAACGCCTTGAACACCGCGCCGTCCTTGTAGTCGACCGCGGCATCGAAGCCGAGTTCGGACGTGAGCCAGTTGCACTTGTCCGCGCCGCCGGCGATGCCGACAACGCGGCATCCCTTGATCTTCGCGATCTGGCCGACGATCGAGCCGACCGAGCCCGCGGCCGCGGAGACCACGACCGTTTCGCCGTCTCTCGGCTTGCCGATCTCGAGCAGCCCGAAATAGGCGGTGAGGCCGGCGATGCCGAACACGCTCAGCAGATGCGTCAGCGGTTCGAGCTTCGGCATTTTGGTGAGATGTTTCGCGGGCACTGCGGCATAGTCCTGCCAGCCGGTGTCGCCGAACACGATGTCGCCGGGCGCAAGCCCCGGCGCCTGCGAGGCCATGACCTCGGCGATGGCGCCGCCGGCCATCACGCTGTTGGCTTCGACAGCGGAACGATAGGTTGCGCCGTGCATCCAGGCGCGGTTCGCGGCATCGAGCGAGACGTAGCGCACACGCAGCAACGCTTCACCGTCCTTCGGTTCCGGCATCGCGCCTTCGACCATCCTGAAGTGCTCGGGACCGAGCTTGCCGCTGGGCTTTTCCACCAGAAGAATCTGGCGATTGACGCTGCCACTCATCGCGTTCCCTCTTCGCTTGCTTGACGATTATTGATGCAGTCGCCGCAAAGAAAACGTGCAGGCGGCATTCGTTGTGCGCTGCGTGAAGGCTAGATCGCACACTCCGATTGCGCAATGGGAACATTCCGTTTTCGCGACGCACGCCAAGCGTGTTGCGTCGTCGTCATATCTGCGACACTATGAAGCGCCGGTGTACGTGGGGGTAAGCAATGTCGAACAGGTTTACGCAATACATTCTGGCCGCGATGGTGCTGGGCATCATCATGGGCTCGGCGATCTACAACTTCCTGCCCGATACGCGAGCCGACTGGGCTTCGTCCATCAACCTGATCGCCATGATGTTCCTGCGCCTGATCAAGATGATCATTGCGCCGCTGGTATTCGCGACCCTGGTCGGCGGCATCGCCCATATGGGTTCGGGCGCGAAGCTCGGACGGATCTTCGCCAAGACCATGGGCTGGTTCATCAGCGCCTCCTTCATTTCGCTGATGCTCGGCCTCGTCATGGTCAATCTGCTCCAGCCCGGCGCGAACTTCCCCGGGACGCTGCCCGACAAGGCGCAATCGACCGGCCTGCCGGTCTCGGCCTTCTCGATCGAGAAGTTCCTGACCCACCTGATCCCGACGTCGATAGCGGACGCGATGGCGCAGAATGAAATCCTCCAGATCGTGATCTTCGCCGTGTTCTTCTCGGTGGCGATGGGCGCGATGCCCGAGCGCTCGAAGCCGATCCTGGCGCTGATCGACGATCTCGGCCACATCATGCTGAAGGTGACGAGCTATGTGATGTTGTTCGCGCCGCTCGCGGTCTGGGCCGCCATCACCGCGACGGTGGCGAAGAACGGCCTGCTGGTGCTCTGGAAGCTCGTCGTCTTCATGGGCGGCTTCTACCTGTCGCTGCTGCTCCTGTGGGGCATCCTGGTCATCGTCGGCTTCATCGTGATCGGGCCGCGCTACAGCCATCTGCTCAGGCTGATCCGCGAACCGCTGATGATCGCGTTTTCCACCGCGAGTTCGGAAGCGGCGTACCCCAAGACGCTGGAGGGGCTCAACCGCTTCGGCGCCTCGTCGCGGATCTCGAGCTTCGTGCTGCCGCTCGGCTATTCCTTCAATCTCGACGGCACGATGATGTACTGCACTTTCGCCAGCATCTTCATCGCGCAGAGCTACCACATCGACATGCCGCTCGGCACGCAGCTGGCGATGCTCGCGACCCTGATGATCACCTCGAAGGGTGTCGCCGGCGTGCCGCGCGCCTCTCTCGTCGTGATCGCCTCGACATTGGCGCAGTTCAATATCCCCGAGGCGGGCCTGCTCATGATCATGGGCATCGACACCTTCCTCGACATGGGGCGCAGCGCCACCAACGTGATCGGCAACACGCTGGCGACCTCGGTCGTGGCGAAGTGGGAGGGTGAGCTTGGTCCCGAGCATGCGATGGGACCGGGCGACGCCGTGCCCGGCGACATGGTGCCGGGCGAAGTGCCCGCGATGGCCGGCCATTGACGGGAGTGCGCCATGCGCCCTTCAACGGTGCTTTCCGGCGGCCTGTTGCTGGCAGCGTGTCTGCTGGCAACCGCCGCCTCCGCCCAGACCGGCGGCGAAGGGCTTAGCCCGACGCTGTCGGCCGTCAAGGCCACGCATACCGTGCGGCTCGGCTACCGCGAGAGCTCGCCGCCGTTCTCGTTCCTCGACCAGGCCGGCCGTCCGATCGGCTACAGCCTCGAACTCTGCGAGGCCATCGTCGAGGAGATCGGCGCCGAGGTCGACGATCCCAATCTGAAGATCGATTACGTCAAGGTCACCTCGGACGACCGCATCGACGCGGTCCTGCAGAACAAGATCGACCTCGAATGCGGATCGACCACGGCCAACTCCGAACGCGGCAAGCGCGTGGCCTTCTCGCCGCTGATGTTCGTCGCCGGCACCAAGCTGATGGTGCCGAAAGCGTCGAGCGTGCAGTCGCTGGCCGATCTGAAAGGCAAGACCATCGTGGTGACGAAGGGCACCACGAACGAGCAGGCGATCCAGGCGGCCGAGAAGAAGTCCTCGCTGGGGCTGAACATCGTCGTCGGCGCCGATCACGAGCAGTCCTACCAGATGCTCGCCGACGGCAAGGTGGACGCGTTCGCGACCGACGACATCCTGCTGTCGGGCCTGATCGTGCGCCACAAGGCCCAGGACAAGTTCCGCGTCACCGGCGATTATCTGTCCTACGATCCCTACGGAATCATGTTCCGCAAGGGCGAGCCGCAGCTGACGTCGGTGGTCGAGCGCGCCTTCCGCAAGCTCGGCTCCAACCACGATCTGGTCCCGCTCTACAACAAATGGTTCACCGCCAGGCTTCCGACCGGCGAACGGATGAACGTGCCGATCTCGCTGCAATTGGAAGAGGCCTTCAAGGCGATGGACGATTCGGCGAGCGCGAACAACTAGCCGGGCGTCGTGCCGCGATTTCGCTCTCGTTCCTTCTCCCCTTGCGGGAGAAGGTGCGGCGAGTTCGCGGCTGCTAATCTTCCCCGAACACCCGGTCGAGCGCCGCGTCGTAGGTCGCATGCACCAGTTCCGGATGCAGCTTCGCCAGCGCCTCCATCATCACGCCGGAATTGATCTCGAGCACGCGCCACGCACCATCCACGCGAACCACGTCGATCGATGCGAAGGTGATGCCGATGGCGCTCGCTGCGTCGGCGGCGAGCTTCACGCAGGCGGCTCGGACCTCGCCGTCGTCCATGAGAACCGGCTCTGCACCGGCATCGAGATTGTGCCGCCAGTTCAGGATGCGCCGCTCGCCCTTCGCAAGGACATTTTTTGTCTCGCGCGCCTCGAGTTCGCGGAGTTGCCGGCCGTGGCCCGCAGCGGTCGCGAGCTCATGCAGTGTGTGCACGCCGTCGCCGGTCACCGACGGCCGTTCCTTGCGGTAGACGATCATCGGCCGTCCCTCGAGCAGGATCACGCGGACCTCGTCCTCGATCTCGACATAGGGCGCGATCACGAGGCCGAGGCTCGACGAGAACACCTCGGTCATCGCGCGATCGAGCTCGTTCCGGTTCGTGACCTTGAACACGGCGCGTCCTGAGGTTCCTTCGTTGGGCTTCACCACCACGCCCTGCGGATTCTGCGCGAGCAGTGCCAGCATGGCGTCGTGCCAGGCTGTACCGGCGACGTGCACGCCCAAGCTCGGATTGAGGAAGAGGTGATGGGGCACGCAGGGCACCTGCGCCAGGCTGAGCGCTTCGCCGGCCGCCGATTTGTCGTTGGCGAGGCGATGGGCGATCGCGCTGTTGAGGCCGATGTCGTAGCCGAAGGCGAAACGGCAGGTCGCGCCCCGGCGCATGGCGATGAGCCAGCCGCCGGATCGGATCTCGACCGCGATGCCGTGGCCCGCGCAATAGCGCCTGATCGCCTGGAGGAAGATCCGCTCGCTGCCTGCCATCTGTCTTGATCGTTCCTGTCGCCGAAAGCCGCAAAATGCGGGAAACGGCGTCAAACCGGGTTGGAAATCAGAGCTATTCTTAATGAAATTCTCGCGAGCGGGACGGAAATTAAGTGCTGCAATCGAGCCCGAATGAGAAAAGAAATTGCCCTGCGCGCAGGCCGAACAGCGGATTCGTTAATGATCTGACCATTTCCGCCGCAAATGCCGCTTTGACCAGCATCAATTGCCTCCGGGCCGAGGTTGATTATTGATGCCAATGGCGTAGATCACACACGCGAAATCCTCCGCCATGGCAAATGGTGCTCGCCTCGTTTCAGGGGCCGGGCAACGCTTTTGCCCTAAAACCGCAATCATTCGGAATATCGAAAATCATGAGCGCGTTTTACCGAGAGAAGGTTCTGTCCGTCCAGCACTGGACCGATACGTTGTTCAGCTTCCGCGCCACGCGCGACACCGGTTTCCGCTTCCAGAACGGCCAGTTCGCGATGATCGGCCTCGAGGTCGAAGGCCGTCCGCTGCTGCGCGCCTACAGCATGGCGAGCGCCAATCACGAGGAAGAACTCGAGTTCTTCTCGATCAAGGTTCAGGACGGCCCGCTCACCTCGCGCCTCCAGAAGATCAAGGAAGGCGACACCATCCTGGTCGGCCGCAAGGCGACCGGCACGCTGATCACCGACAACCTCATTCCCGGCAAGCGGCTGATGCTGCTCTCGACCGGCACCGGGCTCGCGCCGTTCGCGAGCCTGATCAAGGATCCCGAAGTGTACGACCAGTACGACAGCATCGTGCTGGTGCACGGCTGCCGCCAGGTCTCCGAGCTCGCCTATGGCGAGAAGCTCGTGTCCGGCTTGCGCGAGGACGAGCTGTTCGGTCCGCTGCTGTCGGAGAAGCTCGTCTACTATCCGACCGTGACCCGCGAGCCGTTCCGCAATCGCGGCCGCATCACCGACCTCATCAATTCCGAGCAGATCTTCAACGACATCGGCCAGGGCCCGCTCGACATCGCGACCGACCGCATCATGATGTGCGGCAGCCCGGCGATGCTCGAAGAGCTGAAGGTCATGTTCGAAGGCCGCGATTTCATCGAAGGCTCCGGCAACAAGCCTGGCCATTTCGTGATCGAGAAGGCGTTCGTCGAGCGGTAAGCGCCGCTCGCGATAGGTCAGGCGCCCATCGCTTGATACTGCCAAGTCTGCACAGCGTCGTCCTGGACAAGCGAGCGTAGCGAGCGATGATCCGGGACCGATCACCCCAGGCGGCCGTTTGGCGAAGACCTGGGGTCGAGTAATCCGACGTCGCGCACAACTTCTCCCTGGGAGCATGGGTCCTGGCTTTCGCCAGGACGACCACGGTGGATGCCGCCGGCATCTCGCCTCATGCGCTCCACGTCCCCTCACCATCCTCCCCCGACTTTGTTATTGGCGTTGCTCGCGCCGGCGCTGATATAAGCTCGCCCCAAAATCTCGCCGCGATGTTGCAATGCGAGAGTTGGGGGAGCTACTCGCGCCTTGTCCGTGATCGACCATGGCCGTCCGCCGAAGCCGACCGCTTTCGTGCTGGCGGGCGGCGGCAGCTTCGGCGCGATCCAGGTCGGCATGATGCATGCGCTGGCCAAGCACGGCGTCGTCGCCGACCTCGTGGTCGGCTCCAGCGTCGGCGCCATCAACGGCGCCTATTATGCCGGTGATCCCACGCTGAAGGGTGTGCTTGGGCTGGAAGCGATCTGGCGCGGCCTGAAGCGTCAGGATGTCTTCCCGGTCACCTGGCGCTCCCTGCTCGGATTTGCCTGGCGGCGGGATTTCCTGATCCCGCATGACGGCATCCGCAGGCTGATCGAGGATCATCTGCCCTATCGCAATCTCCAGGACGCGGCGCTGCCGCTGCACATCGTCACCACGGATTTCATATCGGGCGAGAGCATCGTGCTGTCGGAGGGCTCCGCGGTCGAAGCGATCCTCGCGTCCACCGCGATTCCCGGCGCATTCACGCCGGTTCATTATCGCGGTCATTTTCTTGCGGACGGTGCGATCTCCTCCAATACCCCGGTCCGGGTCGCGGTGCGAATGGGCGCGAAGCGGCTGATCGTGCTGCCGACCGGGCATGCCTGCGCGGTGAACGATCATCCCCCAGCCGGCGCGGTCGCCAATGCGCTGCATGCGCTGACACTGCTGATTGCCCGGCAATTGGTGGCGGAGCTCGAGGGGCTCGCGTCCGACATCGAATATGTCGTGGTGCCGCCGCTCTGCCCGCTGGTCGGATCGCCCTACGATTTTTCGCGAACCGACGACCATATCGAGCGCGCGATCATCAGCACCGACGCATGGCTCGCGCAGAACGGCCTCGATCGGCACGGCCTGATTCCACATGAGGCCCGGCCTCACAGTCACTGACTTGTCATCTCATTTGAGTCTATTGCACTGCAATAGTGCGCCTCATCAGGCGGATTGATTTGCGGCAGCCGAATTCGGTAGCTTGAAAGCAAAAGCCGCGTCATATCCCCGGGAGGACGCAGGTGTATCGTACCCCGTCGTACTGACGAGAGGATGTGATCATGGCCGACGAGAACAAAGCGCAAGGTCCCGCCAAGCGAGCCATGGAAGAGAACGTGATGGAAACCCTGCTGCTTCCATTCTCGCCGCGCTTCATCATCCTGACCATCTGCGCGGTCGTCACCGCGCTCCTGATCGGAGTCGGCATCGCCGACCGCAAGATCTTCGGCATCCTGCTGATTCCGATCGCCATCTTCGGCGCGCTGACGCTGCTCGGCGTCCGCGATCTCATGCAGAAGAGCCATGCGGTGCTGCGCAACTACCCGATCTCCGCGCACATTCGCTTCCTGCTCGAAGAGATCCGTCCCGAGATGCGGCAGTACTTCTTCGAGAGCGAGAAGGACGGCATGCCGTTCTCGCGCGACACCCGCGCGGTCGTCTATCAGCGTGCGAAGATGCAGCTCGACAAGCGCCCCTTTGGCACGCAGGAGGACGTCTATCGCGAGGGCTACGAATGGATGCATCACTCGGTCTCGCCGAAGACGCATGCCGAGGAGAAATTCCGCATCACCATCGGCGGGCCCGACTGCAAGAAGCCGTATTCGGCCTCGGTGTTCAACATCTCCGCGATGAGCTTCGGCGCGCTGAGCCCGAACGCCGTGCGCGCGCTGAATGCCGGCGCGAAGCGGGGCGGCTTCGCGCATGATACCGGCGAGGGTGGTTTCAGTCCTTACCATCGCGAGATGGGTGGAGACGTGATCTGGGAGATCGGCTCGGGCTATTTCGGCTGCCGTCATCTCGACGGCACGTTCGATCCGGAGGCATTCGCGCGTGTCGCGTCCGACGACCAGATCAAGATGGTCGAGCTCAAGATCAGCCAGGGCGCCAAGCCCGGCCATGGCGGCGTGCTGCCGGCGGCGAAGGTCTCGGAAGAGATCTCCAAGATCCGCGGCGTCTCGATGGGAGAGGACTGCATCTCGCCGGCCTCGCACCGTGCCTTCTCGACGCCGACCGGGATGATGCAGTTCGTCGCGGAGATGCGCAGGCTGTCCGGCGGCAAGCCGGCCGGCTTCAAGCTGTGCATCGGGCATCCCTGGGAATTCCTGGCGATCTGCAAGGCGATGATGGAGACCGGCATCTATCCGGACTTCATCGTCGTCGACGGCAATGAAGGCGGCACCGGCGCGGCGCCGCTGGAATTCATGGACCATCTGGGCATGCCGATGCGCGAAGGCGTCAGCTTCGTCCACAACGCGCTGGTCGGCATCAATGCGCGCGACCGCATCAAGATCGGCGCGTCCGGCAAGATCGCGACCGCCTTCGACATGGCGCGCGCCATGGCGATCGGCGCCGACTGGTGCAATTCGGCCCGCGGATTCATGTTCTCGCTCGGCTGCATCCAGTCGCTGAGCTGCCACACCGATCGCTGCCCGACCGGGGTCGCGACGCAGGACCCGACGCGGGCCCGGGCGCTCTACGTGCCGCTCAAGATCGATCGCGTGCATAATTATCACCACGCCACGCTGCACTCGCTGTCCGAGCTGATCGCCGCGGCCGGCCTCGAACATCCGCAGCAATTGCGCCCGATCCATTTCAGCCAGCGGACCTCCACGACCCAGGTGAAGTCCTTTGCCCAGCTCTATCCGTCGCTGCGCCCGGGCGAGCTGATCGACGGGACCGAGGATCCGCGCTTCCGCGAGGCGTGGCGACTGGCGCGGGCGGACACGTTCCAGCCGGTTTCGTGAGCCCTGACGGTGTCACGGAGCCGCCGCGCGCCGTGACGGCGAAATTCGTCGGGGAGGCCGGCGCGTGGCTTAAGATTCGCGCAAGCTTTGCGTGTAGACTGGTCCCATGGACGAGCGCCGCAACAAAGCCAGGCATCGCGTGCTGAAAGCCGGGACGATCGAGTTCGGCGGCGGCGCCATCGACTGCACCGTGCGCAATTTCTCCGACACAGGGGCCGCGCTCGACGTCAGCAGCCCGGTCGGTATCCCCGAACATTTCACTTTGTTTCTGCAGGCCGACGGAACGCATCTCGCCTGCACGGTGGTCTGGCGCAAGGAAAGGCGGATCGGCGTGAGGTTCGGTTGAGCCTTACGCGGCGGCCGCGTCGCCTGGCCGGCTCGCCAGGATCTTGTCGATCCTCCGGCCGTCGAGATCGATGACCTCGACATGCCAGCCGCCGAGGTCGAACGCGTCGCCGACATTGGGCAGCACGTTGAACTGCTGCAGCACGAGGCCCGCCACCGTGTTGTAGCGGTGCGGCGGCAGCTCGATGCCGAGCAGCTCGCCGAACTCGTCGGCCGGCATCCAGCCGGAGATCAACAGCGAGGAATCCGCGCGCCTGACATAGGCCGGCTCCGGCGGACCTTCCTCGGAATGGAAGGCGCCGACGATCGATTCCAGGATGTCGGCTGCGGTGACAACGCCTTCGAAGGCGCCGTATTCGTCATAGACGAGGCCGACATGAACCGGCGCGGCCTTCAGGATCGTCAACACGTCGCGGGCGTCCGCCGACGCCGGAATGCCCGGCGCCTCGCGAACGAGCGCGCGCAGATCGGGCGTGCGTTCGTTCATGTAGGCGACCAGGAGATCCTTGGCCTGGAGCACGCCGATCGGCTTGTCGCGATCGCCGTCCGAGGCGGGAAAACGCGAATGCGGGCTCTTGGCGATGATCGCGCGAATGGTCTCGGGGTCCTCGCTCAGGTCGATCTCGTCGACCTCCGTGCGCGGTGTCATGACGGCGCCGACCGGACGGTCGCCGAGGCGCATCACGCCTGCGATCATCTCCTTCTCGCCGGGCTCCAGCACGCCTGCGCTCTCCGCCTCGCTGACGAGGTGATGGATCTCGTCTTCCGAGACCTTCTCCTCGGCCTTGCCGCCGCGGCCGAGCAGGGCGAGGATCAGCTTGCCGGACAGGTCGAGCAGCACCACCAGCGGCAACGATATCTTGGCGAGCCCGTCCATCACGGGCGCGACCTTGACCGCGATGCTCTCGGGGTCGCGCAGCGCCACCTGTTTCGGCACGAGCTCGCCGACGATCAGGGTCGCATAGGTAATCAGGGTGACGACGATGCCGACGCCGACGATGTCGGCGATCCCGGCGGAGAGACCGTGCTCGACCAGCCACTGTGTCAGCCGCTGTCCCAGCGTCGCGCCGGAAAACGCGCCGGACAGCACGCCGACCAGCGTGATGCCGATCTGCACCGTCGAGAGGAACTTTCCGGGATCGGCGGCGAGCCGCAGCGCACGTTCCGCGCCGCGCACGCCCTTGGCCGCCAGCAGCGACAGCCGGGCGGGGCGGGACGAGACCACCGCCAGCTCGGACATGGACAACAGGCCATTGATGACGATCAGGACGACGACGATGATGAGTTCGACGGACAACATTTTCGGTAAGGAAACGGGATGTCAGGCCCGGCGGACGCCGGGTCGAACCCCTTATATATGAACTCGAGGCCGACTTTCCCGGGTTCCGACCAAATTGTCGCAGGCGGGATTTCAGCCGCTTTCGCCGGGATTCTCCAGGCTGAACGTCTCCGATTGCTCGTCATAGGCGAAAAGCTCGGCATAACGGCCCCATGACACCACGGTCTTGAGCGTCTCGTCCGCGTAGTCCTCCGACATGTAGTCTTCGAGCTCGTTGCGGAACCGTGCCGCGGGCGCGGTGTGAGAGGGGCGTTCGTCGAGCACGCGCCGGATCAATCCCATCACCGGCACGTAGGTGACGAGATGTTCGGCGAACAGCTTCTTGCGCGCATCGGTTTCCAGATGGGCAAAGCGCTTGCCGGCATCGGTGAGCATCAGATCGCCTTCGCTGAGCTGGGCAAAGCGCAGGAGCTGCAGCGATTCGCCGAGATGGAAGATCTCGTCGGCCTCGAGCTGGAGCTGGCCGGCGAGCACCGGCAGGTCGGCGTGCCCGTTGTAGGGCGCCGCCGCCAGCGTTTCGATCAGGCCGGACAGCACGTTGGACGAGGCGTGGTGCAGGGTCATGCCGACGCCGGAGCCGGGAATGCCTTCGAGCGCCGGCGCCTTGGGCTCCGCGCGCTGCGTCATGCGGGCATAGATGCTGTCGACGAGCTGGCGGAAATGCGGATCGAGTCGGTTGCGCGGATGACTCAGCTCGACCTTGATCTCCGCCGCGACGCGTCCCGGATTCGACGAGAACACCAGGATGCGATCGCACATCAGCACCGCCTCCTCGATGTTGTGCGTCACCATCAGGATCGACTTGATCGGCAGCCGGCCTTCCATCCAGAGATCGATCAGGTCGGTGCGCAGCGTCTCGGCGGTGAGCACGTCGAGAGCCGAGAACGGCTCGTCCATCAGCAGCAGGTCCGGATGAACGACCAGCGCACGGGCGAAGCCGACGCGCTGGCGCATGCCGCCGGACAGCTCCTTGGGGAAGGCCGATTCGAATCCGTCGAGACCGATCAGATCGATCGCCGCGAGCGCGCGCTTGCGTCGCTCGACGGCGTCGACGCCGAGCGCCTCCAGCCCGAGCTCGACGTTCTGCAGCACCGTCAGCCAGGGAAACAGCGCGAAGGACTGGAACACCATGGCGACGCCGTTCGGCGGTCCGGCGATCATCTCGCCCCGGCACGTCGCCTGTCCCGACGACGGGCTGACCAGCCCGGCGATGATGCGCAGCAATGTGGACTTGCCTGAGCCCGAGCGGCCGAGCAGGCCGACGATCTCGCCGGAGCGGATCGTCAGATCGACTTTCTCCAGCACCAGCAATTCCTCGCCGCTGCCCTTCGGAAAGGAGCGGCAGACGCCGCGGATGTCGATCAGTGTGGAGGGCGTGACGTGGTCGAGCATGATGGACTCCTCAGCCGAGCCGCAGGCGGCGCTCGCCGAACGCGTAGAGCGGCCGCCAGACAAGGCGATTGAACAGGGTCACCAGGATGCACATCGTGGCGATGCCGAGCACGACGCGCGGGAAGTCGCCGGCCTCGGTGGCGCTGGCGATGTAGGCGCCGAGACCGGTCGCCTTCAAATGGGTATCGCCCCAGCTCGCGACTTCCGCGACGATCGACGCATTCCAGGAGCCGCCGGACGCGGTGATCGCGCCCGTGACGTAATAGGGGAAGATGCCGGGCAGGATCACCTTGAACCACCATCGCCATCCCCTGAGGTGGAAGCTGCCGGCCGCTTCGCGCAGATCGGTCGGGAAAGCACTCGCGCCCGCGATCACGTTGAACAGGATGTACCATTGCGTCCCCAGGATCATCAGCGGGCTCAGCCAGATGTTCGGATCGAGCCTGAAGCTGACGATGGCGACGACGAAGACGGGGAAAGCGAGATTGGCCGGAAACGCCGCGAGGAATTGGGCGAGTGGCTGGATCCGCTCGGCCAGCTTCGGGCGAAGTCCGATCCACACGCCGACCGGTACCCAGATCAGCGTGGCGAGGCTGATCAGCACCGCGACGCGGAGCAAGGTGATCAGTCCATCGCGCAGGACGAGCAGGACGTCGGCGAGGCCGATCGTGACCGAGAGATAACGATAGGTCAGCCACGCCGCGTAGGCGGTGCCGGCAAGGATCACGGCGATCCAGAGCGCGTCGACGGCGCGCGACGGCCGCTCCTTGCCGCGCCCCACGGGCGACAGTTTCGGCAACGCGATCCGCAAATTCGAGAATGTGCGGTTCACCGCCGCGAACGGAAGCGTCAGGGCGCGCAGCGCGCGGGTTCGGCGGAACAGATCGAGCATCCACGATCCCGGCGCTTCGCCCGAGGCGGTCTGCTCGAAGCGGAATTTGTCGGCCCAGGCGACGATGGGACGGAACAGCAGTTGATCGTAGGCGATGATCACGAACAGCATCGCGAGGATGGCGTAGAAGATCGCCGGCAGATCCCGCTGCTCGATCGCCAGCGCGACATAGGAGCCCACGCCCGGCAGCGTCACGGTCGTGTTGCCGACGGTGATCGCTTCCGAGGCGACCACGAAGAACCAGCCGCCCGACATCGACATCATCGCGTTCCAGATCAGGCCGGGCATCGCGAACGGCACGTCGAGGCGCCAGAAGCGCTGCCAGCCCGACAGATGGAAGCTCTGGGTGGCTTCCTCGAGGTCCTTCGGCACGTTGCGGATCGACTGGTACATGCTGAAGGTCATGTTCCAGGCCTGGCTCGTGAAGATCGCGAACACCGAGGCGAACTCGGCGCCGAGCACCTGGCCCGGAAACAGGTTCATGAAGAAGACGACGGTGAAGGTCAGGAAGCCCAGGATCGGCACGGACTGCAGGATGTCCAGCACCGGGATCATGAGCATCTCCGCGCGCCGGCTCTTGGCGGCGATCGCGGCGTAGATGAAGGTGAACACCGTCGAACACACGATCGCCAGCAGCATGCGCAGCACGGTGCGCAGCGCGTAGAGCGGCAGGTTCGCCGGATCGAGCGAGACCGGCGTGCGTTCGAGCTCGGACAGCGGCGCGGTGGTCTGCTGGCCGCCATAGACGATCAGCACCATCGCGCCGATCACGAGGATCAGGGCCACGACGTCCCACACGTTGGGGCGCAGCGCGCGGCCGATCGCGGCCGTGCGGGTATTTCCTGGCTTCATGCGGCCCGTCCCTGGGCTAGAACTCGGCGTGCAGGCGGCCCGAGAAGATCGAGACCGGGCCACGGTCGGCGTTATAGGCCGGGTTTACGACCAACTGATAGTCTGCGGTGAGGACGACGTTCTTGATCACGGTGTAAGCGTAATAGGCCTCGAGAATACGCTCGGGCTGATAGTTGAGCCGGCCGTCGCCGATCAGCAGGCCGGTGCCGCCCGCGGCCAGGAAGTCGCGATGCGTGGCCGACAGGCCGTTGAGGGCGCCGCCGATGCCGATCGTGTCGTCCGGCCGTCCCCAGCGGCTGCCCTTGATCGACAGGCCGCCCGACAGGCTGCGATCGATGTCGGTGAAGGACAGGATCTCGTTCTGGCCGTCGTTCCAGCTCGCGCGGGCGAACAGCCCGACGTCGTTGACGAGCTGCTGTTCGAGGTTGACGTAGAAGCCGTATTTGAGCCGGTCGCGCCGGGTCGCGGCGACGATGTCGTTGATGTCGAGCGCCGGGTTCGCGGCGGCGAGGTCGAGCACCTCGCGATAATTCGCGGTGTTGCCGCTGTTGGCGAATGCGCCGATACGCAGCTTGCCGGGCTGGTCGAGGATCGAATGGCGCTCCTCGAACTCGACCACCGAGCCCGCGGTCTTGAAGGTCAGCACGTCGCTGTTGGGCGCGGTCGGCACCTCGAACACGCCGGCGCGAATCGCCCAATCCTTGCGATTGAGCTCGACCACGGCGCCGCGGGTGTAACCGGGCAGGTCGGCTGGGAAGTCGTACGCGGCCGATGCCCACATCGCCCAGTTCATGAAGTCCGCGCGCGGATCCTTGGCGTAGGCGTTGCCGTCGAAGAAGTCGCCGATGGCGAAGCGGCCGACGATCAGCGTGACGCGGTCGATATCGCGCTTGCCCTCGAGCTGGTTGGGGCCGTCGCCGACTTCCTCCTGCTCGCCGCCGAGGCCGAACGTCTGCTTCAGGTAGTAGCGCTGCGCGCGGATCTTGGGGAATGCCGCGCCGGCCTTCTGCGCTTCGCCGTTGGAGAAGCCGGCGAGACCCAGCGTGCCGTTGAGGCCGAAACCCTGCGCCAGCTCGGGATTGAAGTAGAACTCGCCGCCATCCCAGAGGCGCGCGCCGAAGAATGCCGTCGTCGTCCAGGTCGCCTGCAACTGGCCGCCGCCGGGAAGGCTTTGCGGACTAGCATAGGGCGAGTGGATCGGCCCGTAGCCCTGCGGCAGGAATGTCGTCTGCGCGTGGACATTCCAGTTGTTCGATTCCGGAAGAAGCGTCTTGCCGTCGACGGGAGCCAGCCACGGCGTATCGCCGAAATGATAGTTCAGGCCGAGCTTGAACAGGTGCGTGCGCGGATCGACGTTGACGCTGGGCAGGCCGAAGCTGCCGAGATCGTAGGTATGGCTCGACAGTGCGACGTAGTCGTACTCCGCCTTCGCACTCCAGTTGCCGCTGACCGCGAATTCGAGGCCGAGGCCCGCTGTCCATCCGGCCTGGTAATGGCCGACCGGGAACAGGTCGGTGACGCCGTCGGCATCGTTGATGTTGATGCGCGTGTGTCCCCACGCGAAGCCGCCGGTGACATAAGGCAAGAATCGGTCGAACGCATAGCCGATGCGGCCGCGCACGGTGCCGACATAGTCGAGCGTCGAGTGGTATGGCGCGGGGGCGCGCGCGATCGCCGGACCGTCGACCGGGCTGGTGAAGGTTGAGTCGGCTTCGACACCGAGCACCACGCGGTTGGCGAGCTGGCGGTTGTAGCCGAGCTGGTAGCCGCCGGTGAGACCGGTCACGCTGTGCGGCAAGACGACGCCCTGCTCCGGCTGCGGATTGGTGCCGGGTCCGAAGCTGCCGCCGCCATAGCCGAAATGGCCGCCGACATAGAAACCGGTCCAGTCGTACACGCTCCTCGCCGCCGTCGCCTTCAACGGCAGGTCTGCGGCCACGCCCGCGCCAGGCAAGGTCAGCATGCCGAGCCCGAGGCCGGCGGAGGCACGAATCAGAGAGCGGTAGCGGTTCATCGTCGAATTGGTCCCAAACTTACGCCCAGCTCTCGTCCATGTCTTCAAGTTCGGTCCGGGACCGCCGGAATGGCAGGATTCTGCCCCCAACTCGGTCTGTCCCGGTTCGACCGGCCTTCCACGATCGGATTTGCACCTGCGGGCAGGTTTTCCTGCGCTTGCAGCGACCTTATTGCGAGCTATTCTCAACTGCAACGAGCCGGACTGCTCCGATGACGGTACGCATCTTTCTGTGACAGTGCTGCAACAAGGATGGATGGGCCTGTCATGATCGTGCCTAGCGGCTACCGGCATTGGCGGCCTCGGGGCGCGAGCGGCGAAAACAGAACGTTGCGTCCCGCGGTCCGCGCGATGCAGTGGAGCAACTCGCCTTCGCTGAACGGTTTCGTCAGATAGCCCGTGACACCCGCGCTGAACGCACGAGCACGCGTCTGCTCGTCGGGATATGCGGTGATCAGGATGGTCGGAATGGGCGTGCCGCGTGCGGCAAGCCGGCCATAGAGTTCGAGGCCGCTGATCTCGTTCATCTTCACGTCGGCGATCAGGCAGGTCGTGAGGCTGAGACGGTTGGAATTGAGGAAGTCGTCCGCGCAGGCGAATGCCTTGGCGACGAATCCGTGCGAGCGCAGCAGCGCCACGGTGGCCTCGCCCACGGCCTCGTCGTCGTCCACCACCGCGATGGAGGGTTTGATCGGCATATCCTGATCCGTTCCTGCATGGACCTCGTGATCTTCCGAGGACCCTTACCCGAACCGGCGGATATTGCGATTATACGCGGGTATAACGTTGCGCCCGACTCGCGCGCGAGCGGGGTCTTGGCGATGCGCAGGCTTCAGTGTGTCATGCCGGCGCTGCCGTGTGAGATCAGGTCGGTCTTCCTGACGAGGTCGATCAACGACGAGGCCTGGAGTTTTCGCATCACCTGTCCGCGATGGACCTTGACGGTGATCTCGCTCAGTCCGAGCCTGGCCGCGATCTGCTTGTTGAGCTGCCCCGACACCACCAGCCAGAGAACCTCTCTCTCGCGCTCCGTCAGGCCGTCGTAGCGCTCCTTCAACGTCGCAACGGCGGCAGCGTTGGCGCGCCGCAGACGATCCTTCGCCAGCCCGGCGTGGATCGCCCGCAACAGATCCTCGTCGCGAAACGGCTTGATCAGGAAGTCGATCGCGCCGTCCTGCATGGCGCGGACCGACATCGGCACGTCGCCATGTGCGGTCATGAACACGACGGGCAGGTCGAGGCCGAGATTGCGCATCTCGCCGTGGAAATCGAGCCCGCTCTGGCCGGGCAGGCGAATGTCCAGGAGGAGGCAGGCCGGCACGTCGGGGCGCTCGCCGTCGAGGAATTCGGCGACCGACCCGAACGATGCGGTTCGCAGGCCGGTGACGCGCAACAGACTGTCGAGCGCCTCGCGGATCGCGGATTCGTCGTCGATGACGAAGACAATGGAATCGTCGTGCATGGCTGCGCTCACGTCGATCGCGCGTCAATGTCGTCGGGCGAAGCCGCGGCGCCCGACGGGAGCGGAAGCGAGAAGCCGACCAAGGCACCGCCGAGCGGATCGGCGCCGGCCCAGATCGTGCCGCCGTGGCTCTCGACGATCGAGCGGGCGATCGCAAGACCCATCCCCAAGCCATCCGGCTTGGTGCTGTAGAAGGCGTCGAACACGCGGTCGCCGGCGGCGCCGAATCCCTTGCCGCTGTCGGCGATGGTGACCTCGACGACGGATTCCATGCACCTTGCGCCGATTCGCGCTTCGCGCGCCGGGGCCTGCGCATGGGCAAGCGCTTCGATCGCGTTGACGAGCAGGTTCAGGATGACCTGCTGCACCTGGACATGATCGCCGCGGATCGCGGGCAGGTCCGCCTCGATCTCGGTCCGCAGCACGATCGCATGCCGTTGCGCCTGGCTCTGGACGAGTGCAACGGTTGCAAGGATCGTGTCGGCCAGGTCGAACCGCACGGTCGCGGCGGGCGCGCGCCGCGCCAGGTTGCGAATGCGCCCGACGATGTCGCTGGCCCGATTGGCCTCCTTCACGATTCGCTCGAGCGCGCGACCGGCCTCGTCGTGATTGGGAGGCGATGCGGCCAGCCAGCGCAGGCCTGCGTTGCCGTTGGTCACCACGGCGGTCAGGGGCTGATTGACCTCATGGGCGATTGACGCCGTGAGTTCGCCCAGCGTGGTGACTCGCGAGACATGGGCCAGTTGCGCGCGGGCCTCGTCGGTCGCCGCTTGGGCCTGCTCGATCCTGAGCACCAGATAGGTCGTCGCCGAAATGGCAACGACACTGATCAAGGCGTTGATCGCACCTGAATGCGCCACTCCCGAGGGCGTGACGAGATAGCTGAGCACGGTCAGGCCGACGCAGACGCCTCCGACCAGCAGGACGCCGCGGCGCTGACAGAAGCGGACCGACAGCAGGATGACGACGACGTAGAGCGCGGCGGCCGCGATCTCCAGATCGGTCAGCGTGTCGAGAACGAAAATGGCGGTGGCGAGGAGAACCGCGGCCGCCGGCAGGATCGCGGGCCGGTTCGCCAGCCAGGATCGCGGCACGAATCCGCCACGCGCCGAAGTCCCGTGAGGCGCCGACGCTGCAACCGGGGTGCTCGCGGTTCTGGTCATGCGGTGCGGCCGGTTTGACGGTGAACGAACAGGGGCAAGCCCCCCGGGAGTCTGCTGGGGACTGCTGGTCGGCCCTATAGGTTAACCGCGCGCTCCCGGTCAACCAGGCCTCGGCGGACAAACCGGGTTCCGGAAATGGGTGACCCGCCCGGGGGGACAGCCGGGCGGGTCGGGGGGCACGACACGGGGTGGATGAGGCGCCCGTGCCGGACGCGGGATCCACGTGAGATCGGCCTCAGATGCTCAAATCAGTAGCAGGTGCGGACACGGCCGATGTACTGGCCGAAGGCGTTGTACTGGGCGGCCCAGCCGCAGCGGCGATAGCCGTAGTAATAGGGGTCGTTGCTGGCGGCGATCGCGGAGCCGACGACGGCGGCGGTGGCGATGCCGGCGCCCACACCCCAGACCCAGCCGGGCGGCTTGGCTTGCGCCTGTGAGGTGGTGGACACGATGCTGCCGGTGACGGCGAGGGCAGCGAGCGCGACGGCGGCAATCCTGGTCTTGATCGACATTGAAGAACTCCATCCGGGTTGAGGCGGTCCGTTGTGGTCCGCGTGCCCCATTGGACGGAGGCTTGGCGAAACCGGTTCGAATGCGCGGAAAGCAGCCGCGAGAACCGATTGTTTAGTCAATGATTACAAAAGGATGCGGGTTAGCCGAGCGGTCCTTTGGCGAGCCTGTTCACGTCGAATTTATCGACCTCGGCCAGCAATTCGCAGAAGGCGCGGGCGCCCTGATCGATCAGTTGCTCGCCTTTCGCGGCGACGGCGAGCGTGGCATTGCCGACGGCGCCGCTCGCATTCAGATCCTGGGCCTGCCAGGCGAACGGCGCGGGCCGCTGCGTCGACAGCCAGCGAAATTCCCTCTCCATCGCGATGCTGCTTGCGGGAAAATCCGCGATGGCATCGTTGCGCACCAGATCAGGATAGCGTGCCAGCATGATCGAGGTCTCGACCGCGCCGCCATGGATGCCGTGACGCACTTCATTGGCCGGAAACAATTTGTCCGCGCCCGACAGGCGCGACCACGAGGTCGTCACCACGAACAATTTCTGATGCGCGCGCAGATCCTGCGCGACCAGCATCATGGCCGCGCTGTTGCCGCCGTGACTCGTGACGATGACGAGCTTTCTGGCGCCGCGCCGTGCGACGTCCTCGCCGATCGCGGTCCACTGCTTCAATGCCACCTCGGTCGGCAGCGTCTGCGTACCCGGATAGTCGATATGCTCGGTGGAGATCCCGACCGGCTGCACCGGAAGAAAGCTGGCGGGGATGGTCTCGGGCAGAAGCTCGCGCACGCGCGCGAGATAGGCATCCGCGATCAGCACGTCGGTCTCGAGCGGCAGATGCGGGCCGTGCTGCTCGGTCGCCGCCAGCGGCAACACCGCGATCCAGCGCGAGGCGTCCGCAGGATCGGCATCGGCCCAGCGAATGTCGGTCCAGTCGCGGGAAGGCGTCATCGAGGTTTCATTGCCCGGATTTGTCACGTAGTTTGGGTCGTGGAGGGGACGCGGGCCTGGCCGGCTGCGTCCCCGAACTTCTTGCGGTTTTATCGCGTTGGCCTCACATGGGCCAGAAGCGATCGACGGAGTCCCATCATGAGCCCCTCTCATCTGCGGCGAGCGTTAACGGCGAGCCTGCTGGCCGCCTTCGTCGCGGCCGCTCCGGCGCGCGCCGAAACCCTCGACAAGGTCTCGTTCGGAACCAATTGGGTCGCCGAGGCCGAGCATGGCGGCTTCTTCCAGGCGGTCGCGGACGGCACCTACAAGAAATACGGGCTCGACGTCACCATCGTTCCCGGCGGGCCGAACGAGAACAACCGGATGCTGCTGATCGCGGGCAAGATCGATTTCTTCATGGCCGCGAACACGCTGATGTCGTTCGATGCCGTGGCGAACAACGTCCCCGTGGTGACGATCGCGGCGATGTTCCAGAAAGACCCGCAGGTGATGCTGACGCAGCCGGATGCGAAGGTCGCCAAGATCGAAGACCTGAAGCCGCTGACGCTGTTCGTCTCCAAGGAAGGCATGACCAGCTATTTCCAATGGCTGAAGTCCGAATACGGCTTCAGCGAGAAGAACGTCCGTCCCTATAATTTCAATCCGCAGCCCTTCATCGCCAATCCCAAGAGCGCGATGCAGGGTTACGTCACCTCCGAGCCTTATGCGGTCGAGAAGGCCGCCGGCTTCAAGCCCAACGTGCTGCTGATCGCCGATTACGGCTTCAACACCTATTCGACGCTGATCGAGACCCGCCGCGACATGGTGGAGAAGAAGCAGGATCTCGTGCAGCGCTTCGTCGATGCCTCCATCATCGGCTGGTACACCTACATCTACGGCGACAATTCCGCCGGCAATGCCATGATCAAGAAGCTCAACCCGGAGATGACCGACGAGCTTCTCGCCTATTCCGTCGCCAAGATGAAGGAATACGGCATCGTCGATTCCGGTGACAGCGTGAAGAACGGCATCGGCGCGATGAGCGACGAGCGTTACACGTCCTTCTTCAACAAGATGGTGAAGGCCGGCGTCGTGAAGCCCGATCTCGACTTCCGCAAGTCCTACACGCTGCGCTTCGTCAACAAGGGGGTCGGCGTCGAGCAGCGCCCGGCCAAGCCGTAGTCGATGCCGAGGCCCGGTCCGATGATGGTGATCGCAGGTTCAACCTCTCCCCCGGTGGGAAGAGGTGGGTGTCCGGCTTCGCGACAGAGCACCTGCCGTCGATGGTAGAGAAGGTCGATCCCGTCATCGATGCCGATCCGATCGCGCCGGCCGTGAGCCTGAGCGGCGTGACGAAGACCTATGACAATGGTGTGGCCGCGCTCGGGCCGATCGATCTCGCCGTGCGCAAGGGCGAGTTCATTTCGCTGCTCGGCCCGTCCGGCTGCGGCAAGTCGACGGCGCTGCGTCTGGTCGCCGGGCTCGGCGCGCCGTCGTCCGGCACGGTGAGCGTCTCGCGGCATGAGGGCGAGGCGCGGCCGGGCCACGGCATCGGCTTCGTGTTCCAGGAGCCGACCCTGATGCCCTGGACCAGCGTGCGCGAGAACGTGCGGCTGCCGCTGAAGCTCGCGGGCGTCGCGAAGGCGGACGCACGCGCGCGGGCCGATCGCGCGCTTGCGAGCGTCGGGCTCGCCGATTTCGCGGATGCCTTTCCGCGCGAGCTCTCCGGCGGCATGAAGATGCGGGTGTCGCTGGCGCGTGCGCTCGTCACCGATCCCGACATCCTCCTGATGGACGAGCCCTTTGCCGCGCTCGACGAGATCACGCGCTTCCGCCTCAACAACGATCTGCTCGCGCTCTGGCGCAACCTCGGCAAGACCGTCATCTTCGTCACCCATTCGGTGTTCGAATCCGTCTACCTGTCGCAGCGCGTGGTGGTGATGACGGCGCGGCCCGGCCGCATCCAGGCCGACATCCGCATCGAAACCGCTGAACCGCGCGGCGAGGAATTCCGCACGTCGGCCGCCTATGCCGATTACTGTCGCACGGTGTCGGACGCGCTCGCGCCGTCCTATTCGGGGCAGTCGATGCTATGAACGCGCGATCCGCCGTCACCGCCAGGCCGACCGGCGCGCAACGCGCGATGCGCTTCGTGCTTCCCGTCATCGTGTTCGCCGCGGGCCTCGCGGCCTGGGAACTCGTCGTCCGCGTCAAGGACATCCCGCCTTACGTGCTGCCGGCGCCCTCCGTCATCTTCCTGACGCTGGTCAAGGACTGGTCGGTGCTGTCGGAATCGCTCGCCACCACGCTGCTGACCACGCTCGAGGGCTTCGTCGCGGCCAGTATCGGCGGCATCGCGCTGGCCCTGTTGTTCAACCAGTCGAGATGGGTGGAATATTCGCTGTTCCCCTACGCCGTGGTGCTGCAGGTGACGCCGGTGATCGCGATCGCGCCGCTGCTCCTGATCTATCTGGAACAGCAGACCGCGGTGGTCGTCTGCGCCTTCATCGTCGCCTTCTTCCCGGTTCTGTCCAACACCACGCTCGGGCTGAATTCGGTCGATCGCAATCTCGCCGGCCTGTTCCAGCTCTACGGCGCCTCGCCGCCGCAGACCCTGCGCTTCCTGAAACTGCCCGCGGCGCTGCCCTACATTCTCGGCGGGCTGCGCATCGCCGGCGGCCTGTCGCTGATCGGCGCCGTGGTGGCCGAGATCGCCGCGGGCACCGCCGGCGCGGGCTCCGGCCTTGCCTACAGGATCGCCGAGTCGGGCTACCGGTTGAACATTCCCCGCATGTTCGCGGCGCTGCTTCTGTTGTCGCTGGCCGGGATTGTCATTTATGGGCTGCTGGCGCTAGTTTCGCACCTGGTACTGCGGCGCTGGCACGAGAGCGCGCTTGGAAAGGACAACTGATGACTGCCGGTTCGATTTCGTCCGAAAAGATCGACCTTCTGATCTATGGGCCGGTGCGGCCGATCCTCGAGAACGGGTTTTCCGATCACTTCATCGTGCACAAGGCGGAGACGCGCGGCGACCTCGAGCGGCTGACGCCGGCGATCCGCGACAGGATCCGCGGCGCCGCGGTGACCTATCACACGGTGCGCGCCGACAAGGATTCGCTGTCGCAACTGCCGAAGCTCGAGATGGTGGCGAGCTTCGGTGTCGGCTACGACCACATCGACGCCAGATACGCGGCCGAGCACAACATCATCGTCACCAACACGCCCGACGTCCTGACCGAGGAGGTCGCCGACGTCGCGATGGGCCTGCTGATCGCGACGCTGCGCGAGTTCATCAAGGCCGACCGCTACGTGCGCTCCGGGCTCTGGCAGACGCAGAACTATCCGCTCAGCGTCGGCTCGCTGCGCGACCGCAAGGTCGGCATCGTCGGCATGGGCAGGATCGGACAGGCGATCGCGCGCCGGCTCGACGCCTCGCTGGTGCCGGTGGTCTACCATTCGCGCAATCCGTCCAAGGACGTCTCCTACAAGCACTACCCCGACCTGATCGAGATGGCGAAGGCGGTGGACACGCTGATGGTGATCGTGCCCGGCGGCGCCAGCACCAACAAGATGATCAACGCCGAGGTGCTGAAGGCGCTCGGCCCGCGCGGCGTGCTGGTCAACGTCGCGCGCGGCTCCGTGGTCGACGAGGCGGCGCTGGTGCAGGCGCTGAAGTCCGGCACCATTCTCGCCGCCGGCCTCGACGTGTTCGCGGCCGAGCCGAGCGTGCCGGACGAGCTCAAGAGCATGCAGAACGTCGTGCTGCTGCCGCATATCGGCTCGGCGTCGGTGGTGACGCGCAACGCGATGGACCAGCTCGTCGTCGACAATCTCAAGGCCTGGTTCGCCGGCAAGGCGCCGCTCACGCCCGTGGCGGAGACGCCGGTGAAGGGGCGCTGATGACCGTCCTTCGCGCCCTTGCCCTTGTCGTCGCGGCCTGTGCTGCCGCGATGAACGCCGCATGGGCGCAGGACGCGACGACGCTGAGGAAGGAGATGGTCGGGCAGTGGGAGCTCTCGACCACCGAGCGCAGCAAGACCTGCGTGGTGACGCTCAAGGGCGAGGCCGCGTCCCAGGGCCTCAAGCTGGAGCTCGAGCCGGCCTGCAAGGCCGCGCTGCCCTTCACCAAGGACATCGTCGCCTGGAGCGTCAAGGGCCTCGACATCGTCCGCCTGCAGGACGCGGCCGGTGAAGCCGTGATCGACTTCACCGAGGTCGAGGCCGGCATCTTCGAAGGCTTGCGGCAGGGCGAGGGCGTCTACATCCTGCAGGACCTCGTCGCCGCCCGCTCGATGGCCAAGTCGATGGACCAGATGATCGGCGACTGGGCGATGGTGCGCGGCAACGGCCAGCCGATCTGCGGGCTGACGCTGACCAACACGGAAGCCGGTCCGGACAATTTCCAGGTCTTCCTCAAGCCGAAATGCGATGCCGCCATCGCGCAGTTCAATCCGACGCAATGGCGGCTCGAACGCGGTCAGATCATCCTGATGTCGAAGTCCGGCGAGGCCTGGCAGTTCGAGGCCGACGACAACGCGCAGTGGCGGCGCGTTCCCGACACCGCAGATCCCCTGATCATGCTGCGTCAGTAGGCGCCGCGCGCTTCGTGCGGTTCGCGCTCAGGACGTCGGCTTGGGCGGCGGCGCGGTGCCTTGCGCCCATTTCTCCAGCTTGCCGAGCACGCCCCAGGCGGTGAGTGCGAGCGAGATCGGCATCGCGAACTGGCTGAGCCCCGGCACCGCGGATGCGATCGTTCCGAACAATCCGGCAAGGCCTCCCGCATTGGGACTCGCCGTCACCGCGGAGAGCAGCGCCGTGATGAGCGAGCCGCCGATGCCGAGCGCGGTCTTCTTGCCGTCGAGCAGCTTTCCGATGGTCTCGCCGAGCGCGCCATTGACCTGGCCGAGAACGGGCTTGTTGTCCTTGTTGAGCAGGGTGCTGAGGAGATCGACCACCTGCTTGAGCTGGTCGACGGGAACGGGACTGGTCGGGGTGGTGGCTGTTCCGGGCATGGGCGCTGTCTTGTTGACGAGGGAAAGGAGCCGTTCGAACAGGCTGATCGGATCGCTGGCGGCCGGTGTCGGATCCGGCTGGGGCTTGCCGCTTGGCGGCGTGCCGGGCTGGAGCGCCCCGCCGCGCAGCAGCTGTGCGAGATCCTCCAGCCGTTTCATGACCTGGGACAGGTCGCCGGGCTGGCCGACGGGGCTCGCCTGCGTCGCCCGCGTGATGGCGGCGATCGTGGCGGCGTCGAGCAGGCCCGTGTCCTTCAGGCCGTTCTGCTGCTGAAACTGCGAGACCGCGCCCTTCGTCCTCGGCCCGCTGATGCCGTCCTCGGCGAGTTGCGGATTGGCGCCGAGCCGGTTGAGCGCCTGCTGCATGAGCAGGATCGTCGACACCATGTCGTCCTCGGGCTCCGCGCGGCCCGCGACAGCCGGGCTGTCGTCGAGGGTGATCGACGGGTCGAGCGACATCATCGCGTGCAGGATCACCGCGGTGCCGAGCTGGGAATCGACGTGGCCGGGGTCGAACACGTGGTCGCGGACGAATTTGCCGGCGTTCGCCTCGGGTGGGCCGTAGAGCGTCGAGCCGCCGTAGAGATAGGGCGAGTTGACGCCCTTGGCGTGGTAGCCGAAGCCGTTGAAGGCCTCGAGCCGGAACAGGGTGCGCGCGGCACTCCAGTCTTTCGCGCCGACGAAGTCCTCGATCCTCAGCGCGTCGACGGCGCCGTCCACGAACGAGGCGAACGGGCCGCGCCCCTTCGGAACGAGCGTCGTCGCGCGGTTGAGCGCTTCGCCGTTGCCGAGATAGGTGTCGAAATCGAAGTTGGATTCGCGATAGTGGCACAGCGCGATGAAATGCCAGGGCACATCGGTCAGCCGCTCGACCTGCTGGTAGGTGGCTTTGCCGTTGATGGCCTTGCGCGCCACCGCGTTGGCGTCGGCGAGGCGTCCGGGCCGGATCTGGAGACTGGCCCAATTCCTGTCGTACTCGCTCTTCAGGCTTTCGAATGACACCATTTCCCGCTCCGAATTGATAAATTATCGTTTTCGTAAAATCAGGTGCGAGCGTCGCTCTACCGTGGGTAGCAGCGGCTCCGGCATGGTCCCGCGAATGTGGCAGGCCGCGAGCCGGGTGCATGTGAAATGGCTTACATCCTCGGCGCGAAATCGGCGGAAGGGCTGCGGTCAAAGGCCGCAATCTCCGGCTGAACCTTGCTTGCGCAGAAGCGACTACTGCATCGCAGTCGCGGGTTTGACCGGCGGGCGCCGGCGCCGCCGGAGCGGCTCACGCGTTCCCGGGGCAGGAACCGGCAGGGACCGAGCCGGTTAGCGCTGGAGAGGGTTCAGCAGGGAGTTCGGCATGGCCAAGCGTGTCCTCGCGATCGGCATCGAACCCGGCAACGCGGACTACAGCGCGTTTCCGCAGCTCACACCGGGACTGGTGCGCTCCTATATCGACGCGCAATTGCTGCGCCTCGATGATCTCGGCTACGAGGTCACGAGCTGCTTGATCGATCTCGACGCCACCGCGGAAACCGGCGTCATGGCGGCGCTGCGCGGCGACAGCTTCGACTGCATCGTCATTGGTCCGGGCCTGCGCGAGCCGAAGGAGCGTCTGCAATTGTTCGAGAAGGTGCTCAATCTCGTTCACCGGTTGGCGCCGAACGCCGCCATCTGTTTCAACACGACGCCCGCCGACACGGCCGAGGCCGTGCAGCGCTGGATCGATTCCTGAGGCGTTATCCCCCGGCGCATGACTTGCGGGTGGCGCAGCTTGTTGATCCGGTCCGCAGCCCGAAATCTGGCGGCAGCGCGCCATGCAACCGGGGCCGGATGTCCGCAATTCTTCTGGCCCGAATCCGCCTCCGGCGCTATGTATCGCTGCGCCACAGGGGGAGAGCGAAATGCTTCGGGGTCTTGGATTTGCAGCGTGTCTGACGGTTGCGATGGCGATACCTGTTCATGAAGCGGCGGCTCAGGATGCCATCGGCGGCGCCATCATCGGCGGCGTCGGCGGAGCGATCCTGGGCGGGGCGATCGGCGGCGGACGCGGAGCCGCGATCGGCGCGGTCGTCGGGGCCGGCACCGGTGCCGCGATCGCTTCCGAAGGCGAACGGCGCCGCTCCGGCTATTACGCCTATCAGCGCGGCTGCTACATGCAGCGGCCCGACGGCTATTACGTTCGCGTCGATTCCAGATATTGCTACTGAACGGCGATCGTCATCGCTGTCCCGTCATCGGCCCGCCGCGTCATCCGCCGCGCGCGGCCTGAGGCGGGATGGGCTTGAGCCAAATCCTGCCGGTCCCGGGTTCGCCTCTCTCATGGGGCGGGGTCGGATCGCCGGTCTAGCTCGAATTCATCACGTTTTAGATCAGCCGCATTCCGCGCAGGCTCGCATGTCCGCTCCTGCCGACGATGATGTGGTCGTGCACGGCGATGCCGAGCGGCTCTGCGATGTCGATGATGGCCTTGGTCATCTGGATGTCGGCCTGCGACGGCGAGGGATCGCCGGAGGGATGATTGTGCACGAAGACAATTTGTACGTTCCCCGCGTTGCCTGAGACTTCCCGGAAAACCCTATGAACACGTTGAATTCTGCGGTTTTTTGCGCCCATCGCTGGCGCACCATTGGTCCCGCCAGGGCAGGGTTATTCGGGCCTTACTGGCAACAAAACTTGCAACAGGCCAAGGGGCCAACTGCTAACAAGGGGAATCCGTTTTCTATGCTTACAGAGGCAGGAATCAAGGCCGCTATCAGGCACGCGCCAGGTAGCGGACGCGCTCAGACCATCATCAAGGATGCCGGCCCGCGTGGCGCTGGCCGCCTGGCGCTGGTGGTTCGATCACTGGCAACCCGCGTCGCGGCCGAGTGGTACGCGGTCTATTTCAGGGCCGGCAAGCGCGGCTTAACCAAGATCGGAACATATCCCGATATCAGCCTGGCCGACGCCCGCGAGAAATTCCGAAACGAGTACGCGCCGACCATTCTTCGCGGGGCGATGCCAAAGAACAAATACGCGCGCCGGCTGCACAGAAAGAACGGTTCGGCCGTCACGGTGCGCGAGCTGTTCACGGCCTATGTGAAAGACCTGAAGCGCCAGGACAAGAGCGCGTCGTACACTGCTGAGCGCGTCTTGCTCAAACGCGAAGACAACGCGGCCGACATGATAGGCGGGGACCGCATTGCGGGCGACATCGAGCCGGAAGACATCATGCCGATGTTGACCACGGCGCACGGGCGCGGAACCATCGCTATGGCGCACAGCATGCGCTCTTGGATACACTCGGCCTATTCCTTCGGGATGCGAGCTGAGAACGACTATACGCAGGCCGGTAACGCGGGCAGTAAGTGGGGCATCAAACACAACCCCGTTTCGGCCATCGCCACGGACCCTAATGCGTCGTGTCCGAGCAATCGTTACCTGTCGCCGTCCGAGCTGCGGGCTTTCTGGCTATGGTGCGAGCAGAACGAATACCGGACGAACCTGTGCGGCGCGCTGTTGCTCATGATGGCGACGGGCCAGCGCGTACAGGAAATAGTGCGCGTGTCGGTCGAAACCTACGTGAAGCGTGAAAGCCTGTTGGAGTGGGGTAAGACGAAGAACGGCCTTCCGCATTGCATCCCGCTTCCTGCGCAGGCCCTGGCCGTGCTCGATGGCCTGCGGCCAAACGTGAACGGCCTGTACTTCCCGCATCGCTGGCAACCTGACAAGCCAGCCCTATCGACGGGGCCGAACAAGGTTGTCCATATGTACATCGAGGAAACTGGCGCGCGGCCATTCGTGCCGCGTGACATTCGGCGCACGTGGAAAACGCTAGGCGGCCGTGCCGGCATATCGAAGGAGGACCGTGACCGCCTGCAAAACCATAGCAAAAGCGACGTGTCATCGAGACACTATGACCGATACGACTACATCAAAGAGAAGCGCGCCGCCGTGAAGAAATGGCAAGCGTTCCTGTCCGCGATCCTGGCCGGCGAAGTGAAGGATTAAAGAAAATGGCCGCCGCGTATTGATCACGCGGCGGCCTTCCGTTTCCTATCCGTAGAGTGCTTTAGCGAGCTTTCGCATTTCTTCTGTAACCTCAATCCTTGCGCTCGCGCTTGAGTAAACGCGCGACTCTTCCCAAGATTCGACAGCGCCTATGTGATACATGACTTTCCCGCCGATCTTTACGTAAGCAGGACCGCCGCCTTTGGTGCGCCAATTCGCTAACGTCTTCGTGCTGATGTTGCCTTTATAACGCGCTACTACCTCTTCCGGCTTAAGAAACTCCGGCACAGCCCAAACCCCTTTTCTTGTTGTGATGATCGAAGGTGCTTCGCATTACAGCGGCCTTAATTCTCCCTGTTCGATCCAGTAGGACGAACCGATGCCCGCCGCTTTCAAATCGGGCACATCTTCGGGAGTTGGCATTGTCATGCACACAAGCGCCGGGATTTCGACGTGGTGAAGCAACCCAACAAGACCATTACGGCCAGCGCGGTCGAGAATATCCGCCGCGTCGATAACAAGCGCCGTTGCTTGCTGTAGACGCGCGACCGCGACTTGCAGCAACACACGAACACGGAAGCGCTCAGACTCAGAGAGAACTACCCATGCGCGCCCGCCGTAAGACAACGACATGTCTTGCGCGATTTCGATTGGTTCCCATTTTGAAACCGCCGCCAAATTGTTGACGTGATCGGCGAGAAACGAGCCAATCGAATCGCTTAGTACATCCTGCCTAACGCCAGTTGAATCGAGCGCCAACACGATAATTGCATTCTGTTGGACAGAGGCGTGCAGCCTGTCGGCGCGCGTCTTCGAAGTGAACGCAGCAAGTCGCGATTGAGCTATAGAAAGTTCCTCGCGGGCTTTCTGCACTTGGTCTTGCGATGCGTTGCCGGCGTCGAGTTTTTCGAGCTGTTCGCGCGCCACTTGCGCCTCTGCGAGCCGATTATTGCACTTCGCAGCAGCGGAGCGCGCCTCTTGTTCTTTCTCAGTGACGCCGCGTAAGTCTTTAGTAGCGTCTTCCCACGCCTTTATGTCGTCGTCGCTGAGCGCGTGAGCTTCAACAATTTGACCGCCGCGCAGCGAAAGAGCGCCATTGCAATGCGGGCATTCCTGTATCGCATGGGCCTGTGGATTACTCAGCTTCGATATCTTGTCGGCGGCTTCGTTGCGTTTCTTGGTGGCCTTGCTGAGCGCCGTTGCCGCTTCGTCGGCTTCCTTCGTTAGTTGCTCGATGCTTTCGACAATGGCGGCCAGGCGGTCGCGCTCCGCATCATCGACGGCAGAAACAGCAATCATGCCGTCTAGCGTGTCGCGCGCGTCCGTGATCCTGGCCTGCAACGACTCTTCGCTTTCGCCGGCAAGCTCCGGTTCCCATTCCTTCGGCGTGAAGGCATCGGCCTTCGCGGTTCCGTAGCGCTCGCCTGTGACCCCTTCCCATTGGCCCTTGAGGCGCGCGCCGGTTTCCTTGGCGCGCACATGCACGGCATCCCATCCTTGGCGGTCTATCTCTTCCCATAGCGACGCTATGAGTTCATCGCTAACGCCTTCGGGCGACAGCCTGGCGTGCAAATCCTTTTGCGTCGGATAGGCGCGCAACAGTTCCATGAGGATTTCGCCGCGACGCCTGGCAAGCGGGCCTGTGTCCGGCGCGCCCTGCGGCGGCGCTAACGACTCGATGCCGGTTGCGATTTGCGGCACGTCGAGCGGTTCGCCCTTGGTCTTGGCGAGCGCTCGCGGCCAGTCTACGCGCCGTGATCCGGTTTCGGTTTGAAGCGTAGCGAAGCCGGCCGCCGCGCCGATGCGCACCAGCAAGCCGGCCATATTCTTCTGTACGCCAGGGACGGGCACAGCAACGCCGGACAGCACGGCGGCGGCCGCCTGTGCAATGGCGGACTTGCCCGCCGCGTTCGGCGCGCCGACAAGCGTAATATCGGACAGCACGAAATCAGCGGAACGGATGGCGCGATAGTTTTCGATATGGATTTGCATGGCGGTTATGGCCTTAAAAGACTTCGACGGACTTGCGGGCGGCCTGAGCGGCGGGCTTGGCGTCTTCCTTCGGCTGCTCTTCCGCTTTTTTCTCCGGTGCTTTGCGCGGTTGACGTTGCTTCGAAGCTTCCGGCTTGTCTTGCAGAGCGGCCATCTCGCCGGCTTGTTCTGCGGCCCGCTGAGCGGCTTCCGGGTCTTCTGGCGTCTTGGTATCGCCGATATCGTTTGCGGCGCTGTGCGCGTGATCCTGCTGGCCCTGCGACGCATCCGGTTCGGCCAGCGAAGCGAGCGAGGAATCTTCGGCGGCCTTGGCGGCTTCGGCGCGCTGCTTGTCGAATTCTTGCGCCGAGTTCTTGAGCGTTTCGTAGAATTTGTCGCCGAGCGATTTGCGAACGCCTGTCGGCGTCTTGTCCCAACACTCGGCGATGTGAGTAAGGCCCTGTTCAGCGTTCGACAGAAGACGATTGCGCCAGGATTCCACCTTGGCATCGAGCTGTCCCGCGCCATCGAGCCATGATCGAAGCGCGAAGCCTTCCTTGAACCCGACATACCGCGCATCCGTTTGGAAGATGTGCGCGAGCGCGGCGGGGCACTTGAGAATGTCGCGGCGCGTGCCCTGATCGTGAACCATCATGCTCACAGTCATTTCGAACATCACGTTTTTTTCCGTGATGGGCTGCAAGCCGAGGTCAACGTAAACGGTCTTTTCTTTGCCGTTGACCATCTGCTTTTCGGGCTTCGCTTTCTCGCGAGCGCGGAAGCACATCACGATATCCATATCGCATTGAAGCGCGGCATTCATGAATCGCTTGTGCTCGGACTTGGCCTTGTTCCAATTCGGCATACGCGGGTCGCCTGCGGTCGCGATTTCTTCCGCGCCGCCCTGGCCTTCCCATTCGTGCGAAGCGCTGTCGATGATGAGCACGCGCACGCCGGCCGCCTGGAATTCGTGTATCGCGTCGATGTAACGTTGCGGCGAGAACGGCGGGTAAAGGTCGCCAATCAAGAACGGCACATCAGTACGGCCGTCGCCGTCAATCTGCTGGTAAACGTCGGAATACAGGCTCCCGCGCCGGTTCTCCGTGTCGATAAATCCGACCTTGCTGGCATCGCCGCCCGCCAGGCCGAGCGCAACAAGCAACGCGGTATGCGTCTTGCCACTGCCGGATACGCCGGCCACGCCGATAACAACGCGCGCGCCTTCGCGGCGGGCCTGGCGAATTTGTAGAACAGACATCGTTTATTCCTCAGAGGTAGGTAAGGGCATGTCGCAAAATTTCGTGCCGTGCGCGGGGCAGTATCGCCGCGTGCAGACCATCGACATGGGGTTAGCGGCGAACGACCAAGGATCGCCGGTACTGCGGAAGCGCGATAGGTCGCGCTTGATGAACTGGATTGTTGCGTGCGCGGCACGCTCGCACGTGCTCACGCTGAACTGTTGCGTTTCAACACCTGGCTGCGGCTGCGTTTTCGGCGCACGCGGGAGCCAATCTATCAGCGCCTCGCTGACGTTCACCTTGTTGGATTTCAACAACAGCGAATATGCGCCAAGCTGCGCTTGATACGGTCGCGCCAGGGCGCCAGATTTCAAATCGCGGAGCTGTCGCGGGCGCGTCACAAGATCAAGCGTGCCAGTCAGCTCGAAGCCGTCGCCGGCATCAACGCGCATCGGGTATTCGATCAACGCCGGTTCAACCTGGCGCGCCAAGTCCGCATAGGACGCTACAAGCCGGCGTATCTGAAAGTGCGCCGTCGCAACGTTTGGCGTCGTTTCATCCCACGTCGCGCCGTCGCGGATGTTGTCTGCGAACTGGCTTACGGCGAATTCCGTTGCTTCGTCTTCGCCGAGCACTTCGCCCGTGTCTTTTTTTTCTTGCAGCAGCATTGCTGCGCCTGAGTGAACTGACGTGCCGAGCGCCGCGCCTACGGCCGGTTCAAGCTCGTTCAGCTCATAGCCTGCCGCTACGATTTCCGTTCGGTACTGCTTGGCCGCAGCGCGGCGCGCACAATCCGAATAGGAAGGCAGCATGCTGCATCGAATATTCGTGCTCATGATGTGTAGTAAAGTCCAAGTGTTCAAAGTATAGCGCAAATCTTCCCGAGTGTTCGCGCAGATTACCGCGTTGACTAGTTGCGATAAAACACGGTTAGCCCTTAGAATTCAGTCTTGAAAGCGTGAACTATCTTTGACGGACGGGAATAACCGTGAATTTGTATGACGACTTGAGAAGTAAAGTGGATGCCGCTGGCTTCCCGATGACGACCGTATGCGACCGCGCTGGCGTGTCGTCCGGCACGCCTTCGCATTGGGGCGCAGGCCGCGTTACGCCGAATCAATCGACCTATGATCGCCTGATGACTGCGCTTGCTGAGCTGATCGCCGAGCGCAACGCGAGCATGAAAGCGGCGGGCTTGGTGTGAGCGCCGCCGCAATCAGTTTGCGGCCCTATCAACTGAATGCAGTGGAGCAGCTTCGCGCATCTTACCGCGCGGGGAATCGTGCGCCCTTGTTTCAGTTGGCGACGGGCGGCGGCAAAACCTACGTGTTTTGCTACGTGGCGAACGGCGCGGCGGCGTTGGGCAATCGCTCGCTCATTCTGGTGCATCGCAAAGAGCTGTTGACGCAGGCCAGCATGTCGCTTGCGAAGATCGGTTTGCGGCATTCCATCGTCGCGCCGGACAAGGCGATACGCGAGTGCATGAGCAACCATGTTGAAGAGCTATCGCGGCCCTTCGTGGACATGAATGCGCCTGTTGGCGTGGCTTCGGTCGATACGCTGATAAACCGGCTCGGCTCTATCCGTTCGCCGTTCCTGATCATCCCTGACGAATCGCACCATGCCGTACCCGGCAACAAGTGGGGCAAGGTGATATCCGCCTTCCCTGATGCGCGAATCCTTGGTGTGACTGCGACGCCAACACGCAGCGACGGGCGCGGCCTGGGTAAGTCTGCGGGCGGTTTCTTCGATGACATGATTTGCGGCCCGCAAATGCGCGAGCTGATCGGCCTTGGCGCGTTGCTACAGCCGACAGTGTTTGCGCCGCCGATGGTGGCGAACCTGCAAGGCGTGAGCAAGCAGGCCGGCGATTACGCTGTGGGCGAGCTGGCCGAGCGGATGGATAAGCCGTCCATCACGGGCGATGCCGTGAAGCACTACGCGCGCATTTGCCCCGGCGTGCCTGCCATCGCGTTCTGTGTGTCTGTCGCGCATGCGCAACACGTCGCCGAGCAATTCAAGGCGGCGGGTTTCGACTTCCGCTACATCGACGGCAAGATGGACGGCAACGAACGGCGCATGCTGATACGCTCGCTGGCTCGCGGCAAAATTCACGGCCTGACGAGCTGCGACCTGATAAGCGAGGGCACGGATATTCCCGTGGTCGGCTGCGGCATCCTGCTGCGTCCAACAATGTCGCTTGTCGTGTACCTGCAACAAGTCGGCCGAATCCTTCGCCCTTCGCCTGGTCAAGATCGCGCGTTCATTCTTGATCACGTCGGCAACTGCATGATTCACGGCCTGCCGGAAGCGGATCGCGAATGGACGCTTGAGGGGCGAAAGAAAAAGACCAAGAAAGCCGGCGACGCCGAACCAGTGCTTGCGCTCACATCTTGCCCTAAGTGCTATGCTGCCCATGCTCCCGCGCCGAGCTGCCCGCAATGCGGCCACGTCTACGAAAACCGAGGCCGACAGATTGAAGAGCAAGACGGCGAATTGCAGGAAGTCACGGGCGCGCTCGCTGCCGAGCTGCGCAAGGTTCGCCGGCAAGAGGAAGGCCGCGCATCCACCTACGACGACTTCGTGAAGCTCGGCCGCGAGCGCGGCTACAACAATCCCGAAGGATGGGCGCGTATCCGCGTGAAGGCACGTCGCCAGCGCGACCAATCCCTATCTTTTTAACCCGCCGCACAGAGCGCATAACGGAGCAATCAAATCATGGCAGTTACGAAAATCTACGACTTGGCAGTAAAGGTAGGCGAGTACAAGAACACCGCCGGGGAAATGAAACCGAAGTACGTAAACATCGGCGCAGAAATGCAGCGCGATGACGGCGGCAAATTCCTGATGCTTGATGCGTGGTTCAATCCAGCCGCCATTCCGCGCAAGGAAGGCCAAACGAGCATCCTGATTTCGAAGTTTGAGCCGCGCGACAATCAAGGCGGTTCGGCCGAGCGCCCGCAACGCCAGACGCAGAGCAATCCGCCGCCTCGCCGCCAAGAGACGCAGCAGCAGACCGCGCAGGACGCCGGGGATGATATCCCGTTCTGAGACGCGCACCATGAAAGAGTCGAATCTACATCGCCTTATCCTGCGCGACGTGTGCGACGCCGATACGCGGCTATTCCGAAATCACGTCGGGTACGGCCTGGTGATCCGGCACAAGAACCCGGCCGTGCGTGAACGCATCATGTCGGCGTGCATCGAAATGGCGGAACGTATGGGCGGCTCAGGCGAGCGTATGCGCTTCGGCCTGGCCCCGGACTCTGCCGATCTGATCGGCGCGCATCGCGAGCTTGTCACGCCTCAATGGTGCGACAGGATGGCCGGCAAAGTCGTTGCCGTGTTTTGCTCTATCGAGGTCAAGACGGCAACGGGTCGGCCAGGTGACGGGCAAGTGAATTGGGACGGCTTTATGCGTGGCTTCGGCGCGCGTTCTGGCTTCGCGCGATCCGTCGAGGAAGCGCGGGACATCATCAAGAATACGAAGCAGGGTTAGCCCCCTGACACAATCATGAAAATGACTGCGATATTCCTTTGCGACCTGACTGGCATCATGGCTGAGCCGTGGCTTAAGGCCGGCTACGACGTGATACTTGTTGACCCGCAACACGACGTTTTTTCGGAAACTGTCTATCGCGGCGAGAATGAAACGCCGTCCGTTCGTATCTGCTACCCGTTGACCGTGTTGGATGCGGTGAAGAAACTGCAAAGCGTCATCGCGTCCGGTTCGGTTTGCTTTGTTGCCGGCTTCCCTGTGTGTACGGACGTGGCAGTATCCGGTACTCGCCATTGGGAATCCAAGCGCAAGGCCGATCCGTATTTCCAAGCAAAGGCGGCTTTGTTGGCCGAGCAGTGCCGCATGATTGGCGAGCTGTCTGGCGCGCCCTGGTTCTTTGAAAATCCCGTGAGCGCCTTTTCTGGAATATTCGGCAAACCAGACTACACTTTTGATCCTTGCGAGTATGGCGGCTATCTGCCGGCCAACGACTCGCACCCTATCTATCCCGAATATTTCCCGCCTCAAGATGCGTACAAGAAAAAGACGTGCCTTTGGACCGGGGGGGGATTCATCATGCCTGAGCGCCGCGCTGTGCCGCCTGCTGAGTCCGAAGGCCAAGGCGGTAGCGAATCGCATAACCGCTTGGGCGGCAAGTCGGATCGCACGAAGAATATTCGAAGCGCGACCCCACGTGGATTTTCGCAAGCTGCTTTCGAGGCGAACGCGCCGCATCTTCGCGCCGCCAATGACAACGTTCCGCCGCCGCATCCTGCGAACGACAACACGAAGGCATAAGCCTAGATATTATGGCAATCGACGTAGACACACTATTAGACAGCGTTGATATCGCCGACATCGTTGGCCGATACATCAAGCTTGACCGGGGCGGAAGCGCGAACGAATACACGGCGCTTTGTCCATTCCATTCGGAAAAATCCGCGTCGTTCACGGTCAACACAGCGAAAGGCTTTTACCATTGCTTCGGCTGCGGCGCGCACGGCGATGCAATTCGTTTTGTGCGTGAGATAACCGGAGCAGGCTTCAAAGAGGCGTGCGAGCGCATATCAAACGGCTATGTCCCGCAGGCGTCAGAAATTCGCCCGCGTGAGCACAAGCCGGAAAAGGAAGAGGCGAAGGAATGGCAGGCCATCATGCCCATTCCCGAAGATGTGCCGCCCCTTCCGCGCACGCATAGCGCCAAGAAAAAGGGCGAATGGGTGTCGTGCGATTGGGCTGGCGACTACGCCTATCACGATCAATCCGGCGCGCTGCTTGGCTATGTGCAGCGCTACGAATACGAACAGGACGGCAACCGCGCCAAAGAGTACGTACCGCACCTATGGTGCCGCAACGCCGTGACGGGCGAATGCGATTGGCGCAAGACCGCGTTCCCGAAGCCGCGCCCGCTGTACAACCTGCATCGCCTGGCGGCCAGTCCTGACGCTATCGTGATTGTTTGCGAGGGCGAGAAAAAGGCGGATGCCGTTATGCGGATGCTGCCCGAATTCGTCGGCGTGTCGTGGTCGGGCGGCTCCAACGCAATCAAGCATATGGCCTGGCAGGCGCTGAGCGGCCGCAAGGTTCTTTTGTGGCCTGACGCCGACGACGTTGGCATGCAGGCGGTTGACGGCGGAGCAGACAAGCACGGCGTGCGCAAGCCTGGCGTTGCCGAGCTGCTGGATGATATCGCCCTGGCCGTCAAAATCGTTGTGCCGCCCGAAGGCGTGCCGCAAGGGTGGGACTTGGCCGACGCCGAATCGGAAGGCTGGGACGGCGATAGGGTGATTGAACACATCAACGCCTTTGCCCGCCTGCCGTCGCACAAGACACAAGCGCCGCCGCCCGCGCCTATCGATCACGACGAACCGCCGCAGCACGACGACGGCTACCACGGCGAACCGGAAGACCTTTCGCACGATGACGGCGAACAGCTCCCGTATCGCGCGCTCGGCTATGATCACGGCCGCTATTTCTACCTAGCAGGCCGCGCCGCTCAGGTGATCGAGCTTAGCGCCGGATCGCACACAAAGCTGAACATGATGAGCATCGCGCCTTGGCATTTCTGGAAGCGCGAGTATCACGCCAAGAAAGAATCCGAGGGGGCCGATTGGGAAATGGCCGCCAACGCGCTCATGCGACAGTGTGAAGACGCTGGCGTGTACGACGCCGAGAAAGTGCGCGGCCGTGGCGCGTGGTGGGATGGCGACCGCGCCTTGCTGCACCTGGGCGGCGCGCTGATCGTTGATGGCGAGCGCGTGCCGCTCACACATCCCGGCATCAAGAATATCTATGAAGCCGCGCCGCCGCTGCATATGGATATCAGCAACGGCCTTACGAACCGCGACGCGGCCGAGCTTGTGAGCCTGTGCCGCATGCTGCAATGGGAAAAACCGATATCCGCGACGTTGCTGGCCGGATGGATATTCCTTGCGCCCATCTGCGGCGCGCTTGGCTGGCGGCCGCATATCTGGATCACGGGCGGCGCTGGCACGGGCAAGACCTGGGTGCAAAGCGAAATCGTTGCGCGCATCCTTGGAAATACGGCCATCCTGCCGCAGAGCAACACGACCGAGGCAGGCATACGACAATTGCTTGGCATCGACGCGCGGCCCGTGGTGTTCGATGAGGCGGAAAGCCAAGACATGCGCGCCGCAGAGCGCATACAGGGCATCATGTTTTTGGCGCGTCAGGCCAGCAGCGAAAGCGGTGGGGCCATCATCAAGGGCACGACGGGCGGCAAGGCCATGATGTTTCGCGTCCGATCGATGTTCGCGTTTTCGAGTATCGGCGTTGGCGTGCAGCAGTACGCGGACCAAACGCGCGTAACGGTACTTGGCATGCAGGTTGACGAAGCTAAGTCGCGGGACCAGCGCGCCGCCGAATTCGTGCAGATTGAGCGCCGCGCAGTCGAGTTGCTGACGCCGGAGTATTGCGCCGGCATGCGCGCCCGTGCAGTGAACATGATTGGCGCTGTTCGTGCCAACGCCAAGACGTTCGCGACGGCCGGCGCAGAGGTAATCGGTACGCAACGGCTTGGCGACCAAATCGGAACGCTGCTGGCGGGCGCATACGCGCTGCACAGCAACGGCCTTATCTCGCCTGAGCAGGCCCGCGAGTGGATCGCGAAACAGGATTGGAGCGAGGAAACGGCGCTGACCGAATCCAAGGACGAAGCTGCATGCCTGGCGCGCATCTTGGAACACACTGTGCGCGTTCAGGGCGATATGGGCCACACGTCCGAGCGCAGCATAGGCGAGCTGATATCGCGGGCGCTGCGCCAAGGCTACGACGGCGACATAGGCCGAGGCGCGGCCGAAGAAACGCTATTGCGTATCGGCGTGAAAATCGACGGCCAAGGATTCAAGGTCGCGAACACGCATAGCGCCTTGGAAAAGATACTTGCCGGCACGCCGTGGGCGGGTAAGCAGCACGGCCGCATCCTCAAGCGTCTGTCTGGCGCGAAGGTTCACGAAACGGAGCGCTATGGCTCAGGCGGCACGCATCGCGGCGTGTGGCTTCCTGCATCGTCTGTGCTCGATAGAGCGTAACTATCGAGCCGATTGGAAAATACAATGATGCTCCGCCGTCCGGTTATTTGCGTTTTCCGTATAATCTCCACATCGACAACCGAGGCCGAAATATGAAGCGCTCCGAATGGTACGCAAAACATCACGGCGGCGGCTGGCGCAAGGCACGCACGCAAAAGCGTTGTGACATGCGCCGCTATGGCCTGCGCTGCATGTGCAGTATCGAGCCAGGGCAACAGTTTTTCGATACGAACGCCCGCAACCACTATTCGAAGTGCGGAACGTGCAAGATTAACCTTTGCGCCGCGTGCGCTGGCGAGGAATTGAAGTGAGCCGCTTTTACCGACAAGACGCAAGCCGAGCATTCGATAAACGATTTCTCGAAGCGCAGCACAGGCAACAGCGCGCACGCCGTCAAGTGCGCGTCATGTGGTGGGCTATCGCCGCCGTATTGACTGTGTTTTATGGATGGCTGGCGGTCTTTCTGGCCCCGCATGTGTTCTGAGCGATGGCCCGCTATCACTGCCGTTGCCGTTCATGCGAAACGCGCTGCGTGCTGCCGAAGCATCCAGACGAATACGCACGGCAACCGAAGTGCCCGCGCGAATCCTGCGAGCGACGTTCCTGGCGGCCTGATGCATGGATGAACAAGCGCGATACGGGCCTGACGGGACAAGGCTGCGATTGCTCCGGCTATTGGTTCAGGCATCGGCGGGGCAGCAAATATTGCTGGCATCGTGCAGACGGCACAGCGCGCATGCCAGGGGACGCGGATTTTAACGACCGCGATTTGTCAGACGAAGATATCGCAGCACTCGCTGAGGAAGGGGTGGCGAATGAGCTTCCTTAGCTGGCTGTACACGGGCGCGAAGATCGCAAACGACGTGAACGCCGTTCGGAAAAACAAGATAGGTCGGCGCATTGCGCGCCGTGTCGCCGGCAAGATTACGGGCCGGCTGTTTCGCAAGTTGTTCGGATAACAAGGAAAGGACGTGAACAAAGAAAACATTCAGGAAATGCACGACATCATCGACAATCTAACCAAGGTGCGCGGCGCGACATTCGCTCATGCGGTTGCCATCGCCGTTCAAGTCAAGGGTTTGATGGGCATGATAGCAACGGCTGAAATGAGCGAAGAGCATCGAGGGCACATGGCGGAATCTGCGGCAAACCTTTGCGCCGCTGCGCTGTCTGCGATCACGTTTGCAAACGGTATCGACCCGGAAGACCTTACGGCATGGGCGGATCGCGTTGTGGCCTGCGCCGGCAAGTAATCATCCATCGACCGACGACGAAAGGAAAAGGAAATGACGGCATCATTCAAGAGTATGCAGCGTGACGGCGTAGTGAAGCGCGCCGACGCTCGCCGCATGCGATGGGAAGACTTGCACATCGAGCCGGGGTTTAACCCGGAAGGCCGAACCGATGTTGACAGCGAGGATAATCAGTCTCTGCTCAATCACATCATGAACGGCGGCATGCTGCCTGCCCTGGAAGTGCGACCGCGTGAAGATGGCGGCGCGTGGATCGTGGAGGGACATCGCCGATGGACGATGATAGGCGTTGCCGACAAGGCCGGCGCTCCGCTGCGCGACAGGGACGGGGAATTGTGGATTGATATCGTGCCTTTCGAGGGCAACGACATCGAGCGGCATTACCGCGTCGTCACAAGCGCCGAACGTCTTGAGCTGACGCCGTTGCAGCTCGCCGAGCAGTTCGCCAAGCTGTCGCGTTTCAAGCAGACGGCGAGCGACATTGCGGAACGGCTAAAGCCGAAGCGCACGCGCCAGCACGTCGAACGCCTGTTGATCCTGGCGAGCGGAAATCACGACGTGAAAGAGCTGGTGAAATCCGGCGCTGTGTCGGCCGAGGTCGCGATAGACGCGATTCGCAAGCACGGCGAGCAAGCCGGCGAATTCTTGTCGGCCAAGCACGTCGAGGCCAAGGCGCAGGGCAAGAGCAAGGTTACGGCCGGCGTCGTGAATGGAAAGGCGCTTCCTAAGAAAGTCGTGCAGAGCATCGTTGAAGAGCTGGATGTTTTCATGGGCGCTCTGCCGAACAGCGCCCGCGAACGCCTGGCGAGCATCGAAGATGCCGTAAAGCGTGGCGACTTGCCGGAAGGCCAGGAAGTGAGCGTGCCGGCGTCGGCGCTGCTGTCCCTGGTGGCCGAGTTTTCGAACGTCACGGCGGCCCGTGAAAAGCAGCAACAGCGCCAGCGTGATCGGGCGGCGAAGGCAGCTCAGCAAGAGATTGCGGGGGCGTGATGGCACAAGATCGCGAGCCTATGAAGCGTTCGAAGTATTCCGACGCGGACGAAATGAGCTTGCCGGACGGAAAGACGTGCGGCGACTGTTATCACTTCCGCCGCTGCAATCTGATCTTCGGCCATATCGCAGGCGATGAGGTATGCGATTGGTCGCCATCGCGTTTTATCGCCGTGAAAACCGAGGCCGCCTAAGCGGCCACATCACAAGAGGAAAGGAAAGTGCGCACACGAAAACAAGACGCCAAGGCGTTCGAAGCAATGGAAGAGTGGAACGCCAAGTATCCGCCTGGCACGGCGGTTGATCTGAAATTGCCTGACGGCAGTATCATGCGGACCAACACGAACGGTTATTCGGGCGTGACGATGCAGGGGCAAGCCGTCATCTGGCTGGAAGGCATTCGCGGGCAACATCTGCTGTCCAACTGCACGCCGGTTATCCGTACCTGCATCGGGTGCGGCAACAAGGTGCATCCGGGTGAAGTGCCGGCTTGCGGGCATTGAGCCATGGCCTGGACGCCTGAGCAAACTCGCGTCTACATCGCGGCTCAAGCGCTGTCGGGTATGCTTGCGTCCAATGGTGCGGATTGGGACATAGGGGCCGACAAACTGCACACGGCGTGCGAGGCAGTACAGTACGCCGATGCGATGATGAAAGCTCTTTCCCTTCCGCCTGGTGAAGTGCGGATGGCGGACATTAAATGAAAACGAAAGCCTTAGACCTGATGGGCGGTTTTCACGCGGGGCCGCTGTTCATCATCCAGAAACAGCGACCGCGCGTGCGACCGAAGGGAAAGGAAGGCATCGTGCATCGCGCGCAGATAAAGCGCCGGACGCCGCCATGGGCAGACATGCGGGCTATCCGCGCCATCTACGCCGAGGCGCGCAGGTTGACCAAGGAAACCGGCGAGCTGCACGTAGTTGACCATATCGTGCCGATGTGCGGTCGCACTGTGTCGGGCCTGCATGTGCCTTGGAATCTGCGCGTGATTCACTGGCGCGAGAACAGTCGCAAAGGCGCGTGGTACTGGCCCGATATGCCGTTTGAACAACTGGAATTGCTGTGCGCGTAAGCGCAAAGGGAATCGACGTGGCATCGAAGCGAGGATTACGCCGCAAGCAATGCGACGGCAAGATACGGCACGTGACGGCGGCGGATGGGTTTGTGGCTATGCGTGCGCTGCATCGAGCAAAAGGTTTCAGCGGATTTATGAACGTGTACCGCTGTGCGTTCTGCAACGGTTTTCACATCGGCCACGCAAGCAATGCGCAAAAGCGTGCGATGGGGCGAAGATGAGGCGCGTTCTTTTCTTGCTCGCCGTGGCCGCATCCGCCGCGCCGCTGGCCGCCTATATCTGGCTTTGGCACGCCGCGATCCAGCATCGCGACAAGTGGGAAGCTGCGCGGCATTGCGTGGTGATTGAACACAAACCCGGATGGCCGAAGCAAGGCCGATTTCGCTGCGATGGCGGCGTGGAATTTTGGAGAATGCTTTGAACGATAACGCCGATGATAAATGGATTGAAGAGCTGGAAGCGCTCGCGTTTCGATACGGCGGCGCTCGCGCTGATGCTGCCCACGCTTTGCAGCTCGGCGATAAGCACTATGAGCGGGAAGCGAACCGCGCGCGAGCCATCTTCGGCGAGCTGATGCAACACGTTCGCCAACGTCCTGCCGTCAGCGAGGCGGCCTTGCCTTCCTGCAAGAATGAGCCGCCGCCTATGCCTGCCGTGGCGATTCCTATGGGCATGGTGCGATGGCGTAATGGCGAACCGTTCGTGGCCTTGAACAAGAACGGAAAAAAGCTGGAAGCCGGAACGATGCTCTACGCCGCCCCGCCTGAGAAGCAAACTTCACATTCCGAGGGAGAAGCCGGCGGGGATCTGAAGTCGACTTTGCGCGGCGAGATACAGCAGCTGGCGCAGATGGCCGACGCCGCGATGAATCAAAGCGCCGGAGACATGCGCAACATCATGGAAGACATTGCCGAAGCGCTGACGCGGATTTCCGGCGTTCTCTTCGGCCTAAGCGTCCCGCATTCCTTGACGGTTGCGCAGGGCGATGCGCGGTCGTTGCTGATGGAGGCGATCCAGTGCATGGAGGATCGCGGCATAGATGATTGCGATTGGGTTGCCAGCGCCTATGCCTGGCTGGCGAAGTTTCCCAGCGCCGGAGAACTGGCGCAGGGCGATGAGCGGCCGGCGTTTGAGGCTTGGGCGCAAGAGCCGATCCGGGCTGAAAAGCTTCCGCTAGAACAACATCCGAACGGCGCATACAAGGACCATCGCAGCTATACAGCGTGGTATGGCTGGCAAGCACGCGCCTACCTTTCGCGGCAACACGGCGGGGGCGATATCCAGCCGTGAAATACCAGCCGTCAAACCGAACACTGATCGATGGCCGCATTGTTCTGGACAACAGCGAGGAATGGCGCATGGAATGCTACGTGCGTCATATCGCATTGCTCGATAGCGTGGATCAATCCTTGTTCGTGGAAAAGGTAGGCCGCATGCACGGCTACGACACATCGGGAAGGCTGCACAAGGCCGCGCTTGCCATGCTGAACCACATGCACGACGAAGCGCACATGGTCGCCGAGCTGACCACGCAGGAAGCCAGGCGCGAAGCCTTGGCGGCCATCAAGGCGCGAGGTAGTGACGTACACGCGCAACACGTTGAAGCAATCGCCCGCAAAATATTCGCCGCGCGATTACAATAGCATTACACCTGGCGTCGAGCCGCCGCGTGTCTCCTCCGTTGTAATTTGGGGCCGCCTGCATAGGCGGTCTTTTTTATGCGCATCGATAGCGTGCGACTATCGGGCCGATTGATAAATACAATGGACGGAGGATGCGCAAATAATTGCGCGATGCGTATAATTCATTCCATCGACAACGCAGCACGACACGGGGTGGATGAAATGGAATTTCTCAAGGGCGCGAAGTACAAGGTTCTTGGCACGTCGGATTACCCTGTGTGCGATCACTGCGGCAAAACCAATCTGACCCGCGCCATCGGCCTGGAAAACGAAAGCGGCGAGACTGCCAGCGTTGGCGTTATCTGCGCGTCCAAACTGCTGCGTCAGAACTACATGGGCACGACGCACAAGATTTCCTCTGATGCTGTTCTGTCCATCGGCCGCCGCGTCAAGCGTGAGAACGATACGGCTTATTTGACCGCCGCCTAACAACCCCGCCCCGGTTCGCTGGGGAAGCACTGAGGAAAGAACCATGCAAACCACTATCGACAAGATCAAGGCTGCGCACACTGCCGCAATGCTGGCCATCCACGAAGCCGATCGCGAATTTGGCGATCACGCGGAAGGGGCGGTTCTGATGGTGCGGCTTCAGGAAGCTGGAAAGTGCCTACACGAAGCCGAGAACCTTGCAGTGCGCGTCAAATCGCGCCGTGATCTTAAGAACGAACTCGCCGCTTAACGGCCCTGACCATTGCCTCGCTTGCGGGGCAGTTACAGGCGCTGTTGCCGACCACCAAGGAAAGACCATGACAACCGCCATCATCATCTATGCGGCCCTGCTGGCGGGCTGCATCGTCTTCGGCGCGGAAGTCGCGCGCCAATATCTAAAATCAGGGAAAGGACATGACTAAAAGCGCATATAGCAACGGCGGATGCGAACGTTGGAACAGCGAAAGGCATGGCGGTGGCGGCATCGTTCGAATTATCGCTCACGGCTTCGATGAACCAAACTCCGACAAAATCGCAGACGCGATGATTGATGACGCGCGGACGCTGATCGGCGTTGAGCCGCCGAAGCCGTGGCCGCGTGAGCTTGGCGCGCCTGAGCCTATCGACTTCGACAGTTGGGGCGAGTGCGGAAAGGTTGTTGCGTTCGGCCTGCTTGGCATCGCCGTTTTGGTGCTGGCGCTGTTCGTTTTGTGGGACTTGGCGGCGTGAAGAAATACGACCCGACCAAGACGCGGCAGAACGCCAAAGACGTAAACGCAGCCGGCGAAACCGTGTACGTGATCCTGCGCTATCCGCACTACATGTACACGATTTGCAGCGCTACAGAAATGCGCTTGCACCGACATTCGGTAGCCTGGCGGCTGTTGAATGCACGGGCGGCTATGCGGCGACTGCTGGCGCAAAAGGATTCAACGTGAGCGCCAAAGGATTCAAGTGCAGGACGTGCGGAAAGCATCATCTGTTCAGCGCTTACGTATATGCGCACGCTGATATCGAGCTGGTGCATACCTGCGACAACTGCGGGGCTAAGCATTGGGTGTTGCGCTATCGCGCTGAACTGATCAAGGCCGGCAAGAAACCCGAAGCCGTGACGGAATCGCGGTAACTGTGCGCGTGAGCGCGAAGAGGAAAGGACGTGAAATATTCACAAGAAATCCATAGTCTCACAAGAATTGCAGATGGCGAAAACAATTCGACTCTAACGATTCGTGGCTCTGATCGAGCCATAACCGAAGCGCGGACGCTAATTATGGTCGGCCGCGTTGATGTTTCCCCGTATGCAGTGCGCATCCCGTTCGATCTGGAAGCGGCAAAGCGTGGCGATGCGCTAGTTACGCGGGATGGACGAAAGGCGCGGTTTATCGCGCATACCCCAGAAGCTCGCGAGCCCTCGCGCGTCGTAGCTTTTGTCGAGGGTGCCCCGAACATAACCACTTATGCGGAAAATGGCCGGTACTGCACTATCGACCATACGCATGATTTGTTTATGGCTCCGAAGCCGAAGCGCACGATATACGTGAACCTGTATAGCGACGGCACGTACCATCGTCACGAAGTCGAGCAGGCCGCGATAGACGGCGCGACAAACTGCCTTGGCAGCATCGCAGCCAACACCATCGCGGTAGCCGTTCCTATCGAAATCGACGCCTAACACGACACTATGAACGCTCTATTCTGGCGGCTGCTTGCCCGCATCGTCTGCAAGCAACGGGTGTTTGACTGGATGGTGAAACGCGGCGAGCGCGCGCCGTACAGGCACATCACAGGCCAGGGCACGGACGAAATCTATATGTATCGGTACTGGCTGTTCAATCCGTATCCACACAGCCGGACTGATCGCGACGCGCGTTCGTGGTGGCGCAAGTTGCTTCCGTCCGTTCGACTGCATCGCATCATGCGTGAAGACCAAGACCGGGATTTGCATGATCATCCGTGGAACGCGCGAACGATCATCTTGCGGGGCTTTTATGTCGAAAGGCGAGAGCAATTCCCGAGCATCATTGTTCGCATGGTCGGCAGTACATCAACGTTGAAGTACGGCGAATATCATCGAATTGCGTATGTAAGCGGTGGCGGCGTGTGGACGCTGTTTTTTACCTGGCGTCTGCGCGGGGAATGGGGATTCAAGGTCAACGGCGTGAAAATCCCCTGGCGTGAGTACCTGGGCATAAAGGAATAACGGCGGGAAACCGCAAACCATTTCGCCGCCGACGCGGCATCATCAAGGAAGGGAAATGCGACTGACAAAAGAGTTTCGCTAAGAGCTGATAGGCAAGGCGTTGAAACACGCTTTCGACGCGCGGGAAAAGGCGCACAAGGAAGCCACGACGGCGCTTGCTGATGCGGTGTATCAGCATGAATATGCGCAGGCGGGCAAGATCGCGGATAAGCTTCCGCAAGGCTGGTGCGAAAGCGGCAGTGACATTTTCATTGACGCGGCGGGCTTTAGCTACAGAAGCCGTCAAGATGGAAAGATGTATAACGGCATCCGCATGTCGAGTTCGCGCCGGATGCCGCGCTATCAAAGCAGCCATCCGGTAAAGATCGGCGGCGCGCATGCCCTGAACGATCAAGCGCAAGCCGTGGCGGAAGAATACGCCGCCATCAACCGCGACAAAGACGTGTTGCGGGCGAAGCTGCGTGCGCTGGTGTACTCGGTAACAACGTTGCCGAAGCTGCTGGAAGCCTGGCCCGATTGCAAGCGATTCTTGCCGGCAAGCGCTCCGAAGCCGACGACGGCGCTTGTCCCTGTCGAGCTGGTGCCGGAGCTGAATGCGGCGCTTGGCATCAAGCCGAAGACGCGGAAAACGGCGTGAAAAACCTAACCATCATCGACCATCCGCCAGGCATGCGGAAAAATCCCGCGCTGCACGACATCTATAAGCAGCGGATAGCCGATGGCAAAACCGTTCTTGTCCTGAGCAGCACGCATCGCGATACGACGGCGGCGCGCGTGGTGATCATCGGCGGTCATGCTGATGTGGTGTTGATCGATAATGAGGCGATGGCGCTTGAGAACGTGCAGGCCCTGGCAAGCGAATTTCCAGATGTTGAATTTGTGGCGTCTATGATGCCGTTCTAACCGCCGTGAAGGGCACAGGATATCGATGTGAGAAACAGCAGAATTTCGGCAATTGCGATAGCGGCAACGCTGGCGGGTGGCGTTGTTATTCCGGCCGGTGGTGCAGCGACGGCGGAAGCCGTACAGACCACGCAGGCACAACCGAAGGTGCGCAGCGAATCTCCCCGTGTGGAACGAAAGCGCAAGCGTCAACGCCTGTTCGGCGGCTTCGGCCCCGTGATGCTGTACGGCCGCAGCGTGAAGACGGGGCGCACGGTTGCGCAGGACAAGCGCGAAGCGCGGAAGCGCCGGAACAAGCGAAAATGAGCAACATCACGATTCTTAGCGGGCACGGGAAGTCGAAGCGCCTTCGACTGATCGTCAGCGAGTGCGAAAAGAGCGGCAAGAGAGTATGCGTCATCGAGTCGCCGATTTCTCATATTGCTGCGATGGCTAAGATAAGGGCCGAGCTTCCCGCCGTTGTCGTAATGGATGACGCCGGCACAATCGCCGTGAATATTCTGCGGCACATCGCAGTCACGCTCCCGAGCGTTCAATTTTTCATAGCGCAATAGATTCCGCAGTACCGCCGCCTGTCGGGTACGGGCAATCTTTCAAGGAAAGAGCATGAATCAATGGGAATTCAGTTTGGGTGAAGATGTGCACCTGTCCATGTCGAGCGAGCGCGGCCAGGTGATCGGCCGAGCCGAGTACAGCGACCTGCCGGCGTCGTATTACGTGCGCTACGTGGCCGCCGATGGCCGCCAGTGCGAAAGCTGGTTCAACGCGAGCGCTTTGGTTTCGGCCACCATCTAATCCGACTTGCAGTACCGCAGCCGGGTCGGATACCCGGCATCCGACAAAGGAAAGGACGTGGATAAACCTACTCATGATGCCGTGATGAACAGCGGCGCATATCAAGCCAACATCAATTCGGCGACGATGTACCTTGTTGCGGCCTGCCATGGCATGTCCCGCGAGGCCGGATGGTGGCATACCATCGGCGGCGAACCCATCGACCCGCATTCGCCCCGCGTGATCCCCGAAAAGCTCATGCTCTGCGTTACCGAGCTGAGCGAAGCGATGGAAGGGCATCGCAAGAATCTGAACGACGACAAGTTGCCCCATCGCAAAATGTTCGAAGTCGAATTGGCGGACGCCGTTATCCGCGTGCTCGACCTGGCCGGCGCGTGCGGCTTGGACCTTGGCGGGGCCATCGTTGAAAAGCTGCAATTCAACGCAGTGCGCGAGGATCACAAGCCGGAGAACCGCGCCAAGGAAGGCGGGAAGGCGTATTGATCATGGGCACTCTGATATGGCGACTGCGCTGCATGCGCTGTTTCATGAGACGTGCCGGCCTAAGTGTTCGGCTGGCGTGGCAACTGGCGTGCGACGCCGACGCCGAATCCCGCGAGGACTACACGCCGGATGAATGGGCAGACGAAGAGCTGTCTTGTTGGGGAGATTGAGCGCGCCCGCAAATACCCACGTTTCTGACAGCGGCACGAAATCATGAAGCCGTAAAATTCGATTCGAAGACCGCGCCGGCCGGAAGCCGGCTTTTTTCTATTGGACGACATCATGGACGACACGACGAACACCAGCACTACCGAGGCGGATGGCGACCGCCCGAAGCAAAACCCGAGCACTCCCGAAGGCCAGGACGCAGGCGCGCCCGTTATCGGCGGCGTGCCAGACGCCAAAGGCCCCATCCAGCCCGAGAACAGCGAAGGCAAGATGGACGGCACGCCCACGGGCACGGCGGAAAGCATTGCGCATCCCGCCGAAACGTGGCTGCAAAAGCTGGAAGACAAATTGCAGCACATCGCCGAAGAGCTGCGCGAGGAATTCGCCGAGCTGATCGCCAAGGCCCGCGCCGCGCTGTAATACAGCGTTGCCGAGCGTTGCACTTGTATGCGGCGGCTTTCGTCGATAATACCTGCGTAGGTTCAACTACACGTAAGGTGAATGCGATGATTTCCGCCGTTCTGTTTTCCGTCATCATCTGCTTTGGCCTGCTGGCTTGGTCCGGCATGTTCCGGCGCATGAGCTATTGGATGTGGACGACGGATCTAAACCGCCGCCTGGCTCCCGCCTGGTACGAACGAAACCGCGTGAAGATAGAGGCAATGCGCGCCCGTGGCCGATAAGGCATACAGCTTGCTGAGCAGCCTGAACAATCCATTCTGTGAGGAAAACACCATGGCTACCACTACCAAACAGCCGAACCCCGGCCAAACCTCCCGCGTGCTGCACACGCAAGACCCGGCCGCCGAACACGGCAACGGCGAGCGCGTGAAAGAGGCCCGCGACCGTTTGCAGGCCATCGAAGGCAAGGTATCGAGCCTGCAAGGCGATGAGCAAACCATCGCCGACATCAAGGCCGATATCGAAGCGGTGCGCCAGGCCCTGTAAAAAGCCGGCCAGCGCGCGGGCTGTGCTGCCCCGTATCCCACACGCAGCCCGCTTCGCCGTCCATCATGGGCGGCGTTTTTTCGAGTATTATGGGCATTCGCTCGCGGCTGGCGTCGGACAGCAGCGGGAAAGAGGCGTCATACGGCGCGATGTAGCCGGCGTGCAGGGGAAGGGCCTGCGCTGATCATCTGAGCCACGGCAGATAGCCCGTGGACGGTAGCCCTACCGAGAGGCGCGGAAGGCAAGCGGACCAGCGAGAGCGAGCGCACGATAGACCACAAGCGGCCGTGCAAGGACGGGTAGGCGTGCAGTGGGAGGCGAAAGCCTATACGGCCGAGAAAGCGCGGCGATGACCGCCTCACGGGAAACTATGGGGCGGTTTTCTTTATCGACGTGAAAACACAACACGCAGAAAAACGAACGTCATTGCGCAATCGTCGCCGTGATAGGATGGCGGTTCTTGCTGCACCTATCATCGAATTCCCATCAACGAACCGTCGAGGCCCGCCCATGCGTAAGTAACCATTCCCATACTTTTCTCTCCCGAGAAAAAGCCGCTTTCCTACCGGGGCGGCTTTTTGCATTGGGCGGTCGCTATCGTGTTCGCGTGATGGTGCATCCGCCGCGAGTGCGCTGGACTGTGATGGCCTGGCCGATCTTGGCGCAGAACAGCGACACGTAGGCGCGCAGCGACGGCGCTTGAATTTCCTTGTCGCTGACAAATCTTTGCTCGCCTATGTCCATCAAGAACCACGGCCGCATCACGCGCGCACGCATCGGGCTACCCGACTTAATGTGCGCAATCATGACCGTGATCCCCTCCGGTTGCTCTTCCCTGATGCCTGCCTCGATGCCGTGTTTGGTACACCACGCTTCCAGCACGGCGCGCACGTCGGCGCGCAATTTCTCAAGCGAAGCGCCATCGACCGGAACAAAAACCAAATCGCCAGCACGTCGGCATCCGTTCAAAGATTCCGTGAAAGTCTCTGCATCGAACATTTTCGAGTCCAAAAAAGGCGGCGAAATCGCCAGAAAACGTATTGTATTACATGCGTGGAAAACCGGCATTTGCGTTACGAAATCGGCCTTTGCATTGCGCTGGTTACATAAAAAATCGCAACGTGACGTTTACACGTGACAGATACGGCCTTTGAAATCATGGACTTGCGATTTTGTGGCGTTTGTTACGCGGATAGGGGGTGTAATGCATACTGCACACTCATTGTCTATCGAAAGACGCATAGTGAATGACATGTACAGATGGACAGATAGCTCGCGGTAGGGGGCTATAAATCCTATTAGACCGTAACAACGTAACATTACTAAGTAGATATCTATATCTATCAAGGGATTAGCTGTGTTTCGAGGGCAGTTACGGGCCAGTTACGGCGGCTATAGAGCGAAACACCACGCTTTCACTACACAGCGCGCAGCGCTTTCGCTCGATAATGCGCAGACCGACAACACGGGCGATGCACATGGCAACGAACACACAGGCACGGCTTGTCGTCACCACGAACGCAGCAGAATGCGGGAAGTGGCTACGCGGACAGTCAAAGAAAATCCTACAGGCGGGCAAGGCCGCATTGGCTCAGACCATCTTGCAGGTACAGCAGGCCGAGCGAAGAGAGCTGCGGCGAGACCTGCATATCCGCAAGACATCGTTCATGGACAACCGCATTCGCATTTCCCACTTTCCACGGGCGACAGCAGACGGCCTTATCGCAGTCATAGGTATCAATGATCGCGTGCAGGGTACGCCGCTATTCCTCGCTGGCTTGGAAGACGCCAACACGCCACGCAGGCCATTGAGCGGCAACGCTGTAGCTGTGCCCATCACGGGGACCAAGGCACGGCCTGTCATCGGAAAGAACGTTCCCGCATCCATGCGCATCAACCGCCTGTCGATTCAAAAGAACGGGGGGGCATACCGGGGCAGGAAGGGAACATTCATCCTTCCAACGAAGGGGGGCGGGCACGTGGTATTCCAAAGGACGGGGCGGGGTGCCAAGTCGGAAGTGTCGCCAATCTACGTTTTCAAGAAAAACATTCGGCTGCGGCGACGACTGCGGTTCGTTCCCATCGCGGCAGAGCTGGCCTATCAGCAACTGCCCCGGCTCTACACGCGATACCTGCGGCTCTACATCAAGTGAATGCGAACCGTTCTCGAATGAGAATGGCTATCGACTGGCTGTTGTTTCCACGCAACATTTAGGCAAAGCCTATCGGTAGGGCGGGCCGATAGCCGGGGGCTATTAGGTTCTTCCCCCTGCCCCCTCCCTCGCGGGTGACGGCGACCGCGCACCTTCGCTAGTCGCAGGGCGCTTCGTTGGGTTTTAGAGACAAATCCCTGATCCACGGAAGAGCATTCATGACTTGTCGGGAAATTTGGGGAATCGAAGTGCGCTCGCGTCTGCCGCGCCCTTTGAAACCATAGATATAATCTCTGAAACCTGAGTTTCAATGAAACCGCTTTATGCCCCTAGTCAATAAATCCGAGCTGGCGCGAATTCTCGGCGTGTCGCATACCGCCGTCGCAAAGGCTGTTGCGTCCGAACGCATCACAGCGCCGACGCCGGATGAAAATGGGCGCATGCTGTTCGACAGCGAGAAAGCCGCAGCCGAGTGGCAATCGAACAGCAACCCGGCAAAGCGACGCGACCACAAGAAAGGCGGGCGACCGCGCAAGGATGGTGCGCCGACGCGACAGCACAAGGATGCGTCGCCGCCTGCCGTGACCTATTCGGCGTCAGAGACTCCGCACCATCCCGACCGCCCTGGCCCGACTGGCGGAAGGCCGCAAACTGGCGGCGCACTGCGCGGACCTGCTGAGCCTGGTGGCGACCGGAACTACAACCAATCGGCCGCCGAGGAAAAATATTACAAAGCGCAACTTGCCCGCATCGACTACGAAGCGAAGATAGGCGCGCTTGTGCCCATCGAGGCCGTCGCAAAGGAAGTTGAAAAACAATACTCGCGGGTTCGCCAGCGGCTGCTAGGCATCGCATCCAAGGTCGCGCCCGAAGTGGCGTTGATGGATGACACAGCCGTTTGCCGCGCTGCCATCGAAGCCGCTGTGGTTGATGCGCTCAACGAGCTGACGGCGGATACCGCCACGGTGGCCGGCAATGCTTGATGTGCTGGACCGCCCGCCCGTGATCGATGATGCGGCCGACACGCCGCAGGTATTGGCGCTGCGCGCGCGCCTTGACGAAGTGCGACGCGGAACGCTGCGACCGCCGCCTAAGCTGACGTTGCCGCAATGGGCGGATGAATACCGCATGCTCGCGGCCGAGTCTGCCGCCGAGCCTGGCCGGTGGAAGACATCGCGCGTTGCCGTGGCTCGCGGGCCTATGGAAGCGGTGTCAGACCCGGCCGTGCATACCGTTTCGGCAATGTGCTGCACGCAGCTTCTAAAGACGGAATTGATTCTCAACACCATCGGCTATTTTGTCCATCAAGACCCCGCGCCGATGATCGTGATGCAGCCGACCGTAGACCTTGCCGAAGCGTTTTCGAAAGACCGCATAGCGCCTATGGTTCGGGATACGCCCGTGCTTACCGGCAAGATTGCCGACGTGAAATCGCGCGACAGCGGAAACACGATCCTTCACAAGCAGTTTGCGGGCGGCCACATAACGATGATCGGCGCAAACGCGCCGGGACAGCTCGCCATGCGTCCGGTGCGCGTCGTGCTGTGTGACGAAGTGGACAAGTACCCGGCCACGGCCGGCCAGGAAGGCGACCCGATAAAACTGTTGTCCGAGCGTTCCGCGACGTTCTGGAACTGCAAGCGGATATTCACTTGCTCGCCGACCATCGAACCGACCGAGCACGGCGGGAGCCGCATCGCGCGCGAGTACGCGAACAGCGATCAACGCATCTTCGAAGTTGACTGCCCGCATTGTGACCATCGGCACGAATTGCAATGGCTCAATGTGAAGTGGCCGCCAGGCGAGGAAGAAAAGGCGCAATACTGTTGCCCGGAGTGCGGCGTGTTTTGGTCGGAGCCTGAACGGCTGCGGGCGATCAAGAAAGCGAGCGAAAGGCCGCTCATTACGCCGTCGCGCTTTGGCGAATTCTATGAGGGGTACGGTTGGCGCGGGACGCAGCCATTCAAAGGGCACGCCGGCTTCCGTGCGTCCAAGCTTGCTTCGCCATGGGAAACGCTCGGCCAGCTCGCCGTCAAATTCCGCGAGGCGCAGGCGTCGCAACTGATGTTGCAAACGTTTATCAATACGCAGCTTGCCGAAACGTGGAAGGTCAAAGGCGAGGCCCCGGAGTGGAAACGCCTGTATGAGCGCCGCGAGCAGTACGCCAAGGGTGTTGTGCCGATGCGCGCCTTGATGCTGACGGCCGGCGCTGACGTGCAGAAAGACCGCATCGAGGTTGAGGTAGTCGCCTGGGGTCCGCGCCGTGAAAGCTGGTCGGTAGAGTACCGCGTGTTCATGGGCGACACGTCATCGCTCGATGCCCCGTGCTGGCAAGAGCTGGCGGCGATGCTGAATGAGGATTGGAAGCATGCAGGCGGATTGAATATGCGGCTTGACCGGCTCGGCGTTGACAGCGGGTACAACACGCAGACGGTGTACAACTTTGTCCGCAAGAATGGTCTAGGCGGCCGCGTCATGGCGACCAAGGGCGATGAGGTCGCGCCAACGCTTATCGGTATCCCGGTTGCGCGCGAGGCCAAGGTAGACGGCAAGCGCGCAAAGCGCGGCGTGAAGGTTTGGCATATTGGCTTGAGCATCGCTAAGGCTGAGCTTTACGGCTTCCTGCGGCTTGAGCGGCCGGATGAGGGCATGCCGCTTCCTGATGGATGGGCACACTTCCCGCAGCATGACGAAGAATATTTCAAGCAGCTCACGGCCGAGCAGTTAGTAGGACGGTACGACAAACGCTACGGCGTGATGCGCTATGAATGGGTAAAGCAGCGCGAGCGCAACGAAGTTCTTGATTGCCGCATCATCGCGCGCGCCGTGGCATCGGCTTTCGGCCTGGATCGATGGACCGATAAGCATTGGCAAGAGCGCGCCGATTATCTGCACGTGGCAACGACGCCTGAACAGCCTGCGAAGCAAGGCGAAGAGCAGCCGGAAGCAGAGCAAAATCAGGAAAGCGCGCAGATAATTACGCCGAAAGCAGCGAAAGAGCGTCGCAAGTCGTCGTTTTGGTAAGACACATCGCGCCGCGTGAATCCGCTGCGTGTTATTCTCTATCCCCAATTATTGGGGAAATTTATGGCCGACGACTGCGCAACAACGTGGACCAGCGCCGATCTAGCAGCGATTGAAGCCGCGATAGCTACCGGGGCGCTTCGCGTTCGGTATGCCGACCGCGAGGTGCAATACGCTTCGCTTGACGCGCTGCTGGCCGCCCGCCGCATCATCCGCGCCGCGCTCGGCTGCTGCGATAATTCGTCCCTCGCTGCTGGCCGGCGATATGGCGGCTACAGCAAGGGGCTGTAATTGAACATCATTGACGCCGTATACGAAGCGTTCTCGCCGCAAAAGGCCGCGCGCCGTATGGCCGCCCGCGTCGCGCTGAACAAGCTGCGCGAGTATGAGGGTGCATCGCGCGGCACGCGCCGGACTGACAAATGGGTGACGCGCGGCACAAGCTCAAATGCCGAGCTGCGCAAGGCCCTTCCCATCCTGCGCGACCGCGCGCGAGATTTGGTGCGCAACAATCCGTATGCAACGCGCGCCGTCAACGTGATTGCCGGCGCTATCGTCGGGTACGGAATCAAGACGACGTTGCGCACGACGAACAAGCGCAATCAGAAGCCGTTGCAAGACGCTTTCACGGCTTGGTTTGAAAGCACGGATTGCGACATCGAAGGAAATCACGACGGATACGGCTTGCAGGACGTGGCCGCCCGCGCGCTCGCCGAGTCCGGCGAAGTGCTGTTGCGCCGAGTATGGGTGCGCCGCAAGAATCCGCGTGACATTCCGATTGCGCTGCAAGTGCTGGAAGCCGATTATATCGACACGCGGCAGGACTCCGTGACGGTCGGCGGCAACCGCGTGATTCAGGGCAAGGAATACGACGCGAACGGCCGTTGCGTCGCGTACTATCTATTCGATGATCATCCCGGCGATGCGTTCTCGCTCGCGCAGACGCGGTACACGTCCAAGCGCGTGTCCGCCGACGACATCACGCACCTATTCCGCATGGATCGCCCCGGCCAGGGTCGCGGCGTCACGTGGTTTGCGCCGGTTATCCTGCGCCTGCGCGATCTTGACGAATACGAAGACGCGCAGCTCATTCGCCAGAAGATTGCGGCTTGCTTTACCGTATTCATCGGCAATGCAGACGGCGGCGCGGAGCAAACGAACCTCAACAAAGATGCCGAGGATTTGATAGACCGCCTGGAGCCTGGTCTTATTCAGCCGCTGCCTACTGGCATGTCCGCTACGCTCGCCTCGCCGCCTGGCGTGCAGGGCTATCAAGAGTACATGAGCGTTTCGGTTCATGCCGTGGCCGCAGGCTTGAGCGTGCCTTACGAAGCGCTCACGGGCGATTACAGCGGCGTAAACTTCACGTCGGGAAAAATCGGCTTCGGACAATTCTATACCATCGCCGACACGTGGCAATGGAAGACGTTTATTCCTAAGTTCTGCGGCAACACGGTTCGATGGTTCAAAGAAGCCGCGATGCTTGCCGGATACAACACGGACGGCGTGACGGCCAAGTACACGCCGCCGCATCGCCCGATGCTGGACCCCACGCGCGAAGTACCGGCCATCATCAAGGCTGTGCGCGGTGGCTTGATGACGCAGCCCGAAGCGATCCGAGCGCAGGGCCAAGACCCGGACGAATTCTTGGAAGAGTCCAAGGAATGGAATGCGAAGGCAGATGCGGCCGGCATCGTGCTGGATAGCGACCCGCGCAAGATCACGAACGGCGGCCAGGCGCAGGCGAATTCGCCGCCCGACGATGATGACCCGAACGGCGATGGAAGCGGGACGAAAAACAACAACAGCAACGGCGACGTTTAGTTTTTTGCGCGCTGTTTATCAATTCACGCAAATACACGCGATGACTGCGCACTGAGTGCCAGTTTGTTTTAGAATCACGCAAGAATTAACGGGGGCCTTATGCCTGGAATTGCTTTGCAAGAGCGCACTACCAAATTGCCGAAGGCGCAGATGCGCGCGGCGATTGCTCCCGGCTCTTTCAACGCCGAGAAACGCACGGTTGATGTTGTTTGGTCAACCGGCGCGCGTGGCGCTCGCTACGATTGGGACATCGGCCGGTATTACGAAGAGCTGTCGATGGATGCGGATCATGTCAATCTTGACCGCATGAACGCCGGCGCATCGGTTCTCAACTCGCATCAATCCTACGACCTGAATTCGGTTATCGGCGCTGTTGTGCCTGGCACTGCCACGGCGGACGGCAAGGAAGGCCGCGCAACCGTGGCGCTGAGCCAGCGAGACGACATCGCCGGCATCGTCGGCGACATTCAGGCCGGCATCATCAAACATATCTCCGTTGGCTACAACGTCGCTCGATATGAGCAGGTCGATATCGTGATGGAAGGGGACTCGAAAGTGCCCGTTTATCGCGCTGTCGATTGGGAGCCTGCTGAGATTTCGTTCGTTCCGATCCCCTTCGATGCCGGCGCGCAGACGCGCAGCCGTGAAGAAGCGGGAACGGCTTGTGTTTTTGTTCAACGCGGCGCTGCCGCAACCAAAGGGGAAGCTATGACGCCCGAAGAAATCGAAGCGCAGCGCGTTGCGCAGGAAGCTGAAAAGCAGCGGGCCGCGCAAGCCGCGCAAGCTGCCCGCGAGGAAGGCGCGCGCGCCGAGCGCCAGCGTACCGCAGATATCCGCACTGCCTGCGCCGTGCTGCCCGATTCGATTCGCGCTGCGACCGAAACCGAGCTGGTGGACGGTAACAAGACCGTCGAAGAAGCGCGCGCCGCCGTCATCGAAAAGCTGACGGCCGCACAACCGAGCATCCGCAGCGGCGGTCAAAGCGTCATCGAAACGACCGAAGACGAGCGCGACAAGTGGCGTTCCGGCGTCGAGGCGCACATCATCCAGCGCGCCGGCCTGGTGCCCATGATGCGCCAGCACTTCGGCAAGGAATTCAAGGCCGACCCCGGCGAATTCCGCGGCCTGACGCTGAAAGAGCTGGCCCGCGACTATCTGGAACGTCGCGGCGTCAAGGTGCGCGGCCTGTCCCCCATGAAAATGGTGGAAATGGCGATGCGCAGCGACATCACGCAATCGACTTCGGATTTCGTGATCGCGCTGGAAAACGTTCTCAACAAGACGCTGTTGGCCGGCTACGCCACGCAGGCCGATACGTGGTCGCGTTTCGTCGGCACTGGCTCGGCTACCGACTTCCGCCCGTTGAACATGTATCGCCTTGGCCTGTTCGGCAAGCTCGATGCGATCAACGAGAACGGCGAGTACAAGCGCAAGGCCATCAACGACGCCGAGAAAGAAACCATCCAGCTCGCGACGGTCGGTAACATCATCAACCTGTCGCGCCAGGCCATCGTCAACGATGACATGGGCATTTTCTCGGACCTGGCCGCCAAGCTTGGCCGCGCCGCGCGTCTGTCCATCGAAATCGATGTGTACGCGCTGCTGGCCGAAAACGCCGGCCTTGGTCCCGTGATGGGCGACGGCAAGACGATGTTCCACGCCGACCACGGCAACATCGCGACCACGCCCGCCTATCCGTCCGTCGCGTCGTTCGATGCCGCGCGTCAACAGATGGCCGTGCAAAAAGACCCGTGGGGCAACGAGTTCTTGGACTTGCGGCCTGATGTGTGGCTCGGCCCGCTGGACAAGGGCGGCGCGGTGCGTGTCCTGAACGGCGCGCAGTACGACCCCGACGTTACCGGCAAATTCCAGAGGCCGAACATCGTGAACGGTATGTTCTCCGACGTGATCGATACGCCGCGCCTGACCGGCAATCCCTGGTACGTGTTCGCGGACAAGGACGTGGCGCCGGCCATCAAGGTTCTTTTCCTGGACGGCCAGGAAGCCCCGGTGCTGGAATCGCGCGAAGGCTGGAACGTCGATGGCGTCGAATGGAAAGTGCGCCTCGATTACGCCGTGGGCGCTGTGGACTGGCGGCCCGCGCTGCGCAACGCGGGCGCAAACCCGGCCTAAGTCGGCAAACGATGGGGCGGCTTCGGCCGCCCTATCTCGAATCCTCCCGTTACAAATTTCTGAAAGGGGCCAATCATGGCAAAGAACTACGTACAGCCGGGTGATGTGCTTGACCTGATTGCGCCGAGTGGCGGCGTTGTGTCCGGTCAAGCCTACGTCATCGGCGCTCTGTTCGTGATCGCGTTGGGCACGGCTGCGGCCGGCGAAGAATTCCGGGGCAAGACGACCGGCGTTTTCGATCTGGCGAAAGCCGCGACCGTCACGCCGACGCAAGGCGCTGTCGCCTATTGGAACAACACGGCAAAGACCGTCACGGGCACTTCCGCGACTGGCCTATTTCCTATCGGCGTCGTTGTGCTCGCGCCCGCTGCTGGCGATGGCACCATCCGTGTGCGCCTGGCTGGCGTGCCGACCGCTGCGGCTGCGTAAGGCGAGGGGCGGCGGGGAAACTCGCCGCCTGATGCGATGACCTGGGGTGTTCTCTCTGATCGAATGTTGCGTACTTGCCTGCGGACGTTTGCCGACCGCGAGCAAGACGGCACGCTTGCGCCCGTGCAGTACGTGCGCGACGGCGTGCAAACGCCGATCACTGATTTCGTGTTTGACGAGAACTATCAGGTTGTCGAAGCGACGCCGGACGGCGCGGCGATATCGAGCACAAAGCCGGTTATCGGCCTGGCGCGCGCCGATATTCCTGGCGGCGAGTGGGAAGAGGGCGACAAGATCGTTATTCGTGGCGTGACCTATCGTTGCATCGATTCGCAAGTGGATAGCGAAGGCGGCACGAAGGTTATCTTGCATCGGATGCCGTGATGAGCAGCCATCGCAAGAAAATCCGTCACGCCGTCGTCGAAGCGCTGAGCGGCAATATTTCCGAGGTCGGGAGCAACGTATTTGCGTCGCGCGTGCGCCCGATATCCGAACCGAAGTTGCCGGCAATCAGCGTGTACACGTTGTCGGAGACATCGCAGCAATTCGATATCTACACGGATCGCCGAACGCTGACGGTCGCCATACACATTCAGGCCCGCGAAGATGATGAGCTTGACGATGTGCTGGATGATATCGCTTTCGCTGTCGAGCGCATCATGTCGGAAAATCAGTGGCTCGGCGCGCTGTGCAGCTCTTTCGACTACACGGGATGCGAAATCAAGCTGACCGGCGAGGGCGACAATCAGCACGGTGGCGCAGTCATGACCTACGACGCCATCTACGACACGGAAGACGTTTCCGAAGGCTTGCCAGGCCCTGGCGTGCCTGATGGCAACGTAATTACGCCGTTCGAAATCGGCGACACGAAATACAAAGTCCCGCCGTCCGTTGAGGTATCGGCGGAAGATCAAATTTCATTGCCGCAATAAGGGGCCGCGTTCATGGAAACTGCACGACTCAAGCCGGCCGGGGAAGCGAAGGTGCGCGACCCCGCCAACAAAGTACACCTTGCTACGGATGGCGAGGAAAAGCCGCTGACGAACTACTGGCGGCGTCGCATCGCTGCCGGCGAGGTTGTCATTGCCAACGAACAAGCGGCGAAGGCCGCCGCGCCCGCGCCCGCGAAAGTCGCTCAAAAGTCCGGGGAATAAGACATGACGATTTCCTATAATCAGATTCCGAGCACGCTTCGTGTGCCGTTCATGGCTGTTGAAATCAACAATCAGAACGCTGTGCAGGGCGCAGTCATCCAGCCGTATCGAATCCTGATGATCGGGCAGCGCCTGCCGGCCGGCACGGTACAGGCCGAAATCCCGACGCCGATTACCAGCAAAGAGCAAGCGCAAACGTACTTCGGTCGCGGCTCGATGTTGGCGCAGATGGCGGAATTTCATTTCAAGGCCAACAAGCTGACGGAAACCTGGGCGGTCGCGCTGGACGACGACGCGGCCGGCGTGGCTGCTACGGGCAGCATCGCATTTACCGGCCCCGCTACCGCTGGCGGAACGCTGTTCCTGTACGTCGGCGGCCGTCGCCTTACGGTCGGCGTGAACACGGCGCAGGCCGCGACTGCTATTGCGACTGCCGTTGCCGCCGCGATCAACGCGAACGCCGATCTTGCCGTTACCGCTGTCGCGGCTTCGTCGGCTGTGAACCTGACGGCAAAGCACAAGGGCACGGCCGCAAACGGTCTTGATGTGCGGTTCAACTACAACACGGGCGAAGCCTTCCCGGCCGGCGTCGCTGCGACCGTCACGGCGCTCAGCGGCGGCACGTCGAATCCCGCTCTTGCCGACGCCATCGCGGCGCTTGGCGACGTTCAGTACAACGTCATTTCGAACCCCTATACCGACGCCGTTTCGCTGTCGTCGCTTGAGCAAGAGCTGGCCGACCGCTGGGGGCCGATGCGCATGCTTGGCGGCGTGTCCTATACGTCGGCTGTCGCGGGCTTCGCGGACCTGGGTACGCTCGGCAACAGCCGCAATTCGCCGTTCAGCTCGATTATGGGCATGCCTGGCGGCCTGTCCGCTCCGTGGGAAGTCGCTGCGTCGTATGCCGCGTCGGCCGCCTATTACCTGAACATCGACCCCGCGCGCCAACTGCGAACCATTCCGCTGCCTGGCATCCTGGCCCCGCAGGCCAGCGACCGCCTGACGCTGGAAGAGCGCAACTTGCTTCTGTACGACGGTATCAGCACGTTTACCGTTGACGCTGACGGTACGGTGCGCATCGAGCGTGCGATTACCACGTACAAGACCACGCCTACCGGCGCGGACGATGAATCGTATCTGGACGTGATGACCGTGCATACGGTCGATTACCTGCGGTACGACTGGCGCAACTACATCTTGACCAAGTACCCGCGCCACAAGCTCGCGAACGACGGCACGCGCTACGGCCAGGGCCAAGCGATCATCACGCCGAGCGTTGGCAAGGCCGAGGCAATCGCGCGCTTCCGCAAGTGGGAAGACATGGGCTTGGTCGAGAACGCGGACCAATTCAAGCGCGACTTGATCGTGGAGCGTGACGCTACCGATCCGAACCGTATGAATTGGCTCTTGTCGCCGGACATCATAAATAATTTTATGATCGGCGCGACGCAAATTGCCTTCCTGCTGCAAGGCGACACGACCGCCGAGTAAGGCGCTGTTCAACCTGGGACACACAAAGGAAAGACTATGGCATTCGAACAGCGACGCGGCGGGATTATCGAGCTGAAAGTTGACGGCTCGCTTTTCTCGGCCAAAGGGAATTTCACGTACAACCTTGGCAAGCCGAAGCGCGATGCCATCGTGGGGACGAGCGAGATTCCCGGCTACAAAGAAACCCCGCAAGTGCCCTTCATTGAAGGCGAGTTCACGGACAATGTGGACGTGGATTTGGAAGCGCTTGTTACCTACGAAAACGCAACGCTCACGCTGCGCTTGGCGAACGGGAAGACCATCGTTCTCCGCGATGCGTGGTACGCGGCCGAAGGCACCGGCAACACGGATGAGGGCAACATCCAATTCCGTTTCGAGGGCCTGAGCGCCGAAGAAATCACGTAAAATATTCGGACGTTCACGGGTCCGAACGCGGGCGGCGAAGCCACACGGCCGCCGCCCATTTTTTCTTACCGACGAAAGGAAAATCAATGAACAACGACGTAACTGTATTGCCTCTCAAAACGCCGATCACGTTTGGCAGCGAGACGGTAACCGAATTCAAAATCAAAAAGCCGCGCGCCAAGGAAATGCGCATCCTGCCTGCGGGCAAACCGAGCATGGATGACCTGTTGAACCTGCTTGGCAAGTGCGCCGCGCAGCCTACGCCCGTCATCGACGCGCTCGAAGTCGAAGACATGGTGGCCGCCGTGGAGGTGATCGGGAATTTTTTGCCGAGGTCCCCTCAGACTGGCGACTGATCGTTGCCGCGTTGCTTGATCGCGGCGTACAGCCGTCTGAGCTGTGGGACATGGACGCCGACGAATTGAGGTTCTGGACATCGGCACTTGATCAACTGGAAAAAGTAAGGGCGCGCAAAAGTGTCTAACGAAAATCGCAGGCTAGAGTTTGTCTTGTCGATGATCGACAAGGCAACAGCGCCGCTCAATGCGTTCGGCCGACGTGTCGAGGCCCTTACCGCTCCGGTGCAGCGTGTGAGCAATCGGCTTACGCTGTTTGGTCGTGCCGCTGGCTTGGAGCGCCTTGGCGACTCTGCGCGCAACGTGGGAAGCGCCTTTGGCAACGTCGCTGACAAGGCCGCAAGTCTTGCCGGTGTCGCATTGAAAGTCGTTGGCGCTGCCGGCCTGATCGGCGGCGGCCTGGCGCTGATCGTGAAAGAGTCCATCGACACAATGGATAAATTCGATGACCTGGCGCAAAAAGCCGGCGTCACGACTGAGGGTTTCCAGCGCATCGCCTACGCGGCGAAGTTCGCGAGCATCGGGCAAGATGAGGTCGCGGGCAGTCTGCAAAAGATGAACAGCAATATCGTTGCGGCCGTGACTGGAAGCAAGGAAATGCAGGTGTGGTTTAAGCGTGCCGGCATAAGCATGAAAGAGTTGAAGACGCAAAAGCCGGAGGAAATTTTCGGCCGCGTCATGGATGCTGCCGCGAAATTTCCGCAGGAAAGCGCGAAGGGAATTGCGCTTATGCGCGCCATCCTGGGTAAGCAGGGCGCGGCGTTCCTTGGTGCTGCCGGCCAGTATCGCGACCTTGTAGCCGAGGCAGAGAAATTCGGCATTATCGTATCCGCCGAGAATGCATCGGCCGCCGCGACGTTCAACGACACGCTGGACCGCCTCAAGACGATCTTGCAGGGCGTTGGCAACACGATTGCCGTTGAGTTGCTGCCATACCTGCAAAAAGCCGCCGACGCGACGAAGGATTGGGTTCTCGAAAACCGCGCGCTGATCGGCCAAAAGGTCGCGGAGTGGATACAAAAGCTGAAAGACAACTGGCCGGCGATCAAGCAAGGCGCGCTTGATGCGTGGGGCGCTATAAAGAAATTCGGCACGTATATTCAAGAGTCCGTCAAGTGGATCGGCGGATGGGGAAACGCGCTTAAAGTCGTCGGCGTGGTGATGGCTGGCCCGCTAGTAGCTGCGCTTGCGTCGCTCACGGCGGCAGTTGTGACGCTCGGCGTAGCCCTGCTTACGACGCCTGCAGGATGGTTCATAGGCGCATTCGTGGCCATCGGCGCGGCCGTGGCTGGTGTTGCGTATGTGATTTATCGAAATTGGGACGGCATCAAGAAATTCTTCTCTGACCTGTTCGACGGCATCGCAGCGGCCTTCGGAGGATTTTGGGATGCGATGGTGCGCGACATCGCGAAGATGAACCCGCTCCCTCTGTTCGTGACGGCATGGGGTGGAATATCAAAGTTCTTTTCCGAGCTGTTCGATGTTGTAGTGGCGTCCCTTGGTGCGTTTTGGGATGCCATGTCTGGCGGCATTTCGAAGATGAATCCGCTTCCGTTGATCAAGGCCGCTTGGGATGACGTCGCTACCTATTTCTCGGACTTGTGGAAGGGAATAACGGACAGCTTTAACAACGCCATCGGTCCGATACTGGACAAGGTTACGTCCATAAAGAATCGCGTCGGCGGCGCTATCGATAGCGTCGGTTCGTGGTTCTCTTTCGGCGGCGACAGCCAGCCGTTGATATCGCAAAGTCCGTTCGCATCGCGCGGCATGCTCGGCGCGGCGGCTGGCATCGGGCCTGTTATCGCAGGCTCTGCGCTCGCCGGCCAGACGCAGACACGGACGAACAATGCAAAGGTGGAAGTCGATTTCAAGAACGTTCCACGCGGAACGGAAATCACGCCGTCGCAAGGAAATTCCGCGCCGCTGGATTTGTCGATGGGCTACTCAACTGCGGGGACGGGATTCTAAATGGCCTGGCAAGATAACCTACGCCCCGCGTCTTTTCGCGGCGTGGCGTTCCATGTTGAATCACACGAAGCGCAAGGCGGTCGCCGAGCTGTCACGCATGAGTTTCCGGGGCGCAACAAGCCTTACACGGAAGACATGGGCCGCCATGCGCAGACGTTTACCATCGATGCCTACGTAATCGGCGATGACTATTTCGACGCGCGCGACGCGCTGATTACGGCGTGCGACGGCGACGGCGAAGCCGATTTGGTGCATCCATACCTTGGCACTATCAGCGCCGTCTGTTCGGGCTGGACGCTGCGCGAGACAAAGACCGATGGCCGCATGGCGCGGTTCTCTCTCACGTTCGTTGAGGCTGGCGAATCGCAGTTTCCGAGCGATTCGACGGACGTTGTTGCGCTTGCCGGCGACGCCGCCGATTCCGCCAAGGGGTTTAGCATCGAAAGCTTTGGCGACCTGTTCGACATTGACGGCCTGCCGGACTTCGCGCTGGACGATGCGGAAGCGATGTTGACCAGCGCAACCAGTCAAATCATTTCAATTGCCAAGGGAATTACGGGGCTTGCAAGCGGGCAATTCGGCTTCCTTGGAACGGTCAACCTGTTTGCTGCTTCCATAGGCTCGCTGATGCGAACGCCGAATGTCCTGGCGAGCCAGTTCTACGGCCTGATGAATTCGCTTGGAAGCCTGTTCGATTCGCCGCGCGAAGGCGCTGTGGCGCTGTCTTCGTTCGCCGGCTTCACGGGCGACCAAAAGCCGATCTTGGTAACGACGGCCACGCGCGAGCAACAGCAAGTCAACCGCAATGCCGTGGTTGCTTTGGTGCGCCAATCTGCCGTTGTGGAGGCCGCCCGGATCGCTCCGATTCCTACGTATCAGGTTTCGAGCACATCGCCGGCCGGAGTGACAACGACCGCGACCGTACCGACATACGAAACCGAGCAAGACGCCGAGCAAGTGCGCGACAGCCTGACCGCGCAGGTTGATGATATATCGGAAGACCCGACTACGACGGATGATGTTTTCACGTCGTTGCAAGACGTGCGCACGGCGGTTGTGAAAGGCGTTCCGCCCCCAAACGTCGCGCTCCCGAATTTGGTTACCTATACACCAATCAAGACTCTGCCGGCGCTGGTGCTGGCCTACGACCTGTACGAAGACGCGAACCGAGATACCGAAATCGTGTCGCGAAACGACATCGCTTACCCTGGCTTTGTGCCTGGCGCTGAGCCTCTGCGCGTTTTGACAAATGACTGACGATATCCTGCTTTATGTGAAGGGAAAAATTTACGGCGGCTGGAAAGAGGCGACCGTTACCCGCAACCTCGATGCCATCGCGGGCAAGTTCGATTTGGTGTCGATGGACAAGTGGGAAACGCAGGCGCAGCGGTGGACGATCTTCCCCGGCGACGAATGCAAGATTGTCATCAACGGGCAGACGTTGATAACCGGCTACGTCGATAAGGCTGGCCCGAACTACGACGCGCAGGCGCACGGCATCAAGATATTGGGACGCGACAAAACCGCCGATTTGGTGGATTGCTCCGCCATCGTGCCAGGTAGTGAGCTGAACGGCCTTACGCTACAGGGCATCGCCGCAGCAATCGCAAAACCATTCGGCATCAAGGTGAATGCGCAAGTTGACGGCGGGCCTAAGTTTCCGTCGTTCGCGATACAGCCTGCTGAGACAGCCTGGGAAGCCATCGAGCGCGCAGCGCGACAGCGGTTCATGGTTGTGACAACAGACGGTCTTGGCGCGCTGGTTATCGCCGACATCGGCAAGACGCGCGCAAACGACGCGCTGATGGAAGGCCAGAACATCAAGGCCGCGAGCGCGGAGTATGATTACTCGCAGCGATTTAGCCAGTACATCGTCAAGGGCCAGGCCGCTGCGTCCGGCGATGGATGGGAGCCGGCAACGGTTGCTGTCGAAAGCAAGGCAACCGACCCGAACGTAAAGCGCTATCGGCCAAAGATCATCATGGCAGAGGTTCAGGCGAGCGACGGGAGCGCAACGAACCGCGCCCAACTGGAAGCCGCATCGCGCGCGGGGAAATCAACCAAGATCACAGTTACCGTGCAGGGCTGGACGCAAAGCAACGGCGAGCTGTGGCCGCTGAATTCGATGGTTCGCATTCGCAGCCCGCTGCTTTCCATTGATCAAGAGCTTCTGATTTCGGAAACGAAATTCATCGTGTCATCGCAGAACGGGATAACGACCGAACTACAATTGACGCGACCGGATGCGTATTTGCTCGGCCAGGCCAAGGTCAAGAAAGACAAGAAAGACGCAAAAACCGGAATCGGGCCTGACCCGTGGGACACGTTCCAATGATCGACCAATTAAACCGCCTGCTGGCCCCCATGCAACGCCGCATCATGCTGGCAATAGGTCGCGCCGTGCTGAATGCGGTGAACGACAGTGCGTCGTCGCAGATGGTGCAGGCGTCGCTACTTGCTGGCGAGGTCCGCGATAAAATGGAGCGCATGAGCGAATACGGATTTACCAGCGTGCCACTACCTGGCGCGCAAGCGGTTTCCGTGTTCGTCGGCGGCGAGCGCGGGCACGGCGTTATCATCGCAACGGGTGATACCCGATATCGATTGAAAGCGCTGGCAGGCGGCGAGGTCGCGATTTACGACGATCAAGGCCAGAAAGTTCACCTTACCCGCGATGGCATCGTTGTTGACGGAGCGGGTAAGCAAATCACTTTCAAAAATGCGCCGCTGGCGCGCTTTGAAATGCCCATAGAGGCAACCGGAACGATTACTGACCTGGCCGACACGGCGGGCGGCCGTTCCATGGATTCGATGCGTGCTGTTTACGACACGCACACGCACCATGAAAACGGCGCGGGCAGCAACACCAATCAGCCGAACCAAGGAATGTAGACCATGGGCGACATTGCACTGAGTTGGAATGACGCAACGATGCACGCCGATATCGATATTGGCGCGTCCGATCTTGTGACGGACGATGGATTGCAGACGGCCGCTTATATTTCCCTGTTCTCGGATAGGCGCGCCGAGTTGGGCGAGGAATTGCCGATAGGCGAAACGAGCCGGCGCGGATGGTGGGGTGACACGGACGCGGAAGTGCCTGGCGACATGATCGGCTCGCGCCTATGGCTGCTGAGCCGAGAAAAGAACACTCCCGAAGTAATCACGCGCGCTAACGAGTATGCCCGCGAATGCCTGCAATGGATGATCGATGACCGGGTAGCGAAGCGTATAGACATAGACGTGACTGCTGTTCCCTTCGGACAACAATTTGGGCTTGTCATACAAGGCAAAATCTACAGGCCAAGCGGCGATCCCGTACAATTCAAGTTTGATTACGCTTGGCAGGCTCAGGCGGCAAAAACCTGATCAATAGGAAACGTTATGCCGTTTCAGCGCCCGACCCTACCCGAAATCATCCAGCGCACATTCAGCGACCTGACAAGCCGATTGCAGCTCAAGGGCGCGTTGCTGCGTCGCTCCGTCGTCGGCGTTCTGGCGCGTGTGCTGGCTGGCGCATCGCATTTGCTGCACGGCCATCTTGACTATCTCGCCAAGCAGATAAACCCGGCCACGGCCGAAGGCGCTTGGCTGGCGCTATGGGCGGCCGTGTGGGGTGTGGCGCGCCGCGAAGCAGAGTTTGCCGTAGGTACGGTAAATTTCGTCGGCACGATCAACGGAACGACCATTCCGGCCGGCTCTACTGTAAAGCGCTCGGATGGCGTCGAGTTCACGACGCAGGCCGACGCGACGATATCGGCAGGCACGGCGAGCGCGGACGTTCGCGCCGTGGATGCCGGCGCGGCGGGCAACACAGAGGCCGGCGTTACGCTGACGCTGATATTTCCTATTGCCGGCGTAAACAGCTCCGCGACCGTCGATGCTGACGGCTTGACGAACGGCAGTGACGTTGAGCTGGATGAGAGCTTGCGCGCTCGCCTGTTGCTGCGCATCCAGAAGCCGCCGCAGGGCGGCGACGCGGACGATTATGTGCAATGGGCGCTTGATGTGCCTGGCGTGACGCGGGCCTGGTGCTATCCGTTGCACTTGGGGCCGGGGACAGTTGGCGTCACGTTTATGCGCGACGACGATACGCCGTCGCCCATTCCGAGCGGCGACGAAGTGGCGGCCGTGCAAACGTACATCAACAGCGTTCGGCCCGTGACGGCTAAAGTCACTGTGTTTGCGCCTGTGCCTGACACGCTGAATTTCCAGATTTCCGTCAATCCATCAACCGATGCCGTCAAAAACGCGATAGCCGCAGAGCTTGCCGATTTCTTCCGTCGTGAAGCCGAGCCAGGCGGGACGCTCTATCTGTCGCGCATCAATGAGGCAATCAGCACGGCATCCGGCGAATTCGATCATACTTTGGTGTCCCCGTCTGCGAACGTCGTATCTGCGACGGGGCATATTCCAAGATTGGGGACGATCACATGGGTATGACCGGCGATCAATATGGCGAACAGCTAGACGCACTGTTGCCGCAAGGGCTTGCCTGGCCGCGTGAGCAAGACGCCCGAATTCGCCTGCTTACTCGCGCACTCGCGGAAGAGTTCTCGCGCGTAGACGCTCGCGGCGATGATCTTGTGCGCGAGGCGAACCCGGCGACAACCTCAGAGCTGCTGCCTGATTGGGAAGCTGCGGCGGGCCTTCCTGATGACTGCGTGTCATCGGGGCAGACGCTGCAAGAGCGTCGTGCCGCGCTGATTTCGAAGCTTACCGAGGTCGGCGGCGCTTCGATCCCGTATTTTATTCAGCTCGCTGCGTCGCTTGGCTACACGATCACAATCGATGAATTCGAACCGTTCCGCGCCGGGTTCTCGCGTGCCGGCGATCCGCTCGCGGGTGAAAACTGGCAGTATGCTTGGCGCATCAACGCGCCAGGAACAACCATCACGGATTTTCGCGCGAGCCTGAGCGCCGCTGGCGAGCCGTTGCGCAAGTGGGGAAATGAATTGCTTGAGTGCGTTTTCAGCCGCCTCAAGCCTGCACATACCGTACTGCTGTTTGGGTACGTGGACTGACTTTAAGGGGCGACTATGTTTCAAATCGACAATTCAACCGCCGTCGCTTCGATGCCGACCCCGGCCGCTGCTGGCACGCCGGGATGGTTCACGAAGGGCGATCCAGTTGGCGGCGTTCCGGCTACCATCGTTACGGATGATTTTCTGAACGGCATTCAGGCCGAGCTTATCGCCATCCTTACGGCCGCTGGAATTGCGCCGAGCAAGACGGCGTTAAATCAACTTGCCAATGCAATCCCGCTGTTGGCACCTGGCCGACTTTTTGGTGTACAGCGTTTCACGAACGCCGGAACGTTCACTTATACGCCGACGCCTGGCACAAAGCTGATTGTTGTTGAGGTTCAAGGCGGCGGCGGTGGTGGTGGTGGTGCGGTCGGTACTGCGGCCGGTACTTGTGCCGTGGGCGGCGGCGGCGCGTCAGGCGGCTATATCATGGGCCTGATTACTGCTGGATTTTCCGGGGCGGCCGTAACGGTCGGCGCAGGCGGCAACGGCGGATCGAATGCGGCGGGGTCTGCTGGAAGTGCATCAGCTTTCGGCGCTCTGCTCACGGCGAACGGAGGCGGCGGCGGATTCATTACGGCCAGTGGTGCGGCCGCCCCTCAACTAAGCGGCGGCGGCGCAGGCGGCGGCAATAGCAGCTCTGGCGCGAATACTTTTCTTATCCGCGCAAAGATAGGCGAAGTCGGCGGAACATCGTTCATGTTTGATACTGGTAGCAATGGCGTCGGTTCGGCTGGCGGCGCATCAGAGCTTGGCGGCGGGGGTGGCGGTACGCAGGTTGCGAACTCAAACGGGCAAGCGGCGGCATCTACCGGCGCGGGCGGCGGTGGAACGGCAAACGGCGGTAGCCGCGTATCCTTGCAGGGCGGAGCCGGTTTCCGTGGGGCTGTGGTTATTTGGGAGTACGCATAAATGAAAACATACGCACGAATTGAAAACGGCATTGTCGCGGAAATCATCTTACCGGCCGAAGACGAAAGCGGCGCGGAGATTGATATCTCTGTTCGCTATACGCCCGAATTTGTGGCCGAGCTGGTGGAAGTGACGGAAGCAACAGGAAGCGCGGCGCAAGGCCAGGTTTATGCGGACGGGAAGTTTGCCGACCCCGTGATAGAGCCGCCTTCGAACGAAGAGCTTTCCGCCGCCGCTTTGGCGCATCGCGATTCCCTTTTGCGCATCGCTGCGCTGCGCATCGCTCCCTTGCAGGACGCTGATGATTTGGGAATTTCCACGACCGAGGAACAGGCGTCGCTTACTGCGTGGAAAAAGTACCGCGTAGCTCTCAATCGAATCGAGCAACAGGCCGGGTATCCCGCATCGATTACTTGGCCTGATGAGCCTGCTTGATAGCTCAGCGCAATATGCCGTTCTGCAAATGTCGCGTATGCAGAACGGCAGACACAATGCACTTGCACCTACAACTACCGGGGCAAGTGAATGCACAAAATCGATTCTTCTACCGCGACGCCGGAAGGCTTATTCACCATCGGCGATCCTGTCGGCGGCACGCCGGCAACCGTCGTAACGGATGACTGGCTCAACGCCGTTCAAACCGAAATCGTCAACGTTGTTGAGGCGGCAGGGATGCCGCTTGAAAAGCCGAACAACGCGCAGTTGTTGGCCGCTATCCAAGCGTTGATACCGCCGCCTCTGCCGGCCTGGCGTACCGGCGATTTCAAGCTGACGATGCAGCCGACTCCCGAGGATGGATGGATTGTCTGTGATGATGGCAGCATAGGCAGCGAAGACAGCTCGGCGACGAACAAGCGCAGCGCCGAATGTGAAACGCTGTTTAAGCTGCTATGGAATGGCGTTAGCAACACCTATGCGCCTGTGGTCGGCGGCCGTGGCGCATCCGCTGCTGACGACTGGACCGCAAACAAGTCCATCGGCCTGACGAAGATGCTAGGCCGCGCGCTGGCCGTCGCTGGCAATGGTTCGGGCCTGTCGCTGCGAGGCATAGCCCAAACGGTGGGCGCTGAAACGCATGTGCTCAGCAATGGCGAAATGCCAGCGCACACGCACGCAAACACGTTGAGCGATCCCGGCCACTCGCACGCCAACACCATCAACGATCCGGGCCACGTTCACGCAAACACGCTGAGCGATCCCGGCCACGTTCACAGCATGGGCTATCAATTTGGCGGCACTTCTGGCGGCGGTGCTGCTGGGCAGGCTGGTGTCTTTTATTCGACCCCAAATAACACAGCGGCCGCAGCCACGGGAATTTCCATCAACAACGCTTCGAAGGCTACCGGCGTAACGCTCAACAATGCGGGCGCATCGTCGGGCGTGAGCATTAGCAACGCATCGCAAGGCGGCGACGCTGCGCACAACAACATGCAACCGACTGTCTTTTTATACGCACACATCAAGCTGTAACGACCCGGCTTTACCCGGCTTTCCGGCTTCGGTTTGTCATCCATCGGTATAATCCGTTTCACGGGCGCGCATGCTGCGCGGTTATATTTCAACCGGGGGAACAGGTATGGCGGTGATTACCGAGCAGGAAGCCGGCAAGAATGTTCCGGCCTTCCTCGATATGTTGGCTTACAGCGAGGGGACGGACAATGGCAAGCAGGCGACAAGCGATCACGGCTACGATGTTCTTGTAGGCGGCGGGACGTTCAAGGGCTACGCGGACCATCCGCGCGTGCTGGTGGACCTTCCTCGCTACAAAATCAAATCGACGGCTGCGGGTCGCTATCAAGAGCTTTCGAGAAACTATGACGCATACCGCGTCATGTTGAAGTTGCCCGACTTTTCGCCGAAGAGCCAAGACCGCATCGCCATTCAGCAGATTAAGGAATGCGGGGCGCTCGAAGACATCAAGGCGGGACGCTTCGATGACGCGGTGCGAAAGGTACGGAAGATATGGGCGAGCTTACCGGGTGCTGGCTACGGACAGCACGAACAGCAAATTTCGAATTTGCGGGCGGCATACGTCAAAGCGGGCGGCCAGCTCGCGACGGGGGTTGCGTGAATCTTGGCGACCAAACATCAATCGGTGAACTGCTTGCGCTGATCATTGCGACATTGGCGGGTGGCGTTGGCATTTGGAAGACGCTTCCCATCTTGTTCGCGCGCCTGGCTGCGGCGTTGGGCAGCGCGAAGGCCGAGGCCGGCATTATCGACATGCTGAACACGCAGGTTGAGAACGCCAACAAGCGCGCCGATGCGGCCGAGACGTGGGCGAAAAATGTTGTTCAAGAGCGAAACGAACTGCTCGGCAAGGTCGGCGAGTTGATGGCGCGTGTCACGACGATGCAACAGCAGTTGACCGAGCAGACCGGAATTGTCGAACAACTCCGCGCTGAATTGACCACGCTTCGGAAGAGTGTAGATGCAAAATCCAATTGATAGCGCGCGCAAGAGCGTAGCGTTTCGCAAGACGGTTGCCGCCATGGTTGCGGTGCTCATGGTGGCTGTTATCTTCGTGGGCGGCGTTTGCGCAGGCGTGCTCTACCAAAAAGTCACGACAGATAACGCGGTAGCTCAGGTGCAATCGACTTGCGACGCTCGCTTGGTCGGCCTTCGCGATTCAAACAAGCAGCTCCGCGACCTGCTGGAAAGCAAGTTGCCGCCTATCTCTGACATGTTGGCCGACATGTATTCGTTGCTGCATACCGCCACATCGACGGCGCGCGACGCGGCCAGCCAAGCGCGCACAGCGTCAGAAACGGCCAAGAACGCCGCGAAGGAAGCGAAGACGGCAACCGCCACGGCGCGCAAGGCGGCTACGGCATCGACACAGGCGGCGACCGCTACGACACAAGCAGCTCAGAAATTCGAAAAAGCAGCCGATACCATTACGGACGCCATCACAAATCCGCCGCCGCCCAAACCGCCCGCTGATGTTCCTGATTGGCTCAATACACCATGATTGAAAAACTTCTGAGCATCCTGGCCGGCTGGAAGGGATACGCCGCAACCGCTATCGCCGCGCTGAGCCTGGGGGCCGGCGCGGCGTGGTACGTTCAGGGGCTGCGCATTGATGCGCTTGATACCGCCCTGACGGCGGCCAATACTCGCGCGAAGACAGCCGAGAGCGCAAACAAGACGTGCGCCGCTGATGTGGCCGCGTCCAACGCCGCCGTTGACGATCTACGCCGCCAGGCTCAGGCCAGGGCAGACGCCGCCGCGAAGGCTGTTGCCGACGCCGAGCAGCGGGCCAGCGAGGCGGATAAGCGCGTGCGAGATATCCTGCGAACGCCTGCGCCTGACCCCGACCAATGCAAAGCCGTCGATATGTTCACGGCCGACTTTCTGCGCGAGCGCACACGATGAAACGATTTGCCGCCCTGTTGGCCGCCTCGATACTTGCAGGCTGCGCTACCGCGCCGCCCATCGTCACAACTCAGCGCGTCGAAGTTCCTGTGCCTGTGCCGTGTCATGTGCAGCCGATAAAGCCACCCATGTGGGCGCTCGATACCCTGCCGGCTAATGCCTCGCTGTATGAGCGCGTGCGCGCCATGGCGGCCGAGATAACGCAGCGCCAGGCATACGAAACGCGCCTAGAGGCGGCGGCCAAATCCTGCGAGTGATTCCGACCGCTCTGCGCGGCGGTTCGGACGCCTGGGGGCGCGGCTGGCGTCGTCATCGGGCGGATTGAGCGAACAGCAAATAATCATGATCGTAACGACCGCCTTGGCCGCCAAGATACCAAGGCCAAAGGCGCGGGCGATGGCGTGCGGCTTGTTGGATGCGCGGAGCTTGGCGAGGATACGGCTCATGTGAATGCGTGCCGTGCCTTCCGTGATACCGAGTATCGCACCGGCTTCCCATGCCGTCTTGCCTTCGGCCGTCCATAGCAACACCTGAGCTTCGCGAGGCGTCAGAGGCTCAGGATGATCAACGCGGAATTCGTTTGATTCCGACGCTTCCATTTGCGAGTAAAGGTAAGAGGAATTGCGAAGTTTAGGGCATCCAGTATCAAACGCGCTACTGGCAACAGAACTGCCAACATGGCCGATGCCTAAAAACGACAAACCCTGAAAAACAAGGGTTTTCGTTGTCAAGACCTATTCAGGGCTTGTCATGCACCAGGATGAGAGCGGTGGCCGATAGTTCGAGCGCGCGCTTGATCACCTCGCGCGGATAGACCGGCGTGTGGTCGACGGTGCCGGTCTGCTGCACCTCGTCGGCGATGAGCTGGTTGCGCTTGTCCAGGAACAGCAGCCGGAATTGCTCCTTGTCGGCGAAAGCCATACTGCTGCGGCAGTAGTCGATCACCTCGTTCCACGACGACAGCGCACTGCGGGTCTTGACCTCGCCCTTGGCGACGCGGTGGGCCGCAGCCGCGATCAGCTTGAGCTGGTTGATCGCGGCTTCCCCGATGCCGTCGATCTCGCGCAGCCGCGCCACCGGCGCGTGCACGGCCTCGGCGAACGAGCCGAAGGTCTTGATCAGCGTCTTCGCGAGCGGCTTGGTGTCACGCCGCGGCAGGGCGGCAAACAGCGCCATCTCCAGCAACTCGTAATCGCTGAGCGCCTCCGCGCCGGCGCTGTAGAAGCGCTCGCGCAGCCGCTCGCGATGGCCGTGATAGTGCGGCGCTTCCTCGGGCTTGGGCTTGCCGGCGTCGGTCTTGCTGGTGTCGTTTCTGGCGGGCATCGCGGGCAAGGATGCCGCACCCGGAGCGTTTTGCAACCGGGAAGTGTCGTTGACCGCGATCGCCCGGACGGCGCTATCGGTCGCGCTTCAACCCCGGCACCAGCGCGGCCAGCCGGTCCTTGATCGGACGGCCGAACATCGGGCCGCCCATCGGCGGAGGGCCGGGTGGTGGTCCGCCACGCATGCCGGGCGGTGGTGGCGGCGGGCCGGCACGCCCGATGGTGGCATCGGCGCGGCGGTCGACGCCGAGGATCAGCGTCGCGACGTAGCGGTCGCGCTCCTCCTTCACCGCGCAGAAGGCGCGATGCCCGGGGTCGGAACGTTCGATGACATGGTCGTTGGCGTTGATCACCATGCGCTGCCGCGCGCGGTCGCCGTAGTCGGGCACGTTGGTGTAGATGAATTCGTTCAGCGCGTCGGGCAGGAAGGTCTGCCCGGTCAGCACCGTGCGATCGCCGAGAAACACCTTGAAGTGGATGTGCGTGGTGCGGCCGTCGTACCAACCGGGATAGATGGTGTCGAACGTGACCCAGCCGGAGGTCTCGGTGATCTGGGTGCCGCGCAGGAAGGTGCCGCCGGTGGTATCGACATCGTGGCCGTCGCTTTGGCCGGGGAAGGCCGAATAGAGACCCTTTGCGTCGCAGTGCCAGATGTCGACGCGCGCGCCGGTGACCGGCGTGCAGGGACCGGCTTCGATCACGCGCAGCCGCAAGCGCAGCGGTATGCCGGGCCTGCCCTCGGTGATGTCGGACCGGACGAGCTTCGGATCGGAATAGAACGGCCCTTCCTCCGCCTGCGGCGTCAGGATGCAGGACGGCTCGCCATCCGTTGCGGCGGGGGCGGCCTGTGCGCGGCTCGGCAGCAGTCCGGCCGCGCCGGCCGATACAAGTCCTAAGAAGCCGCGGCGCGTCGACTTACTCACTCATGCCTTCCGGTCGTTCTGACGGGATATCGTCATCGGCAGGGAGCATGGCAGGATCGCGTTGCGACGATGGCGGCAATCAGCCGATCTGTTTCTCGCCGTGTCGCTGCGACAGCGTGAAGATCTCGACGCCCGTGGCGGTGACGCCGACGGAGTGCTCGAATTGCGCCGACAGCGACCGGTCGCGGGTGACGGCGGTCCAGCCGTCGGAGAGGATCTTCACATGCGGCTTGCCGAGATTGATCATCGGCTCGATGGTGAAGAACATGCCGGGCTTGAGCTGCACGCCTTCGCCGGGGCGGCCGATATGGATGATGTTCGGCTCGTCGTGAAACAGGCGTCCGAGGCCATGGCCGCAGAAGTCGCGCACCACGCTCATGCCCTGCGGCTCGACGAAACTCTGGATGGCGTGACCGATGTCGCCGGTGGTGGCGCCGGGCTTCACCGCGGCGATGCCGCGCATCATCGCCTCATACGTCACCTCGATCAGGCGCTCGGCCTTCCGGGCGATCGGGCCGATTGCGTACATCCGGCTGGAATCGCCATACCACCCGTCGACGATGAAGGTGACGTCGATGTTGACGATGTCGCCTTCCTTGAGCGGGCGGTCGCCGGGCATGCCGTGGCAGACCACGTGGTTGAGCGAGGTGCAGGTCGAGTAGCGATAGCCGCGATACATCAGCGTCGCCGGATAGGCGCCATGGCTGAAAGCGAATTCGCGGACGAACTCGTCGATATGCGAGGTCGGCACGCCGGGCCCGACGATGTCGGTGAGCTCGTCGAGGCACTTGGCCACCAGCGCTCCCGCCTTGCGCATGCCGGCAAAGGCGCCCGGCCCGTGCAGCTTGATCTGTCCGGTCTTGCGCAGGGAAGTATCGGTGGCGTCGACGTAGCTCATGCGGGGTACGGTCTTTACGGGCTCGGGGATCGGCGGAAAGGCTTGATTTCAGGCCCTAATCTAATGATCGCGGGCCCTCATGCAAGCCGAGCCTGCCACCTTGCGCCCGAAAGTGGACCTAATTCGGGACTTCCACGGTGGTTTCGACCGGCAGGGCACCGCCACGGACGCGGATTTCGCGGACCGGGTAGGGAACCCGGATGCCCTCGCGCTTGAAGGCGTCCCACAGCGACAGCATCACGTCGCTTTTGACCCTGTCCATGCCGTCGGGATCGGCGATCCAGAAGGTCAGCGAGAACTTCATCCCGACTTCCGCGAACTCGGTCAGGATGCTGTTCGGCGGCCTGCCCTTCTGCGCGCGGGGGTGGGCGGCCGCGGTCTCGGCGGCGAGCTTGCACACTAGGCGCGGGTCGGCGTCGTAATTGGTGCCGAAGGAGATTTTCACCAGCGTGTTCTTGTCGGTGTAGGTCCAGTTGACGACCTTCTGCGTCACCAGATCCTCGTTCGGAACCAGGAATTCGCGGCCGTCGCCGGCGGCGACCGAAATATAACGCGTTTTCATGGCGCTGATGCGCCCGGTGTTGTCGCCGATGGTGACGAGGTCGCCGGGCTTCACCGATTTGTCGGCCAGCAGGATGATACCCGAGATGAAGTTGGCCACGATCTTCTGCAGGCCGATACCGATACCGACGCCGACCGCGCCGGAAAATACCGCCAGCGCCGACAGGTTGATGCCGACCGCGCCGAGCGCGATCACGACCGCGACGGCCAGCAGCCCCATGCGGATCATCTTGATCAGCAGCACCTGGATCGACGGCGTCAGGTCGGTCGCGCTGTTGATCCGGCTTTCGATGAAATTGCTGGCGATGTTGGTGAGCCACAGGGCGATGATCAGCAGCGCGCCGGCCTTGATCACCAGCAGCGGCGTCAGCCGCAAGCCGCCGAGCACGATCGCGAAGGAGTCGAGCAGGTCGACCGTCGTATCGAGCTGGCCGATGATCGAAAGGGCCGCGACGAACCACGCCGAGATCGACACCAGCCTGACGATGAAGGCGTTGCGCAGCACCGACGTCACGAGCCGGATCGCGAGCCAGGCGAGCCCGAGCTTGGCGGCGACCATCAGCAGATAGCTGCGGCTCGGCCAGGTCGCGTGATACATCACCACGCGCGAAATAATGACCAGCAGGGTGAACATCGCCGTCGAGGCGCTCGACACCATCACCCGGACGAAGTGGCGGAGCGGCAACGGCCAGTGCGTCGCCAGGGACGTCATGTCGACGCGGCTGCGGACCGCCGCCTCCGTGGCATAGGCGAGGCCGGCCGCCGCCAGAATGAGACCGAACTGCAGGTAGAACCAGGGGGACGAAATCTCGGCCCCGACGCTGCGCGCGGTCGTCTGCGCGAACTCCATGAGGTCTTTGAGGTCCATGTCCATCGGGAGGTCTCGTCGGCGATCGGGCGGGAAGATTGATTCGAAAACGCCGCAGAATCCCACAAAGGGGACGGCCCGGCCATCGATACACCGGCATGTGATGTGCGTTAAGTCCGCAAAATACGGGCAGATTGCCGCGAGTGGGAGAAAATGGGTTGGCGAGCCGGTATCGCGACGATAAGGATGCTTGAGCAGGATGATTGTAGGTTGAACAGGTCTGTCGGCAAACGTGCGCCTCGTCTCGCCCCGCTCGCGGGGAAAGGCCGGATCGCATCGTCGGACGCGATCCGGGTGAGGGGAGCTCTCCGCGAGCCCGTCCGTCATCGCCCGCGTCGAGAGCCTGCCTCATCCCGATCCTCTCTCCGCGAGCGGGGCGAGGGAGTGCGCTGCCGGTGCCTCCCTGACCCCTATGGCATCCGTTTTCTGGAGTAACCCGCAGCACCGCATGGCTTCCCTCGACTCCTTCAGCCTCGCAATATTGCTCGGTGCCGTCCTGGTGATGGCCGGTATCCTGTCGAGCCTCCTCGCCCTGCGCTTCGGCGCCCCCCTGCTGCTCGTCTTCCTTCTCATCGGCATGCTCGCCGGCGATTCCGGCCCCGGGCAGCTCCAGTTCAGCGATGTCGGCACGACCTATCTGGTCGGCTCGGTGGCTCTCGCCCTGATCCTGTTCGACGGCGGCCTGAAGACGCGCTTTGCCAGCATCCGCACCGTGCTCGCCCCGTCCCTCGTGCTTGCGACCGTCGGCGTGCTCCTCACCGCGCTGGTCACGGCGCCGTTCGCGAAATTCGCGCTCGATCTCAACTGGGCGGAAGCACTGCTGGTCGGCGCCGTGGTCGCCTCGACCGACGCGGCCGCCGTCTTCCTGCTGGTGCACACCCAGGGCCTGCGCCTGCGTCCGCGCGTCGGCGCGACGCTGGAGGCGGAATCCGGCACCAACGATCCGTTCGCGATCTTCCTCACCCTGATGCTGGTCGAGTACATCTCGCTGGGCTCGAGCACGCCCGGCCACGTGCTGATGGAATTCGTCCAGGAAGCCGTGCTGGGCGCCGTCGTCGGTGTGATCGGGGGACGTCTCGTCGTCATCGCGCTCAACCAGGTCGCGCTGCCGCAGGGCCTGCACGCGCCCTTCGTGACCACGGGGGCGCTGGTGATCTTCGGCGGCTCCCAGATCATGCACGCGTCCGGCTTCCTCGCGGTGTACCTGGCCGGCATCATCATCGGCAACCGGCCGACGCGCGCGCATAATTCGGTGGTGGCCTTCCTCGACGCCGCGACCTGGCTGGCGCAGATCGTGATGTTCGTGCTGCTCGGCCTGCTGGTGTCGCCGAGCCGGCTCGGCGCCAGCGTGCTGCCGGCGGTCGGAATCGCGTTCGTGCTGATGCTGGTCGCGCGGCCGCTCGCGGTGTTCGTGTGCCTGGCGCCATTCCGCTTCAACTGGCGCGAGAAGATCTTCATCGCCTGGACCGGCCTGCGCGGCGCCGTCGCGATCTTCCTGGCGTCGATCCCGATGCTGGTCGGCTTGTCGAAAGCCTATCTCTATTTCGACGTCGCCTTCGTCGTCGTCATCATCTCGCTGCTGCTGCAGGGTTGGACGCTGGCGCCGGCCGCGCGCAAGCTGCACGTCGCCCTGCCGCGCGCCGAGCGTGGCCCGCGGCGTGTCGAACTCGATCTGCCCGGCCAGCTCGAGCAGCAGCTCGTCGGCTATTCGGTGCGTCCCAAGAGCCTGTATTTCCGCCGCGGCCTGATCCCGTCTTGGTCGAAGCCGACGCTGGTGATCCGCAACGAGCACATTTTGACGCCGGCGGAAGCCGATCCGATCGCGCCGGGCGACTACATCTATCTGCTGGCGCCGCCGGAAAAGGCGGAGGCTCTCGACCGTTTCTTCGTCGACATGCAGCCGAGCTCGGCGCCGGATCCGCATCTGCTCGGCGACTTCATGGTCTCCGGCGAGCACACGCTGGGAGAGCTCGCCGAGATCTACGGCGTGAAGGCCGGCGAGGACGAAAGCAAGCTCACGCTCGCCGACTATTTCGACGTTCATCTCGACCGGGCGCCGAAGGAAGGCGCCGAGCTCGCGCTGGATTCGATCGTGCTCGTAGCGCGCTCGATCTCCGGCGGCCGCGTCAGCGTCGTCGGCCTCCGTCTGCCTGAAGAGGACGAGACACCCGCGCCGCTGACCCGCAGCCAGGCGCTGCGGCGCAAGCTCGCGGATGTCTGGACGTCGGTGGCAGGAGTTTAATTCCCGCGCGAGTCCCGGGACGCGGCCGGCGTGAAACATTGCTCGCGAAGCGGGGACTCACGATGTGTTGCGGGCCCCGGCTCTGCAGCGCCTCGCTCAGTGCTTGGCAGAGAGCAGCAGACGGTCGCATTTGCCTGATTGTGGCGAGCTGGCCACCAAATCGCCGCAACCGCCCGGGATTTGCGCGGCTTCGTGATCCCCGCACCGGAACGCTCCGCGCCGCTGCTCGTTCTTAGCCGCGTAACGATCAACGTATCGACAGGAGCACTTCATGCGGACATTCATCTTGCCGGCCATCGTCGCCATCGGTCTCGGAGCGGCGGCACCGGCAATGGCCTACGACAGCGGCGATCAGCTCTCGATGCAGGCCGCGCTCGACGTCGCGGCCAATATCGGCGTCGCGACCATTTCGCAAACCGAGTTCGCCGGTGACGAATGGCAGATCGAGGGTCGGGATTATTCCGGCCGCTGGATGGAAGTCGATGTCGATGCCAGGACCGGCGAAGTGCGCAACGTCGATCGCGGCTGGTAGCCGGCGGCCCATTGCGGATCTCTGAAGCGAGGCGGATCGCCGACAAGCGGTCCGCCTCGTTGCTATGTCAGCACCTTCACGCCGCCGAACGATGTCACCCGGCCCTGCTTCAGCATCACGATCTGCGTCGCGAGCTGGCGCAGTTCGGCGACGTCGTGGCTGACATAGACCATCGGCACGTTGGCCTCGTCGCGCAACCGCACGAGGTAGGGCAGGATCTCGAGCTTGCGGCCTTCGTCGAGCGCGCCGAGCGGCTCGTCGAGCAGCAGCAGGCGCGGCTTCGACAACAGCGCACGCCCGAGGGCGACGCGCTGGCGCTCGCCGCCCGACAGCTTTCCGGGGCGGCGGTCGAGCAGCGCACCGATGTCGAGCAGTTCGACCACACGCGTGTGCTGCGCCGGATCGGGCGGGAGGCCGTTCATCCGCCGTCCATAGTCGAGATTCTGCGCGACGTTGAGGTGCGGAAACAGCCGCGCGTCCTGGAAGACGTAGCCGATGCGCCGGCGATAGGTCGGCACGTGGAGGCGCGCCGCGGTGTCGTCGACGGTCTCGCCGTCGATCACGATGGTGCCGCGGTCGGGGCGCAGCAGCCCGGCGATCATGTTGATCAGCGAGCTCTTGCCGGCACCGGAGGCGCCGAACAGGCCGGTGACGCGGCCTTCGCTCTCGAACGACGCGGTCAGCGAGAATTCACCGAGCTTCTTTTCGACATCGACGCGCAGCATGGTCAGTTCCCGTGCAGGCGCTGCGTGGCGCGGCGTGCGAACCATTCGGCGGCGATCAGCGCGCCGATCGCGAGCCCGACGGAAATCATCACCAGCCGCGCGGCGGCAGCGTCGCCGTCCGGCGTCTGGATCAGCGAGTAGATCGCCGAGGAGATGGTCTGGGTCTCGCCGGGAATGTTGGAGACGAAGGTGATCGTCGCGCCGAACTCGCCGATCGCCTTGGCGAAGCCGAGCACCATGCCGGCGAGCACGCCCGGCAGCGCCAAAGGCAGCGTCACCGTGAAGAACACTTTCCAGGGCGCGGCGCCGAGCGTCTCCGCCGCCTGCTCGAGCCGGCGGTCGATCGCCTCGATCGAAAGCCGCATCGGGCGCACCAGCAGCGGAAACGACATCACGCCGCAGGCGAGTGCGGCACCGGTCCAGCGGAATGCGAAGACGATGCCGAGATGGTCGGCGAGGAAGCCGCCGACGAGACCGCGGCGGCCGAAGGTCAGCAGCAGCAGATAGCCGGTGACGACGGGCGGCAGCACCAACGGCAGGTGGATCACGGCGTCGAGGACCGCCTTACCCCAGAAATCCTTGCGGGCCAGCAGCCAGGCCAGCGCAATGCCGAACGGCGTCGCCACGAGCGTCGCGATGACGGCGACCCTGAGTGAAAGCAGGATCGCCGTCCATTCGGCGGGAGAAATCTCGGACATCAAGTGGTCGGGCTGACCAGGAACTTGAAGCCGTATTTCTCGAGGATGGTCTTGGCGGCCGTCGAGCGCAGGAAGGCGAGATAATCGTTGGTCTCGGGCTTCGCGGTCGTGGTCGCGGCGACGGGATAGATGATCGCGGGGTGCGAGTCCGCCGGGAAGGTGCCGACGATTTTCACGCCGGGCTCGACCTTGGCGTCGGTCGAATAGACGATGCCGAGGTTGGCCTCGCCGCGAGCCACCAGCGTCAGCGCGGCGCGCACGCTCTCGGCCATCGCGAATTTCGGCTCGGCGGCCTGCCAGGAGCCCAGCTTCTCGAGCGCGGCCTTGGCGTATTTGCCGACCGGCACCGACTTGACGTCGCCGGTCGCGATCTTGCCGTCGCCGGCGAGCTTGGCGAGGTCGAAGCCCTGCGCGATGGTGACGTTGTCGATCTTGGAATCCTTCGGCGCGATCAGCACGATGCTGTTGCCGAGCAGATTGACCCGGGTCGTTTCGTTGATCGTCTTCTTGGAGATCGCGTAGTCCATCCAGTCGGTGTCGGCGGAGACGAACACGTCGGCCGGCGCGCCCTGCTCGATCTGCTTGGCCAGCACCGAGCTCGCGGCATAGCTGACGCTGAACTTGACGCCGGTCTTGGCGGTGTAGGCGGCATCGACCTCGTCCAGCGCGTTCTTCATCGAGGCGGCGGCGAACACGGTGATGGTCTTGTCCTCGGCGGCGGCAGGCGAAAGGCTCGCGCCCGCGACGATGACGAAGGCGGCGAAAAGTCCGGCAATGCGAAACATGAATAGCGCTCCGTGCGAATTCGCGCGCGCAGGCGCACGCGCAAATCTGGCGTTGGGTGGGTCAGGGCGTGCGACCGGCGGAAGCGCTGTTCCGCGTGTCCCCGCAACGGCTTACGGCCGGCGGGAATATCGCATCTGCGAAGATAGCAGGCTGGGGCTTCAGGTGAAAGGCGACCGTTTGTCTAACGCATGATCCGCAAAAAGTGCGCTGCGGCTTTCCGAAAAGATCATGCGCGAACAACAACGTATTGGCGTCTATTGCGCCGGCAGGATCGCGATCGAGAGCGAATTGTCCCTGGCGCCGCTGACCTGGAGCACGAAGGGATCGGCCGAGAGCTGGTATTTCATGGTTTTGCGGATGCCCTCGCAATCCGTCGCGCCGCTGAAGGCCACTGGCTTGAGGAAATGCCCGCTCTGGACCACGTCGACCCAGGCGCCGCTGGACAGGCTGATCGTGTAGAGCCCGGCCTTCGCGGTCTTGATGCTGGTGAAGCCGGCGAAGGTGCCGTCCTTGGGCGCGCGCTCCGGCGGCGTCGGCAGCTTCGCGTCCGCGGGCGCGACCAGCCCGAGCGTGATGGCCGATGCCGGCAGGGCCGCCTGTTCGCTTCCCGAGGCGACCTTGGCACGGTCGGGTGCGGTGAGCGCGGCCCGCTCGCGCTCGATCGGCCATTTGAACTTGTCGCAGCCGCTGGGTTCCTCGGCGGCGAGTGCGGACGTCGTGCCGATCGAGAGCGCGGCGAGCAGGGCGAGGACGCGCATGTCAGATCCCATCATTGGTCATTCGGAGGATGTGGTCGGGCGGTCGAAGGTCGGGATGCGCATCCCGGCAAGCCGCCGGGCTTGCGGCCGGGCGACAGGGGCGATCCTAGCGCATTTCAGGCGGGCGGACCAAACAACTCGTTCGTCATCCCGGACAAGCGAAGCGCAGATCCGGGATCCATAACCACGAGATTGTGTCTGACGAAGACCCGTGGTTGCCGGCTCGCGCCGCGATTTTTTCCTCAGCGCATCGCTCCCGGATCTGCGCTCCGCTTGTCCGGGACGACTGCGGTGGGTCGGTTCGAGCGTGCCTGGACACGTACCTTACGGCTTTGCGTCGGGCGCGTGCAGCACCGCTTTGCAGGCCGCCGGCATCTGCGCCAGCGTCATCGGCGGCTTGGGTTTCGGCGGCTCCGGCGGCGGCTTCGGATGCAGCACGCCGTCGCTGAACCAGTAGGCGAGGTCGGAGGGCTTGCAGCCTTCGTCCTCGGATTGCGACGGCTGGCCTTCGCAGTCGGCGGCACCGGGCGGACAATGCATGCGGATGTGGAAATGATAATCATGTCCCCACCACGGCCGGATCTTCGACAGCCACGAGCGATCGCCCCTGGCCTCGCGGCACAGCGCCCTCTTGATCGCGGCGTTGACGAAGATGCGCTGCACCGCCGGCTCCTGCGCCGCGTCGCGCAGCACCAGCACGTGGCTCGGCGTGAACACCTTCGGATCGACGTCGAGCCGGTCCCGGCGCACCATCATCACCGCGGACATCTCCTCGCGCTCCTCGCGCGAGAGCCGGCGGTCCGGCATCGGCGTCAGCCAGATGTCGGCGTCGAGGCCGATCTGATGGCTGGCATGGCCGGACAGCGCAGGCCCGCCGCGCGGCTGGCCGATGTCGCCGACCAGGATGCCGGGCCAGCCGGCATCCTTGCGCACCCTGGCGGCGAGGCGCTTGATCAGCGCGATCATGTCGGGATGCCCCCAGTTGCGATTGCGCGACAGCCGCATCACCTGCCAATTGTCGCCGTTCAGCGGCATCTCGACCGCGCCGCCGATGCAGCCCTTGGCGTAGGAACCGATGACATGCGCGGGCCCCGTCGAGGGCAGCAGCTTTCGCGCGAACAACTCCTTGGCGCCGATCCTGGGATCGTTCGGATCGGCCAGCGGCGGCAGCGGCTTCGGAGCCACGCTGCCCTTGTCCTGGGCCAGCGCGGGGCCGGCAGTCAGGAGCGCGATGACGAGCAGGAGAGGCGTGATGCGGCGGGGACTCATGCCGGCGTCTTATAGCCCAACGCCGTGTCAGGGTTAAGAATCGGGCCGCCGGCCGCGCGCGGTCTCACGGTCTCTTGACGGTCGCGGCGGCGCGATGACGGCACATCCGGGGTTCCCGTGCCGCCCGACGCCGTGCCGGTCGGCGATCTTTAACGGCGTGATAACCTTATGCTGCACTGACCAAAATTCGTGCGCAGCGTGAGAAGATGGCGCGGCGCGTATGCAATCGCGCGCGATTTCGGAAATCGTTCAGGACAGCGCGTAATTTTGCGTCAGATCGCGCTCCGATTGCGTCGGGCAAGCAGGCCTGGCGCGCCGCTCCTTGCCGCGGGCGCCTCGCAAACAGGCATTGCGGGTGATTCGCGCCGAGCGTGACGCGACGCATCCGGCTCCGCGCGCGGCCAGGATTACTTTTTTTTCAGAGACTTGCCCCATGACTTTGTCAAAGACTTGCGCCGCAGGGCGCGATTGGGGCGTGTGAGTTGAGTTCGGAGTCGCGAAAACCAGGGAAGCGAAAGCGCGCCGCGCTCGCGCGGGCCGGCCGGCGGCCGCGCAAGCCCAGATTCGCGCCCGCCGCCCGGGCTACCGTCGCGACCGACGAACTCGTGCAGAGCCGCGCCGAGGCGGAAGCCGCGATTGCCGACGCGCGCAAGGCGCATGAGCGCCTGCGCCAGGCCATCGACATCCTGCCGCAAGGCATCGTGTTTCTCGATTCCGAGGGCCGCTATGTGCTCTGGAACAGGAAATACGCCGAGATCTACAACAAGACCGCCGACCTGTTTGCGGAAGGCGCGCGCCTCGAAGACACGCTGCGCATCGGCGTCGCGCGCGGCGATTATCCCGAGGCGGCCGGCCACGAGGACGAATGGATCGCCGAGCGGCTGCAGAAGCTGTATCAGCCCGCCGAGCGGCACGAGCAGAAACTGTCGGACGGCCGCGTCATCCTGATCGAGGAGCGCTTGACCGACGACGGCGGCGTCGTCGGCCTGCGTGTCGACATCACCGAGTTGAAGCAGCGCGAGGCCTCGTTCCGCCTGCTGTTCGACGGCAACCCCGTTCCGATGATCGTCTGCGCGCTGGACGACGAACGCATCCTCGGCGTCAACGACGCCGCGGTCGCGCATTACGGCTACAGCCGCGCCGAGTTCGAGAAGCTGACGATCCGGTCGCTGCAGGCCTTCGAGAGCGAGCCGCCCTGGACCACCTCTCCGACCGGAGAGGAGCAGGCCGCGCGCACCTGGAAGCACGTCAAGGCCGACGGCGCGCTGATCGACCTTGCGGTCTATTCCCGCGAGTTGAGCTATGCCGAGCGGCCCGCGGTCCTGCTCGCGCTGATGGACATCACCGAACGCAAGCGCGCCGAGGCGCGGCTCGCCTTCATGGCGCAGCATGACGGCCTCACCGGCCTGCCGAACCGCAACCTGCTGCGCCAGCAGATGGACGACATGCTCGCGCATACGCGGCGCAGCTCCGACAAGGTCGCGGTGCTCATGCTGGGGCTCGACAATTTCAAGGCGGTCAACGACACGCTGGGGCACGGCGTCGGCGACAAGCTCCTGCGCGGCGTCTCCAAGCGCCTGCGCTCGACCCTGCGGGAGGAGGACGCGCTGGCGCGGCTGAACTCGGACGAGTTCGCGATCGTGCAGAGCGGGCTGACGCGTCCGGAAGACGCGGTGATGATGGCCAAGCGCCTGCTGGAAGCCATCGCCGATCCCTATCTGCTCGACGGCCATTCCGTGGTCATCGGGGCCTCCATCGGCATCGCGATGGCGCCCGGCGACGGCGACGAATCGGAAAAGCTGCTGAAGAACGCCGACATGGCGCTGTCGCGCGCCAAGGCCGATGCCCGCGGCACCTTCGCGTTCTTCGAGGCCGCGCTCGACGCGCGGGCGCAGAGCCGCCGCAAGATCGAGGTCGAGCTGCGCGATGCGATCCAGAACGACGTGCTGCGGCCGTACTACCAGCCGCTGATCGATCTTTCGAGCGGGCGCATCACCGGCTTCGAGGCGCTGGTGCGCTGGCCGCATCCGGAACGCGGGATGGTCTCGCCGGCCGAGTTCATTCCCGTCGCCGAGGAGACCGGGCTGATTAATCCGCTCGGCGGGCTGATGCTGCGCCGGGCCTGTCTCGATGCGGCGACCTGGCCCGACGACGTCCGCGTCGCCGTCAATCTGTCGCCGCTCCAGTTCCGCGGCGGCAGCCTGCTCGCGATGGTGACGGACGCGCTGAAGCAGTCCGGCCTGCCGCCGCGCAGGCTCGAGCTCGAGATCACCGAGACGCTGCTGCTGGAGAAGAGCGCCCAGGTGCTGGCGACGCTGCATGCGCTGCGCGCGCTCGGCGTGCGCATCTCGATGGACGATTTCGGCACCGGCTATTCCAGCCTCAGCTATCTCCGCAGCTTTCCCTTCGACAAGATCAAGATCGACCAGTCCTTCGTGCGCGATCTCGGGGCCAACCGCGAGGCCCAGGCGATCATCCGCTCGATCGTCAGTCTCGGCAAAGGCCTCGGCGTCACCATCACCGCGGAGGGCGTCGAGACCGAGGCCGAGCTGAGCTGCCTGCGCGCCGAAGGCTGCCACGAGGGGCAGGGCTATCTCTTCAGCAAGGCACGCCCCAACGCCGAGATCGTCGGCCTGCTGCAGGCGCAGCGCGGCATCGACGGCGACGCCGCACTGGTCGCCTGAACCCGTTTGATCGGGATCGATGGCCGGCGGTCAGCACGCGACGCTCGACGATTCCCAGAGGTCGTCATGCCCGGGCTCGTCCCGCCTGCGCGGCCGAAGCGTTCCCGCAAGGCGAAGGCCCGGGCCTCCACGTTTTCAGGCGTTGCGAGAAGGGCGTGGATGGCCGGGACAAGCCCGGCCATGACGCCGTGAAAGTCTTGCTGCGGTAGACTACGCCGCGCGCAGCCCTGCCAGGAATGTGTCCACGCTCTTCATCAGCGCTGATGCGTGCTGTCCGAGCTCGCCCGAGGCGACCATGACATTGTCGGCCAGCGCGCGCGATTGATCGGCGGCCTGGCTTGCGCCGGCGACGTTGGCGGAAACATCGGTGGTGCCGGCGGAAGCCTGCTGCACGCTGCGTGCAATCTCGCGGGTCGCCGAGCCCTGCTCCTCGACCGCGGCGGCGATCGTCGTGGCGATGCCGCTGATCTCACGGATGGTGTCGCTGATCCCGGAGATCGCGGTGACGCAGTTGCCGGTCGCTGCCTGGATCGCGCTGACCTGGCTCGCGATCTCGTCGGTCGCCTTCGCCGTCTGGCTCGCCAGCTCCTTCACCTCGGAGGCAACGACGGCGAAGCCGCGGCCGGCCTCGCCCGCGCGCGCCGCCTCGATCGTGGCGTTGAGTGCCAAGAGATTGGTCTGGCTGGCGATCTCGCTGATCAGGCGCAGCACGTCGCCGATGCGCTCGGCGGCGGTGGCAAGGCTCGTGACCATCTCGGTGGTCTCGGTCGCCTTGAGCACGGCGTTGCTGGCGACCGCGCTGGAATGGGTGACCTGGCGGCCGATCTCGGTGACCGATGAGGCGAGCTCCTCGGTCGCGGCGGCGACGGCGTTGACGCTGGTCGAGGCCTCCTCGGAGGCCGCGGCGGCCGCGGATGCGCGCTGCGAGGTGCCGTTGACGCTGGACGTGATCTCGCCGGCGACGTGGTGCATGCCTTCGGTCGCCCTGGCCACGGAAGCCACCACGCCCTTGACGTCGGCCTCGAAGCGGTCGGCCATCTGGCGCTGCAGCGCCTGTTTTTCGATCTCGGCCCTGGTCTTGTCGGCCTCCTGCGCCTCGCGCAGCGCACCTGCCTCGAGCATGTTGAGGCGGAATACGTCGACCGCCCTGGCCATGGTGCCGAGCTCGTCCGGACGCTCGCTGCCGGGAATGGTCACGCTGGTGTCGCCGCTCGACAGCCGGTTCATGACGCCGGTGATCGCGGCGATCGGGCGCGACAGCCCGCGTCCGAGCAGCAGCGCGAGCAGGATCGCGGCGACGAGGATCGCCACCGTGCCGAGGATCAGGTTGCGCTCGGCGGCGGCGAATGCCGCCTCATATTCCGTGGTGTCCTTGACGATCTCCAGAACGCCGACCGGCTGGCCTGCGTAGTTCTTGATCGGGCCGGCATAGACTTCGACCGGATGACCGTCGAGCTCGGCTTCGCGCAGCAGCGGCTGGCCGTCGACCGCGCCCTTCAACTGGTCCAGCGTGGTGACGACGGTGTTGCCGAAGGTCGAGGACAGCTTGTTGAGGCTCTTGCCGTCGAGGGAATAGACGGCGAGGTCGATGCCGAAACGCTTCTTGGCGCGGTCGACGAATTCCTTGCCGAAGGCGGCTCCGACGTCGACATTCGCGAGGCTCCTGCCGTCGCGCATGATCGGCGTCATGCCGAAGATGCCGAGCGCCTCGCGGCCGGGCTCGACGCCGACGATCGACCGGCCGGCCTTGATCGCCTCGACCACCGTCTCGCGGCGCGCGGAGACGTCGTCGCCGAACGTCTTGGGGGCGTGCACGCGGTAGAATGCGACCGCCGGCGGCACCTGGAACGTGATCAGCGGGATACCCTGCGTCTTCAGCGCCTTGTTGGCGTCGCCGAGCAGCGCCTGCAGGCCGTCGCGGTCCTGCCGGGCGATTGCGTCGCCGACCGGCGGCAGCGCCGCGATCACGGACGAGACCGCCAGCGCGGCGCGTCCCTCATAGTCGATCGCGGCGATCACGCTCTCATATTGCAGCTTGAGTTGCTGATCGAGCGCCATCCGCGTCAGCGCCCGCTGCTGCGTGATCGAAAAGCCCGAGAGGATGGCGCAGGCGACCGCAACGGTGAGCGCGATGGCGAGCACCAGGCGGGCGGCGATCGATCTGATCTTGAGCATCGAGAATTCCCAGGCATTTCCAGATTGCGATTTTGCGGAAAGGTCCCAGAAAATGCTTAACAACAAGGGCGGCGCGGCCTCCGTGATTCAACGGAGATCGGTGCCGTGCTTTTGCATGACTCCATGCAGTGCGCGTGTGGAGGCCGCACTGCGCGCCCAGACGCTGCGAGGACGCCAGCATGCAATTCCGAGTGACAAAGCGTCGCAGTGATGTGCGCCGGCGATCATTCAGCTCATTTCACGACGACCGCCTGCTCGCAGGCATCGGGAGCCGGGGGGCCTTGCAAGTGCAGCGGGGGTCGCCTGTCGGAGCCCACCGCCAGTCTGCACCCCAGGTCGTAAACGCCCTTCTCAAGCTCGTGGATCGATGATGTAAATCCCCGTCTGCCGAACGCGGCCGATAAAGGTTCTCGTTTCGGTTCGGGGCTGTTGAGATGTTTCGTATTGCCTGCAATCGGGCGATGGTTTGCGAGTCCGTTTCTGGATGAACATGAGGCACAGCAAATGGCGCTTCGCGATCGTGAAGAACGAGGCGGAACGAAAAACTGCACGGTTATGGCCCGCTTGCGCGTATCGCCTTCCGGCACACCTGTCTGAATGCCGTTGGCTGAGCGCCTTCGGTCGTTCGGAATTCACTCGAGGACGCGATCGGGACATCCATGCCTGACATTCACATCGATGCGTTTCGCGCCGCGGATTATCGAGGCGTCGTCGACGTCATCCTGCCGATCCAGCGGCAGGAATTCGGCATTGCCATCACGGAAGCCGATCAACCCGATCTCGCGGATATCTCCGGCTTCTATCAAACGGGTAGCGGCGGCTTCTGGGTGGCGAGGTCCGGTGGCGGCATCGTCGGCACGATCGGGTTGAAGGATATCGGCGCGGGGCAGGCCGCCCTGCGCAAGATGTTCGTCGCGGCGCCGTTCCGCGGATCAGCCCATGGCGTGGCGGGAAAGCTGCTCGATGCACTGCTGGCGCACGCGCGCCTGCAGCGGGTCACCGACATCTACCTCGGCACGACCGACAAATTCCTCGCCGCGCATCGGTTCTACGAGAAAAGGGGCTTTGCCGAAGTGCGGAAAGCCGATCTGCCCGCGTCATTCCCGGTCATGGCGGTCGATTCGAAATTCTACGTTCACCGCAACGTCTGAGGCGCGCTTGTTTCGGCGGCCCGGCCGTCGTTGCTTCGTCAGGCCGCGGCGCGGCCGAGCTCGAGCCGTTGCTTGCGCCGGGTCGGGAAGCTCAACGCCACCGCGACGGCGGCAAGCCCGATCGCGAAGGAGCCGACGTGCAGCCACGTGTAGCGCTGGAACGTGTCGAACACGAGCCCGCCGGCCCATGGTCCGAGCGCCATGCCGATGCTCGCGAAGGCCGATACCGCGCCGAACACCGTGCCCATGATGCGCGCCCCGAAGAATTCGCGGACCAGCACCGCATAGAGCGGCATGACGCCGCCATAGGCGAGGCCGAACACGACCGAGAGCGCGTAGAATTCGCCGAGCTGGGCGACCGCGAGATAGGTCGCGATGCATGTCGCCTGCACGAACAGGCCGCCGACCAGCACGGGTTTGGCGCCGACGCGATCGGCCAGCGTGCCCAGCAGCAGGCGCCCGCCGAGGCCGGAGAGGCCGGCGACGCTGTAGACCGTCACCGCCGTGAGCGGCGCGATGCCGCAAACCATCGCGTAGGACACCATGTGGAAGATCGGCCCGGAATGCGCAGCGCAGCAGGCGAAATGTGCCGCCGCCAGCGCGATGAACTGCGGCGTGCGCAGCGCCTGTGCCGCGGTCAGCTCCGTCTCCGGCGCGGCATCCGTCGCGGCATCGGCCGCGCGTGGCGCCGGGCGCACCAGGAAGGACGCCGGGATCAGCAGGGCCCATGCGGCGATGCCGATCACCAGCATCGCGGTGCGCCAGTCATACGCCGCGATCAGCCAGCTGGCGCTGGGCGCGATCGTCACCGGCGCGACGCCCATGCCGGCCGAGACCAGCGCCACCGCGAGGCTGCGATTGTGCTCGATCCACGCGCTCGCGAGCGCCATCATCGGCGCGTAGAAGCTGCCGGCGGCGACGCCGATCAGCACGCCGAAGAAAAGCTGGAACTGCCACAGGCTCGTTGCCCGGCTCGCGGTGACGAGGCCGAGGCCCAGCAGCACGCTTCCGGCAAGAACCACGATGCGTGTGCCGAAGCGGTCCGACAGCGCGCCCCAGAAGAACGCGGCAAAGCCCATGCAGAGGAAATCGAACGTCGCGGCCGCCGACACGCCCGCGCGCGACCAGCCCATCGATTCCGAGATCGGCTGCAGGAACACCGCCAGCGACAGCATCGTGCCGAAGCCGACACACGTCATCAGCGCACCCGCGCCGACGATCACCCAGCCGTAATCGAAGCCAGACGACTTGCTCATGCGTTTCCTCGCGCTTTTGGTCTTGTTGATGGTGCGCGCGGGGATATCGTGACCCATCCATGGGCCAGGAGCAAGGTTCATAATGTATCGCTGTTGCTCCCGATGAGTCGTCTAAGCGTACGATTTCAAGCACTTATGGAAGCGGTGAACCAGGTGCTATGATTTCTCGTGGTTCACGAGGCCTCGAAAGTGGGCCGCACTCCGAGAGTGAGTTCTCGAATCGCACTGCAACAATACGGCGAGCTATGGGCAAGCTTTATGGAAGTAGATGGAGGGTCAGAGCGTCTCTGGGCGGAGGAGGACAGGGGGATGTCTTCAGGGTCGTCGATGAGGCAGCTCCTTCGCCGGAGGACTATGCGCTCAAGCGATTGCGAGATGTCAGGCGTCTCGATCGATTTCAAAACGAAATAGCTGCGCTCAAGAGGCTCAATCACCCAAATATCGTTGCATTACTGGATCACTCGGATCTTTCGAATCCAGCCGACAAGGCCCACTATCTCGTAATGCCGCTTGCTCTCGGGGGAGATGCCGAGAAACGCCTGCCTCTTTTTGTCAGCAACGTAGAAAATGTTGTGCAGGTTGGATTGCAAGCCGCCCAGGCATTGCTGGCGGCGCACAGGGCAGGCGTCGTTCATCGCGACGTTAAGCCCGGGAACATACTATTTCCTGACCAAGGGCTGGCTATTTGGCTGTCCGACTTTGGAATATGCAGACTTGAGAAGGAGCTGCGTGACACGCCGTCAGGCGCCATCATCGGACCCCGAAGATTTTCTGCTCCGGAGATTGAGGGCGGTGTTTCAGATGCCGCTCCCAGCGTTGACGTCTACTCTCTCGGGCAGCTTCTCTTCTATCTCATGAGCGACGGCCGTACGTTTCACCGTGAGAACGTGCATTCGAGCGAACATGATTCGTTATTTCCTTCCGGCGAACGTGCCGAAATGCTCCGCATGTTGTTCGCAAGAATGGTTGCGCCCAGAGAGCGCCGCATAGAAATGGCGGAAGTCGTTTCTGGCCTAACTACAATCAGCGAATGGGCGTCGATTGCGCGTCAAAATGTGCTCGACGACGAATCCCAACGAATTATCAGAGATATCCGAAAGCAATTGCAAAAGGACAATCAATTAAAGAGAGACGCTGACAAAGCCCGTGAGGATCGAAATGCTTTGTTCGCTGCAGTGCAAGCCTCCATCGAGGCCTTCATCAAGAGTATCCTGGTTCAAGTCGCGGGAAGCATCAGCGAGGGAGGAGAATTAAGCGCCGAGGTCTTTGAAGATACCCCAGCGAACGGTTTTAAGTTCAAGGCCGAGATGTATCGGATCATCAAAGCATTGAAACTGTCAGCTGCCGTTGCTGCGGGCACGACTCGCTATGACTTCTATGTTTTGCTTTGCGAAAAGCGAGTTACGCAAGTTCGAATTGTTCGGCATGGCGTTTCCGCGAAGTTGGTTCCGATCGATTCTGACATGATTTTTGGGTTGATCCCGGTATTTTCAGTTGTTCAGCAAGATGAGAAGAAGACGGATCTGTTTCTCATCTCCGGTGGGCGCCGAGTCGATCTCGACTTGATTGGTCCCGATTTGAGTCCCCGAGCACATGAGCGTCCCCTCGCGTCGTCAACCATGGGCGTTAAGGTGATTGATCGCCCGCGGACGCCTGAGTTCAGTCTCTCCCAATGGCCCGGCAAACAGTCTTATGTCGCCGAATGCGTCAGCGATTTTGTGAAGACGTTTCTGAAAGAAGTTCTCTTGCGGTGAAAGCCTCTCGCCCTCGCGGGTTTGACCACCTCATACGCCAGGAACTCTGCGATCACACACACACACACACCGCGATGATGGCATTCTGCCGGTGTTTTGCCCGACGCGTCAAACAATATTCGCAAAAACAGAAATCGCACCTGCAGGGCCGCGGCTACTGTGCATGGGGTTGTTTTCGAGATTTTTGTCGGCGGGCCAGCAAGACGCTGCGACGCGTCCCGATCTCGCTGTGGAATCCGAACTTCGCCGTTGTCGTCATGGCCGGGCTCGACCCGGCCATCCATGGCTCCAAAAACGTGAATGCCCGGGACAAGCCCGGGCATGACGGTCGCTGATGTATCCGTCTGGCGGACTTCGGCGCTCGCCTCAGCTGTCGACCTTCAGCGCGGCGATGAAGGCTTCCTGCGGAATGTCGACCTTGCCGAATTGCCGCATCTTCTTCTTGCCTTCCTTCTGCTTCTCCAGAAGTTTCCGCTTGCGCGTGATGTCGCCGCCGTAGCACTTCGCGGTGACGTCCTTGCGCAGCGCGCGGACCGTCTCGCGCGCGATCACTTTGCCGCCGATCGCCGCCTGGATCGGGATCTGGAACATGTGCGGCG
>NZ_JASGFS010000021.1:0-99414 GCF_047605465.1 Bradyrhizobium sp. | reverse complement strand
GCACAAGATGCCGCTGTTCGTGTGGTCGATCCTGGTGACGGTGTTCCTGCTGCTGCTGTCGCTGCCGGTGCTCGCCGGCGCGATCACGATGCTGCTCACCGACCGCAATTTCGGCACCACCTTCTTCGCGCCCGACGGCGGCGGCGATCCGGTGCTGTTCCAGCATCTGTTCTGGTTCTTCGGTCACCCCGAGGTGTACATCCTGATCCTGCCGGGCTTCGGCATGATCAGCCAGATCGTCTCGACCTTCTCGCGCAAGCCCGTGTTCGGCTATCTCGGCATGGCCTACGCCATGGTCGCGATCGGCGGCATCGGCTTCGTGGTGTGGGCGCACCACATGTACACGGTCGGCATGTCGTCGGCGACGCAGGCCTATTTCGTCGCCGCCACGATGGTGATCGCGGTTCCGACCGGCGTGAAGATCTTCTCCTGGATCGCCACGATGTGGGGCGGCTCGATCGAATTCCGGGCGCCGATGATCTGGGCGGTGGGCTTCATCTTCCTGTTCACGGTCGGTGGCGTCACCGGCGTCGTGCTGGCGAACGCGGGCGTCGACCGCGTGCTGCAGGAGACCTATTACGTCGTCGCCCACTTCCACTACGTGCTGTCGCTCGGCGCGGTGTTCGCGATCTTCGCCGGCTGGTACTACTGGTTCCCGAAGATGTCGGGCTACATGTACAACGAGACGCTGGCGAAGGCGCACTTCTGGGTCACCTTCATCGGCGTGAACCTGGTGTTCTTCCCGCAGCACTTCCTCGGCCTGTCGGGCATGCCGCGCCGCTACGTCGATTATCCCGACGCGTTCGCGGGCTGGAACCTGATCTCGTCGGTCGGCTCCTACATCTCCGGCTTCGGCGTGCTGATCTTCCTCTACTGCGTGATCGATGCCTTCGCCCGCAAGGTGCCGGCGGGTGACAATCCCTGGGGCGCGGGTGCGACCACGCTGGAGTGGACGCTGTCCTCGCCGCCGCCGTTCCACCAGTTCGAAGTTCTGCCCCGCGTGCAGTAAGTAAACTCCCGCGGCGCCCGTGACGGGCGCCGCGGCTCGACAACGAAGCGAGTCAAATTAAGTGTCCGTCCTCGATCAGAACGCCATCGACATCAACCCGCGGATTTCCGAGGCGGAGGTCGGCGACTACGTGGCGTTGCTCAAGCCGCGCGTGATGTCGCTGGTGATCTTCACCGCGCTGGTCGGGATGGCGATGGCGCCCGGGCATTTCCATCCCGTGCTCGCGATCACCTCGCTGCTCTGCATCGCCGTCGGTGCCGGTGCCTCTGGTGCGCTCAACATGGCGCTCGAAGGCGACATCGACGCGAAGATGTCGCGCACCGCCAACCGGCCGATTCCGCGTGGCCGCGTCACCCGGCCCGAGGCGATGGCGTTCGGCATGACGCTCGCTTTCTTCTCGGTGATGACGCTCGGCATTCTCGTCAACTGGGTCGCGGGTGCGCTGCTCGCCTTCACGATCTTCTTCTACGTCGTGATCTACACGATGGGCCTGAAGCGCTGGACCGCGCAGAACATCGTGATCGGCGGTGCCGCGGGTGCGCTGCCGCCGGTGGTGGCCTGGGCCGCGGTGACCGGCACGGTCGACGTCGAGCCGCTGCTGCTGTTCGCGATCATCTTCTTCTGGACGCCTCCGCATTTCTGGGCGCTGGCGCTGTTCCGTTCCGACGACTACGCCCGCGCCGGCATTCCGATGCTGCCCAACGTTGCCGGGCCCGACGCGACCCGCCTCCAGATCCTGCTCTACACCATCGTCCTGATCGCGGTGGCCGCGGCGCCCTGGGCGCTCGGCTATTTCGACGCCATCTACGGCGTCGTCTCGCTGATCCTCGGCGCCGGCATGCTGGTGCTCGCGATCAACGTGTATATGCGCCGCGAGCGCAGCGAGTCGCTGCGCGCGACCCGCAAGCTGTTCGCTTTCTCGATCTTCTATCTGTTCGCGCTGTTTGCGACCCTGCTCGCCGAGGTCGTGTTCCATGCGCTTGCTCCGATGGCATGGGGCGCATGAGGCGAGTATGGCCGACAGACCCGAGCCAGATGGAATCGTCCTCACCGAGGCGCAGAAGAAGAGCCGCCGCCAGCGCTCGATCGCGATCGCACTCGCGCTCGGCGTGCTCGTCGTGCTGTTCTTCGCCGTCACCATGGTCAAGGGACCGGCAGTGCTAGTCAGGCCGATGTAGGGAAGATGGATCAGAAGCCGACCATAGCGAAGGACGATAGCCGGACGGCCACGACGGGTCGCCGCTCCAACGGTCTTGGCCGCGACGCGATGGTCGCCTCGATCTGCGGCCTCGTCGTCGCGCTGATGGTGGGTGCGTCCTATGCGGCGGTGCCGTTCTACAACTGGTTCTGCCGCGCCACCGGCTTCAACGGCACCACCCAGGTCGCGACGTCGGCGCCGGCCACGGGGCCGATCGCGCGGAAGGTCGCGGTGCGCTTCGACGCAAACGTCGCCCCCGGCCTGCCCTGGAAGTTCGAGCCGGAGCAGACCGAGATCGAGGTCAATATCGGCCAGGTCACCACGATCTACTACACCGTGACCAACCAGGCCGCGCGCACCACCGCAGGCCAGGCCGCCTACAACGTCGCGCCGCTGACGGTCGGCTCGTATTTCCAGAAGATCAACTGCTTCTGTTTCACCGAGCAGACCATGGCGCCCGGCGAGAAGCGGGAGATGCCGGTCGTGTTCTATGTCGATCCGTCGATCGTCGACGATCACGAGAACGACGGGCTGAGCACGATCACGCTGTCCTATACGTTCTATCCGGTGCGCGATCCGGTGGTGAAGCCGCTCGCGTCGGGTGAAGACGACAAACGCAAGGGAAATCTCTGATCGCGGAGCTCACGGCTCGAGGGTCGGATCCAGGGGATAAGTGCCGGACAGGCACGGGATTGAGGAGAGAGACGGCAATGGCTACGGCGCAAGGCAAGCATCACGACTACCATCTGGTCGATCCGTCTCCGTGGCCGGCCGTCGGCTCCGTCTCGGCCTTCATCATGGCGCTCGGTGCGATCGGCTGGATGCACCACATGTTCTCGGCTGCGCCCATCGTCTTCGGCGTCGGCACCGTCGGCGTGCTCTACACCATGGCGAGCTGGTGGGGCGACGTGATCAAGGAAGCGCAATACAAGGGTGACCACACCCGCGTTGTGCAGCTCCATCACCGCTACGGCATGATCCTGTTCATCGCCTCCGAGGTGATGTTCTTCGTCGCCTGGTTCTGGGCCTATTTCAACGCCGCTCTGTTCCCGGCGGACGCCGTGCACGCGACCCGCGACGCGGTGTTCGGCTGCGGCCTCGGCACTCAGGCCGGCGCCTGCAGCGTGCCGGGCACCTGGCCTCCGCACGGCATCGAGACTTTCGATCCCTGGCATCTGCCGCTGCTCAATACGCTGATCCTGCTCACCTCCGGCACCACCGTGACCTGGGCCCATCACGCGCTGCTCGAGAACGACCGCCAGGGCCTGAAGTACGGCCTGATCCTCACCATCCTGCTCGGCGCGACCTTCACCTGCGTCCAGGCGTTCGAGTACAGCCATGCGGCCTTCTCGTTCGCCGGCAACGTCTACGGCGCGACCTTCTTCATGGCGACAGGCTTCCACGGCTTCCACGTGCTGGTCGGCACCATCTTCCTGATCGTGTGCCTGGCGCGTGCCTATGCCGGCCATTTCACGCCGAAGCAGCACCTCGGCTTCGAATTCGCCGCCTGGTACTGGCACTTCGTCGACGTGGTCTGGCTGTTCCTGTTCCTCTGCATCTATGTCTGGGGACGTGGCGCGGAGACCATGGCTCACGGCGCGCACTGAGCGGGCCCGGACCGGATCGGACAAGGGCGGCCCTCGGGGCCGCCCTTTTTCATGGGCGGTTCGCTGGCCTCGGCAGCAGCGACGAATGCTGGTGTGCGATCATCCAGGCACCGTTGCGCCTCGTCAGCACGAAACTGTAACGCGCGGGGATAGGCTGCGTTTTGCCATCCGCAGTGCGCGAGAATTCGTAATGGCCGGCAATGATCGCCAAATCGTCCGAAGCCGGCGATATGACGTAAGTCTGCAGCTTCACCCGGAGGCCCGCCCGTGCGGCTTCCGCGAAGTACGTGGTAATCTCTGCCGGCGATGTGGTGAGCTGTTGCCCGAGCGTGCCCCACAGCACCGCGCCCTCGGCATAGAGCGCCGCGATGGCGTCTGCCTCTCCCGCGTTGAACGCTTCCGCCCAACGCTGCACCACGTCATATGCCTCGCTCATCGCGGTCCTCCCTGAACTCGCTCTGTTAGAATAGCGTCCGGTCTGTGCTAGACTCCCGTTATCATGAACGAAAATGCCGGCACATCCGAGTCCCCGACCACCGTCCTGCAGAGCGCGCTGCGAGGGCTTGCCTGCAAATGTCCGCGCTGCGGCCAGGGCAAGCTCTATGCGGGCTTCCTGACTCTGGCGCCTTCCTGCGACCATTGCGGACTGGACTATTCCTTCATCGATGCCGGCGACGGCCCCGCAATCTTCATCATCATGCTGGCCGGCGCGATCGTGGTCGGCTGCGCGCTCGTCGTCGAGGTCAAATACCAGCCGCCGTTCTGGCTGCATGCGGTGCTCTGGCTGCCGCTGATCCTCGCGACCACGCTGCTGCCGCTGCGCGCGATGAAGTCGTTGCTGATCGCGCTGCAATTCCACCACAAGGCGGCCCCGGGCCGGCTGGTCGACCGCGCGAAATGAACGCAACCGAACGCAAGCCCCGCGTGGCCGGCTTCGCGCTGTTCACGCTTGCCCTGACAGCGGCCTTCGTCGCGCTCGGCGTCTGGCAATTGCAGCGGCGCCTCGCCAAGCACGAGCTGATCGCGGCGCTCACGGAACGCCTTGCCGAGACACCGGTCGCGCTGCCGCCGCCGGCGGAATGGGCGGCGCTGAACGCAGCGCGCGATGAATTCCGTCGTGTCAGCTTCACCGCGACCTACCTGCCGCTGCCCGATGCGATGGTCTATTCGTCCGGTTCGGCGGTGCGCAAGGATGCCTCGGGTCCGGGCACCTGGGCCTTCCTGCCGGCGCGCCTTGCAGGCGGCGAAGTGGTCGTGATCGACGCCGGCTTCGTCGAAAACACGATGCAGGATCGCAACGTCGAGGATCGTGCGGTGAAGAAGCTCGTCACCGGCGAGCCGATCGCGCTCACCGGCTATCTGCGCTTCCCCGAAGAGCCGGGCCTGCTGACGCCGGCGCAGAACGTCGAGAAGCGACTGTGGTTCGTGCGCGATCATCAGGCGATTGCCGGGACGCTCGGCTGGGGCGCGGTGGCGCCGTTCTATGTCGACCTTGAGCAGCCGGCGCCCGCGAACGGCATTCCGCGCCCGGGCCCGCTCGACGTGCATCTGAAGGACGATCACCTGCAATACGCCGTCACCTGGTTCGCGCTCGCGGGTGCGGTGCTGATCGCATTCGGCGTCTGGGCGAGGGGACGGCGACAGGGTTGAGGGCAGGGCAGGTTACCCGGGAGAAACCGGTATCGCCCGGGGGTTTACCGCTCGGTCCGCTTTCACGAGGGTGAACGAGATCGCCCTGATGCTGGGCGGTGGTGAGGATTCGGCGTGCGCGATTTTGATCAGATGGGGATCGTCATCGATTGGGTGGACGCCTGCCGGACCGGCGACCTGGCGATGCTGCTCGACCTGTACGCCGACGACGCGCAGCTCGAATGCAGTTGCAACGGGACGAACCATTATCGCGGGCGGAGCGAGCTCGAAACCTATTGGCAGCCGCGGCTGAACGCCTATTCGACGGCGGGCTTCGGCCTCGAGGAGATCAGCCCCGTTCCGAACGGCGTCGATGTCGAATACTCCGTCGCGGGCTCGCTGCGCATTCACGCGACTTTTCGTTTCAGCCCGGAAGGCAAGATCTACAGCACGGTCTGCGAACCCGCACGGCAGAACCCGCCGGACCGCAGCTGCTGTTAGCGACATAACGTTCGCGGGCGCGCGCGTCCGACAAGGCAGTGGTGCGGCCTACCGCCGCTGGCGGCCGCGGCGACATTAGGCTAATTCTAGCCGGGGTTCGCCTTTTCGTGCTTTCCATTTGTTCCCGTTCGCTTATCTGTTCGGGGAGCGAGCAAGAACAATGCAAGACATCGTCAAACCGGCAACCCGCATATTGATCGTCGACGACCATCCGGTCGTGCTGTCCGGCTGTCGATCGCTGTTCGCATCGGATCACTCGGTCCGGATCGACGAAGCCAGCGACGCCAAGTCCGGTCATCGTGCCTTCGTCAGCAAACGTCCCGACGTCACCGTCATCGACATCAGCCTGCCCGACGTGTCCGGATTCGAGTTGATGCGTCGCATCCGCAAGGACGACCCCGACGCCAAGATCATCATGTTCAGCGTGAATGACGATCCGGCCATGGTCGTGCGGGCGGTGGAAATGGGCGCGCAGGGCTATGTGTCCAAGGGCGACGATCCCAAGATCCTGGTGAAGGCGGTGCGCAAGGTCGCTGCCGGCGACAATTTCATCTCTCCGCAGCTCGCCGAAGCCGTGACGTTTTCCGGCGCGGCGATCAAGGCCAATCCGGCCTCGCAGATGACGCCGCGCGAGCTCGAGATTCTTCGCCTGCTCGGACGCGGCAACAAGATCGTCGAGGTCGCCGAGGCGCTCGGCATTTCCTACAAGACCGTCGCCAACACCACCTCCCTGCTGAAGCAGAAGCTCGGCGCCAAGAATCATTCCGATCTGATCCGGATCGCGGTCGAAATCGGGATGAACTGAGCAGGAACATTCGGCAACGTGCGCCGTTTTCGCCCTTGACGGGCTGCTGGCGTGCAATGAAAGCTCGGACGAACGGATTTCGCGGGGTGAGCGACCCGCAATAGGCAAAACCGGTCTGCACCATTCAACGACAGACCTTCCAAGAGGGGCTGCGGCATCACCGCAGCCCTTTTTCGTCGCAAGCGCCTGGCCGGGAAGCGGTTTCCCGATCCTGCAAAACACTCTATGGTGCCGCCCAGGCGCCTGGCCATGGGCCAGGAATATCATGAAATCAAAGGCTTACGGACTGGGCTCAGGCTCGGTCGGCCTTTGGAGGGCAGTTTGACTCGTTATATCTCGACCCGGGGCGAGGCCCCCGAACTCGGCTTCTGCGACGTGATGCTGACCGGGCTTGCCCGCGACGGCGGTCTCTATGTGCCGCTCACCTGGCCGCAGCTCTCGGCGGAGACGATCGCGGGCTTCTTCGGCCGGCCTTATTGGGAGGTCGCGGTCGAGGTGATCCGTCCCTTCGTCGGCGGCGAGATCTCCGATGCCGAGCTCGGCCGCATGGCCAACGAGGCCTACGCGACCTTCCGCCATCCGGCGGTCGTTCCGCTGCGCCAGATGGCGCCGCATCAATTCGTGCTGGAGCTGTTCCACGGTCCGACGCTCGCCTTCAAGGACGTGGCTATGCAGCTCATCTCTCGGCTGATGGATCATGTCCTGGCCAAGCGCGGCCAGCGCACCACCATCGTGGTCGCGACCTCCGGCGACACCGGCGGTGCCGCCGTCGAGGCGTTCGCGGGCCTGGAGAATGTCGACCTCATCGTACTGTTTCCGCACAAGCGCATCTCCGAGGTGCAGCAGCGGATGATGACGACGACGGGTGCGGCCAACGTCCATGCGCTCGCCATCGAAGGCACGTTCGACGATTGCCAGGCGCTCGTGAAGGGGATGTTCAACAACCATCGCTTCCGCGATGCGACGTCGCTCTCCGGCGTCAATTCCATCAACTGGGCGCGTATCGTCGCGCAGGTGGTCTACTATTTCACGTCGGCTGCGGCCGTCGGCGCGCCGGCGCGTGCGGTGGATTTCGTCGTGCCGACCGGCAATTTCGGCGACATCTTCGCCGGCTACGTCGCCAAGCGCATGGGCCTGCCGGTGCGGACGCTGCGCATCGCCGCCAACGTCAACGACATCCTCGCGCGCACGCTGAAGACCGGGATCTACGAGGTGCGCGAGGTGCACGCCACGGCCTCGCCGTCGATGGACATCCAGATTTCCTCGAATTTCGAACGGCTGCTGTTCGAGGCGGGCCGGCGCGATGCTACCGGCGTGCGCCGGCTGATGGATTCGCTGAAGCAGTCGGGGCGCTTCGTGCTGCCCGATGCGACGCTGGCGGCGATCCGGGAAGAGTTCGACGCCGGACGCGCCGACGAGACCGAGACCGCGGCCGCGATCCGTGCGGGCTGGCGCGAGGCGGGCGAACTCGTCGATCCGCACACGGCGGTGGCCCTGGCGGTCGCCGATCGCGACACCACGGATACGACGGTGCCCAGCATCGTGCTGTCCACCGCCCATCCGGCGAAATTCCCCGATGCGGTCGAGGCGGCCTGTGGCCAGCGACCGCAACTTCCGGCCTGGCTCGACGGGCTGATGACCAAATCCGAACACATGAAGGTGATGAAGAACGATCAGGCCGAGATCGAGCGGTTCGTGCAGTCGGTCAGCCGCGCCGCGAAACAGGGAGTTGCCGGATGAGCGTCGAGATCTCCAAGCTTGCCTCCGGCCTGACCGTCGTCACGGACAAGATGCCTCACGTCGAGACTGCGGCGCTCGGCGTCTGGGCCGGCGTCGGCGGCCGTGACGAGAAACCGAACGAGCACGGCATCTCGCACCTGCTCGAGCATATGGCGTTCAAGGGAACGACGCGGCGCTCCTCGCGCGAGATCGTCGAGGAGATCGAGGCGGTCGGCGGTGATCTCAACGCCGGCACCTCGACCGAGACGACGTCCTATTACGCGCGTGTGCTGAAGGCCGACGTGCCGCTCGCGCTCGACGTGCTCTCCGACATCCTGGCCAATCCCGCCTTCGAGCCGGAGGAGCTGGAGCGCGAGAAGAACGTCATCGTGCAGGAGATCGGGGCCGCGCAGGACACGCCGGACGACGTCGTGTTCGAGCACCTCAACGAGCTCTGCTATCCCGACCAGCCGATGGGACGCTCGCTGCTGGGAACGGCGAAGACCCTGCGCAGCTTCAATCGCGATTCGCTGCGCGACTATCTGTCGACCCATTATCGCGGGCCCGACATGGTGGTGGCCGCCGCGGGCGCGGTCGATCACAAGCAGGTGGTTGCCGAGGTCGAGAAGCGCTTTGCGAGCTTCGAGGGAACGCCGGGCCCGAAGCCGCAGGCGGCCATGTTCGGCAAGGGCGGCACCAAGGTGGTGCACCGCGAACTCGAGCAGGCGCATCTGACGCTGGCGCTGGAAGGCGTGCCGCAGAGCGACGCGTCGCTGTTTTCGCTCCAGGTCTTCACCAACATCCTCGGCGGCGGGATGTCGTCGCGACTGTTCCAGGAGGTGCGCGAGAAGCGCGGCCTCTGCTATTCGATCTACAGCTTCCACGCGCCCTATACCGACACCGGTTTCTTCGGCCTCTACACCGGCACCGACCCTGCGGACGCGCCGGAGATGATGGAAGTCGTCGTCGATATCATGAATGATTCGGTGGAGACGCTGACCGAGGCGGAGATCGCGCGCGCCAAGGCGCAGATGAAGGCAGGCCTGCTGATGGCGCTGGAGAGCTGCTCGTCCCGGGCCGAGCAGCTGGCCCGCCACGTGCTGGCCTATGGGCGGCCGCAGACGGTCGAGGAACTGGTGGCACGGATCGACGCCGTCAGCGTCGAATCGACCCGCGACGCGGCGCGTGCGCTGCTTTCGCGGAGCCGACCTGCAGTGGTTGCATTGGGCAGCGGCAGGGGTCTGGACACGGCGGTGTCTTTTGCGGAAGGATTGACGAAGGCGCGCGCCAAGGCGCGGCTGCATTAGGAGCCGCGCAAGGGCCGCCCGCCCCCGGGAAGCATCACCATGGCCCTCTTTCGCCTGCCATCCAGTGGACCCGCCGCCCTCGCGCCGCGAGGCAATGGGCTTTTGCTGCGCGCACCGCAGATGTCGGACTTTCTCCAATGGGCCCATCTGCGCGAGACCAGCCGCGACTACCTCACGCCCTGGGAGCCGATCTGGCCGTCGGACGATCTCACGCGATCCGGCTTCCGGCGCCGCCTGCGCCGCTATTCCGAGGACATCGCCGCGGATCGCTCCTATCCCTTCCTGATCTTTCGGGAACTGGACGGCGCCATGGTCGGCGGCATCACGCTGGCCAATGTCCGGCGGGGCATCGTTCAGGCCGGGACCATCGGCTATTGGGTCGGCCGACCCCACGCCCATCGCGGCTACATGACGGCGGCGCTCCGGGTGCTGCTGCCGTCGCTGTTCGGTGAGCTCAATCTGCACCGGGTCGAGGCCGCCTGCATCCCCACCAACGCACCCTCGATCCGGGTGCTCGAGAAATGCGGCTTCTCCCGCGAGGGGCTGGCGCGCCGCTATCTCTGCATCAACGGGATCTGGCAGGATCACCTCCTGTTCGGTCTCCTGCATGAGGATTTCCGCGGCTGAGCCGGGCGTCCCGGAGGCCGGATCCGCGCTTTCCCGCCTTCTGGTTTCCTGCCTTGGGATCGCCGATTTTGACGATATAACGCGCACCAGCCGGCAAATGGGCCGGGACGGTGTCATGGAGTACAGGCGTTGATGAAGAAGCTTCGGTCATTGCGGAAGACGCTGTGGCGAGGTCCGGTGATCGCGCTGGCGCTGTCGGTTTCGTGCGCCGCAGTCTCGCCGGTCGCAGCTCAGTCGCTGACGGATCGCTTCAAGAGCCTGTTCGGCGGCAAGTCCGACGATTCGACCCAGGCCAAGCCGGCGCCCGCGCCGGGGCAGCCGGCGGCCGACGACGATGTCGATTGTCCCCAGGTGACGGTGCGCGCCGGGGCCTCCACCTTCGCGGTCGCCGCGCAAGGCAAGCAGGCCGTCGGCAACGACGTACGCTACCAGGCCTCCATCACCAAGATGGCGCGTGAATGTACCCGCACCGGCGGTGGCGAGATCACTGCGCGCATCGGTATCCAAGGGCGCGTCATCGCGGGCCCCGCGGGCGCGCCGACCTCGGTCGAGGTCCCCTTGCGCGTCGCCGTGGTGCAGGGTGGCGTCGGCGAGAAGGTGATCGCGTCGAAGGCCTACCGGACCACGGTCGAGATGCCCGAGGGCGGCAGCGTGCCCTTCACCTTCGTTGCCGAGGATTTGACCTATCCGATGCCGTCGGCCTCAGCCGCCGATTCCTACGTTTTCTACGTCGGCTTCGATCCGCAGGCGCTCGCGCCCGAGCCGAAGGCGCGGGGCAAGAGGAAGTAGCAGGTCGCCGCAGTTTCAGCTGTCATTGCCCGCGAAGGCGGGCAATCCATTGTTCTGACACAGCGAGGCTGGACCCGACAGTCCGCAGCGTACTGGATGCCCGGCCTTCACGGGGCATGACACCCAGCTACAAACAAAAAAGCCGGCGCTCATCGCGCCGGCTTTTTGATTGATGAGGCGTCTGCCCTCAGTTCAGCTTCTGCCGAACCTCGGTGATGCCCTTGGCGAGCAGGTCGTCGGCAACCTGGCCCTTGACCGACTGCGACAGGATCGTGGAGGCAGCCTGGACGGCGGCTTCCGCGGCTGCGGCGCGGACATCGGCGAGTGCCTGGGCCTCGGCGAGCGCGATCTTGCCCTCCGCGGTCTTGGTGCGGCGAGCGACGAAGTCTTCCATCTTCGCCTTGGCGTCGGCTGCGATGCGCTCGGCTTCGGCCTTGGCGTTGGCGACGATGTCGGCGGCCTCACGCTCGGCCTGGGCACTGCGCGCCTTGTAGTCGGCGAGCACCTTGGCCGCCTCCTGCTTGAGGCGCGTCGCATCGTCGAGCTCGGCCTTGATGCGGTCGGCGCGATGATCGAGCGCGTCCATCGCTTTCTTGAAGACCCCGAGATAGCCGAACACGACCATCAGGATCACGAAGGCGACGGCGACCCAAGTTTCAGGATCGAAGAACATATCGACTAACCCTTCAAGGACGCATCGACGGCGGCATTGACCGACGCCGGATCCGGAACGACGCCGGTGAGCTGCTGCACGATGGAGCCGGCCGCATCGGCCGCGATGCCGCGGACGTTGCTCATGGCAGTCGTGCGGGTCGAGGCGATGGTCTTCTCCGCCTCGGCGAGCTTCGCCGCCAGCTGCTCTTCGAGGGTCTTGCGCTCGGCTTCCGCCTGCGCATTCGCCTTGTCGCGGGACTCGTTGCCGATCGCCTGCGCACGCGAGCGCGCCGAGGCGAGCTCGCTTTCATAGGCCTTCAGCGCTGCGTCGGACTGGTCCTTCAGCTTCTGCGCTTCGGCGAGGTCGCCCTCGATCTTGTTCTGACGCGCTTCGATCGCACCGCCGACGCGCGGCAGGGCGAGCTTGGACACGATCACGTAAAGCACGACGAAGAAAATCGCGAGCGACACTAGCTGCGAAGCGAAGGTGCTGCTCTCGAACGGCGGAAAACCACCACCGTGACCGCCTTCGGCCTCGGTATGGGCGCCCGCCGCCGGACCTTTCGCCCCGCCATGACTCTCAGCCATGGAGTTCTCCTGTTGCTGTCACGCGCGCCGTCCCAACAAATTGGAACGGCGCGAAAAACGTCGTCCTCAGAGCGGAACGAACAGCAGCAGCAGCGCGATCAGCAGCGAGAAAATGCCGAGCGCTTCGGTCACGGCGAAGCCGAAGATCAGGTTGCCGAACTGGCCCTGAGCTGCCGACGGATTGCGAACGGCTGCGGCGAGGTAGTTGCCGAAGATCACGCCCACGCCGACGCCCGCGCCGCCCATGCCGATGCATGCGATGCCCGCGCCGATAAGTTTTGCTGCTGCCGGATCCATTTTAGACTCCTTGGAAGAAAGATTGGGTTGTGGGTGGAAATTCCCCGGACCGCTCAGTGTCCCGGATGAATGGCGTCGTTGAGGTAGATGCAGGTCAGGATCGCAAACACATAGGCTTGCAGGAACGCGACCAGGATCTCGAGAGCGTACAGCGCGATGGTGAGCGCCAGCGGCAGCACGCCGCCGACCCAGCCGATGGCGCCGAGCGAGAAGCCGAGCATGGCGACGAAGCCCGCGAACACCTTCAGCGCGATGTGGCCGGCCAGCATGTTGGCGAACAGACGGACGCTGTGGGAGACCGGCCGCAGGAAGAACGACAGGATCTCGATGAACATCACCAGCGGCAGGATGTAGCCGGGGACGCCGTGGGGCACGAAGATCGAGAAGAATTTCAGTCCGTTCTTGGCGACGCCGTAGATCAGGACGGTGAAGAAGACCAGGAGCGCAAGCGCCGCGGTCACGATCAGGTGGCTGGAGATCGTGAACGTATAGGGAATGATGCCGACCAGGTTCGAAACGCAGAGGAACATGAACAGCGAGAAGATCAGCGGGAAGAACTTCATGCCTTCCGAGCCGGCCGTCGAGCGGATGGTCGAGGCCACGAACTCGTAGGAGATCTCGGCGACCGACTGGAGGCGCCCGGGGACGAGCTGCGTCCCGCTGGCGAGCATCAGGAGCGAGATGATCGCGACCGCCACCAGCATGTACAGCGACGAATTGGTGAAGGCGATCGTCTGATTGCCGATATGGCCGATCGTAAAGAGAGGCTCGATGTTGAACTGGTGGATCGGATCGATTTTCATCGGCGCGGCATCTCTTATCTGCCGGACGAGCCGGCTGGTCTCGGTCTGCCGGCCGGGCCGGCCCGCACCGGCGACGCCGGCGCGAAATTCCTCTCCTCTCGTCGGATCGGCTACGAACCGCCGCGCCTGTTCTGACCCGCGCCCGCCGTTCTCACCACATTCACGACGCCGGCCACGAAGCCCAGCAGGGTGAACGCGATAAATCCGAAAGGCGACGTCGACAGCAAGCGGTCGAAACCCCAGCCAATCCCCGCTCCGACGACGACACCGGCGATCAACTCGGAGGATAACCGGAAACCAAGCGCCATCGCCGAGGCTCTGGCCGCTCCGTCTCCACCGTCACCTGCGGGTTGCTCGGTCTTGATCCTGCGGCCGCGAAATTCGGACAACCGCTGATTAAGACTTCCGAGCCGTTCGGAAAGCGCAGCTTCCTCGGGCGATCTATCGCGATCTCCATTCTCGCCGTGTCGCGTGTCTTGAGCCATGCCACGAAGACCCGAAACGTCGCGGTTGAATGGAAATTGCGCCCGCCACCCTTAAAAGCCGCGCGGACCATACTGACCGCTCATAATCAAGTCAAGCCAAGTCACGATTGCGTCGTGTTCTGTTATGTCATTGATTTGTATTGAGATATCGTTGCGCGCAGAGATGCTCTACACAGCGTGACGCCGCACCGCAGCAGGTCGTCCCGCGATCTGCCGATGTGGCCGCCATTTCGCCGTGCTGCCGGGATCAAAGCACCCGTCGCGGCCGTTGATGCCGCGGACACGTTTTGGGCGGCGGATTCGATGCGCGGGCGATGCGTCTTCATCCGTCAGGGTGTAGAATCGCAGATGTGCCATCCATGCGGCGTCGTGGCGGAGAGCGCGATGAGACCAGCAACGTCATCCACAACATCATGGTCGGCCGCGGCGGCGATGGCCGCGGTGATGGCCATCGGCGGCGGTGCCGCTGCCGCCCAGTCCCTGCCCGACGGCGAAAACGGCCGTTACAGCATGACCCCGATCGCGGAGGGCGTGCTGCGGCTGGACACCCGGACCGGCACGGTGTCGACCTGCACGAAGAACGCGGCCGGCTGGGCCTGCTATGCGGTGCCCGACGAGCGCTCCGCGCTCGATGCGGAGATCGGCAGGCTCCAGGCCGAAGTGGAAAAGCTGAAGGCGCAGATTGCGGCCGGGCCGACGGTGTCCGGGAAGGTCGACGAGGCGCTGCCGAAGTCGGACCCGTTGAAGAAGGCCGAGCCGAAGGTCTCCGAGGGGGACCGCGGGATCGAGATCCCGCTCCCGAGCGACCAGGACGTCGATCGCGTGATGTCATTCCTCGAAAAGGCCTGGCGGCGGCTGATCGACATGGCCAACCGCGTGCAGAAGGACGTGTCGGGGAAGATTTGAGGCCCGAGCTCTCGTGTCGTCCCCTCGAAAGCCGCGAGCGCACGCCGCTTTCCTTCGGCTTTTCGCGATGCGCGTTGCCACCTTTCGCCGTCACGCGCATTCGGGGTAATGGGTCCCGGCTTTCGCCGGGACGAGGTGACGAGAGACCTTGATGACATCAGCCAGATCCGTGACACGCTCGGCGCCGTCGATCGTGCAGGCCGACACCATCGCCACGTCGTTGCTTACCGTGCAGACGCCGGGACGCGGCTTCACCGATCTCACCAGCGAGATCTCGAAGTTCGTCGGCGAGGCCCGCGCAGGCGACGGCGCGCTCTCGCTGTTCATCCGCCACACGTCCGCCTCGCTCACCATCCAGGAGAATGCCGATCCATCCGTGCTGGTCGATCTGACCACGGCATTGTCGCGGCTCGCGCCGGAGAATGCGCCCTGGACCCACGACACCGAGGGGCCGGACGACATGCCGGCCCACGTCAAGACCATGCTGACGCAGACCTCGCTGCACGTGCCGGTGCTGAACGGCAGGCTCGCGCTCGGTACATGGCAGGCGATCTATCTGGTCGAGCACCGCAGCCGCCCGCACCGCCGCGAGGTGGTGCTGCAATTCATCGGCGGCAATCACTAGGCTCTCGAAAGCAAACCGGCCGCGGATCGCTCCGCGGCCGGTTTTCGTTTCCGTCGTGCGACCTGATCAGGTCTTGGTGATGTCGACGTCCTTTGTCTCCGGCACGAAGATCATGCCGATGATGAACGTCATCGCCGCGATCACGATCGGGTACCACAGGCCCGCGTAGATATTGCCTGTTGCCGCGACCAGGGCGACCGCGATCGGCGGCAGCAGGCCGCCGAACCAGCCGTTGCCGATATGATAGGGCAGCGACATCGAGGTGTAGCGGATGCGGGTCGGGAACAATTCGACCAGAGCCGCCGCGATCGGGCCGTAGACCATCGTGACCAGGATCGCGAGGTAGGTCAGCACGGCGATCAACATCGGCATGTTGATGGCCGCGGGATCGGCGCCCTTGACCGGATAACCGGCTTCGCCCACCGCGGCGGTCACCGCGCTGGTGAAGGCGGTACGCGCGGCTGCGAAGGTCTTCGGATCGGCGCCGGCGCCGTTCACGGAGTCGAACGACTTGGTGCCGACCACGACCTTGGCGAGGCTGCCGGGTGCGCCGGGCTCCAGCTTGAAGTTCACCGAGGATGCGATCAGCGCGTTGCGGGCGACGTCGCAGGAGCTCGTGAACACCCGGCCGCCGACCGGGTCGAACAGCACGTTGCAGTCCTTCGGATCAGCGACGACCGTCACCGGCGCATTCGCCAGAGCCTTCTCGAGCGCGGGGTTGGCGGCCGAGGTCAACAGGCCGAAGGCGGTGTGATACGTCAGTGCGCCGAGCAGGCAGCCGCCCATGATGATCGGCTTGCGGCCCACCTTGTCCGACAGCCAGCCGAAGAACAGGAAGCCGACCGTCGCGATCGCCAATGCGATGATGAGCGCGATGTCAGCCGAGTTCGCCGGGACCTTGAGCGTATTGACGAGGAAGATACGTGCGTAGAACTGCCCGCCGTACCAGATCACGGCCTGTCCGGCGGTGAGGCCGAGCAGCGCGATCAGCGCGACCTTTCCGTTCTGCCAGTTGCCGAAGGCTTCCGACAGCGGAGCCTTGGAGCCCTTGCCTTCGTCCTTCATCTTCTGGAACAGCGGCGATTCCGAAAGCTGCATGCGGATCCAGATCGAGATGCCGAGCAGCAGGATCGAGAGCAGGTAGGGAATACGCCAGCCGCCCGACAGGCCCGGGTCGCCGAACGCATCGGCGCTCATGCTGTTGCGAACGATGTAGACGACGAGCAGCGAGAGGAAGAGGCCGATCGTCGCCGTGGTCTGAATCCACGAGGTGTAGAAGCCGCGGCGTCCCAGCGGGGCGTGCTCCGCGACATAGGTCGCGGCTCCGCCGTACTCGCCGCCGAGCGCGAGGCCCTGCAGCAGACGGAGGACGATGAGGATCGTGGGCGCGAGCCAGCCGATCTTCGAATAGTCCGGCGTCAGGCCGACCAGGAAGGTCGACAGACCCATGATCGTGATGGTGACGAGGAAGGTGTACTTGCGGCCGACGAGGTCGCCGATGCGACCGAACACGAGCGCGCCGAGCGGGCGAACGAGGAAGCCCGCCGAGAACGTCAGCAGGGCGAAGATGAACTGCGTGTTGGCGTCAAACGCCGAATAGAACGCCTTGCCGATCTGCGCGGCGGTCCATCCATAGAGATAGAAATCGTACCATTCGAACACGGTGCCGAGTGAAGATGCGAAGATGACCTTCTTCTCTTCACCTGTCATTCCCCGTGCTGCGACGCCGCCGGTGGCCGCTGCCATTGCCATAGTCTTCGCTCCCCGAATTCGTTTCCTCGCGTCCCGGGTGTCCGGACGTGCCGGATCAACCTGAGTCTTCCGGCAGAGGGTAACATCGGCGTGAAACCGGCCCCAATACGACTTTTGGCCTTGCGCACTGACACGCTGCTGACGAGCGGCGATCGACTGAGGCGCGGCAGCACGGGCCGCCGATTAACCCCCTTGCGACAAAGGAATAATGCGGGCTTGCATGCCACGGCCGACCGGGGAAGAATTGACCGGGCGCCGAGTCAGGCTTACTGGCCCGGTGCGAACGACAGCAAGAGATCGATGAACGCTTCCTCGACCCATCTCATCATCGCCGATGACCATCCCCTGTTTCGCGATGCGCTGCGGCAGGCGGTGGCGGGTGTGCTGACCTCGGCCAGGATCGACGAAGCCGGATCGTTCGAGGATCTGACCGGGCTGCTGGAACAGGCGTCGGATGTCGACCTGGTCCTGCTCGACCTTTCGATGCCCGGGATCTCGGGTTTTTCCGGCCTGATCTATCTGCGCGCGCAATATCCGGCGATCCCGGTTGTCATCGTCTCGGCCTCGGATGACAGCGCCACGATCCGCCGGTCCCTCGATTTCGGCGCTTCGGGCTTCATTCCCAAGCGTTTCGGCGTCGAGACGTTGCGCGATGCCATCCTCAAGGTCATGGAGGGCGACGTCTGGGTTCCCGCCGACACCGATCTGTCGGCGGCCTCAGACCCCGACATGACACGCCTGCGTGATCGCCTGGTCACGCTGACCCCGCAGCAGGTGCGGGTCCTGATGATGCTGTCGGAAGGGCTCCTCAACAAGCAGATCGCCTATGAGCTTGGCGTCTCCGAGGCGACCATCAAGGCGCATGTTTCGGCGATCCTGCAGAAGCTCGGCGTCGAGAGCCGTACCCAGGCGGTGATCGCCGCGGCCAAGATCGCCGGCGGCCAGTGGAAGCAGGGCACCCCGACGGGCTGAGCCGCGCGCACGCTCGCCTCTGCTGAGGCGGGCCTACTCCGCCGCCACCATCTGCTGCGTGCGCCACTGACCGAGCAGGGCGCGGAGCGAGGCCGGTTTCACCGGCTTGTTCAGCACCGCGACCTTCTCCTCGCGCGCGGCCATCTGCACGGCGGGGCTGCGGTCGGCGGTGATCAGGATCGCGGGAATGGCGTTGCCGAAGCGGCGGCGGATGTCGCGGATGGCGGCGATGCCGTTGCCGCGATCGAGATGATAGTCGACGAGCAGGCCGGTGACGCTGCGGCCGGCCGCCTCGATGGCGGCGATGGCGCCCTCGGGATCGGCGACCGCGATCACCTCGGCGTTCCAGGCCTTCAGCAGCGTGCGCATGCCGTCGAGGATCGCCGCGTCGTTCTCGATGCAGACGATCAGCGCGCCGGAGATCGGGGTACGGACGAGCGGCGTCGCGCTGGTCACGGCGGCGGTGTGGGTGATCGCCTTGGCGGTCGGCACCGTGACCGAGAAGACCGAGCCGCCGCCGGCATTGGCGTCGATGGCGATGCCGTGGTTGAGCACGCGCGCGAGCCGCTCGACGATCGACAGACCGAGGCCCAGACCGCGCGCGATCCGCGCGCCCTGCTCGAGGCGGTGGAATTCCTTGAAGATCTCGCCGCGTTTGACCGGCGGAATGCCGACGCCGGTGTCGTAGACGCAGATCTTGAGCGAGGCGCCGCGGCGACGGCAACCGACCAGCACGCGTCCGCGCGGGGTGTATTTGATCGCGTTGGAGATCAGGTTCTGCAGCAGCCGCCGCAGCAGCAGCCGGTCCGATTGAACCGGCAGCGAGCAGGGCACGAAGGCCAGCTCCAGGCCCTTGGCGCGCGCGATCGGGGCGAACTCGATCTCCAGCGAGCGCATCAGGTCGGCCATCTTGAAGCTCGAGATCGAGGTCGTCATCGCCCCGGCATCGAGCCGCGAGATGTCGAGCAGCGCGCCGAGGATTTCCTCGATCGCCTGCAGCGATTCGTCGATGTTCTCGACCAGCCGGGTTTCCTCGCCGCTGTGCTGGCGTTCGACGAGACTGGTCACGTAGAGCCGTGCCGCGTTCAGCGGCTGCAGGATGTCGTGGCTCGCGGCCGCCAGGAAGCGCGTCTTGGAGATGTTGGCGTCTTCCGCGGTGCTCTTGGCCTGCGCCAGCTCCGAATTCAGCCGGGTCAGTTCCTCGGTGCGGTCGCGCACGCGCTTCTCCAGCGTCGCGTTGGCGCGCTCCAGCGCCTCGGCGGCCTCGAATGACGGCGTGACGTCAGTGAAGGTGATGACGAAGCCGCTGCCGGGCATGCGGTTGGTCAACACCTCGATCACCATGTGGCGTTCCGGCAGGCGCTCGAGATAGGGCTCGCCGTCGGTGGTGTAGGCCGAAAGCCGCCGCTCCAGCATCGCCTCCCGCTCGATCGGACCGCCGGGATCGCTCACGCCCATGAATTCCAGGATCTCGCGCAAGGGCGTGCCGAACTGGATGAAATGCGGCGGTACGTTGAGCAGATCGCCGAACTGGCGGTTGGAGCAGATCAGTTGCAGGTCGGCGTCGAACACCGCGATGCCCTGGCGCACATGGTTGAGCGCGGTCTGCAGGATCTCGCGGTTGAAATGCAGCGCCGCGTGGGAGTCGTCGAGCAGCTTCAGCGCGGCCTTTGCGGACACGGTGCGCTTGCGCAGCAGGAGCGACATCACCAGGCGCGAGGACGCGGCCCCGATCGAGGAGGCGATCAGGTGCTCGGCATGCTGCAGCAGTTCGAAATCGGCGGGCGCCCCGGATTCGAGCCGCACATTGCGCCGCGCGGAGAACGCCTCGAACGAATGCTGCGCGCGGTCGGGCCCGAGATATTGCGCGACCGTGGTCTGGATGTCCTGCACCGTGACGGTGGTGCGCCAGCGGCGGAAACCCGGCGAGATCGGAGCGAGCGTGTTCGGCACGAACAGGTCGGCCTGCACGAGCTCGATCGAGGCCGGCTGGCGCGCCAGCGACAGCAGCACATAGGTGAGGATGTTGAGTGAGAGCGACCAGACGACGCCGTGCATCAGCGGCGGCAGGTCGGCTCCGAACAGCGCCTGCGGCCGCAGCGCCTCGATGCCGAACGGGCCGTGCTGGAGCAGCAGGATGCCCGCCGTCGAGGTGTCCATGAAGCTCGGGATGAACAGCGTGTAGAGCCACACCGCGAAGCCGACCAGCATGCCGCCGATCGCGCCGCGCGCGGTGGCGCGGCGCCACAACAGACCGCCGAAGAAGGCCGGGGCGAGCTGGGCGATCGCGGCAAAGGACAACAGGCCGATCGCCGCGAGCTGGGTGTTGCCGAGCGCGCGATAGTAGAAATAGGCCATCACCATGATGGCGAAGATCGCGAGCCGCCGCGAGCGCAGCAGGAAGTCGCTGAAATCGCTGCCGCCGGCGCGGCCCTCCGGCCGCCGCTGCAGCACCAGCGGCATCACGAGGTCGTTGGAGACCATGATGGAGAGCGCCACGCATTCGACGATCACCATCGCGGTCGCCGCCGACAGGCCCCCGACGAAGACGGCGACGCTGAGCAGCCCCGCGCCGCCCTCCATCGGCAGCGCCAGCACGTACATGTCCGGATCGACGGCGCCGAACGGGAAGGTGACGAGGCCGGCGAGCGCGATCGGGATCACGAACAGGTTGATGACGACGAGATAGAGCGGAAACAGCCAGCGCGCGCGTCCGACCTCTGCGTCGGACGAGTTCTCGACCACGCTGACATGGAACTGGCGCGGCAGCAGCATGATCGCGCAGAGCGACAGCAGCGTCATGGTGAGGAAGTTGCCGATCGACGGCGAATAGTCGATCGCGCGCACCGCCTCCGGGGTCTTCATCGCGCGATCGATCAATTCGTGCGGCGAGAACATCCAGAAGGTGACGAAGATGCCGGCGGCGAGGAAGGCGACCAGCTTGACGATGGATTCGGTCGCGACCGCCAGCATCAGGCCGTGCTGGTGCTCGGTGGCATCCGTCTGCCGCGTGCCGAACAGCACGGCGAAAGCGGCCATGGCCAGCGTCACCATCAGCGCCATGTCGCCGAGGATCGGGATGTGGGAGAACGCCTGGTCCTCGCTCAGGATGGTTCCGAGCGAGGAGGCGACCGCCTTGAGCTGCAGCGCGATGTACGGCACCGAGCCGATGATCGCGATCAGCGCCACGGTTGCCGCCACCGCTTGGCTCTTGCCGTAGCGCGCGCCGATGAAGTCGGCGATCGAGGTGATGTTGTGGGCCTTCGCGAGCTGGATCACCCGGCGCAGCACGCCGGCGCCGAGCCCGATCATCAGGATGGGGCCGACATAGATCGCGAGGAAGTCGGTCGAGGTGCGGGTGGCGAAGCCGACCGAGCCGAAGAAGGTCCAGGAGGTGCAGTAGATCGCCAGCGACAGCGGATAGATCAGCCCGGAGGCGCGCCCGGGGCCGGCCGGCGAACGGCGGTCGCCGTGGCTCGCCACCAGGAACAGAAAGCCGATATAGCCGAATGCGGCGGCGATCACGCCCCAGTCGTGCAGCATGGCGAGCGCGCGCTCCCTGGGCGCGACGGGCGCCCGATCTTATTTTCCCTGCAAATCTAGCGCGTTGCACGGCTGCAAGCGACAGCGAAATGTCTCGCGCGGGCGGGAACTGGGTGTTGTCGTTAAGGTCCGGGCTCGTACGTCGTCCTGGCGAAAGCCGGGACCCCATCGCCACAGGACACGGCGATGGGCAGGCCGCTGGCCGCAGCAATTCCCGTCGGGGTAATGGGTCCTGGCTCGGCTTCCGCCAGGACGACCGCGGCGGCCTATTCGGCCGCCAGCGACTTCGCCCGCAGGGGCAGGCCGAGGCGATCCCAGACCTGCAGCAGGGCTTCGGCGAGCTGATCGATCAGGCCATCGTCGTGATAGGGCGAGGGCGTGATGCGCAGGCGCTCGGTGCCCTTGGCGACCGTCGGATAGTTGATCGGCTGGATGTAGATGCCGTGCTCCTCGAGCAGCATGTCCGAGGCCTGCTTGCACTTCTCGGGATCGCCGACGAACAGCGGCACGATGTGGGTGTCGCTCGACATCACCGGCAGGCCGGCGGCGTTGAGGATCGCCTTGACCCGGGCGGCGCGGTCCTGATGGCGCTCGCGCTCCCAGTTCGAGGTCTTCAAATGCTTGATGGCGGCGGTCGCGGCCGAGCAGATCGCCGGCGGCAGCGCGGTAGTGAAGATGAAGCCCGGCGCGTAGGAGCGCACGGCGTCGATGATCCGGCCGTTGGCGGCGATGTAGCCGCCGAGGCAGCCGAACGCCTTCGCCAAGGTGCCTTCGAGGATGTCGATGCGGTGCATGACGCCGTCGCGCTCGGCGATGCCGCCGCCGCGCGGGCCGTACATGCCGACCGCATGAACCTCGTCGACATAGGTCATCGCGCCGTATTTCTCGGCGAGGTCGCAGATCCGGGCGAGCGGGGCGATGTCGCCGTCCATGGAATAGAGGCTCTCGCACGCGATCAGCTTCGGCCGGGCGGGGCCTGCGGCCTTCAACAGCTCCTCGAGATGGCCGAGGTCGTTGTGGCGGAACACGAGCCGCTCGCAGCCGGACTGCCGGATGCCCTCGATCATCGAGTTGTGGTTGAGCTCGTCCGACAGGATCAGGCAGTTCGGAATGAGCTTGGCGATGGTCGCGATGCCGGTCTGGTTCGAGACGTAGCCCGACGTGAACAGCAGGGAGGCTTCCTTGCCGTGAAGATCGGCGAGCTCGGCCTCGAGCTGGACCAGCGGATGGTGCGTGCCGGCGATGTTGCGGGTGCCGCCTGCGCCGGTGCCGACGCGGGTCGCGGTCTCCACCATGGCGCCGACCACCTTCGGGTGCTGGCCCATGCCCAGATAGTCGTTGGAGCACCAGATCACGACGTCGCGCTTGCCCTGGGGGGCGTGCCATATCGCGTGCGGGAACCGGCCGGCCATCCGCTCGAGATCGGCGAAAACGCGGTAACGCCGCTCATGATGGAGACGATCGAGGGCGGAACTGAAGAACTGGCTGTAATCCATCGGCAAACCTGCAACGGAACCTGACCAAACGGCCGCATCTTCTTAGAGCTTTTCCAGCTCTAATGTCCATGCGGTATCCCACGTTTGGGACGGTGGGGCATTTGGGCAAAATGCCCTATCGGGCGTGTTGCCACTTGATCCCGATCAAGTTCGTGCGACGGCTATGTTGCTCCGCACCATAGGCTCAAGCGCGGCCTATCCGGCCTTGGCTTTCCTGCGCGGCTCGGCGCGCGCTTCCTTGACCGCGGCCGCCGGCTTCAACCAGTCCGAATTGCGCAAGGCATGGGTCACGCAATCGTGGATGTGGGTGTGCAGCACCTTGCAGGCACCGGCCGCGTCGCGCTTCAGCGCCAGCTCCTTCAAGTCGCGATGCTCGGCCGCCGCCATCTCGCCGCGGAACACCACCGCGATCATCTGGTAGCGCAGATAGCGGTCATAGACCGCGGCGTGGGCATCGAGCAGCACTTTCGATCCACAGGCCGCGACGAGCGCGCGGTGAAACTGGAAGTCGCACTGCTTCCAGCTCTCGGCGTCGGACCTTTCGCCCGACAGCAGCATCCGCTCCATCGCCGCGAGCTTGTGATGCGCCGAGACGATATGAGCCTCCCAGTCGAGATCCCCGGCCGCGAACGACTTCTCGATCATGTGGCCTTCCAGCAGCTCGCGCAGCTCGGCGATCTCCTGGAATTCGGTCGCCGAGATCGGCGCGACCTCGAAGCCGCGCTGGCCTTCGGCCACCACGAAGCCCTCCGAGCACAGCCGGTTCAGCGTCTCGCGCAGCGTCGAGATGCTGGTGCCGTAGGCGCTGCTCATCCGCTCGAGCTTCAACTTCTGGCCGGGCGTCAGCTTGCCGAAGATCAAATCGGTGCGGATGCGTCGGTAAGCGCTGTCGCCCACCGTCTCGGCGGGCGTGTCGGGAAGAATGTCCATGCCCCATCCTAGCGTCTCGGGCGCGCGTTTTGACAAATTTCGTACTCCTATCAAGCGTTTCATATAATATCATACAAAATAGAAAATATAGGTTGATTTATATTTCGTCATATAGGATGGTACGCCCCAAGAACGAGATCAACAGGGGAGGGGGCGATGCCCGTCGGGTTCAAAAGTCTGGTCTGGGTGGCTGCGATCGGCGCGATCGCGTTCGGCGCTTCGGGAACGGCGTCGGCGCAAAACATCCAGGAGCGCACCATCCGCTGGGGCCACCTGAACAACACCGACCATCCCGTCAGCAAAGGCGTGCAGAAATTCGCCGAGATCGTCGCGGCCAAGAGCGGCGGCAAACTCAAGGTGCGGGAATATCCGGCCAATCAGCTCGGCAGCGAGATGCAGCAGCAATCGGCGCTGCGCGCGGGCACGCAGGAGATGCAGTCGCCGGCGACGACCTCGCTGGTCGGCATCGTCAAGGATTTCGGCCTGATCGACTTCCCCTTCATCGTGTCGACGCCGCAGCAGGCCGACGCCTTGCTGGATGGCCCGCTCGGCGCGGCGCTGCTGGCGAAACTGCCGGAGAAGGGGCTGGTCGGTCTCGCCTATTGGGATCTCGGCTTCCGCAACGTCACCAACAGCCGCCGTCCGATCACCAAGGGCGAGGATCTCGACGGCATCAAGATCCGCGTGATCCCGAACCCGGTCTATCTGGAGACCTTCAAGGCGTTCAACGCCAACCCGGTGCCGATGAGCTTCTCCGAGCTCTACAGCGCGCTGGAGACCCGCACCGTCGATGGCCAGGAGAATCCGTTCTCGGTGATCCTGTCGAACAAGTTCTTCGAGGTGCAGAAATATCTCAGCGTCACCAACCACACCTACTCGACCAACATCATCCTGATCAGCAAGAAGTTCTGGGACCAGCTTTCGCCCGACGAGCAGAAGATCCTGCAGGATGCGGCGATCGAGGCCCGCGACTATCAGCGCAAGGTCAGCCGCGAGCAGGCCAGCGCCGCGATCGATGAGCTGAAGGCCAAGGGCATGGAGGTCAACGAGATCGCGCCGGCCGAGCTCGACCGCATGCGCGCGAAGACCAAGCCGATCGCGGAAAAGTTCTCCGCCGATTACGACGGCGCGATCGTCAAGCTGTTCAACAGCGAGCTCGACCGCGTTCATGCGCTGAAGCCGTGAGCCGTCGCGCCGGAGCGGGCCAGAAATCATGAAGACGATCGTCGATGCTTATTTCTGGCTGCTCCGCGCGGTGATCGCCGTGCTGCTCGCCGCCATGGTGGTGCTGGTGTTCGGCAATGTCGTGCTGCGCTACGGCTTCAACTCCGGCATCGCCATCTCGGAGGAGCTGTCGCGCTGGCTGTTCGTCTGGATGGTGTTCCTGGGCGCGATCATCGGCATGAGGGAGCATGCTCATCTCGGTGTCGACAGCCTGGTCAAGGCGCTGCCGCCGTTCGGGCGCAAGCTTTGCTACGGGCTGAGCCATGCGCTCATGCTCTACGCCTCGGTGCTGCTGACCGAGGGATCGTGGAAGCAGACGTTGCTGAACTGGGACACCGTGGCGCCGGCCTCGGGACTTTCCGTCGGGCTGTTCTATGCAGCCGGCATCGTGTTCGGCGCCTCCTCCTGCGTCATCATCGTCCATGAGCTGTACCGGCTCGTGACGGGACAGATCGCCGATGCCGATCTCGTCGCGGTGAGCGAGTCCGAGGATCTGCCCCATTCTCCAGATGCGGCCAGCGGAAAGCAGCAGGCATGACCGTTACCGTCTTCACCCTCTCGCTGCTCGGGGCCATGGCGATCGGCATGCCGATCGCGTTCGCGCTGATCATCTGCGGCGTCGCGCTGATGGCGTACCTGGCCATGTTCGACTCCCAGATCATCGCGCAGAACGTCATCAACGGCGTCGATTCCTTTCCGCTGATGGCGGTGCCGTTCTTCATCCTCGCCGGCGAGGTCATGAACACCGGCGGGCTGGCGCGGCGCATCCTCAACTTCGCGATCGCGCTGGTCGGGCATTTCCGCGGCGGCCTCGGCTATGTCGCGATCCTCACCTCCTGCATCCTGGCCTCGCTCTCGGGCTCGGCGGTCGCGGATGCCGCGGCGCTCGGCGCGCTGCTGGTGCCGATGATGGCCGCCGCCGGCCACAACCGCGCCAGCGCGGCCGGCCTCGTCGCGGCCGGCGGCATCATCGCGCCGGTGATCCCGCCGTCGATCGGCTTCGTCATCTTCGGCGTCGCTGCCAATGTGTCGATTTCAAAGCTGTTCCTGGCCGGAATCGTGCCGGGCCTCCTGCTCGGCGTCGGCCTCTGCTTCGCCTGGTGGTGGGTGGTGCGCAAGGAGAACCCGGCGCGCCTGCCGCGCAAGAGCATCGCCGAGATCTGGCGCGCGCTGATCGACGGCTTCTGGGCGCTGATGCTGCCCATGATCATCATCTTCGGCCTGCGCTTCGGCATCTTCACCCCGACCGAGGCCGCCGTCGTCGTCGCAGTCTATTCGCTGGTGGTGGCGATGGGCGTCTACCGCGAGCTCAAGCCGTCGCAATTGCCGGGGCTGCTGGTCTCGACGGCGCAGATGACCGCCGTGGTGATGTTCCTGGTCGCCGCCGCGCTGGTCTCCTCCTGGCTGATCACGGTCGCTGAGATCTCCGACCAGATCGTGGCGCTGGTGAAACCGTTCGCTGGCAACCAGACGCTCCTCACCATCGTGCTGATGATCATCGTGGTGATCGTCGGCACCGCGCTCGACATGACGCCGACGATCCTGATCCTGACGCCGATCCTGATGCCGATCGTGAAGCAGGCCGGCATCGATCCCGTCTATTTCGGCGTGCTCTTCATCATCAACAACGCGATCGGCCTGATCACGCCGCCTGTCGGGGTCGTGCTCAACGTGGTCTGCGGTGTCTCGCGGGTCTCGATGGACGACCTGATCCGCGGCGTATGGCCGTTCATGATCGCCCAGCTGGTCGTGCTGGCCTTGCTGACGCTGTTCCCCGTTCTGGTCACCGGCCCGGCGAAGTGGTTCGGCGGATAATTTCGAAAGGACCTTCCATGAAGCGCGTGACGATCCTCAACGGTCCCAACCTCAACATGCTCGGAATCCGCGAGCCGCATATCTACGGCACGACGACGCTCGACCAGATCAATGCGAGCTGCGAGGCAGCCGCTGCGAGCCTCGGGCTCAAGCTCGCCTTCCACCAGTCCAACCATGAGGGCGTCATCGTCGATCTGATCCAGTCGGCGCGGCAGGACGCCGACGCCGTCATCATCAACCCGGCCGGCTTCTCGTTCACCTCGGTCGCGATCATGGACGCGATCAAGACATTCGAGGGCCCGGTGCTGGAGGTGCACATCTCCAACATCCACGCCCGCGACGAATATCACCGGCACTCCCGGATCTCGTTCGTGGCAACCGGCGTGATCTGCGGCCTCGGGCCGTACGGTTACATCGCGGCGATGCACGCGATCGCGAACATGAAGTGAGGCGTTGCCAATGACTTGGTGAGCTCCCTCGCCCCGCTTGCGGGGAGAGGGTTGGGGCGAGGGGGAGTACTCACGGGTGTGAGAACTGGGCTCGCCGAGAGCCCGCCATCACCCGGAATGCGCGCCGTGCGAGAACTCCGGCCTCTCCCCGCAAGCGGGGCGAGGTAAGGGATTCTCAGGTCGTCCTGAACTGCAGCACGCCGTCCTTGGTCTCGGCCGTCAGCCGTCCCTCGACCAGCATGTAGTTGACGTGCGCGACCAGCTCGCCGGCGGCAAAGCCCATCTGGTGCTCGTCGAGCACGTGCTTGTTGAACACCACGGGCACCAGCTCCCGCGAGGTCTTCGGTTGCTCGCGGCAGGCTTCGGCGATCAGCCGGCAGCGCTCCTCGTGGTGGTCCGCGAGCTGCTTGATGCGGGTCTTCAGCCCGTAGAAGGGCACGCCATGGCCGGGCAGCACCAGCACGTCATAGGGCAGCGTCGTGGTGAGGCTTGCGAGCGAGGCCAGATATTCGCCGAGCGAATTCTGGTCGGGCTCGACCGCCCAGACGCTGACATTCGGGGAAATCCTGCTCAGCACCTGGTCGGCGGAGAGGAAAAGCTTGTCGTCGGCGCAATACAGCATCACCTGGTCGAGCGCGTGCCCGCCGCCGGTGATCACCTTGAAGCGGCGCGTACCGATCACGACGTCTTCGCCATGGGAGATGCGCCGGTAGGACGGCGGCAGCACCGAGACCTGCTTGAGATAGTCCTGGCCGCGGCCGAGCAGCTTTTCGGTCAGCGTCTCGTCCATGCCGTGGCGGCGGAAGAACAGCCGCTGCGCGTTGCGACGCTCCTCGGTGCCGCGGTTCTGGTGATAGACCGATTGCAGATACTCGACCTGCGACATCACCAGCGGGCAGTTGAACCGCTCGACGATCCACCCCGCGAGGCCGACATGGTCGGGATGCGAATGGGTGACGATCAGGCGCGTGATGTTGACGCCTTTCAGCGGTCCCTCGAACAGCGTGGTCCAGGCCTCGATCGTCTCTTCGTTGCCGAAGCCGGCGTCGATCATGGCGTAGCCGTCGCGATCGGCGAGAAGGTAGATGTTCACGTGGTTGAGGCGGAACGGCAGTTTCAGCCGGACCCACAAGACGCCGGGCCGCACTTCCACGACCTGATCGGGGCCGGGATGCTGTTCCCAGGGATAGCGCAGGGCTTCGGCGGAGGATTGCACGGTGTCGGTCTTTGAATTCATGCTACCGGCTTAAACCCACTGGCAGCGAGGCGCCAGCCGAAAAAGGGTTGGCGGCCGCCGTCGCATGGCCGTCATACCGGCCGGATTTTCCGTAGCCCGGACGGAGCCGCCGGGCTGCGGCCCCCCTCCTAGGCCGCCCGCATGTTGTTCAGGAACGAGTCGATCTCCCCGCGCAGCATGTCGGCCTCGCGGCGCAGCGCGTCGGAGGCCGTCAGCACCTCGGTGGCGGCGGCGCCGGCTTCGGCGGAGGCGGTGGAGACGCCGACGATGTTGCTGGAGACCTCGCTGGTGCCGCCGGCGGCATGCTGGATGTTGCGGGCGATCTCGCGGGTCGCCGCGCCTTGTTCCTCGACCGCGGCGGCAATCGTCGTGGTGACGTCGTTGATCTCGCCGATGATCCGGCCGATGCCCTGGATCGCGCCGACCGCCGAAGTCGTGACTGACTGCATGCTGGCGATCTGGGTGCGGATCTCCTCCGTCGCCTTGGCGGTCTGGCTCGCGAGGCTCTTGACCTCGGAGGCCACCACCGCGAAGCCGCGGCCGGCCTCGCCCGCGCGCGCCGCCTCGATGGTGGCGTTGAGCGCGAGCAGATTGGTCTGCGAGGCGATGGTCTGGATCAGGTCGACCACCACGCTGATGCGGCTCGCGCTGTCGGCGAGGCCCTGCACCGTGGCGTCGGTCGCGCCGGCCTCGTCGACCGCCTTCCTGGCGATCTCGGCCGACGTGACGACCTGGCGGCTGATCTCCTCGATCGAGGACGACAATTGCTCGGTGCCGGCCGAGACCGTCTGCACGTTGACCGAGGTTTCCTCGGCGGCGGAGGCGACCGCGTTGACCAGCGCATTCGACTGGTCGGCGGTGCTCGACATGCTCTGCGCGGTCGTCTGCATCGAATTGGCCGATTGCGCGAGATTGTCCAGCGCGTTGCGCACCGTGCCCTCGAAATCGGCGATCCTCGCCTCCATGCGCGCGGCACGTTCGGCCTTCGCCACGCGGTCCTTGTCCTGCTCGCTCGTCAGCGCGCGGGCCTCGATCATGCTCTCGCGGAACACCTGCAGCGTGTTCGCCATCACCGAGATCTCGTCATTGTGGTGGCGCGAGCGGTAGATCTCGGTTTCGAGGTCGCCGCCGGACAGCAGCTGCATCGAATGATGCAGGGCTCCGATCCGGCGCAGGATGCTGCGTCCGACATACAGCCAGACGAACAAGGCCGAGCCCACCAGCATCAGCGCGCCCAGCGCCAGCATGGCCGACGTGGCGAACGAGATCTCCTGGCGCGCCTGGGACGTCGCGGCGTTGGTCTCCTTCTGCACGCCGTCGACGAGCTGCTGCACGCTGATGCCGAGGCCGACATTGAGCTTGCGCGTCTCGTCCAGGATGGTCTGGCCGTAGTCGATGGAGTCGAGCTCCTTCTGGCGGATCTTGAACACGCCGGTCTTGCCCTCGCCGAAGACGAGCAGCTTCTGCACGGCGTCGCGCACCGCCTGCATCGAAGGCAGGTTCGGAAGGTCATCGAGGTTCGACTTGACGCGGTCGCGGGTGGCCTTGAACTCCTTCTCGATCGCCTCCAGCGTGTCGCTGCTGCTGGCCGAGAGCGCCGCCATCATGTCGGCGGCCATCAGGTTGCCGTTGGCCGAGATCGTCGACACCTGGCCGACGGTACGGGCGGCTTCGGTGGCATCGTCGGCGGAGACGTCCGCCGCGGCGAGGATCGCGTTCAGGCGCGTCTGCGCATCCAGCATCGCCGGGCCCGCCGCGCCGACGAAAGCGAGCTGCCCCTTGCGCAGCGCCTCGTATTGCTTGTCGTGCAGCGCGCCCGTCTCCAGGCGCTCGCGCGCGGCCGAGACCAGGCTCTGCGTCGCCTCGTCGATGTTCTTGGCGGTGTCGCGCAGCGCGGTTGCGGTCTGCTTGTCGGCGCCGAGCTCGATGATCTCGGCGAGCTTGGCCATGGCGAGCTGCTGGATGTCACGCACGCTCTTGGTGCGTTCGTTCAGCGCCTCGTCGGTCGGAGATGCGAGCAGGCCGGGGCCTTGTGCGGCGAGGGTTGCGCTCTGCGAGGCGAGCTGGAGGCTCGCGGACAGGCGCGGAATGTCGCGCCCGCTGAGATCCATCATGGTCGCGCCGAGATGGTTGAACACGAAGCCGGCGCCTGCGGCGATCACCAGACCCATGCCGGCGATCAGCGCGAAGGCTGCGAACAGGCTGCCGCGCAGGCCCCATTTCGGCATCTTGAAACGAGGCCGGAAGCGGCCAAGAACATGGCCACGGCCCAGACGGATCGCCATCGAAATTCCCCCACACCCGTGTTCTCTTTTATTTTCGCGGCGGAGTATCCTTGGGGCGGGTTAAAAAATCGCAAGTTGCACAAATGGTTGCGTTGGCCGGGCCGATTCCGCAGGACGAAAAAAGAAAGGGCCGGCAACGTGGCCGGCCCTTCGTCGCAAGGAGATTTCGGTTGGCGCTCAGTAGCGCGCCACGGCCGGGCTGGCCCAGTTGAAGCGGTAGTTGAGGCCGACCTTGAAAGTGTGGTCGTCGGTGGTGAAGTTGCCGGTGCCGACCAGAGGGCCCGCGGTGAAGCGCGCGTCGCCGAAATTGTAGTACTGGTACTCGGCCTTGGCCGACCAGTTCGGGGCGAACATGTATTCGAGGCCGGCACCGATGGTGTAGCCGTTGCGGTGATCGCCGCTGATGATGAAGCCGGTCGGCACGCCGCCAACGGTCACCTTCTCGTTGTTGTCCGAATAGGCGTAACCGCCCTTCACGTATAGCAGGCCCGGACCCCAGGTGTAGCCGACGCGGCCGGTGATCGAGCCGAGGCCACGCTGGTCGTTGGTGTAGGCGACGTTGCCCGGGAATACCGCGCCGACATTGCCGGAGAGCCAGGAGTACTGGCCTTCGAGACCGACGACGAAGCTCGGGTTGAGCTGCCAGTCGGCGCCGGCCTGCACGCCGCCGAGGAAACGGCCGTTGCCGTTGTTGCCGGTGGAGAGGCCGTTGAAATTGTTGTCGCTGGAGAACGCGCCGCCGACATGGGCGCCGATGTAGAAGCCGGTCCAGTTGTAGATCGGCGCGGCGTAAGCCGGTGCCGGCGCCTTGTAATAGTTGCGCGAACCGAGATCGGCACCGACGGCTGGAACAGCCGCGCCCGCCACGAGCAGCGCCACGGTCGCAAACAGAATCTTCTTCATCGTCTTGAACTCCAACACTTGTTCCCCGGCAGGCGCGTTGTCCGCGCCGGCGTTGGTTTTGCAGATAGCTCGCTTTTTACGAAAATGCTGTCACATGCATGGCACAGCGGCACCTAACCTAACTTATTGGGCCGCAAATGATTTTCGTGCTTAATGGCAGCTTAAGAAATGCTGAAGGAAGGCTTAATTCGGCAGCCCTTCGGTAACCTGCGCGCGCGTCTCGTTAACCAAGACGGCGCCGCACCTCGTCGCGCATCTGTTCGCGGAAGGCGGCGCGCCGCGCCGGCCGATCCTCTTCGCGCACGTCGTGCCGATCGAAGATGTTGAAGTTCTCCAGGATCGGATGGCGTTCGCTCGCCATCGCGAGCACGCGGAGCACCTTGGTCGCGGCCGGCGTCGGGCCGCTCACCTCCCAGCGCCGGACCGTGTCGGCACCGCCCTTGTCCGGCAATCCGCACAGCCTTGCCATGTCGGCCGCCGTCAGCTTCCGGTCGAGGGCGTCGGAAAGGTCGTTGCGGAGCTGCTTCAGTTCGGGGCCGGTCATGTCGATTGCGTCCAGGATGTCATCGGGTGCTGCAGTAGCGCTGATTCGGGTCCATCCGAAGGCGGGCGCGCTCGTGATAGTGTTTCCACGCCGGTCACGCATCGTTGAGGGGAAATCGCATGCCTGTGTTCAAGCTGCCCCTGTCGGGGGATGTGGTCCAGTCCATCTATCCGTCGTTCTTCAGTCCGGCCGGCGGCCAGTTCGGCCTCGTCAACATCACGGTCGGGCAGTCCTCGGCCCCTGACGTCGAGAAGGACGTGCTGTCGGATGTCGGCAGCTACGGCAAGCAGATCGGCCAGATCGCGGATGCGCTGCTCGTGGTCATCGAGCATCTGGAAGCACTTGGCGACCGCGCGCTGGGCGACGACAAGGCCGTCACGGCCTTCAAGCAGCTGATGAATTCGGTTGCGACCGTGAAGGAGCGCCACGATCGCAAGGCCCGCCGTCCGAAGCGGCCTTGATGGCGCGGTGTCTGCGGCACATTTGGGTAGGTCAGGCGTTGTCTATTCGGCCCGAACGGCCGCACCTATGAAAGGATCAGCCATGATCAGCACCAGAGCTGCGTTCGCCGCGCTCATCATTGCCGGATTAGCATTAGCCCCCTTCGCGGCCGAAGCCAAGCGGCAGCGGACCGTCAGGCACCACAGCGCATATGCAATGTCGCCGACCACCGGCACCGCCGGTGTAACGGCAGCGCAACCCCGCTCATCCTACGGGACGTCAGGGCAAACGGTCGGCACCGTCACGGCGCCATCGGTCGGCACGTATAATTGGCCGTCGGTCGGCGTAACCAACTCCGTTCCGACCTGGAACAACACGACCAGATAAAGGGTGCGATCGGGCGGCGTCTGCATGGTCAGCCTGCGGACGCGTCAGCTCAATCCCGCCCGCCGGAAGCCCTCGAGATAATGTTCGCGGTCGGCCTCGCTCGCCCACGGCAATTGAGTCGCGATCCAGTGCAGGGAGATGCCGGGCTGGGTGCGGCGGAGCTCCCGCAGCGCCATTCCCGCAAGCGCGCGGTCGCCGGTCATGCCGGCCGAGACGGCGAGCACGCGATAGGCGCCGGTGAGATCGCCGCGATGGCGGATCGCCTCGCGGGCCAGCGCGATGGCCTCGTCATAGTGTCGTTCGGTGAAGCGCGCATAGCCGGCGATCCCGTAGTAGACGGCCAACGACGGATCGCGCGGTGAGAGCCGGATCGCCTTCTGCGCCGCCTCGAACGAATCCCTCGATCGTCCCGCATAGGACAGCGCCAGCGCGTAATAGCTCTGCGCCAGTGAAAAGTTCGGATTGAGCGCGAGCGCCTGCTCGAACTCGGACAGTGCCTCCGCGAGCCGCCGGGTCGAGAAGAAGACGCTGCCGAGTGCGGCATGCGCCCAGCCGTCCTCGTGATCGCAACGCATCGCGGCGAGTGCGGCGGCTTCCGCGACCGGCGCCGTCGCGGCGAGATCGGCCCAGCCGAGATGCACGCCGAACATCAGGCTCGCCGCCAGCACCGATTGTGCCTGGCCGTATTCCGGATCGATCTCGATCGCGCGCTCGAGCAGCGTGCGCGCCGCGACGTGGTCGTCGCGCGTCACGCGCCAAACATGCGACAGGGCGCGCATCACCAGATCCCAGGCATCCAGGCTCGACGGCGGCTTGCGATGAGCGCGGAAACTCTCGGCCGCGTGGATCTGCGGCTCGATCGCCGCGACGATCGCGTTGGTGATCTCGTCCTGCACCGCGAAAACGTCGACCAGCTCGCGGTCGTAGCGCTCGGCCCAGAGATGGCTGCCGGTGGTGGCATCGTTGAGCTGGGCGGTGATGCGCACGCGGTTGTCGGCCTTGCGCACGCTGCCCTCGACGACGTAGCGGACGCCGAGCTCCTCGGCGATCTGCCGGATGTGGACCGCGCGCCCCTTGTAGGTGAAGGACGAATTGCGGGCGATCACCATGAACCAGCGCTGCTTCGACAGCGCGGTGAGGATGTCCTCGGTCATGCCGTCGCCGAAATAATCCTGCGCGGGATCGCCGCTCATGTTCTCGAACGCCAGCACCGCGATCGCCGGGCGGTCCGGCGCCGGGCGCGCGGGGACCTGGCCGGGGCCTGCCGGTGCGAGCGCGGCCTCCGATTTCTCCCGGACTTCGCCGACGAAGCGAAAACCCTTGCGCGGGATCGTCTTGATCAGGCGCTGGGTCGCGCCGTCGTCGCCGAGCGCCTTGCGCGCGGCGTTGATCCGGCTGTTCAGCGCGGAGTCCGAGATGATGCGGTCGCTCCAGATGCGGCTGATCAGGTCATCCTTGCTGACCACACGGGTGCGCTCGGCCACGAGGTAGAGCAGCAGATCGAACACCTGGGGCTGCAGCGGCACGGCCACGCCGTTGCAGGTCAACTCGCGCAGGGAGCCGTCGAGCACGTTGTTTTCGAAGTGAAATCGCACGTTTCTGTCATCTCAAGCAAAAATCAAAGTTGTCTCAGGCGAAAATCAATCATCCGCGAAAGTCTTGCCCCGTCCGAAACGGCATGAAGCCGGGACCAAGGAGTGTCGATGCACCCGGCACAGCGGAGTTATCCATGGCCCAGCTTGATCACCAGCTTCGTTCCATCAGCCCGGAGGATACGGGCTCACGCGGTTTCAAGGTCATCGCCTTCCTGTACGGAGTTGCGGTATATCTCGTGTTCTCCGTCACCATTCTCTACGCCATCGGCTTCGTCACAGGGCTGGTGGTGCCGAAAACCATCGACACCGGCGCGGAGTCGCCCATGGTCGAAGCTGTCATTGTCGACCTCCTCCTGATGACGCTGTTCGCCCTTCAGCACAGCGTGATGGCGCGACCGGGTTTCAAGGCGTGGTGGACGCAGTACGTGCCCCAGCCTGTCGAGCGCAGCACCTATGTGCTGCTGGCGAGCCTGTCTCTTCTCCTCCTGTTCTGGCAGTGGCGTCCGCTGCCCGCCCTCATATGGAAGATCGAGAATCCGGATCTTGCCGTGACGCTGGTCACGGTGTCGCTGCTGGGTTGGGTGCTCGTCTTCACCAGCACGTTCATCATCAACCACTTCGAATTGTTCGGATTGCATCAGGTCACCATCCATCTCGCCGGCAAGGAGGCCGCACCGCCGCGCTTCAAGACGCCGCTGCTCTACAAATTCGTCCGCCACCCGATCTATCTCGGCTTCATCATCGCGTTCTGGGTGACGCCGGTCATGACCGCGGGCCATCTGCTGTTTGCGGGCGTGACGACCCTCTACATTCTCGTCGGCATTGCGCTGGAGGAACGCGACCTCGTCGCGCTCTTCGGTGACGAGTACCGGCAATACAAGCAGCGTGTGTCGATGCTCATTCCCTGGCGCAGGTCGGCCTAAGCTGTACCTGCCTGCCGATCCGCTCGCTTCCTCCGATCGGAGGACATCGAGGACAACGACGTCATCAACGGAGAAGATCAAAATGAAACATGTCGGAAACTGCTTCTGCGGCGCGGTCACGCTCGAGGTCACGGGCGAACCGGAAGCGATGGGCTATTGCCATTGCCGCTCCTGCCGGTCCTGGTCGGGCGGCCCCGTGAATGCCTTCAGCCTGTGGAAGCCCGAAGCGGTGCGCGTCACCGGCGGCGACGAGCATGTCGCGACCTATGCCAAGACGCCGCTCAGCCAGCGCCAGTTCTGCAGGAAGTGCGGCGGCCATCTCATGACCAACCACCCGCCGCTCGGGCTGATCGACGTGTTCACCGCAACGATTCCGACGCTCAGCTTCACGCCCGGTGTCCACGTCAACTACGCAGAGACCGTGCTGCCGATGCGCGACGGGCTGCCCAAGCTGAAGGATTTTCCGGCGGAGTTCGGCGGCAGCGGCGAGATGATGCAGGAGTAGGGAGCGCCGGCGAAGCCCCTGTTCAACGAAAGCCGCGACAATTGCGCGCGTGCTGCAGGCGCTTAAGCCGCCACGACGTCATGGCCGGGCTCTTCCCGGTCATCCGCGCCCCGCAGCAAGCTGCGTTGGCTTCCTCGCGCCGAGAACGAAGATGCCCGGGACAAGCCCGGGCATGGCGGCCTTTCGCGAGGCGAGTGCACTTGTCGGCAAATGCCGATCGTGCGGCCGGTCGGCCCTGCCGGCTACGGGCAGGGATGACGCCTGCCGTCGTTGCCGAGATACAGACCCGTGTTCGGGTTGTAGGACTTGTAGCGCTGCATGCAGTAGGCGATGTCGCCGTCGGGCGGCGGTCCGTAGGCGGCGGGCGGCGGCGGGTAGCCCGGTCCATAATAATAAGGTGAGCCGTAATAGTAGGGCGCCGCGATGGCGCCGCCGATCAGCGCGCCGGCCGCGAGGCCGCCGACGAACGCGCCGCCGCCCCAGCCGCGATGTCCGTACCAGCGAACGTGTTCGATCTGTCCGGACGCAGGGCGTGTCATCGCCAGCGGCTGGCCGATCGGCGCCGCCGACGCCTCGGTCAGCGTCGTGGCCGACAGGCCCGCGAGCACACAAGCTCCGGCAATGAAGCGAAACGATTTCAACATTGTGGTCTCCTCGTCACGCGGCAGCTCCCGCCGCGCACGTCAGTGATAGTGCAACTCGGCAAGCGCGCTGAATTAAAATTTGGACAGGATGATCTCCTGGTTGTCGTCCTCGCGAAAGCCAGGACCCATTCCGCGGAATCCATCGGGTGTCGTCGGCAAGCGTGCCGAACGCCTGGTGTTCGCTTCGAGTCTCTCTGGGAGGAATGGGTCCCCGCTTTCGCCAGGACGATGCCGGCTGTGTGTCGAACTGTGAATGTTGATTGCTCGGCTCGCCATCCCGCGTAAGCTATTCCCCACACGAAGCACCAACCACGAAGAAGCGCCCATGCCAGCCTTTCCCGCCGCCACCACCGTGCTCGATTCCATCCTGTTTCGCGATGCCTTCGGGACGCCGAAGATGCGGGAGGTGTTCTCCGACGTGGCGCTCGTCGCGCGCTATGCGGAGGTCGAGGTGGCGCTGGCGAAGGCGGAAGCCAGGTGCGGCGTAATTCCGCAAGCCGCGGCCGAAGCGATCGCGGCGCGGACGAATGTCTCCGCGCTCGACTTCGACCTGCTGCGGCAGGAGACCGACATCGTCGGCTATCCGATCCTGCCGCTGGTGCATCAGATGGTGAAGCAATGCGGTGATGCCGGCCGCTACGTGCATTGGGGCGCGACCACGCAGGACATCATGGACACCGCCGTGGTCCTGCAACTGCGCGCGGCCTTCGAGATCATCGAGGCCGACATCGCCGAGCTTCGCCGCATCCTCGCCAATCTGTCGCGACGCTATCGCGACACGCCGATGGCGGGCCGCACTCATCTGCAGCAGGCGCTGCCGGTGACTTTCGGCTACAAGACCGCGATCTGGCTCGCGATGTTCGATCGTCACGCCGAACGGCTCGCGCAATTGAAACCGCGCGTCCTGGTCGGCCAGTTCGCCGGTGCGGCCGGAACGCTGGCCTCGCTCGGCGACAAGGGCTTCGAGGTGCAGGAAGCGCTCTGCGCCGAGTTGGCGCTCGGCGTGCCCGCCTCGACCTGGCACGTCGCGCGCGACGGCTTCGCCGAGGCGGTCAATTTCCTCGCGCTGGTCACAGGCTCGCTCGGCAAGATCGCGCTCGATATCATGATCATGGCTTCGACCGAATTTGCCGAGGTCTATGAGCCCTTCGTCAAGGGACGCGGTGCCTCATCGACCATGCCGCAGAAGCGCAACCCGATCTCTTCGGAACTGATGCTCGCGGCGTCCAAGGCGGTGCGCCAGCACGCCGGCCTGATGCTCGATGCCATGGTGCAGGATTTCGAGCGCGCCACTGGCCCCTGGCACGCCGAATGGATGGCGATCCCGGAAAGCTTCGTGCTGACCGCGGGCGCTCTGCATCAGGCGAAGTTCGCGCTCGCGGGCCTCATCGTGGACGAAAGCAGGATGAGCGACAATCTCGCGATCAGCCGCGGATTGATCGTGGCGGAAGCTGTCATGATGGGGCTTGCGCCCCAGATCGGCCGGCAGGAGGCGCATGACGTGGTCTATGATGCCTGCCGGCTCGCCAACGAGAAGGGTCTCGCGCTGGCCGATGCGCTGTCGGCGGATCCGCGCATTTCCGCCCGAATCGATCGCGCCACGATTGAGGCGCTGACCTCACCGAAAAATTACCTCGGGCTTGCGCCGGCGATGGTGGATCGCGTGCTGAAATCGGCAACGCGTTGAAAACCAAAACGCACGAAACCTCGTATCTTCCGCGTGGCGCAGGATGCTCGCGCTATTGCGCCGTGAAATGATAGACTTAAATGAGATCGAGACTTTCCGCAGAGGACCTGGCATGACCGAGCAGCGCAATTCTTCCACTCCCATCGATCCCGTGAAACTCGACCGGCTGGCCGAGGTGGCGGTGAAGGTGGGCCTGGGCTTGCGGCCGGGACAGGACCTTCTTCTCACGGCGCCCGCCATCGCGCTGCCCCTGGTGCGGCGGATCGCCGTACATGCCTACAAGGCCGGTGCCGGAATCGTGACGCCGATCCTGTCGGACGAGGAGATGACGCTGGCGCGCTACCGCCACGGCCGCGACGACAGCTTCGATCGTGCGGCCGGCTGGCTATACGAGGGCATGGCAAAGGCATTCTCGGACAACACCGCGCGGCTCGCCATCGTCGGCGACAATCCGATGCTGCTGTCGAACGAAGATCCGTCGAAGGTGGCGCGCGCCAGCAAGGCCAATTCCATGGCCTATCAGCCCGCGCTGGAGAAAATCGTCAATTTCGACACCAACTGGAACATCATCGCCTATCCGAGCCTGTCCTGGGCGAAGCAGGTGTTCCCCAACGATTCCGAAGACGTCGCGGTCGGCAAGCTCGCCGACGCGATCTTTGCGGCCTCGCGCGTCGATCGCGAGGACCCGACCGGCAACTGGGCGGCCCACAATGCGGTGCTGCGTGAGCGCACCAACTGGCTCAACGGCCAGCGCTTCCGCGCGCTGCAATATTCCGGGCCGGGCACCGATCTCACCATCGGGCTTGCCGACGGCCATGAGTGGGAGGGCGGCGCCTCGCTCTCGAAGAACGGCATCAGCTGCAACGCCAACATTCCGACCGAGGAGGTCTTCACCACGCCGCATTGCCGCCGCGTCTACGGCCATGTCGTGAGCTCGAAGCCGCTATCCTACCAGGGCACGCTGATCGACAACATCGCTGTGCGCTTCGAGGACGGCAAGATCGTCGATGCCAAGGCCTCGCGCGGCGCGGAGGTGCTGAACAAGGTGCTCGACACCGACGAGGGCGCGCGCCGGCTCGGCGAAGTGGCCCTGGTGCCGCATTCCTCGCCGATCTCGCAGAGCGGGCTGTTGTTCTTCAACACGCTGTTCGACGAGAACGCGGCGTCGCACATCGCGCTCGGCCAGTGCTATTCGAAGTGCTTCGTCAACGGCGCGCAGCTCACGCCGCAGCAGATCGCCGCGCAAGGCGGCAACCAGAGCCTGATCCACATCGACTGGATGATCGGTTCGTCCGAGACCGACATCGACGGCATTCTCGCCGACGGCAGCAAGGTGCCGGTGTTCCGCAAGGGCGAGTGGGCGAAGTAAGTCCACGGCCTTCTCTGCGGCCCATCCTTCGAGACGCCCGCCGCCGGCGGGCTCCTCAGGATGAGGTCTCGCGTGTCACGGTGAGATTTCAGAGCTTCATGCCGCCGCGTGACGCAGCGTCGGATTCTTGTCGATGCTGAAGCGGTTGAACAGAGTGGTGAACGGGCTGCCGTCCGTCGCCCGCACGATGGTGGCGGATGTAGCGACCGCGTCATAGAGTGCGCCGACGGGATCGTCGGGTTCGGACAGCTCCAGTGCGAGGCGGATTTCCTCGCGGGCCTCGTTGATCTCGTCCTCGTTATCGAGCGTCGCTTCCAGCGCGGCGGCCGCGCGCCGCATCTCCGCGAGGTCACCGCCGACGGAGAATTCGAGAATGTCCAGCCAATAGGGACAGGCGATGACGAGCTGGATGAACGCCTCGAAGCTGTCCGCGATGACCCCGGCGCGGCCGCCAGACGAGACGTAAAGGATCGTCTGCGCCGGCAGCAGCACGAACGTGCCGCCGGATCCGTCGCCGCCGATCTGTTGGGGATCATCGATGCCGTCGATGCGGAACCAAAGTTCCTCGTCCGGCTCGAAGGAGATGCGGAAGCTGCCGAACCACGCGGCGACCTCGCGGTCGGCAGCGAGAACCTCGGGGTTCAGGGACATCGGCGCGGTTCCTTCCAGCTCGTTTCGCGCATTTTGTCGCACCCGGCTGAAGGCGGGTTCACAGGCGCGAATTTCTCGGAAAAATCGCCACGGCAGTCGCTCCGCACGTGCAACTTGCGGCTGATTGTCGAGACTCGCGTAACAAAGAATTAAAAGCCGGCGACTAGCGTTCGGCGCATCTATTTCGAAGTCCGGGACTCAAACCCGGCCAATTATATTCCGTTCCTGGGGTTGCAGATGTCGCGCGCATTGATTGAAACCGGAAATTGCAACGTGGATCTTGAGCTGCGGCCGATCGAGCCGTCCTGGATCATCGAAGGCAACCCGGTGGCTCACTCGCACATTCTGTCGACCAGCGCCGACGGCACTGCCTCGACCATCATCTGGTCCTGCACCGAGGGACGCTTCAACTGGTACTATGATTTCGACGAGACGATCATGATCCTGGAAGGGTCGATCGTGCTCGAGAGCGACGGCATGCCGCCGAAGCGCTACGGCGTCGGCGACGTGATCTTCTTCCGCGACGGCGCCCATGCCAAATGGCACGTCGAGGGTCACGTCAAGAAGATCGCCTTCTGCCGCAAGACCAATCCCGCGATGATCGGCTTCATGGTGCGCGTCGTCAACAAGCTGAAGCGGATGTTCCTCTCGCCCGGCGAGCGCCGGCCCGCAACGCTCATGGGTGCCGGCTAGAGCATGTCCGGATCGGCCCGCAGCGGCGTTCCGGATTGATCTCGCCGAGGCAATAGAGTTTTCCAGGACGCTTCCCAGCGACCACGACGGAAGAGGGGGCGGGATCACAATCCCGGCCCCTTTTTCGCGTCACGACGGTAGTTCGAGCCGGTAGACGTCGGCCGCCGTCCGCGAGAACAGTGCCGTCTTCTCCGCTTCGCTCAGGGGCGCTGCGATGCGCTTGAAGGCGTTGAAGATCACCTGGTAGCTGCACTGGCCCTTGTCGGGCGGGAAATTGCTCTCGAACATCGCGCGCCTTGCGCCGAACGTCTCGATGCAGGTCTCGACATAGGGCCGCCAGGCCGCAGCGAGCTCCTCGGAAGATGGCGGCCTCTCGCGCAGATGGAAGTCGTAGCCGAGCAGGCACATCGCCAGCCCGCCGAGCTTCACCACCACGTTCTCGCATGTCGCGATCTCGCGTATGGACGCGCGCCATTGCGCGAACACTTCGTCGCTACGCCCGGCGAAGCGGCCGACCCCGGCCGGGCCGCCGCAATGGTCGAGCACGATCCGGGTGTGGGGAAAGGCGCGCGCGAGTTCGGTCAGCTCGCCGATCTGCGGGTGGAACAGCCAGGCATCGAAGCTCAGGCCGAGCGGCGCGAGACAGGCAAAGCCCTTGCGGAAGGCCGGGTCCTTCAGCAATCCCTTCGGCCGGTTCGCGTACATGCCCGCGACCTTGGGGTCTTCGTCCCAGGCCGAGGAATGCCGGATGCCGCGGAAGCGGCCGTTGCCGGCGGCGATCTCCGCCTCCAGCACCGGCTTCGCCGCGTCGCCGAGCAGCAGATTGGCGTGGCTGACGATGCCGGCGCAGATCGCGGCATTGCCGTAGGCACCGCTCGCGCTCATCGCGGCGACGCCATTGGCGAACTCGACTTCGCCGACGGGCCGCAACGCCTCCGGCCCGTGCGCCCGGTACATCGAGCGGCAATCGACATAGACGGTGGCGATGACGTTGTGGCCGGTGGCGATGTCGGCGGCCATCTCCTCGATCAGATAACGCTGGCTGCGATTCCAGAGATGGTGGTGGGGATCGACGATCGGCCGGGCCGGATCGATGATCTCCTCATGATGAAGCGCGAGCCAGTCCTCGCGCGGATCGACAAACAGCCCGCTCGCATTGGCGGGCAATCCGCTGGCAGCCATCGGCGTTTCGCTCCCTGATGTGTCTTGTTCGGGGAGCCTAGCATCTCGTCGGCAACTGGCTAGCGCGCGCCGCGCAACCCACGCATTTCACCGCGGACGAACCGGCGCCATCGTCAATTCCTCTGGCGCGTGGCCCTGACCTCGACCGCACGCCGCCAATCGGTCGCGCGCGCCGGCTTGCTCTCGCCGAGCCAGTGAAAGGAATCCGCGGTGATTTCCGTAAAGCTCCAGCGTGTCAGTTCGCCGGAATCCGTTGTGCCTTCCTGCACGATGTCGGCCCCATGGGCGCGTCCGATCTGCTGGCGGAACACGCCGCGGCCGGGATCGAACCATGAAATCCGCCACGCGGACATGGCGGGATCGTAGACCCGCAGCGTCGTGCCGTACCAGTTGCCGGTGATCGGAAAAGCGGGGCGGCCTTCGGCGCGCGGGATGATCCAGACGTCCTGCACGGCGCGGCCTTCCAGCACCCAGCCGAAATGGATCTCGCCGCGCGTATAGTGCCTCGCTCCATCCGGTGCGTAAGCGGTGATCTCGGCGTCCCAATCGCCGACGAATCGGCCGTAGAGCTGCAGCGCCGCCGCGTGCTCGGGGTTGGGACCATCCGCGTGCAGCAGCCTCGCAAATTCACTCATGCCGATCTCCTGGTTGCCGGACAGATCAGCACGAACGAACGGATGCTCGCTTGGAGAAAATTGCGCCTCAGACGCCGTCGAGAATGATCACCGTCGGCGTCGCCGGCAGCGCATCGCGCGACATCCGGAGCGAGCGCTCGGTGCGCCGGTCGATCTCGAACTGCTGGCCGATGCGTCGCATGAATTCGTCGAGCGGGGTGGCGAAGCGGTGCATCGGCAGCACCACGGACGCGCGCAGCCGCTTGGTGATCTCGGAGATGCCGTCGAGCGACATCGTGTAGGTGCCGTCGATCGGCACCATCACGATGTCGAGCCGCCCGATCTGGGCGAAATGGCTGTCGTCGAGCTTGTGGTGGAGGTGGCCGAGATGGCCGATGCAGAGGCCGGCGACCTCGAAGATGAAGATCGAGTTGCCGTCGCGGATCATGTCGGCGCCGGCATCGTCGCCGTAATAGCGGCGGATGTCGGTGGTGACGTTGCGGATGAAGGTGTCGCCGATGCGCTCGGAGACCAGCGCCGGCTTGCCGTCCTCGCCCCAGCCGTGCAGCACATGGGGAATGCGCTTGTCGGGAGCCAGTGTGTAATGGGTGCTGTGGGCCCGGTTCATGGTGACGACGTCGGGCAGCCGGCCGACCTGATAGGCGCCGCTATAGTCGGTGGCGATGCGCACGCCGCCGGGCGTGTCGATGAAATAGGTGGAGTGGCCGGCATAGGTGATCTCGACCTCGGCCGCGCCGGCGGCCTGCCGGAACGCAACCGGCATCGCGCGGGGGGGCGCGTTCGCCATCGCCAGGCATTCGCTGCGCTGGGGCTGCTGGGCGAGGGCAGGCGAAAGGCACGCGCCGAACAGGGCCAGAGCCGCCGAAACAAGTCGCCACATGAATCCGTCCCCGATGACGTCGGGGAAGTCTAACGTGCAATGCAGCGCATCGCCAACAGATCGCGATCAACAGCGCGTCAGTGTCGCACCCGTCACGCCCTGCGCGGGCTGAACTTCCAGGTGATGGCGACGAGGCCCGCGGTGATCAGCCCGCTGACGAGGCCGGCGATGGGCAAGGCGAGCAGCAGCGCTGCGCTGGCGGCCCAGCCGATCGATGAAAACGCTTCGGCAAAGGTCGCGAGCCGCGAGGAGGTCTGGCGGCGGCGGAACTGGCTGCGCCGGGCTTGGACCCGGAACCAGAGCTGGATCGCGGTGGCGCAGGCCGCGCTGGTGAGGACGGCGCCTGCCGTGATCGCGGCTTGATAGGCCGAGGCGAATGTCAGCACCGCGACCAGCGGTCCGAAGATGACGGCGATTGCGATCAGCACCACCTCGATCTTGGCGCGGATGACGCTGGAAGGCGAGAGCGGCGCGGTCGCGACCATGTCGGGCGCGTCCTCGCCCGAGATCGTCAGCCAGGCGAGGCCGCCCGCGAGCTGTCCTGCCGCCATCACGACCACCGGCGTGATCAGCGTCAGCGCCGCCGAGCTGTCGGCGAAGCTGCGCCAGAGCAGCAGCGCCGGCGGCACCAGATAGAGCAGCTGCATCAGGGTCTGTGAGATCAGCCAGGGGTCGCGCCAGAGCAGCATGAATTCCTTGCGCCGCAGCGCCTGCTGGCGCGATCCGCCACGGAAGGGACGTTCCTTCGCAATCCGCCGTCCCGTCTTGCCATGGGCGGCGGCATCGATCGCAGTGTCGGCGAAACGGTTGGAGAAGATCGCCATGACGCTTCCGAGCAGCACAAGCCCGCCGGCGAGCAGCAGCAACAGGGCTTCGCTGTCGCCCATGGTCGCCCGCGCAGGCCACCACCAGATGCTGTCGATGCCGGGCGCGTAGGCGGCCGCCGCATCGGAGGTCAGGATGGTGAAGCGGGACAGCGTGCCATAGGAGATGATCGCGGCGACCTGAAGCGCGATCACGAAGCCCGCGCCGATGATCGCGGCCAGGATCTGGGCCACGAAGCGCGTCCGCGCGGGCCCGATCAGCCGGAACAGGAGGATGGTCACCGCGATCGCGATCGCCGCGGCGGACAGGCCCATCGCGATCACCACGCCGAAGGCCGCGAGCCACCGCGCGCCGCCGCCGATCACCAGCACGTCGACGAAGGGCGTCGAGAACAGCAGCGCCATCACCGTGACGGTGAGCGCGATCGAGGCGATGCGGACCGAGAACAGATTGGCCAGCGTCGCGGGCGAGGACATGATCAGGTCGAGATCGGCGCGGGCGTAGAACACCCGCGTCACCGATTCGATCGCCTGCGACAGCATCAGCGTCCAGGCCAGCAGTATCGTCGCCGAGATCACGATCAGCGAGGATTTGTCGAGCGGAAGCTGCAGGTCCGCGAAGCGGCCGATCACGGCCCAGGCCGGCAGATGCAGGAGCGCGGCGAAGAAGGTGAGGCCGATGACGGCGGCGCGCGTGCGCTTGCGCCGTCCGCCCGTGATCATGGCGAACCATTCGCGCCAGGCGAGCCTCAGCTCGTGACGGGCAAACCAGGAGAGCGCCGTCGCGCTGCTCATGCGGCGGCCTGCAGCGTCACCAGCGCGATGAAGAGATCCTCGAGGCTGGTGTCGGCATGGCCGTTCTGCTGGCGCAGCTCGGCGAGCGTGCCTTCGGCGACGAGGCGGCCCGATGCGATCACGCCGATCCGATCGGCCATGCGCTCGGCGACCTCGAGGATATGCGTGGTCATGATGATGGTGCAGCCGGCCTGAACGCGCTCGCTCAGGAGGCCCTTCACATGCCGGGCGGAAACGGCATCGAGTCCCGTCAGCGGCTCGTCGAGGATGATGAGGCGGGGATCGTGCACCAGCGCGCCGGCGAGCGCCACTTTCTGCCGCATGCCCTTGGAGAAGCCCTCGCAGCGTTCGTGCCGGTGCGGCCCGAGCCCGAGCGAGCTCAGGAGATCCTGCGCGACCGGCTCCGAGACCGAGGGTGCGATGCCCCACAGTCCGGCGACGAATTCGAGATATTCGAGCGGCGTGAGCTTGTCATAGATCATCGGCTCGTCGGACACCCACGCCATCACCTGCTTGGCGGCGATGGGGTTCTGCAGCGCATCGATGCCGAAGATCGAGACCGCGCCGGCATCGGGCCGCAACAGGCCGGCGACCATGCGCAAGGTGGTGGTCTTGCCGGCGCCGTTGGGGCCGACCAGGGCGTAGAATTCGCCGGCGTGAATCGTGAGATCGAGGCTGTCGACCGCCGGGCGGTCGAAATGCTTCGTTAACCCTCGGACTTCGAGCGCCGACTTGTCCGGCTTCATGACGGCCACACCATCCGGTTTCACATGCGCGCGACCATGACCCGAAGATGTTTCGGCACCGTGAATCGCGTTGCCGCAAATGCGGTCACCTCAGAGATGATGGCGCCGCGGCCGTCCGTGAAGGGGGACCTAGGTTCCCCCGCTGGAAATACCTGAATTCACCGGCGCCAGCTCGTCCTCGCGGCATCGCCAGCCGTCGGCGGCTTTCACGAAAGCGAAGGTGCGCTGGATGCGGAGCCGGCGCGTGACGTTGAACGCCTCGCGGGCGTTGGGCTTGGCCTCGGCGACCGGCTGCGAGCGGCCGAGCTGCAGGTTCCAGCAGGCGCCCGTGCAGGTCGAGGCGACTTTGCTGCAGGCGGTGAAGGGCGCCAGCACGACCATCTCGATCTCGCCGGTGACCTGTGCATCGTGCTCGCCGACCTGGCTGTCGATCGCCGAGACGCGGTTGATGCGGATGAAATTGCCGCAGGAATTGGCCGCGTGAATCCGCGCGGCGCAGAAATCGACGGCGTCGGTGTCGGGGGACCTGGCCGCGACCTGGCGGCCGAACACCTTCTTCGGATCACCCTTGGCGGCGGCGATCTCCGCGGTCCGGCGTTTCAGGTAGTCGGACAGACAATCCTCCGCGGGCGAGAGCTCCTGGAGCGGCACGTTCTCCTTGCCGACCAGATTGCATTTCCGGTCGCGCTCCCGCGTCCAGCGGCCGTATTCGGCGAAGGCAAAGCGCGCCGCGGTCTGGTCCAGCTTGTTGATGAGGCCGAGGACCTCGGCGTTCAGCTCGGTCTCGGCGAGCGCCAGCGAAGGGTCTGCGCAGATCAGCGCGCCGGCCGCGGTGTTGGCCGCGAGACAGTCGAAATCCGGATCGCGCAGCATCGCGGCGCGCTCCTCGGTGACCTTGAGGAGGCAGGCCTTGATCCGGTCGGCATCGTCGTAGCGGACCGCGGCCTGGCCGATGATGCCGCAGCCGAGGCTGCGTTGCCGGATCCAGATCGCGTTCTCCTCGATCGCAGGCAGGCGATCGGGCAGGCGGGCGAGCCGGGCCTCGATCGCGGAGCTCAGCTTTTCCGCGGCAGCGGCGAGCTCGGCGTCACCGCAGAACATCTGATTGGCGGGATCGCGGTTCTGCTGGCAATTGTTCTTGGCGAACAGCGGCAGCTTGTCGGCGATGGAGCGGTCGGAACTGCCGGATTGCGCGAAACCCGGCGTCGCCGGCAATGCAAGCAGCGCCAGCACAGTCAGCACGATGAATCGCATTCCGCTCGTCCCCCAGCATGGTGGGGGCCATGCTAGCGTCCCGGATCGCGGCGCGAAATGGGTTTGTGGCGGAATGATTCGGCGAAACGCCGGGAGATGGTCAGCGCGCCTCGGCGTTGGCGGTGATCAGCGACACCTGCCGGCCGGCCGATCCCGATGCCTGCACGGGCTCGTCGACATATCGCATCACGGCGGACGGATAGAGTACGAACAGCGGCTGGTAGGTCCGCGCATCCTCGTCTTCGACCATCGCCATGCGGCGGTTGTCGAGCATCAGCCAATGGCCGTCGAGACGGGCGGCAACGACGGCATGGTCTGCGCCGGCACGGATGTCGCGGACCACGACGACACGAAGGTCGTCGGCCGCGACGCCCGCGAGGCGAAGCGCGGCGAGCTTGGCGATGGCATAGTCCTCGCAGTCGCCGGCGCCGCGCTGGAAGGTCGCGAGCGGCGTACTCCAGACGTCGTCGGCGCCGTCATTCGCGGCCCTGATGGCGAGGTTGATGGCGCGATTGGTTTCGCCCAGCCGCGCGCGGCCGTCGCGGGTGCGGGCCTGGTCCACGATGGCGAGCAGCTTCAGGGCGGCGGGCGAAGCGCAATTGTCGCGGTCGCCGTCGCACAGCGCGAGCTGCACCATGTCGCCGTCGAGCTTGTCCTTCAGCGCGAACCATTTCTGGTGCAGGTTGCCGGTGGAGATGGCGAAGGCGAAAACGCCGAACGGCTCGGCCGATTTCCGCACCAACGCTGCCGAGCCTGGCGACAGCAGCGTGCCGGCCCGAAGATCGGCGGCCGATCCGAGCAGCATCGATCCGCACAGAACAAGGACTGTCCACCAGGCACGCCTGTGAGCAGCGGTCTCCATCTGACATCCCCTTCCGGCTTCGCCAGATCGCCTTGATCTGCGCGCGCCGGGCTTTGTTGCTTTCGTGGAGATGGTGCGAGACGGGCGGTTTGGGTCTGCTTAACGCGCCGGGCTGGGGCTGCCAAAACCGCCGAACAGGCTGAAACGGCGCTCGCTTGGGTCCTTAAAATTTTAGGAATGGCGTGGCCGGAGAGCCACGCACGCCGTGAAATCGAACGATTTGCAGGCGGAAGTTGTGGAGGTTCCGAATCCGTCCCTATGGCTAACGACCCGCTTTTTCACGGGTTCTGTTAGTTGGGTCACAGATTTTGTCCCTTTTTTGCCCCAGGATGCGGTGGGGCACTGCGATAGGAAGGTGACCTGAATATCCGCCGCTGAATTTATACAGCGGATTACAATGGATAGTCTGAAATGGGCGCAGTTGATCGTAGCTATACTTGCAAACGTTCGAAAGATTACTTCGATTTGTCTGCCCGCGAGAGGCCCCGCCTCTGGACCCATAGCCTCGTCACGCGAAATCACACAAGCAATAGACTGTTTCGCTAAGGACTTGGTAATGGTATGCAAGCTTAGGCGCTCGATACTTATTTAAATATTAACCCTTTTACGGTGCCCGGTTGAATTACGCTGGCAAATTTGACGCCGCGATTTCCTTGGATGGCGAGAGTTCCCGCTCGCCCGCCTATGTCCATGTGGATTCCTTTTCCGCCAAGTCCCACGGACACGTGCCGGCCGGCGCGTTCGTGGTTCCCGATCCCAACCTGATCTTTCACGGCGAGTTCAAGCGCGCCGGCGTCGATCTCGTGCTGTCGCACGATGATCGCGAGTTCGTGGTTCACGACTATTTCAAGGGCGAGAAGCGGGCGGCGCTCGCATCGCCCGATGGCGCGCATCTCACCGGCGACATCGTCAACGCGCTCACGGGTCACGTCCAGTACGCGCAGGCTGCGCCCGGCGCCGCCGCCGCGCAGGTCATCGGTCACGTCACCAAGCTCTCGGGCAGCGCGACCGCGGTCCGCAACGGCGTCTCGATCGTCCTGAACAACGGCGACAATGTCGAGAAGGGCGACGCCGTCTCGACCGGCGCGGACTCCACGCTCGGCATCACCTTCATCGACGGCACGGTGTTCGGCCTGTCGTCGAACGCGCGGATGGTGCTGAACGAGATGGTGTACGACCCCAACGGGTCGAGCAATTCCTCGCTGCTCAGCCTGGTCGCGGGCACCATCACCTTCGTCGCCGGCGAGACCGCCAAGCACGGCGACATGAAGATCGACACGCCCGTCGCCACCATGGGCATCCGCGGCACGGCGGTGCTGACCCAGATCAACTTCGTCATTCCCTCCGGCGGCGGCGATCCGCAGCCGCAGGCCAATTTCCAGGTGCTGGTCGAGCCCGACGGCACCACCGGCTCCTACATCCTGTTCGACAAGACGACGCTGCTGCCGATCGCGACGGTCAATCAGGCCGGCCAGATGATCCAGATCAGCGGCGGCAACGTCTCGGTCACCAATGCGTTGCTGTCGCCGGACGTGCAGAAGCTGATCACCGACGTGTTCACGCTGAAGTTCACGGACACCAACACCAACACCAAGCTGACCACGAACTTCACCGACACGATCACGCAGACCAGCGACGGAATCCTGATCAAGACCCAGAGCGGGGCCACCGCGACCGCGGTGTTCACCAACCTCGTTCAGCCGGGTTCGCAGAACGCCAACCAGCTTCCCGGGGCCGCGAACCGGTTTCCGGGCGCGCCCCAGTCTCGAAGCCTCGATCTCAATGGCAATGTGAAGACGGCGTTCGCGCTGACCGAGCTCACGGGCCATACCGGCGATACCAGTGATTACGATACGATCTCGGGCCGGATCACCTTCGTTGACCAGAACTTGGGCGACCGGCCGACGGCGTCCGTGAATCTCGCCGATGCGCCGAACTACGTCTACAAGAACGCCAGCCAGCAGGACGTCACCAGCTCACTCAACGCTCTTCAGAAGCAGGACATCGCGGCGGCGCAGATCAAGATCACCGTCGTCCCCGACGCCAGCAACGCCAACAACGGCTCGGCGGTCTGGACCTACTCCGTCCTGGACCACACCTTCGACTTCCTCGCCGAGGGCGAAACTCTGACGCTGACCTACGTGATCCGCGTCGACAACAATTTCGCGGTCAGCCCCGAGACGGCCTTCATCCCGATCACGATCACGATCACGGGCACGAACGACAAGCCGGTCATCACCACCAGCGTTCCGACCATCATCTTCTCCGGCGGCACCAGCGTGCCGGGTGGTCCGCTCACCAGCGAGGTGCCGACCTCGGGCAAGCTGACCTTCACCGATGTCGATCTCACCGACACGCACACGGTCTCGGTGAAGCTCACCAGCGCGAGCCTTCCGGACGGCACCGTGCCGCCGGGCCCGCTCGCGGTGTTCCAGAATGCGATGTCCGTCGCGATCGCGAGCGGTGCGGACAGCACCGGGAGCGGCACCGGCACCATCAACTGGTCGCTGGCCGATCTGCCCGTCTATCTCGCCGACTTCATCCCGAAGGGCGAAGTGCTGACGCTCATCTACACGGTGACGGTCAAGGACTCGCAGGGCGCGACCGCGCAGCAGACCATCACCGTCACGATCACGGGCACCGATGCTCCGGCGGTGGTGTGGATCGCGACCAACGCGACCGGCGCTCCGGCCGGCGGCTTCTGGAAGGACGCGGCGAACTGGGAAACCGGCACCGTTCCGACCATCAGTGACGACGTCATCGTCATCACCGACCAGCTGCACGGGCTGACGCCGTCCTATCCGGTGACGATCGATGCGCCGGCCTACGCCAATTCGGTGACGATGAACGATTTCGGCGGCCCTCCGCCGGAAGTGATCAACAAGAGTTCGCTGACGATCGCCGGGGCGCTCAACATGAGCGCGGACTCGATTTTCACGAACACGACGCTCGGCACGATCTCGATCGGCGGCAAGGCCGAGATCCTCGACACGAGCGTGCTGACCAACGCCGGCTATCTGACGCTCGCGGGCGGCGGCGATTTCGCCAGCGGGGCCAAGATCACCAATTCCGGCACGATCGAGCTGTCCGGCGGCACGCTGACGACGGCTGCCGTGATTCACAATACCGGCGGTACGCTGAAGGCCGATACCGGCACGCTGCTGATCGTCAATGCCGCGACGGTCGATGGCGGCACGGTCACCATCGCGGGTACGCTGGAGCTCGATGGCACCAGCCTCGTCGAGAACGGCACGCTGACCAATTCGGGTACGGTCAACGTCAAGGGAGCGGTGGAGTTCGCCAACGAGACCATCACCAACGCGGCCACCGGTACGATCGAGATTTTCACCGACGGCGCGCTGACGCTCGACAACGGCTCCTCGGTCGCCAACACCGGCAATCTCATCGTCGATGCCGGTGCGGCGCTGAACCTCGACGACGCCACGATCAGCGGCGGCACCATCAAGGGCGGCGGCACGATCGACGTGACCGGTGCCAGCAAGATCGACGGCGGTGCCACGCTCAGCGTTGCCGCGGTCACGGTGGATGCCGAACTGACACTGGACGGCATCACCGTGTCCGGCAGCGTCATCACCGACAATTCCGGCATCGCGCTCGACAACACCGTCAAGCTGACGGGCGGCGCCAAGATCCAGGGCGCCTCGGCCACCGCCAAGGGCGCGATCACCAACAACGGCACGCTGGAGATCGCCGGCGCCGCGACGCTGCTCGACGACGTCCTCACCAACACCGGTCACACCGTCACGATCGACGACGGCCGGACGCTGACGCTGTCCGGCACCGAGATCACCGGCGGCACGATCAACAATTACAGCAGCACGCTGGGCGGCACGATCGACGTCACCGGCGACAGCACGATCGACGGCAATGCGACGCTGAACAAGGGCGCCGTCACGGTCGAAAACGGTGTCACGCTGACGCTCGATGATGCCACCGTGTCCGGCTCGGCGATCACCAATGGCGGAACCGTCACGGTCGATGCGAGCAGGAAGCTGACATTGGCCGGCGCCAGCCTGACCGGCGGCACGCTGAAAGTATCCGGCACGCTCGATTCCTCCGGCACCACCACCATTACCAATGCCAACATCCGGAACAGCTATTTGATCGAGGCGATCGGTGGCGTGCTGGCGCTGGTGGCGACCACCACCTCGACCGCCACCGTGACGAATGAAGGCACGCTCCAGGCCAACGGTGGCGAACTCGACATCAACGGTCAGGCCGTCACCAACACCGGCACACTGGCCGCGATCGGCGACGGCACGCTGAAGCTGATCTCGATGACGGTGGACAACACCGGCGGTACGGTTTCCGTCGACGCCGGCTCGACGCTGGACCTCGTCGGCGCGACCATCGACGGCGGCACCGTGACGATTGCCGGAACGCTGGAATCGACCGGCGTCAGCGCCATCAACAACGGCGACATCACCAACACCGGCACGATCACAGTCACCAGCGGCACGCTGACGATCGACCCGGCCGTGCTCCACACCCTGACCAATCACAAGCTGATCCAGGCCAGCGGCGGCGAACTCGACGTTACCGGCGACCTGATCGTCAACACCGCCGATCTCAAGGCCGTCAACGGCGGCACGCTGAAGCTCACGACCGTCGTCGTCAATAATGCCGGCGGGACGATCACGGTCGATGGCACGTCGAAACTCTATCTCGCGGGCGTCACGGTCAACGGCGGCAGCCTGAACAATTCGGGCAATCTGTACGGCGTCACCGGCTCCACGATCTCGGCTGCCGTCACCAACAGCGGCACCATCGAGGTGCAGGGCGGCACGCTGAACCTGTCCGGCGGCCTCAGCGGCACCGGCTCGCTGATCATCGACGACGGCGCGACCCTCGAACTCGCGGGAGCAACCGCTCAGACCATTACGTTCGCCGGTGGCATCGATACGCTCCAGCTCGACAAGGTCACCGGGCAGAGCTTCACGGGCACCATCGCGGGCCAGTCCTCGACGGGCGGCACGTTCACGATCACCGGCGCGGCCGACATCACGACGTCGAGCGGCGATGCGCTGGACTTCACGGCATCGGGCGGTACATCCGCCAAGCCCGCCGATATCATCCTCACGCCGACGGGAATGCTGACGGGAGCGGCCAACGGCATTGCCGTCACCCAGAACGGCACCGGCGATGTCTCGCTGACCGCGACCGGCAACGTCACGGGTCTCGCCGGTCATGGCATCTGGCTGCGCGACAGCGCCACCGGCTCCGGCGATCTCACCGTCGACAACGTCACCGGCAAGGCAACCGGCACCGGTGCGAATTCGGTTGGCGTGCTCGTCGAGAATCTCAACAGCGCCAACGACGGCGACATCTCGATCACCCAGCTCGGCGGTGCCGTGGGCGGCGCCTACGGCATCGATGCGAACACCCTCGGCGACGGCGACATCACCATCGATGCCGGCGGCGCCATCACGGGAAGCTCGATCTACGGCATCAGGGCGCGCAGCTACGGCACCGGCAGCGAAACGGTCACGACCGAGGCCGGCAGTGTCATCACGTCGGGCAGCTCCGGCATCGTCGCGGTCAATCGCGCGACCTCTCTCGACGCGTCTGATGGCAGCACCATCACCATCAATGCGTCCGGGACGATCAATTCCGGCAGCAGCCCGAACCAGAGCGGCAATGCGCCGGCGGGCATCGAGGTCGGCTACACCGGCTCCAAGAACGGCACCACGGCCAATACCGGTGTGACCGGCACGGTCGTCGTCAACAACCAGGCCGACATCACCGCGGCGGCGGGTTACGGCATCCACGCCTATAATTACGGGAACGGCGACGTCACGGTGAGCGACGGCGCCGCCACCACGATCGTCGCAGCCGAGGACGGCATCAGGGCGCAGGCGCTCAGCGGCGGGACCGGCGATGTCAGCGTGACGCTCGGCGCCAATGCGTCGGTGACGGGCACGAACGGCTACGGCATCATCGCCTACAGCATCGACAAGGGTGACGTCAGCGTCACCATGGCGAAGGGCGACAGCATCACCTCGGGCAGCTCCGGCATCGTTGCCGTCAATTACGCGACCGCGATCGCGGCCGATGTCGACAGCACGATTTCCGTCGAGGCCCACGGCACGATCCACTCGGGCACGACCCTCAACAATGACGGCACCACGCCGGGCGCGATCATCGTCGGCTACAAGCCCGGCGGCAACTCCTCCGCTTCGAGCGCCGTCAATGGCAACGTCACCGTCACGAGCGATGCGACGATCACCGCGGATGCGGGTTACGGCATCGATGCCTTCACCTGGGGCGTCGGCGACGTCACGATCACGACCGGTGAACTGTCGTCGATCACGGCTTCGGGGACGGCGATCGGCGCCTTCAACCACGGCGGTGGCGATGTCAGTGTCACCAACGAAGGCTCCGCGACCGGCGCGGTCGGCCTCGCCGCGTTCGCGACGGGCGCGGGCGATGTCACCATCGTCAACGACGGCGATCTCACCGGCACCAGCCTCAACGGCATCGTCGTCAGCCAGAACGGCACGGGCGCGACCGGCTCCACGCACATCACCAACACCGGATCGGTCGTCGGCGCCGACGGCCACGCCGCGATCCTCATCCTGGAGAACGCGACCGGCACCGCAACCGTCGACAATTCCGGGACCGTCGGGCTTGCTGATCCCGCGACCGTGACCTCGACGACCTATGCCATCTTCGAGCTCGGTGGCGCCATCACGATCAACAACAGCGGCGACATCAACGGCAATATCGCGGTCGGCACCGCCACTTTCAACAACGAGGCCGACGGCACCTGGACCGTGGCCGGCACCAGCGTGTTCGGCAACCTGTCCACGATCGTCAACGACGGCGTCATCGATCTGCTCGACGGCGCCTCGGTGCTCGGGACCGGGCTGGGCATCGACAACGCCAATGCGATCAATTCCTGGGGCACCGCCTCGATCTCGGGCACCATCGTCAATACCGGTGCGATCGAGGTCCATAGCGGGACCCTCACGCTGTTCGGTTCGCTGTCGGGCTCGGGCTCGGTCACGATCGATTCCGGTGCGACGCTGGAGGTCGACGCCACGGTGTCGCAGACGATCACCTTCGGCAGCGGCGGAGGCGCCGAACTCCAGATCGACACGTCGAGCTTCGGCGGGTCGATCGCGGGCTTCGCCGCGACCGACAAGATCGATCTGTCGACCATCAAGTATGACGGCGGCACCACGGCGACGTATGACGCGGCGACCGGCAACCTCGTCGTGAGCGACGCCTACGGCCACAGCATCACGCTCAAGCTCATCGGCGACTACAGCAACGCGCATTTCGCCGGCAGCAGCGACGGCCATGGCGGCACGCTCATCACCTACAACGCGGTGGACGACGCGCCGGCCTTCGTCGCGGCCGAGGCCTCGCCGAGCGTCAACTTCTCGGAGCTTGCGGCCACGACCGGCTCCTCCACGCTCGACCCCGCGTCGGGCGGGACCGGCACCATCCATTTCACCGACATCGACCTGACCGACCGGCCGACGGCGAGTATCACCGCCCAGACCGTGACCTGGCTCGACACCGATCAGACCACCCATCTGACGCTGACGCCGGACGAGACCGCCGCGCTCGAGCATGCCCTGACGCTGCAGCAGGCGGGCAACACGAACAACGGCGCGATCGGCTGGACCTACTCGATCGCCGACGGTTCGCTGGACTTCCTCGGCCAAGGCCAGACCGCAAAGGTCGTGTCCACGATCACGCTCAATGACGGCCATGGCGGGACCGACACGGCCCAGGTGACCGTGACGATCGCGGGCGCGAACGACGCGCCGGTGATCAGCGCCAAGAGTGGCGACAGTACCGGTGCCAACCTGACCGAGACGAATGCGGGGCTGACCGCGACGGGCTCCTTGACCGTGTCTGACGCCGATGCCACCGACCACGTCACGGTGGCGCTCGACCATGTCTCCGTCTATCTCGACGGCGTGCTGCAGACCGACGGCGTCGACGGTCTGACCAATGCGCAACTGCTGAACTATCTGGCCGTGCAGTCGGGCGACATCTTGAACGGCACCGCCACGCACGCCCAGTTCACCTGGAATTTCAATTCAGGCAGCCAGGCGTTCGATTTCCTCGCCCTCGGCGAGACGCTGTCGCTGCAATACACCATCGTTCCCAGCGACGGCCACACGCCGACCGGCACCGGCAATGGCACCGTGACCATCAACATCGCCGGCACCAACGACGCGCCGACGCTCGACGATGCGACGCTGGCTTCGGTCGCCAGCAATCAGAGCGATCCGAGCGGCAGCAAGATCAGCACGCTCTTCGCCAACGGCTTCCACGACGTCGATGACGGCGCGAGCCTGAAGGCCATCGTGGTGACGTCCGATGCGGCGACGGCCGCGCAGGGCGTCTGGCAATACGAGGTCGGCGGCCAGTGGGTCGACATCGCATCGGTCAGCGATACGCATGGACTCGTGCTGAGCCCCGATACGCTGATTCGGTTCGTCGCGGCCGACGGCTATACCGGTACGCCCGGTTCGCTCGGCGTCCATGCCCTCGACAACACCTATACCGGCGCGGTGACGGCGACCACGCCGGTCACGATCGATCTCACCAGCACGGGCACCGGCGGAACGACCCCGGTCTCGGCCGATACCGCCACGATCAGCACGGACGTCACCGCGCCCGTCGGCGGACCGGTCATCAGCACCGCGAGCGTCCACCTCCTGCACGACAGCCAGACCCACACCGACGCGATCTTCGGTCTTCATCTCTTCGACACCGATTCCGGCGCGTCGACGGACAGCTTTACGGTGACGGCGACGACCGCGCATGCGTCGGAAACCAGTGCGGCGCTGGCCCTGACGTCGGGTTCGCTGGACGATGTCGAGGCGGCGCTGGAGAGCGGCGTCACCTACCATCCCGGCCAGACGCCGCCGGCCACCGACCAGATCACGCTGACCGTGAAGGACACCACCACCGGCCTCTACGACACCGTGAATTTCATCTTCAGCGATACCGGAGGCACCGGCCTCACCTTGCAGGGTACGGGCGGCAAGGACGTCATCTTCGCGACCCAAACGGGCGATACGCTGATCGGCGGCGGTGGCCAGGATCAGTTCGTGTTCGCACCGGGCACGTCGGGCGGCAATGCCCAGCACACCATCAACGATTTCGAGACCGGCCTCGACAAGATCGACCTGCGGCAGTTCTCGGATGTCAGCTCCCTGAACGATCTCGTCATCACCCAGGAAGCCGGCGGCACGCTGGTCACCTGGCAGCAGCACATCGGTCAGTCCGGCAACGGACCGGTCAGGGAGCACGAATCGCTGCTGCTGAAGAACGTGCTCGCCGCAAACCTCCACGCGAGCGATTTCATCTTCGGCAACCACCTCGCGTGATGTCGGCCGGGCCCGACGTCGCCGGGCCCGGATCTTGACCGCGGCAAAAAATCCTCCATCCAGCGCAGCCAGGGAATAGCCAATCGCGAGCGGACGTTCCATGATCGGAGCGCGGCGTGACGCAAGGCAGGAAGTTCGACCGGATGAGGCGTCTGAAGATCTTGCAGCGATGGTTCGCGCGGAAGTTCGGTTTCGCGCGGCTGATGTGCCTTGTGCTGCTGATCGGCTTTGCCGGGATTCGCCTGTGGGATCCGCCGCCGATCCAGGAATTGCGCCTGCGCACCTTCGACATGTTCCAGCTGATCGATCCGCGGCAGAAGGCGGCGCGGCCGGTGACCATCGTCGACATCGACGATAAGAGTCTCGCCAAGCTCGGCCAGTGGCCGTGGCCGCGCACACGCATCGCGGACATGATCATCAACCTCACCAACAATGGCGCGGTCGCGATCGGCTTCGACGTGGTGTTCTCGGAGGCCGACCGGCTCAATCCGGACCTCGTCGCGAGTCAGATGCGCTATCTCGACGACGCCACCCGCGCCAAGCTGCGCGAATTGCCGACCAACGACCAGATCCTCTCGGAAGCGATCAAGCGCTCGCGCGTGGTGCTGGGCGAGACCGGCCAGCGCGCGATCTCGGCCGAGATCGACAAGTCGCTTCCCTTCACGGGTGTCGCCACGATCGGCGAGGAGGGCGCGGAGGACTTCCTGTTCGAATTCCCCGGCCTGCTGCGCAACGTGCCCGAGATCGAGAAGGTGGCGGCCGGCCGCGGCCTGTTCACGATCAGGACCGAGCGTGACGGTCTGATTCGCCGCGTGCCGATGATCATGCGCGCGCAGGGCAACATCATGCCCTCGCTCAGCCTCGAGATCCTGCGGGTGGTGACGGGCACGCCGACATTGCTGGTCCGCACCGACAAGACCGGCGTACGGGCGGTGCGCCTCAAGGGCGTCGAGATCCCGACCGACAAGAACGGCCAGGTCTGGGTGCACTATGCCCGCCAGGATCCCTCGATCTACGTCTCGGCCGCCGACGTTCTCGACAACACGGTTTCGCCGAGCAAGATCGCGGGCAAGCTGGTGCTGATCGGCACCTCCGCGGTGGGGCTGAACGACATCAAGACCACGCCGGTGTCCTCGACCATGCCCGGTGTCGAGATCCATGCCCAGGTGCTGGAGAGCGTGCTGAGCGGCGCGGTCATCTCGCTGCCGAACTACGCGCTCGGCATCGAACTGATCGCGGCGCTGGTGATCGGCCTGCTCGTCATCATCTTCACGCCGAATCTGGGGCCGGTGCGGCTGGTGCTCGCGGGTGCGATGTTCGCCGCGATCCTGATCGGCGTGTCCTGGTTCTTCTATTCGCAGTACCGCTACCTCATCGACTTCACCTATCCGCTGCTGTCGACCACCGCGATCTACCTGACGCTGATCTTCGCCAGCTTCGTGCGCGAGCAGCGGCAGCGGGTGCAGATCCGCGGCATGTTCGCGCAATACATGTCGCCGGTGCTGGTCGAGCAGCTCGCGCTCGCGCCGGAGAAGCTCGTGCTCGGCGGCGAGGAGCGCGAGATGACGATCATGTTCTCCGACGTGCGCGGCTTCACCACCATCTCGGAGACCTACAAGCACGATCCGCAGGGCCTGACCGCGCTGATGAACCGTTTCCTGACGCCGCTGACCAACGTGATCATCGAGCAGAAGGGCTACATCGACAAATACATGGGCGACGCCATCATGGCGTTCTGGAATGCGCCGCTGGACGACGCCGAGCACGAGATCAACGCCTGCGAGGCCGCGATCCGGATGCTCGAGCAGATCGACGTGGTCAACAAGGAGCGCGAGCAGGAGGCGGCCGAGGGCGGCCATGTCTACATTCCCCTCAATGTCGGCATCGGCCTCAACACCGGCGCCGGCGTGGTCGGCAACATGGGATCCGACCGCAAGTTCAACTATTCGGTGCTGGGCGACAGCGTGAACCTGGCCTCGCGGCTGGAAGGACAGTCGAAGGAATACGGCTTTCCTGTCATCGTGGGCTCGCGCACCGCGCTCGCCGCCAAGGACAGGTTCGCGATCCTCGAACTCGACTTCATCATGGTGAAGGGCAAGACCGAGCCCGAGGTGATCTACGCCGTCGCCGGCCGCCAGGACGTGATGCATTCGGGCGCCTTCCAGCGCCTGCGCAACATCACCATCGAGATGCTCGGCTGCTACCGCAGCCGCGACTGGCAGGGCGCATTGGACGCGATCGAGCGCGGCCGCAAGAGCGAGGACGCCGACGCCCTCGACAAGCTGTTCAAGCTCTACGAGGCCCGGATCAAGAATTTCCAGATCGATCCCCCGCCGGAAGGCTGGACCGGAGCCTACGCGCTGCTGACGAAGTAGCCGGCGGCTACGTGTGCTCGTGTCACGGTCCGTGTCAACGACGGTGCCGCATGCGCCGCTGTCCCGCGTCTCCTCAATGACGGGTATCGTTTGCAACGCCGTTGCCACAACAACGGTGTCGTCCCGGCGCATGCCGGGACCTATACCGGCAGGGAGAAGTTGCAGCGCGCGTCCGCCAATCACGAGTCTTCGCCAAACCGGATTCGGTGGTTATGGGTCCCGGCCTGCGCCGGGACGACGGCGGAGAGCTTGGCACGCGTGTGTGCGTCGCAACGGTAGCGAGGGGCTTGGCGCGTACGTGCGCACGCAACGACGGCAGAGGTTTTGGCGCGCGGATGTGTCTCGCTATCCGTCAACGACGACGGAGATGCTGGCGCGCCCCCTCACTCCACCCCGATCGTCGTCAGATCCTGGAACCAGTGCTGGGCCTGGACGAACTGCTTGATCTTCGGTGACAGCGCGTGCGGGTTGGTGTCGTGCACGACCCAGACCAGCACGGCGTCGTCGACGATCAGCGCATGCGCCTGTGCCATCAGGTCGTCTTGCCTCGCGGTATCGAAGGTCTGCTTGGCTTCGTTGATCAGTGCGTCGACCTTCGGGTTCTTGTAGCCGCCCCAGTTGACGCCGACCGGCGCGATCTGGTCGGAGGCGAAGAAGCGGATGATGGCGTAGAGCGGGTCCGAGGTGACATAGGCGATGTTGTTGGCGGTGATGCCGGCATTCATCTCGTCGGCCGCGCCCTTGCGCCAATGCGTATACAGTGTCTCCAGCTCGACCACCTTGAAGTCGACGTCGACGCCGATCTCCTTGAAGCTCTGCTGCAGGAATTCGTTCATCGGCAGCGACAGCATCTGCCCGGTGCCGCCCTGCGCGATGATGAAGGTGGCCTTCAGCGGCTTGTCCTTCGAGTAGCCGGCTTCCGCGACCAGCTTCTTTGCCGCGGCGGGATCGTATTTGATGTCGAAGGCGGGCTTGCCGAACCACGGGCTCGACGGATCGACCTGGCCCTTGGCGGGCTTGGCAAGGCCGTTCATCAGGCCGACCACCGCATCGCGGTCGATCGCGAGGTTCAGCGCCTTGCGCAGGCGGATGTCGGTCCAGGGCGAGCCCGGCAGCACGCTCAGATGATAATTCCAGACATGCGGCGTGATGTTGTCGACGATCTTCATGCCGGCCGCCTTGAGCTGCGGCACGGCGTCGGGCGCGGGCGTCTCGATCAGATCGACCTGGCCCGCGAGCAGCGCGTTGGTGCGCGTCAACGCTTCCGGCATCGGCACCAGCACGATCTTGTCGACCTTCGGAATGCGCTTCGGATTCCAGTAGTCCGGATTCTTCGTGAGCTCGGCCAGCTCGCGCGGCACCAGCTTCGTCAGCTTGAACGGACCGGTGCCGGAAGGCTGGCTCGCGAACTTGTCCCAATCCCTGCCGAGCTTCTCGTATTGCGCGGGGCTGGAGACCAGGAACCACAGCATCTGATAGGGAAAGAAGGAATCGACCGTCTTGGTGGTGATCTCCACGGTGAATTCGTCGATCTTGGCGTAGCTCGCGACGGACGGCAGGCGGGTCTTCACCTGCGCGCTCTGCCGCTTGTCGAATTGCGGTGCCTTGTCGTTGAGCACCTTGTCGAGATTCCAGATCACCGCGTCGGCGTCGAACGTGCTGCCGTCGTGAAACGTCACGCCCTTGCGCAGGCTGAAGCGCCATTTGGTCTTGTCGTTGTCGTCGACCTTCCATTCGGTGGCGAGCCCCGGCACCAGCTTGCCCGGCCGGTCGGCGACGTCCATCTCCCAGGCGACCAGCGGGTCGTAGATCGTGTAGGCGGTGAACTGATAGGCCCCGGCGCCGCGATCGGGCTGGCCGGTCGTCAGCGGAATATCCGCCATCGATATGCCGTACCGCACCATTGTCTCCGCGTGCGCCGAGATCGCGGAATACGCCAGCGCAAGTGCAGCAAAACAAGCCGATAGTCGAATGCGCATCGCCCGAAGCTCCCAGGAAGAGACCGGGAGCAAACTTGCAAGCTTGATGCCAGAATAGGCAGCGCGACACTTTTGCTCGCGGGCGGTCACAGGACTTGTCGTCGAAGACGCAATTTGCAGAATAAGTTTTCACACTGGCACAGCCATTGCATACGATTGCATCAAAATTAATCAACGAAGGCCGGAGAAGGATTGAGGTGATGCTGATCAAGACCAACACGACCCGCGCGGCGCTGATCGCGCTGCTGGCGCTCGGTGCGGCGGCCGCATGGCCGCGCGTGGCGAATGCCGAAACCGTGCTGCGCATCGGCATGACCGCGGCCGATATTCCGCGCACGCTTGGTCAGCCCGACCAGGGCTTCGAGGGCAACCGCTTCACCGGCGTCACCATGTATGATGCGCTGACCGGATGGGACCTGTCGTCCGCCGAGAAAGCGAGCGTGGTGATCCCGGGCCTCGCGACCGAATGGAAGGTCGACGACGCCGACAAGACGAAATGGGTGTTCAAGCTGCGTCCCGGCGTCACCTTCCACGATGGCTCGCCGTTCAATGCCGATGCGGTGGTGTGGAACGTCGAGAAGGTCCTGAAGCAGGACGCGCCGCAGTTCGACGCCAGCCAGGTCGGCGTCACCGCCTCGCGCATGCCGACGCTGGTCTCCGCGAAGAAGATCGACGACATGACGGTGGAGCTCACCACCAAGGAGCCCGACAGCTTCCTGCCCATCAACCTCACCAATCTGTTCATGGCGAGCCCGGCGAAGTGGCAGTCGTTCTACGACAAGGCGGAAGGCGCGGACGCCAAGGCGAAGGCGCAGGCGGCATGGACCGCGTTCGCCAAGGACGCGTCCGGCACCGGCCCGTGGAAGATGTCGAGCTTCACCCCGCGCGAGCGGCTCGAACTCGTCAAGAACGCGAGCTATTGGGACAAGGCGCGCGTGCCCAAGGTCGACAAGATGGTGCTGCTGCCGATGCCGGAAGCGAACGCGCGCACCGCAGCGCTGCTGTCCGGACAGGTCGACTGGGTCGAGGCGCCGGCGCCCGACGCGCTGCCCGAGCTCAAGCAGCGCGGGTTCAAGCTCTATGCCAACGAGCAGCCGCATGTCTGGCCGTGGCAGTTCTCGCGCATCGAGGGGTCGCCCTGGAACGACATCCGCGTGCGCAAGGCGGCGAATCTCTGCATCGATCGCGAGGGCCTCAGGGACGGCCTGCTCGCGGGGCTGATGGTGCCCGCGACCGGCACGTTCGAGCCCGGACATCCCTGGCGCGGCAATCCGTCGTTCCAGATCAAGTACGACAAGCCGGCCGCGCAGAAGCTGATGCAGGAGGCGGGCTTCGGTCCCGGCAAGAAGCTGACGGTGAAGATCCAGACCTCGGCGTCAGGCTCGGGCCAGATGCTGCCGCTGCCGATGAACGAATATCTGCAGCAGGCACTCGCGGAATGCTATTTCGATGTGCAGCTCGACGTCATCGAGTGGAATACGCTGTTCACCAACTGGCGCCGCGGCGCCAAGGATCCCAGCGCCAACGGCTCGAACGCGACCAACGTCACCTATGCGGCGATGGACCCGTTCTTCGCGCTGGTGCGCTTCCTGCAATCGGGCATGGCGCCGCCGGTCTCGAACAATTGGGGCTTCATCAACAATCCCAAGTTCGACGAGCTGGTGAAGAAGGCGCGGCAGACCTTCGAGCCCGCCGCGCGTGACGCCGCGCTCGCCGAACTGCATGCGGCCTCCGTCGACGACGCGGCCTTCCTCTACGTCGCCCACGACGTCGGCCCGCGCGCCATGAGCCCGAAGGTCACCGGCGTCATCCAGCCGAAGAGCTGGTTCATCGACTTCTCGCCGATCTCGATCACGCCGTAATCCAGCGGCGCGCCGCTGCACCCTCTCCCCTCGCGGGAGAGGGTGGCTTCGCGAAGCGAAGCCGGGTGAGGGGTCTCTCTCCGCGAATGCGGACCTCTCGTCCGATGCAATTGCATCCGCGGACAGAGACCCCTCATCCGCCACCTTCTCCCACAAGGGAGAAGGAAGAAGAGAGACAACGTGCTCGCCTATATCGCCAGACGCATCGTCTATGTCGTCCCGATCGTCATCAGCGTCGCGCTGGTGTGCTTCCTGCTCGTTCACATCACGCCGGGCGATCCGCTGGTGGCGGTGCTGCCGGCAGACGCGTCGCAGGAGCTCGCGGCACAGCTTCGCGCCGCCTACGGCTTCGACCGGCCGCTGCCGGTGCAGTTCGGCCTGTGGCTGCTGCGCGCGCTGCATGGCGATCTCGGAAATTCCATCGCGACCGGACGTCCCGTGCTCGCGGAGGTCATGCGTGCGGTGGGCAACACCGTGACGCTGGCGATCGCCGCCGCGATCATCGGCTTCACCATGGGCATTCTGCTCGGCCTGATCGCCGGCTATTTCCGCGAGACCTGGATCGACAAGCTAGCGACCTCCTTCGCGATCGCCGGCGTGTCCGTGCCGCACTACTGGCTCGGCATGCTGCTCGTCATCATATTCTCGGTCGAGCTGAACTGGCTGCCTGCGGTCGGCGCCGGTCCCGGCGGCTCCAGCGCCTGGGCGTGGGATTGGGCGCATCTGAGATATCTCGTGCTGCCGGCGATCACGACGTCGGTGATTCCGATGGGTATCGTCACCCGCACCGTGCGCGCGCTGACCGGCGATATCCTGAGCCAGGATTTCGTCGAGGCCCTGCGCGCGAAAGGCCTGCGCGAGACCGGCGTGTTCCGCCACGTCGTCAGGAACGCCGCGCCCACTGCGCTCGCGGTGATGGGCCTGCAGCTCGGATACATGCTCGGCGGCTCGATCCTGATCGAGACCGTGTTCTCCTGGCCGGGCTCGGGCTTCCTGCTCAATTCGGCGATCTTCCAGCGCGACCTGCCGCTGCTGCAGGGCACGATCCTGGTGCTGGCGCTGTTCTTCGTCTTCCTCAACCTGCTGGTCGACATCGCGCAGGCCGCGATCGACCCGCGCATCAAGCGGGGCTAGCGGGATGAGCCCAGCTGTTGCCAGGCAGATCGTGTGCTTTCTCCCCCGCCGGCGGGGGAGGGGCGGGGAGAGGGTGTCTCCAAAAGCGAGAACCCCCAGGAGCAGAGAGGCCTCACCCGTCGCTTTGCGCCGACCTCTCCCGCGAGCGGGCGAGGTGCACCGCCGGCGTGGCTTGCATCGATTGCAACAAAATCCATGGGAGGCCTGCCGATGAGCGAGCTTCCCTTGTCCGTCCCCACCGACGCCGCGCTGCAGGCCGCGCCCGCGGCCAGGGCGCGCGGCTACTGGGCGACCGTCGGGCGCCGCATCATGCGCGACAAGGTCAGCATGGTCTGCGCGCTGGTGCTGGTCTTGATCTTGCTCTCGGCGATCCTCGCGCCCTGGCTCGGCCTGGAAGATCCCTACAAGGGCTCGATGATCCGCCGCCTGCGCCACATCGGCACCCCAGGCTATCCGCTCGGCACCGACGAGCTCGGCCGCGACATGCTGGCGCGGCTGGTCTATGGCGGGCGGCTCTCGCTCGTCATCGGCATCCTGCCCGTGATCCTCGGCTTCTGCATCGGCACGTCGCTCGGCCTCGTCGCCGGCTATGTCGGCGGCCGGCTCAACACCGCCATCATGCGCACGGTCGACGTGTTCTACGCCTTCCCGTCCGTGCTGCTGGCGATCGCGATCTCCGGGGCGCTCGGCGCCGGCATCGTCAACTCCATCGTGTCGCTGACGGTCGTGTTCGTGCCGCAGATCACGCGCGTGGCGGAAAGCGTCACCACCGGCGTGCGCAACATGGACTTCGTCGAGGCCGCGCGCGCCTCGGGCGCGGGTGCCTTCACCATCATGCGCGTGCACATCCTCGGCAACGTGCTGGGCGCGATCTTCGTCTACGCCACCAGCCTGATCTCGGTCTCGATGATCCTCGCCGCCGGTCTCTCCTTCCTCGGCCTCGGCACCAAGCCGCCGGAGCCGGAATGGGGCCTGATGCTGAACACGCTGCGGACCGCGATCTACGTCAATCCCTGGGTCGCGGCGTTGCCCGGCGCCATGATCTTCGCGGTCTCGATCTGCTTCAACCTTCTCTCGGACGGCCTGCGCAGTGCCATGGACATCAGGAACTGAGATGGTGATGCACATGCTCGCAGGCGCGTCAGAGAAGATCGTCGAGGCCATATGCGACTGCTCTTCCCCGGTGGGGAGAGGTGGGAGGCCTCAGCCATGAGCGAGAGCGCTTCCGTCGAAATGCTGGAGCCCGTCGAAGACCGTGGCGGCGTCGCGCAGCCGCTGTTGCGGGTCAACGGCCTGACCAAGCATTTTCCCGTCCGTGGCGGCCCGTTCGCCGCCAAGCGCACCGTGCGGGCGGTGGACAATGTCTCCTTCTCCGTCGCCAAGGGCGAGACGGTCGGCATCGTCGGCGAGTCCGGCTGCGGCAAGTCCACGACCGCGCGGCTTCTGATGCACCTGATGCCGCGCGATACCGGCGACATCATCTACGACGGCATGACCGTCGGCCAGTCCCTGAGCCTCCGCGAATTGCGCCGCGGCATGCAGATGGTGTTCCAGGATTCCTACGCCTCGCTCAACCCGCGCCTCACGATCGAGGAATCGATCGCCTTCGGTCCCAAGGTGCATGGCATGGCCGACCGCACCGCACGTGCGCTCGCGCGGGAGCTGCTCGGCAAGGTGGGCCTGCGTCCCGAAAACTTCGCCAACCGCTATCCGCACGAGATTTCCGGCGGCCAGCGCCAGCGCGTCAACATCGCGCGGGCGCTGGCGCTGTCGCCGCGGCTGGTGATCCTCGACGAGGCCGTGTCCGCGCTCGACAAGTCGGTGGAAGCGCAGGTGCTCAACCTGCTCGCGGACCTCAAGCGGGAATTCGGCCTGACTTATCTCTTCATCAGCCACGACCTCAACGTCGTGCGCTACATCAGCGATCGCGTGCTGGTGATGTATCTCGGCGAGGTCGTCGAGCTCGGGCCGGTCGACCGGGTCTGGGACGCGCCTGCTCATCCCTATACGCGCGCGCTGCTGGCGGCGATGCCGTCCTCGGATCCGGACAGGCGCACCCAGACGCCGCCGATCACGGGGGATCCGCCCAATCCGATCGATCCGCCCCCCGGGTGCCGCTTCCACACCCGTTGCCCGTTTGCGGAGCCGCTCTGCGCAAATGCGACACCAAAGCTCACCGCGCTCGATAAGATGGGCCACGAGGCCGCGTGCTACATGGCAATTCCGGGTTCAGGCCATAGTCGCGCGCCCAGAGAGGACATCGCATGACGAGACCGACACCCAAGGAGATCAAACCCGTCGCGCAAATCGCCGGCGTCCCCGTCGACGACGAGATCGCGACGCGCATCTCCAACGCCATCGGCCCTGCCTTCGAGGGCTTCGCGGCCATCGCCGGCACCCTGCCGTTCGACCTCGAACCGGCGCTCTACGTGCTCGCGCAGACCCAGAAGGTGTCGAAATGAGCACCGAACCGGCCCTGATGACGCTCACCGAGGTCGCGCGTGCGATCGCGATGAAGCAGGTGTCTTCGCATGAGGTGACGCGCGCGTTGCTGCATCGCATCGCGCAGTGGCAGCCCCATCTCAACGCCTTCATGTCGATCGAGGCCGAGGCCGCGCTGAAGGCGGCCGACGCCGCCGACGCGGCGTTCGCCGGCGGCGAGGTTCGTCGTCCGCTGCACGGCGTGCCGCTCGCGCACAAGGACATGTATTACGATGCCGGCAAGGTCGCGACCTGCGGCTCCCTGATCCGCCGCGATTTCGTTCCGACCGTCACGTCCACCGCCCTGCAGCGGTTGAAGGACGCCGGCCAGGTTCGTCTCGGGACGCTGCATCTGGCCGAATTCGCCTATGGCCCGACCGGGCACAACGCCCATTACGGTCCGGTCCGCAATCCCTGGAACGTCGCGCACATCACCGGTGGTTCGTCCTCGGGCTCCGGCTCGGCCGTTGCCGCGCGGCTGACCTATGCCGCGCTGGGCTCGGATACCGGCGGCTCGATCCGCATGCCCGCGCATTTCTGCGGCGTCACCGGGTTGAAGACCACCGTGGGCCGCGTCAGCCGTGCCGGCGCGATGCCGTTGTCGCAATCGCTCGACACGGTCGGCCCGCTCGCCCGCACCGCCGAGGACTGCGCGCTGCTGCTGGCACTGATGGCCGGACACGATCCCGAGGATTCCACGACGAGCCACGCGCCGGTGTCCGACTACGTTGCGGCGACCAAAGGCTCGCTGAAGGGCCTCAAGATCGGTGTGCCCGCGTCCTTCTATGTCGACGATCTCGACAGCGAGGTCGCGCGCGTGCTGGACGAGACCATCGCGGTGCTCAAGCGCGAGGGCGCCGACATCGTCACGGTCGAACTGCCGGACCAGCGGCAATTGTCTTCGGCGAGCCAGATCGTGCTCGCGGCCGAGGCCGCCGCCTTCCACAAGCGCTGGATGATCGAGCGGCCGCAGGATTACGGCGCGCAGGTGCTGATGCGGCTCCAGAACGGCCTCGCCGTTCCCGCCATCACCTATCTGGAGGCGATGCGCTGGCGCGGACCGGCACTCGCCGCGCACAATGCCGCCACCGCCGGTGTCGATGCGGTGATCGCGCCGGCCTCGCCGGTGCCGGCACCGACGATCGAGGAAAGCGACGTCGGGGGCGGACCGAATGCGCCGGCGCTGTTGCAGCGGCTGACGCTGTTCACTCGCCCGGTGAACTATCTCGGCCTGCCGTCGCTGACAGTGCCGTCCGGCTTCACCAAGGGCGGCCTGCCGATCGGCATGCAACTGTTCGGCCGATCCTTCGATGAAGCGACATTGCTCACCATCGGCGCCGCATTCCAGCGCGTGACCGATTATCACGACCGGGTGCCGAAGCTGCCGTCATGACAAAACTCGTCGATATCTCAGGCCTCAACATCCGCTTCACCGGCGAGCGCACGGTCTATGCCGTGAACGATCTCAATCTCTCGCTCGGCGATGGCGAGGTGCTGGGCCTGCTCGGCGAGTCCGGCTCGGGCAAGAGCGTGACGCTGCGTGCGCTGATGCGGCTGCTGCCGAGGAAGCGCACGCAGATTTCGGGCACGGTCAACGTCATGGGCCGCGACGTGCTCGCCATGACCGACGAACAACTGTCGTCGTTCCGCGGCCAGACCGTTTCGATGATCTTCCAGGAGCCCGCGCTCGCGCTCGATCCGGTCTACACCATCGGTGCGCAGATCGCCGAGAGCGTGGTGCGTCACGAGGGCAAGAGCCACGCGGAGGGCAGGGCACGCGCGCTCGACATGCTCGAGGTCGTCCGCATTCCCTCGGCCAGGCGGCGGCTGGATGCCTATCCGCACGAGATGTCCGGCGGCATGCGCCAGCGCGCGATGATCGCGCTCGCGCTCGCCTGCCGGCCGAAGATCCTGCTCGCGGACGAGCCGACCACCGCGCTCGATGCCACCGTGCAGATCCAGATCCTGCTGCTGCTGCGTGAATTGCAGCGCGAGTTCGGCATGTCCGTCATCTTCGTCACCCACGACATCGGCGTCGCCATCGAGATCTGCGATCGCGTGGCCGTGATGTATGCCGGCCAGATCGTGGAGCAGGGGGCCTTGCGCGATATCGTCCGCTCGCCGGTACACCCGTATGCGAAGGGCCTGCTCGCCTCCACCATCCATGGCGCAAAGCGCGGGGCTCGCCTCGAGACCATCCCCGGTACGCCGCCGTCGCTGGCGGAACGGCCCCACAACTGCTCCTTCGCCCCCCGCTGCGCGGTGGCCCAGCCGCGCTGCCTGGAGCAATTGCCGCCCAACGTGAACGTCGGGTCCGGCCGCGCGGCCAGGTGCGTGCTGGCGGAGCCGGCGGCGGCGTCCGTCTGATCCATCGATTCGGCCCGCGCGAGCGGTGCTCCCTGGCGCTGCCCTCGCGTTGCAGGCCATCGCATATGACGGGCCGAGCAGCGCCGAACCTGTTTGGCCCGCATGATTCGAGACGCCCGCCAGGCGGGCTCCTCACCATGAGGATCGGCTATTTCGCCGCACTCATCCTGAGAGGCCGCCGCAGGCGGCCGTCTCGAAGACGGCCACAAGTGCTTGCCGCCACGAACTCTCCGACAGTCCATAGCCACGAGGCAGCTCCCGGACCCTCACCCTGAGGAGCGCGACACGCGCGTCTCGAAGGGTTAAGGCCCTGCCGGTGGCCTCGCCCTTCGAGACGCGCGCTTCAAGCGCGCTCCTCAGGGTGAGGGTCTGCCTTGGGGAGGGGGAGGCATTCCCGTCCTCGGATGAGATTGCCGGTTTGACCCCGCCGATGCGAGTCGAGCCGACTCCCCACCCCCGCTGCGCTCCTTCCCCCTTGCGAGGGCGAGGGGGCGCGCCGGGCGAGATCCGAATTCGTGGCCGTCGCTCTCTCCTGAGCGTTCGGAGTGCGGCAGCAAGCCGCCCCGCGCCGGAATGCGCGCTCCCGAAAGATTCCCCTGCGACATCACTGGATTGTCACAGTTCACCGGCCATCGGCCTTCGGACCCGTTCCTACTGTGCATGGGGTTGTTTTCGACATTTTTGTCCGGGCAGGCGCAACCCCCGGGCGGGGAACAGCATTCACACCCCATTCATCACGGTTCCCGTTCCATTGGGCATTCACGCGAGAGGGACGTCACTTATGTACATTTCCAACGAAGGCTTGCTCGTCATCCTGTTCGTCGGCCTGATCGCCGGCTGGCTGGCCGGCAAGGTGGTGCGCGGAACCGGGTTCGGCATCATCGGCGACATCGTGGTCGGCATCGCGGGCGCGCTGGTGGCAAGCTTCCTGTCCGAAGCTCGGCATTCGCATCGGCACCGGCCTGGTGTCGGAAATCGTCTATTCCGCCATCGGCGCGGTGATCCTGCTGCTGGTGGTCCGGCTGGTCCGCGGCGGCGGCCGGATTTAGTCCCGCCCCGGTTCAATCCGAACAAAGGGCCTCTCCTCGGCTGGGGAGAGGCCCTTTGCCTGCAAGAAAAAGCCGCAAGGCTGTGGAATTCCGGACTTGCGCCCGGGACCGGCCTGGGTAGATGTGGCCTTCGGAGGCTTGGGGCCTTGGGGGTCCTGGATCAACTCGTCTGCGTCGGGGGAACGCGATGTTAATCCAGGTCGAGTACCCCTGAATGACCTTGGCGTCAGGGGTTTCTGAAACCAGGGGTTTCGTCCCTCATCGAAAGAGATCAGACTGATGGCAGCCCTTCCCGGCGTCCGCCGTTCAGAGCTCGGTGATGCGTTGCGCGCCTGTCGCGCGGCGTTCATCGGCGTGGGCCTGATGAGCTGCATGATCAACCTGCTCTATCTGACCGGGTCGATCTTCATGCTCGAGGTCTACGACCGGGTGCTGCCGAGCCGCAGCGTTCCGACGCTGGTCGGCCTGATCATCCTGGCGAGCTTCCTCTACATGGCCCAGGGCGTGCTGGACATGATCCGCAACCGCATCCTGGGACGGGTCGGCACCGCGCTCGACGAGGCCCTGAACAAGCGCGTGTTCGACACCATCGTGCGCCTGCCGCTGCTGGTCGGCAGCCGCAACGAGGGATTGCAGCCGCTCCGCGACCTCGACAACGTGCGCTCCTTCCTCGGCGGCATGGGACCGAGCGCGTTCTTCGACCTGCCGTGGCTGCCGTTCTACCTCGCCATCTGTTTCGCCTTCCACGTCATGATCGGCGTCACCGCGCTGGTCGGCGCCATCATCCTCGTGGGGCTGACGCTCGTCACCGAATTCATGTCCCGCCAGCCGGCCCGCGAGGCGATGGGCCTTGCCGCCCAGCGCAACGATCTCGCCGCCGCCAGCCGTCGCAACGCCGAAGTCATGGTGTCGATGGGAATGGCGGGCCGGATGAACCAGCGCTGGAGCGAGGCCAACGAAAAATATCTCCTCGGCAATCAGCGCGCCAGCGACGTCGCCGGCGGCCTTGGCGCCGTTGCCAAGGTGCTGCGCATGATGCTGCAATCGGCCGTGCTCGCGGTCGGTGCCTATCTCGTCATCCACCAGGAAGCGACCGCCGGCATCATCATCGCCGGATCGATCCTGTCCGCCCGTGCGCTCGCGCCGGTCGATCTCGCCATCGCGCACTGGAAATCCTTCGTCGCCGCGCGCCAGAGCTGGCATCGCCTCACCCGGCTGCTCGAACAGATGCCGGCTCAGGCCATGCCGACGCAGTTGCAGCCGCCCACGAGCCGCCTCTCGGTCGAAGGCATCGCCATGGTGCCGCCGGGCGATCAGCGCCTCATCGTGCAGGACGTGACATTCGCGCTCACCGCGGGCAACGGCCTCGGCGTGATCGGGCCGAGCGGATCCGGCAAGTCGTCGCTGATCCGCGCCCTCGTCGGCGTCTGGCAGCCGGTGCGCGGCAAGGTGCGCCTCGACGGCGCGGCGCTCGACCAATGGTCGTCCGACATGCTCGGACGTTATATCGGCTATCTGCCGCAGGACGTCGAGCTGTTCGGCGGCACCATCGCGCAGAACATCAGCCGGTTCGATCCCGAGGCGACGTCCGACGGCATCATCTCCGCGGCCAAGGAAGCCGGCGTGCACGAGATGATCATCAAGATGCGCGAGGGCTACAACACCCAGGTCGGCGAGCAGGGCGCGGCCCTCTCGGCGGGGCAGGCGCAGCGCGTGGCGCTGGCGCGCGCGCTCTACGGCAATCCGTTCCTGATCGTGCTCGACGAGCCCAATTCCAACCTCGACACCGAAGGCGACGAGGCGCTGACCCGCGCGATCCGCGCCGCGCGGGAGCGTGGAGCCATCGTCATCGTGGTCGCCCACCGGCCGATCGGCGTCGAGGCGGTCGACCAGGTCCTCGTGCTGCGCGATGGCCGCATGCAGGCTTTCGGACCGAAGGAGCAGGTGCTCGCCCAGGTGCTCCAGCCGCGCGTCGCGCCGCCCGCACCGATCAAGATCGTCAGTGAAGGCGGAGTGGCCAAACCATGAGCACGATGGCGATCGGCGGCACGAAGCCGGCCGGCAAGCAGACGGTGCAGCAATCGATCCGGTTTCACCTGATCCTGGGGCTTGGGATCATGCTGGTCCTGGTCGTCGGGCTCGGCGGCTGGGCATCGACGGTGCTGATCTCGGGGGCGCTGATCGCGCCGGGCCAGATCGTGGTCGAATCCAACGTCAAGAAGGTGCAGCATCCGACCGGCGGCGTGGTCGGCGAGCTGCGCGCCCGCGACGGCGACGTGGTCAAGGCGGGCGACATCGTGGTGCGGCTCGACGACACCATCACCAAGGCCAACCTCGCCATCGTCACCAAGAATCTCGACGCGGCGCAGGCGCGCGCCGCGCGCTTGCAGGCCGAGCAGCGCGGCCTCGACAGGATCGATTTCCCGCAGGCCCTGCTCGAGCGCATCGCCGATCCCGACGTCAAGACGCTGATCGCGAGCGAAAGCAAGCTGTTCGACGTCCGCGTCAACGGCCGCGCCGGCCAGAAGGCGCAGCTCCGCGAGCGCATTCAGCAGCTCAACGAGGAGATCGAGGGTCTCGCCGCGCAGGAGAAGGCCAAGGACAAGGAAATCAGCCTGGTGCAGCAGGAGCTCACCGGCGTGCGCGATCTCTATGACAAGCACCTCGTGCAGATCTCGCGCCTGACCACGCTCGAACGCGACAGCGCCCGCCTCAACGGCGAACGCGCGCAATACATCGCCTCGCGCGCGCAGGCCAAGGGCAAGATCACCGAGACCGAGCTTCAGATCATCCAGGTCGACAAGGACATGGTGAGCGAGGTCTCCAAGGACCTGCGCGAGACCAACGACAAGATCGGCGAGCTGATCGAACGCAAGGTCACGGCCGAGGACCAGCTCCGCCGCGTCGACATCCGCGCGCCGCAGGACGGCATGGTGCTGCAATCGACCGTGCACACGGTCGGCGGTGTCGTCACCGCCGGCGACACGCTCATGCTGATCGTGCCGCAGGCCGACGACCTCCAGGTCGAGGCCAAGGTGAATCCGGTCGACATCGACAAGCTGCAGGTCGGCCAGAAGACGCTGCTGCGCCTTTCGGCCTTCAACCAGCGCACCACGCCGGAGCTCAACGGCGTCGTCAGCCGCGTCTCGCCCGATGTCACCACCGACCAGCGCACCGGGCAGAGCTATTACACGATCCGCGTCTCGATGCCGCCGGAAGAGGTTGCCCGTCTCGGCGACAGCAAGCTGATCCCCGGCATGCCGGTCGAAGCCTTCGTTCAGACCGGCGATCGCACCATGCTGTCCTACCTCATGAAGCCGCTGCACGATCAGCTGATGCGGGCCTTCCGGGAGAAGTGACGCGCGACCGCGCGTCATCCCGTTTCGTCATTGCGGCGCCGCGCTTGCAATGACGGCTCGGCTGCCGGTTGCTATAGTGCGATTGCAAACAGCGAGTTGGCGCCGACAATGCAATCCATTCAATCCCCGCCGTCCATCGCCGCGCAATCCTTCACCGACGCGGCAGCGGCGGTTGCCCGCCTCGAAGAGATCTACGAACGCAACACGGAATTCCTCCGCGACCGCTTCGAGGCCTACGTCAAGGGCGAGCCGATCACGACGCGGGCGCGGGCCTATTATCCGTTCGTCCGCATCACCACGGCGACGCATGCTCGGCTGGATTCGCGCCTGTCCTACGGCTTCGTGGCCGGGCCCGGCGTGCACGAGACCAGCGTGACGCGGCCGGATCTGTTCCGGGCTTACCTCACCGAGCAGATCGGGCTCCTGATCCAGAACCATGGCGTGCCGGTCGAGGTCGGCGAATCCGCCGAGCCGATCCCGATCCATTTCGCTTATCGCCGCGACATCAACATCGAGGCCGCGATCACCACCAGCGAGAATTCGCCGGTCACGCGATCGCTGCGCGACGTGTTCGACGTGCCCGATCTCGCCACCATGGACGATGCAATCGCCGACGGGACGTTCGAGCTGGCGCCCGGGGCGCCGGAGCCGCTGGCGCTGTTTCGCGCCGCCCGCGTCGATTACTCGCTGCGCCGGCTCTACCACTACACCGGCACGGACCCGGAGCATTTCCAGAACTTCGTGATCTTCACGAACTACCAATTCTATGTCGATGCATTCGCGCAGCTCTGCCAGCAGCGCCTGCAATCCGGCGAAGACGGTCTCGAGGCCTTCGTCTCGCCCGGCAACGTCATCACGCGCAATGCCGGTCTCGGCGGCGGCACGGCCGGCGTCCCGCCGGTGCGCGCCCCGCAGATGCCGGCCTTCCATCTGGTCGCGCCCGGCTATCGCGGCATCACCCTGATCAACATCGGCCCGTCGAATGCACGCAATGTCACCGATCACGTCGCGGTGCTGCGTCCGCACGCCTGGCTCATGCTCGGCCATTGCGCGGGCCTGCGGAATACGCAACGGCTCGGCGACTACGTGCTCGCTCACGGCTATGTCCGTGAGGACCACGCGCTCGATCGCGAACTCCCGTTGTGGGTGCCGATCCCGGCGCTGGCCGAGATGCAGGTCGCGCTGGAGGAGGCGGTCGGCGACGTCACGGGGCTCGAAGGTTTCGAGCTCAAGCGCCTGATGCGTACGGGAACGGTCGCGAGCGTGGACAACCGTAACTGGGAAATTTCCGGACCCGACGTGATCCGCCGCCTGTCGCAATCCCGCGCCGTTGCGCTCGACATGGAATCGGCGGCGATCGCCGCCAACGGCTACCGTTTCCGTGTCCCTTACGGCACCTTGCTGTGCGTCTCCGACAAGCCGCTGCACGGCGAGATCAAGCTTGCGGGCATGGCAAGCGAATTCTATCGCCGCCGCGTCGGCCAGCATCTGGAGATCGGCCTGAAGGCCCTGGAGCGCCTCAAGCAGCAGGAATCGGAGCGGCTGCATTCGCGCAAGCTCCGTAGTTTCGCCGAAGTCGCCTTCCAATAAGGCGACGCCCCGGGCCTCTTTGCTGCTGACAATCGCGGCGATTTTCAGCATTGTCTGGGGAAGGCCCACCGGACTTTTCGTTGATGCCGCTCACGCGCGACAAGATCATCGGGCATGACCTCGAAAGGCTGGCCTTTCGATTCACCATGATGTGCGACGGCGAACCCGTGCAGTGCCAGATCAGCGACGCCGCGATGGACGAGCTGGCGGGCATGCAGGGCACCGAGAGCAGCGCGCGACAGGCGCAGTTCATGTCGCTGCGCGAGACCATCGAACGGGTCGCGTCGGACCTCTACGACGAGGCGCCGCGCTTCAAGGGCTATGTGGTGCGAATCTTCATGCGGCATTTGAAGAGGTAGGCAACGCGCCAATAGCGGAGCCGCGCCTCACCCTCCGATGTCGGTGCCCGGCTCGACCGGGCGATCCGGCATTTTAGAGGCGGTTGTGATCGCATCGATGGGCCACGGCGTACCGGATGCCCCACCCTCGCGAGGCATGACGGTTATTGTCCCGCCACGCCATCCCGTCTCACTTGAGCGTCTGAATGTCCGGTGCGGATCACTGCTCCAGCTTTTTCAGCAACAGCTTCAGCGCCGTTGCCGCGAACACCTGCATGTTGGCGAAGCGGTCGTTGCTTCCCGTCTCCAGCGTCATCACCTCGGCCGCGGGGCCCGTCACGGCCATGCAGCTATGGCCGGCCGCATCGCCGTAGCGGTTGCCGGTGGGGCCGGCCGCGCCGGTTTCGGACAGGCCCCAGTCGCAGTTGAAGCGGCTGTGCATCTGCTCGGCGAGGAGTTTCGCGTAAGGCTCCGACGAGGATCGGAAGCCTTTCATTCCCTCGTCCGAAATATCCATCAGCGCGCGCCTCGCATCGCGGGTGTAGACCACCGCGCCGCCGAGGAAATAGGCCGAGGCGCCGGGCACCGCGAGCAGGCTGGCCGAGATCAGGCCGCCGGTCGAAGATTCCGCGACCGCGATGGTCTGTTTGCGCGCGATCAGTCTGGCCGCGACCTGTTCCGCAATCCCGACGAGTTCTCTCATCCCTCGAACCTCCCATTCCCTCGCAACCGAGCTGCGCCTTCCTAGCATATGACAGCGGCCTTGGCCGAGTTGCGGGCGACGGGCAGGCCTGCTTGAATGGCGGACGCAAGACGGCGCGGCCGCAAGGCCGCGCAAAAGAAGACGTGACGAGGAAACGTGAAGGAGACGTCATGGCGTCCCTGATCGCCGGCGGGGTGGATTGCGACGTGCATCCGGCCGTGCCGCATCTGACCAGCCTGCTGCCCTATCTCAACGACTACTGGCGCGACCAGGTAACGACGCGCGGCATGGTCGACCTCGTCTCGCAGTCCTATCCGAAGAACTCGCCGATCGTGTCGCGTCCGGACTGGCGCCCCGAAACGGGCAAGCCCGGCGAGGGCCTGCAGGACATGCAGCGCCACGTGCTCGACCCATTCCAGCTCAAGCACGCCATCTGCAATCCGCTCTACGGCGTGCAGATGGTGTTCTCGGAGGACATGCAAGCCGCCTTCTGCCACGCGCTGAACGACTGGCTCGCGAAGGAATGGCTCGATCGCGATCCGCGTCTGCGCGGCTCGATCGTGATCCCCACCCAGAGCATCGAGAAAGCCGTCGCCGAGATCGAGCGCTGCGCGCAGGATCAGCGCTTCGTGCAGGTGCTGATGCTGGTCATGGGCGATACGCCGCTCGGCAAACGCGCGCTTTGGCCGATCTATGAAACCGCGGAACGGCTCGGCCTGCCGATCGGCGTCCATGCCGGTTCCGCCTATCACAATCCGCCGACGGCCGTGGGATGGGGTTCCTATCACATCGAGGATTATGTCGGGCAGGCGCAGGCGTTCCAGACCCAGCTCACCAGCCTGATCGTCGAAGGCGTGTTCGCCAAATACCCCCGCCTGAAAATGGTGATGCTGGAATCCGGCGTCTCCTGGCTGTCGCCCTATCTCTGGCGGCTGCACAAGTTCTGGCGCGGGGTGCGGATGGAGACTCCCTGGGTCGATCGCGCGCCACTGGAGATTGTGCGAAGCAACATCCGCTTTTCGTTACAGCCTTTTGACGCGCCGCCGGAGCCTCAGACATTAATTCGCCTGTTTGATCATATGCAGTCCGACGAATTGGTCCTATTCTCCACGGACTATCCGCACTGGCAGTTCGACGGTCTGGACGCGCTGCCCGAAGGTCTGTCCCCCGATCTCGTGCGCAAGATCATGATCGATAATCCGCATGCAACCTATCCCCGCCTGACTTAGCCCGCTGCCAAAGGAGGCAAGGCGATGAATATCCAGTTCCGCGAGAACTCCGAAGCCGCTTCCGCCCTGACCGCCACGAACGCGACCAAGATCGCGATCGCGGACTGCGACATCCACCCGGCACGCGCGACGCGCACCGAGCTCTATCCCTATCTCGCCAAGCGCTGGCAGCATCATCTCGAAGTCTATGGCGTGCATGCCTATCAGGGCATGATGGAAGGCCCGCCCTATCCGAAGGCGCAGCCCAACGCCTCGCGCCGCGATGCCTATCCGCCGGAAGGCGGGCCGCAGGGGTCTTCGCTGTCCTTCATGCAGAAGCAGCTTCTCGATCCCAACAACGTCCAGCTCGGCGTGCTCAACCCGCTCAATACCGGGCAGGGCATTCGCAATCACGAGCTCTCGGCGGCGCTCTGCTCCGCGATCAACGACTGGCAGATCGACAAGTGGACGAGCAAGGACAAGCGGCTGAAAGCCTCGATCGTCGTCGGCAACGAGGACGGATTGTCGGCCGCCGCCGAAATCCGCGAGCGGGCCGGCGACAAGAACTTCGTGCAGGTGCTTCTGCTCAGCCGTAACGTCGAGCCGCTCGGCCAGCGCCGCTATTGGCCGATCTATCAGGCGGCGGAGGAGGCCGGTCTTCCCGTCGGCGTGCATGCTTTCGGCTTCGGCGGCAATCCGATCACGCCGTCGGGCTGGCCGAGCTATTACATCGAGGAGATGGTCGGTCACTCGCAGTGCCAGCAATCTGCGCTCGCGAGCCTCGTGCTGGAAGGCGTGTTCGAGCGATTCCCGAAGCTCAAGATGGTGATGATCGAGGCCGGCTTCGGCTGGGCGCCGTCGCTGGCGTGGCGGCTCGACAAGGCCTGGCAGCGGCTGCGCAGCGAGGTGCCGCACGTCAAGCGGCCGCCGTCCGAATACATCCGCGAGCAGGTGTGGTGGACGACGCAGCCGATGGAAGATCCGGAGCGGCGCGAGGATCTGTTCGACGTCATCAAGTGGATCGGCTGGGACCGGCTACTGTTCGCCACCGACTATCCGCATTGGGACTACGACGAGCCGTCGCGCGTCTTGCCGGCGGGCGTCAGCGAGGAGAACCGCGAGGCGTTCTATCTCGGCAATGCGCGCAAGCTGTATGGAATCGGTTGATGGCGCGTCATGTGATTGCCGCGGTGGACGAGCTTCCGCCGGGGACACGAAAATTTCTGGAGGTCGACGGCCGGCCGATCGCGGTCTTCAACATCAAGGGCGAATATTTCGGCTTGATGAACCGCTGTCCACATCAGGGCGCGGCGCTGTGTGAGGGTCCATTGATCGGGCTCGCGCAATCAACCAATCCCGGCGAGATCGAATACACGAAGCTCGGCGAGATCATTCGCTGCCCTTGGCACGGCTGGGAGTTCGACATTCGTACCGGCCAATCCTATTGCGATCCCCGCCGCTTTCGCGTGAAGGCCTATCCTGCGCATGTCGAGCCGGGCGCGAGCGTGGTGAAGGGGCCCTATGTGGCCGAGACGATTCCGGTCAGGGTCGAGAGCGACTACGTAGTCGTTGAGTTATAATTCGATCGTCGTTGCGGGTTCGATGTTGCCCCCGGCGTCGCTTGCCATCGGAGTCAAATCGGCGGCGATGCAACATTTCATGACATTTTGTAGCGATCGTTTTCGGAAGACACATCAAGTGTGTACGAGAGCCCGCAGACTCCGGGTTTCATCGTGAATGCATCCGTTGCAGCTTGATTCGCTGAATGTGGCGGTCCGTCGCACCGCACACAGCCTGCGGCCATTTACCGTCTTTCCGCCTGTCCGCTGCGCCCTCTATGCACGCCATTGGGCAAACCTGCGATCGAATGGCGCGGGGGTGCAGGGCGCTGCGCTGAAGGCGAAGCCCGCAAATCTGGGCAACCGCTGATGGCGCAGTGCGAGGATCGGGATGGAGGGTGATCATTGGCCTCGCGGTTTGTGCGGTAACGCTGGTGCGGGGCTCGCGCGCCTGCGCAAGCGCGCGTCCGAATTCTTCGAACGTCTGTCGGTCGCGGAACTCGCGCACGAGGCGCACAGGCATCTGTGGGTCTCGGACTGGATGAGGCTTTCAGACGAATACCGCATGGCCGCCGAGGCCGCTCGCGACGATGGCTTCGTTCAGGTCGCGCACGAAGCGCGCCTCTGTTCGCTGACATCGTTTGAGGTTGCGCGAAATCTGACGTGTCGGGCAGATCGTGCGGACGTCGATCTCGCTGATGACGTCGGTTCCAGCCAGAGCAGATTCGAGGCTGATCTCGACGACACGATCGAGCACGTGCAACTCGATTGCGATGATCAAGAGCCGCTCAGTGGATTCTTTCTGCCGGCATCCCGTCGTGACTCTGCGGCGCCCGCGATCATCTGCATCGGCGACGGGGAGATCACTCGGGGTTCCATGATGACGAGGCTGTTGCCGGCCTCGCTCGGCCGAAACATGTCACTGCTGTTCCTCGACGCCGGCGATTCGCGGGCTCGCCGCGTGTTCAAGCAGGAGCACATCCTTCAATGCTGGATGGACCATTTGCTGGCGCGCACCGATGTCGACCCACAGCGGATCGCAGTCTACGGCGAAGGAGCCGGCGCCGGCTGCGCCTCCCGCGTTGCCCTCTCCGATCGCAGGGTCGCGGCCGCGGTGTGTGACGGCGATCTCGTGACATCGGTCAGGCGTCGAGCATCGGTTCGCTGGATGACCGGCATTGAGCAGGCCTGCCATGATGCAACGGAGACGCTGCCGCCGCCGCGTCGAATATCGTGTCCGCTCCTCATCGTCGTCGGAGAGCGATCGATGGTTCGTGAGGAGGAAGCGCTCGAGCTGCAGGCCGGCTATCGGCAGGCTGGAGCGGATTGTTCGGTCGTCGTGCCGAACCGTATCCCGTCCCCTCTGGGGGAGGTGGAGAATTTCATCGCCGTCGACGACTTCATTTTCGAATGGTTCGGCGCGAAGCTCGGATCCGCGCCTCAGCCCGATCCGCTTACCCGCCTCTGAAGCACGATCGGATCGGGTGGCGCGTCATCGCGCTTCGGCTCATCGTTCGGATGTCGGGCTCTCGCGAAACCGGCCGCGCGGGCTTCAGCGGGTCACGTCGATGGCCAGCAATCTCGCCGCCAGCCGGGAATTCTTGGCAATCGTCGCAAGCGCGGCGTTCAGATCGGCCAATGTCTTCTCGTCGAGTTCGTTGAACATGGTCGAGTTCAGGGCGAGCTTCTTCTTGGACAGTTTGTCGATTTCCGTTTTCGCCTTTGCCGTGAGCGACATCAGGACGAAACGGGCATCGTCCGCTCCCGGCCGTCGCGACAGGAAGCCGCCCTTCTCGAGGGTCTTGGTCTGATTGGTCACAAAGGCCGGATGGACGCGCAACTTGTTGGCAATGTCGATGCCTGCGACGCCTTGCCCCTGGTCCAGCTCCGTGATGGCCATCAGGATCAGCCACTGTGGTTCGGTGATGCCCAGCAGTTCGGCCCAGCTGGTGTGGATGTCCTCGAGTTGAGAATGGATCTCGATCACGTTCCAGATGAAGTCCGTAATTGCTCTGTCGAGTTTCTTCTCGATCATGTTGGGTCCCGGTTTCGCTCAGAAGTAGCCGACCAGGTCTTTGTACCGGGATATTCGGAGGGCGTCTCGACTATCCACAATGCGCATGGCTGATGGACATCGCAGCAGGGAAACGGTTCTCGCCAATAGTGCTTGCAAAAAACAATTAATTAAATTACGTCTTTTGGCACTCAGGATTTGTTGCTCTTGACCGCGTCAATTGACAGCAATGTGAGACCTCCAAGAAAGCCCTCGGGATGCCCCCTGAGGGCTTTTTCTTTTGTTTCAGTGGTTTTCCGGCCGCCAAAGACCCCTGTTGCCCGCGCGCAACATCTCGGCCCGAACTTAAGATTCACTAAATCAATAAATTGAGACGATTGTTTTTATAAATTATAGGTGAAGCCACGACGGAGGGGGCACCTCACTGTCGTTTCGGTCCGGACCTTCAGTGCGGACCTGAATTGAACGGAAATTGAAGAGGGCAAAGCGGCCTCCGTCGAGGAGCCGGGCCCCCGGAACGGACTTGGAGGTTATCCTTATGACGTTGACGAAGTCGCTCTTTCTCGGCACGGCCGCCAGCTTGATGGCTGTCTCCGGCGCGTTCGCAGCCGATCTTCCCGTGAAGGCCAAGGCGGTCGAATACGTGAAGATCTGCTCGCTCTACGGCGCCGGCTTCTACTACATCCCGGGCACCGACACCTGCATCAAGCTGGGTGGCTATCTGCGTGCTGAAGTCGCGCTCGGCTCCAACAGCGTGTACGGCGCTGCCAACGGCGCTCCCGCTGGTGCGCACAACCGCCTCAGCAACTACTACACGATGCGCGCTCGTCAGGATCTCAACATCGACACGCGCACCGCCACCGAGTACGGCGTTGTTCGTACCTTCTTCGATGCCACGTTCTCCTGGACCACCGGCGGCTACGTCGGCAACGGCTCCGCGACGGGCGGCACCCAGTACACCGGCGGTTACGGCCTGAACACCTCGGGCGCGACTCCGGCGCTGGTCGGCGCTAGCGGCGTCAACCCGACCGACGGCGGCACCTCGGGCGGTTCGCTCGGCGTGTACTACGCCTTCATCCAGTTCGCTGGCTTCACCATGGGTAAGGCCGTGTCGCAGTTCGACGCGCCCTGGACCAACTATCCCGGCAACAACTTCGACGGCCTCGTCGGCGGCAGCGGCACGGTCACTGGTGTCAACCAGTTCACCTACACCGCTGACTTCGGTCAGGGCGTCACGGCTTCGTTCTCGGCTGAAGACGTGTCTGCTTACTACCAGGCGGGCAACCTCAACCTGAGCGGCGCTGCTGGTCTCACCGGCATCACCGGTGCTGCTTACGGTTCCAACGCCATCGGCGGCACTCGTTCGCCGAACCTCGTTGGTACGGTGCGTGTCGACCAGGCTTGGGGTCTGTTCCAGGCGTCGGTTGCGGCGCATGACAACCACGTTGCCTACTACGGCTCGACCGAGACGACCGGCCACCCCGACGACAAGTGGGGCTGGGCTGTTCAGCTCGCTCTGTCGATCAAGAACATCCCGACCGGCGCTGGCGACACGATCAACGTGTCGGGCGTCTACACGGATGGCGCGACCCGCTACAACTTCCAGAACCTGGCTGGCAGCTCCTACTCGATGTTCGGCAGCTCGGGCACGGCCTACCAGAGCGTTGGCTTCGCTTTCGCTCCGGACACCGTGTTCACGACCGGCTCGTCGCAGGAAACCGTCAAGACCTGGGGCTTCCGTGGTGCCTACACCCACAACTGGGATCAGAACTGGAACACCTCGCTGTACGGTGCCTACGCTCAGGCTCAGTTCGGCTCGCAGGCCAAGACGGCCCTGTGCGGTGCTAACGGCGCTGGCGGTACCTTCGGTGGTCTGGCAGGCGTCACGTCCTGTAACCCGGACTTCGCCGTCGGCCAGATCGGCCTGATCACCCGCTGGACTCCGGTCAAGAACCTGACCTTCTCGGGCGACCTGAACTGGACCCACCTCGACCAGAAGTATGCCGGAACCGTTGGTTATGCTGGTGCTGCCACGACCGGCAAGCCGGCCGCTCTGTACGAGCTGAAGGACCAGGACAGCATCACCCTGCTGCTCCGCGCCCAGCGCAACTGGTAAGCTCTATCGAAGCATCTAAAACGAACACCCGGCGGGAAACCGCCGGGTGTTTTTTGCCTTGCAAGGTGAGCGCCGAGCCGGTTCGCGTCGTGCCACCGCCATTGGTGCCCGCCGGCGGCGTCTCGATCTAACCCGCGGCCGGGTTGCTTGCGCTTGTCTTCAGGAGCGTCCGCCGACCGGCTCCGCCACCGAATCATATGTCGGCACCGCCTTGCCGCCGCCGCGATACACCACAGACGCCGCGATGATGCCGAGCAGTGCGGCGAACATCAGCCAGAAGCCGGGCGAGGCCTTGTCGCCGGTCGTCTCGATTAGCCAGGTCGAGGCGAACGGGGTGAAGGTGCCGAACAGCGCGGCCGCCAACGCGAACGCCAGCGAGAAGCAGGTGGTGCGGACATGGGCCGGCACGATCTCGACCAGCGCGCCGAGCATGGTGCCGCTGTAGACGCCGAAATAGAACGAGAACATCATCTCGACCGCCAGCAGCTTGCCGAAGGTCGGGGCCGCCACCAGCCAGTGCAGCGCCGGATAGGCCGTCACCAGCGCCAGGGACGCGATGGTCAGCAGCACCGGTTTCCGGCCGATGCGGTCGGACAGGGCGCCGCCGACCGGATTCCAGATGAAATTGGTGACGGCGACGAGCAGCGTCACGAGCAGGGCGTCCTGCGTCGACAGCTTCAGCACGGTCTTGCCGAAGGTCGGCGTGTAGACTGTGACGAAATAGAACGTCGTCGTGGTCAGGATCGCGATCATCATGCCGAGGATGACGATGCGCCAGTTGGCCAGCGCGGAGGCGAACACTTCGCCGGCGGTCGGGTGCTTCTTCATGGCGAGGAAGGCCGGTGTCTCCTCCAGCGTCCGCCGCAGCAGGAAGATCAGGGGAATGATCAGGCAGCCGACGAAGAACGGAATGCGCCAGCCCCAGGCCGCGACGGTGTCGGCCGGCATGATCTCGGATAGGATGTAGCCGAGGATCGAGGCCACGAAGATCGCGACCTGCTGGCTCGACGACTGGAACGAGGTGTAGAAGCCGCGATTGCCGGGCGTGGAGATTTCAGCGAGATACACCGAGACGCCGCCGAGCTCGACGCCGGCGGAGAAGCCCTGCAGCAGGCGGCCGATCAGCACGATGATCGGTGCCGCGATGCCGATGGTGGCGTAGCTCGGGCAGAACGCGATCACCACGGTGCCGAACGCCATGATGCCGAGGGTGACGATCAGGCCCTGGCGGCGGCCGATACGGTCGATATAGGCGCCGAGCACGATCGCGCCGACGGGCCGCATCAGGGCGCCGAGCCAGAACACGCCGAAGGTGTTGAGCAGCGATGCCGTTTCGTTGCTGGAAGGGAAGAACGCCTTGCCGATGGCGGCGGCATAGAAGCCGAACAGGAAGAAGTCGAACTGCTCGAGGAAATTGCCCGAAGTGGCGCGCAGGATCGCGCCGACGCGCGACTTGATTTCGGGCGGATTGGTTGATGTTGCGGATCCAGCCATGACGTTACTCCCCTTCGGACGTGGCCGGACCGGAATTCATTTCACGGCAAGGCGACAGATTGTTGCTGTGACAATCTGACTCATCCCTCTCGCGTGGGGAACGGAGAGTCAACCGATTTCAATGCGGAAGCCGATGATTTTTCAGGCTTTATTCTGCGTTGCAGCGATCACCCATTGCCGAAAGGCAGCGAGCTTCGGCGCTTCGCGGCGGCCGTCCGGCGACACCAGATAGAAGCCGGCATCGGCCGGCAGCGCGATCTTGAAGGGGACCACGAGACGGCCCTTGGCGATGTCGTCCTGGACGTAGGAGGTGCGCCCCATCGCGACGCCGATGCCGTCGATCGCGGCCTGGATGGTCATGAAGATCATGTCGAAGGTGATGCCCGGCTGCTTGGCGATGTCGGCGGGAAGGCCCGCCGCCGTGAGCCAGAGCCGCCAGTCGTCGCTGTTGGCGTTCGAGGTGTGGAGCAGCGGATAGCCCTGGAGATCCTCGGGCCGCTGCAGCGGCTTGTCGCCGCGCAGCAGCGACGGGCTGCAGACCGGGAACAGTTCGTCCGCCATCAGCCAGTCGGCGCGCAGGCCCGGCCACTGGCCGCGTCCGTAGCGAATCGCGGCGTCGACGTCGTCGCGCTGGAAGTCGACGAGGCTGGTCGAGGTGGTGATGCGGACGTCGATGCCGGGGTGGGCATCCTGAAAATCGGTCAGCCGGGGCAGCAGCCATTTCGCGGCCAGCGAGGCGAGGGTGGATATGGTCAGGACCTTGTCGTCGTCCCTGCGCAACAGGCGGTCGGTGGCGAGCCTCAGATCGTTGAACGCGGCGCGCACGCCGGGCAGGTAATCCCGTGCCTCGGGGGTCAGTGCCAGCGCGCGATTCTGCCGGACGAACAGGCGGATGCCGAGCTCCTCCTCGAGCCTGCGGATCTGATGGCTGATCGCGGTCTGGGTCACGTTCAGCTCGGCCGCCGCCAGCGTGAAGCTGAGATGGCGCGCCGCGGCCTCGAAGGCCCGCAATCCGTTCAGGGAGGGCAATCTGGCAGTCATCTGGCAGCAGGATGCATGAGCTTATTTCATGCGAAAGGGTACAAATTGTCGTTTGTCGAAATGCAGGCAGAGGAAGATATTCCATTCAAATTTAGCTCGAGGAGCTGAAAATGTCTACTTGCACAACCGATACGATGACAAATCATCATGCATCCGGGCTGATCTACCAGATCGGCGAGACCATCCATGTGTGGCACGAGCGCTACCGGACCCGGCGCGAGCTGGCGCACTGGACGGCCCGCGACCTGCACGATGTCGGCCTGTCCTGGAGCGACATCGCGTTCGAGGCAGAGAAACCCTTCTGGCGGGCCTGATCGGCTGCCAGGCCGGCGCCGCCTGATCAGGGGCGCCGGCGGTCCCCCTTTTTCCAAGGCACGTGTCATGAGCGCCCTTCGCCTGGAAGACCTGAAGCAATATTCGGATACGCTGCGCACCCGGCGGGGCGAGCCGGTCAAGCTCCGCTTCGTCGAGCCGCGCGACACTGAAGAGCTTCAGCACTATTTCCGATCGCTTTCGACCCGCTCCCGCTACAATCGCTTCTTCGGCGCGATCAGCGAATTGCCGACGGGCCTGCTGCACGATTTCCTCCGGGTCGGCGAACACGAGCGGTTCACGGTCGTCGCGACCATGACGGTCGATGGCTTCGAGACCATCGTCGCCGAAGCGCGCTACGCCTTCCATGAGGACCGCGCGGCATTCGAATTCGGTCTTTCGGTCGACGATCGCTGGCAGGGCCACGGCATCGGCAGCGCGCTGCTCAGGAATCTGGAATGCCGCGCGGCCGCGCTCGGTGCCGAGCGCATGTTCGGCGACACGCTGCGTTCCAACCAGACCATGATCTCGCTCGCGCGCAAATCCGGTTTCGTCTTCGCGAGCCATCCGGACGACTGGAAGCTGGTTCATTTCGACAAGGATGTTGCCGTCGCGCCGAAGGACATTCCTTGCGCGAGCTGGCGTCTCGCCGCGCTTTCCCGTCAGGCCAACAGCCCCTCAGCCTTGGCCTGACACCACTGCGAACCCGGCCCTGGTCGACCAGGGCCGGGTCTTTTTGCGTTCACCCAGCGACTTGTCGAGCCGGGGGTGGAGCGGACTACTTCCCTGTGTAGACCGGCTTGCGCTTGTCGATGAAGGCCTGCACGGCTTCCTTGTGATCGGCGGTCGTGGTCAGCCGGATCAGCCGCTCGGCCTCGTGGTCGCGGGCGGTCGCGAAGTCGAACAGCAGGGCCTCGTCGAGATTGTCCTTCATGTAACGCAGCGCCATGCGCGGGCCCTCTGCAAGCGACTTCGCCAGCGCGAACGCCTCGGACTGCAGCTTGTCGTCAGGCACGACGCGATTGACGAGACCGATCGCTTCGCAGCGCGCGGCGTCCACACGATCGCCGGTGAACAGGAGCTCGCGGGCCCGGGCCGTGCCGACCAGCCTCGTCAGCAGCCATGCGATGCCGTAATCGCCGCTCAGCGCGATGCGCGCATAGCCGGTGGCGACGAAAGCCGATTGCGCGGCGATGCGGATGTCGCAGGCCATGGCCAGTGCAAGTCCGGCGCCGACCGCCGGGCCGGGCAGGGCGGCGATGGTCGGCTTTCGAACCGACACCAGCGCACCGGTGAGCAGTCGTTGCCGCTCCTGCAGATCGGCCACCCTGTCCTCGATCGACATTTCCAGCTTCTTCGGATCGCGATGCGCGCCCATGCCTTTGACATTGCCGCCGGCGCAGAATGCCTGGCCCGCGCCGGTGATCAGCAGTGCGCCGACATTGGGGTCCTCGCCGCAGGTCCGGATCATCGTTCGCAGTGCCGGGGTCAGCGTGTCCGACAGCGAGTTGCGCGCCTCCGGCCGGTTCAGCGTGATCACCGCGACGCGATCACGAATGATGCAGAGGAGTTCGTTGGTGCCGGTATCGATGGTCGTTTCGGTGGTCATCTTTCCTCCCTGGCCGTGGTTGCGAGCGGAGCGAAGCAATTCCGGTTCTCTGTTCCTCATCCTGAGGAGCGCGGAACGCGCGTCTCGAAGGATGAAGATCCGGCTATTGGCCTCGCCCTTCGAGATGCGCGCCTGCGGGCGCGCTCCTCAGGGTGAGGATCTGGCATTCTAAATTGCTTCGCTCCGCCCGCAACGACACCTGTTATGACTTTGCCTCAAAACATCGTCTCAAAACTTCTCTACCCAGGGCCGCAGCTCGAGCTCCCAGCTCCAGGCGCTGCGCGGCTGCTGCAACACGTTCCAGTAGCTCTCGGCGATCGCGTCGGGATCGAGCATGGAATCCGGTTTGTCCGGGGCTTCCGTGCGCGCCGCGCTGCGGATGCCGCCGTCGATGACGAAATGCGCGACATGGATTCCCTGCGGCGACAATTCGCGCGCCATGCTCTGCGCGAGCCCGCGCAGCGCGAACTTGCCCATCGCGAAAGGCGCGGACTGCGCGTAGCCCTTCACGCTGGCGGAGGCTCCGGTGAACAGGATCGCGCCGTGCTTGTTCGGCAGCATGCGTCTTGCCGCCTGTTGCGCCACTAGGAAACCACCATAGGCGCTGACCGCGATGGCCTGCGCGACATCGGCAGGAACCAGATCGACGAACGGCCCGCGGCTCCGGCCGCTGGCATTGTAGACGACGAGGTCGGGCGCGCCGAGCTCGCGCTCGACGAGGCCGAACAGACGCTCCACCTCCTCCGGCTCGGTGGCGTTGCAGGCAAACGCCTTCGCGCCGGTCGCGGTGCAGAGCGCGCCGAGCTTCTCGACCTTCCGGGCGGCGAGCGCGACGCGAATGCCTTGAGCGGCGAACAGCCGTGCCAGCGAGGCGCTCAAGCCCTCACCGGCTCCGACGATGAGCGCGATCTTGTACTTCGGGTGGTCCATCTGTGGTCCCTCGAGGATCAGGAGCCGTTCATCTATGCACGGGCCGCGCGAACAACCAGCCGACGTTCGGAATCTGCGGATCACAATTCCGCAGAGCGGACGGCTCCCTGACGGCGTCATGCCTCCCTGACAATTTGCCGCTTTATCCGCTCCGACCTCTGGAGCATGATCCACGTCATCCCACGCGGCAAGCGGGAAAGCGGCCGTATGAGAATGCCGCGGGACGGAAACGAAGAGGTCGTCATGCATCAGCCCATCACGTCACAACAGGCAGGTGCGTTGGAAAAGCACTCCGGCCTGCTCGCGCCCGATACCAGCGGAATGAATTTCTACAGCGCCGATCCCGCGCTGACGGATCTGCTGCGCATCCATCTCCCGGACGCGCTGTTCCGTCACATCGAGCCGCATCTCGAACGATTGGGCGGACTTGCCGGCGGATATCTCGACGAATGCGCGCGGCTCGCCGACCGGCACACGCCCGTGCTGCACCAGCGCGACAAGTTCGGCCGTGACATGCAGTGGATCGAATACCACCCGGCCTATCGGGAGCTGGAGAAGGCCGCGTTCGGCGAGTTCGGCATCCACGCGCTTTCGCTGCGCAAGGGCATCATGGGTTGGCCGGACAAATATCCGGTCGTCGCAAAGCACGCCTTCACCTTCCTGTTCAACCAGACCGAATTCGGCATGGGCTGCCCGATCAACGTCACCGACGGCTGCGGCAAGCTGCTGGCGAATTTCGGCAGCGAGGCGCTGAAGGCGAAGTATCTCGACGGGCTGACGCAGACCGACATGAGCAGGCTGACGCAAGGCGGCCAGTTCATGACCGAAAAGGAAGGCGGCTCCGACGTCGGCACGCTCACCACGCGCGCGGTGCAGGTGGGCGATCATTGGCGCCTATACGGCGAGAAATGGTTCTGCTCGAATGCGGACGCGAAGGTCGTGATGCTGCTGGCGCGCCCCGAAGGTGCCGGTCCCGGCACACGCGGCGTCGGTCTGTTCCTGATGCCGCGCTTCCTCGACGACGGCTCGCAGAACCACTACCGGATCGTGCGGCTGAAGGACAAGCTCGGCACGCGTTCGATGGCGTCCGGGGAGATCAAGCTCGAAGGCGCGATCGCCTATGCCGTAGGCAAGCTCGACCGCGGCTTCGTGCAGATGGCCGAGATGGTGAACTCGTCGCGGCTCTCGAACGGCGTCAAATCCACCGCCCTGATGCGCCGGGCCTATCATGACGCGATGACGGTGGCGAAGAACCGTGTCGTGTTCGGCAATCGCATCATCGACCTGCCGCTCGGCCGGCGCCAGATGCTGAAGATCATGCTGCCGGTCGAACAGGCGCTGTCGATGAGTTTCCTCACCGCGGACGCGCTCGATCGCGCCGAAGCCGGCAGCCAGGATGCCGCGGCGCTGCTGCGCATCCTGACGCCGACCTTGAAATTCCGTGCGACGCGCGATGCCCGGAAGGTCTGCGGCGACGCGCTCGAGATGCGCGGCGGCATCGGCTATATCGAGGAATTCGCCACCGCGCGCCTGTTGCGTGACGCACACCTCGGCTCGATCTGGGAAGGCACCGGCAACATCGTCGCGATCGATGCGCTCAAGCGGGCGGTCGGCCGCCACGGCGCCGAATCCGCGCTGGCGGCCGATCTGCATGCGCGGCTCGGCGACAGCGCCTCGGTGCCGCAGGCCTGGCGCGATCATCTGCGTGGTCTCGTCGATCGCGCCGTCGGTTTCGCGCGCGAGGTCGCGGGCAAGGCAGACAACGAGGCCGATGCGCGCCGTGCCACGAGCCTGCTCTATCACGTGGCGAGCGCGGTCGCGCTGGCCTGGGAGGCGCATCGCATTCACGCGATGCGCGGCGATGCGCGCCGGCTGTTGCTGTCACGGCTGGTGATCGATCATCGCGTGTCGCCGCATGATCCATTCCGGCTGACAGAAAATCCCGCACAGCAGAAAATCGCGGCGCTGCTGCTCGGCGATCGCGCGGCCGGCATGAGCGAGGTTGGCGAACTGGTTCTGGCGGCGTAGGCTCTGCCGGCTCTCCCCGCGGGAGCGACGACGAACCGCGCCAACGAAACAACAACAAAGAGGAAACACCGATGAAGGCCGCCGTCCTCCATGAAGTCAACAAACCCCTGGTGATCGAGGATGTCAGCCTGCCGAAGCCGGGGCCGCGCGAAGTCCTGATCCGAACCTCGGTAGCCGGCCTCTGCCACTCCGACCTGCACTTCATGGAAGGTCTTTATCCGCATCCGCTGCCCGCCGTGCTCGGACACGAATCCGCCGGCGTGGTCGAGCAGGTCGGCTCCGACGTCACGTATGTGAAGCCGGGCGATCATGTCGTCACCTGTCTCTCCGTGTTCTGCGGCACCTGCGACAACTGCACCACGGGCCGCACCGTACTCTGCACCGACACGACGGTGAAGATGCTGCCCGGCGCCTCGAACCGGATGCAATGGTCGAAGCCCGAAAAGCTGCACCAGTTCCTCAATCTCTCGTCCTTCGCCGAGCAGATGCTGGTGCACGAGAATGCGATCGTGAAGATCCGCAAGGAGATGCCGCTCGATCTCGCCGCGTTGATCGGCTGCGGCGTCATCACCGGCTATGGCGCCGTCGTGAACACCGCCAAGGTGACGGCGGGCGAGACTGTGGCCGTGATCGGCTGCGGCGGCGTCGGCATGGCCGCGATCAACGGTGCGCAGATCGCAGGCGCCGGGCGCGTCATTGCCATCGACACCAATCCGGCAAAGCTCCAGCTCGCGACCAAGCTGGGCGCGACAGACATCATCAATCCCGCCGACGGCGACGTCGTGAAGCAGGTGCGCGACCTCACCAATGGCGGGGTGCATCATTCGTTCGAGGTGCTCGGCCGCAAGGAGACGGCGGAGCAGGCGTTCGGCATGCTCGCCTCGGGCGGCACCGCCACCATCGTCGGCATGATCCCGTTCGGCCAGAAGATCGAGCTGCACGGCTTCGACTTCCTGCGCGAGCGCAAGATCCAGGGCTCCTCGATGGGCTCCAACCATTTCCGTGTCGACATGCCGCGCCTTGTCGATTTCTACCTGCGCGGCCGGCTGCATCTGGAGGATTGGATCTCGGCCAAGCTGAAGCTGTCGGAGATCAACGAAGGCTTCGCCAACATGAAGGCCGGCAAGACGCTGCGCAGCGTGATCGTGTTCGACAGCTGATCGATCGGCGTTTGCCGGGCTCACTCCAAAACAAGTGTCATCGCCCGGCTTGACCGGGCGATCCGGGTTTCCAAGACGGTTCTCGCCGAATAGAGGGGCTGCTGCGTATTGGATGCCCGCCTTCGCGGGGCACGACAGCGGCGAGCGTGGACGCAGTCCGTAGCCCGGATGGAGCGCAGCGCAATCGTGGACGCGGTTCTCGGGACCGTCCCCGGATTCAGCTTCGCCTCATCCACGCTACCGGGATCGTTTCACCGCGACACGTGCGCCGACAGCGCCAGCCACTTGCCGTCCGTCTTCGCCCAGCAATCGGTGTAGCGGCCGGTCGCCTGCTGGCCGTCGGCGGTGGTGTAGCTGGTGGCGGCGTGGATGATCGCGAAGTCGCCCATGATCCGGATGCGTACGTCGTGCGCCTGCAGATTGCGGATCGCGATCGGCCGCGCCGTCTGCTCCAGGAAAGCGGCACGGTCGACCAGGGTCTTGGCGGGATTGGAGCAGTAGAACTCTCCCGCCAGGATCTCGTCGAAACGCCTGACGTCGCAATTCTGCACCGAGGCGACATAGTCGCGGTTGAGTGCGGTGAGCTGTTCCAGGTCCTGGCCCATGGTGTGTCCTCTCCCATGTTGTCCCTCATGGTGAGGAGGCGCGGAAGCGCCTCCGGGACGATGCTTCGGATCGCCTGGAGAACCATGAAGGCCATGATCTCTCATCCTTCGAGACGCGCGCTTTGCGCGCTCCCCAGGATGAGGCTTCAATCGTCGAACATTTTCGGCGGCACGAATCCGCCGAATTCGCGCTCGATCAACTCGGCAAGCTTGAGCGGTGTGCGGTCCTCCAGCCACGGGCCGACGATCTGGACGCCGATCGGAAGTCCGTCCGGCGCGAAGCCGGTCGGGATCGCGGTGGAGGGCAGGCCGGGCAGCGTGGCGATGCCGGGCCAGGCGAGTTGGTCCGGATAGGCGTACTCCTTGCCGTCGATCTTGATGCGGCGCTTTTCCTGGTCTTCGGAATGGTCGTGCGGATAGGCCGGCGTCGGCATGATCGGGCAGATCACCGCGTCGTAAGTCTTGAACAGCTCGCGCCATTGCGCCCGCAGCCGCGTGCGCCCGGCGTTCGCCGCCACCCAATCGCGATGGCTCAGTGCGACGCCACGCAGTCTCTCCGCAGCAAGGCTGTTGTCGCTCTCGGGCAGCGCAGCCGCGGCCGCCTTGGCCCCGGCATAGACATCGGGCGCAAAGCTCGCGGCGAGAAACGATATCAGCATCCGCATGTAGAGCCGCGATGAGGCCGCGAAATCCGGCAGCAGCGGACTGCTCCGTTCGATCCTGACGCCGGCCTTGGCGAGGTTGTCGGCGAGTGTGTTGATGGTTCCGCGCACGGCCGTATCGGTCGGCAACAGCGGATCGGTGTCGATCACCAGCACGCGGAAATCCCTGAACGCGCTATGGCGCGCCGCGGGAAGTTCGAGCTTGTAGGCGATGCCTGCCTCGATCGGATCGGGGCCGGCCATGACGTCGAGCAGCAGCGAGAGATCGGCCGCGCTGCGCGCCATCGGTCCGATCACCGAAAGGTCGCGCTCGAACGGCAGAGGCGGTGCCGGCGGTGCCACGTGCCCGCGCATGGCGAGGAGGTTGAAGGTCGGCTTGTGAGCATAGATTCCGCAATGGAAGGCCGGCACGCGCAGTGAGCCGCCGATGTCCGAGCCGATCGACAGCGGCCCATAGCCCGCGGCAAGCGCCGCAGAAGAGCCGCCGGACGAGCCGCCCGGCGTGCGGCCGAGATCGTAGGGGTTGTTGGTGGTGCCGTAGACGTCGTTGTAGCTCTGCCAGTCGGCGAGCGCGAGCGGCACGTTGGTCTTGCCGAGCACGACGGTGCCGGCGTCCTTGACCCGTGTGACCGGCAGTGAGTCTTCCTTGGCAACGAAGTCTTTCTGCGCGGGAATGCCCCAGGTGGTCGGCAGGCCGGCGACGTTGTAGGATTCCTTCACCGTCATCGGCAGGCCGAGCAGCGGCTTGCGCTCGCCACGCGCCAATGCGGCGTCCGCCTCGCGCGCCGCGCCGAGCGCACGGTCGAAGTCCCTGACGCAGATTGCGTTGATCTTGGCGTCGTGCCGCTCGATGCGATCGATCGCATCCCGCGTGAGCTCGACCGCGGACACTTTCCTTGCGGTCAACGCGGCGGACAGTTCGACCGCGCTCTTGAAACTCCATTCCGATTTGGCCACACGCATCTCCTGCTTCCTTTGCCCGCGGATGATGCGCAGTTTGCGCCAAGGCCGCAACCGCCGTTTGATCGCGGTTGCCATGCCGGCGCGTCGTTGATGGGCGCGGGCCGAACGAAGCTCCTTGTCGCTACGCCGCTCCGATCAATATGCCCACCGCAAGCACGATGGCGCCGCCGAGCACGATCTGGAATACGGCCTGGAGAAAGGGTGTGTCCATGTAGCGCGAACGGATGAAGGCGATCGCCCACAATTCGAAGAACACGACGATTCCAGCGATCGCGGTCGCGATCCAGAACGCGTTGGCCCAGGTGTCGGGCACGAGATAGGGCGCGGTGTGACCGAGGCCGCCCAGCGTCGTCATCGCCCCACAGGTGAGACCGCGCAGCCATGGCGAACCGCGCCCGCTCAGTGAGCCGTCGTCGGACAGCGCTTCCGCAAAGCCCATGCTGATGCCCGCTCCGATCGAGGCGGCCAGGCCGACTAGGAAGGTCTGCCAGTTCTGGTGGGTGGCGAAGGCGGCCGCGAACAGCGGCGCCAGCGTCGAGACCGATCCATCCATCAGGCCGGCGAGGCCCGGCTGCACATATTGCAGCACGAACATGCGCCGCCGCGTGCGGTCCTCTTCGGCGCGCACGTCCGGTTTCAGGATCTCGTCGGTGAGCGCGACCGCGCGGTTCTCGTGGTGCTTCTCTTCCTCGGCGAGATCACCGAGCAGCCGGCGCACGCCGACATCCTCGGCCTGCTCGGCAGCCCGGGCGTAGAACCGCTCGGCCTCGAGCTCCATGGTCTCGACCTCTTTCCGGATCGTGTCGAGCGGCAGGTTCTTGGTCAGCCAGATCGGACGCCGCCGGAGGAAGCCCTTGACGTCCTCGCGGCGGATCGGCGGCAGATGCGGGCCGAAACGCTCCTCGTAGAGCTCGAGCAGCCGGTGGCGGTGGCCGCGCTCCTCCTCGGCCATCTCCTCGAAGATCTTGGCGGTGTCCGGGTAGCGGCCCCTGAGATCCTCGGCGAAGGCCATGTAGATGCGGCTGTCCTCCTCCTCGGAGGAGATCGCGACCGCAAGCACCTCGCGCTCGGTCAGATCGGCAAAACTCTTCACGGCGGCCCCGACTCATTAGTTTAGAATTATTCTAAACTATATAGGAGGCCAGGGTTCCCGGGTCAATTCAGCCGGTGTGGGCCTTGGTGAGAAAATCGAGCAGCAACCGGCTCACTTCGGCCGGCTGCTCCTGCTGCACCCAATGTCCGGCGCCATCGATCAGATGGCAGCCGAGCATCTTGGTGCATGCGGTCGTCCGCATCGCCTCGACGACGCCCGGTCGCTGGTAGGTGCCCCAGTCCTGCTTGCCGGCCAAGAAGCAAGAGGGCACGTCGATGGTGCGGCCGGCGAACAGTTGCAACTCATTGTCGAAAGCACCCGAGGTGCCGCAGCGATACCATTGCAGTCCGCCCTGGAATCCGGTGCGGCCGTATTCGGCGCTGTAATACGCAAGCTCGCTGTCCGGCAGCCAGCGATTGGCGGCGATGACGGCGGATGAGGGCATTTCCATGGCAACCGTCTCGGCCATCGTCTCGCCGGCATCCATTACGTAGTAGGTCGGCAGCTTCGCCAACTCGCCCGCTGACCATGATTTGAGCGGATAGGGCTTGTTGTCCGTCCAGTCCGCGCTCTTGTGATGGTAGTAGGCGCGCAGGAAATCATGCACGCCCTGCGGCGCGTGCTGCATGTCGGCATTCGCGGGACGTGTCGAGTAATACCATTGATAATGCTTGCGCGGGCGGGCGAGCGCCGCGAGTTCGCGATGCACGGGGTCCTCGCGGGGGGACTTCGGCGCTGTGTCGGCGGTGTCGAACGGCAGCGGCGGCGGCCCGCCGAACGGCGCGCTCATCATCACCACGGTGCGGAACACGTCGGGCCGTATCAATGCGCACCACGCCGCGACCGGGCTGCCGAAATCGTGCCCGACCAGATCGACCTGCTTGTAACCGAACGCCGACACCAGCCCGAGCGCGTCGCGGACCAGGTTGAACAGCCGGAACGGCGCGAGATCTCCGTCGTAGTCGGCGCTCCAGCCCGTGGTCCGGCCATAGCCGCGCTGGTCCGGCGCGATCACGTGATAGCCGGCGGCGGCGAGTGCCGGCATCACCTTGCGCCAGGAGAAGGCGAGCTCGGGGAAGCCGTGCAGCAGTAGGATGCAGCGCCGGCCCCGGGTTTCGAACCCGGCCTCCAGCACGTGCATGCGCAGGCCGTTGATGCCGTCGACGTAACGCGAGCGGATGCCGGCGGGGAGGGGGATATCGGGAAGATCGGCCATATTCGTTTCCTCGTGATGACCGGCGAAAGCGCGTGTCTTTCCGACAGCCCGGTCATTCCTGTTCTTGCTCGCCGCCGGATTGTAGGAGCGTGGATGCCCGGGACAAGCCCGGCCGCGATTGAACCCGTTTCCGGGCCGCCGCGACAATGGTGAGAACCTGACGTCACGGAGTCCTTCGCCATGTGCGGCTCCCAAGCTTCCGCGCATATTCTGTCGCTTGTCCGGATCGCGCTGCGGAGTTCGGTCTTCGGCGCGACGATCAGCCTTGTCCTCGCCATGCCGGCCTCCGCCGCCGTCGACTGCGTGCTCGGCAGCAAAGCCGATCCGGCCGAGCTGATCTCGGCGTGCAACACCATCATCGACCAGCCGGCCAATCCCAATTCCAACCGCGCCGCGGCCCTCGTGGCGCGCGCCGATGCCAATGCGCGAACATCCGGCGGCCTGTCGCAGGCGCTCCGCGACATCGACCGTGCCATCGCGCTGGACGGCAGATATGCGAAGGCCTATCGCCTGCGCGGCGACCTCCTGCGCGAAGCCGGCGGCGATCTCAACCGTGCCGCTGCGGATCTGAGCAAGGCCATCGAGCTCGATCCGCAGGATGCCGAGGCCTTCGCGCTGCGTGGCGTCGTCTACACCAATCAGCGTCGGCTCGACCGCGCGATCGCCGATTACGACCAGGCGATCAAGCTGAAGCCCGATGACGCCCAGGCCTGGTCCGATCGCGGCGTGACCTTCTATCTCGGCGGCGACAATGAAAAGGCGATCCGGGACTTCGACGAGGCGCTGCGGCTCGATCCGGACCGGCCGCGCACCTACACCAATCGCGGCGCGGCCTACAAGAAGCTCGGCCAGCTCGACAAATCGGTCGCCGACGACAGCGAGGCGATCAGGCGCGACCCGAAAGTGCCGGAATATTACGACAATCGCGGCCTCTCGCTGTCTGCGATGGGCGAGTACGACAGGGCGATTGCGGATTATGACCAGGCGCTGCGGCTGGCGCCGCGGCCGAACTTCCTGACCAACCGCGGCGATTCCCACCAGCTCAAGGGCGAACTCGGAGCCGCGCTGAGCGACTACGACGCCGCGCTGAAGCTCGATCCGAATTTCGCGCAGGCCTACAACAACCGCGCCGTGCTCTACAAGAAGATGGGCGAGCGCAGGAAGGCGCTGACCGACTACGAGACCGCGCTGCGGCTCGACCCCGGCAACGACAATGCCGCCGCGGGCCGCCGCACCATGCTCGCGGAGATCGCGAAGTTCGGCGGGGAGCCGTTGCCTCCGCTGAATGCGGTCTCCGGCAACGGTCCGTCGTTCGATTGCGCGACCGCGACGCGCGAGGTGGAGAAGGTGATCTGCGCCGATCCGCAGCTGGGCGTGCTCGACCGCCAGATCGCCGAGACCTACGAACGCGTGCTCAAATCCGCGAACAAGCGCTCGGCCAGCGATCTGCGCAAGACCCAGCGCGATTTCCTCGCCACCCGCAATGCCAGTTTCGGCCGGCCCGGCTACGATCTGCGGAAAGTCATGCAGGATCGGCTGCAGCGGCTGAACGCAATGGCGAGCTGAGCGGCGCGGGGTATCCGCGTGCTTCCTTCCGCCTGCGGGGCGGCCAGCGCTCCATGCGCACCAGCGGCACGGTGGCTGCGGCGTGCCTTTCTCCAAAAGGCGCATCCTTTTCAGCTTGAACCGCGGCCCGTTCCCGGGAAAATAGTCTCAAACAACGCCGGCACTTGATCCCTGTCATGGCGGAACGCCTGTTCCGCCCTCAGGTCGAGGAACAGGCGACGAGAGGGAATGGAGCGCGGCCATGAACGTCCAGGGAAATGTCCAGGGAAAGAGCAGCTATCACGAGATCCACGCGCGCTCGCTTGCCGATCCCGAGGGCTTTTGGGCCGAGGCGGCCAGGGAGATCGACTGGATCGAGCCGCCGAAAAAAGTGTTCGATGCCGCGCAGGGCGTCTACGGCCGCTGGTTCACCGGTGGCGTCGTCAACACCTGCTACAACGCGCTCGATCGCCATG